>VFZN01000004.1 GCA_016871195.1 Acidobacteriota bacterium | reverse complement strand
CCCTCGCGCTGCAGCCGCTACACGGCCGGGCGCTTCGCCGCACCGAGGATGCGATGACAGCAGAAGGCATGGCCCGGTGCGACATCAGGCCGGCGGCTCCGGAGCAGCCCATGACCCACTTCAGCGGCGGCAACCAGCAGAAGGCGCTGCTCGCGCGCTGGCTGGCCGCAGGGAGCCGCATTCTTCTGCTCAGCGAGCCGACGCGCGGTGTGGACGTCGGTGCCCGCGCCGATCTGTATCGCCAATGGCGGGCCCTTGCCGATGACGGGGCGGCCCTGCTCGTGCAGTCGTCCGACTTCCGTGAACTGCTCGGGCTGGCCGATCGGGTGCTGGTGATGCGCCGCGGCGCGCTCGTCGGTGAATTCCGTCCTGATGTCATCACGGAACAGCAACTGCTCTCGCTGGCATCGGTCGGTGAGGTGGCGTCATGACGCTCCGGTGGATGCAGCGCCTGTGGCCCGTGGCCAGCCTGCTGGCGCTCTGCGTATTGATTCCCGTGGCCGAGTGGCTCTGGCTCGGGCACGAATCACGGTTCCTCACCCCGGCCAACTTCGCGGCCATCATCCGGCAGACGGCGGCGATCACGATTATGGCCGTCGGCATGACCCTGGTGATGGTGGCCGGCGGGGTCGACCTCTCGGTGGGTTCGGTCGTGGGCGTGGCTGCCGTCAGCGGATCGCTCGCCATGGTGCAGGGCTCGGTGGCCATGGGCATGGCTGTCGCGCTCGCGGTCGGGGCCTTGTGCGGATGGCTCAACGGGATGGCCACGACGTGGCTGCGCATCCCTCCGTTCATCGTGACGCTGGGCACCATGGGCATCTACCGGGGTGTCGCACTGCTGCTGTCGGGGGGCACGGCTGTCACCGGCCTTCCACCTGGAGCCGGATGGCTCGCCGAGGCTCATGTGGCTGGCGCGCTGCCGGTGCCGCTGCTGCTGGTCGTCGGCGTGTCACTCGTCATGCATGTGCTGCTGACGCAGACCATGCTCGGCCGGCACAGCTACGCGGCTGGCAGCAGCGCCGAGGCCGCACGCTACGCAGGTGTCAACGTCGAACGCACGCGACAGATGGGCTATGCCCTGCTCGGCGTGCTGTGCGGTCTGGCGGGTGCGCTCGACCTGGCGCGCACTGTGACCGGGCAACCCAACGCCGGGGAAACCTACGAACTCAACGTCATCGCCGCCGTGGTCATCGGCGGCGGCAGCCTGACCGGGGGCCAGGGCACTGTGGCCGGTACCCTGGTCGGCGCGCTCATCATGGGCGTCCTGGCCAATGGCGGCAACCTGCTGCAGGTGTCGCCCTTCGTGCAGAAGATCATCATCGGTGCGGTCATCATTCTCGCCGTCACGGCCGACGAAGTGCGTCGGCGTCAGGGACGGCTGTGATGGAAAGGAATCCGGCATGACACGAACGGCTCCGCTCCCCTCGTCCCTACCCCACCTTGTCGGCGCACTGCTGTGCAGTGTCTCGCTCGGCCTGTCATCGAGCACCTGGGCACAGCCGGCCGTCGCGCCAGCCTCCCTGCAGGCCGATGTTGATGCCATCTTCTCGGGCTATACGTCGCAGACGCCCGGATGCGCCGTGGGTGTGAGTGTCGACGGTGCCATGGCGCTGCAACGCGGATACGGGATGGCCGATCTCGAGCATGACGTCCCCATCACGCCGGAGACCATCTTCGAGGCCGGGTCCGTCTCGAAGCAGTTCACGGCGGCTGCCGTGCTGCTGCTCGAGGCCGACGGACGGCTGCGGCTCGACGAGCCCATCACGAAGTACATCCCGGAGGTACCGACCACGACTCCCCCGGTCACCATTCGCCAGATGCTGCAGCACACCAGCGGACTGCGCGACTGGGGCAGTCTCGCCGGCATCAGTGGCTGGCCCCGCACGACGCGCGTGCACACCCATGCCCACGTCCTCGACATCGTTTCGCGACAGGCGGCGACCAACTTCATCCCGGGCACGCACTGGTCGTACAGCAATACGGGCTACAACCTGGCGGCCGTGCTGGTGGCACGCGTCTCGGGACTGTCGTTCGCCGAGTTTACCCGGCAGCGCTTGTTTGTCCCCCTGGGCCTGCGCCACACGTCGTGGCGCGATGATCATCGGGCCATCGTGAAGGGCCGGGCCCTCGCCTATGAAGACACCGGGAACGGCTTCCTCACCGAGATGCCCTTCGAATCGGTGCATGGTAACGGCGGCCTGCTGACGACCGTCAGCGACCTGCTGGCCTGGACCTCGTACCTGCACCGTCCCTCACGCCCAACCGATGCGGCATGGATTGGGCAGATGCAGATACCCATCTCGTTCAGCGGCACCGCGGGCCGCGGCTACGGCCTCGGCCTGATGATCGACACGCGGCGAGGGGTGCGTCAGGTCGATCACAGCGGCTCGACCGCTGGCTATCTGGCTCACCTGGCGGGCTATCCCGACCAGCGCATTGCCGTGGCCGTCCTCTGCAATGTGACATCAGGCCAGGCAACGCAACGCGCCTATCGCACGGCTGACGTGTATCTGGCACGCGCGATCACTCTCCAGGATCCCGTTGGGGCTACCGCGACACTCTCCCGGGCAGAGCGAAACGCGCTGGCCGGGCTCTACCGGTCTCGTCTGGACGGGCGTCCACTGCGACTGCTGGACGATGGCGAGGCGCTCAGGATGGCTGGTGGCGCGCGGCTGCTGCCGCAGTCGGCGCGCACGTTCGCCTCGGCCGGCGGGCAACAGCTGCAGTTCATCGGCGGGGACACCGTGCGTGTGTCTGACCGTTATGACGAGGTGACCTACGATCGCACGACCGAGGCGACACCGTCCATGGCCGAGTTACAGGCGCTGGTCGGCACCTACCGGTCTGCCGAGGTGGAAACGAGCCTGCGTCTCACGCTCGACGGCGGACAACTGATCGTCAGGCGTGGCGTCGACACCCGCGTGCCCCTGACACCGCTGTATCGCGATGCATTCGACGCGGCGTCGCTCGGCACGCTGCTGGTGCAGCGTGCCGTCGACGGCACGGTGACAGGCATCTCTGTCGTGCAGGACCGCGTGTGGCACCTGCCGTTCACCAGAGAGACTGCGGCATCGCGCCCGCGTCCTGAGCCGTAACCTCAGCTGCCGGGCACCATCACATGCGCGCTGGTCGTGCCCGCGTTCATGATCCAGGCCCCGCCCTGCTTGTTGTGATCGGGCAGCCCGGTCGACTGGGTCGTGGCCCCCGGCACGGCGATCGTCATGTGGAGCCGTGTGGTCGTGGCGTCCTTGCCGCTGAGGGTGTAGAACACCGACCCGTATTCGGGTTTGACGCGCGTGCCGTCCTTCTCGGCGGCGTCGAGCGCGGCCTGCCGCTTCGTGCGGTCGGGCTCGGCTTCCATCCGGCGGTTCTGCGCCACGCGCTCGAGATTACCGGCGCTGGTGCACTGCACCGAATACGGCTGCTCGGTCGGCAGCCCCGACTGGTCGTAGCAGACGATGCGGTTGGTACCGGGCCGCAGCACGTCGTAGGTATAGTCGGCCTTCCAGCGAATCACCATGGCGCCGTCACGGGCCTGACGCGGTGCGGCGGCGAGCGCTCGTTCGATCGCCTCGGCATCGCCGGCAGCCGGCTGCGCCTGTGCCGTCAACCCCGCCGCCGCCAGGCCTGCCAGCATGACTGTGAAGATGCGTCTCATCGGGAGAGTCTCCTGAAGTGATGGGAGCGGTGCGCTCCGGTCATACTGTAGCTGACTTTTTCGTCGGGTGATGCCCCGTGGCGGGAACAAAGTCCGTGGCGCGTCCGTCCATCCCACCGGCATCCTGTGGCTCGGCTCAGTGAGGTGTGACTCATGCTCAGCATCCGTGACCTCCGCTACGAATATCCGAACGGCACCGTGGCACTCGACGGTGTCTCCCTCGAACTTCCCCACGGGATGTTCGGCCTGCTTGGCCCGAACGGCGCCGGCAAGAGCACCCTGATGCGGTGCATCGCCACCCTGCAGGTACCCCAGGCGGGAGGTATCAGCTTCGACGGCATTGACGTGCTGGCAGACCCGCAGTCGCTGCGGCGGACGCTCGGATACCTGCCACAGGATTTCGGGGTCTATCCGAGGGTGTCGGCCTGGGACCTGCTCTCGCACCTGGCCGTGCTCAAGGGCTACAGCTCCAAGGGGGAACGGAAGGACACGGTCGAACACCTGCTGCGGCAGGTCAACCTGTGGGATGTCAGGGGCAAGGCCGTGGCGGGTTATTCGGGAGGCATGCGCCAGCGCTTCGGCATCGCGCAGGCCCTGCTCGGTCAGCCGCGACTGGTCATCGTCGACGAGCCGACCGCCGGGCTTGACCCCGAGGAGCGCCAGCGCTTCCTCAACCTGCTGGCCGACATCGGCGAGCAGGTCGTCGTCATTCTGTCGACACACATTGTCGAGGACGTCGCCGAGCTGTGCCCCCGCATGGCCATCCTGGCTGGAGGCCGCATCGCAGCGCAGGGCGCACCAGGTGCACTCGTCGATGAACTCCGCGGACGTGTCTGGCGCACGATCGTTCAGAAGGATCAGGTCGAGGCACTCAAGGCGTCGCATCGCGTGATCGCCACCAAGCTGCAAGCCGGCCGCACGCTGCTGCATGTGCTCGCTGATGACCGTCCCGGTGACGGCTTCACCGAGGCCACGCCGGGTCTCGACGATGTGTACTTTGCCACGCTGGCATCGATGCGCCGTGCGGCGTAAGGCCTCCCCATGCTGCGCCACATCGTCTCGTTCGAACTCCGGTACCAGCTCAGGTCGCCTGCCTTCTGGGTGACCTTCCTTCTGTTCTTTCTGATCACCTTCGGTGCTGCGGCGTCTGACCAGATCAGCCTCGGTGGCGATGGCGGCAACGTGCATGTCAACGCACCGTTTGTCATTGCCCAGTCGTCACTGATCCTCCAGCTGTTTGGATTGTTTGTGGCGGCCGCCTTTGTCGCCAACGCCGTCGTGAGAGACGACGAGGCGCGATTTGGCGGGCTGCTGCACTCGACGCAGCTGCCCGTGCGCGACTATCTCCTGGGGCGCTTCATCGGCGCGTGGCTCACCGGGCTGCTCGCCATGGCCAGCGTGCCGCTCGGCAACGCCGTCGGGGCCGCCATGCCCTGGCTCGATCCGGACACCGTCGGTCCGTTCAACCCCGGCTGGTACCTGTATGCGTGGCTGGTGCTGAGCGGACCGACGCTGCTCATCAGTTCGGCCGTGCTGTTTGCAGTCGCCCTGCTGACGCGATCGATGTCACAGACGTACGTCGCGGTCGTGGTGCTGCTCGTGGGATACCTCGTCGCGATGGGCCTCCTGTCGCAGCCCCGCTTCGAGTCGATCGTCACGCTGGTCGACCCATTCGGCATTGCGGCGCTGGCCATCAGCACCAAGTACTGGACGGCCCAGGAGCTGAATTCCCGAATGCCTCCGCTGGAAGGGGCCCTGCTCTGGAACCGCATCC
Organism: Acidobacteriota bacterium; assembly: GCA_016871195.1. GTDB lineage: Bacteria > Acidobacteriota > Vicinamibacteria > Vicinamibacterales > UBA2999 > VFZN01. Next base: position 233,123 of record VFZN01000004.1, on the reverse strand, counting down.
TCTGGACCACGACCACCGTGGTCGTGCTGGCCCTCGCCGTGCGGCTGTACCGCATCGAGGGACGGCCGTGGCGATGGCGTCGTCGTCAGGCAGCCGCGAACGAGACGGCGAGCCAGACGGTATCCGCTCCCGCGATCGCCACGCGTGCTCCCGAGGCGCTGTCCCAGGCGAGTCCTTCGTGGGCCGCCCGCGACCGCGCGGCCCTCTGGGCCCTCGTCCGGCACGACATGGCCGCAGCCTTCCGTCATCCCGGCTATGTCGTGCTGGTGCTGGCAGGCTGCCTCAATGCCGGAGCCGCGCTCTGGTTTGCGGACGAGATGTACGAAGCGGCAACACTTCCCGTCACCCGCGTCATGATTCAGACGCTGGCCGGGGCGTTTGCCATCATTCCGCTGATCATCGCGATGTATTACGCCGGAGAACTGGTGTGGAGCAGCCGCGAGCGGCGACTGCACGAGATGCTCGACGCTACACCCGCGCCGGGCTGGGCCTTTGCCGTGCCCAAGATGCTGGCCATCAGCCTCGTGCTGGCCTCGACGCTGCTGGGCAGCGCCGGCGTCGCCGTCGGCATCCAGCTGGCCAAGGGATACACGACGCTCGAGCTGAGCCACTACCTGCTCTGGTATGTCCTGCCGTGGACGGTGGATGTCACGCAGTATGCGATCCTCGCCATTTTCGTGCAGGCCGTGGTGCCGTCGAAGCCTATGGGCTGGATGGTCATGATGGCCTACATCGTGTCGCAGTCGGCCCTGTCGGCACTCGGCCTCGAACATCCGCTGTTTGTCTTCGGCGCATCCACACCCGAACCGCTGTCCGATATGAACGGGCAGGGCGTGTTTGCGATACACGCCGCCTGGTTCCGGGTCTTCTGGTCGGCCTGCACGGTGGTGCTGGCCGTCCTCGCCACGGCGCTGTGGCGCCGCGGCACCGTCGTGTCCCTGCGTCATCGCCTGGGGCGACTCCGAACTCGACTCACGGGCGTACCGGGCGCGCTCGTGGCCGCCAGTCTCGTACTGATGCTGGGGACAGGCACGTGGATCGTCTACAACACGAACGTGCTCAACGTGTATCGCACGGCCGAGGCGACGCGCGATGTGCAGGCGGCCCTCGAGCGCACACTCTCGCCCTTCGAGCAGGTGCCGCAGCCTCGCATCACCGATGTCACACTCAGGGTCGACCTCTATCCCGACGACCGCCGCGCCGTCATTCGTGGGCAGTATCTGCTGACCAACCGGTCAGGGTCACCCATTCCGGCCCTGCACGTGCAGGTGCCGGAAGAGCTCGACGTCACCAATCTCGAGGTGACCGGAGCACAGCTCGAGCAGCAGTGGCCCGAGTTTGCCCACCGCAGGTTCCGCTTTGACACGCCGCTGCCGCCGGGCGGCAGCACGACCGTGTCATTCGATCTGGTCCGTCAGCAGCGCGGCTTCAAGCATCGCCGCAACGACACCCGGCTGGTCGGTAACGGCACGTTTCTCGACAACAGTGAAATCACGCCGACGATTGGCGTCGACCGGTCAATCTACCTGCAGGACCGCAACGAACGGCGCAAGCGCGGACTGGCTCCCGAATCGCGGCCACGGCCCCTGGAAGATGAGGCGGCACGCGACACACAGTTTCTCCGTCAGGACAGTGACTGGGTGCAGGCCGACATCACGGTGACCACCGTCGCCGATCAACTGGCCGTGGCTCCCGGCTATCTGGTCTCTGAAGAGGTCAGCGACGGACGCCGGATGGTGCGGTATCGCACGGACGCGCCGATTCAGCACTTCTTCTCGATTCAGTCGGCACGTTATGCCGTCGCCCGCGACCGCTGGAAGGACGTCGACCTAGCGGTCTACTACCACCCGCCGCATGCCTCGAACGTCCAGACGATGATCGCGGCGATGAAGACGTCGTTGGATCTGTTCAGCACGGCCTTCAGCCCGTTTCAGTTCAGGCAGCTGCGCATCCTCGAGTTTCCTGCCTATGCGTCATTTGCCCAGTCGTTCGCGAACACGGTGCCCTACTCGGAAGGCATCGGGTTCATTCAGCACCGGAAGAACGAGGACGACATTGACGGCGTGACGTACGTGACGGCGCACGAAGTCGCGCATCAATGGTGGGGCCATCAGCTCATCTCGGCGAATCAGCAGGGGGCGACATTCCTGGTCGAGTCGCTGGCACAGTATTCGGCGCTTCGGGTGATGGAGCAGGTCTACGGACCGGCGCAGATCCGGAAGTTCCTCAAGCTCGAGATGGATCGCTACCTTCGTGCGCGCGGCAGCGAGCGGCTGGAAGAACTGCCGCTGGTCCGCGTCGAGAACCAGGGCTACATCCACTACCAGAAAGGCGGCATCGCCATGTATCTGCTCAAGGAAGAGCTGGGGGCAGAGGTCGTCGACCGCGCCCTGCGGCGCCTGCTGGCGACCTATGCCTTCAAGCCTGCGCCCTATCCGAATCCCACCGACTTTGTGCGGCTGCTGCGCGAAGAGGCCGGGCCGGCGCACGACGCCATCATCCGTGACCAGCTCGAGCGCATCACGGTTTACGACGTCTCGGCCCGTACGGCCACCACACGCCAGCTCGAGGGCGGCACCTGGGAGACGACGATCGAGGTCGACGCCGCCAAGCGCCACGCCGATGGCCAGGGACAGGAAACACCGGTCCCGATGGACGACATCTTTGAGGTCGGCCTCTTCACGACGGAGCCAGGCACGCGCGGGTTCCGCAGTGCGCACGTGCTCGCGGTGGAACGCTGCCCCCTGCGCGACGGCCGGCAGCAGTTCGTGATGCGCAGTGCCGCACAGCCAGCGTTTGCGGGCGTCGACCCCTACAACAAGCGCATCGACCGCAACACCGACGACAACATCCGCGCCGTCGAGGTCGGGAAGTAACGTCGACCGCCGATCAGTTCCCCGCGCAGGCAGTCACCTGCGGGTCGACCCGCAGGCGGGCCTGTGCGGTGGACTGATACCGGTCGGTCTCCATCGCGCCGCGATTGCGCAGCCAGTCTTCCACCACCTCGCGCACCGTCGATGACTGCGGACTGACTATCTCCTCGCCGGGTCTGCGCGCCGCCGCAAACAGCGGCCCGGACATCCACGAGTCGATGCCCACCACACGCAGCGGCTGGTCCGCGGGAAACCGTGAACCGTCGGGCTGACGCAGCCTCACCCGCATCCCCTCCGTGGCGCAGTCGACCTCGAGCATGGCACCCGACACAGCGAGCGCTCCGCGACGACCGCGCCTGAGCGCCGCCGACAGAATCTCCTCGAGCACCGCTGGGGAAACAGTCACGCTCCCGATGCGATTGTCAAAGGGAAACGTCGCATAGAGCGCGCCGAAGGTGACAGGGCCCGCCGGAAGGTCCGCACGCAGCCCTCCAAGCCCGTTTGCATGCAGGGCGACATCGGCGTTCAGTTGCTCGCGCAGGGCATCCGCATAGAGCGTACCGAGCGGCGACTCCCATGTCCCGCTTCTGTAGAGTGGTCGGTCGAGCGTCGCCCCCAGCGCGGTGGCCTGCAGCTGGCGCACACGCCGCAGCGACGCAGCCATCGCTGCGGTGACACCAGCATCGGGCGTCACCGGACGCCCTTCATATTGCACGGCTGCGGCCTGCGGATTCGCCGGATCGCCACAGGTAGTGTCGACCTCACCTGCTGCCACGCAGATCGTCTGCGGCGCAAACAGTCGAGACGACTGCACGCGGCCGGTCGTCGGGTCGATACGCAGGTCGACGCGCCCGAAGGCACGTCCGCCCGAGTAGGCCTGAATGATCGGCACGCCACCGACACGGTGCGCCAGACCGGCATGCGTATGGCCCGCCACAATCGCGTCGAGCGTTCCGGCAGGAAGTGACCTCGCCACGTCGAAGATCTCGGACGAGTCATCACATGACGACAGGTCATCGGGATCGGTGAACTGGCTGCACCAGCCTCCGGCGTGTGTCGCCAGCAGCACGACGGTGGCACCACGAGCCCGCAGTGACTGCGCCTCACGGCGCACCGTCTCGACCAGCGGCGCGACACTGAGTCCCCGCACGTTGATCGGCAGCGTGGCCCTCAACGCGCCGGCCGTCATCAGGCCGACGATGCCCACGCGAATGCCGGCGTGATGCACGAGCACCGAGGGCTGCACATTGGGCCAGTCGACAGTCTTCCCGGTGGTCTCATCAAGCAGATTCGCCGCGAGGAAAGGAAAGCGTGCCTGCGCGGCGCGTGCTTTCAGGGCCCCACGGGGATCATCCTTCGGGTCGTGGCGTGCACCTGGCCGGTCGGCGGGCCCGAAATCGAAATCGTGATTGCCGACAGCCAGGGCCGTGTACCCCAGCGCACGATACGCATCGACGACAAGTGCGCCTTCGCTCAGGCCCGACTCGACGCCCCCCTGAAAGGTATCGCCAGCGTCGAGCAGCACGACTGCCCCGCCGTCACGCGCGCGCGCGTCGCGAAGGTTGCGCAGGTATCCGCCGAACACATCGAGCCCTCCGCGTCCGTCCACCGTCCACAGCACACCGTGCAGGTCGCTGGTGCCGACGAGGGACAGCGTCAGGGGCGCCCGTGAACTCAGGGACGTCGTCGATGCACAGACGAGCCACAGGCTCGCTACGACCGCGCTCGCGGCCGCGCGCCAGCGGAAACGGATCACCGTGCTACCAGCCCACCGCCTGGCCGTCCTTCCGATGATCTGAGCCGGCGCGGTAGAGGCCGTTGACCGGCAGATCATCGGTCACGCTGCGTCGCTCCCAGATCGGCAGCGGCAGCCGGGGGTCGCGCGTGAAGAGAATGCCCTGATACCCGCCCACCGCGCCGCCGTCGACGCTGCGCACCGAATGGCCACGGGCCTGCAGCGCTGCTCCCATCCGTGCGAAGAGGTGCTCTTCGAGCGACAGGACGTTGCTGTTCTGGTTGTGCGTGAACCGTGCGGCATCGGTGGTCATCTGCACGTTCATCCCGTGGTCGATGAGATTGACCATGTGCTGCGCGTGGGTCTCGGGCTGCACGCTGCCGCCCATGTTGCCGAAGGCCATCAGCGGTTCGCCGTTCTGCGTCACAAACCCGGCCATGATCGAGTGGAAGGGCTGCTTGCGCGGTGCCACCAGATTCGGATGCCCGTCGGCGAGCGCGAACGCCGAGCCCCGGTTGTGAAGCACAAACCCGAACGGTTCGACCGATGCGCGACTGCCATACACGCTGAACACGCTGTGCACCAGCGACACCATGTTGCCCCAACGGTCGGCCGTCGCCAGATAGATCGTGCCGCCGTCCATGCCTCCGGCGACGTCCACCCCACCCGCCTTCTCCATCGAGATCCGTCCGCATCGCGATGCGGCGTGTTCCTTCGAGACCAGTGTCGCGACAGGCACCGCCGAAAACGCCGGATCGCCATTGACGGCCAGCATGTCGGCATAGGCGAGTTTCTTCGCTTCCACCAGCAGGTGCCACGTGTCCGGATGCGACGGTCCCAGCGCTGACAGGTTCACCCCGAGCCGAGGGGCACACACCTCGAGGATGTTGAGCATCGTCAGGGCCGCAACACCCTGCCCTGGCGGCGGCAACTGGTGTACGGAGTAGCCGTGATACGTCGTAGCAATCGGGTCGACCCAGGCCGGCTGATAGCTCGCCAGATCATCGAGCGTCATCACGCCTCCATCAGCCTGCACCTTGCGCACAAGCGCCTGGCCGATGGCCCCGCGGTAGAACGCCGACGGACCTTCGGCTTGCAGCAACCGGAGTGCCCGTGCCAGGTTCGCATTCCGAATGACGCTGTACAGAGCTGGCACCTGCCCGTTATCGAGAAACAGGGCGCGCGAATCGGCGTCCTTCCGCAGCGCCTCGGCGGCACTCAGCAGATCGTCGTGCCGCCGCTCCGCGAGCCCCCAGCCTTCGTCAGCGATGCGCGCCGCACGCTCGAGCGTCTCGCGGAACGTCATGGTGCCGAGGCGTGTCAGCAGGGCGTCATAGCCGGCGATGGCGCCCGGGACGGTGGCCGCATTCACACCGCTGCCGGGCATGCGCGTCACTTTCAGGCGGTCGCGGAAGAAGGCCGGCGTCCATCCGGCCGGTGCACGCCCGGCCGCATTCAGGGCATACAGCTTCCGCTCGCGCGCATTCCAGACCAGCGCAAACAGGTCACCGCCGATGCCCGTGTCGTTCTGCGACGTCACGTCGAGCACGGCCGCTGCCGCGACGGCGGCGTCGACGGCATTGCCCCCTTGTCGCAGGATGTCGAGGCCCGCCTGTGAGGCCAGAGGATCGCTGGTGGCGACCATGCCGTGACGCGCCAGCACTTCGGACCGCCCCTGCGATGTCCAGCCCTGCGCCCGCGATCCGGGCTCGGCCATGATGCGCCGGCCGGGCTGCGCCGCGTCCGATGTCGGCACGCCGAAGGGTGTCTTCGACTGCGCGGTCCCTCGGGCACCAGTCACCGCCATCGCCACCGCAAGCAGCAGGAACACCAGCGACCGCCCTGCTGCCCGACGTGTCCACCATCCGTGCATCATGCTCATGTTCAGGCCTCCTGCCAGATCCCGTCCCGGACGCGCTCCGCGCGCGGGTCCATCACGCGCCTCCATAGGGGAGGTATCGTCGCCAGCAGCAGCATCGCGCCATAGCCCGCCGGCAGCTGCGGTGCCCGCGGCTGCGACGACAGCGCGGGAAACCGTCGACTGGCCACGAGATGATGATCGGCGTGGCGCGCCAGATTGATCAGCAGCCAGTTGCTGACACGGTGGCTGGAGTCCCACGAGTGCTGCACCCCGCAGGGTTCATAGCGACCCGCGCTGATCTCGCGGCGCAGCAGGCCGTAGTGCTCGACATAGTTGATAGTTTCCAGCAGGGCGATCGCCAGCACGCTCTGCAGGACCAGAAACCCGACGCCCCACCAGCCCTGCAGCATCCACACACCGCCGTAGACCACCACGAGCGTCGCGGCGTACCGCCAGCAGGCATTGGAGACGTGCCAGGCCGGATGCCCACGTCGCCGCAGACGATCGCTCTCGAAGACGGCGGCCTCACGAACACCGCCGATGACCGAGCGGACGAGGAAAGCATACAGGCCCTCTCCCAGGCGCGCCGTGGCCGCGTCATGCGGCGTCGCCACGTGGCGATGATGGCCGTACACATGCGCGAGGGCGAACTGCGGATAACTGACCAGGGCAAGCAGCACATCACCCAGTGCCCGCTCCCACGACGACGTGCGGTGAATCAGTTCGTGGGCATAGGTGATGCCCACGGCACCGCCGATGGCTCCAGTGCCAAGCACCAGGGCCCACCAGCCAGAGCCGTGCAGGGTGGCTCCGGTCGTGATCGCCCAGAACATCAGGGCCGCATGCACGGGCACCCATAACCAGGTCATCACGCGGAACTCAAGGTGGCTGTCGAGTCGGGCGGCGTCTGAGGGAGACCACGAGGCCGGATGCACGGGCGTGACGGCATCACACAGCGCGACGCCCACAAACAACGCCAGGACGGGAAGCCAGGCCGTCAGGCCCCCAGCCTCCGACGACCAGACCAGCAGCGGCGGCAGCAGAAACCCCAGAGCGTAGGGCAGAACGGCGAGGACTCGGGGGAAGCGCACCACGGACAACCGGGCACGAGGTTACCGTACCCGACGCGAAACAGGGCGGTATCCGGCGTCCACACCGGATACCGCCCCTGACGTGCTAGAAGCGGAACTGCAGGCCGAGCCGCATCACTCGGGGATTGAGGATCGAGCTGACCTGCTGAAACGCCGCAGTCCCGAAGTTCACCGACCGATATCCCAGCACAGGATTGGCGTTGGTGACATTGAACACGTCGACCTGCACCTGCAGGCGGCGGCTGCCGAAGGTGAACCACTTGCCCAGTGACAGGTCGAGCTGGTTGATACGGTCGAAGAGCTCGGTGCCACCCGGCTTGAGCGGCAGCGTCAGCGACGCCTCGGTCATGTTGGGAATCACCAGTTCACCGGGACGGCAGGGCCCGGTGCAGTTGGCCGCATAACGTGTGGTGGGAGCAAGCAGCCACTGCGTGGCCAGGGGTGTCCCCACATCGCCATAGCCAGGACCAGCGATCTTGTTGCGGGCCGTGGTGAAACCGCCGATCGGACGGCCATTCAGGCTCTGGAACGACAAGCTTGCCTGGATACCGCCGGGCAGCGGATAGGTGCCCGCACTCTTGAACTGGGTCAGCCACGGCAGGTTGTTCTGCCAGTCGTCGCAGAAGCGGAGGTTGTTGGGATCATCGGGCTCATCGCAGGTGTTGCGCAGCGTGCGCTCCATGGTGAAGCCACCGAACAGCGTGCCCCCACCAGGCAGCCGGGCGTTATACGTGAGATCAGCGCCCTGGTACATCTGCTTGCGGTCACTGCTCGCGTTCGTGTCGAAGTCGCTGACCCGCGCCAGCTGCGCTGCCGTATTCACCGTATAGGCCTTGAACACCGAGCCGTCGAGCGGGCTGACGACATCGACCGCCCGGTAATCGGCGAAGGTGCGCAGCAGATTGTCGCTGACCGACAGGTCGTAGAACTGACGACGATAGTAGGTCGCAGCCATCGACACCCGCGGCAGCACTTCCTGCTGCAGGCTTACTGTGTACTCGAGGTTGTAGGTGCGCTGGAAGTCGGGGTCAACATTGGCCAGGCGCCTGGTGCCGAAGTTGTTCGGCAGATTGGCGAAGTTGATCTCGCAGCCCGGCTGCAGAAACACACAACCGAGCTCACCCTGGGCGATGTCGTCGCCATTGATGTCGTTCCACGGCAGGTTGGCAGAGGTCAGGGCCAGCGGGTTGTACCGCGTCGCAAATCCCGTGGTGCGTGATTCGTTGTACCGGTTGAAGCCGGCCTTCAACGCCGTCTTCCCGTTGCCGAACACGTCATAGACGACGCCCAGCCGTGGTGCGAAGTCTTTCCAGGTGGGCATGGGAATCGCCGCAAACTCACGCACAGGCACAAAGCGCCCATTGCCGGACTTCGCCGGAGCCACTTCGTGTGCCAGGTACTCCCAGCGGAGGCCGGTATTGATCGTCAGGCGGTTCAGCGACCACGAGTCCTGCACAAAGATTCCGAGGTCGCCCTTCAACCTTTCGAGATACCGAAGCGGCGTGTTGTACACCGTCACCTGGAACGGGTTGGTGAAGGGCCTCGTCGTGCCAAGGTAGACCTGCTGCAGGTCGGCGTTGGTCTCGCGGGTGTTCTCGTACGGCCCCCAGTTGAGCTGCGCGCCGACCTTGATGTTGTGAGCGCCGGTCACATAGCTGAGCGCAGTCAACGCATTGTAACGATCGGGATAGCGCCCGCCCCAGTTCGCCAGGCCATTGGTCAGGGCGGTGAAGTTCGCATCGCGGCGACTGGCATTGGCGTACCATTCGGGAGAGAACGGCGTCTTGTTCACCCCGGGCTGATTGGTGATGACGTACTGCTCGTAGTTGAACGAGAACCCGGCCTCGAGCAGCAGTTTGCTGCTCAGGGTGCCCGTGTATTTCGTCGCCGACGAGTTGTAGATGGGCGACGTCCAGACCTGGGACGAGGTGTTCGGGTCGTCGCCAGCGTTCATGCCGTGGCCGCGATACTTGTTGATTTCGTCGTAGTAGGTCGCAATCCGGTGCTTCGGAGAAATCTGCCAGGTCAGGCGCAGCATGCCGCTCTCAATGGACTGGTCGTCGATACCCGTTTCGCAATTGAGAGCCCCGCTGCGGCAGCCCACCACCGCATCCCGATAGGGAATGCCCTGAGGAGCCACGAACGTGTCCGCAACGGGGGCATACACGCCCCAGGCGCGGCCGGACGCGAAGAACCACACCTTGTTGCGCTTGATGGGGCCGCCGATAGCCAGGTTGAAGTCGTAGATCTTGTCGACGCCAGGCCCGTTGCGCAGGCCCCGCGCCCTGATGTCGTCGGTCAGGTTGCTGCTCTGCCAGGCCTTGTCAGTCCACGCGCCAAAGAAGGTGCCCGCGAACTGGTTGCCGCCGTCCTTGGGCACGATGTTCATGCGAACGCCGCCCGGCGACACATCGGCACCTGCCCCGCTGGTCTGATACGACATTTCTTCCATCATCGCCTGGTTGAAGTACTGCTGCACCGCGCCGTCACCGTCGAGCCCGTTCACCATCAGGCCGTCGACGGTGACGATGTTGTTCGCCGAGGTGAGGCCGCGGGTCGACATGTAGGTCTGCTGCATGCCGCGCGAGCCGCCCACATCGGGCACATTGAGCGATACGCCGCTCACCAGCTGCGCCAATGCCTGGATGTTGCGCCCGGTCGGCACCTGATCAAGCACTTCCTGAGTGATGACCTCGACCTTGGCGTTACTCGAAACGTCCACCGTCGGCGAGGCACCGGTCACCGTGATCGATTCCTCAAGGCCGCCGACTTCCAGATTGGCATTCAGCGTGGCATTGAAGTCGACACGCAGTTCGACTTTCTCCTGCCGTACCTGCTTGAAGCCGACCAGCGTGAAGGTCACCGTGTAGGTGCCGGGCCGCAGGTCGACAATGCGGTACTGGCCGTTGCCGTCGGTGACATCCGTCCGGCTGCCTTCGATCAGGACCGGGCTCGACACCTCGACGGTGACGCCGGGCAAGATCGCGCCACTGGTATCTCTGACTGTGCCCGCGAAGGACGACTGCGCCCAGGCCGTCACCGGCCCCGCCAGCATCCACAACACCCCGAACAGACACGCCCACCGTCGTCTTGCCATGTGACTCTCCTCCCGGAAACCACAAAAAGACCTGGTCTTGCGCCGATACGAGGGTGCACAGTCCGCACCCGATTGGCCTTCGGACATCAGATGTCCGTGGCCGTGCCGAGTGAGATATCACAAGTTGTCACTGCGCGCAACGAATGATCAGGGCGTCGCTCTTCGTGCCATCGCCAGATTCGCCCGGGCATCCTCGAAGCCGGGGCGGAGGCGGAGCGCCAGCTCGAACTGGACGATCGCCTCTGGCAGGTTTCCCTGCGAGGCGAGCGCAATACCGAGGTTGTTGTGGGCTGCTGCATAGCCGGGCCGCACGGCGATCGCAGCCGACAGGGCGACGATGGCCTCGGCATACTGTCCCTGTTCAAGGAAGAACACGCCCAGGTCGTACTGGGCATCGGCGTCGCCAGGAGCCAATGAGCTTGCGGTGCGCAGATGCGACAGCGCCTCGGTCGGCCGTCGCAGGTCGGCGAGCACCTTGCCGAGATTCAGATGCGCCCGGGCCGATGACGGGTCGAGGGCCACGGCCGCCTCGAATTCCAGGACGGCGTCGGCGAGTCGCCCCTGCTCGTAGAGCGCGAGCCCCAGATTGTTTCGGGTGCCTGCCGCATCGGGTTGCCCGGCGGCCGCCGCGCGCAGATGCACCGCCGCCTCGTCTGCCTGTCCCCGCGCCAGCAGCACATTGGCGAGGTTATAGTGCAGATCGCTGTCGTCCGGGGCCAGGGCCAGCCCCTGCCGATAGGCCTCGATGGCCGCGGCCTCTTCGCCAATCGCCCGCAGCGCCACACCGAGATTGCTGTATGCGGGTGTGTAGTCGGGCCTGATCGCAATCGCCCGCCTCAGGCGTGTGGCCGCCTCGGCGTCGCGCCCGCGATCGTGGAGCGCGGCACCGAGATTGTTCTCGGTGATGGCGCGGCTGCGGTCGGTCGGCAACAGCGGCCACTGGGCGGCGACCGCGAGCAGCACGGCCATGCCCAGCGCCGTCAGCATCGATCGGGACGGCCACGCCTGACGCAGGCGTCCGGTGTCGGTCAGGGCAGTGGCCGCGCCGATGATGAGGAACGGCACCAGGGGCAGGCGGTAGCGCGCCAGCACGTAGAAGGCCACGGTCGACGCCGCCAGCGTCGCCCACAGCAGCACCAGCACGCCGAAGCGGCGCCTCGCCGGCCACAGACACCAGGCCCCCAGCACCGCCAGCGGCAACAGCACGCCCGGGTGCGTCACCGGCCCCAGCACGCGCAGGGGCCACGACCACTCGGCGTACGACTCCTGGCTCTCGGTGTCGACCGCCTCGCGGGCGTTGATCAGCAGCAGCGTCTTCCGCGCCATGAGCGCGATCCACGCCGCAGGGTCAGACGCGATGAATGCCAGGGCCCGATCGCGCCAGTAGGCCGACACCTCGGCCGGCGAGAGCATCCGGCCCGTGGCCTGCTGTGCAAGGTCGGTCGCGTCGCGCCGCTCGAATTCCGGCGCCCCCCGGCCGGGCCGCAGCGACACGTACGAGCCGTCGGCACCCGCATGGTTGCCGATGTAGAAGTTGGGCCCGAACTGCGCGGTCGTGAGGAACCACTCTCCACCGATCGCGTAATTGCGCACCGCGACGGGCCCGAGCAGCACCAGCACACCCGCCGCATAGGCGGCCAGCACCCGCGCGCGCCCGGCCTGCCGTGCCTCGGCCCCCACGAGCGCCCAGCCCCCGAGGACCACGACCCACACGAGCGCATTCTCGCGGGTCAGCGCGAGGGCCCCGGCGGCCAGCCCCAGCACGGTCCACCATACCGTCGCCCTGGGACGCTGCGTGACCACAGCCGCCACCGCCATCACCAGCAGCGTGACGAGCGCCAGATCGACGGCCGATTTCTGCAGCACGCTTTCCAGGAAGATGGCGGGGGCATAGAGGGCGAGCAGCAGCCCGGCGACCAGGCCCGCGCGCGGCGACACCAGCCATCGTACCGTCGTCGTCAGCATCAGCGCCGATGTCGTGCCGAGCACGACGTGCGCCACGCGCGCGTGCATCGGATCGGGGCCCGTCAGCGCGTAAATCACCCCGAGCAGGTAGGGATAGAGCGGCGCCTGATAAAAGACCTCGGTGCCCCACCACGCGCCGTCGGCCAGGCCGCGGGCCCAGGTGTCGTAGCCGAGCGCGTCGCCCATGAGCACCGTCGCAAACGGCGTCGCCGACAGCTGCCAGAGATGCAGCAGACGCACGGCAAGGGCCGCACCTCCCACCAGCAGCAGGTGACGCCGGACAGTCGGGCCTTCGGAGGGAAATGACGCAGGCATGGGCACCCGGAGTGCGGCAACCGCCCGTATGCTAGCACGCGGTCCGCGGGGTCTCTGTCCAGCGTTGCGCGACTGCGGTAAGGTAACAGGCGCATGTGGGTCTTATCGGGTCTGTCGCTGCCGCGTACCCTCCGAGGCCGGGTGCTGCTCGCGGCTGCGCTGCTTGCCCTCGGGGCGTTCTACGTGCTCGGTGCCACCGAGCACGCGCGAGTGATGAACACCGCGAGGGCCCGGGCCGACCAGAGCGGCTATCTGTGGGACGCCGTCGCCATGCACCGCAACTGGCAGGGCACGCAGGACGAACTGATCGGCGAGCGGAACCGGATGCCGCTGTATCCCGGATTCCTGGCGCTGTCCTACGACCCGGCCCTGTCACCCGACGAGTTCTTCGAGCGTGCCAAGCAGCTGAACATCAGGCTGTCACTGGTGCTGCTGCTCGTCATCGCCCTCGTGGCCCACTGGCGCCTGCCGACCGCCTGGGCCTCGGCCTTCACGCTGGTGGTGGCCTTCGGGTACTTCATCTTCAAGGCCGGCTATGCGCAGTCGGAACTGCTGTTCTACACGCTGCTGTTTCTCGCGTTCCTCGCGCAGGCCCACCTGCTGCGCGGCGGCATGCAGCGGCGAGACGCCGTCGTGGCCCTGCTGGGTGGGGTGCTGGCCGCACTGGCGCACCTGACCAAGGCGGCGGCGCTGCCGCTGGTCGGTCTGTTCGCGGGCGTGTTCTTCGTGACGGAAATCGGCTTCTTCTTTGCGGACCCGGCCCCGACCCCTGACAGGGTGATGCCGTCCCGAACGACCCGTGTCCTCCGAAGGGGTGGCCTGCTGGTTCTCTTCCTCGGCGCATTCCTGCTGACGCTCTACCCGTACATCGCGAACAGCCACCGGGTCTTCGGGCCACTACTTCTACAACGTGAACACGACGTTCTACATCTGGTACGACGACTGGCCGGCCGCCAGCATCGGCACGTATCAGCACGGCGACGGGGTGGGCTGGCCCGATCTGCCCCCCGATCAGCTGCCGAGCATGGCGCGCTACTGGCGCGAGCATTCGGTCGGCCAGGTCGCCGCGCGCCTCCTGGACGGGCTGCGCGACATGGTGGTCGTCACCTACCAGCGCTTCTGGATTGCCAAGTACCTCGTGCTCTACCTCGGCATCGCACTCGCCCTCGGCCTCTCGGCCCGACGCGCACTGCGTGATTTGGTGGTGAGTCACCTGCCGCTGGCCACCTTCCTCGTGGCCTATGCCGGGGCGTATGTGGTGGCCATTGCCTTCTATAAGCCCATCTCGGGCACCACCACGCGCATGTTCCTGGCGCATGTGGCTCCCCTCCTCTTCACGGTGTCGGCCTTCGCGTCACGCGCCCCCTTCCGCGAGTATCAGTGGCGGGTGGGAGACGTCACCCTGAAGGCCGCACATTTGCCGCTGCTCATCAGCGGCCTGATGCTCACCGACATCGCGTTCATGCTGTGGCCGCGCCTCATGGCCGACTTCACCGGCTACTGACGCTCGGCCCAGGGGCGTCTGGCGCGGACCGGGCTACGACTCGCGCACCGGCACCACGGCAACCTTGCGTCCGTGCCCCGCTGCCCGTATCGTAGGTCCCCAAGGAGCCGCTCCATGTCACAGCCTTCCCGCCGGAACCGCCGGCACTTCCTTCAGCAGTCTGGCGCCTCACTCACAGGCCTGCTGACGGTGCCCGCCCTCGGTGCCTCACCTCTCGCTGCCGAAGCCCTGCAGGGGACCGCTACCGGCCGTCCCGAACCCGATCTCATCGTCGTCAATGCGACGGTCTACACGATGGATGCCGCGCAGCCGCAGGCAGAGGCGTTCGCGGTAAAGGACGGTCGCTTTATCGCCGTCGGCTCGAGTGCAGACATCCGGAATCTTGCCGGCCGCGCCACGCAGATGTTCGACGGCCGCGGCATGACCGTGACACCGGGCTTCATCGACTGCCACAATCACGCGGGCGGAGAAACCCTGCTCTACGACGTGCTGGTCGGCAATCCGTTCGACGTGGAGTTTGTGACCATCCGCAGCATCGTGGCCAAGCTGAAGGAACGCGCCCAGCAGACGCCGCCGGGCACGTGGGTGGAAGGCTACTTCTACGACGACACTAAAGTGAAGGATGGGCGGGACGTGCACCTGCGCGACCTTGACGAGGTATCGCGCGATCATCCCGTCGTGGTGCGGCACCGCGGCGGCCACACCGCCTTCTACAACAGCAAGGCCTTCGAGATGGCCGGCATCACGAAGCAGACGCCCGACCCGATGGGTGGCACCTACGACAAGGATCCGAACGGCGACCTGAGCGGCCGCGTGACCGACACCGCCATGGCACCGCTGCGCGCCGTAGGACAGCGCCCTCAATACACGGCCGCTGAGCGCGCCGCCCGGGCGCGCGACGGCATCGCGCATATCTCGAAGCAGTTCGCGCGATACGGCCTCACGAGCGTGCACCACCAGGGCGGCGATCTCGCGGCGATTCAGGATGTGCGCGCACGGGGCGAACTGGTGCATCGCGTCAGCTTCGAGACCAGCGGCAGCATGCTCGAGTCGCTCATCACGTCGGGCATCCGCACGGGATTCGGCGACGAGTGGATTCGCTTCGGTTCGACCTCGGAACACACCGTCGACGGATCGTTCTCGGAACGCACGATGGCGCTGAGTGTGCCCTATCCGAATCGCACGCCGCCCTACAAGGGCAATGTCACCGACACGCAGGAGGCCCTCAATGAATGGGTCGAGCGCGTGCATCGCGCCGGCATTCAGGTCAACTGCCATGCCAACGGCGATGTCGCCATCGACATGTACCTCACCGCGATGGAACGCGCGCAGCAGCGGCATCCCATGGCCGATGCCCGCCCGAAGATCACGCACTGCACGCTCATCACCGACGACCTCGTGCGGCGCATCCGGGCCCTCGGGGCTGTGCCGGCGATGTTCACCACCTACGCGTATTACAACCCCGACAAGTTCGTGTACTACGGGCAATCGATGATGCAGCGTTCGATGGCGTATCGCTCGATGCTCGATGCCGGCGTTTATGCCTGCGCCGGTTCAGACTTCAGCCCGGGCCCCTTCGCACCACTCATGGGCATTCAGGGCATGGTCACGCGCAAGGGCTGGGACGGCAAGGTGTGGGGCGCCAATCAGCGCGTATCGGTGCGCGAGGCGATCGCCATCAATAGCTACAACGGCGCCTGGGCGTCGAAGGAAGAAGCGCTCAAGGGTTCCATCACCGCCGGCAAGCTCGCCGACTATGTCGTGCTCTCCGGCGATCCGCACACCGTGGATCCCGACACGATCAAGGACCTCCGCATCGTCCGCACCGTCGTGGGTGGACGCATCTCGTACCAGGCCTGAGGATGCGTCATTCACTGACAGTGCTGATGCTGGCCGTGAGCGTGACCGCCTGCGGCAGCGGCGGTCCCTCGCGTGCCGAACGTGCCGCGGCCGAACAGGCCGCGCGCGAGGCTGAAGACGCGCGGCTCCGTGCCGAAAACCGCGCACGCCTCGATGCCGAGCGCCTGCGTGCGCTGTGGAAGTATCAGCAGTCGACGATGGCGGGCGGCGCCCAGACGACGTCCTCGATTCTGAGCACTGGCGGTGTGGATACGGATGGGAGCGGCGAAAAGCCCGTCCAGCTCATCTTCCGCGACCATGCCAACTGGGGCCGCAGCAGTTACCTCGTGCTGCAGGCGGGAGACTTCGCCTGCCCCCCGGGCTGCACGGTCACGGTGGTGGTCGACGATGAGGGGCCGGTCACGATCAAGGCGCGTCGTCCGAACACCGATGAGGCCATCGCCCTGTTCATCAATGACCATGCGGCGCTGTGGGCACTGGCGGGACGTGCCCGCGATCTCCGGATCACGTTTCCGTTGAAGGCAGGGGGCACGCGACAGGCGCGGTTCGAAGTCGACGGACTCGACCCGTCACGCATGCCGGGCTGGTAGCGGCGCACGGAGCACACCAGGCCGGTCGCCGTGCGCGGCCGATACCACGAGCCTGCGCATGGTGCGTGGCAACACGCCGAGCCGACCTCAGCGTATGCGACAGGCACCGCCGCAGAGCGCAACGGTGGCCCGCCACGCTCGGGGTCGCGCACCGATCAGGCCGGCCCCGCGGGCATCGATGCCAGCCACTGCGTGGCGCAGTTGCGCGCGGCGTCGCTGGCGGGCTTGCCCGCCCTGAACAGCAGCTTCCACACGGCTGGCCTGGCCTCGAGGGCCGCATCGGTGAACACGCGCAGGCTGTCTCGCGTGGTGGTCGCGGCCGCGTGATTCACGTCGCCCGTCGCCTCGAGAAACTCCTTCAGGCGAATGGCCACGAGGGCGCGGCCTGTCTGCGGCCACCGATCGTTGTGTTCTTTCACGGCGGCTTCGTACGCCCGCATCTGCTGTGCGCGGCGCTGCTTGATGAGCGCCTCGAGTTCGGCACGCCGCGGGCCGGTTTCCATGTCGGTCATCCGTTGACGCACGTCCGCCCAGCCCTCTTCAAGCGTCTTCACCTGTGCGGGCGTCAGATCCGTCAGCTGTGTCTTCATCTGCACCACCTGCTCTTCGAAGGCCTTGCGCTGGCTGACCAGCACCTCTTCGATGGTGGGGGCCGTCGGCTCGCGCCCGGGACCGTTGGCCTCGCGGTGGTCGGCGTAGCGGCTGAGGAATTCCTGGCTCTCGGTGAATCCCCGTGCCGCCGAGCAGGCGGCCTGCACCATGGCCACGCGCGTGCTGTCCGATGCGTCCGCGAAGGCACCGGACATCTTCGGCATTCGAGGAGCGCCGAGCAGCAGCGACTCAAAGAGCGCATCCTTGCCCTGACCGTCGGTCACGCCCAGTCCGGCCAGCGGTCCCTGAGCCGCAAGGGTCACCGCTGCCGCCAGCGTCAGCAGAGTGACGCCTACCCCAAGCCCTCGTCGCATCGCACGCACGGTCATGTCTGCCCCTCTGAGAAAGACGCGCCAGCATACACCTGGCCGGGGGCGGTAGCGCTGCTGGGGATGGAATCCGGGCGTCACCGGGCTTTGCGTCGGGTGATGACGACGATCTCCGACCCGCCGAACGCGGTTTGCCCCACGGTCAGATCAAGGGCCTGAAACCCGAGTTCGGCGAGGTCGCGCAGTTCGCGTTCGAGTGTCGACGTCTTCGTCGTCGCCACCAGACGGTACTCGTAGCGCACCACGTCTTCGCCAACCCGGCGTTCGACAATTGCCGCCGTCTCGCGGCCACCGAACGTGCTTTCAAACACCGTCTGTCCGACAATGCCGTAGCCCGCGTCACCCGCGTCCCGCAGTTCCTTCTGGAGCGTGGACGTTTTCGAGGTCGCCAGCAGCCGATAGCTGTAGGTCATGGTGTCGCCCTCGGTCTTTTCCATCAGCACCACGACTTCGCGGCCGCCGATGGCGGTCGAGCCCCCCATGACGGCCACAAAGCGGTATCCGGACTTTCCGGCCTGATCCATCTCGGACTGCATGGTCGACGTGCGTGCGGTCGCCAGTACCTTGTAGGTGTGTTGCGCCTCGGCCGGCGCCGCTCCCGCCAGCCCACACAGGATCAGTGACAGGGTCAGTGCAGCAGAGGGAACACGCATCGGCACACTCCTGAGAGACAGCGAGAAGAGGGATGGCCCGGGAGGCGGCTCGTGCAGAGCCGTCCGCCGGGCTGCTTTGGGGATGTTACCGCAGGTCGAAGCGGTCGAGCGACATGACCTTGTTCCACGCCTGCACGAAGTCGCGCACGAACTGCTCCTTCGAGTCGTTGGCGGCATAGAACTCGGACACGGCACGCAGTTCCGAGTTGGAACCGAACGCCAGATCGACCGGAGTCGCGGTCCACTTGACCTCACCGGTGGCGCGATCGCGACCTTCGTAGATGCCCTCACCGGCCGCGGCCTTCTTCCACTCCGTCGACATGTCGAGCAGGTTGACGAAGAAGTCGTTGCTGAGGGTGCCGGGCTTCGCCGTGAAGACGCCGTGCCGCGCGCCGCCGGTGTTGGCATCGAGTGCACGAAGGCCCCCGACGAGCACCGTCATTTCGGGCACTGACAGGGTGAGCAGGCTGGCCTTGTCGACCAGCATCTCGGCCGGTGACAGGCGCTGCCCTGGCGCGAAGTAGTTCCGGAAGCCATCGGCCACCGGCTCGAGCACAGCGAATGATGCCGCATCGGTCTGGTCCTGTGACGCATCACCACGACCCGGGCGGAACGGCACCTGCACCGTCACGCCGGCCTGGCGTGCGGCCTGCTCGATGGCCGCCGCACCGCCCAGCACAATGACGTCGGCCAGCGACACGCGTTTGCCGCCACTCAGCGTGCGGTTGAACTCGGCCTGCACCGACGCGAGCCGCTGCAGCACCCTGGCCAGTTCGGCGGGATTGTTGGCAGCCCAGTCCTTCTGGGGCGCCAGACGGATGCGGGCCCCATTGGCCCCGCCCCGCATGTCAGTACCGCGGAAGGTGGCCGCCGACGCCCAGGCCGTGCGCACCAGCTCCGGCACACTCAGCCCCGACGCCAGGATGCGCGTCTTGAGCGCGGTCACATCGGCCGCATTCATCAGCGGCGCGCCGGCTGCGGGCACCGGGTCCTGCCAGATCAGCGTTTCGTTCGGCGCATCGGGACCGAGGTAGCGCGTGGCCGGTCCCAGATCGCGATGCGTCAGCTTGAACCACGCTTTCGCAAAGGCGAGGCGGAACGCCTCGGCGTCCTGCGAGAACCGACGCGAGATCTTTTCATACGCCGGATCCATGCGCAGGGCCAGATCGGTCGTGAGCATCATCGGCGCGTGGCGCTTCGACGGGTCGTGGGCATCGGGCACGCGGGTCGCGGCCGCTGCGTCCTTCGGGCGCCACTGCTGGGCGCCGCCGGGCCCGCGGAACAGTTCCCACTCGTAGCTGAAGAGGTTCACAAAGTATTCGTTGGTCCACTTCGTCGGGTTGTAGGTCCACGCACCCTCGAGTCCGCTCGTGATGGTGTCGGCCCCCTTGCCGGTGCCGCAGGTGTTGGTCCATCCCATCCCCTGCTGTTCGATGCCGGCCGCGGCCGGCTCGGCACCGACGCACTGGGCGGGATTCCGCGCGCCGTGCGCCTTGCCAAAGGTGTGGCCGCCGGCGATGAGCGCCACGGTCTCTTCGTCGTTCATGGCCATGCGGCCGAACGTCTCGCGAATGTCGCGCGCCGCAGCGAGCGGGTCAGGCGTGCCGTTGGGGCCCTCGGGGTTCACGTAGATGAGCCCCATCTGCACGGCCGCCAGGGGATTCTGCAGGCGGCGGTCGCCGCTGTAGCGTTCGTCCGCAAGGAATTTCTTCTCGGGTCCCCAGTACGTCAGGTCGGCTTCCCAGTCGTCGCGACGGCCGGCGGCGAAGCCGAACGTCTGGAAGCCCATTGACTCGAGCGCCACATTGCCGGTGAGCACCATGAGGTCGGCCCACGAAATCTTCCGGCCGTACTTCTGCTTGATGGGCCACAGCAGCCGCCGCGCCTTATCGAGGTTGGCGTTGTCGGGCCAGCTGTTTTCGGGCTCAAACCGCTGCTGACCGCCACCGGCGCCGCCGCGACCATCGGTCATGCGGTAGGTGCCCGCAGAGTGCCACGCCATGCGGATGAAGAAGGGACCATAGTGCCCGTAGTCCGCGGGCCACCAAGCCTGCGATGTGGTCAGCACCTTTCGGATATCGGCCTTCAATGCGGCTAGGTCGAGCGTCGCGAACTCACGCGCGTAGTCGAAGTTCCGCCCCTGCGGATTCGATTCGGCCCCGTGCTGGCGCAGCGGGCGCAGATCGAGTTGCTCGGGCCACCAGTAGTGTGCGTCCTGCGGGGTGCCCTGTGCGCTCACCGCGGACGGGGTCACTCCCAACACAAGGCCCAGCATTAGGCCCCTCACCCAGGTCGTTATCGTGCTCTTCATTGCCTGCCTTCCTGAAAAAATCGCCCCGCGCACCGGGGCCCCCTCGGACGGACCCACACGGTGGCGTCAATTGCATACACTCTTCCGTATGACGCCGTCACGGTCTCTTGGTTTCCTGGCCCTCCTCATCGCCCTCGTGATGAGCCCGGCCCCAGTCACGCATGCCCAGGATGCACTCGGCCGCTGGTTCTCGACCTCGCCGGGCCTGACGAATGACACTGCGACGGTGGCCCGTGACGTGCCAGCCCTCGATGCCGATCCCGATGCCGACGAGCCCGACCCCTGGGGCTTCGGCGAACTGCGCTCGCTGCCGCGCGATGCCGGCGGCGGATTCCTGCTGAGCCCGGGTGCCTGGTCAACCACGCTCGAAACCTACTGCCTGTATGCCGGCAAGCCCGGACCACGTACCGGCGACGGCTATCTCTATTCGCCCGAACTCACGGGCACGCATGCCGCCATCGTGACCCGCCTGCTCGAGCGCGCGTCGACCGCCCCGCAGGTGCCGCAGGAAGACATTCAGTCGCTCGTCTGGGCCATTCTCGCGCACGCACGCTATTCGAGCCTGCCGCCCGGACCTCGGCGCGCGGCCGACGCCCTACTCACGGCGCAGGACATTGCCACGATTGAGGCCAATGTGAAGGACCGCGCGTCAGAGACCATCCGCCGGCGCCTGCTGCCCCGGTTGCCGCAGCCGGTGCAGACGCTGCTCGAGGCCGAGGCCCGCCTCCGCGATCTGCTGGCCACCGGGGCCAGTTATGCCGAGCAGGCCGCCACCGCGGTACCCGACCGCGAACCCGACCCCACTCCGAGTGACCGCGACATTCCGACCGGACGCTGGTCGATGATCGGCAGCTACCTTCTGCGCCTGCAGCCCGAGGGCTACCAGAAGACCCGGGTCGACATCATGCTGCCCGAGGCCACGCAGGTGGTGAAAGACGACCGGGGACGCATCACCAGTTTGCGCGGTACCGACGGCTTTGCCACTGAGGTCGACTACGACGCCGCGCGCCAGCAGCGCGGCGACCGTCAATACGGCCCCCATCTGGGCCAGAAGGATAGCGATAGGCACGGAAACAGCGACGCCTGACAGTAGCACGCCTCTGGTCTTCATCAGAGCGCTTTGATATAACGTTCCATATGCGTTCTCTCGCCTGCAGTCTGGTCACCGTCGCGACCATGACCCTCGGACACCTCGCGCCCCTGCCGGTTCCTCCCGCTGTGACGGTCGAAGCCGCCGATACCGTCAGGCTCGACAGTTACGCCGAATGGCGCACCGCCGACGGCGTCGTGGTCGACGGACAGCGGGTGTATACCAATGCCAGAACCAAGTGGAAGGGCGAGGCGAAACGTCTCGACGACATTCCGATGGGGGCGGAGGTGCGGGTCAAGGGCAAGCGTCAGCCCGATGGCCGCATCCTCGCCGCCGACATGGATGTGCGCCCCAACACCGACGACGCGCTGTTCGAGAGTGACGTCCTCGCGGGGACGAACGAACTGGAGCAGGCGTGGCGGGACGAGCAGGCGGCCTTTGAGCCCGGCGAGGACGAGGACGAGGTCGACGTCATCGGCGACGTGCTGGAAGAAGGCCTGCTGGTCAATCGCGTCCGTGGACTGGTGGACCGTCTCACACCTCCGTATGTCGACCGGTCGGCCCTGCGCGTGTATGTGATCGACAACGACGACTGGAACGCGATGGCCATGGGCAACGGCGCCATCTGGGTCTTCTCCGGCATCATGCAGGACATGACCGACGAGGAACTGGCCATCGTCGTCGGCCATGAACTGGCGCACTACACGCACGAACATTCGCGGCGGCAGGCACGTCGCGGCATCTGGACGCAACTGGGTTCACTCGCGGCCATGCTGACGGCCGAGGCCGTGGACAACGAGACATTGAAGAACAGCATCGCCATCGGTGCCGGCCTCGCCTTATCCGCGATCGATGCCGGATACGGACGCGACCTGGAAGATCAGGCCGACCGCGTGGGTCTGCGCTACGCCTACGAGGCCGGGTTCGACGTGCAGCGCGCCCCGCAGGTCTGGCAGCGATTTCTCGAGAAATACGGCGAAGAAAGCCGCCTGGTCAATTTCTTTTTCTCAGACCATTCGCGTGCCGGGGCCCGCAAGCGGAATCTCGAGCGGGAACTGCAGTGGAACTACCCGAGACCGCCCGGTCCGCGTCACTGAGACGCATCACCCGGCAGCGGTCGCCCGTGTGTCAATCGCCCCTGAGGTGAAGATTTCCAGCATCACAAAAAAGCGCAGCAGCCCCGCTTGATTTCAGAAGGCCGCACCAACAAGGACATCGCCCAGCTGCTGAGCCTTAGCGTGCACACGGTCGATTCGCACCGCAGTCGCCTGATGGAAAAGCCGAATCTGAACTCGACCGGCGAACTGGTGCGCTTCGCCATTCGCAATGGCCTGATGACGTGAACCGGATGCCGCAGCGGCAGGATCGCTGCGCGGGACCCCCACGAGGTGGGGCGTGACAGACCTGGAGGGGGCACGAACGGGCGAGGGCCCGCACTGGACCACTCACCCGTTCGGCAGATGCGGACCCGCTTACGGCTTGCGTGCAGGGGCCGCCGCTGTAGCGGCGGGGGCAGTGCCCTTCCCCTTGGTGACGAGCTTCTGGACGCGCCAGTTGATGAGCTCACCCACCCAGATTTCATCTTCCGAGGGGCAGGCGATGGCGTGAATCCAGCCGAACTCGCCGAGATTGCGACCGGGCTGGCCATACACCCCCAGCACCTTGCCTTCGAGCGACACCTTGTAGATGCGGCTGGGATAGAGGTCGCCGATGAACAGTACTGGATTCGGCCCGGGCGTCATGCACAGGGCGTCGGGGGCCCCAGGGGCCTGCGAACCGGTCTTGGCATTGGGCGTCTCGCTGCCGTGGGTGATCTTGCCGCGCGCGGTGTCCACCGGCACATCGACAATGAACTCACGGAGGAACTGGCCCTCGGTGTTCAGCACCTGGATCCGGCGGTTGCCGCGGTCGGCCACGAAAATCTCGTCGTTCGGGCCGACGGCGATGCCGTGCGGCGTATCGAACTGACCGGGCCCCTTGCCGAGGCTGCCCCAGCTGGCAATCCACTCACCCTTGGCATTCACCTTGGCCACGCGCGAGTTCACATACCCGTCAGTGAAGTAGCTGTTGCCCTTGCTGTCCCACGCCACGTCGGTGGGCTGGTTGAACACATTGTCGCGGTGCACGGGCACGGGGTTCCGCGGATTGTTGTTGGCGGGCAGTTCGACCGGCAGGCCGGCGCGCTTCAGGATCTGCCCGATCTGCGACGCGTAATCAGGCGGCACGTCGAGATGCGACGACTCGCCCTTGCGGCCGAACACCCACTCGGTCCGCCCCTGCGGATTGAGCTTGAGGATCATGTTCGACCCCTTGTCGACAACCCAGATGTTGTCCTGCTTGTCGATGCGCACGGCGTGGGCATACGACCAGGCAAACAGGTTTTTGCCGATTTCGCGGACAAAGCGACCACGGTTGTCGAACTCGAGCAACTGCGCGGCGGTGGCCATGTAGGCCGGTCCGGTCGAGTTGCCGCGGGAGAAGACGAACAGATGTCCCTTCGAGTTCATCGCCACGCCGGCGATTTCGCCGAAGTGGACGTCGGGAGGCAGCGTCAGGGGATTCGGCACCGACTCGAACGGGAGTTCGGGAACGGCGGCTGGTGGAGCCGGCTGTGTGGAGACCGGCGCGGCCACAAGGGCCGAGAGGGTCAGGGCGACGGCGAGGGACAGTCGGTTCATGGGCCGACGCGCTACCCCGAGTGACGGGTCTTCGTAAAGCGGAAGCTTGTTAAGTGTAAAGAAGACTTAACAAACGCGATTGCCGCAGAGTGCTAGTGTCCACCCCATTGGGGCGAGCATGACGCCCTGTGGAGGGAGACCGTCTATGAGAGTCAGTCGTATCTGGGCTGCACTGCTGGCCATCCTGCTGGCAGGTAGTGGGTCCATGGCCTCGGCACAGGAAACCACCGGGGCCGTCTCGGGCACCGTCAAGGATTCATCCGGCGGCGTCATCCCCGGGGCGACCATTGCGCTCCAGGGCGGCGTGGTCAACCGGTTCGAGGTAAGTGATGGCAACGGCCAGTTCCTGTTTGCCGCCGTGCCTCCCGGCACCTATCGCATCACCGCCACGCTGTCAGGCTTCGCCCCGCAGGTGGCGGAAGGCCTCGTGGTGTCCATCGGCCGGACGACGCCCATTTGATGTGGCCCTGAAAGCTGGCGGGATCAGCGAGCAGGTCACGGTCACCGCGACGGCGGCCGTCATCGACACCGCGCAGACCACGATCCAGACGAACGTCTCTGCGGCGCTCATCGATACCCTGCCCAAGGGCACGAACATGAGCAGCCTGTTCAAGCTGGCCCCCTCGACACGTGCCGAACCGCTCAGCGGGCAGTTCCAGATCGACGGAGCCAGCGGGTCGGAGAACTCGTTCGTCCTCGACGGTCTCGAGACCTCGAACTTCCGCACCGGCGTCCTGAACACCAACAACAACCTGCCGTTTGAACTGATTGAAGACATTCAGATCAAGACCAGCGGGTTCAACGCCGAGTTCGGCGGCGCCACCGGCGGCGTCATCAGTGTCGTCACCCGCAGCGGCACCAACGCGTTCCGCGGCAACCTCGGCATGCAGTGGGAGCCCTCGTCGCTCCAAGGCGACCCGCGTCAGGTCCTAAATGCGTACCGCAGCGGCACCGGAGCCGCGTTCGTGCAGATCAATGAATATCTGCAGCCGAAGAGGGACACCCGCAATGCCTACTATCCCCTGCTGGCCATCGGCGGGCCGATTGCGAAGAACAAAGCATTCTTCTTTGCCAGCTACTCGCCGCAGATCTTCGACGACGAGCGGACGACCCAGTACTTCACGGCCGACCCGCGTACCCGCACCCAGACGGCACAGGAGACCTACAACCGCCGCCGGACGGGTCAGTACCTGCAGGGACGCGTCGACTATCAGCCCACGAACACGCTTCGCCTGACGGGCACCTACACGTGGAATCCCTACATCGAAGACGGCGTCTTCCCGCAGGGCCAGCTTTCCATTGGCGGCGCAGTGCCGTCGGCCAACTTCGGCGGCAGCACGGGGCTGCTGCGCGGCAACGCCCTGACCTCGCAGCAGGGCGGCAAGCAGGACGGCATGAACATGTCGGCCGCCGCCACATGGACGCCGGCCAGCGGCCGGACGGTCGCCTCGGTGCGCGTTGCCCGCGGCTACCTCAACGAGCTGCTCAACTCGAAGATGATTCCCGACTTCACCCGCGTCCGCTGCGTCGGGCTGGCCCCGCCGGGGTCGGCCGGCTGCGCCCTCGGGTATGACAACCTGCCGGGCGGCAACAGCCAGCGCACCGAAGACAGCTCGGAGCGCGTCAGCGTCGACTCGAGCCTCAGCTGGCTGCTCGATGGAGGCGGCCGCCACGAAGTGAAGGTCGGCCACCAGTTCTCGCGCGTCACCAACGGCGTCGACACCGGCTATGCCGACCTCGGCCGTGTCGACCTGTACTACGGCTATGGCATCAACGACCTGACGGGCCGCGCCGACGCGGTCACGCCGGGCTCGATCGGCGCCGGCCAGCTGATCCGCTTCGGCACGCTCGGCAAGGCCAGCAACACCGCGCAGTCGATCTACATCCAGGATCGGTGGCAGCCCACCACGCGGCTCACCATCAACGCCGGGCTGCGCGCGGAAAAGGAAGACCTGCCCTCGTTCAACGGCTACGCGCCCCCGATCAACTTCGGGTTCCTCGACAAGCTGGTGCCCCGGCTGGGCATCGCCTATGACATCACAGGGGACGGCCGCACGAAGGCCATCGCCAGCTTCAACCGGTTCCAGGACCGGCTCAAGTTCGAACTGCCGCGCGGGTCGTTCGGCGGCGACTTCTACCGGGTCGATTTCTTCGAAATCATGCCCGGTAACCCGAACTTTGACTACTACACCTACGCCCGCATCCTCGGCAACAACAAGGACGTCCTGGGCGGCAAGTGCCCCATCGTCGGCAGCACCGGCCTGACCCGCTGCCAGTACGACTACCGCATCGCGTCGAACGACCCGAACGCGGACATCTATACGGGCAAGGTTGACCCCGACCTCAAACCCTTCACCCAGACCGAGTGGAGCGCCGGCCTCGAACGCGCCCTGTCGGACCGCTACATCCTGAGCGTGCGCTACACGCACAAGCAGGTGGACCACGCCATCGAAGACGCCGGCTTCCCGACGGCCGACGGCAGCGAAGCCTACATCATCGGCAACCCGGGCGAGGGCCTGCATGCCGCCACCGCCAAGCTCTTCGGCTATGCCAAGACGACCAAACCCGAGCGCAAGTACGACGCGCTCGAAATCAAGTTTGATCGGCGGCTGTCGAACAACCTGCAGTTCAACCTGGCCTACACCCTGAGCCGCCTCTTCGGCAACTACTCAGGTCTGGCCAGCTCGGACGAAGCCGGCCGCACCTCGCCCGGTGTGAACCGCTTCTTCGACCTGCCGCACCTCGGCTTCACCGCCGCAGGCACCCCGGACAACGGCCGCCTGGCAACCGATCGTCCCCACGTGTTCAACGCCTTCGGCTCGTATCAGATCCCGTGGGGCAGCGGCGACAAGCAGCTGACCAATGTGGCGGTATTCACCACGGCCCAGTCGGGCACGCCGCAGACCAGCTTCTACACCCTCTACGCGGCCTCGATTCTCAACGGGCGCGGCGACCTGGGCCGCACACCGATGTTCACAAACACCGACCTGATGCTCTCGCACCGTGTGCGCCTGTCGGCCAACCGCACGATGACCATCGAGGTCAACGCCCTGAACCTCTTCGACGAAGCAAATGTGCTCGGCCTCTTCAACACGCCTGCGGGTGTCAATCCCAGCATCAGCACCCTCAAGCTGCCAGTGACCGATGAACCGGCCGCGCTGAACTACATCCTGACCAGCGGCATCGTGTCGCAGTTCAACACTTACCTGAATGACCCGACCGCGCCGCAGCGCAAGAACAGCGCCTATGGCATGGCCAACTCGTTCCAGGGACCGCGCGTGATTCGCTTCGCGCTCAAGTTCGCGTTTTAACCGCACCAGCCGAGGTCCGGGTTCCTTCCAGGAACCCGGGCCTCAGGCCTCGCCCCCCGGCAGAGCCCACAGCCGCCCCCTCCCCAGTTCACGGCGTTTCTTCCCCGCCGCTTGCCAGCGGCGCACGGCGCGCCTATGCTGAACGCCTGCGTGGCGCGTTTTCTGGGTCCCCTCTACTTTCTGCTGCTGGCCATCGTCCACACCTGGCCCATGGCCAGCAGTCCCGGCACGCTCACCCGCAATGACAACGGCGATGCCGTCCTGAACGAGTGGATCCTCGCCTGGGTCGCACACGCGCTGCGCACCGACCCGCTCTCGCTGTTTCAGCCGCCCATCTTTTTCCCCGACCGCTACGCGCTGGCATTCTCAGAGAACCTGCTGGTGCCCGCCCTGCTCGGGCTGCCCCTGCAGTGGGCCGGCTGGTCACCCGTGCTGGTGCACAACCTGCTGTTCATAGGCGGTTTCGCGCTGACCGGCTACACCACCAGCGTCGTCATGACCCGCTGGACCGGCGATCGATGGGCCGGCCTGCTGGCCGGCACCGCGCTGGCCTTCAACGCCAACACGCTGACACGCCTCGCCCACATTCAGGCGCAATATTTTGCGTTCTTCCCGCTGGCGCTGTTCGCCCTCGATCAGCTTTTCCGTGAACCACGCCTCCGTCACGCCCTGCAACTGACTCTGTGGTTTGTGCTGCAGGCGTACTCGTCCATCTACTTCCTCACCTTCACCAGCCTCGGCCTCATCGCCGCCACGCTGGCACGCCCCGATGCCCTGCGGCGCCTGCGCACCTGGGGACCTGCGGCGCTGCTCGCCGGGGTCCTTGCCCTGGCGCTGTGCCTGCCGATGCTCTGGCCCTATCAGCAGGCCAGTGCACTGCAGCAGACCACCCGCACGCTGACCGAAGTCGCCCGTTTCTCGGCTGTGCCTCAGGCCTGGCTCTCGACGGGAGGACGCCTGCACTACGACACGTGGAGCAAGCCGTTCTTCTGGCGCGATGCCCTGTTCCCCGGCGTCACCGTGCTGCTGCTGTGCGTGGTGGCCCTGGTGGGCGGTCCGCTGCGCAGCAATCCCCGCGCGCGCATGGCGTTCGCCGTCGCCGTCACCGGGATCGCGCTGTCCTTCGGACCGGCACTGCCCGGCTATGCGACGCTGTACCAGGCCTTCCCCCTGCTCGGGGCCATACGCGGTGCCGCCCGCTTCGGGCAGCTCGGCCTCGCCGGCCTGGCGCTGCTGGCCGGCTTCGGGCTCGCATCACTGCGCCAGCACATCACACGGGCATCACTCCGCCAGGCGGTCGCTGCGGCAGCACTGCTGCTCGTGTCGGCTGAGGCCCTGCGCGCCCCGCTTGGCCTCACGCGCTTCGACGGCATCAACCGCATCTACGACACCCTCGCCGCCCCCGAGGTCACCGGTGTCGTCGAACTGCCTCACCCGTCGATCGTCTTCATTCACATCAATGCCGACTACATGCTCAATGCCACGCGGCACTGGAAGCCTCTGGTCAACGGCTACAGCGGACTGACACCACGCTCGTACCGCGTCACAAACGCCACGCTGTCGCAGTTCCCCGATCAGGCGTCATTCGACATGCTCCGCTCACTGGGCATTTCCCACGTGGTGCTGCATCTTGACAGCCTGGCGCCCACGATGCGTGCAGCCATCGATGGCCGTACCGATTTGCAGACCTATGCCGAATCGGGCACCATCCGCATCGTCAAGGTGCCATAGGCCCCTGCCCGCGATGTCTGCCAGTCCGATGACCCGCCGCACCAGGCACACCCTCGCCGTCATCATCGCCGTCGCCGCAGCGTTGCGGATCTACGGGGTCTGGTTCGGCCTGCCCTACACACAGGCACGCCCCGATGAGACGACCGTCATCGATGTGGCGCTGAAGTTCCTGTCAGGCATCCCGTCGCCGCGGTTCTACGACTATCCGACGTTCTTCATGTTCGTCGAGACGCTTGTGTACAGCGTCTACGCGCTCTGTGGCGTGGCCCTCGGCTGGTTCGCCTCCTTCGGTGACTTCGTGCGCAGCTGGCCCACGCACTGGCCACCGTTCTTCCTGATGTCGCGCAGCATCTCGGTCGTAAGCGGCGTGCTCTCTGTGTGGCTGGTGGCGCGCATCGCCCGGCGCCTGGCCGGCGACGTGGCCGGTCTGGCGGCCGCGGCCCTGCTCGCTGTGGCGTTTCTCCACGTGCGCGACTCGCACTATGGCACTACCGACGTCACGATGATCATGCTGGCCCTGGCCTCGGTGCATGCGCTGCTGCAGGCCGACGACCACACGCCCGAAGCAGACACGCGCGCCGGACTCTGGGCCGGACTGGCGGCTGCCACCAAATACAACGGCATTCTCGTCGCCGCCGCGCTGCCGTTCAGCCTGCTGCAGCCTGCACACGCCTCCGCGCGCATCCCCCTGATCACCCGCCGCGTGTGGCGCTACGGGGTCGCCGGCACGCTGGCCTTTGTGCTGGCGGCGCCGTTCGTGTTCCTTGAATATCCGAAGTTCCGCGAAGCCATGGAACTGCTGCAGTCGTCCATGTCGACGGGCATGACGCGCGACATCGACAACGGGTGGACGTATCACCTCACCACATCACTGCGCTGGGGCCTGGGCTGGCCGCTGCTCGGCGCGGGCCTCATCGGTCTCGTCGGCCTGCTGGTGACCAGTCCGCGACTCGGCGCGTTGGTCACGGTGTTTCCCCTGGCGATGTTCGCGGTCGCCGGTTCCTCGCGCAATGTGTTTGTCCGCTACATGCTGCCTGTCGTGCCGTTCCTCTGCATCACCGCCGGGTGGCTGGTGGCGCAGGTCGCCACACGGCTCTCGAAGCACATGCGTCATCCGCAGGCGATGGCCCTCGCCACGGCGATGGTGATCGCCCTGGCGGCCCCGACGGCATGGTCGAGTGTGTCGTTCGTGCGCATCCTCGCGCGGGAAGACACCCGCGTCACCCTGGCCCACTGGATGGATGCCACGCTGCCAGCCAACACATCTGTCCTGCTGGCGGGGTCGCGCTATGGCCATCCGCAGCCGGTGCGCTGGCGCGAGTGGGCGCTGTGGACATGGGACCGCGACCGCCTGCGGTTTGTGGCCCGCGGTCCCTCTGCCGATACGCGCCCCGCATGGATCATCATGCAGGAATCGCCGCTGCCGGTGAGTGTGCCCCAGCCCGAGGCCGTCGCCATGCTCGAGGAAGGGTATGACCTGGTGCATGTCATCCGCGGTCACCGCGATGGACCGACCCTCTACGACCGGCAGGATGCGTTCTTTGTACCGTACGCCGGCTTTTCCACGACGACGCACCCAGGGCCCAACTTTTCGGTCTATCGCCGGCGTCAGGCTCCCTGACGCGGGTCAGCGCGCGAGGCGCGTAAACACCTCGTCGAGCCGCGCCCCGGGCGCATACGATTCCAGCCCCTCGCGATGCGCATCGGGCACGTTGTGCGGACACGGCTGCCACTCGCCAATCACCGTCTGCACAGGCACGACACCCGCCCACACGGGGACACTGATGTCCTCGGGGTGATCCGCATTCATCTTGGCGCGCACCTTGGCCGAGGCTTCGTCGATGGTCATGCCGACAACGCTGGTGGCCTTGAGTTCCGGGGGGGTGATGGGCCGCAGTGCGGCGTCGCGCCCGGGATAGAACCGCTCGAGCATCACGTGCAGCGCCCGGGCTTTTTCGTCGGCATCCTCGACGGCCGCAGCCGTGCCGAAGCACATGGCTGCGCGGTAATTGACGGAATGATTGAAGCCGCACCGGGCCAGCACCAGGCCATCAAGGTGCGACACCGTGAGGCAGACCGGCAGCTGATCGTGCTGCGATCGCAGCATGCGGCTCGCGCTCGACCCATGCCAGTAGAGGCGATCACCGACACGCCAATGAATGGTGGGTGTGCAGTAGGGCTGCCCCTCCACGACATAGGCGATGTGGCAGAGCATGGCGGCATCGAGAATGCGGTAAACCTCGGCATCGATGTGGCTCACGCGCTCGGGCATCCGCCGCGCGCGTGTCCGCGGCGAGACGGGAAACGGGGTCGGTTGTGCAGGGGCAGTCATCTCATCTCCTTTTCCCGATCATGACGCCGACGCGCTGCGGCGTGCTGCGGACAACATAGACACCGATGCATAGGTCACCACGATCACCACCAGCCATCGAATCACGTCGAGTGGCAGCGACTTGACGACATACGCGGCCACGAGCACGCCGGGAATGCCGGCCAGCGTCATCGCCAGTGCGGCCGTGCCATCGAAGCGGCCCGTCTTCACGAACCTGATACCGCAGCCGGCCTGCATGTACGCGGCTGTTCCCATGACAATCGGGAAAGCTGATCGCGGATTGAGCCCCAGAAACGTGAAGGCCAGCAGACCCGGCGCATAGTTGCCGATCCCCAGCGCATTCAGGCAGCCGAGCAGGAAATTGAAGGCCGTGGCGGCCATCAGGCTGGTCCCGGTGAAGCCGATAGCCTCGCCGCCGCCCTGGAACAGGCCCAGATTCGTGGCCGTCATGAAGAAGGCCCCGACAAGCAGCGCCACGCCCATCCCGATTTGGATGGGACGCACCGGCATCCGAGAGACGACACTGGCTCCGAGCATGGAACCAGCGAAGGCCGCTGGCACCAGCAGCACCAGCGTCGTCGGGTCGACCTGGATGGCGGTGATGAAGGCAAAGGCCTCGATGGCCACCGGCAGCGCCGAACCGACGTTGAGCGTGCCGGGAATGAGTTCATCCCTGACGAGCTTTGTGATGCGGAAAAACGCCGTGGTCGGCGCAAAATTGCCGATGCCAAGCGTGTCGAAGAACAGTGACACCGCTCCGAACCCCAGCAACAGGAGCGACGGCCGTCCGTGCGGCGGCTGGTTGGCGCGCCAGGCCCGCCACCAGGTGACGGCAAACAGCAGCGACACGACTGCCATGACAGACAGCAGCAGCGAGACAGGCGACAGCATCCGCACATCCTGACCGAAAAGTGGCGCAGCATATAGACCACTTTGCTAGCATTTCACTAAGCCACTTATGCCTCGCCGTTCTCAGGGTCTTCCCCTGCTGCATCTGCCGCCGGTCACGACAGGTCCAGGGGCCCCGCCGCGGAGCCAGCAGGTCTATGCGACGCTGCGCACACTGGTGCTCTCGGGGCGCGTGCCAGCCGGGGCGCGACTGCCCTCGACGCGTGCGGTCGCAGCAGCGATCGGCGTCGCACGCAATACGGTGCTGCAGGCCATCGATCGACTGGTGTCAGACGGGCTGGTCGACTGTCGCCGCGGCTCGGGTTGCCGCGTGGTCACCACGCGCTCCGGGCCTCTGTCGCCTCGTGCCGCAACAGTGGCACATCCCCAGGCGAGGCATGCCAGACCGCGGGCCTTCGCCCTGGGTCTGCCCGCCATCGACGACTTCCCCGTCGACCTGTGGGCGCGACTGACCCGTCGGCGCTGGCGCGCCGCCACACCGACCCTGCTCGGCTACGGCAGTCCGGGGGGCTATCGTCCGCTGCGCGAAGCACTCGCACAGCACCTCCGCGATACACGGGCCGTCAGATGCTCATGGGAGCAGGTGATCATCGCCCCCGGGGCACGCGCGGCCCTGGCCATCACCGCCAAGGCCGTCCTCGCAGCGCGCGATCAGGTGTGGATGGAAGACCCGGGCTACACCCCCGCCGCTCAGTTGCTGACCTCGGAAGGGCTGCGGGTGCGTCCCGTGCCCGTGGACCACGAGGGACTCGATATCAGGCAGGGCCGCCGACGCTGGCCGCGCGCCCGAGGGGCGTATGTCACGCCGTCGCATCAGTTCCCGCTGGGCCTGACGATGTCGCTGGCACGCCGCGTCGACCTGCTCGAATGGGCCGCCGGGGCCGATCGCTGGGTGTTCGAAGACGACTACGACACCGAGTTCCGGCATGCGGGGCCACCGCTGGCCTCGCTGCAGGGGCTCGACCGCCACGACCGGGTGCTCTACATCGGCACGATGAGCAAGCGCCTGCTGCCGGCAATCCGCATCGCCTACGCCGTGGTACCCCACCGGGTGCTCGATGCGGTGCTGCAGGCGCAGATCGCCAGTGATCGGCATGCCGCACTCATCGATCAGGCCGTGCTGGCCGATGCCCTGACCGAGGGCCACCTCGCCAGGCATGCGCGCCGCATGCGGGCGCTCTATGCCGAGCGCCGTGAGGCCCTGCTGCATGCCCTGACGACCAGCGCGGGCGATGTGCTCTCGGTGCTCGCGCCCGAGGCCGGCCTGCACGTCGTGGCCTGGCTGGCCCCAGGCATCCGCGAGGCGGCCGCTGTCGACGCCGCCAAAGCGGCTCGGCTCGAGGTGCGCGGCCTCAGCACCTACAGCCACCGTCGTCAGCCGGCAGGTCTGGTGCTGGGTTACGGTGCGGCATCGGCGGCGCAGCTGACCGAGGCGACGCACACGCTGGCATCCCTCCTGCGCCGGTTGCGAAAACGCCGCTGACACCCCTCGCGGAGGGCCGTCGTCTCGGCTGCACATGGGGCATGCGGGAGGCGACGCTGTCAGGGCAGCGGTGCGCGGTCCGGGGCCATCACCATTCGTCGGGCGTGCGGTGAGGCGAGCAGCTCCGGCGAGTAATGGCGGTGCAGCACGGCGCGATCGCTGAGCGCTGCGACGACGAGCGTCGCCAGTGCGTCTGGGGCCATTGACGGCGGATGCTGCCGTCGCACATCGGCCAGCAACCGCAGGAACGCCCACGTGATGGTTTCGTGATAGCCCGATCGCTCGCTGTTCACCACACCGTGCGCGTCATTGAGGGCGCAGATGCCGATACGCAGACGTTCGAGGGCCTCGGCCTCGCCGTACTGCACCAGATGCCAGAGCCCCACACGCAGATGGGCCTCGTGGGTCCAGTGCGCCCGGGCCAGTGTGCGCGTGGTGAAGGCCTCACCCAGTGCATCGAGTGACGGCGCGTCGGCAGACATCGTGCACGGATGATCGCAGGAAACCCGGGGAGCTGCCATACAATCCGGCGCATGCTGCTGCTCCGCTGTGCGCCCCCGGTCCGTACCCTGCGTCGCGTGATGCCACTCGCCGGGGTCCTTGGCCTGCTGCTCTGCGCCGTCGCGCTGCGCGCGTCGACCGGCACACAGACGACGCCCCCACCTGATCCGCTCGACATCTCCCGCCGGCTCGCGGCTCGCTACCCTTCGGCTCCCATCATGAGTTATATCCCCGCGCTGTCGTGGTCGGGGTCGCTGCGTCTCGCCCAACTCACCGGTGACGCGCGCTGGCGCGACAAGCCGAGGCGCGACA
Source organism: Acidobacteriota bacterium (assembly GCA_016871195.1). GTDB lineage: Bacteria > Acidobacteriota > Vicinamibacteria > Vicinamibacterales > UBA2999 > VFZN01. The sequence continues at coordinate 197,941 of VFZN01000004.1, read as the reverse complement.
TGGCGCCCTTTCTTGACGGGCGCACCGCCGCCATCGCCGAGCCCTGGCTGCTGACGAGTCTCGCGGGTCATCAGGCCTTCGCCGACGCCGCGGTGCTCGACGCAATGCCCGGGGCGGCCGCACTTGCCGCAAAGGCCGCTGACTTCATCCTGGCCCCGGAGGGCGACGCGGGGCCCGTGCGATTCGCCCGGCAGTGGACCGATGACATGTTCATGGCCACGTCGGTGCTGGCACGCGTCGCGGCCACCTCACGCGATCCGAGATATGCGGCGGCGGTCAGTCGGCTGCTGCTGAGCTACAGCGAGCAGTTGCAGCGGCCCGATGGCCTGTTCGTACACAGCCGCCTCGGCCCGCATGCCTGGGGGCGCGGCAACGGGTTCGCGCTCCTGGGCCTGCTCGATGCGCTGACCTACATGCCGGAGTCGTGGCCAGACCGGCCGAAGGTCCTGGCGGTTTTCCAGAAGCATGTCGCCGCACTGGCACGGCATCAGGATGCGGAAGGCATGTGGCATCAGGTCGTCGACGTGCCCTCGAGCTACAAGGAATTCACGGTGACGGCCATGACCGTGGCCGCTCTGGCGCGCGGCATCAGCCGGGGCTGGCTCGACAGGGCCACCTATCAGCCGGTGCTCGATCGGGGCTGGCGGGCCGTGGCCGCACGGGTCACAGACGACGGGGTGACGCGCGACGTGTGCAGCGGCACAGGGTCGGAACCGACGCTCGAGTACTACCTTAACCGGCCGATTTCGCCGGGAGCCGACGACCGCGGCGGTGCCATGGGGCTGCTGGCCGCGATCGAAGTGGCCTCGCTGAAATAGCGCAGGCATCAGTCCTGCATAATGGAGCAGTCATGATTGCCCCTCTGTCCTCTCGCGTGTCCGTTCCGACGCTGGTGGTCACCGTCGCTCTCACGCTCGCCCTCGCGGGCTGCGGCGGTGGCGGCTCCTCGTCGACCCCGACCTCGCCCAGCACGACGGCCCCCAGCACCACAACGCCTCCCCCGACTTCGGGTGGCGGCACGTCAACCACCACCGTGTCCTTCAATCAGGACGTCAGCCCGATTCTTCAGGCCGACTGCGCCCGCTGCCATTCCGGCTCGCGGCCCGAGGGCAACTTTTCGGTCACCTCCTACGCCAGCGTGATGCGGGCCGTCGTCGCCGGCAGTGCCAACAGCACGCTCGTCAGAGAAACCCGGCCGGGCGGCGGGATGTACGGCAACTGGAACGGCAACGCTGCGACCAAGGCCGAAACCGTGAGGGCCTGGGTCGTCGACAACCGCGCCGTCGAATCGCGCTGACCGCGATCTGGCGGTTACGGGTTGACCAGCGTGGCCGTCGCCGCGAACGGTACGACCGTGCCGTCGGTGATCGACAGATACATCACCTGCAGGTCGAGCGAACCGGTCGGCGCGAGGAAATGGTAATCGTCGATGTAGCCCTCGGCGGTGTCATTGAACACGCTGCCATCCGGCCACAGGAAGACCACATCGCGCGCCGCACTCTGCAGTTCCCAGTCGTCAAAGTCCGCCTGGCTGCCTGAACCGCTCAGAGCCGGGTCGGCGTAGATCAGCTTCTTCGGCCCCAGCCACGGCAGTCCCGAGCCGGTATTCTTCCCCGTCGTGACTGACGGATCGCCGTAGTACATCTTGTAGCGGTGCCCGGTGATGTGCATCGGCAGTGCGGCCTGCGCGCTCGTGAAGAGGCGCGGACATCCCGAGGAGGCGTACTGCACGACCCACCGGTTGCCACTCCAGACTGCATAGCCATGATTCATCGGCGAACTGCTGCACCCGGTGATCGAGTCGGTCGTGAACACCATGAAGGTGCCCGCCGCCCCATCCCAGTGCGGCGAGGTCATCGACGGCCAGGCCACCTTGTGCTGACGGACGTTCGTGAACCGCTGGTTCGGTTCCACCGCGTCCCCCTGCACACCAATCACCACGGTCGGTTCGCACGACCCGCCCGTGCCGTACTCGGCCGCCGTCGAGCAGAGGGTCCGGCTGGCATCGCCGTTGAAGTCGAGCCCCGCATAGCTGTCCGTGCTGTCGATCGAAAAGATGCGGGTCTTGCCGTCGGCGCCCTGCGCCTCGAAGAACAGCCGCACCCGCCCCCCCATCGCCTCGGTGAGCGGCACCCCCTGCCCGGTGGCCACCTGCGAAATCAGCGTCGCAGCCGGTGAGGGCGACTGCAATCCGCTCACGTTCACCCGGCTGGTGAAGGTCAGGTAACTGGCGGGCAGCGCCGCATCGGCGGCCTGTGACGCAGTGGCCACGGCCAGGCCGTTGAACCCGCGCGGACCGTAATAGAGCTGAATGCGTCCCGTGCTCACCCCGGCCTCGCCGAATCGGGTCGCACTGAGGCGCGCATTGCCGTCGCTCACCGGCTGAGTCAGGCCGCTCGTCGACGCGCCTGTTCCATGCATGCGCCAGTATTCCTTGTCGGTCGCCCCGGTGCCGGTGCCGCGGGCCGCCACCTGACAGGCGCTGTCACGACACGCCCGCACGGCCACCGTGTAGGTGGTCTGTGCCTTCAGCAGCGTCAGCGTGGTCGCGGTCGCCGGGGCCGCCACGGTCGTGGTCGACGTGACCCCCGCCACGGCGTCGGTCGCATCAATCTCGTAGTGGTCGACCGGCCCGGAGAGCGCGGTCCACGACACCGCCAGCTTGCTCGATGAGGCCACGCTGCCCGTGCCCACGGTCTGGGTCCCGTGGGCCGCCACGGTCACAGGAATGGCGGGGCTCGGCACCACGACGGGTACCTCGTTCGACCAGCCACTGGTGCCGCCGGCATTCTGCGCGCGCACCCGCACGTAGTAGGTGCCGTTGGGAACGTTCGTCACGGTAAAGGCGGTATCGGTCGTCGGCAGTTCGGCGATGGTGGCCCCTCCCGGCGTCAGCGCTGCCGCCAGCACGTATCCGGTCGCGGCGGTGCCGGAGGGCGTCCACGCAAAGCGCACGTTCGACTGTCCGACGCCGGCCGCCTGCAACGCCGGGGTTCCGGGCGCGGACGGCCCCGCCACATCGACGCGCACCTCGTTGGACGGGTCACTGGAGCCCGCACTATTGACGGCCACGAGCCTGACGAAATACGTCCCGACGGGCACCGAGGAAATGTTGAAGGTCAGCCCCGAGGCAATGGGCACCGACGCCAGCGCGCCCCCGCCCGGTGTCGCCGAGGCCATCAGCAGATAGGACGCGGGCGTCCCCCCGGCGGCAGGCGGTGACCACGCGAAGGCCACCGACGTCCCCGTCACGGTGCGGGACAGGGTCTGCGGCGGGCCCGGGCGAATCACCGCCTGCGGCAGCGACACACTGACGGCCGCCGACTCGCTACCGGCCGTCGATCCGGTCAGGGCCACCACCGACACCAGGAAGACGCCTTGCGGACCAGTGACGCGCGTCGAGGTCCCGAGCCCAACCGGCAGTTCGGCGACCATCGGACCTCCCGACGTGAGGCGGGCCCGCAGGGCATAGCCGGTAACAGCGCCTGTTGAGGGCGCCGTCCAGAAGAACAGGGCCTCATAGCCGCTGACCTGCACCGCGAGGCTCCCCGGCGCTCCGGGGGCCGTCTGCGCCGATGCCTCCCCGGCCCGGCCGCAGCACACCACCAGCGTCAGCAGCACCACTACCCATCGCACTGACCGCATCATCGGCATCACACAGTTTTCCCCATCGGACAATCGGCAAAGGCCCGAAAAACTGCAATCCTCCTTTGCAACTGCCCAAAGTACTCTTGTCGCCCCGGACGACGAGCGCATATTCTGCCTGTATGCGGAAGTTTCTGCAGGTGCTTGCCTCGGGCCTGCTGCTCGTCGCACTGTCGGCGCCCGCACTCGCCCAGTCAGTCTACCGCGTCTCGCGCGTCGTCGACGGCGACACCGTCGTCCTGCGCGGGCTCGGCACCGTACGTCTCATCGGCATCGATACCCCTGAGACCGTCGATCCACGAAAGCCCGTCGAGCGCTTCGGGAAGGAAGCCTCCGCGGCGCTGCGCGCCATGATCGCTGGACGCGATGTGGTGGTCGAGTACGATCAGGACCGCTCGGACAAATACAACCGGACGCTCGCCTACCTGTATCTGACCGACGGCACCTTCGTGAATCTCGAGATGGTGCGGCAGGGCTACGCGCACGCCTATGTGAAGTATCCCTTCCGGGAAATGTCACGGTTCCGCGCCGCTGAACGTGAAGCCCGCGCCGCCGAGCGCGGCCTGTGGAGTGACAGCGCCGGAGACACCACACTCTCGGCCGCCGCCGTGCAGACGCGACCGTCGACAGCCCGCGTGTGGGTCAACACATCGTCAGGGGTGTATCACTGCGAAGGCACCCGCTACTACGGCAACACCAAACGGGGCGCGTTTATGAGCGAGTCTGCCGCTCGCGCCGAGGGCCGCCGCCCGGCCGGTGGCCGCCCGTGCGGGTAGCACCGCCGCCAGGCCCGGGGCGTCCCCCATCGCGTGTGAATGTCCGCTGTCCTGCACCCTGAGGACGTCCGCTGGCTGCGGGTGCCCAGCGACGGTCCGCGCCAGCCCCGAAGGGGCGCCCCTGGCCGCCCCCCGGACGCGAGGTGAACCCCGACGCCGGACGCGATCCGTAGCCTCCACCAGCCCCCTGGGGTCTCGCCCCGTACGACGCCCCCTGGCGCCCTCCGAAGCCAGACGCTCCTCGCGGGCCCTGCCCTGCGCCCTGCCGCGAGTCATGGCCGAACGCGGCGCGCGGCGCGTGGCCCTGACCGCCCCCGTGGGGACGCGGCGTGAATCCTGAGGGAGGACGCGAGCTGTGTCCGCCCATCGGCCGGGACGACTTGCCTGCCCCCGCTCCGTGCGGACGAGGCCCCTGCCCCGAGCCACCACCGGCTGAGCGCGGTGCAGCGGCGGGCCGCGGATGGTCATCGCGGTCGAACGACGATGCTCCTCCCTCGGCGCGTGCGGCTGGCGCAGGCCGACGCTGCGGACGCGGTCCGCGCGGATGTCCGGGCAGGCCCTGATGACGGCGATCGGGTTCCGGCAGCGCCTCTTCCGAAGCGGCCGTCGCTGTCACTCCGTCAAGGGTGATCTTCTCGACCGGTTCCGGCAGCAGCCGCTGAATCGCGCGCATCAGCGGCGCTTCCTCGGCCGTCACGAGCGACACGGCACGTCCGGGATGCCCGGCGCGACCCGTGCGACCGGCACGGTGAATGTAGTCTTCCGCTACCAGCGGCAGGTCGAAGTTGACCACCAGCGGCAGCTGCGCGATGTCGAGTCCGCGGGCCGCAATGTCGGTCGCCACCAGCACCGCCACGCGTCCGCGCTTGAATTCCTCGAGCGCCTTGACCCGGGCCGACTGAGTCTTGTTCCCATGAATGACGGCCGTCGCCACACCAGCCCGCTCGAGATACTGGCCCACGCGGTTGGCCCCGTGCTTGGTTCGGCAGAAGACCAGGGCCTGCGACACCGGCGGGTTGGTCAGCAGGTGGGTCAGCAGCGCCCCCTTCTGCTCGGGCACGGTCGGAATCCCCTGATGGGTGACGGTCTGCGCCATCACCTGGCCCTCGGAGACATCGACTCTGGCGGGATCGTGCGTGAATTCCTTCGCCAGTCGCGTCACTTCCGGAGGCAACGTCGCCGAGAACAAGAGCGTCTGCCGTTCGGCTGGCAGTTCGGTCAGAATGCGGCGCAGCGGCGGCAGGAACCCCATGTCGAGCATGCGGTCCGCCTCGTCGAGCACGAGCACCCGGATGCTGGCCAGTTGCACGGTGCCCTGATCGAGATGGTCGATCAACCGTCCCGGCGTGGCCACGATGATGTCCGTGCCGCGGCGCAGTTCCTGGCGCTGGGCATGGAACGACACACCGCCGAACACGACGGCAACGCGCAGGTTGGCCGGCACGCTGTAGGTGGCCAGCGACTGCTTCACCTGCAGGGCCAGTTCGCGGGTGGGCACCAGCACCAGGGCGCGCGGCAGGCGCGGTCCGGCGGGTACGCCGCCGACGACACGCAGCCGGTCGATCATCGGCAGGCCGAAGGCCGCCGTTTTGCCGGTGCCGGTCTGGGCACGCGCGAGCAGGTCACGTCCCGACAGCACAATCGGAATGGCCTGCTGCTGCACGGGGGTCGGCTGGGTATAGCCGAGCGTGGACAGGGGTTTACAGACAATGGGCGAGAGCCCGAGGGAGAGAAACGGCACGGCAGTGCACTCCATGAAAGGCCTGGAGCGTTCCGTAAACCGCACATCGCAGGCAGACCTGTCTAGAATACCCCGGAATGATGGACAGCCGCCCGGGAATCGCTCGGGCACATGACCCGGCTATAAATTTTTCGCATGAGGCCATTAGGCCCGCTGGCGCCCTGCTAGGATGACCCGCGATGGCCGGCACGCTCTTCGACACGGTGTGGGACACCCACGCGGTGCGTCACCTTCCCAACGGACACACACAGCTTTACGTCGGCCTGCACCTGGTGCACGAAGTGACCAGCCCGCAGGCCTTCGACATGCTCCGGGCGCGCGGCTGGACGGTGCGCGCCCCGCACCGGACGTTTGCCACGGTCGACCACATCGTGCCGACGCGTCAGCAGTCGCGGCCCTTCGGGGACGTCATGGCCGAGACGATGGCTACGGCGCTCGAGCAGAATTGCCGCGCCTACGACATTCCGCTCTTCGACCTGCCCAGCGGCCAGCAAGGCATCGTGCATGTGGTGGGGCCGGAACTCGGCCTGACACAGCCCGGCATGACCATCGCGTGCGGCGACAGCCATACGTCGACGCACGGCGCATTCGGGGCGCTGGCGTTCGGCATCGGCACCTCGCAGGTACGCGACGTTCTGGCGTCGCAGTGCGTGGCGCTCCCGCGCCTGGCCGTGCGGCGCATCGACATCGACGGCACCCTGCCGCCGGGCGTCACGGCGAAAGACGTGATTCTCACGATCATCCGTCGGCTCGGCGTCGATGGCGGCAACGGTTATGCCTACGAGTATGGCGGCGACGTCATCGACCGCATGTCGATGGACGAACGCATGACCGTCTGCAACATGTCGATCGAAGGCGGCGCGCGCATGGGCTATGTCAATCCCGACGCGACGACGGTCGAGTTTCTGCGTGGCCGCCCGTACGCCCCGCAGGGTGCCGACTTCGACGCCGCGGCCACCCGGTGGCTCGCCCTCGCCTCCGGACCTGACGCCTCGTATGCCGATCGCGTGCGCATCGACGGCAGCGCCCTCGCGCCGACCGTGACCTGGGGCATCAATCCCGGCCAGTCGGTGGCCATCGACGAACCGCTGCCTGACCCGGCCGCGCTCCGTGGTGCCGACGCCGTCAGCGTGACCGAAGCCCTGGGCTACATGCGGCTGCCGGCCGGGCACGTCATGGCGGGCACGCCCATTCAGGTCGCCTTCATCGGGTCGTGCACCAACGGCCGTCTCTCGGATCTGCGGAATGCTGCCGCGGTCGTCCGCGGACAGCGCGTCGCCCCGCAGGTGCGCGCGATCGTGGTGCCGGGCTCGCAGCAGGTGCGGGCGGCGGCCGAGGCCGAGGGGCTCGATGCCGTCTTCCGCGACGCCGGCTTCGAATGGCGCGGCGCCGGCTGCTCGATGTGCCTCGCCATGAACGACGACCGGCTGCACGGCGACGAAATGTGCGCAGCCTCGTCCAACCGGAACTTCAAGGGCCGTCAGGGCAGCCCCACCGGGCGCACCCTGCTGATGAGCCCCGCCATGGTGGCCGCCGCGGCCGTGGCCGGAGAAGTGGTGGATATCCGCCGGTGGACCCGATGACTGCCTCGGCCTCGTCCCGCGCCCATGTGACCGGCCGCCTGCTGGTGCTGCCCGGTGCCGACATCGACACCGACCGCATCATGCCGGCCCGCTTCCTGAAGGCCATCACCTTCGCCGGTCTCGAGCAGCACGTGTTTGCCGACGACCGCGCCGCCGCCCGGGCCGCAGGCCTCGTGCATCCGTTCGACGTCCCCGCGCACGCGGGCGCGTCGATTCTCGTCGCCGGCCCCAACTTCGGGTGCGGGTCATCGCGCGAGCATGCCCCGCAGGCCCTGCTGCGCTGGGGCATTCAGGCCGTGGTGGCGCCGTCGTTTGCCGAAATCTTTGCCGGCAACGCCACGACGATCGGCCTCATCTGTGCGGGTATTCCCCCCGAGGCGTTCGCCGCCATTGCTGCCGATGCCTCGGGCGCGTGGCACCTCGACCTCGACGCGCTCACGCTGTCGCGCGGTGCGCAGCACCTGCCCCTGCAACTGCCCGAGTCGCGGCGGCACGCCCTGCGGTCGGGCGAGTGGGACGCGACGGGTCTGCTGCTCGACCGTTACGACGAGGTGATGCGCGTCGACGCGCGGCTGCCGTACTTCTTTACCGCGTCGAGGAACGCCTGAGCGGCGTGTGACCGCTCGCCGTCCCTGCGGTAGATGAACCGCAGCGGACGCGGCGACCGCAGCTCGGGCACCTGCACCGCCGCCAGCTGTCCGCGGGCAATCTCGGCGACAGCGCAGCGGCGCGGCAGGATGGCCACGCCCATGCCCATCTCGACCGCGCGCTTGATGCCGTCCAGACTCGGCAGCGACACCCGGATATTGAGCGCCGCGTGCCGGCGCTCGTAGAGACGCAGCACCCGCTCGCGCGTCGGCGACGGATCGTTGTGGGCGATGATCGTCTGCCGTCCCACCTCTTCCATCGTCACCTGCCGCTTCCGCGCCAGCGGATGCGCCGGGGCCACCAGCAGCACGGTTTCGTCGGTGCCGAGGGCCATCGACTGCAGTTCGCGGTCGGGAGGATTGAACGTCAGCACGCCGAACTCGACCGACCGCAGCAGCACCTCCTGCGCCATCAGGCGCGCCGGCACACGCCGCACGTCGATCTGCACGTGCGGGTGCTGTTTCTGGAAGAGCGCAATCAGCGGCAGCAGCGTGTGCACCCCGGCCTCGTTGGCGCCGATGACCACCCGGCCGGTCTTGAGGCCCCGCAGGTCGCTGACCGCGCGACTGGCTTCGTCGAGCAGCCCCACCGTGCGGCGGGCGTAATCGAGCAGCAGCTCACCGGCGTCGGTGAGGGTGCCGTCACGCAGCGAACGATCGATGAGCCGCTCACCGCAGGACTCCTCAAGCCGGCGGATGGCCTGGCTGACGGCCGGCTGCGTGCGCCGCAGCGTACGGGCAGCGCGCGAGAAGCTGCGCTCGGTGGCCACCGCAATGAAGGCTTTCAGGTCTTCAATCGTCATAAATAAGTGCATCTAATATAAAGCTAAACTTCATAACTTTGACTTCCCGCCCGGCGTTCCTCACACTACTGCCGTATGTCTGCATCCCATCGCCTCGTGATTTTCGACACGACGCTGCGTGACGGCGAACAGGCCCCGGGCTTCTCGCTCAGGGTCGACGAGAAGCTGCGCATGGCGCGTCAGCTCGAGGCCCTCGGCGTCGACGTGATCGAGGCCGGCTTCCCCATCGCCTCCGAGGCCGATGCCGAGGCGGTGCGTCTCATCGCCGGCACCCTCGAACGCACGACCGTCGCCGCCCTGGCCCGCTGTGCCGCCGGTGACATCGATCGGGCCGCCTGGGCCCTCGAACCGGCCCCGCGCCGCCGCATCCACACCTTCATCGCAACCTCGGACCTGCATCTGTCACGCAAGCTCAACATGTCGCGCGACGCATGCATCGACGCCGCCGTGGCTGCGGTCACCCGCGCGCGCGGGTACACCGACGATGTCGAGTTTTCGGCCGAGGATGCGACACGCAGCGACGCCGACTTTCTGTGCCGTGTCATCGAGGCGGTGATTGCTGCCGGTGCGACGACCATCAACCTGCCCGACACCGTCGGCTACAGCACGCCCGATGAAATTGCGACCTTCTTTGCCGACGTGATCGGCCGGGTGCCCAACGCCGACACGGCCATCTTCAGCGCGCATTGCCACGATGACCTCGGCCTGGCCGTCGCCAACTCGCTGGCCGCCATCGGGGCCGGCGTGCGCCAGATCGAGTGCACCATCAACGGCATCGGCGAACGCGCCGGCAATGCGTCGCTCGAAGAAGTCATCATGGCCACGCACGTGCGGGCCGATCGCCTGCCGGTGACCACCGGCATCGACACCCGGCAGCTGTACCCCAGCAGCCGCCTGCTCACCGAACTGACCGGCGAGGCCGTCCAGGCCAACAAGGCCGTCGTCGGGCGGAACGCCTTCGCACACGAGGCCGGCATTCACCAGGACGGCATGCTCAAGGACCGGCGCTGCTACGAAATCATGCGGCCCGAAGATGTCGGGGTGCCCCGCACCACGCTGGTGCTGGGCAAACACTCGGGGCGCCATGCCGTGGCGGCACGCTGCGAGCAGCTGGGCTTCGCCCTCGATCGCGACGGCGTCGACCGTGTGTATCGGGCCATGGTGGCCGCGGCCGATGTGCGCAAGCACATCACCGACCAGGACCTGGTCGACATTGCGTGCGCCGTGCTCGGCGTGGCGGCCCCGTCACAGCCGGCGCCGCACGAGCCGGTGCCCCACGAGTCAGGATACGGATTCGGCGTATGAACGGTCACATTGTCTTGCTGCCGGGTGACGGCATCGGCCCGGAAGTCACAACGGCGGCCTGCGCCGTCCTGCATGCCGTCGAGGCGCGCTTCGGCCACACGTTTCACACCGCCCCGCACCTCATCGGCGGTGCAGCCTTGCGGGCCACCCAGGTGCCACTGCCCGACGAGACCCTGCAGGCCGCGACCGCTGCCGATGCCGTGTTCCTCGGCGCCGTCGGCGATCCGGCCTTCGATCAGGCCCCGCCAGGCAAGCGACCCGAGTCAGCCCTGCTGGCCATCCGCAAGGCCCTGGGGCTGTATGCCAACCTGCGCCCCGCCCGCGTGTGGTCCGGCCTCGAGGCGAGCGGGCCGCTCAAGCCGTCGGTGCTGGCAGGCACCGACCTCATGGTGGTGCGCGAGCTGACGGGCGGCCTCTACTACGGTGAGCCGAGAGGCCTGGCCGCAGACGGGCAGAGCGCCCACAACACCCTGCGCTACTCGGTTGACGAAATCACCCGCATCGCCCGGGTCGCCTTCGATCTGGCCCGGCGCAGGCGCGGCCGGCTGGTGTCGGTCGACAAGGCCAATGTGCTTGAGGTCTCTCAGCTCTGGCGGCGTACCGTGCAGCAGCTGGCGACTGAATATCCCGAGGTGGTGCTGACGCACGAGTACGTCGATTCGGCCGCCATGAAGCTCGCCCTGGCCCCGTCGACCATCGACGTGCTGCTCACCGAGAACCTCTTCGGCGACATTCTGTCGGACGAGGCCGGCGCGGTCTGCGGGTCGCTCGGGCTGCTGCCCTCCGCGAGCCTGGGCGCGAAGGTCGGCCTCTTCGAGCCCGTGCACGGCTCGGCTCCCACCATTGCCGGACGCGACATCGCCAATCCCATCGGGGCCATGGCCTCAATGGCCATGCTGCTCGAGCACAGTTTCGGGCTGGCGTCCGAGGCCGCGGCCATCACGCAGGCCATCGACGACACGCTCTCGGCAGGACTCCGCACCGCAGACATCGCCGACCCGGGCACGACACCCGCGGCGACCTCGCAGTTCACGGCCGCGGTGACCGCCGCCCTGTCCCGCGCCTGACCGCTCCGGCTCGGGGGCGCGCGTGACCACGCACCGCCCCGATCGCCGGCTGCTTCTTGACGCCCGGCGCCATCCGCGACACGCTGTGCGCACCATGTCCACCAGACGACTCTGCGCGTCAGCCGCGCTGCTCGCGGCGATGCTCGGCGCGGCCTGCGCCCAGCCCACTGCCCCACCCGCCCCACCGTCACCGGACGCCCCCGACGCCAAGGTGGCCCTCGACACCGTCAGCGCCGACCGCGTCAAGGCCCACATGGCGACGCTGGCCGACGATGCGATGGAAGGAAGGGGACCGGGCACACCCGGGTATGAACGGGCCTTGCAGTACGTCGAAGGCGCGATTCGTGAGATGGGCCTTGCGCCTGCCGGCGAGTCCGGTGGATTCCGCCAGCGTGTGCCGCTGCGCAACGGCACCGCGTCGGCCGCAGACAGCCGCATCGCCATCACGGGTCCCTCGGGCAGGCATCCCCTGCAGTACGGCGTCGATGCCCTGCTCGGCGCCGATCATCTGCGCGAGACCGTCACGCTCGACGAGGCCCCGGTGGTGTTTGTCGGCTACGGCGTGAGCGCACCGATGCTGGGCTATGACGACTACGCGCAGGCCGGCGACCTGACCGGGAAAGTGGTGGCCTACCTGAGCGGGGCTCCCGCGAAGTTTCCCAGCAACGAGCGAGCGTACTTCTCGTCAGGCGCCGTCAAGGAGGCGGAAGCCGTGAAGCGCGGTGCCATCGGCACCGTGAGCTTCACCACGCCCGACGATCCGCGCTTCCGATGGGATGTCAGCGTGGCCACCTCCGCACAGGGAGGCTTCTCGTGGCTCGATGCCAGTGGCCGTCCCAACCGCGGAGACGCCGCCCTTCGCGGGTCGGTCTCGCTCAATCATTCGGGTGTGACGCGCTTGTTCGAGGGCACACCCAAGCCGCTCACGCAGATCTTTGCCGACGCCGCCGCCAGCATTCCGCAATCCGTACCGCTGCCCACGCGCCTGTCGGTCACGACGCAGACGCGCCACCGCGCCGTCGACAGTGCCAACCTCGTGGCCCGGCTCGAGGGCAGCGATCCCGTGCTGCGCCAGGAGCACGTCGTCTATGTGGCGCACATCGACCACTTCGGCGTCGGCACACCGATGCACGGTGATGCCATCTACAACGGCGCGCACGACAATGCGTCGGGCGTGGCCATCGTGCTCGAGGTCGCCCGCGCCTATCGCGCGCTGCCCACGCCGCCGCGCCGCTCGGTGATCTTCCTGTTTGTCACGGCTGAAGAATGGGGTCTGCTGGGCTCTGACTACTTCGCCCGGAACCCGACCGTGCCGAAAGACAGCCTCGTCGCCAACCTGTCACTCGACATGCCGTTCCTCTACCACCGCCTGGTCGACATCGTGCCCTATGGCGCCCAGCACTCAACGCTGGCCGACCCGGTGGCGAAGGCGGCCGCGCACCTCGGCATCGGGCTCGCCACCGATCCGATTCCGGAACAGGTGCTCTTCATCCGCAGCGATCACTTCAGCTTCATTCGTCAGGGTATTCCCGCGCTGTTCATCAAGAGCGGATTCCAGACAGGCGATCCGTCCAAAGACGGCTCCGCCATCAACGCCGGCTATCGCCGTGATGTCTACCACAAGCCCAACGACGACATGTCGCAGCCCTTCGACTTTGAGGCCGGTGCGATGCATGCGCGCCTCAACTTTCTCATCGGCTGGCTCGTGGCCCAGACCGAGGCACGGCCCGGGTGGAACCCCGGTGACTTTTTCGGCCAGGTGTTCGGACCGACATCCTGACGGACAGCGCGGCGCGGCCCGTCGCCGCTCCGCACATGCACTGACTGAGCGCGCGCCGCTGGTGGCACGCGCATCTTTGGAGGGATCATGACGATTCGTTCCGCCGCGTCTCTTTCATCGCTGCCACTGGTGTGGCTGCTGGCCGCACCGGCACCCGCGACCGCGCAGCAGCCCCCCGCCCCGGCGGCATCCGTCATCGACGATGCGCGCCTGCGCACACCGGCGAGTGGCGAGTGGATCAATCACGGACGCGACTTTGCCGAAACCCGGCATAGTCCGCTCACGCAAATTGACCAGAGCAATGTGGCCCGCCTCGCCCCGGCCTGGTCGGTGGAAGTCGGCTCGCAGGGCAAGATCGAAACCACACCCATCGTCGCCAACGGGGTGCTGTACGGTACGTCGACGTACAGCGTTGTCTATGCGGTCGATGCGAGGACAGGCGCCCTCAAGTGGCGCTGGGACCCGGCGCTCGTAAAGGGTGGCATCGCCGACGGCGCGGCGCGCTTCTGCTGCGGTCCGGTCAACCGGGGCGTGGCCGTCTACAAGGGGAAGGTGTATGTCGGGCTGCTCGATGGACGCCTGGTCGCGCTCAACGCCGACACGGGGCGCGTCGTCTGGGCCATCCAAACGACGCCGGTGGGCTCTGACTACTCGATCACCGGCGCTCCGCGCATCGTGAAGGGCAAGGTGCTCATCGGCAACGGCGGCGGCGAGTACGGCGTGCGCGGCTATCTCACGGCCTACGATGCCGAGACCGGTAAACAGGCGTGGCGCTGGTATGTGGTGCCCGGGGATCCGTCGCTCGGCGCGGAAGACCGGTCGATGGAACAGGCGATCCGCACGTGGCGGGGTCAGTGGTGGAAGTACGGCGGCGGTGGCACACCGTGGGACGGGCTGTCGTACGACCCCGAAAGCAACATGGTCTACGTCGGCACGGGCAACGGATCGCCCTGGGCCCGCGACCACCGCAGCCCTGGCGGTGGCGACAACCTGTATCTCTCGTCCGTCGTCGCACTCGATGCCGACACGGGCCGCTATGTGTGGCATTACCAGACCACGCCCGGTGACGACTGGGACTATAACGCCGCACAGCAGATGATGCTGCTCGATCTGACGATCGACGGTCGTGTGCGGAAGGTGCTGGTGCAGGCGCCGAAAAACGGCTTCTTCTATGTGATTGATCGCCTGACCGGCGAACTGCTCTCCGCACAGCCGTATGTGGCGGTCAACTGGGCCACGCACATCGATCTCAAGACCGGCCGCCCGGTCGAAACTCCCGAGGCCCGCTATGGTGCCAAGGGAGCGCGCCTGTCGCCGTCCGCCGTCGGAGCCCATCACTGGCCGCCAATGGCGTTCAACCCGAAGACCGGCCTCGTCTACTTCCCGGGGCAGGAAACGAACATGCTGTTCCAGAACACGCCCACCTTTGAGTTTGAACAGGGCCGCTGGAATACGGGCACGGCGCGCGGCACGGCGGCCGCCGCGGCGAGTGCGGCCACCGCGACCCCCGCTCCCGTCGCAGGGGCACCTGCTGCGGCCCCATCCACACCGACGCCGGCAGCCAGCACCCGCGGGTTCTTCGTCGCCTGGGATCCAGTGGCGAATAAAGAGCGGTGGCGCATCGACTTCCGCCCGAGCGGAGGCGCACTGTCGACCGAGGGCCAGTTGATCTTTGCCGGACAGAGCACCGGCGCCTTCCAGGCACTCGACCCGGCGTCGGGCCGCGTGCTGTGGTCGCACATGCTCGACTCGGGCATTGCGACGCCGGTGACCTACGAGCTTGACGGCAAGCAGTATGTGGCCGTGATGTCGGGCATCAACGGCGGCAAGGTCTACGCGTTCACCCTCGACGGCAAGTAAGCCAGGCACGCGCACGGCCCGCACGGCCACAGACGTGCCGATTGACATGACTCGGGGCTGACACCAACAAGGTGCCAGCCCCGAATGCTGTCGTGGGCCCGCCTGCGCGGACCTTCCGCCATGGTTTACTGCCGGGGCGCAGCGTTCGTGCCCGGCGTCAGGCGTGCGCGCGCGGCCGCCAGTCCGCGCACCGACGGTGTGCGGTTGGGCGTGCGCAGCAGGGCCTGCTCGAATGCCTTCACGGCCTCGGCATACTGACCGTTGTCGGCCAGCATCTCGGCAGACAGCTCGAACGACGGCTTGATGGGCTCGGGCGGACCCGAGGGCGGAGCCATGCCGGCCTCGATGGTGCTGGCCTCACGGGCCAGCGTCACCGCCTGGGCCTTCTGCCCGCGCACCGAGGCGACGATCGCACCCAGCTGCTTCTCGCGAATGGCATGCGGACGCGCGGCATATCCGTCTGTGCCCTTCGACACGCGCTCGCGAATGGCGGTCAGCCGCGCCAGTGCGGCATCGGCCGTGGCCAGGTCACCACGGCGCGCACCACTGACCCCGACGATGAAGATCCAGGTGGCCGCGCCTTCCGAGACCCCACCGCTCGGCGCACCCATCGCCATCCCTGGCATGCCGGCATGCGCCGCCGCATCCGCCGGTGCCGCATCGTCTGGCGGCAGCGTCAGCGCTTCCCAGCGGGCCGACTCGAGGATGTAGCGCGCCCGCATCCCGAGATACCCGTCGCGAATGGCGCGTGCAGTCGGATTGCGTTCGGCGGCGGCACGGGCGGCGTCGACATTCTTCTGCGCCTCGTCAAACCGTCCCAGCATGGTGTTGGCATACGTCAGCCAGCCGAGGGTGTGGAAGTCTTCGCGTCCCTCGGGCAGCTTGAGGCGCGCGTTGAGTGCGGTGGCAGCGGCGTACGCCTCGATGTTCGAGGCGGCCACGCGCTCCCACATGCCACGCTGCACGTAGATGTGCGACGGCATGTGCAGGGCATGCGCGGCCGAGGGCGCAATCGCGGCATAGGCATTGGCGGCCTCAAGCGCCAGGGGCGCATGGTCCGGGTCATCGAACGAGTGAATGATGAAGTGCGCCGCCCCGGGATGCTGCGGGTTCGCCGCAAAGATTTTCTGCGCGATCGAGGCCGCCATCGCCTGGCGGCGATAGCCCGCGTCGGTCGGACGCACCGCACCCAGCAGGGCCAGCGCGTAGAACGTGCCGACCTCGTGATCGTCCGGCCACTCGGCGTACATCCGGGCCATGGCCTGCTCGTAGGCGATGTCGCGCGTCAGCTTGTCGCCCTGGCTGAAGTAGAGCACCTGCTGGGCCTCAAGGAAGGCTTTCTCCTTCGGCAGCCGGGCCAGGGCCAGCCGGGCCTCATGCGTCGGTGCCAGCTTGTCGAGCGAAGCCTTCGCCTTCGCCACATCCTGCTGCGCCCACAGCGGATGGTTATGGCTCATGGCCTCGCCCCAGTAGGCCATCACAAAGCCCGGATCGGCCTTCTGTGCGTTCTGGAAGGCCAGGGCGGCCTGATCGAATTCGAAATTGTGCAGCGCCTTGACGCCGCTCAGGAA
The DNA here is from genome assembly GCA_016871195.1 of Acidobacteriota bacterium. Classification (GTDB taxonomy): domain Bacteria; phylum Acidobacteriota; class Vicinamibacteria; order Vicinamibacterales; family UBA2999; genus VFZN01. The sequence goes on along the minus strand of VFZN01000004.1, from coordinate 181,163 downwards.
GTCGGCCTGCGCGGCCGGAGCGCCCGAGGTGGGAAACGTGATGCTGCCCGACGTCTGCGCCTGCGCCCCGATGCTGAGGGCTGCGACACAGAGCCCGGTCAGCAGGGACGTCACCACGCGAACAGAAACAGAAACCATGACTGGTGCCTCCGCTCTCAACGTGACCTGTGAACCGATACCGGAACCGTGGATGGTCGTGCGCCGACCGCCCGTCTGGCGAGTGTATCGCAGTGTCACCACCCGGCCCATGCCATCGAGATGTCACATCTCGCGTGACGCGTCCCGATGCACACTGTCGAAAGCCTGCGCTCCTGAGAAAGGACCCGATTGATGACACGACGTGCGCTTCTGACCCTGCTGCTTGCCGCAGCCCCTGTCCTGGCCTCGGCCCAGGGCCGCCGACCCGGTGGTGGCGGCGGTGGTCGCCCGCCAGGTAGCGGCGGTGGTCGCCCGCCCGGTGATGGCAGTGGTCGTCCCCCGCGTGGTGACGGCGGTCGCCCGCCCGGTGATGGCAATGGCCGCCCCCCGCACGGCGACGGCAGCCGTCCCCCCGGAGGCAAGCCGCCACAGGGCAGCGGCCCGCAAGGTGGTGGTCGCCGACGTCGGCCCGGCGGCGGTCAGTAACGACCGAAGGAGCCTCTCACCGACGTGCCCGGGCGCAGCGTCTCGATGCTGCGCCCGTCGCACGTACCGCCCCTGTCAGTGCTGGTCTGCAGCGCGCACAGACGCCACGCGGCCGTTACCGCGGGCGTCGCAACGGTAATGCGTAGGCCCATAGTTCCGCCTGCTGCTGTCGGCCGGTGGCGATGACGAGGAACTGCCGCCCGTTCAGCTGGTAGGTCATCGGGGTCCCGGTCGTCTCCGGCGTCGGCCGCGTCCACAGCGTCTGTCCGTTCCGCGTGTCGAGGCCATGGACCGCCTCGTCTCCCCCACCGACGAAGATGAGTCCCCCGCCTGTCACGAGCACGCCCGCTGGTCCCTGCGCGCCGAGGGGACCGTCGTAGGTCACCCCGAGGCCCGCGAGGGTGCGTCGCAGTGCCGGCATGTCTCCGAACGGCACCCTCCACGCCACGGTGCCCGAGGACAGATCCAGCGCCACGACGTGTGCATACGGGGGCTTGATCAGCGGAATGCCGTCGCGGATGAAGGCCGCCCCCCCGCGGTTCACATAGTCCGCATCGACTTCGCCCGGCCGGGGATCAGGCTGCGACGGGTCACGTCTCTCGAGGCGATACACCTGCGCCAGGCCCGTCGTCTTCAGATAGAGCATGCCGGTGCCCGGCACCACGGCCCCGCCGCCCCAGTTGGCGCCGCCCCAGACGCCGGGACGCACCAGCGTGCCCTGCAGCGATGGCGGTGTGTACAGCGGTCCCAGACGGAACTGACGCAGGGCCGTCTCGGCCTCGGCCTTCAGTGCCGGGGTCAGATCGAATGCATCGGCCAGTGACGTCCCTTGTGCCGTGAACGGGGGCGGGGCGGTCGGAAACGGCTGCGTCGGTGAGGTACGTTCGCCCGGCACATCACTCTGCGGCACCGGACGTTCTTCGATCGGCCACACCGGTGTGCCCGTGACCCGTTCGAAGACGAACGCAAAACCCTGCTTGGTCAGCTGCACCACGGCATCGATGCGGCGTCCGCCCACGGTCAGCGTGGTGAGCATCGGTGCCGCTGGCGGGTCGTAGTCCCACAGGCCGTGATGCGCGATCTGGAAGTGCCACCGACGGACGCCGGTCGCGGCGTCGAGACAGACCAGTGATTCCGCAAAGAGATTGTTCCCGAGCCGACGGCCGCCGTAGTAGTCGTTGCTTGGCGTGCTGACGGGCAGATAGACCAGCCCGCGTCCTTCGTCGAGTGCCATCGGGGCCCAGACATTGGTGTGCCCGGTGATGTGAGACGCCTCGCCTTCCCACGTGTCGTGGCCGTACTCGCCCGCCTGCGGAATGGTCCGGAACGTCCACACGAGTGCACCGGTACGCGCATGATAGGCCCGCACATCGCCTGGCGGATCATTCCTGTACATCAGGCGATCACCGATCCCGCTGCCGACGATCACGAGATCGCGGTAAACCACGGGCGGCGAGGTGGCGGCCAGGTGCTGCCGCCGGATGGCCCACTGCAGTGACGCCGACAGATCGACGCTGCCGCCCTCACCAAACGACGGAATCAGTTGCCCGCTCTCGGCATCAATCGCCAGCAACCGGTGCCGCGTGTTGAGGAACAGCCGCAGGGCATGGCCATCGCGCCAGGCCGCCACACCGCGGTGCACGAACCCCTGTCCGCTGGCAGGCTGCCCGTCCTCGTACGCGCGCGGGTCGAACGCCCAGCGCTGCCGACCGCTGGCCGCATCGAGCGCCACCAGGCGGTTGTAGGGCGTGCTGACATACAGCACACCGTCGATCATCAGGGGCGTGTTCTGGAAGGCCCCGGGCGTCGTGCCGAACTCCTGCAGCGGCTGCTCACCGGTCTTCCACGACCACGCCAGCTCGAGCGTTGCGACGGTGTCGCGATTGATCTGTGTCAATGGCGAGTACTTCTGCGCCCCCGCGTCGCCGCCGTAGACCGGCCAGTTGACGGTGGTCGCCTGCTGTGCCGACACATCCGGGCGCCCGCCCGGCGCACACCACACCACGAGGCCCACGACGGTGACGCATGTCACCGCCATCAGCGCGGAGCTGAGGCGTGACGGTGACATGGCCATGAGTCAGCGGCGCCCCGCTGCGCCACCCGGCTGCAGGGTCAGCACCGATTCGGTGACCGATTCGACGCCGGCACGCGAGTACAGCAGGGGAAAGTACCGGCCACGCGCCCACAGCGCAAACAAATCGCGATAATGCGGACTCTCGGGATCACCGGACTGCCCGGGATTGTTCTGCGCCACCGATCGATCCCAGTCGCTCAGATCGGCCACCATCTTCAGGGATCCGCCGGAGGTCTGATTGTCGCTGCCACCCGTGGCTGAGACGGTGTAACTGTCGCCTCCGCGGGGCACGGGCCCGACATCGAGGCGTGCCCGGTGCTCGGCAGCGACCGCGGCGCTCAGCGGATGCCTGATGAGCGCGTGGTGATATGCCGGCTGGCCGTACTGCCACCGTGACATGTCGGCGCCCAGCTTCTGCGTCAGCTCGCGCACCGCCGTCGCGAGTGCCTCGGCCAGCAGGGCATCTCGCCCGGCGATTGGATCGCGGCCAAAACGGCCGTCGGGGGCCTGCAGCCATCCGATGACCACCGACATCGGCACGCCGCCGAGTTCGGCTCGTGCAGCCGACGGGACGAGACGGTCGCGCACGAGCGTCAGCAGCTGCCGCTGAAACATCTCGTAGATGCCCGCGGCCACCGAGTCTTTCGCGAGCACACCATCCCACTCGCGCAGCAGCTGCTGCGCCCGCTGGGTCGTGGCCTCGGGGACGGTCACCTCGGTCAGCAGCGGCACCAGCGCGCGGGCGGGCAGCGAATAGTCGTCGTTCTGGAATGCCATCATGTCAGCCACCGTCAGCACACGCCCCGACGACAGCAGCTCGGTGATGCGGTTCGATCGGTACGGATCAGCGCCGGTGTAGTGCTGCGCCTCGGGGAAGGGATAGTCGCGCGGGAAGAGATAGTTGTTCGCGGTCACGAGAAAGCCCACGGGTGGGTTGACCGCGTGCGGCAGCGACTTGATCGGCAGATAGCCGTCCCACTCATAGCGGCCGTCCCCCGGCACCGGCACCAGACCGCTCCAGTGGCGCCGCAGCGGCGTGATGGCCACGGCCTGCCACCCGATGGTGCCCCGGCGATCGGCCCAGATCATGTTTTCGGACGGAATGCGGCTGTAGGCGCAGGCCTCGCGGAATTCCTCCCAGGTGGTCGCCTGGTCCATGCGCAGGCTGGCCAGGTAGGGGGCCGATCCCATCTCCATCCATGCCGCCCGCAGCGCGAAGGCGACCCGACGCCCGGGCACTTCCTTGAGCACGGGCCCGTGGCGCGTGTACTTGAGCTCGACCGCCACGGGGGCCTCGCCCTTGACGGCAATCGACTCGCGGATGACGCGCATGTCTTCCCACTGCCCCCGGTAGCGGTACTGACCGGGTTGGGCCGGGTTGGTCTCGTAGACGTAGAGATCTTCCGAGTCAGATCCGAAAATCGTCAGCCCCCACGCCCCGTGGGCGTTGTGCCCGATCGACACGCCCGGCAGCATGGGCTCGCCGCCGCCGATGACATCCCACCCCGGCGCGACCAGGTGCGACCAGTAGCGCAGCGAGGGCACGCCCTGGAGCCGATGGGGATCGTTCATCAGCAACGGCAGGCCGCTCTGCGTGCGGCTGCCGCTGACCACCCAGTTGTTGCTGCCGATGTCTTCACGCCGCTGGCTGAGGTCGAGCGGCGACGGACGGACGACCGCCTCATCGAGTCGCGCGACGGCCTGCGGAGCGCGATACTGCGCGACGATGTCCTGCGGCAGGAACCGCAGGGGTTCACGGAAGGCGTTGTAGAGATCGAGCACATCCGGTGTCAGCAGGGCCGGGTCAATGGCCGGGTCGAGGGTCAGCAGAGGGTCGGGGCCCTGGAAGCCGGATACGGCCTTCACCGCGTCGGCACCCACGGCGGCGACGGCACGTGCCATGCTGAGTTCCTGCGTGACGTTCGACAACAGGCCGTTGTGCCGCGAGATGACCACTGCCGGCGTCCAGCGCCCGGGCCTGATCCCCAGCATGCGGAATTCGATCGGCAGCTGCTCGGGGCGCTGGCCGGCGTCGTCGATGTAGGCGTTGATGCCGTCGACAAACGCCGTGATGATCTGTGCGCCCCGCGGGTGATACCAGTTGAGTTCGGCCGTCAGGTCACCGCGGAACATGTGCAGGCGCGTGCCGATGTCGCGCGCCAGCTCGCGGCGGCCCAGAATCTCGGCAACCGTACCCGTCGCCTGACGCCGCCAGATTTCGAACTGGAACAGCCGATCGCGCGCCGCCGCATAGCCCTGCGCGAAGAACAGGTCATGCTCGTTGGCCGCGTAGATGTGGTTGATGCCCCACCGGTCGCGCCTGATCTCGACAGGTGCCTGCAGGCCCGCCACGCGCAGCGATTCGGTCGTCGCGGCTGCTCCGGGCGCTGCGGCCTGTGCGTTGGCAGGCTGGGCCTGCGCGGCCACAAGCATCAGTCCCAGCGCGATCGGTGCCTTCCAGCTCTGCCTCATCGTCGTACCTCCTGACCGGTCGCCGGTCGCTTCTCGATGACGCCGCCCTTGACGACCGTCTCGACATGGGCCAGCGCGGTGACGTCGAACAGCGGATTGCCCTGCAGCACAATGACATCGGCCAGCTTGCCGGGCTCAATCGTCCCGAGGTCGCGCTGGCGGCCGAGCACGGTCGCCCCCACGCGCGTCAGCGCCGAAATGACCCGCATCGGGCTCATCCCCAGATCGGCGTGCACCTTCGCTTCGCGCCACAGGGCCTCGGTGTGGAAGTTGAGCGGCGTGCCCGAGTCGGTGCCCATGCCGAGCACCGCACCCGATTCGATGAACTGGCGCACGCCGCGATCGCGATACAGCACTTCACGGTCGGTGCGCGCAAAGTACGGCAGCGCCCGCCAGGCGGTGGTCGAGTCCTGAATCTCGCGCCAGATCGCCGGCGGTATCGACCGCGCCAGTGCCGGATCCTGCAATCGCTCGGGAAACGCCGCCGTATCGGGATAGATCCAGCTGCGGTGCGCGGCCGTGATCACGACGGGCCGGCCGGCATTGGCAATATCGGTGATGAGCGCGGCACTGTACGGCGGCGCGGTGCCTGCCGACCCGGCATGCTGCAGCACATCGATACCCGTCTCAAGGGCATTGCGCACGTCGTGCTCGGCATAGACATGCGCATGCACCCGCAGACCCCGTCGATGGGCAGTCTCGGCAATCGCCACATAGTCTTCCCGCCGCAGGCCACTGTGCGCCTTGATCACGTCGACGCCCGCATCGGCCAGGTGCGTCACCGCGCGTGCGGCCGCCTCGGGCGAATCAACGGCAATCTGGTAGCTCTCGGGAAACACGGCCGGCGTCCGTGTGATCCAGGGCCCGCTCATCAGCATGCGGGGACCGCGCGCCTTGCCCGTGTCGATGTCGCGGCGCACCGCGAGGCTGGCCTCGAGCGGTGCTCCCAGATCGACCGCCGAGGTGATGCCCGCATCGAGCAGCTGCGCGGCGGCCGTGGTCATGACGGTGCGGAGCATCGGGTCACCGCCGTTGCGGTCGATCCAGGGGAACCACGTCGCATAGTTGCCGTGCCCGAGCAGTACGAGGTGGGCATGCAGTTCGATCAGGCCTGGCATCATCGTGCGTCCGCTGGTGTCGATGACGGTATAGCCCTCGGGCACAGGCGTCGACGCGGCAGGACCCACGCGCACAATGCGATCGCCCTCGATGAGCACGGCCGCGTGGTGCAGCGGCGGCGCGTCATAGCCATCGAGCAGCATGCCGCCCACAAGCGCCAGGCGTCGCGGGGACGCAGGACGTGCCGGCTGCGCCAGCACGCGCTCCACCGCCGCAGCCAGCAGCACCGCTGCCGCAGCGGTCAGCCACCATCGTCTCTTCATAGGTCTCCTCATGCCTTCCGGACGGTTGCCGTGATCGCCACGCGACGCGATGGCGCGCACGGGTGTGCGTAGCCTAGCACCGGCCGGGGCCGATGCCTATCCGCGGTGGCACTGGCGCTGCTCGTACCCCGTCGGATTGCGAGCGGACCCGCTCTGCTGAGGGTGTATTGCCACAGGTCAGTACGGCGCATGTGCCGGACGCGCGTGCCCGGGGTGACCTGCAGGGTGACATGTCGGCACGCGACGCGGGCCCCCGGCGGCGCCTCAGGCCCGGCGCGCCACGCGTTCGAGCCAGTTGCGGAAGAACACGCGCGCAGGCTCGCGCCAGGTGTTGCGCAGCAGCGGGACGATGGCCTCTTCGGGGAACGGGGGCAGCGGGCTGCCGCAGTCACGGGCACGCGTGGCCTGCCACCGGAAGGCCGCCAGCAGCGCCTGAGCCTCGGGCGAGAGATATCCCCGAGGCACCGGCGGCACGTCACGGTCGCCCGCCCCGGCGCGCTGCCACTCGCGCGCGTACTCTTTCAGCAGACTGGCGGTGTCGTACTCGGGATGCCCCTGCAGGCACACGACCCGCGCCCCGTCGGCGCTGGCCGCCGCGTGCACCTCGCCATCCGTGGTGGTGGCCACAACCTCGAGGCCCGCGGCTTCCCACTCGCGGTGGTGCACAGTGTTGTGACGCGAGTGTGGCGCATCGAAGGTGAACGGCAGTCCCTGGGCCAGCGGATGCGCGCGACGGGTCACGCGATGCGCATACACGCCCCAGCGCTTGTCGGGCAGCGTGGTGCGCACGGTGCCCCGTCGATGCTGCAGCCATGCATGCGAGGCCAGGCACGAGGTGAGTAGCGGCACCTGCTGTGTCTCGGCCCAGTCGAACACGCGCGCCATCTCTGGGAACACCGGATGCGCCGACACATCGGCCGCCGCCACGTTCGTCCCGGTCACGATGAGCGCATCGGGGTCGGCATCGAGCAGGCGATCGATGGGCACATAGCGTGATGCCAGCGCATCGGCGACGGCCGGCCCGCGGTCGAGGCCGGGCAGCGTAGCGCGCAGCACGTCCACCCGGCAATCGAGCGGGGTGCCCTGGACCAGGCGCAGGAACTGGCGCTCGGTGGCCCGCAGGGCAGCATCTGGCATCAAATTGACGAGTCCCACGCGCACGGGCGTGGCAGTGGAAGTGGACAGACCCATGACCGCTCATCTCTCCCCGGCAGTGCGGGGCGGGAGTGGGCACCGTCGCAGCACTGCTGCCCGGCTGCCGTGGCGTCATCGGACCCGGTTCCTCGGCCACTCTTGATGAATATCCACGTATGTGGATAAACAGATGATAAACAGCGGGTCCCCCCCGTGTCAAGGCCCGGTGCGGGATGCCCGCGATCGACGGCGCCGCCCTGACCCGACCGGCAGAGTATTTGTGTGGACATCAGTCGTCGTCACACCTGTTGTGGCGACATGCGTAGCGCCCTGCAGGCCGAACTGAAGCAGACCTGCCCGTTTCCGAGTGCCGAGACAGAAGCCATGCTCAGCATCGCCCGCACCGCTGCGCTGCTCGATCACGCCCTCGCACAGGCCGTCAAGCCGGCCAGCATCACCCCGACCCAGTACAACGTGCTCCGCATCCTGCGGGGCGCCGGTGCCGACGGGCTGTGCCGGTCGGCCATCGGGGCACGCATGGTCACCAGCGTGCCCGACGTCACCAGGCTGCTCGATCGGATGGAAGCGGCGGGACTCATCCGCCGGAGCCGCGGCACCGACGACCGTCGCTTTGTCACCACCGTCATCACGTCGGACAGGCTGCGGCTGCTCGAGACCCTCGATGCCCCTGTCGAAGCCCTCAACCGGCGTCAGCTGTCGCACCTGGGGCGGCCGGCTCTGCGTGTCCTCATCGACACGCTGGCCCTGGCCCGCGCGCGAGCGTAACGGTCATCCATTCCCGTTGGTTCATGCAGTCATTCACCTCACAGGAGTTTCCGTCATGTCCCGGACCCATGCCTTCGATCCCGCTCACTCGGAAGTCACCTTTCAGGTGCGCCATCTCATCACGAAGGTCAGCGGCCGCTTCTCGTCGTTTGCCGGCACGATTCAGTTCGACGACGCCGCACCGGCCCAGTCCTCGGTCTCGGTGACGGTGCAGACCGCGAGCATCGACACGACCCAGTCCGACCGCGACGCCCATCTGCGATCAGACGAATTCTTCTCGGTCGAGCGTTTCCCGACGATGACCTTCGTCAGCCGCAGCATCACGCCGGCCGGCGGGCACTTCGACGTCGCCGGCGACCTCACCATCCGTGACATCACCCGCCCGGTGGTCTTCCCCGTGACCTATCTCGGTACGGCCCGTGACCCGTGGGGCAACGACAAGCTCGCGTTCGAGTCGGCACTCACGATCAACCGCAAGGATTTCGGCCTCACCTGGAACGCCGCGCTTGAAACCGATGGCGTGCGCATCGGCGAGGACGTGAAGATCAGCCTCAACCTGCAGGCGGCCGTCGCCAACTGACCGTCTCGCGGTCACACGGCGTGACGGCACTTGCGTTGTCACGCCGGTTCACGCACCATGAGGGCGTCAATCCCATGCCCCCCCAGACGACTGCGCTCTCCTTTGACGATGCCCTGCGCCGCCTTGACGCCGCACCGCTGATACCCGGCCCGCCGCTGGTCGACACCATTCGCGGACTGGGCGCCAACAACGCGGCCTACTTCAGGACCAGCGTCGAGGGCGGCCTCGAACTACAGCAGATACCTGAGGAACTTGATCGGCTGGCCAACGACCTGCTGACGCGGTTCGGTGACCGCCCGGTGCGCTACCTCGAGATCGGCGTCGGCAGCTGCGCCACACTCATTTTTCTCTCGCGCCTGTGGGCCCGCCACGGCATCACGGCTTTGCTGGCGGCAGTCGACAACCTCGACTACCAGCGTCGCGGCCTGGTCGCCTCGCAGCAGATGCGCATCGACTGGTGCATCGAACACCTCGGCCTCGAGTTTGCGGACCTCGACACGCGCACGCCCGACTTCCAGCGTTGGCTGACCGGACGGCAGTTTGATGTCATTCTCGTGGACGGCGACCATACCTTCGCCGGCTGCCTCTGGGACACCGTGACCTGTGCCGGGGCCCTGGCACCGGACGGGATTCTTGTGCTGCACGACGTCACGTCCAAGGCGTGTCCCGGTGTCGGCGAGGTCTTTGCCGTGGCCCAGTCGGTGGCCGGCGCAGCCCACATGTTCTCGGCCGCGGATACCTGCGGCATCGGCGTGCTGGAAGGGCTGGCGGATCACCCGGAGTTGATCCGCGCCGCGCTCTCGGCATCGCTGCACCGCGTCGACCGTCTCGAGCACCGCGCGGCCGAACTCACGGAGTTAACCGCCTCGGTGCGCGCGGTCATCACACGAGCCCTGCCCCGCGCCCTTAAAGAGCGGCGTGCGCGCCGGGCATCCGCCTGAACGATCTGCGTCCGGAGAATCCCCAAGATGCGCACGATGCGACGCTCCCTCCTCCGTTCCCTGCTTTCCCTGTCGCTCGCGGGCGTGCTGCAGGCCTGTGTCTCGAGTGGTGCCGCCACACGCACGCCGTCCCCGGGGCAGGCCGTGGCCAGCGTCGCCGCGACAACCACCGTCACGCTGGCCCACATCAACGATGTGTATGAAATCGGCGCACTCGATAGCGGCCGCTCGGGCGGTCTGGCCCGCGTCGCCACGGCGTTCGCTGCACTGCGCCAGTCAGCGACGCCGGTCATCACCACCCTCGGCGGCGACTTCCTCTCACCCTCGGCTCTGGGCACCGCCAGGGTCGACGGCACGCCTCTGGCCGGACGACAGATGGTCGATGTGCTCAACGCCACGGGTCTGCAGTTCGCTACGCTCGGCAATCACGAGTTCGATGTGGCCGAAGCGGCCTTCCGCGCCCGACTCGAGGAGGCGCGCTTTCAGGTCATCGTCAGCAACGTCACCGACGCGCAGGGGCAGCCATTTCCAAAAACCACCCCCGGCGTGATGGTGCCCGTGACGGTGCATGGACGCGCCCTGCGCATTGGCCTCACCGGCGTGGTCACCGACGCCAACCCGCGCCCGTGGGTGCGGTATCGTCCCGCGGTCGAATCGGTCCGTCAGGCCGTAACCGCCCTGCCCCGCCCCCTCGACGCGGTCGTCGTCATCTCCCATCTCACGCTCGAGGAAGACGCCGCGCTGGTCGAGGCCCTGCCCGAGATCGATCTCATTGTCGGCGGCCACGAACACGAAAACTGGCTGCTCCGGCGAGGCGCACGGCTGACGCCCATCGTGAAAGCCGACGCCAACGCCCGCTCACTGGCCGTGGTGTCGATGACGTTCGGCGCTGAGGGGACGCGCCCCGTGGTCGAGTCGCGGCTGCTGCCGCTCGACGAACGGGTGCAGCCCGACCGCACCGTCGCGCGGCGCGTGGAACAGTGGACCGCCACGGCCTACAACGCGTTCCGGCGCGACGGCTTCACTCCGGAAGCGGCGGTGGTGACGCTACCGATATCGCTCGACGGACGCGAGTCGGTCGTGCGCAATCGCACGGGACAGCTTACGGATCTCATCGTGGCCGGCATGGTGCGCGAAACGGGGGCCGCCATCGGGCTGCTCAATGGCGGGTCAGTCCGCATCGATGATGTGATCCCACCGGGCCCGCTCACCGAGTACGACGTTATCCGGGTCATGCCCTTCGGGGGGAAGATCGTACGCGTGCAGATGTCCGGAGCCCTGCTGCAGCGGGTGCTTGAGGCCGGGCGACGGAATGCCGGAGAAGGCGGATATCTGCACCACAGCGCTGCCGTGACGTCGACATCGACGGGCTGGCAGGTGAACGGCACCCCGCTCGCCCCTGAGATGTCATACGCCGTGTCCCTGCCCGAATTCCTGCTGACCGGACGCGAGGCCAACATGGCCTTCCTGACTCGCACGGCTGACGGCGTGACGGGTGTCGAGGAGTTCCGCGACATCCGTCGGGCATTCATCGAGGAACTCCGACGCACCTGGCCGTGAGGGGCGTGTCACCGCACGAGGTCAGCACAGGCTGGCACACCCCTTGCTACGGAGGGCGATAGCCGCCTGCAGTCTGGAGAGTGCCCCATGAATCCGCAACGCCTGTCGTTCCGCCTGCTGCTTCCCCTGACCGCACTGGCCCTGACCCTCGTCTGGCCCCTCTCGGCCGATGCACAGCGCCGGGGCCGACCCGGTGGTGGAGGTGGCGGAGGTGGACGTCCCCCCGTTGTCGTGCGCCCCGTGCCCGCCCGTCCCGTCGTCGTCGCCCCCCGTGCCCGCGTGGGTGTCGGCGTCGGCATACGTCGCGCCTATCCGGCCTCGTTCTACAGGGGCTGGGGGTATGGCTTCTACGATCCGCTCTGGATGGGTTGGGGCTTTGCCGGCGGCCCCTGGTACGGGCAGGGCTGGTACGGTCCCGGCGCCTGGGGCGGCGGATGGGGCGGCGGCTGGGGTCCCGGCTGGGGCGGCTGGGGTCAGCCATTCGGCTCGGCACGCCTGCAGGTGAGGCCGCGACAGGCCGAGGTCTACATTGACGGAGCCCTCGCCGGTCTCGTCGATGATTTCGACGGATTCTTCCAGCGCCTGCAGGTGGAACCCGGCGAGCACGAGGTGACCATCTATCTCGACGGCTACCGCACCGAATCGCAGCGTCTGCTGTTCAGGCCCAACGCCACCCTCGACGTGCGGCTCGACATGCAGCCGCTGCCGCCCGGCGAGTATTCGGGTCCGCGCCCGTCGGCCATGGGACGTCAGTCCCTGCCGCCGATGCCTGACATGCGCCGGATGCCGCAGATGCCGCCGCCCCAGATGCCGGCTCCGGGGGGCATGGGGCAGTTGCCGTTCCCGATGGGGCCGATGGGCACCCGCCCCGCCGCGCCAGCCGACCCCGAACACCACGTCGCCGGCTTCGGCAGCGTGTCGATTCGGGTGCAGCCGACCGATGCCCGTCTGATGATTGACGGCGAAGAGTGGAGCGCCCCCGAAGGCACCGGACCGATTCTGGTCGAACTGCCCGAGGGCACGCACACCATCGAGATCAGCGTCGGAGGCCGCGCGCCCTACCGCCGCACCGTCGACGTGCGGGCCGGCGAAACGATCACCCTCAACGTGAGTCTCTCGCGATGAGTGCGGTTATCCTCCTCCGCTCGATGCGACCCCTGACGGCTGTGGCGATCATCGCCGCGGCCTCCGTCGGCCTCGCCCATGCGCAGCCGGCCACCACCGCCACCACTGCGGCCGCCCAGGCCACCTCGTCCATGCAGGTGCGCCAGATGCACAACGGGTTGGTCTTCGCGCCCGAAGTGCGCATCACGACAGTGAACGACCGCGCGGCCACGCTGGTCGGGGCCTCGGCCGGGTGGCAGCTTGACCGCACGCTGTTTGTCGGTGCGGCCGGTTACGTGCTGGCCAACCGCGAGCGCGATTTCGAACTGCAGTATGTCGGTGGGCTGATGAAGTTCAGCATCGGCGGGACGCAGACGGCCGGCCTGACGCCGGGGCTGTTCCTGGGGCTCGGCACGGCCACCATCACGCGTCCCCTGAGCGAGTGGGGTCTGCCGGGCGGCCCGGGCCGCCCCGACCCGCGCACGGGGCGCCCCTCGATGGCGTCAGGTTCGACGCCCGTGCTGCTCTACGACAACATCGGAGTCGCCGAACCCCAGCTCAACGCCTTCTGGAATGTGAACCGGTGGCTGCGGGTGGAAGGCGGCGTCGGCTACCGCTTCGTGGGAGCCGCCGACGTCGTGCGCCCGCACCTGCGAGGTGTCAGCGGTAGCCTGTCGCTGCAGTTCGGCGGGCGCTAGCCTGCCGCAGGCTAGAACGCGATGCCGACGTTCACGATGCGGAAGGTCGGCACGACATCGGGCGCATACCACTGGTCAGTCGCGCCGAAGAGGCGCTTGAGACCGAAACCGGTCGCCAGAAAAAAACGGCCATCCGGCCCCAGGGTCCACTGGTAGCCCGCATCAACCCCGATCCCGAACCGGGTGCGCGCGCTCTCGGTTCGGGTGAGGCCCACCTTGGTGCCGACGTAGAAGCCCCGCAGTGCCCGCTGCTGCGGGAAGTACCGCACCATCACATCGCCATTGATGTAGGCCTCCTTGTCGCCATCGGCGTCCCAGTACGAGCCCCCCACCACGACCGCCACAGAATCATTCACCTTCCGCTCGTACTCGGCGTTAAACCAGCCCAGCAACAGGCCAAACGGATTGCCGTTAATCGATTGCGTCGGACCTGCGGCAGACTGGGCAGACGAGGTGGTCGGGGCAGACAGCAGGACACACAGCAGGGCGAGGCAGGCCGTGACTCGGATCATGGCCTCAATGTATCAGCCTCTGCGTTATGATGCGCGCCGGGGGGAGACGAGGCATGGCAGCCACAGGAACGGGCAGCGGTATTGACGGACTCATTGCGCAACTCGATCTGCACTTCGGGGCAGGCTGTCCACTGCAACTGCCAGACGGCGTGCGCGAGTTTCTCGTCAAAGTCGGCCCCTGGGTCACGCTCGTCGTGCTCATCATCAGCGTGCCCGCTATGCTGGCCGCGCTCGGCATTGGCTCGATCCTGGCACCGTTTCTCGGGCCCAGAGTAACCGGCTTCGGCGTGACCTGGCTGCTGGGAGTGGTGCAAACGGGCATCACGGCAATTGCGCTGCCCGGTCTGTTCAGACGCCACTACTCGTCGTGGCGACTGCTGTTTCTGGGCCAGGGCGTGGGCATTCTCGGGAATCTGCTCTCGGGGGCGATTCTTGGCTCGCTGGTCGGGGCTGTCGTCGGCCTGTTCCTGCTCTTCCAGCTCCGTCCCAAGTACGTGCACTGAATCCCTGCTGAGGTCACCCCATGACGATACTGGCCGTTGCGTTGAATGTTCTCGTCTTCGTGCTGGCCTGCGCGGCTCTGTACCGACGGCGGCAGCAGGGGGGCACGCTGGCCACCAATGTGCTGATTGCGGTGCTGCTGGGCGGCGTGCTCGGGGCGGCGGCACAGGAGCTGTACGGGCTCGGCAGCGACATCATCCGGGAATCGCTGACCTGGGTCGGCATCGCCGGCAGCGGCTATGTGCGCCTGATGCAGGCCATGATCGCTCCGCTCGTGCTCGTGTCGATTCTTGCGGCGGTCAGCCGCCTCGACAATGCCCGCGCCCTCGGCAGCATCAGTGCCGGTGTCATCGGACTGCTCATGCTGACTACCGCCATCTCGGCGGGAATCGGGGTGGCCATGGCGCTCGCGTTCGGGCTGCGGGCCGATGGTCTCGTGCAGGGGGCGCGTGAACTCGCCAAGGGCACGGCCCTCGAAAACCAGGTGGGCGATGCCGCCGGCCTCACCATTCCGGCGTTGCTGACGCAGGGCATTCCCACAAACATCTTCGCCGACCTGGCGAGCACGCGTCCGATGTCGGTGATTGGCGTCGTGGTGTTCGCCATGCTGTTGGGCATCGCGGCCCTGGCGCTGAAGCGTGAGCAGCCCGACGTCGGTGCGCGCATCCAGAGCGGCATCGACACCTTCCAGGTGCTCATCCTTCGGCTGGTGCGGCTGGTGCTGCGGCTCACGCCCTACGGCGTGATGGCGCTGATGGTGCGGGTCGCCGCCACATCGAACCTGAACGACATCATGGCCCTGGGCCAGTTCGTGGTGGCCAGCTACATCGGCATGGCGATCATCCTCGCCATGCACAGCACGATTCTGGCGCTGTCAGGCATCAACCCGGTGCGCTTCTACCAGAAGATCAGCCCGGTGCTGACGTTTGCGTTTACCTCGCGCTCAAGTGCAGCAGCCATTCCCCTCAGCGTCGACGCACAAGTCTCCCGCGTGGGCGTCGCACCGGCCATCGCGAACTTTGCCGCCAGCTTCGGGGCCACTATCGGGCAGAACGCCTGTGCCGGCCTCTACCCGGCCATGCTCGCCGTGATGATTGCACCGAGCGCGGGCGTCGATGCCACCTCGTGGTCGTTCATCAGTTCGGTCATCACCGTGTCAGCCCTGGGGTCGGTGGGCATCGCGGGTCTGGGCGGTGGTGCCACCTTTGCGGCACTCGTCGTGCTGTCGGCGCTCAACCTGCCGGTGGCCCTGGCGGGCCTGCTGATTTCGGTGGAACCCCTGATCGACATGGGGCGCACGGCGACCAATGTCAGTGGCTCGATGACCGCCGGCACCGTGACGAGCCGGTGGCTCGGTCAGTGGGATGCCGAGGTCTTCGCCACCGACCATGCCCCGACGGGCACGAGCGTGCTAGCCGACTAATCCGCAGGCGCGCGCGGGCCTGTGCGGCAGGCCCCGTGCACATCCACGCCCGCCTCGTGGCGCCAGGGGCCGTGACCACACCACGCGTGGGCACCCGCTACGGTGCGGGTGCGTCCTAAGGGCTGTGACTTCTCTCGCTGCCCCTCCCGTACTTCCCGACACTGCCGCGCTCGACACCCTCTTCCGATCGGCACGCACGTGCTCGCACTGGCTGCCCCAGCCGGTGTCGACCGAGACGCTGCATGCTCTGTACGACCTCATGAAGTGGGGCCCCACTTCGGCCAACTCGTGTCCGCTGCGCATCGTGTTTGTGACGACGCCCGAGGCGAAGGCCCTGTTGCTGCCGGCCATGTCGGCGGGCAATGTCGAGAAGACGCGGACGGCGCCGGTGACCGCAATCCTGGCGCAGGACATGGCCTTCTACGACAGGCTGCCGCAACTGTTTCCCCATGCCGACGCGCGCTCGTGGTACGCCGGGCGCGAGGCCGCGATTGCCGAAGCGGCGATGCGCAACAGCAGCCTGCAGGCGGGCTACTTCATTCTCGCGGCGCGCGCGGTGGGCCTCGACTGCGGCCCGATGTCGGGCTTCGATGCGGGGAAGGTCAACGCCGCGTTCCTCGGCGACACCACCTGGCGCGTCAACTTCCTCTGCAATCTCGGCTACGGCGATCGGGCGGCCCTGCACCCCCGGCTGCCCCGGCTGGCCTTTGACGAAACCTGCATCATCCGGTGATACTGCCCCCGGGGGAGCGCAGGCTCCCCGGTGAGGGTGAGACATGAACCGTCGCGAAAGTGTGAGGGCGCTGGGCCTGCTGCTCGCTGGCTCGGCCGTGGGCGCGCAGGCGCAGCCGTCGACCACCGCACCGAGTGCCACCGATCGCATCCGCATCAACGGCTGGGCGCTCAACATGAGCAACATCAATACGGGGGCCAACCAGGGCATCCGCATCGACATCACCGGCTGGTCAAACCCGTCGCAGCGCGAGTTTCTGGTCCGATCGTTCCTCGAAAAGCAGCAGGAGGGGTTGCTCACGGCCCTTCAGCAGCAGCCCGAGATCGGCCGGTTCACCTTCCCCGGCTACATGGGGCCCGACCCCGACAACATCTATCGCCTCGGCACCGACATCCGCTACGCGATGAACCATCCTCTGCCCGATGGCGACCGCCGCATCGTCATCATCACGCTGCGCGTGCTTGGCTGCCGGGAAGTGCTCAACCAGCCACGCACCGGCGACAAATTCACGCTGCTCGAAATGCGCTTCGATGCCAAGGGCAAGGGCGAGGGCCGCATGGCCTGGGCCACGCGCATCCGCATGGACAACCGCACGAACACCATCGATCTCGAGAACTACACCAGCGAACCGGTGCGTCTGCTCAACCTGCAGCTCGACGTGCTCAAGTAGCAGACGCCTCTGCCAGAGCACCCTGCCGGGTGCCTGCTGGTGCAGACGACCGCGACATCGCCCCCGCGGCAGCGTGCTGCTACGCTGGGTGGCCAGACTGACCGACTGACGAGGACCCGATGACCAACGCCCTGCATCCGACGCCTGCCGACCCCACGCGTGATCCGTTTGCCCTGGCCCGTGCCCTGTCGGGCCTGCACTTCATCGGAGGGCGGTATGTGCCCGCGGTGAGTGGACAGACCTTCCCCGTGGTGAACCCGGCCACTGGCGCCGAGGTGGCGCAGGCGGCCCTCGGCGACGCGGCAGACATCGACGTCGCCGTCCGCGAGGCGGCGCGCGCGCAGAAGGACTGGGCCCGGATGCCGGCGCGCAAGCGTGGCGCCCTGGTGCACCAGTGCTCGGCCATCCTCAAGGCACATTCGGAAGAACTGGCTCGGCTCATCGCCCTCGAAACGGGCAAGGCCCTGCGCACCGAAAGCCGCGTCGAGGCGGGCGTCGTCGCGGACATTTTCGAGTTTTTCGGCGGGCTGGGCGGCGAGCTGAAGGGCGAGACGGTGCCCTTCTCGCCGACAGTGCTGAGCGTCACGGTGCGCGAACCGCTGGGCGTAGTCGGTGCGATCATTCCGTGGAACGTGCCGATGCTGCTGATGGCGCTGAAGATTGCGCCCGCACTGGTGGCCGGCAACACGGTGGTCGTCAAGAGCGCCGAAGAAGCCCCGCTCACCGTGCTGCGCATTTGCGAGCTGCTCAACCGGGTGCTGCCGGCCGGGTGCTTCAACATGGTCAGCGGCTTTGGCCCGGAATGCGGTGCGCCGCTCGTCAGCCATCCGCTCGTCAGGAAGGTCACCTTCACCGGCTCGGTCGAAACCGGCAGGATTGTCTCGGCCACGGCGGCGCAGAAGCTTGTGCCGGTGACGCTCGAACTGGGCGGCAAGAGCCCGATGATTGTCTTTGCCGACTGCGACTTCGAGAAGACGGTGGCGGGAGCCATCACCTCGATGCGCTTCACGCGCCAGGGCCAGAGCTGCACGGCGGCCAGCCGCATCTATGTCGAGCGTCCCATCTTCGACCGCTTTGTCGCCGCGATGGCAGAGCGCGTCGATGCGATGGTGATGGGCGATCCGCTCGACGAGCGGACGGACATCGGCACGATCATCTCAACGGGTCAGTACGAGAAGGTGCGGGCGTTTGTGGCCGAAGGCCAGGCGACGGCCGGCGCGACGGCGCGCGTGTGCAGTGCGATGCCGACCGACCCGGCACTGACGAAGGGCCTCTTCCTGCAGCCGGTCATCTTCACCGGGCTCACGAAGGACAGCCGCCTCGTACGGGAGGAAATCTTCGGACCGGTCACCACCATCTTCCCGTTCGACGATGCCGAGACGGTGCTGGCCGAGGCGAACGACAGCGAATATGGGCTGGCGGCAAGCCTGTGGACGAACAACCTCACGGTGGGCCTGTCGCTGGCGCACCGCCTCGAGGCCGGCCTGGTGCAGATCAACCAGAACCTCGTCGTGCAGGCCAACCTCAGCTACGGCGGCGTCAAGAGCAGCGGCCTCGGCAAGGAGGCCTCACTCGAGGCCATGCTCGAGCACTTCACCCACAAGAAGACCATCATGGTGAACATGGGGTGAGGGGCTGATCCGCCCCCGTCGACCGGACAGGGCCCCCGGCCAGCCCTTGCGGCCAGCCGGGGACGTAGCTTCAGCGCTTGAGGCGCGGGATGAACTTGGTCAGACCCTGGATGGGGCCCACCTCACCCGCATAGACGTTGCCGGCCGCATCGACCGTCACGCCCTCGCCCATCGATCCATAGCCGCCCATGCCCGAGGCCTGCTTCGACACATGCTCGGGCGTGAACGTCCACACCTCACCTGTGCGCGCACTGCCTACGCGCAGGCCCTTGCGCCACCCGGGGTTGTAGTTGTCGTCTGATTCCGAGTCGATGGCATACAGCGTGTCATCCGTCGTGATGAACAGGCCGCTGATGCGGCTGAACTGATACCACGTGTCGAGGTGCGTGCCGTTCTGGTCGAAGATCTGGATGCGGCGGTTGCCGCGGTCGGCTACAAACAGCCGCCCCTTCGAGTCGAACGCCAGCGCATGCGGTCCGCGGAACTCGCCCTTCTCATAGCCGAAGGTGCCGAAGCTCCTGATAAACGTACCGTTGGCGGAATACTTGTTGATGCGGCCAATGGCCCCGGGGCCCGGCGCGTCGAGGAACTGCGCGTTGTGGGCCTCGGCCACGAAGATGCTGCCATCGGGCGCCACAATCACGTCGTTCGGTTCGCTCAGTTTCGAGGGCGGGTCGCCTGCCTGCCCCGGCGTGCCAATGGTCAGCAGCAGCTTGCCGTCGGGGCTGAACTTCATCACCGTGTGGCCCTTGCCGGCCGCATCGGGGAACTGCTTCAGCTCGGCCTCGGTCGCCGACCGCGCATCCACCACCCACACGTTGCCGTCACGATCCACATCCATGCCGTGCGGCCAGAGGATGAGTCCCGCACCAAAGCTCTTCACGACCTTTCCCGTCTGATCGAGCTTGACGATGGGGTCGACCTTGCTGCCGGCGCACGAGTTGGCGCCGCAACGATCGCCGGCCCAGATGTGCTTGCCATCCTTGTCAACGTGAATCGCACTGACCGAACCCCACTTGCGCCCATCGGGCAGCGTGCCCCAGTTGCGCACGGTTTCATAGGGGTTGGGCAGGTTGTTGATGGGGGTCACCTTGGCGTGTTCGGCCGGGCCGCGCGCGCCGCGTGGCGACTGGGCCTGTCCCTGCACGGCTACCGCGGCGGCCCCCAGGGCCACCGCGGCAATCGCCATCGTCATCGTGGTTGTGTTGCGCATGGGTGCGTCTGCTCCTCTGAGTCGTGCGTGTGCGGTCGATCAGGCGCCCGGCAGCGCATCGATATACGCCGCCATGCGCTTCCTGAGGTCCTGATTCGGCAGCCGGCCCATGCCGCCGCCGAGGTTGTCGATCATGTTCTTCGCCTGCGAGGTGGCCGGGGTCACCGCCGTAATCGCCGGGTGGCCGATGATCCACTTGAGGAACACCTGCGCCCAGGTCTTCGCATCGATCTCGGCCGCCCAGTCGGGCAGCGGGCGATCGGCCACACGCCGGAAGAGGCGCGTGCGCCCGAACGGCGCATAGGCCAGGACGGCAATCTTCTTCTCCTGCGCCAGTGGCAGAATCGTCTGCTCGACCTCGCGTCCGTCGATCGCATAGTCGATGCCGATGAAGTCGAGCGGCTCGTTGCGCATGATGCGCACCAGTTCGTCGTACTGCTGGTCGAAGGTCGTGGTGATGCCGACGTAACGGATGCGGCCCTGCTTCTTGAACTCGTGCAGAATCGGAAGCTGCGTCGCCGGGTCGCCCAGGTTGTGCACCTGAATCAGGTCGATCTTCGCCTTCCCCACGCGCTGGAACGAGGCCTCGACCTGCGCCCGCGCCGCCGCCGGGTCGGCACTGCTGCCCCCACGCCCCGCGACGTTGAGCTTGGTCGCCCAGAACACGCGCGACGCCCAGCCGGCGTCTTTCACGATGCGGCCCGCCACTTCTTCCGACGACCCATAGCTCGGGGCCGTGTCGAAGAGCGTGGCCCCGCCATCAAGCAGGGTCTGCAGCACCGACTTGAGTGCCGAAACATCTTCCTGCCGCGCCACCTGCGAGAAGGTCGCCGAGCTGCCCAGGCCAATCACCGGCAGCGGCTCTCCCGTCGAGGGAATGGCCCTTGTGATGAGTGTGCCCTGCGCCCACAGGTCACCAGGGGTGAGGGCCAGCCCGGCCCCGGCCGCCAGCGTCAGCCGCAGCCAGTCACGTCGCGTCAGTGCATCCACGGGAGTGCTCCTTCCAGCTGATACTCTCACACGCCCGCCCGTTCGAAGTCCAGATTCCGTGTGACGCGCGTGCCATCGGCCTCGAAGGCCTCGACCACCAGCGCAATCCGCCGGTGCGCCTCGCCGCCATCCGTCACGCCCAGGGTGGCGTTGAGCAGGTCGATGTACCAGGGCATCTTCACCGGCTCACCCACATAGCGCCTGACGATGGCCTCGGCGATGGGCAGGGTGGTGCGCTTCGATGTGTCATGCACGTCGCGCGACGAGGCCGCGTGCAGCTTCGTCATTTCTTCCTCGAGCAGCCGGTTGAACAGCGCCGGTGTGAGGACATCACCGACCTGCACCCCAGTCGCCGGGTCGGCCTCGGTGAACGGTGCCTGCTTGTGCAGCCATTCCCACAGGATGCTCACGCGGATTTCACCCGTGGCCATGTCTTCCATCAGATACAGCACATCGTCATTGCCGAAGAAGTCTGCGGGTTTGAGGGCGGCCGCCTGCATGCCCTGCAGGAAGGCGTTGCCATACTGCACCGCCACACTGATGAGGTCGCGTGCGCCCCGCACCGTGCGCGGCGCGGAGTCGTGCGCGGTGAGGGCCGCTGCGGCCGCCGGGGTGTAGTCGAGCGGGGCAAAGGCGCGGCCGAGCTGATTGTCGGCGCCGGCGCGTGCCCACACGGGCCGGACGATGTGCACCATTTTCCAGTGGGCGACCCACTTGCCCGAGGCGCCCTCGCGCTGCTCGCGGGCCGCCCCCGCCAGCGCGCGCGCCATGCCGGCCTCGACGCCCGCGGCCGAGCCGACGGGAATATTGGGTTCCATCCCGCCCTGCCACAGGGCGCACTGCCCGAGCGCGTCGGGCGTGTTGACGGCCCGGCGCACACGATCTTCATAGGCGCGCATGTAGCCGTAGGTCATGGTAACGGCGTCGATGTTCGGATTGACGAAGGCCGCGTCCCACGCCAGCGCATCCGAGACGCTGTTGATGTAGTCCCAGCGGCCCGTGTTGAAGCCGACGAAGCGGGGCGACAGTGCGGCACGGATTTCCATCAGCTGGAAGCACGCCTCGATCTGCTCGACGAGCACATACGTGCGGATGGTGGCTGGCGGCAATCCGACGTGCTGCTCGATATGCGAGAGCAGGCGGTTCCAGTACGCGGCGTCTTCCGCCGTCTGAATCTTGGGCAGATAGAGCACGATCGAAGCCCCGCGCGACCGCAGCGCCGCGTGGTTGTGCCACACGTAGAGGGCGGCGTCGACGAGCGATGCCCCGAGCCCGGTACCGTCGGCGTGGCACACGTGGCGATCGTCGAGGTGCAGCCCGCGCGCACGGAAGATCACGGTGGTGTGCTGCAGTTGCGCCGCCGCATCATCGACGATGGCGCGGCCGAGGAAGCCGGTGGCCCACTGGTTCATCTCTGCGGCAACCCTGGTGGCAACCTCGAGAAAGAGCGGCTCGCGATGCAGGGCACACCGCAGGCTGCGCTGATTGTCGAGCGACATGGTGTCGAGCTGCCCAAGGGCGTCTTCGCCATCGAACATCCAGCCGTCTGCACCCGAGAGCAGGGCGTAGGCGACATTCCGCAGGCTCTGAGCCAGCGTCGAGCGGGGCCGCGCCGCAGGGCCGGTGCCCTGAATCCACTGACGCTTCAGGTCGGCGGGAATCGCACCGCCCTCAAAGCGTCCGGCGCGTGCATCGGCCACGGTGATGCCGGTGCCGGCAATGACGGCGGCATCGGGCAGGAAGTCGAGCCGCGTCTGCGTGCGGGCTCGCGCAAGGCGGCGGGCGGTGCGGTGGGCCATCAGCGACTGCCGCCCGGCATCGAGCGGCGCGAGGGCGGTGAGCAGGGCCCGGGCATCGGGCGTCAGCATGTCGGCGTAGTCGCGCAGGGCGGTGGTGCTGAACTGCAGGGCGGAAACGTGCATGCCGCTTGGTATCACATCTGCAGGGGATTGTTGACCATCGTTCGTAATCCCGTCATGCTGTCAGATGCTTCATGAGCTCGCCGTCCCTGCTGCCGCTGTCACGGTTCCTGTCGTTCGACCGGGAGTCATGGGCGGCCCTTCGCAAAACCACCCCGCTCACCCTGTCGGAATCGGATCTCGACCAGCTGCGCGGCGTGAACGAGGCGCTGTCGCTCGACGAAGTCGTGCAGGTTTATCTGCCATTGTCACGCCTGCTCAACCTGCACGTGGGGGCCGTGCAGGCACTGCATCAGGCGTCGCAGACGTTCCTCGGACAGACCGGCGGGCAGGTGCCGTTCATCATCGGCCTCGCAGGCAGTGTCGCGGTCGGCAAGAGCACGACGGCGCGCGTGCTGCAGGCACTGCTGTCGCGCTGGCCCAACCATCCGTCCGTCGCCCTGGTGACCACTGACGGCTTCCTGCTGCCGAACGATGTGCTGCGCGAGCGCAATCTGATGCAGCGGAAGGGCTTTCCGGAAAGCTATGACCGCGGGGCTCTGGTGCGGTTTCTGGCCGAGGTCAAGGCGGGCGCGCCCGAGGTGCATGCGCCGGTCTATTCCCATCCCCTCTACGACATCGTCCCGGGAGCGACGCAGACCGTGCGGCAGCCCGACGTGGTGATTGTCGAGGGCCTCAACGTGCTGCAGGCCCCGCCCAGCGTGCGTGGCGACGACCAGCTGTTTGCGTCCGATTTTTTTGACTACTCCATCTATGTGGATGCCGACGAGCGCGACATCCGCGCCTGGTATATCGAACGTTTCCTGCAGCTGCGGGCGACGGTGTTTCAGGAGCCGGGTTCGTATTTCAACCGGTACGTCTCGCTGGGCGATGCCGAGGCCCGGGCGACGGCCGAAGACATCTGGCAGCGCATCAATGGGGTGAACCTGCGCGAGAACATCCTGCCGACGCGGATGCGGGCGCACCTGATTCTGCACAAGAGCACCGACCATCGGGTCGAGCGGGTGCTGTGGCGGCGCATCTGAATCGGAGCCGCACCGCTGTGCCCGTGACCGACGAGCTGCGGCTGCTGGCCACGCGCGTGGTCTGGTGGAAGGCCCCCGACGAGGTGCTGGCCAACGAGACCGACTTTCTGTGCCGGGTGATGGCGCGGGGCACGCTGCACGACGTCAACCGCATCGAGGACCTGTTCGGTGCCGCTCGGCTGCGCGAGGCGCTGTCGCAGGCGCCGCCGGGTGTGATGGATATCCGCTCGTGGCACTACTGGCACAACCGCCTCGGACTCGGCCCCGCCGGCCCAGTGCCCACCCGGGTCTTCCCGTGAACGTCATCACGCCGCGGCTCGAGACGCTGCCTGCCGCGCAGCGACAGTTGTGGGACGAGTTTGCGGACACACTGCCCCCGACATGCGTGCTCTACGGAGGCACCGCGCTGGCGATCAGCACGGGCAGCCGCGTCTCGGAAGACTTCGATTTTTTCACCAACGATCCGGTCGATGCGCTGCAGCTGCCGCAGCAGATGGCCTTCCTCGCGGGAGCGGTGCTGGTGGAGGCGGCCCCTGACACGGCCACCTATCTCGTCGATCGCGGAGCGCCCGTGAAGGTCTCGTTCTTCGGACAGTTGCGCCTGGGTCGCGTTGGTGCGGTGTCGCAGTCACGCGATAACGGGGTCAGGCTCGCGTCGCTGCTCGATCTGGCCGCCCAGAAGGTGCGGGTCGTTCAGGTGCGGGCCGAGCGGAAGGATTACTTCGATTTGGCGACCCTGCTCGATTGCGGCATCACCCTGCCGCGGGCATTGGGCGCAGCACAGGCCCTCTATCCGGACTTCACGCCGCTCATTACCCTGAAAGCCCTGTCTTACTACGGCGATGGTGACCTGCCGACGCTGCCTGCCGGCATTCAGCAGCGGCTTGCGACGGTGGCCGCGCTGGTGACGACGCCAGAGCCAGTGGCCGTGGTGAGTGATCGCCTCGATCGCTGAGGCGCGGCGCGTTCAGGCCTCGCGCAGAATCTTCGGCATCGGCCGGCCCCGCGCCAGTTCGTCGATGAGCTTGTCGAGGTAGCGCACCTCGCGCATGACCGGATCGTCGATGGTCTCGACCCGCACGCCGCAAATGACACCCGTGATGCGCGCCCGCGCAGGGTTCGGGCAGGGTGCCCGGGCAAAGAAGGCCTCGAATGTGGTGCCGTCTCGCAGGTGCGCCTCGAGCTGCGCCTGCGTATAACCCGTCAGCCAGCGGAGGATATCGTCGACCTCGCCCTGCGTGCGGCCCTTTTTCGTGGCCTTGGCCACATAGAGCGGATAGACATGGCCGACGCGCATGGCGTAGACGCGGTGCGGTCCGCTGGCGGTCATGGTGCAGGCACACGGTTCCGATAGAGCGCCGCATCGACGGCCTCGACCATGCGCGCTTCGTCGAGATGTCCGCCCAGGAAGGCATTGATGCGCGCGGCCTCGTGCGCCGGGTCGGCGACCACGTCGTGATAGTGGACCTCGCAGACCGAAAAGCATGCGCGCATGGCCATGAAGCGCGCCACCTGCTGCAGATGCGCGGCGTAGAGCGTGCGCGTGCGCGCATCCTCGGCCCCCCGGGCCTCGCCGCGCGCGTCGAGCATGGCGTTCTGCGAGGCCAGCACCTCGTCGAGGTGCCGGTGCATGAAGATGACCTGATAGTCGTAGTCTTCCGGCAGGTAGGTCAGCAGGAACGAGATGATCTTGACACCCCGGCCCCGGGCCCGGGCCAGCCATTCGGTCGGGCCGCGCTTGTCGAGCGTCTTGACCTGCTCGAGTTCAAAGTAGCCGTGCGGGTTGCTGCCATCGGCTGCACGCTCGCCGTCGGTGACGAGCGGAAGGCCACCCGCCGCCAGCATCCGCATCGCCATCGACGTGCCCGAGCGCGGCAGGCCCGACACGACCACGATGGGCCGACCACGACGCCAGCGGCGGAAGAGCGCACGAGGGGAGAGCACGGTTGCCAAGCAGGGGACCTGCCGCCTAGAGTAACAGGGTTGACCCGCACGCCCCGCCCGCACATGTTCGCTGCCATCGTTCTGGCGCCATGGCTGCTGCTGGTCAGCGCTGCACCCGCGTCGGCCTACATCGGACCCGGGGCCGGCTTTGCGCTGATGTCGTCGGCGTTCGTGCTGGTCACCACCCTGCTCGTGGCGATCGCCACCCTGCTCGTCTGGCCGTTCCGCGCCGCATGGCGCTGGGCCACGGGCATCAGGCGTCCGAAGGCCCGCATCCGGCGGCTGGTCATCGTCGGGCTCGACGGCCAGGACCCGGGCCTGACCGATCAGTTCATGCGCGAGGGCCTGCTGCCCCACTTCTCGGCGCTGGCCGCCTCCGGCAGCTATCGGCGGCTCGAGACCACCTATCCCGCCCTGTCGCCAGTGGCGTGGTCGTCATTCAGCACCGGCACGCATCCGGCGCGGCACAACATCTTCGACTTCCTCGACCGTGACCGGCGCACCTATCTTCCCAAGCTCTCGTCGGCGGTGATTGGTCCGGTCACGCGCGTGCTGACGCTCGGGCGCTTCCGCCTGCCGCTTGGCCGACCCGACCTCCGCCTGCTGCGACGGTCAAAGCCATTCTGGACGATTCTCGGCGAGCACCGCATCTGGAGCACCATCCTGCGCGTGCCGATCACGTTTCCTCCGGATGAGTTTCATGGCGCCGAATTGAGCGCGATGTGCGTGCCCGATCTGCTTGGCACGCAGGGCACGTTCCTGCTGGCCTCGACACGCCCGGCCACCGGGCGTTTCAAGGAAGGCGGTATCCGCCTTGAGATGACGCGCGACGGGGCCACCATGCACGGCGTGGTGACGGGGCCTCCCAATACGCTGCTCGACGGCGAGCCCCCGCTCACGCTGCCCCTGCGCGTCGAGGTGCAGGCCGATATCCGCACGGCGACTGTGACGATCGGCGGCACCCGTCTCTCCCTCACACAGGGAGTGCTGAGTGACTGGGTGACGCTGTCATTCCCCGCAGTGCCGGGCATTTCCGTTGCCGGTCTCACACGACTGCTGCTGACCGAGTGCGGCGAGCACATTTCGCTGTATCTGTCGCCCATCAACCTCGATCCCGAGCGCCCGGCGATGCCCATCTCGCATCCGCCGTACTTTGCCAGCTATATGGCGGCGCGCATCGGGGCATTCTCGACGCTGGGCCTCGCCGAAGACACGTGGGCGCTCAACGAAGGAGTGACAGACGAGGCCACGTTCCTGCAGCAGGCGTACGACATCGACCGCGAGCGCGAGGCCATGCTGCACGCCTCACTCGACCGCCTCGATCGCGGCGCGCTGGTGTGCGTGTTCGATGCCACTGATCGCATCCAGCACATGTTCTGGCGCCATCTCGATCCGGGGCATCCGGCCGCGCGCCATCTCACCGACACGGATCACCGCCACGCGATTCGCGATCTCTACGTGCACAACGATGCGCTGGTCGGCCGCGTCCGTGCGCGCCTCTCGCCCGACGATGTGCTGATGGTGATTTCGGATCATGGGTTCACGTCGTTCAGGCGGGGTGTGAGCGTGAACGAGTGGCTGCGCACGCAGGGGCTGCTGACGCTGAAGCCGGGCACTGACGGACGCAGCGAGTGGCTGCGCGACGTCGACTGGTCGAAGACCCGCGCGTATGCCCTGGGCCTCAGCGGCATCTATCTCAACCTGACAGGTCGCGAAGCCTGGGGTATCGTCTCGCCCGGTGACGAAGCCGCGGCGGTCAAGGCGCAGATCATGGCGGGGCTGCGCGGCCTGCGCGACGAGGCATGCGATGCTGTGGCGGTCACCGACGCGTTCGATACGGCTGCGCTCTATTCCGGACCGTACCTTGAAAATGCACCCGACCTTGTCGTGGGCTACAACCACGGCTACCGCATCTCGTGGGATGCGGCGACAGGCATGGTGACCGGCCCCCTGTTCGAGGACAATACCAAGGCATGGAGCGGCGACCACGGTGTCGACCCGCGCCTCGTGCCCGGGGTGTTTTTCTGCAACCGGCCCACGCAGACGACTGCGCCGTCGATCATCGACCTGGCGCCCACGGCGCTGACGCTGTTCGGCATCACGCCGCCGGCGCATATGGAAGGGCGTCCCCTGGAGGGACTCGCATGACACGCAGCCTCACCGCAGGCATGACTGCGGGCCTTGCCCTGATCGTGACGCTGACCGTCGCGTCGCTGGCGTGCGAATCGCGCACGCCGGTCGGCCGCAAGGTCATCGTGCTCGGCTTCGATGGTCTCGACCATGAGCTCACCGCGCAGATGCTGCAGGCCGGTCGTCTGCCTGCGCTGGCGAAGCTGGCGGCGTCGGGGCAGTTTGCACCGCTCGGCACGACGGTGCCGCCGCAGAGTCCGGTGGCATGGTCGACGTTCATCACGGGCCTCGACCCCGGCGGCCACGGCATCTTCGACTTCATTCATCGTGATCCGAAGACCATGACGCCGTTTCTGTCGACGACCCGCACGGAAGGCGGCCGGACTGTGTCACTGGGACCATGGCGTGTGCCGCTCAGCGGAGGCCGGGTCGAACTGCTGCGGCAGGGGCAGCCGTTCTGGGACGTGCTCGAAGCGCGCGGCGTGCCGACGACCATCATCAGGATGCCCGCCAACTTTCCCCCGTCGGGGACGGCCTCGCGCGAACTGAGCGGCATGGGCACGCCCGATCTGCTGGGCACCTACGGCACCTTCTCGTTCTTTACATCCGAGCCGTATGCGTTCGCGGGTGGCACACTGTCTGGCGGCGAAGTGATTCAGGTGCGCCCGCGGCAGGGCGTGGTCGAGGCGGTGCTGAAGGGACCGGATCATCCGTTCCGCAGCGCGTCCCAGCGTGTCGAGGCACCGTTCACCGTGGCCATCGGCCAGGGCGCGAGTGCGGTGACGCTGACCCTGGGCACGGAAGAGCGCGTGCTCAAGGTCGGCGAGTGGAGTGACTGGCTGCCGGTGACCTTTCCGCTCGTGCCGACGCAGTCACTGACGGGTGAGGTGCGGTTTTTCCTGAAGGCCGTCGAACCGTTCTTCGAGCTGTATGCCAGCCCGGTCAACATCGACCCGCTGTCGCCCGCGATGCCCGTGTCGACGCCCGCCTCGTATGCGGCCGACCTTGCCGAGGCAACCGGGCGGTTCTATACGCAGGGCATGCCCGAAGACACCAAGGCACTGAAGACCGGCGTGCTGACCACGGACGAATTTCTCGCGCAGGCGGCGATCGCCGGCGAAGAGAACGTGCGTCAGTATGCGCATGTGCTCGGGAATTTCACGGACGGGTTCCTCTTCTACTATTTCGGCAATGTGGATCAGGTGGGCCACATGATGTGGCATTCACGCGATCCGCAGCACCCGACCTATCGGCCCGAGCGCGATGCGCAGTACGTGGCGCTGATGGAACAGCTGTATCAGTCGCTCGACCGCGTGGTGGCCGACACGCAGGCGCGCCTCGGCCCTGACGATCTCCTCGTGGTGATGTCGGACCACGGCTTCACGACATGGCGGCGCGCCTTCAACCTCAACAGCTGGCTGCGTGACGAAGGCTACCTCGCCGCGCGTGATCCGAAGCTCGCCAGCGACCCGGGCTATTTCACCAATGTCGACTGGTCGCGCACGCGCGCCTATGGCCTCGGCCTCAACGGCCTTTACCTCAACCTGCAGGGCCGCGAACGCGATGGCACGGTGCCGGCAGCCAGCCGCGACGCACTGCTTGACGAACTGCGGCGCAAGCTGCTGGCGGTGATCGACCCGGCCACCGGCCAGCCCGCCATCACGAAGGTGTATCTGCGCGACGAGGTGTATACGATGGCGACGTCGCCCGATCTGGCGCCCGACCTCATCATCGGCTACGCGAAAGGCACGCGTACGTCAGACGAGTCGGCCCTGGGCGGACTGCCGCTCGAGGTGCTGACCGACAACACGACGCACTGGACCGGCGACCACTGCATGGATCACGAGGCGGTGCCCGGCGTGCTGTTCGCGAGCCGCCCGCTCAAGCGCGAGGCGCGGTCGCTGCAGCAGCTGGCCGCGGCCCTGCTCGCCGAGTTCGGCGTCGAGGCGTTTCCCACTGTCACGAAGGAGCCCTGAGATGTGGTTTGACCGCGGCATCAAGCTCGACAAAGCCCTGCTGGCCCGCGTGAAGCGCTATGCCGATCTGGCCGGCTATGCATCGGTCGACGAGTTCGTCGCCCACGTGCTCGAGAAGGAACTGGCATCGATTGACGGCGCCGATTCCGAGGAAGACATCCGGAAGAAGCTGAAGGGACTTGGCTACATTTCCTGAGCAGGCGGTCGCGGCAGTCAATGCCGTGCTCACGCCCGTGGCCGATGCCGTGCTGGCACCGCTCGTCAGCCGTGCGCCCCTGTCGACGCTGGGCCTCGTGTCGGCCCTGACCGCACTGGCCATGCTGGCCGTGGTGAGGCGCACCTCGAATCAGGCCGCGCTGGCGGCGGCCAAGCGCGGTATTCGCGCGGCCCTCTTCGAGGTGCGGCTGTTTCACGACGAGCCCCTCGGCGTGTGGGCCGCCGTCGGACGCATGCTGCGATCAAACGCCGCCTATCTGCGGCATACCCTCGTGCCGTTCCTCTGGATGGCTCTGCCGCTGACGCTGATCGTGGCGCAGCTGCAAGCCCTCTATGGCTATGACGGCCTTCGCCCCGGGACGGCAGTCGTGCTGCGGGCCGAGCTGCACGCCAGTCGCCTCGCGGCGGCCGAGCACATGACGCTCGTCACGCCCGAGGGGATCGACGCAGAGACCGCGCCTGTGCGCCTGCGCGACGGGCGCGAGGTGGTGTGGCGCGTCACACCCGAGCGGGCCGGTCGCTTTACCCTCACCCTGCGCGATGCAGACTCGGGTACCGACGCCGCCATCACCCTCGATGCGACCACGGGGTTCGCACGCCGTTCACCGGTGCGGGGCACGGGCTGGGACGATCTGCTGCTGTATCCGTCAGACCCTCCCCTGCCGGCCTCGCACGCGGCGATGCGCGTGTCGCTGGCCTATCCGGAACCCGGGCTCGCTGTGGCCGGCACACGCGTGCCGTGGCTGGTGGCGTACGTGCTGGTCTCGATGGCGCTGGCCTTCGCCCTGGCCCGCCGCGTCGGCGTGGTCCTGTAGGCGCGCGCGGGGCTACCGCAGCGACTGCAGCAGCAGCGCGCTCACGACGAACAGCATGCCGCCCAGCAGGCGCCGAAGCAGGGGCTGGGGCACGTGACTCGCCAGTGCCGCACCGAGCAGCGCGGCAGGCACCGAGCCGACCAGCAGGTCGCGCAGCAGCCACAGATCGACAGCACTGAATGCGAGATGACCGACGCCGGCGCACAGCGCCAGGGGAATCGCATGCGCGATGTCGGTGGCCACCAACCGCAGCGGTGAGAGCCGCGTCGCGTAGAGGCGGCTCAGCACCACTGCCCCGAGCGCGCCGGCTCCGACCGACGTCAGCGTCACCATCACACCGAGCCCTGCGCCCGCCACGATCGTCAGCGCCCTGGTCTTCCCCGACAGCACCGCCGTCGAGGGCTCGGTGTCCAGAGACGTGTGCCTGCGCGGCCAGAGCAGGCTGGCCGCCGTCAGCATCACGGCCACACCCACCGCTCCCCTGATCATGGCGACCGTCGCAGGGTCTGGTGCCCGTGCGGCCATGGCCCATACCGTGACGAGCGATGCCGGCAGACTGCCCGTCCACAGGGCCTGCACCACCGGCCAGTCGATGAGGCAGGCCCGGTGCTGCCTCCACGACACGGCCGCCTTGGTCAGCGCCGCAAACCACAGGTCGGTGCCGACGGCCGTCATTGGCGCCGTTCCGAACACGAGCAGCAGGAGCGGTGTCATGAGGGCGCCGCCGCCGACCCCGGTCATGCCCACCACAAAGCCGGTCAGTGCGCCGGCGAGCACGCGCAGGGGATCCATGGGACGGAGGTCAGGGCAGCCGTGTGCGCACGCAGTCGACGCACGCGTCCACCGCCATGGCCGTGGTCTCGAGCCTGATCTCGGGAGCCTCGGGCGCCTCGTAGGGACTGTCGATGCCGGTGAAGTTCGGCAGCGTGCCCGCCCGGGCCTTCTGATACAGGCCCTTCGGATCGCGCCGCTCGCATTCGTCGAGCGGCGTGTCGACGAATACCTCCACGAACTCACCGTCGGCAAACAGCGACCGCGCCATCGCGCGGTCGGCGCGGAACGGTGAGATGAACGCCACGATCACCACGAGCCCCGCATCGACCATCAGTCGCGCCACCTCGGCCACGCGACGGATGTTCTCGACGCGGGCCGCTTCCGTGAAGCCGAGATCGCGGTTGAGCCCGTGGCGGACGTTGTCGCCATCCAGCACATAGGTGAACCGGCCGTCGGCGTGCAGCCGCTGCTCGAGGGCATGGGCAATGGTCGACTTGCCGCTGCCCGACAGGCCGGTGAACCACACGCAGCACGCTCGCTGCTGCATCAGGGCGCGGCGGTCATCACGGGTGATCGGTGACGGATGCCAGTGCAGATTGCCGCTGCGTCGCAGTGCAAAGTCGATGAGCACAGCGCCGACGGTGTCGAACGTGACTGGGTCGATCAGCACCCCCCCGCCCATGGTGCGGTTGGTGCTGTAGGGCTCGAAGGGCATCGGCTGACTGACCGACAGGGTCACGACACCGATGTCATTCAGCGCCAGATGCTGCGCCGAGAGGGCCGCGCCGGTGTTGAGATCAACACGGTGCCGGATGGCGGTGATCGTCGCGCGTGCTTCGCGGGTGTGCAGCTTGAACAGATAGCGGCGCCCGGCCACGAGATCGGCATGCCCCAGCCACAGCACCCGCGCCTCGAACTGATCGGCCACGCCGGTCGGGGCCCCCGCCGTCGTCAGCACGTCACCGCGGCTGACATCGACCTCGCGGTCGAGCTGCACCAGCACCGAGTCACCCGTCCGGGCCTCGGCCCGATCCCCACCGAACGCCGGCAGGGCGCGCACGGTGGCCTCGACTCCTGACGGCAGCACCGTGATCGGATCCCCTGGCCGCAGCACACCCGCCGCCACGCGCCCGGCAAAGCCCCGGAAGTCGGCATCGGGCCGCAGCACCATCTGCACCGGCAGGCGCAGCGGACCGGTGTCTGCGGTGGCCGAGACATCAACCGCTTCCAGATGCCCGAGCAGCGTTGGACCGGTGAACCACGGCATGTGCGGACTCGGCTCGACCACCCCGTCACCCTCGAGGGCCGACAGCGGCAGGGCCACCACCTCCGCGAACCCGCACGGCGTAGCCCATTCGGCATATTCCCGGGCAATCGCGTCGAACACCCCCTGGTCGTAGCCAACCAGATCCATCTTGTTGACCGCCAGCACCACGTGCCTGATGCCCATCATCGCGACGATGCGCGTGTGCCGGCGGGTCTGGGTCAGCAGGCCCTTGCGTGCATCGACCAGGATGATGGCGAGGTCGGCCGTCGATGCCCCGGTGGTCATGTTGCGGGTGTACTGCTCGTGCCCCGGGGTGTCGGCCACGATGAAGCGCCGGCGCGCGGTTGAGAAGAACCGATAGGCCACATCGATCGTGATGCCCTGCTCGCGCTCGGCCTGCAGGCCATCGACGAGCAGGGCCAGGTCGAGGCGCTCGCCCTGTGTGCCGTAGCGGCGCGTGTCGCGTTCGAGGGCCGACAGCTGGTCCTCGAAGATCGAGCGCGTCTCGTACAGCATCCGCCCGAGCAGCGTCGACTTGCCGTCGTCGACACTGCCGCAGGTCAGCAGGCGCAGCAGGTCGGGCATCAGAAATACCCCTCGCGCTTCTTCTTCTCCATCGAGGCCGGCTGGTCGGAATCGATGAGGCGCCCCTGACGTTCCGACGCCGCGGCCGCTGCGGTTTCGGCGATGATGTCGGCCACCGTGGCGGCCGGGCTCTCGATGGCGCCACTCAGGGGATAGCAGCCCAGTGTGCGGAACCGTACCAGTCGCTGCTCGGGCACCTCGCCCGGCTCAAGCGGCAGCCGGTCATCGTCGACCATGATCCACGTGCCACTGCGTCTCACGACCGGTCGAAGGGCGGCGAAGTAGAGCGGCACGACCGAAATCTGCTCGCGCTCGATGTAGCGCCAGATGTCGAGCTCGGTCCAGTTCGAGATCGGGAATACCCGCACGCTTTCGTCGTCGTGCATGCGGAGGTTGTAGAGGTCCCACAGCTCGGGCCGCTGGCGCTTCGGGTCCCAGCGGTGCCCGGCTGCGCGGAACGAGCAGACGCGTTCCTTGGCCCGTGACGCCTCTTCGTCGCGGCGTGCCCCGCCGATCGCGATATCGAAGGCGTGGGCATCGAGGGCCTGCTTGAGGGCCTCGGTCTTCATCACGTCGGTCCAGTGGCTCGAGCCGTGGACGAAGGGCGACAGCCCGGCCGCAATACCGGCCTGATTGGTGTGTGCAATGACACGGGCCCCGGTTTCGGTAACCATGCGGGCGCGGTGCGCATACATGTCACGGAACTTGAAGGTCGTGTCGATGTGCAGCAGCGGGAACGGCAGGGGCCCCGGGTGGAAGGCCTTCCGCGCGAGGTGCAGCAGCACCGACGAATCCTTCCCCACCGAGTACATGAGGACCGGATTGCGGGCGGCCGCCACGGCTTCCCGGAAGATGTGGATGGCTTCAGATTCGAGGGCGTCGAGGGCCATCGGCGGCCCCTATGATGGCACACGCGACAGGCATATAATCGGTGCGGCACCCCGGGGTGCCTCCGATTTCACTTGCAGAGGGACAGCAGACTATGTCGAAGCGAATCACCGGGCGTCGTAACGTCATGACCGGACTGGGCGCAGTGGCCACGGCCGCTGCCTTTGGCGGCACCGCGACGGCCGCCCAGGGGGGCGCGGCACCGTTCCAGCCGATGCTGCACCCGACGGATGACTGGATGAGCACCATGCCGGGCAAGCACCGCGTCATCCTCGACGTCACCTCGCCCGAGGGTCTGCCCGACGCCATCCGCTTTGCGGGCAACCTCTACACCGGCAGCAAGAACGGCTACGGCATCGAAGACGCCGACATGGCCATCATGATCTGCCTGCGCCACTCGGCAACCGCCTACGGCTACGGCGACGCTGTGTGGGCCAAGTACGGCAAGATGCTGGCCCCGAAGGTCGAGCCGACCCCGACCGGGAATCCCTACAACTCGGGCGAGCGCATGCAGCTGTCGGGCCTCGCCAAGCGCGGCGTGCAGTTCATTGTGTGCGGCACCGCCAGCCGCGGGATCGCCGGGCGCCTCGCGGGCCAGGGTGGCGACGCGGATGCGCTGCTCAAGAACGAAATGGTCCCGAACCTGCTGCCCAGTTCGCGGCTCGTGGCCGCTGGCGTGGTCGGGGTGCTGCACGCGCAGGAGCGCGGGTTCCGCCTCCTGTTTGTCGGGTAAACGCACGACTTCCAGAGAGTGAAAGGTACTGTTCCATGGCTCGAATGATTCGCCTGCTGTCCACCGCCCTCGTGCTGGTGCCGCTGTCCGTGGCGGCCCAGACCGGTGCCGCCGATCCGCGCATTGCGGATGCGGTGAAGATTCTTCCGCCGGACATGCGTGATAACGCGACCGTCGTGGCCTACGACGCCGAGGGCAACCGCCAGGTGCTGCGCAAGGGCACCAACTGGGCGGAATGTCACGTGCGGAGCAGCGTCGACGGCTTCGCCCGCTGCTATCACAACTCGCAGGCTCCCCGCCGCGACCTCGAGGCCAGGCTGACGGCCCAGAAGAAGACCGAGGCCGAAATCTCGGCCGCCATGGCGGCGGCAGTGAAGGCCGGCACGATTCCGCCGTCGCCGCAGGGCATGATGTCGTATCGCCAGTACGACAAGCGTGACCGCATTCAGGACCTGTGGGTGATGTCGCTGCCCAACGCGACCCCGGAATCCGTCGGCGTCTCGACGGTAAGCCAGCGCACCAATGCTCTCGAGGGGAAGGGCCTCCCGTGGATGATGCTGCCCGGCACGCCCGGCTCGCACATCATGATTCCGATCAACCCGGCGCCGAAAGACTCGACCATCACGGACGAGGCGACCGACAAGATCACGCAGGCCACGCTGCCGCTGCCCGACGATCTGAAAGCCGGCGCCACCGTCTACGAGTACGACGCCAACGGCGATCGCCGCGTGCTGCGTCCCGGGACCAACGCCATCGAGTGCATGCCCCGCCTGGCCGACGGCTTCACCTGGTGCTACAACAAGGTCTCCGCGGCCCGTCGTGATCTGACGGCAAAGCTGACGGCGCAGAAGAAGACCGAAGCCGAGATCACCGCCGCCGTCGCCGAGGCCACCAAGAACGGCACCATCAAGCCAACACCGTTCGGCACGATGTCGTATCGCCTCTACGGCAAGCGCGACCGCATCCAGCTGCTGTGGGTGCTGTCGGTGCCCGGGGCCACGCCCGAGACGATCGGGGTGTCGACCGCCAGCCAGCGCGAGGAAGCGTTGGAGATGCGCGGCACGCCCTGGCTGATGCTGCCCGGCACGCCCGGCGCGCACATCATGATTCCGATCAACAAGTAACACTGCCCCCTCTGTGACGACGGCCCCTGCTCCGACAGTTGCCCGCGGCCTCGTCCGCGCTCATGGAATCGCCGCCCTGGTCACGCTGCTCATCTCGGTGAGCTTCGGACTGGTGGCGGCGTTCCAGCTGCAGTCGCCCGACTTCGGCGCCGGCACCCCCTCGCTCGGCTGGGGCCGCATCCGCTATGCCCACACACAGGGCATCATGCTGGGCTGGCTCGCCAACGCCTTTTTCGCGTTTCTCTACCATGCGGTGCCGATTCTCACCGGGCGTCCGGTGACGAGCGAACGCCTCGGCATCTGGCTGTGCGCACTCTGGAACTTCGGCGTCATGGTGCCCGGCTGGGTGCTCGTGCTCGCCGGCGTCAGCCAGCCCCTCGAGTGGGCCGAGTTTCCCCTGATGGTCGACGTCATGGTCGCCCTCGTGCTGGTCGGCATG
Source organism: Acidobacteriota bacterium (assembly GCA_016871195.1). GTDB lineage: Bacteria > Acidobacteriota > Vicinamibacteria > Vicinamibacterales > UBA2999 > VFZN01. Next base: position 144,300 of record VFZN01000004.1, on the reverse strand, counting down.
GGCGTCCAGTTTCTTCCCGGGTTTTTCCGCCGCGGCGTCGAGTCGATGTACATCTCGAGCTGGTACATCATCGGCGGCCTGGTATTCACGCTGCTGAGCTATCCGATGGGCAATGTCGTGCCCGAGGTCGTGGCCGGCGCCGCCGGGGCCGCCTTCAGCGGGCTGTGGATTCACGACGCCGTTGGCCTCTTTGTCACGCCGCTGGCGCTGTCAACGATGTACTTCGTCATTCCCGCGTCGACGGGCCGCCCCATCTTCAGCCACTTCCTGTCGATGCTGGGCTTCTGGCTGCTGTTCTTCCTCTATCCGCTGAACGGCACGCATCACTACGTGTTCTCGGTGATTCCGATGTCGGCGCAGCTGACCGCAATCATCACGTCGGCCCTGCTCGGGGTCAGCGTCGTGCTCGTCGTCACGAATCTGCTACTGTCGCTGCGCGGAGCCGGCTGGCTGCCGCGCGACCCGGCCCTGCGCTTTGTCAGCACCGGCATCGTGTTCTATCTGATCGTGAGCCTGCAGGGTTCGGTGCAGGCACAGATGTCGCTCAACCAGCGCGTGCACTTCACCGACTGGGTCATCGCGCATTCCCACATGGCCATGCTCGGCTTCGCCAGCTTTGCGGCCGCCGGCGGCCTGATTCACGCGTGGCAGCGGATGCCCGAGGCGCGGTACCACGCCGGGGCCCTGTCGTGGGCCTACTGGCTCATGACCATCGGCCTGGTGCTGATGGTCGCCGACCTCACCCTCGCGGGCCTCGTGCAGGGACAGCTCTGGCTCGACGGCGCGCCGTGGATGGATTCTGTGGCAGCCTCGCGGAAGTACTGGGCCGCACGCACGCACATCGGCGGTCTGCTGAGCGGTGGCTTCATTCTGCTGCTGGCTGGCCTGACGACAGGCCCCCGCGGAGGCGGGCTGTCGGTCCGCCCCGAGGGCGGTGACCCGGTGGCACAGTCGCGCACGCATCTGGCGCCGAGTCTTGCGGGAGACCACACATGAGCGCCCCGACGTCGACACGCGCGCTGCGCATGGCCTATGTGGTGGCCTGTGTGGCCGGCGTGCTGTTTTTCGTCACGTCAGTGGGGCTGCTCGGGGTGTGGCCGACGCAGATGCTCCGCGACCAGACGACGCGCATGGCGCCTGAGGTGCCGCTGCGCCCGTCGGTCAGCGAATCGCGCGGTCGCCTTGTCTACGCCCGCGAGGGCTGTTCATACTGCCACTCGCAGCAGGTGCGCTTCACCGCAGCCGATACCCGACGGTTCGGAGCCCCGACCCTGGCGTGGGAAACCCAGTTTGATACGCCGCACATGCTCGGCACCCGTCGCATCGGGCCTGACCTCAGCCGGGCCGGTGGCACGCGCAGCCTCGACTGGCAGTACGCGCACCTCTACGCTCCGCGCGATGTCGTCCGCGAGTCGGTGATGCCGGCCTATCCCTGGCTCTTCGACGGCGCACCCGACCGGCCCACCCAGGAGGCGCGTGACCTCGTGGCCTATCTCGACAGCCTCGGTCGTGCGCGCGAAGTCGCTGGTCCCGAAGGCGAGGCCCGCGCCAGAGAGGGCTGCGACTGCGACGACGACCCGCTGATGGCCATGGCCTTCGAGGGGCGGCTCAACAACCATCCGGCGCGCGCCATCAGGCACGGCGAGGCTCCGGCCCTGCCGATTGATGCCGCGGCCCTGCCGCGGGGACAGGCCCTCTTTGCCCGCCACTGCGCTACCTGCCACGGTCCCGAGGGCCAGGGCAATGGCCCGGCGGCGAGCCACCTGCGCCCGGCCCCGAAGAATCTGTCGCAGCACGATTACTCGAACGCCCGCCTCGCGTCGGCGCTCTGGAACGGCGTGACCGGTGCTGCCATGCCCGCGTGGCGCGACCTGTCGCCTGACGACCTCGGAGCCCTGGCCCAGGCCGTGCAGGCCCTGTCGGTCACCCGCGTCGAGCCGGCGCCCTCCGAGGCGCTGCTGGCGCAGGGCCGTGAGGTCTACGCCGCCAACTGCGCGCAGTGCCACGGCACCGACGGCCGGGGGGATGGCACCGCCGCCGATGCCCTGCCCATGGTGCCGGCCAACTTCACACAGCAGCAGCTGAGCCTGTCGGAAGCCGTGCGGGTGCTGCGCGAAGGCATACCCGGCTCGCCCATGGCCCCGTGGACCTCGCGTCTCACGAGTGCCGAGATCCTGGCCACGGCACATTACGTGCGCAGTCTCTACACGCCGTCGCTGCCCGGTCATCTGCGGAAGTAACGTGAACACCCTCAGTGACCTCATCGTGTGGGGTTCGGTCGCGCTGGTGCTGGCCTTCGCGGGCGCGTGGCTGGCACTGCCAGGGTGGCGTGCCGCGATCGAGCAACCCAAGTTCACCTTCCTCGACGCGGTGCGGGGATATGATGCGGATCGACGGACCTCTCCGTCATCCAAGGAGTCGAGTCTGCCGTGACCCCTGCCCCGTCGCCCCGCGGAACCGGATGGCTGCCTGCCCTCGTGGCCGGCGTCATCCTGAGCATCGGCCTCATCGTAGTCGGGCTGCAGTCGTCTGGCACCAGCGCGTCGCTGTGGCGCCCATCGGCGGCGGCGTCGGGTGGGGGTGATGCGGTACCGGCCTCGATGGTGACGCTGCCCGCCGAGGCCACCGAAGATTTCGGCCGTCGGCTCATCGCGCAGACGGCTGAACTGCTGGGGCCCGATCAGGCTGATCCGCAGAAGCGCTACATCAACAGCCGCCTCAACTGCGGCTCGTGCCATCTGGGCACCGGCACCGACCCCGGCACGCTGCACCTGTTCGAAACCGACGCGCATTATCCGCGCTTTTCCGGTCGTGCCGGCCAGATGACCGATATCGAAGACCGCATCAACGAGTGCATGCAGCGCAGCATGAACGGCAAGCCGCTGCCGATGGACAGTGTCGAGATGATGGCCATGGCAGCCTACCTGCGCGGGCTCGGCCGGCAGTGGGACGCGATGCCCGCCTCGGCGCGCAAGGCCACCGAACCGCCCGCCTTCAAGATGCCCGACCGTCGCGCCGACGTTGATGCCGGTGGCGAGGTGTATCAGCGCCGGTGCGCCACCTGTCACGGCAAGGACGGGCTGGGGCTGCTGGCCACCGAAGACAAAGGCAAAGGCTATCTGTTTCCTCCGGTCTGGGGCCCGGACAGCTTCAACACCGGAGCCGGCATGCACCGTGTGCTGACTGCCGCACGCTTCATCAAGGCGCGCATGCCCCTGGGCGAAGCCACGCTGTCTGACGACGAGGCGTTTGACGTCGCGGCCTACATCAATGCCCAGTCGCGGCCCACGATGATCGGGCAGGAGAAGGATTATCCGGACCTGACGACCAAGCCCGTCGACAATGCCTATGGCCCGTATGCCGACGAGTTTCCGCTCGAGCAGCACCGCCTCGGGCCGTTCAAGCCGATTGAGGCCCACTACAAGGCGTTGAAGGACGCCAAGGCCAAGACCAAGTAGAATCGGAAGATTGACGCCAAAGACGCGCCCATGCGCGTCGCGGGGGACCCGAGTTTCAGGGGCGCATCCGGCCAGGCCGGACGGCGACTTCCAACGCCGAGCCCGACAGCTAACCTCGCCGGCGGATTGGAGGAGTTGTGTCTACTGACAGTGCGCATCAGGCCCGTGCGGGCCTGGTCCTCGGAGCACTGGGCGTTGTCTACGGCGACATCGGCACCAGCCCGCTCTATGCCATCCGCGAGTGTTTTTCCGGTTCACACTCGGTACCCGTCACCTACGACAACGTGCTGGGTGTGCTCTCGCTCATCATCTACGCGCTGCTGATCGTCATCTCGCTCAAGTACATCGCCATCGTCATGCGCGCCGACAACCGCGGCGAGGGCGGTATCCTGGCACTGACCTCGCTGCTGCCCAGGCGCGAGAGTCGTCGCTTCGTGACGCCGGTGCTGGTGCTGATTGGCCTGTTCGGGGCGTCGCTGATTTACGGCGACGCCATGATCACGCCGGCGATTACGGTGCTGAGCGCGATGGAGGGCGCGGAGGTCGTCTTCCCGGGTTTCCGCCACTACACCGTCCCGGCGACGGTGGCGATTCTCGTCGCGCTCTTCACGCTGCAGCGGAGTGGCAGCGGCGTGGTCGGCTGGCTGTTCGGGCCGGTGATGCTGGTGTGGTTTGCCGTGCTGGCGGTCATGGGGCTGAGCTGGATGGTGCAGGCGCCTGAGGTGCTGTGGGCCTTCGACCCGCGGCACGGCGTGCAGTTCTTCGTCGAGCATCAGTGGCACGGGCTGGCGGTGCTCGGGGCGGTATGCCTTGTGATCACCGGCGGCGAAGCGCTCTATGCGGACATGGGCCACTTTGGCCGCTTCCCCATTCGCGCGGCCTGGTTTGCCGTGGTGCTGCCCGCGCTACTGCTCAACTACTTCGGCCAGGCGGTGCTGCTGCTGAAAGATCCGACGGCCGCGTCGAATCCGTTCTTCCTGATGGCCCCCGACGCGTTCCGCCTGCCGCTCGTGGCCCTGTCGACCATGGCTGCCATCATCGCGTCACAGGCGATGATTTCCGGCGTCTTCTCGCTCACCGTGCAGTCGATTCAGCTGGGCTACTGCCCGCGCCTCGACATCTCGCACACGTCCAGGGAGACGATGGGCCAGATTTACCTGCCGCAGGTGAACTGGATGCTCTTCCTCGCCACCACAGCCATCGTGGTGTCGTTCGGCACATCGACCGCGCTGGCCGCGGCCTATGGCATTGCCGTGACGATGACCATGCTGCTGACTACGCTACTGCTGCATGTGCTGATGACCGAGCGCTGGAAGTGGCCGGTGCCCGTGGCGTATGGCCTCACGGGCATACTCGTCGTCATTGATGGGTCGTTCTTCAGCGCCAACCTGCTCAAGCTGTTGGACGGTGGCTGGCTCCCCCTGCTGATTGGCGCCGTGCTGTTCACGCTGATGACCACGTGGAAGACGGGTCGCACGATCGTCGCGCGGCGGCTGACGGCACGGTCACTCAAGTTCGATGCGTTTGTCGACAGCCTCGACACGCAGGCGCTGGCGCGCGTGCCGGGCACGGCCGTCTTCATGACGGCGCAGCCGTCGGCCACGCCACCGGCGCTGGCCCACAACATTCGTCACAACCGCGTACTGCACGAGCGCGTCATCTCGCTGCAGGTGTCCACGCAGCCGATTCCCTATGTGGCCCCTGAAGATCGCGTCGATATCAGACCGCTCGGTCGGGGTATCTTCGAAGTCGTGGTGCGCACGGGCTTCATGGAAGAAGTCGACGTGCCGAAGACGCTGGCCCGTGAGGCCGTGCTGCGCATCGACGACGAGACGACATATTTCCTGGGACGCGAGACGCTGCTTGTGACCGACGCGCCCGGCATGGCTTCGTGGCGCGAACACCTGTTTGCGTTCATGGCACGCAACGCCGGCCGCGCAGCCGGATTCTTCCGGCTGCCACCGGACCGCATCGTCGAGTTGGGTGTGCAGGTGGAGATCTGACGCCGCCTGCGCGGGGCGACCGTTGCGGGAGCCGGGCGTTTGCGGCGGCCTCAAGGCGAGGCGCTCTGATGCCGCACCTGGAACCTGCCGTGTGACGGCAGGCTCCAGGGCGCGTGTCTGCTACCGCTTCGTGGCAGGGGCCAGCGTCGGATAGGTGATGCCGAGCTGCTCGAGGTAGGTCGAGTACTTCGACGGGTCGTAGTAGAACTTCTTCATCTCCTCGCGATAGCGGCCGAGGATGTTCGCGTTCAGGTGCGTGGCCGGCTTGTCGTCCTTCGTGATGAAGGGGATGTACTTGCGATCCTTCGTCTGCACGTTGTTGAAGTAGTCCCACGCCCCCTTGACCAGTTCAGGCTTCGTGAGCAGGTCGAGCACGGTCATGGCCTGCACTTTCGCACCGGCGACGACACCCTTGTGCGCGATGGGTGTGGCTGAGGCAATGGCACTCGACCAGTTGTGACCGGGCAGCCCGGGAATGTTGGCCGGATAGCGCAGCGTGACCGTCGGCACGTTCCACGAGATGTCGCCGATGTCGTCCGACCCGCCGCCGGTGTTGCGTTCGTTCGGCACCGGGCCGCCGAGCGGCTCGAGTTCGGTCGCCAGCCCAGGGCTCGTCGGGTTGCCGAGATACTGCTGCAGCCCCCTGGCCAGCGCCTGATCGTCAGCCGTCCAGGTGGGCAGGCCCACCTTCCTGATGTTGTCGAACATCGTCTCGGCGACGACCTTGTTCATGTGCTGGGGCCACGCGGAGCCCAGCGTGCGTGACGTCCACTTGGTGTTGGTCATCAGCGCGGCACCGTCGGCCATCTTGTTGGCGATGTCCCACATTTCCTTGATGTGCGGGTAGTCGTTCTCGCGGAAGTAGTACCAGACACTGGCGTTCCTCGGCACGACATTGGGCTGATCGCCCCCGTTCGAGATGACGTAGTGCGAGCGCTGTGAAATACGGAGATGCTCGCGGCGGTAGTTCCAGCCGGCATTCATCAGCTCGACGGCGTCGAGCGCCGAGCGGCCGCGCCACGGCGCGCCGGCACTATGCGCCGTTTCCCCTTCGAAGGTGTATTCGACCGAGACCATGCCGTTGCCACCGCCGTCGCCCCACGACACGCCGAGATTTCCGCCGACATGGGCGAACAGCGAGATGTCGACATCCTTGAAGAGGCCCTCGCGAATGAAGTAAGCCTTGGTGCCCAGCAGTTCCTCGGCGACGCCGGGCCAGATCATCAGGGTGCCGGGCAGTTTCTCGCGTTCCATCACGCGCTTGACGGCCAGTGCCGCGATGATGTTGAGGGGGACGCCGGTGTTGTGGCCTTCACCGTGTCCCGGGGCACCGGTCAGGATGGGATCGGGATAGACCACGCCGGGCTTCTGGGACGCCTGGGGAATGCCGTCGATGTCGGAGCCGAGGGCGATGACAGGCTTGCCGTTGCCCCAGCGGGCGACCCAGGCGGTGGGAATGCCGGCGACGCCGCGTTCGATCCTGAAGCCGTTCTGTTCGAGGATGCCGGTCAGGTACTTCGAGGTTTCGACCTCCTGAAAGCCGAGTTCGCCGAAGCTGAACACGGAATCGACCATGACCTGGGCCATCTTGGCCATTTCGTCGACGCCGCGCACCGCATCGGCCTTGTAGGCGGCCGTCCTGTCGGTCTGGGCGGCTGCGGGAACCGTCGTGAGCGCGCATGCCGCACTCAGGACCCATACTGCACATCTACGCATCACGTCTGTGGCCTCCTGCTTGCCAGTGGGCACAGTCTACCGGGGTCGGGCGCTGGCGTCATCAGCTTCTTCGGCGCGGCGGCAATTGCCACCGGCAGACGCCCGTGACACACTCGGAGCACCCGGGAGCCTGCCATGCCGATTTCGCTGACCGTGAACGGAACGCCACATACCCTCGACCTTGAACCTGAGATGCCCCTGCTGTGGGCGCTGCGTGAACAGCTGGGCCTGACCGGCACCAAGTACGGCTGCGGCATCGCCGCGTGCGGGGCCTGCACGGTGCATCTCGATGGACGCGCAGTGCGATCGTGCACGCTGCCGCTGTCGGCGACTGAGGGCAAGTCGGTCGTGACGATCGAGGCCCTGGCGCCGGCTGACAGCCCGCATGCGGTGCAGGTGGCGTGGGTCGCGCGGCAGGTGCCGCAGTGCGGCTACTGCCAGTCGGGGATGATCATGGCCGTGGCAGCACTGCTGGCCGACACGCCTGCCCCGACGGATGACGAGATTGATGCGCGCCTGACCAACATCTGCCGGTGCGGCACATATCCGCGGGTGCGTGCGGCGATCCATGAGGCGGTGGCTATGCGTGCGGCGACTGTGCCGACCGACGCCGCGGCAGGCACGGGAGAGCGGTCATGAACAAGTGGACGCGACGCACCTTCATCGGTGCCGGCACCATTGCCGGTGGTGGGTTCCTGCTCGGCGTGGCTGGCTTTGCGCTGGCACCGGCGCGTCATGCGGTCGTCGAACCCGCAGGACCCGGCCCCGGGCAGCTCACCACGTGGATTCGCATCAACGCAGACGGACGCATCACGATTCTGGTGCCGCACTGCGACATGGGCCAGGGGACGCTGTCGGCCCTCGGCATGATGGCCGCCGATGAGCTGGATGCCGACTGGGCACAGGTCGAGGTCATCGAAGCGCCGGGCGTCGATACGTATGCCAACGGTTATCTGGCCCGCACGATCACCGGCGACCATGTGCCGGCCGTGATGGCGCGTGGCTTCGACTACGGCATGTATAAAGTGGCCGACTGGATCGGCCTGATGGTCACGGGCGGGTCGACGGCCGTGCGCAGCACGGGTGAATTCGGCATGCGCGTGGCCGGAGCCGCAGCGCGCCAGATGCTGGTAGACGCGGCGGCGCAGCAGTGGGGCGTGCCGGCCCGTGAGTGCCAGGCCTCGCAGTCGGTGGTGCGGCATGCCGCGTCGGGACGGCAGGCGACCTACGGCCAGCTGGCCGAGGCGGCCTCGCACCTGAAGGTGCCCACATCGCCGACGCTGAAAGGCCCTGACGCGTTCTCGCTGCGCCGCACGTCTGCACCCCGACTCGACATCGCCTCGAAGGTCAACGGGCGGGCCACCTATGGCATCGACGTGTCGCTGCCGGACATGCTCTACGCGGCGATCGACATCGCCCCGGTGCAGGGGGGCACGCTGCAGTCGGTCGATCCTGCGCCGGCCATGGCGCTGCGCGGTGTGAAGAAGGTGGTGTCGCTGCCCAACGCGGTCGCGGTCGTGGCCGACAGCTACTGGCGCGCGCGCCAGGCGCTGGCGGCACTGCAGCCCGTCTACACCGACGCCGGCCACGGACAGGTGTCGTCGGCCTCGATCTTCGCCGCATTCGACGCGGCCATCGGGCCGCTGCCCGAGATGCCCGCCGACGCGACGCGGGTGGTGCGGGCCGAGTACCGCGTGCCCTTCCTAGCGCATGCCTCGATGGAACCGCTGTCGTGCACCGCGCAGGTCGACGATACGGGCGCACGCATCTGGGCTGGTGTGCAGGATCCCCTGAATGCCCGCACGGTGGCGGCCAAGGCGCTCGGCATCGACCGCGAGCGGGTGCAGCTGACCAACCACCTCCTGGGTGGATCATTCGGGCGTCGCCTGCCCTACACGTTCGACTACATCGAACTCGGCGTGCAGGTGGCGCAGCAGATGTCGCCGACGCCGGTGAAGACCATCTGGTCGCGCGAAACCGACATGCAGCATGACTACTATCGGCCGGCCGCGTTGTCACGCCACGCCGCCAGCCTCGATGCCTCGGGACGCCCGCTCATCGTGCGAGTGGCCTTCACGGGCGATGGCGACGGCGAGGCGCTGGCGATGCCGTATGCCATCGGGAAGACCGAGAGCACCCAGAAGGAGTCGGCGCATCACGTGCGGCTGGGTGCGTGGCGATCCGTGGCCAGCTCGCAGCACGGCTTCTTCAAAGAGTCGTTCATTGATGAACTGGCGCACGAGGCCAAGGCTGACCCCTGCGACTATCGCCGCGGCCTGCTGTCGACGTCGCCCCGCGCGCTGGCGGTGCTCGAGCGCGCCGCGACGCTGGCCGGCTGGGGTACGCCGCTCCCCGAGGGCGAGGGGCGGGGCATCGCCCTCTGTGACAGCTTCGGCAGCATCGTTGCCGAAGTCGCGCATGTGCGGGTCGACGCTGCCGGCGTGCTGCGGGTGCTGGCGGTCGATGCGGTCGTCGACTGCGGCGACGTGATCAGTCCTGACGGCGCCACGGCACAGGTCGAAGGCGGCATCCTCTTCGGTCTGTCGGCCGCCCTGATGAGCGCGATCACCATCGAGGAAGGTCGCGTCGCACAGAGAAACTTCCGCGACTATCCCATGCCACGCATCAAGGACACGCCGCGCATCCGCGTCGAGTTCGTGCGATCGGATGCCCCACTCGGCGGGCTGGGCGAACCCGCCGTGCCGCCCATCGCACCGGCGGTCGCCAATGCCATCTTCGCCGCGACGGGCGTCCGCGTGCGTGCCCTGCCCTTCACCCAGACACCGCTGCGGAAGGCATAGCGGCCGATGGAGGCCGCGGATCTCTCGTATCCCCTCGGGCCATTTGTGGCGCCTGCACACAGTGACGCCGCCAGTCGTGCGTTGCATGTGACCGACCTGGCCGTGCTTCCGGAGGCCGTGTGCGCTGCAGTCGAGGGCCTCGGCGATGCGCAGCTCGACACGCCGTATCGTCCCGGGGGCTGGACGATACGGCAGGTGGTGCACCACCTGCCCGACAGCCATCTGAACGCCTACGTCCGGTTCCGTCTAGCCCTGACCGAAGACGTGCCGGTCATCCGCCCCTACGACGAGCAGGCCTGGGCCCGGCTGCCCGATGCGAGCCTTGCCCCGGTGTCGCTCTCACTCGCGTTGCTCGCGTCGCTGCACGCCCGGTGGGTCGATGCCATCACACGCCTGCCCGACGCCGCATTCGCACGGACGTTCACGCATCCCGAACTGGGACGCATGTCACTCGACCAGCAGCTGGCGCTGTACGCGTGGCACGGCCGCCATCATCTGGCCCACATCACTCGATTGACGGGCCGGATGGGCTGGCGTCGGTCGGGGTAACGTGCATCGCCACTTCGCGGCGCATTGACCGTCCACGTGCCCTCGTGTGGGCGTCGAGCAGCGCGCGGCGCTGATCGTGCGGCATGCGTTCGGTCACGTATCGCACGGCCTCCCGCGACATGCGTGCGAGATGTGCGCGAGTGAATGCGGTCACCGCCTCGCAGTCGGCCTCGGCCAGTTCGCGCAGCAGCCAGCCCACCCCGGTCTGCGCAAAACGTTCCTCGTGGCACACCGTGGCGGCACACGTGTCGAGCATGAGTGCGGTGAATCCGGGAAAATTGGCGTCGCCGCGTCGGGCCAGGTTCACGAAGGCGACATTGGCCGAACGGCGCTGCCAGACAGTCGGCGCGCACTTCCACGCAGTGATCAGGTCGACTCGGTGCCGACGCGGGACATCGCGCGCAACCAGCGGCCCCAGCACCTTCACGCAGAACCAGTCACTCGTGTTCCAGTCAGCGATGCATGCCCGCTCGAACAGTCGTCCGAAGGCGTCGATATCCTCGTCGTTGAGGTGTCCGAGCAGGATCTCCTGCAGCACCAGTGTCCCGGCCAGCTTGTCCTCGCAGTAGCGTCCCTCGAACAAGGCCAGTGCGAGTGCCTTCTGGGCGGGCACCGCCAAATCTGCGGGGCCATCGTCGTTCCACCAGCTGTGTACCGCACGGCGGACACCAGCCATCGGCACACCGCGAAACGGGACAGCCCCCCTCAGGTAGCGCTCCCAGAAGGTGCGTGTCTGTGCTGTGGCACATGCCGCGAGCCTGTGTCGAGTGCGTCGATCATGGTGGTGACAGTCCTCCGGTCACAACCTGCGGCGGGTCGCGGGCGTCGTGACGACGGCACACCTATCGGGTGGTGTGTGGCCCCGGTGCCCCACGGATGACCCAGGCATTCAGCGTCCACGAGGCGCCGAGACCGAGAAGGGTGGCCGCGATGTCGTGGTAGTCGAAGCGGAGGGAGCGGCTGAACAGTTGCCCCACTTCCCACACGATGAGGCCCGCCGTGGCGAACAGCGCAAAGGCCCGGCAACGGCGGCGCATGTCGCCCGGCGAGGCCGTGGGATGCTGGTCGATCCATCCCGCCAGCAGCACAAAGGTGATCGCAATCACGGCCGCAAGGTTCGGCAGCACGCCCAGCAGGTAGACCAGCAGCTCTGCGCTCACCAGGTGGCGCGGGCGCATCCAGTGCGCCAGACCCAGCAGGGCGAGCGCCGACAGGGCCACGAGTGACGCACGGGTCGACACCGTCAGTCGCGGACGCGGCATCGTGACTCCTCCGGCAGGCAGTGCGGCCCGGCAGCAGCCCCCGTGGCGGGGGCCCTGCCGATCGCCTCACATAGCCGTGTCGTTCGACGCGCCTATCGCAGCTGTGCCGCGCGTCCGCGCAGCGAGTCGGCGATGCCCCGCAGACGCAGCGCATCGCGTCCCTGCAGCGCTCCTGCGTCCTTCTCGAGGGCTGCAGCCAGCGTCGTCACCTCACCCAGCACCGGCGCGGCACTGCGGTCGCCCGCACGCACGCCGTCGAGCTTCTGAATCGTGGCCGCAATGGCATCGGCTCGCGCCGCAGTGACGGCCGTGCCCCGGCGCAGCTGGTCGAGATACGCACGCGCCACCACCGTCGACGCGGGCCAGCTCACCTTGGGCTGGTTCTGTGAATTGAACTCGTTCCACCGCACCAGCGCGGCCGCATCGAGTTCGTTTTGCGACAGATACTGGCTCGGCAGCAGCCGGAAGATGTCGATGCCGCGGGCGATCTCGGCGCCGTAGATAAAGCCGTTGTAGTAGTAGCTCGACCAGTAGCCACCCGACACAAGGTTCTTCGCATCGATGGGACCGCGGTCAAAGTAGGCAATCTCGACGGGCTTCGCCGAGTCGGTGAAATCGAACACCGACACACCGCCCTGATACCACGACTGCACCATGATGTCGCGGCCGGGCACGGGGATCAGCGACCCGTTGTGCGCCACGCAGTTTTCCTGCTCGCTCTGGGCCGCCGGCATCTTGTAATAGCCCTTGAACACCAGCTTTCGGTCGACGATGTCGAAGATGGCGTCGGCACCCCAGGTAAGTGGATCGGTCGCGCGGCAGCGCGGGCGTGACCCGCCGCCCCACTCGTCGGTGAAGACGACCTTGGTGCCATCGTTATTGAATGTCGCCGAGTGCCAGTAGGCAAAGCTCTTGTCGATCACATGGTCGAGGCGCTTCGGGTTCTGCGGGTCGCTGATATCCAGCAGGATGCCGTTGCCCGAGCACGCCCCGGCCGCCAGGCCAATCTCGCTGTAGACCGTGATGTCATGGCACTGGTTGGTCATGCGGCTGGTCTGCGTGCCCTCACCGTGGTTGCCGCCCTGCCAGAGGCCGGCGATGTTCCCCGTCGTCTCATCCATGAAGATGCGCGGACGGTTGACGATGCGCGCGTTCTGGGGGGCGCCGAGGGGCACCTCGATGACGTCGATGCTGAAGAGCGACGTGTTCGGGTCCTCCTTGGCGTCCTTGGCCGAGCAGCCGTCCAGTTCCTCACCGGGGCGCACGCTGCTCGTGCCTGAGCCGTACACGAAGAGCCGGCTCGGATTTTTCGGATCGGGCACCAGCGTATGGGTGTGCGAGCCACGGCAGGTCTGCACCGCGGCCACCTGACGGGGCTTGCGGATGTCGGAGATATCGAAGATGCGCACGCCGCGGAAGCGCTCGGCCGAGACGGTGCCCTCGATGCCCTGCAGGCCGCAGTCGAGCCGTCCGCGCGTCTGCTCGACCGACATGAACAGCAGGTGACCCCACACCGACACATCGCCCTGGCCGCCCGGGCAGACGACCGACGTCAGCAGGCGCGGGCGGCGCGCGTTCTCGACGTCATAGATGTTGTAGCCGTGGTAGTTGCCCACGACGGCATTGGTGCCGAAGAAGGCCAGATCGGAATTCGTGAAGCCACTGCCACGTGGTGGCGGAGGCGGGGGGGTGCCAGGAGCTGGCGGGGGCGGCGGCGGTGCGCCCGGCGCCCGTTCGGGCTCGATGGGCGACCCTGCGGGTGCCTCGGGGTCGAAGAAGCCCTCGGGCTTGGGCAGATTGGCCACCAGTTCCATGTGCAGTGCGGCGACCCCGGCATCGGTCAGCCCGGCCTTGAGTCCCACCCGGGGGTCGGTCGTCGAGGCCTGCTGCGCCGCCACACCCAGACCGCCGGCCAGGACCGCGGCCACCGTCACGCCCCACGTCACGCGAGTCATTGTCATGTGCTGCTCCTTGTGAACGGGGCCGGCCACCGGGCCCGCCCCTCATCGTCAGTAGGCGCGCCCCTGCTGCCGCGCCAGATCGAACCGGGCGGTGTCGGCAATCGCCATCACCGCCATCACACCCGCCTGAACCGGATCCGACACCACCAGATCGGCCACCTTCCGCACACCGCCGACCATGTTGAGGGCAATCACGCGAATGCCGTGCGCCTGCAGGTCGGTCACCGCCTCGGTGATCTGCCCCCCCATGATCGACCCGGCCAGCACGAGAATCGCCGCGCGGGGCAGACGGGCGACGGCGCGCACGGCGTCGGCAATGGCCTGTTCCCCGACGAGGGGAATGGTATCGACCGAGATGCGTTCACCGCGGATGTTGTGGCGGTCGGCTTCGCTGATGGCGCCGATGGCCACCTGCCCCACCTGTGCGCCTCCACCGATGATGATGACGCGCTTGCCGTAGATGGGCGTGAGCGAGCCGTCCTCTGCCTGGGCAGCGACCGGGCCGTCAGCCGGGTCGAATAACGGAGCGGAGGGCGATGGCGGGTACATGGTCAGGGTCCGTCCCGACGACGGAATCCCTGAGAGCTTAGCACCGCCGGAGACAAAAACGGCCGACGTGCCATGCGGGGGACACGCCGGCCGATATGGTGGCTAGAAGCGGTAGCGAAGACTGGCGCGGAACACGCGGGCGGCCGGAATGGGATTGGCCGACGCGGCATCGATGCCCCCGGTCGACAGGGGCTTAAAGTAGTTGGGCCCGTTGGTGGTCACCCGGCGCAGGACCACGCTCGAGTTGGTGAGGTTGAACACGTCGACAAACGCCTCGAGCGACTGCGACTTGCCCCACGAGAACGTCTTCGACAGCCGGGCATCGGCCAGCTTGACCCAGTCATAGCGTCCCGCCTGCCCTTCCACCACGACATTCACCAGCGTATTCAGCGCGTCACGCACCTGCACGATGCGGTTGTAATACTCGCCTTCCTGCCCGGTAAATGTCGCGGCGATCATTAGCTTCCACGGCAGTTCATACGTGCCATTGAGCCGCACGCTCTGGTAACGCTCGGGCAGTTGCCAGTTGTAGGCGGCTTCGTTCGGCGTGCGCGGTTCGATGTTGCGCACGATACGCCGGTCCCACACATACGACGCCATGAACGACCAGCCATCGGCGTACTGCTTGTTGAGCGTGGCCTCGAGCGCCGTGTAGCGATCGTTGCCTTCGTCGCCCACCGTGTTGACCCAGAGGGTCTTGATCTGCCCGAATGTGGGATACGTGCGCGGCACCGACCACACCTGCACGACACCATCATCAGCAGTGCCGGTGACGTTATCGCGCCCCGGATCGACGCCGGTGCGGAAGTCGGTGAAGGCTTCGAACGGTTGCGCCAGATTGAGTTCCTTGTATCCGCGGAAGTCGTACTTGCGGACGAGGTTGAAGCGCACCACGGTATCGCGGCGCAGGCCGAGGTCGACGCCGGCGGTCCACTCGTCCATGTATTCGCCCTTCAGGTTCGGGTCGAAGCGGCTGTCTCGCGTGGCACCCGTGACCGACGCCAGGTCGCCAGGCACAGGTGTGTAGGGGATGCGTCCGTCCCAGCGGTTGTAGGTCGACACCAGCGTCGCCGCAGGATTGATCTGCCCCGCCACCGGCCCCGACGCCGCCGTGATGCCGGACCCGGCCGCCGCATAGCGCCCATAGCTGGCCTTGAGTGCCACCCGCCCGGTGCCGGTGAGGTCGTACACCGTCGATATGCGTGGCGACCACGCCGTATAGGTCGGGAAGTCGCGGTTCTCGGAATAGATGCGCTGCGTCGCATAGGGCCCGGTGCCCGGATTGCCCTGCTCGGGCAGCCACGACGAGTACCGGTCGTAGCGCACCCCGACGTTGACCGTGAGCTTGCGCGTGAGGCTCATGCTGTCGTTGATGTAGCCCGAGTTGTAGAGCACGCCCGCGTTGGTGTTGTTCGGATACTCGAAGACCTGCACCGAGTCGGGACGCAGGAAGAGGTCGGTGTCGCCCGGCAGGCTGCGATAACGATAGATCTGCTGGTTGGGATACCCGTAGGTCTCGACGAAGTTCGTGTTGTGGTAGCCGAGGAACCCGGTCTTGATTTCGTGGTTGGTGCTGCCGATGGCGCGATACCACGACAGTGTCCCGTTGTATCCGTAGCGTGCCGGCTTGCGTTTCAGCTCGAGGAAGGCACCGCTCGTCTGCGTCGTTGTCAGATCGGTCTTGCGCACATCGTCGGTCCAGGCCTTGTCGGGCCACCAGTAGCCCGAGCGGTTGACACTGAGGTCGAGTGTCATGCTCTGGCTCATGATGCGCGTGAACTTGAGCGCCGGGCCAATCGCCGTCCAGGCAATCTGGTTCTGCGTGGCCTCGAGCGGCACAAAGCGACTGGCCGTGCGATAGGGCTGCCACTTGCGGTTGAACTGCTGCGTCAGCTCGAACTTGTTGTTGCGTGACGCCTGGTAGGTCAGCTTGAGCGTGGGATTGTCGAGCCGGGTGAAGAACTCGACCTGCTCGCCGGTCTTCTGCGAGATGAACCCGGGAATCAGCAGCCCGGAATAGTTGTAGCCGTAGGCTGCATAGAACCAGAGGCGATCGCGGACGATCGGTCCGCCGAGATCGACGCTGGCGTCATTGTAGCGGGTGAACTTGTTGTTGCCCGGGTCGAAGCCCTGATCGCGCAGGCTCTGCGTGACGTTGCTGCCCTGCCAGTTGCCGTCCTGCCAGGCCCCGAGATAGTTGCCGCGGAAGGCGTTGCTGCCCGACTTGACCACAAAGCTCATCGACACGCCTGGGCTCTGCATTTCAGCGCTGCGCGCGGCGGCCGACACCTGAATCTGATCGTAGGTGTTGTAGTCGCCGAAGAACTGATCCCACACGACACCGTCGAACTTGATGAGCTCGCCGCCGGCGCGTCCGTAGGAGCGCGCACCGGTCGTCGTCGATCCGCCGACCGTGTTGCCGCCCACGTCGAACTGCGTCGGAGCCAGCCCGGGTACGAGGCGCGCCAGTCCACGGATGCCGCGGCCATAAGGCAGGTCTTCCATCTGCTGCTCGCTCCAGTTGACGCCCACCGTCGTGGCCTGCAGGTCAATGGTCGGCGTGGTGCTGGTCACGGTAATCGACTCGGAGACACTGTCGAGCTGCAGCGGTCCGTTGACGGTCATCGTCGCGCCAGCCAGCAGCGTAACGCCTTCCACCGTCAGTGTCTGGAAGCCGGGCAGCGAGAAGACCACCCGATAGGACCCTGGAGGCACAGCCGTGAAGCGATAGGTGCCGAGCCCATCGGTCACGGCCTCGCGGGGGCCGCCAATCATGGCCGGACTGCTGATGGCGACCGTCGCGCCGGGCAGCAGTCCGCCGCTGCCGTCGAGCACACGTCCGGTGATGGTGCCGGTCGTCCCCTGTGCCCAGGCCGATGTTGCGATGCCTGCCGCCAGCACCAGACCGCCCAGAAAACTCATCCATGCATGCGTCTTCACGAAGTACCTCCTGCCCCGGGGCGACACTGCGCGACGCGGGATGCGGGAGTGTACGCGATATAAGCACCACTTCTATTTACGTGAATGTTAAGCCCTGATTTTCTCGCTCCCTCACGACTGCCCGTCGCGCATAGAATGAGCGCCATGCGACTTCTGCTCCTCACCCTCTCCCTGCTGGCCGCCTCGGTGGTGCCGGCATTTGCCACCTGGTCTGTGATCGCCCTCGATTCACGCACCGGCCAGGTCATCATTGCCTCGGCCACCTGCGTGCGGCAGTCGGGATTCCCGGCGCGGCAGCCCAACGCCGCACGCGATCTGATGGATGTGCAGGCCGTCATCATTCCCGGCGTCGGCATTGCCGCCTGCCAGGCCGGCGTCGACAACACCCGTGAAAACCAGATGCTGGTCTACAACGAACTGCGCAAGGGCACGCCTCCCGCGCAGATCATCGAACTGCTGAAGAAGGATCCCAACATCGAACGCCGCCAGTTCGGCATCGTCGCCATGCCGAACGGCGGCACGGTCACGAACCGGAACAACCGCGCCGGCTTCAATGGCACGGGCAACTCGCAGTCGTCACTCTACTGGGGCGGCCAGGTCGGTGACATCTACTATCAGGTGCAGGGCAACACGCTGCTCGGTGATCAGGTGATGACGATGGCGGCGCTGGCCTTCACGCGCGCGAAGGGCACCATGGCTGACCGCGTGATGGCGGCGATGGAAGCCGCAGACGAATACGGCGGGGATCACCGCTGCAACTGCGGCGCGAACCCGACAGAGTTTGTGCCGTGCGACAACAAGACATCGCATGTCGCCTATATCACCATCGCCGAGAAGGGCGATGTGCTCGGCAAGACGCACAACGACGGGCAGTACTACGCCTATATCAGCGTGACCGACGACAACATCAAGCAGGGCGAGAGCGGGAATCCGGTCAAGACCCTGCGGATGCGCTACGACAACTGGATTCGTGCCGGCGCCCCGCGCCTGCCGGCCCCGCCGCCGACGCTGTACGTGCCCAAGTAGGCACAGCACCCGTCATCCAGAATCCGCTGCGGCGGCCGCCAGGCCACCGCAGCGGTGAATGGCACTGTCAGCCCGTCAGCGCTGCTGGTTCCGCAGCACCCGCTCAATCACATCGGCAGCCGCCGCCGCCCCGTCTTCGGATGCGACACGGGCTCCCATCGCCGTGGCTCTGGCCCGCAGCGCCGTATCGTGCAGCATCTGATGCAGCGTCTCGGCGACGCGTTCTACGGTGTAGTGCCGCCGTGTGAGCACACGGGCGACGCCCAGCCGCTGCAGACGCGCCGCATTATCGGCCTGGTCATGCGCGTGCGGCACGACCAGAGAGGGCACGCCTGCGGCCAGGGCCTGATGCAGCGTTCCAGCCCCACCCTGGTGCACGACCGCGGACGCCTGCGGAAACAGCGCAGCATGCGGCGCACTGTCGACGACCAGCACCCGGGCGCTGACACCGGCCGGCCGGTGATGGGCATGTCTGCCGACCATCAACACCGCCCGGCACCCGAGTCGCTCGACGGCGGCGGCACTGACCTCGTGAAAGTCGCCAGGCAGCTCGACAGCGGCCGTGCCCAGCGTGAACACCACCGGAGCCTCGCCCTCGCGCAGAAATCTCGCAAGCGCCTCGTCTGTCCCGGCTGCAGCCGGCGCGTTGTAGCGTGCCGCGCCGGTCACGGTGGTGTGTGCGGGCCAGGCCTCGGGTGGCGGTGCCAGGGCGGCCGAAAACATCGCCAGCACACCCCAGGGCGAATGCTGCCCCTGCATCACCGGATTTCCCCGGTCGGGTAGCCCTTTCGCCCGGCGCAGCGTGCGGACCGGTCGGCTCCACCACGAAGTGAGTGCACTGGCGGTGGCGTAGAACACCCGGCTCGCGAGCGGCGAACGGGTCAGCAGGGGAAAGAGGAACGGTACCTGCGGCGGCACCATCGGATCACGCGGGGAAAAGAACGAAATGGGCGCGAGCACCGTCGACAGCCAGGGCACCCGGCGCGCATCGGCGACGAGCGGACCCGCCAGGGCCGCCGGATGCGTGACGAACAGGTCGGCATCAGCCGACACCGCCCACAGGTCATCGAAGGCCGCAGGCAGGGCCGGCATCAGCAGTTCGCGGAACAGCACCTCGGTGCCGCGATAGGGGTCGAGCAGCCGCCGGGCAAAGGCGGTGTCGTCAGGATTGAGGTCGGGCCTGACGGGGGCGAATGCCAGCCCCGTGGCTTCCACCGCCTCGCGGAAAATCGCGGGCATGGCCAGCACCGGTGTGTGTCGGCGGCGCTGCAGCTCGAGGCCCAGCGCGATGTACGGATTGACGTCGCCGAACGAGCCAAACGTCGGGATGAGGATGCGCGCCATGCCGTACAAGAAGAGACGGGGTGGAACCCGAGAAGGGTTCCACCCCGTCGTCAGTGCGTGAGGTGACCGCGAGGCTGAATCAGCCCTGCGCCATCGAGGTCGTACCGGCGCGCATGGCGCTCGCCATGTTTGACAGGGCCTTCTCGAGCGTCTTGCGCGAGGTGGCGATGTTCATGCGCATGTGGTTGTCGCTGCCCTTGCCGTAGGACGCCCCCGAGTTCAGGTGCACCTTGGCGTTGCGCACCAGCCACTCTTCGATCATCTGCTCCGGCTTGCGCGCGGCCACATTCGCCGCCTTCTCGCGGTTGAACTTGTCGGCGCGACCCTTGGCGTCGATCTTCTCGGCGAGGCCGGTCATGTCGAGCCACATCAGGTAGGTGCCCTCGGCCTTGTAGGCCTTCACCAGCGGCAGGTTCTTCTTGATGTAGTCCACCGCGAAGTCGTGGTTGCCATCGATGTAGTTGACGCACTGCCGCAGCCACTCTTCACCGCCCGCGTAGGCGGCCTGGTTGGCCACGATGCCGAGCGTGTTCATTTCGGCGCGATGATGGACGCGCACCTTGGCGAGCAGCTCGGGGTTGGTCGAGTGGAACCACGCCGTCTTGTGCGCGGCCAGGCCGAACGACTTGCTGGCGGCCTTGTAGGTGATGCTGTTGTTGACGATTTTCTTGTCGGGCAGATTGGCGAAGGGGGTGTACTTCTGCCCCTTCATGGCGAAGTCGCAGTGGATTTCGTCGGCCATCACGAGGACGCCGCGCTTGAGGCAGATTTCCCCGATCTTCATCAGATCGGCCTCGCTCCAGCAGTTGCCCGTGGGGTTCTGCGGATTGCAGAGAATGAACGCGTAGGTCTCGGGCCCGATGGCCGCATCGAACGCGTCGAAGTCCATCTCGAACTTCCCGTTCACGCGCTTGAGCAGCACTTCCTGCGAGATGGTGCGCGACGCCGTCAGGTCGCCGTAGAAGCCGTTGTAGGTCGGCGTCTGCAGCAGCACCTTGCTGCCTACAGGCGAGAAGGCCTTGAGCGTGGCGATCAGGCCGGGATGCACGCCCATCGTCACGATGAGCTCCCCGGGCTTGATGTCGACGTTGTACTTCTTCTTGTTCCACGCGATGATGCCCTCGGCGAACGAGGCCGGGGTGTCGAGATAACCCCAGTTTTCGTGCTGCAGGCGCTCCTGCAGGGCCTTGGTAATCGACGGCGCCGCGCGGAAGTCCATGTCGGCGATGCCCATGCCGACCTCGACGCTGCCCTTGCCGTAGGTACGGTTGGGCTGGTCGTACTTGATGGAATCGGTGCCGAGGCGGTTATACGGCGTGTCGAAGTCGAAGGTGCCGGCCGGAGCCTGTGCGGTCTCGGCAAGGTCAAACGGGGCGGCGGCCAGCGGCGTGTTCGCGGCGGCGCCGGCCACCAGTGCAGTCCATCCGGTGTTGCGGAGGAATGAGCGGCGATCGAGACCCTTGTGCTGTGTCATTTCCAGATGCTCCCATGGACGGCACCCGGGCACCGATACGGCACCCGTTCCATCTGCCGCCGACATACTACACCCATCGACGGCAGATGCAACGGAATGATTTCCCCGGGGTCAGCGCAGGCGTGCGGCCCGGGTCTTGAGCGTGTCGGACAGGGCCCGCAGGCGGGCCTGATCGCGTCCGGTGGCCCGGGCGGCGTCCGCATCGAGCTGTCCGGCAAGCCGGGTCAGGTCGGCCACGGCATCGGCAGCGCCACGGTCACGCGGGGTGCGCAGGGCCTCGGCCCGGTCCATGGCGCCGGCCACGGCCTGCGCCCGGTCGGCCGCGATGGCCTTGGTCCGGTTCAGTTGGTCGATGTAGGCCTTGGCCACCACCGCCACCGCCGGATAGGTGACCTTGGGCTGCATCTGCGGATTGAATTCCTCCCAGCGGATGAGCGCCGCGGCGTCAATCTCGTTCTGGGTCAGGTATTCGCTGGGCTTGAGCTCGAAGATGTCGATGCCGCGCGAGATTTCCGAGCCGTAAATGCGGCCGTTGTACCAGTAGGTCGACCAGTAGCCGCCGACAATCAGCTTCTCGGCGTCGAGCGGGCCGCGATCAAAGTAGGCAATTTCCACGGGCTTGTCCGACTCGGTGAAGTCAAACACCGACAACCCGCCCTGATACCAGCCCTGCACCATGATGTCGCGCCCGGGCACCGGCAGCAGCGAGCCGTTGTGGGCCACGCAGTTCTCCTGCTCGGACTGGGCCGCCGGCATCTTGTAGTAGCCCTTGAACACCATCTTGCGGTCGACGATGTCGAAGATCGCGTTGGCACCCCAGTTGGGCAGATCGGTCGCACGGCAGCGCGGACGCGTGCCGCCGCCCCACTCGTCGGTGAACAGCACCTTCGTGCCGTCGTTATTGAACGTGGCCGAGTGCCAGTAGGCAAAGTTCTTGTCGAACACGTGGTCGAGCCGCTTCGGGTTGACCGGGTCGGAAATGTCCATCAGGATGCCGTTGCCCGAGCAGGCGCCGGCCGCCAGGCCCACCTGCGGATAGACCGTGATGTCGTGGCACTGGTTGGTCTGGCTGGTGCGCTGCGTGCCGGGGCCGCTGTCGCCGCCCTTCCAGAGACCCGCGATGGCACCGGACTTCTCGTCGGCGAAGATGCGCGGACGGTTGACGATGCGCGCCGTCTGCGGCGCGGCGATGGGCACTTCAATCACGTCGATGCTGAAGAGGGCGGTGTTCGTGTCCTTCTCAGGGTCGAGGTTTGAGCAGCCGTCGAGTTCCTCGCCCGAGCGCACACCACCGGTGCCCGAGCCGTACACGTAGATCTTTGACGGGTCCTTCGGATTGGGCACCAGCGTGTGCGTGTGCGATCCGCGGCAGGTCTGCACCGCCGCCACCTGGCGGGGCTTGCGCATGTCGCTGATGTCGAAGATGCGCACGCCGCGGAAGCGTTCCTTGCTGACCGTGTCGCCGATGCCCTGCACGCCGCAGTCGATGCGGCCGCGCGTCTGCTCGACCGACATGAACAGGAGCGTGCCGTAGACCGACACGTCGCCCTGGCCGCCCGGGCACACAATCGACGCCATCAGCCGAGGCTTGCGGGCGTTCTCGATGTCGTAGACGTTGAAGCCGTGGAAGTTGCCGACCCACATGTTGGTGCCGGCAAACGCCAGATCAGAGTTGGCAAAGTCGAGACCACTGCCGCGCGGGGCCGGGGCCCCGGGGGCTGCCCCCGGTGCCGGCGCGGGAGCCGGTGCAGGAGCAGGGGCAGTGCCGGCCGCCGCTGGCGGACCCGCGGGTCGCTCGGGGGGCATCGCATCACCCGCCGGCGCCGCAGGGTCGAAGAACCCCTCCGGGCGCGGCAGCGTGGCCGTCAGTTCCATGTTCTTCGCCGCGACACCGGCATCTGTCATGCCGGCTTTCAGCCCCACGCGCGGGTCGTTCTGGTTCTGGGCCGAGACCACACCGGCGCCGATCAGCGCCACCAGGGCCGCACTGGCCCCCCATCCCACAACAGCTCTCATTTCCGCAGCTCCTTCAGAAGCGCACTCATGCGTTCGATTTCCATCTGCTGGTCGGCTTCGACGTCCGAGGCAAACGCGAAGATGTCACTGTCCTGCCCGGCGCCAGGCGACCCGAACAGGTCTTTCACCATCGTCAGGGCCCCGCCGTGATGCCGGATCATGCCTTCGAGAAACATCCGGTCGAACTCGACGCCCGTGGTCAGTCCGAGTTTCATCATCTCGTCCGGGGTGAGCATGCCCGGCATCAGCCCGCTGTGTTCGTGGTGGGCGTGCTCGTCAGGCAGCGACTGCCCGCGCGAGGTCAGCCACGCCTTCATCATGTCGATTTCATCCGCCTGCGACACCTCGATGCGCTTGGCGAGCAGCTTCATGTCGTCGCGGCTGGTGCGATCGGGCAGCAGGGCCGCCATTTCGAGGGCCTGACGATGGTGGCCGATCATGCCCTGCATGAAGGCCACATCGGCCTTGGTGAAGCCCACCTTCGACAGGTCAGTGGCGGCCGTAGCCGTGATGGTGCGCGTATCTTTGCCCGGAGCGCCGGGCATCAGCAGCGGAGGGGGGCCCTCATCTGGGGGCCGCGGGGTCTGCGGGGGCTGGGCCGCCGCCGGCAGGGCCACGAGGGCCACCAGCAGGGCCAGCGCCCCTGTCGGAAGGACGCGGGTGATCATGGTGCCTTCAGCATAGCGCAGCGGCGCCCGTGATCACCCGTGCCGGCTAGTTACCGCCCCGTCCCCGCTGAGGCGGGGGATTCTTGAGGGTCTGGAACTGGTTCAGGGCGGCATTCACCTTGAACTCGATGCCCATGCGCCCGATCTCGGCGGTCGCCCTGACCGGGTCGCCGGTCACGCCTGAGTCCTTCGCCCCGCCCCACGCCATGATGCGGTCGCGGCGAATGCCCGCCGGGTGCACATGCAGCATCTGGGAGGTGTCGCTGATGCCCGCATGGCTGCCGACGATGTCATCGCCATAGCCAAAGGCCGCCAGCATCCAGGCGCGGTAATGGTCGCGACCGACGTTGTAGTAATCGGTGAGCGCATACACGCGCACGCCGCGATCCTTCCACTCGGCGGTGAGGGCGTTGGCCACGGCCGTCATGCCGCCCTGGTTGCCGCCGCTGTCGCCGATGAAGAGGATGTCGGTGAAGCCATGTGCCTGCAGACTGCGCGCTGCCGCATCGAGCAGCTGGTCGTAGGCTGGCGACGGCAGCGAAATCGCGCCGGGCACCTGACGATCGGGGTCACCCTCGGGCACATACTGAATCACCGGGGCCACGAGCGCATTGCCCAGGCGGCGCGCCATGAGGTTCGCCGCATGGCTGACCACGAAATTGTGCTTGCCGAGCACCATGTGGTACCCGTTTTTCTCGGTGCCGCCGGTGGGAATGATCACCGTGCGACGCCCGGCTTTCAGCGCATCGCGCGTCTCTTCCCAGGTGAGCTCGTCGATGAACACCGTATCGGGTGCCTTCGTGGGCGTGCGGCTGGCCGGGGCCGTCTCGAAGGTCGGGCGATGCGGGCCCGGAGGGGGGGGCGGACGGTTGCCACCGCGCCCACCACCCTGCGGGGCGGGCAGAGCCGGCACCGGCGGCTCGGCGCCACTCACCTGCCGCCGAATCTGCGCCAGCGCATTGTCGAGTTTGATTTGCAGCAACTCGCGGCCGATCTGCGGCGACGCCTTCGACTGGTTGTTGCCGCTGACGCCGTTGTTCTCGTAGTCGTTGCCCACCAGGCGATCGTTGCGGATGTGCTGCGGTGCGACGAACATCAACTCGGAGGTATCCAGGATGTTGGCGTGATTGCCCACCTGCCCCGGGGCCACCCCAAGGAGCTTGGCCGCAAACACATCCTGGTCGGCGTGCGACTTCGTGTAGTAGTCGTCAATCCAGTGTGCCGTGGCACCGGTGCCGGCCCAGATCTTGTTGAGCGCCTCAGCCGCGGAACGCATGCCGGTGCGGTTGCCGCCCGATTCCCCCAGGAACATGATGCGCGTGAAGCCGCCCGCCTTGAGACTGCGGCCGGCGCTGACGAGCAATTCGACAAACCGATCTTCGGGCAGCGTGATGGTGCCGGGCTTGCCCATGTGGCCCATCGGCGGATCCCAGCTGCCCTCGGGCACATACGTGACGACCGGGGCGACCAGCGTCTTGCCCATCGCGCGCGCGATGCGATCGGCCGCATAGGTCATGACGAACTTGTGCTCGCCGTCGACCATGTGCGGGCCTTTCTGCTCGGTGCCGGCGGTGCCGATGATGACGGTGGTCCACCCCGCCCTCACCAGATCGCGCGCCTCGGCCCACGTCAGGTCTTCGATGAACACACTGTCAGGGGGCGTGCCCCCGGGAAGGGTCTCGAGCAGGGTGGCCGGTCGCTGGGCCAGAAGTGTGGCCGAGGCGAGCGAGGCCGCAAGCAGCACGGCAGCAAGAGAACGAATGGTCATGCGTCAGATCTCCGAAGGCGACACGATACACCGAATGGGCCCGGCGCGCAGCCGCACGGGGCGGAAGGGACCGCCAGTCCCTCAGGGCCGGGTCAGTACCGTCTCATCGACCGTGACGACCCAGTCGACGTCGGCCGAGGCAATCATCAGGTTGAACTGGCGGGGATCTTCCTCGTAGTCGACGGCCCCGCTGCCGGCGCCCACATGACTGATGACCTCATGCAGCGGCCGCCCGCTGACGGCGCTGTGCACCGTCACGCGGAACACGCCGGGTGCCATCGCGTCGGCCGACTCGGTGGTACGCCAGCGAATCTGGAATTTCCCCGACTGGCTGGTGATGCCGATGGTGTGGTCTCCCCGCCCTTCCCACGTGCCCATCGTCTGCACGACCGGCACCAGTGGCGGGGGCGGAGGCGCCACCTGTCGACACGCCGCCAGCACCAGGGCCAGTGCCAGCACCGCAGCGAGGCGCGGCCGCAGGATGAACGGTGGCCCCATGTCAGCTGCGCTGCTTGCGATAGGAATTCTTGAGGGCGATGCGGCCGCCGCGCAGGATGAAGACATCGCAGCCGTTCACCTCGACCTTCTGCCCGTCGCGCGTCGTGCCGGTGAAGCGCCACTCGGTCACGGCACGCGTGCCGGCGATGATGTGTCGCGGCTCGTTCCAGCGGGCATCGGGATAGGTCTCGAAGATGGCCTGATACGCCCGCCGCACGGCCGCCGCCCCCACCGAGCGCGTACCCGCCACCGTGCCTCCCGCCGCCGATTCAAACACGCCGTCATCGGTCATGCAGGCCATCAGCGTGTCGACGTCATGGGCATTCCACGCCGCGGCAAAGCGGTCGAGCAGGGCCAGCGTGGCTGCCGCGGCCGGGTCGGCCGCGCCCTGATCTGGCGAGGGGCCGTCGGCACTGCGGGCACTCAGGGAGATGCGGGCCGACAGGGCCATCAGTCCGGCGGTGATCGACTGCAGCAGGGTGCGACGCTTCATGTGGAGCATGGTGCCACAAGTACGGCACACTGAAGACCATGCGCCGACTCGTGCTGCTGTGTGTGCTGGTTCTCGCGGGCTGCGGACCGAAAGCCGCGCCGCAGACACCGACCGCCCTCAACAATGCCGACGCCTACGTGCGCCTGCAGCCGGCCCAGCAGGCTCTGTTCGAGCAGATGTTCCGCGACGCCGGTGCCGCGGCTGGCGCCGACTCACCCGCCGCCTTCTACGGCGCCCGGCCCCTGCACCGGCAGACGACCTTCGAGGCAGCCACGCACTCGCTGCTGCGCACGACACTGACGGATGCCGAGGGCCGCGACCTCGGGCACGGGCTGTCGCTCATCGCCCGCATCGATCGTGTCGCCGGGCAGGAAGCCGGCGTCCGCGGCGACCGGCAGTTCCGTCTCTACGTCGACCTGCGTCCCGATGCCTTCGACCGCGTCCAGGCATCGCGCGAGTTCTACCGTGACAAGGACAACACGGTGTTTCACAAGGGCTATCCGGTCAACTACCGGCTCGGCGGCCGGTTCCCCAGCATTCAGATTTCGATGACACCCGAGCACACGCAGGCCGACATCGATGTCGACTACCTGTCGTCGCATATTCCCCAGGGCCTGTTCAACGGGCATCTGAGCTCGGCCAACAGCGATGTGCGCGCGCGTGGCAACGACATGCGGCACAACCGGCGGTGGAATGACCTGCGTCCGTGGTGGACGGCCGTGCTGGCCTTCTTCACCACCTCGACGGCGCCGGCGGCCCCCGTGGCCGGACCCGAAGCCCGCCCCGATGATGAACCCGATCTGCCGTCGTTCGGACGCGACGCCGCCATCGATTCGCCGGCCGTGGCGACCACCGAGTTTTTGACCGACTGGCTGATTCGGCGCGACGTCGACGAGGCGCTGGCGGTGGTGTCTCCACAGGCGACCGGGTGCACAAACACAGACGAGGATGCCGAGAACGAACGCCTCCGCAGTACCGAAACGCGCGACGCGCTGGCGCGCCTCATGCGCGAGGCGGCCAGGGGCCGGCGTGTGCGGCATCTGGCCGAGGTCATCATGCCGGTGCAGCCATGGGACACCGACCTGCGTGTCATCGCCCATCCCTTTGACCGTGCGTTCACACTGGCGATGATTGATGACGCCGAGGCCCGCGGTTTCCTCTGCGAGACTGCCGCGGGTGCGACGGCGCCCTCGACCACCTGGGCCCAGACGCTGTTCCAGTTCCGGCCGCGCGATGGCCAGACCGGTGCCATTCTCGTACTTCTGTGGACACGCGAAGACGATCGCTGGCACGTGCGGTCATTCGATATCGCAGACCCGTAACGTCCTTGTTCGCGGGTGTAGCATGGCCGCATGGGCTCAGTGCTTCGTACGCTGATTGCGGGCCTGCTGGTGATGGGCGTTGCGGCGCCGGTCACTTCGTCGGCACAGTCACTCGCCGATCGTCACCGCGCCGTCGATGCGCCGCCCCTTCGGGTGCCGGTCGACATCAATCCCGACCCCTCGATACTTGAGGTCAACATCAGTGCCTACCTGGCCGATGTGGAGATCGGCCCCAGCCTGAAGGTGAAGGCGTGGACGTATGACGGCGGCATTCCAGGGCCGTTTCTGCGCGCGAAGATCGGCGACCGTCTCATCGTGCACTTCACCAATCGGCTCCCCGAAGCGACGACAATGCATTGGCACGGCGTGCGCGTGCCCATTGAGATGGACGGCGTGCCGGGCATTTCGCAGCCGCCCATGCAGACCGGCGACACGTTCACCTACGATTTCGTGCTGCGCGATGCCGGGTTGTTCTGGTATCACCCGCACGTGATGTCCGCCGCACAGGTCGGCTTTGGCCTGTACGGCGCCCTGCAGGTGGACAACCCCGCCGACGGCATCACCGTCGACGATGAGGTCACGCTGGTGCTGAGTGATATCGGGTTCAACACAGTCGGTGCGCTTGAACCAGCCGAGAGTGGTGGTCCGGCGGGCATGGTGTTCGGACGCGAGGGTGAGTATGTGCTCGTCAACGGTCGCCGCACCCCCACGCTCACCATGCGCGCTGGCACACTGCAGCGCTGGCGCATCGTCAACACGGCGAAGAGCCGGTTCTTCCTCATCGATATGGATGGCCAGCCATTCACCGTGATCGGGGGCGACGGCGGACTGCAATCGACACCGGTCACCGAGCAGACGCTGCTGGTGACGACGGGCGAGCGGGTTGACGTGCTGGTGGCCCCGCGCGGGGTGCCGGGGTCGACGCTGAGTGTGCGCGCCATGCTCTACAACCGCGGCTACGGCAGCGTGCAGTACCGCGACGTCGAGGAACTGATGCGCATCCGCTTTACCGATGCCCCCGCGCTGCCTGCCCGCGCGATGCCTGCGACGTCACGACGCATCGTGCCGACGATGCGCGCCGGCGCGACGGAAGTGCCGGTGGTGCTCACGCTGCCGCCTGCGGGCAAGGACGGCAAGTCGGCCTTCCGCGTGAACGGCGTGCCCTATTGGGAATCGAAACCCTTCACCGCCGCGCTGGGCGAGCGCCAGGTGTGGATCCTCAGGAACGACACCGACTGGGATCATCCGTTTCATCTGCATGGCTACTTCTTCATGCAGCTCGATGACCGCGATCAGCCGGTACAGCCGCTTGCGTGGAAAGACACGCTCAACGTGCCGATGAAATCGACGGTTCGCGTGCTCATCGACTTAAACGAACGCCCAGGTGAATGGATGTTCCACTGTCACATCCTCGATCACGCCGAAGGGGGACTGATGAGCACGGTGCAGGTCGGCCCTCCGTCGGGGAAGACGCACGAACACAAGCCGCCGCAGTAAGGTGTTGCCGTGCGCGGCCGTGCAGCGCGGGGCATGGCAGAGGCGTGGCCGGAGCGTCGTAACGACGCCGCTCAGCGCAGGCGCACCCGGAGCACGCGCAGCGATGACGACGCACCCGCGTCGTCGGCGGCTGGCGCCGTCAGCAGCACCTCGTCGCCCACGACCGCGAGCATCGGCGGCGGCGTCTGTGCCGACAGCGACGGTTGGATGCGCACGACGTTCGTGGCCTGACGGCCTCGCGTATTCAACCGCCAGTGCGCGAGCTGCCGGGTGCCCTCCGCAGTCTGCTGAATCACCACGACGCGGTCATGCCACGTGGCCATCTGCTCGATGCCGGTCAGCGCACCCTCGATGGAGGCCGTCACCTCGGTCACCCGGCCCGTGTCGAGCGTCACAAGAAACACCTGTGACGCACTGGCCACGAGCAGGGCCCCATCGCGCCCCGGCGCGGCGGTCATCGTCAGGGGGCCCTGTGCAGGCACGGTGGCTACACGGCGCAGCGAGGTGCCGCCGGGCGGAGTCAGCCAGACGTGCCCCTGATCGTCGGCCGTCAGCACGCCAGCCCCGATGACATGCAGTGCGACCGGGCGCCAGGGCTGATGGTCGGGCGGAGGTGCGATGGACTGCAGGGGACGGCCCGAGATGAGCTGCATCCGGTGCAACCCGCCGGCCGCGCCGACGGCGTCCTGCGCCGAGGCCACCCACAGATCGCCCCGTACTCGATCGATGTCGGCGGCGGTGATCGTGCCGAACCCCGCCGATTCGGCCCGCACGAGATCGACCGGTGTCTCGAAGCCATCGCCCAGCACCCGAATCTTGCGGCCATCGCGATCGGCCAGCAGCAGCCGTGCCGAGACCGCGTCATAGACGAGTGCCGACAGGCGGAAGGCCGGACCGCTGAGACGCACGCGTTCCTCGAATGCCACATCGAGCACCTCGGCCACGGCCGTCGGCGTGGCAGCACTGGACGACGTTGCCCGTGACGGTGCGGCAGGCGGTCGTGCTGCCGAAGCGACCGCCGGGCCCGTCGATGCCGTGCCGGCAGGTGCGCGTCGAGCCGGTGCTGACGCCGACGCTGTCGTGCCCGCACCGTCCCGAGGGGTCGCACCCGTCGACGGCGACGCGGTCTCGGCGGCACGCGTGACGACGGGCGCCGGCACGCCGGCTGGCGATGCGGGTGCGCTGGCCGCAGTCGACGATCGCGCGGCTCGGGGGGCTTCGTCGGCAGCGCTCACCGCAGGAGGAACCGACGTCGAAGGCTCAGTTCGCGAGGACGCCGTGCCCCGCGCAGCAGGTGCAGATGACGCCGAGGGCGAGGTGGGAGACGTGGACGCACTCGGTCCAGGGGGGGTGACCACGTCGCGCGCACGCACACCCGACGTGGCGGCGGGGCCTGAGCGCCGCTGTGGCGTGCGTTCAGCCGCCGTGGCACTGGACGGGGCAGGCCCGGCGAGGGCCGCAGGCGATGGCGCCTCGGCCAGCCGCTGCTCGAGGTCTGCGAGCCTGGCATCAAGCTCGGCCCACGCGGTGCGCGCACGAAGCCGCGCAAACGCTACGTCCGTGCGCGCGGCGACGGGCACACCGCGATCGGCGAGCCGTCGCACCATGACGAAAGCATCGTCTGTGCGCCCGCTGAGCGCCTGTGCACGGGCCAACAGGGTCAGCAGCGCCGCATCTTCCCGGGGCCCGCGCTGCACGGCTCGCCAGGCCAGGTCGTGCGCGTCTTCATAGCGGGAATCGAGGATGGCCTGATCGGCGGCCTCGCGGCAGGCCTGCCAGGTGGCACAGGCCGCTGGGGCCTGTGCCATCGGGGGCGTGAACGACACGAAGACGACGGCCGCGAGGACCGCGGCCATCGCCATGGTCAGTGCGACATCCGGGCGCGCAGTTCCGTGTCAATCGCCGTGATGAACTCGTCGGTCGACAGATACGGATGATCGGGCCGGATGAGAATGGCAAGGTCCTTGGTCATGCGACCCGACTCGACCACATCGACGCAGACCTGCTCGAGCGTATCGGCAAAGCGCACGACATCGGGTGTGTCATCGAAGCGGCCGCGGTACTGGAGCCCGCGCGTCCACGCGTAAATCGACGCAATCGGATTGGTCGACGTCGGCTTGCCCTGCTGGTGCATGCGGTAGTGGCGCGTGACGGTGCCATGCGCCGCCTCGGCTTCCACCGCCTTGCCGTCGGGCGACATCAGCACCGACGTCATCAGCCCGAGTGACCCGTAGCCCTGGGCCACCGTGTCCGACTGCACGTCACCGTCGTAGTTCTTGCAGGCCCAGAGATAGCCGCCGTTCCATTTGAGGTTCGAGGCGACCATGTCGTCGATGAGGCGGTGCTCGTAGGTGAGCCCGCGTGCCTCGAACGCGTCCCTGAACTCGGTGTCGTACACGGCCTGGAACGTGTTCTTGAAGGTGCCGTCGTAGACCTTGAGAATCGTGTTCTTGGTCGACAGGTAGACCGGGTAATTGCGGCCGAGCGCATAGGTGAAGCAGGCGCGCGCAAAACCCTCGATGGAGGCATCGAGGTTGAACATGCCCATCGCCACGCCGCCGCCCCTGGTCTTGATGACCTCTCGCGCAATCGGCTCGCCACCGCCCTCTGGCGTCCAGCTGATGGTGATGGTGCCGGCACCGGGGAAGTGGAAGTCCTGGGCGCGGTACTGGTCGCCGAAGCCGTGGCGGGCGACCACCACAGGCTTGTCCCAGTGGCCGACGAGGCGCGGCACGTTGCGGCAGATGATGGGCTCACGGAAGATCGTGCCGTCAAGGATGTTGCGGATGGTGCCGTTCGGCGAGCGCCACATCTGCTTGAGCCCGAACTCCTTCACGCGCGCTTCATCGGGCGTGATGGTGGCGCACTTGACGGCCACCCCGTACTCGCGCGTCGCATTGGCCGAGTCGATGGTGATCTGGTCGTTGGTGCGGTCGCGGGCCTCGATGCCCAGGTCGAAGTATTTCAGGTCGATGTCGAGATACGGCAGGATGAGCTGTTCGCGAATCCTCTGCCAGATGATGCGGGTCATTTCATCCCCGTCCATCTCGACCACGGGGTTCTTCACTTTGATCTTGGCCACGGGCCTCTGCTCCTTCACGAAAGCGACCGCCCGGACAGGCGCTTCGGCCTGTCCTGCAGCGGTCGCACAGTTGCGCGGCACCAGCCTGTGGTGCCGACGAATCGCGCGCGGTTACTTCTTGACCGGCTCGACCCAGTAGCCCTTCATCGCCGCGGCGTCGCCCGGAAGCTCGGCCTCACCCGCCGGGAACTGGCCGATGTTCAGGAAGAACGCGAGGATGTCGGCGTACTCCTGCGGCTTGAGGCTGCCCGGGTTGTCCTCGGGCATCGAGTTGACCTTGTCCCAGAGGCTCGACAGCGCCTTGCCGTTCCAGTCGGCCATGAAGGCCGGGCCGGTGAAGCGATCGGCCTCGTGGCAGTCGAGGCAGTTATTCGAGAAGGTTTCCTTGCCGCGATCGGCCTGCGCCTTCGTGTAGACACCGGCCGTAATCGACTTCGGGGCCTGCGCCGAGGCGCTGACCGCCAGTGCACTCACCAGCATCACTCCGGCCACGCCCGTGGCCACGGAACCCAACACTCGTGCCGTCATCTCGTTGTCACCCTTCGTGGGGCGCCCCGTGATATTTTCCGGAGCGCCAGTTGATTGCCTTCAATCATCCTATGACGAACCGTCATTTGCTTCATTTTTCTGCGCTGATGGCCACTGTGACCCTGCTGGCCGGCTGCGCCGGCACCAGCAGCCGCCCGGCCACCACCACGATGCAGCGCCAGGTGGACACGCCCGAAGACCTGCGCCGCCGTGACCGCTGGCTCGAGATGTTCGCCCGCGGCTATTTCCCCGGGCGCAGCGGGCAGTTGTTTGTCATCCCGAAGGAAGGCACGGTCATCACCGAACGCGACCCGCTCTACGGGTTCATGCACGGGTCGCCGTGGGACTACGACACGCATATTCCCCTGCTGTTTCACGGCCAGGGCCTTGTGACCCGCGGCAGCTTTGCCGCACCGGCCACCCAGCAGGACGTGGCCGCCACGCTGGCCGCCGCCATCGGCGCCCCGGCGCTGCCGACCTTCACCGGGCAGGTGCTGCGCGATGCGCTCGTCCCCGGCGCCGCCGCCCCGCGCGTCGTCGTGCTGCTGGTCATGGACGGCATGCGCGCCGACGCCTTCGAACACTATGCCGCCGTGATGCCCACCCTCTCGCGCCTGAAGGCCGAAGGCGCCTGGTTCGGCAACACGCGCATCAACTATCTGCCCACGCTCACCAGTGTCGGACACGCCACCATCGGGACCGGCACCGACCCGCGCTTTCACGGGCTGGCCGCGAACAACCTGTTCAACCGCGTAACCCGCAAGCCGCAGCCCGCCTACGAAAAACTCGACCCGCGCGAGTTGATGGCCCTCACGCTGGCCGACAGCTGGAACCTCTTCACCGACGGACGCGCCATCATCGCCGGTCAGGGCGGGGCCATCCGCGCCGCCGCCGGCCTGGTCGGCCGGGGCGCCTGCCTGGTCAACGGACGCCCGGTGCTCGCGGCCAGCTATGCCACCCGCGATGCCGGCTGGGAAACCAACCCTGAGTGCTATCGCATGCCCGCCTACCTGTCGGCGATCAATGGCAAGACCTACTGGGAAGCCGCCGGCGGACGCTGGATGGGGCACGACATTTCGAACCCCGGCCTGTTCCGCGCCTCGAGCCTCTATCAGCGCTTCGAGGGCGATGCGCTGGTGGCGGTGGCCACACAGGAGGCCTTCGGTGCCGATGGCATCACCGACCTGCTGCTGGTCAACATGAAGGGGCCCGACTATGTGAGCCACGCCTATGGCCCCGACGCCCCCGAGATGCGCGCGCTCTATGAGGAACTCGATCGTCAGGTCACCCGCCTGCTCGAGGTCATCGATCGGAAGGCCGGTCCCGGCGGACGCCTGCTGGCCCTGACGGCCGACCACGGGATGCCGTCGGAACCGCCTCCCGGACGCCGCTACTTCACACCCCAGATCGTCGACCGTCTGCACACACAGTTTGACCCCGGGGGCAAGGCGCTCGTCACCTACTACGGTGACGCGGCCAACAATCAGATCTTTCTCGACCCGGCTCGGCTCGAGGCCCTGAAGATCACGCCCGCGCAGATTGCCCGCTGGCTCGAGACCGAAGACTATCTGGCCGCCGCGTTCACAGAAGACGAGGTGCGTGCCGCGCAGCGGCGTTTGCCGGCACCGCGGCGCTGACGTCGGCAGACGGCACGATGCGCGCGGGGCACGCAGGGCCTGCCGGACGCGCGGTCACGCCACGTCGAGGAAACGGACGCCGGGGTTTTCGCGCTGCGTGTATTGCAGTTCCCAGTCGGACTGGAACAGCAGCACGCGCCGCTCGTCGCGATCGACCGTTTCGAGCACGCCCTGCGGCAGCTTGAGCCGCGCCCCGGTGTCGTCGGCAATCCAGCGCGCCGCCGTATGGGGCAGCCGATCAACGCCGCAGACGACGCCGTATTCATTCTTCATGCGCGCTTCGACGATGTCGAACTGCAACGCGCCGACCACACCGAGAATGGGCTCGCGCTTGCCGTAGACGGGAAAGACCACCTGCATCAGGCCTTCCTCTTCCAGCTGGCGGATGCCTTCGTCAAACTGCTTGAACTTCACGTCGCGCAGGCGCAGCGCGCCGAAATGCTCGGCCGGGAAATGCGGAATGCGTGCATAGCGGATCGGGCGCCCGGTATAGAGGGTGTCGCCGATACCGAAGCGGCCCGGATTGACCAGGCCCACCACATCACCAGGATAGGCCGTGTCGACCGTTTCGCGGTCGCGCCCGAAGAATCGGCTCGGACGTGAGAGCCGCACCGACTCACCGTGCCGCGCGTTGGTCACGAGCATGTCCCTCGTGAGCACGCCCGAACACACGCGCAGGAACGCGACGCGGTCGCGGTGGCGCGGGTTCATGTTCGCCTGAATCTTGAAGATGAAACCACTGAAGTCGGTGTCGGCAGGATCGATCAGTGTCCCCTCGCTGTCGCGTGGCGACGGCGGGGGTGCCAGCTCGACGAGGGCGGCGAGGAACGACTCGAGACCAAAATTGGAGATGGCCGAACCGAAGAACACTGCCGTCTGCCTGCCGGCCAGATACGCCTCGTGATCGAACCGCGTGCCGGCGGCCTGCAGCAGCGACACGGCCTCGATGAGTTCCGCGTGCCGATCGGGGCCGATGAGGGCCACAAGCGCCGGATCATCGGCGCTGGCCACCTGCACCGGGGCGCGCCGGTCACCGCTGCCCCGCTCGTAGAAGAGCACCGTCTGCGTCCGCAGGTCATACACGCCGCGGAAGCGATCGCCCATGCCGATCGGCCAGTTCATCGGCACGGCCGCCACCCCGAGGACACGCTCGATTTCGTCGAGCAGTTCGAGCGGGTCGCGCGCCGGCAGGTCGAGCTTGTTGACGAACGTCAGCATCGGCAGGTGCCGCTGGCTGGCCACGGCGAACAGCTTGCGCGTCTGCGTCTCGATGCCCTTGGCCGCGTCGATCACCATGACCACGCTGTCGACAGCCAGCAGCGTGCGATAGGTGTCTTCGCTGAAGTCCTTGTGGCCGGGCGTGTCAAGCAGCGTCACATGCCGGTCGAACAGCTCGAACTCGAGCGCCGCCGAGGTGATCGAGATGCCGCGTTCGCGCTCGATCTCCATCCAGTCCGACACCGCATGCCGCTGGCTCTTCTTGCCCCGCACCGCCCCGGCCAGTTCGATGGCCCCGGCATAGAGCAGCGTCTTTTCCGTCAGCGTGGTCTTGCCCGCGTCCGGGTGAGAAATGATGGCGAACGTGCGGCGCCGCGCCGCCTCACGGGCAATGGCTTCTGAGGTCATCGGAACTGTCTGCAGCCTCCGAGCGTATCATTGGGTATGATCGCCATGACTCGCCGGTCGTTTGCCACCGCACTCGCCGTGGATGTTCCGCTGCTGCTGCATCCCTCGGTCGCCGGTGCCCGGCGCCGCAGCCGCGCCCTCTCCTTCCACCACACCCATACGGGCGAATCACTCACCCTCGACTACGCCGTCGACGATGCCTATGTGCCCGAGGCCGAGCTGATGGCGCAGGAGACCACGATCGAGGGCGGGCGCACGGTCGAGAGCAACTTCACGCAGTTCCCGCTGATGCGCATGCGTCAGTCGCCGGCCACGATCGACGTGCACTTCCTCCGCACCGACAACCCGCCGACGGGGCTCGGCGAACCGGCGCTTCCGCCGGTGCTGCCGGCGGTGCGCAACGCGCTGTTCACGATCACAGGCACGCGCGTGGGTTCCCTGCCGCTGACCCGCCACGGATTCCGCTGGGCCTGAGGCGCGTTACGCGTGACACAGGGGGCCACTCGGCCGATTCACCGGGCCCGGCGAATCGGCGTACTGGTGGCGGTGATCGCGGCCCTCTGCGCGGGGGCCTGCGAGGGTGAGCCTCCGCAGGTCGACCTGGTCGAGGAGACACGCATGGCCATGGGGTCGTCGCTGCGCATTGCGGTGGCCTCCTCGCGACGCGCCGAAGCGTCAGCCGCCATCGGCGAGGCGTTTGACGAGGTGCAGCGGCTCGAGGCCCTGCTGACGGTGTGGCGTGATTCCAGTGACATCAGCCGGCTCAATGCGGCGGCGGGTTCGGGAATGGCCATCGACGTCGCAGAAGACACCGCGCGTCTGCTGGTCATTGCGCAGGAAGCGGGTCGGGCCACGGGCGGCAAGTTCGACGTGACGTTCGGTGCGCTGTCTGACGTGTGGCGGTTCGATCACGACCAGAACAACAGTGTTCCCTCGGCGGAAGCGATCGCGGCGCGTCTGCCCTTCATCGACTCTGCGCGGGTGCACGTGGACGAGGCGCGGCACCGGGCCTCGATCGACACGGCCGGTGTCCGCGTGCATCTCGGAGGTATCGGGAAGGGCTATGCCGTCGATCGCGTGGCGGCACTGCTGCGCGCACGAGGCTTCCACGACTTCCTCATTCAGGGTGGCGGCGACCTCTTTGCGTCCGGGCGAAACGGCACACGTGCCTGGCGAGTAGGCATTCAGGACCCGCGCGGCACCCCGGACGAGACGTTCGCCACACTGGCGGTCGAGAACGAAACCGTGTCGACCTCAGGCGACTATGAGCGGTTCTTCGAACGTGACGGCGTGCGCTATCACCACCTGCTCGACCCTGACTCGGGCTGGCCGGCCACCGGCATGCGCAGCGTGACGATTGTGGCGCGGCGCGCGGTCGACGCCGACTGGCTGTCGACCGGCGTGTTCATCATGGGGCCTGACACGGGGATGGCGCTGGTCGAGTCGCTGCCCGACGTGGGCGCGGTGATCGTGACGGCGACCGGCGACCTGCGTGTGTCGTCGCGGCTGCGCGACCGGCTGCAGGTGCAACGCCTGCCTTACACCGACGCGCCGACTAGGTGACCGGCCGCAGCGGCAGCACCTTGCGCCCGCCGCTGGCCCGGTAGTCGAGAATGCGCCAGTGCGGGCACTTGGCGTGGTCGTCGTAGAGCCGCTCGCAGTCATCGCAGCGCACGCACTCGGTGCGGATGATGCGGCCTTCGTCAATGGCGCCCCACTCGCAGGTCTTCTGGCAGATGCGGCACGTCGAGCATTCGCTCCACCGCTTAATCGGAAACACCGTCACCGCCGAGAGCAGCCCAAGTGTCGCCCCGAGCGGGCACAGGAATCGGCAGTACGCGTTGCGCACGAACACGGTGACGCCGATCAGCAGCGCCAGGCCCGTCCACATGATCGGGGTGCCGAAGCCGCCGAACATCCAGAATGGTTCGACATAGCGGTAGATGCCCATGTCGCGGGTGATCAGCAGATAGCCCGTCACCGCCGCGAGCACACCGAACTTGATGTGCACGGCGCGGCGTTCGATGCGGTGGGGCATCTCGATGCGCCACGTTGCGGGAAGCACGGCGTCGAGCAGCTGCGTCAACGCGCCATACGCGCACACGCGCCCACAGTAGAACCGTCCGAACAGCACCGTCATCAGCAGCGTCCCGCCGGCAAACACGTACCACGCCAGGTTGTGGCGGAAGACGGGCAGCTCGCCATGGAACACGCCGAAGACGTTGACGATCGACAGCAGAAAGCTGCTGCGCACGCCGAGCAGGAGCACGGCGGCGATGAGCGTGACGTACTTAAGACGCACGCTCTTGCGATGAAAGCTGAAGAGTGCCAGCGCGAAGAAGGCCACCATGATCGCCAGGTCGGGTGCCTGGGCGGTGATGACGTCCGCCCAGGTTTCGACGGGCTCGGCCTCAAAGCCCCACGGGTCGGCCTCGGGCTGCCAGGTCACTTCACGTCCGCCGGATTGAGGAACTGCCGGGCCATGATGCGGCTGCCGTCGCGGATGGCGCGGGTGGCGCTGGCCACGCTGATCGACGCACTCGACACGGCGTCGACATCTTCACCCACCCGGAACGGATCGCGCACGCTCTTGCCGACGAACTGCGCCCCGAACTTCTTCGGCTGAATCGAGAAATAGCCGTAGGGTTCGGTGTCGAAGTCGAGGATGGCTCCTGTGAGGCGTCCCTGCAGATTGAGTCCGACGATGAAGAAGATGGGGCCGTGGTAGCCGTACTCTTTCGGGGTGACGTCGGTGGTCCAGAAGGCATAGCCGATGGGCTTGGCACCGGGGTTCTTCGTCGGATCGACGGCGTAGGCCTTGAAGTGCAGGGGCGTGCCCTCAAGGGGCGAGAATGCCACGGCCTCGGGAAACAGTTGCTTCAGGTACGGTTCAGGTTTGGGGTTGGTGACGCGTCGCTGTGCCAGCACCGCCACGCTTGCCACTGTCATCAGGGTGGCGAACACCACCAGCGTCACACGCCTCATGCCATCGCCTCGCTTGCCTCGGTCACCTGCCCTGAGGGCAATGGCTGGAAGGATACCCTGAGATAGGCTACGCCGAGCATCAGCACCATCAGGCGTGCGCCGCCGGTCATGCCGTGCACGACCTGCAGCCGCACTTCTCCGCCCGGTGCCGCCTCGAACGTGTGGCGCGTGGTGAAGAGCGTGTTCCAGGCGCGCAGCGTATGCGTGCCCGGGGGGAGGGGCCGGCTGATGGTGTCGCCGTAGCGCATGGGGCCCAGGGGTTCCTCGTCGAGCCACAGGTGGACGATGCGGTCCTGCACGTCCTGCCCGTGGTCGCGCATCAGCGCTCGCGCGCGGTCACGCCGTCGCGGGTTCGCGCTCGAGGTGCACGTGCAGGTAGGTCACGTGCAGGAACATCATCAGCAGCCAGCCGGCTTTCGGAAAGCCGTTGCCGCAGCGCATGCGCACCTGTTCCCCCGGCGTGACGTCGACGTCCAGCGTCCGTGAGAAGAGCGTATTGAAGACGCGCACGCTGTGGCGGCCCGGCGCAATGGCCCGCGTCAACTGCTGCTCGTGCCGCAGCCGCCCCCAGAGCTCGCCGTCGACGTAGATCAAAATCGGCCGGTCCTTGAAGACGTCGCGCCCGCCGCGGGTGAACGTGAGGCTCGCCTCGCGCACGGCCGTCGGCACCGGCACCGGAGGCGGTGCGCTGCCATAGAAGGCGCGCCAGAGCACAGACAGGTCAGAGGTGTCGACGTCTGGCTCCGCGACACCGACCTCGAGGCGATGCGTGATGACAGGCTTTGACATGGGCACACACAGAATACTTCGACACTCGCTAAAATGGGCAGCGTGACTCGCCTGCTGTCCGCATCCGGGCTGGCGATCGCGGTGGCGGCCGCGGTCGTATCGGCCCCCGGTACTCCGCACGCCCAGTCGGCGCCCGCGTTCGATCTGCTCATCAGGAACGGCCTCGTCGTCGATGGCACAGGCCGGCCGGGCCGCGTGGCGTCCGTAGGCATCCGGAATGGCCGGGTCGCCGCCATCGGGCCGCTCGCCGGAGCCACGGCCCCGCAGACCCTCGACGCCCGCGGTCTGGTCGTCGCGCCCGGCTTTATCGACGTGCACACCCATGTCGACGAGATTGCCAGCCAGCCCGCCATTCCCCACTTCGTGCGCATGGGCGTCACGACGGTCATCGCCGGCAACTGCGGCGGGTCGACCGACGATGTGGCTGCGGCATTCCGCACAATCGACGGGGCCCGGCCTGCGATCAACTACGCCACGCTGATTGGCCACAACACCGTGCGCCGCGCGGTGATGGGCACGGCCAATCGACAGGCCACCCCCGACGAGCTGCGGCAGATGGAAACGCTCGTGGCCCGCGCGATGGACGCCGGGGCCGTGGGCCTGTCATCGGGGCTGCAGTATGTGCCGGGTACCTATGCGGCCACGGCCGAGATTGCCGCGCTCGCACGCGTGGCCGGCCAGCGGGGCGGGGTGTATGCCACCCACATGCGCAAT
This sequence comes from Acidobacteriota bacterium, assembly GCA_016871195.1. GTDB lineage: Bacteria > Acidobacteriota > Vicinamibacteria > Vicinamibacterales > UBA2999 > VFZN01. The sequence continues at coordinate 103,594 of VFZN01000004.1, read as the reverse complement.
GAAGGCACGACGCTCGAGGCCGCCGTGGCCGAGGCCATCGACATCGCCGAGCAGGCGCGGCTGCCCCTGCAGATTTCCCACCTGAAAGTGGACGCGCCGAGCCGCTGGGGCGCCAGCGCGCGTGCCCTCGACATGATTGATGCCGCGCGGGCCCGGGGCCTGACGGTGCTGGCCGACCAGTATCTCTACGACGCCGCCAGTTCAAACCTCGGCATCCGCTTTCCCTCGTGGGTGCTCGAGGGCGGACAGGCGTCGATCACGGCGCGGCTGGACGACGAAGCCACATGGCAGAAGATCAAGGCCGAGATGCGTGAACTGATTCGGGAGCGCGGGCTCGAGGACTATGCGTTTGCCCGCATCGCCGAGTACCGCGCCGACCGTGCCCTCAACGGCCTCACGTTGCCGCAAGCGGCGCAGCAGGTGCTCGGAAACAGTGACCTCGCCTCGCAGCAGGAACTGATGCGGCGCATGCTGCGGGCCGGCGGTGCGTCGATGGTGTATCACTTCATGTCGGACGATGACCTCACGCGCATTCTGCGGCACCCGATGGTCGCCGTGGCGTCTGACTCTGGCCTGAACGTGTTCGGCGAAGGCGTGCCGCATCCGCGCGGCTATGGCAACGCCGTGCGGGTGCTGGGCCGGTATGTGCGCGACGAACGCGTGATTTCCCTCGAAGAAGCCATCCGGAAGATGACGTCGCTGCCGGCCGGGCAGTTCGGCTTTGCCGATCGCGGCCGACTGGCAGAGGGCCTCGCCGCCGACGTGGTGATCTTCGATCCGAAGACCGTCGGTGACCGCGCGACCTACGCCGAACCGCACCAGTATCCGGCCGGCGTGCTCCACGTGCTGGTCAACGGAGTGCCGGTGGTGCGGGACGGGGCCCAGCTCGAGGCCCGCCCCGGGCAGGTGCTGCGGCATCAGCGGACCGGGCCGCGGTAGTCACAGCGGGCATCGGCGCCCGACGCGCGTGCGCCCGCCTCGCGTGCCAGCCATTCGTCGAAGACGGGCCCGGCCAGCATGCGCGCGTGGGACAGCACGTCATGCGCAGACCACCCAGCCGCGCGCAGGTCACGGATGCCCGTGTCGTGGTCAGACTTGCTGAGCTTGGCCGTCGCCGACTTCATGACGAGGGGATGGTGCATCACGCGCGGCGGCTCGGGGCGGCCCAGCAGCCGCGCCAGCTGAAACTGCCGACCCGTGGAGGGCAGCAGGTCGATGCCGCGGATGATGTCGGTCACCTGCTGGTGGAAGTCGTCGACCGTGACCGCGTACTGATACGTCCAGTTGCCCAGGCGATCGCGAATCAGCAGGTCGCCGCACTGCTGCGCCGGCCACTGCACCTGCAGGCCGCACAATCCGTCGACAAATGACTCACGGACATCATCGAGCCTGACGCGCCAGCCACAGCTATCGTCGAGGGGAAGTTCGAGCGTGCGGCACGTGCCAGGGTAGCGGCGCTCGCCGTCGTCCCCCGCGGGCACGCGGTCGAGGTCGGCCCGCGTGCAGCGGCAGCCGTACACCCGACCGTCGCGCTGCAGACGGGCGACGGCTTCGCGGTAGATGTCGTCGCGCTCGTGCTGCCGCACTACGGCCCCCTGCGGCACAAAGCCCAGCCACGCCAGATCTTCCCGCAGTGCTTCGTCATAGGCAGGCCGGCTGCGCTGGCGGTCGTGGTCTTCAATCCTGAGCCTGACCTCGCCGCCGGCGCGCGACGCTGCCGTCCACACATACAGCGCATTGACCACATGCCCGAGGTGCAGGTAGCCCGTGGGGGCCGGGGCAAATCTCGTGACCATCGGCGCGGCTGGCATCAGAGACCATGCTACTTGGCTACAATGCCCACATGACACGACGTGAGCTGATTGCGCAGGCCGCCCGCGCGGCCGCTGCCGGTGCGGCCCTGACGACCGTGCCCGCCTGGGCCCGGCAGGCCCCGGCCCCGATGCCCGCCGATCTGTGGGGCAAGGCACGACTGACGCGACTGTCGGCGCGTCCGCCGGACTATGAGACGCCGGTGGCACTGCTGAGCGACCTCATCACGCCCATCGAACACTTCTACGTGCGGTCGCACCTGCCGGTGCCTGCCGCACTCGACGCCGCCACGTGGACACTCACTGTGAATGGTCTGGTGTCGACGCCACTCTCGCTGTCGGTGGCCGACCTGCGGGCGCTGCCGCAGCACACCGTCACCGTCACCCTCGAGTGCGCCGGCAACGGGCGTGCATTCTTCGACCCACCCGTCGCGGGACTGCAGTGGAAGAAGGGTGCCGTCGGCACGGCGCGCTGGACCGGCGTGCGCCTGCGCGACATCCTCGCGCGGGCCGGTGTCGGTCCGAAAGCGGCCTTCGTGCACATGGAAGGCGCTGACCGTCCGCTGGGCACCATGCCGGCGTTTGTGCGCCAGGTGCCGATGGCGAAGGCCATGCACGAGGACACGCTGATTGCCCTCTCGATGAATGGCCAGCCGATTCCCCCGGTCCACGGTGCGCCGCTGCGCGCCATCATTCCCGGATGGGAGGGGGCGTACGCCATCAAGTGGCTCACCCGCCTCACCGTGGCCGAGGCCTCGTCGAACAGCTTCTGGGTGGCGACCGGTTACAGATATCCGACCCGCCGCGTCTCGCCGGGGGACGCCGTCGATGCCCGCGACATGGCCCCGCTGACCGGTCTGGTCGTCAAGTCGCTCATCACAGCCCCGCTCGAAGGGGCGGCCCTGCCTGCGTCGCCCTTCACCGTGACCGGATTCGCCTGGGCGGGCGAGGACGACATCGCCCATGTCGATGTCTCGCTTGACAGCGGCGCCACATGGATCCGGGCGACGCTCACCGGCGAGCAGGCCCGCTACACGTGGCGACGGTTCGAGTACGCCGCGCCGGCGCTGCCGGTCGGCTCGCACCTCATCCTGTCGCGCGCCACCGACAGCCGCGGCGTGACACAGCCGGCGGTCTCGCACTGGAATCCGTCGGGCTATCTGTGGAATCAGTACGACAGCGTGCGCGTGCAGGTGGGTGCGTCGCGATGAAGGCCTCCACACGCGCGCTGACGAGCACGCTGCTGCTCACCGCGTCCCTCGCACTGCTCGCCGGGCGCACCGGGGCGCAGGGGCTGCCCGCGCTGCCGCAGGGTGCCGGGCTCGAGGTCGTGCAGTCGCGGTGCCTGTCGTGCCACGGCGACGACCTGATTCAGGGGCAGCGTCTCACGACGACCGGCTGGACACGCGAGGTCGAGAAGATGGTGCGATGGGGTGCGCGGGTCACCGACGCCGAGAAGGCGCCGCTCGTGGCCTATCTCGCCGCGCACTTCGGCGTGCGGCCCTCCGCGGCACCAGTGACCGCCTCCGGGGCGACTGTCGCGTCGGCGTCATCGGCGACGGCCGCGGCAGGCGAGGCGGTCTTCACGCGCAGCTGCCTCAGCTGCCACGGGCGCGATCTCACCGAGGGCCAGCGCCTGACCACGACAGGGTGGACCCGCGAGGTCGAGAAGATGATGCGCTGGGGCGCGAAGGTGGACGAGGCCGACAAGGCCGCGCTTGTGGCGTGGCTGGCAGCGACCTATCCCGTCAGGTAGCGCCAGATGACCGCACCGCTGCTCGCGCTGCTGGCGGCCTTCACGGTGCTGTGGCTGCTGTCGCTTGCGCTGCGCGACGCGTCGATTGTGGATATCTGCTGGGGGCCGGCCTTCCTGCTGGCCGCCCTCGTGACGCTGCAGTCGCTCGAGACGGTCTCGCCTCGCGCGCTGACGGTCACGGGGCTGGTGGCGTTGTGGGCCGCACGCCTGGCGCTGCATCTGGGCCGCCGCAACATCGGACACGGTGAAGACCCTCGCTATGCCGCCTGGCGCGCGCAGCACGGCCGTCGCTGGTGGTGGCGCAGCTATCTGCAGGTGTTCGTGCTGCAGGCCGTGATTGCGTGGGGCGTGGGCTGGCCCGTGCATGCGGCCCTGACCAGCGGCGCCGCCTTTCCGGTACTGACCGATCTGCTGGGCCTCGCGCTGGTCCTCGGAGGCCTCGCCTGCGAGACGGTCGCCGATCGGCAGCTCACCAGCTTCCGCGCCAACCCCGCCAACCGGGGACGCGTGCTCGACACCGGCCTGTGGCGGTACTCGCGCCATCCGAATTACTTCGGCGATGCCGTGGTCTGGTGGGGATTCGGGGCGCTGGCGCTCGCCGCCCCCGGCGGGTGGATGACGCTGGTGGGGCCGGCCGCGATGACCTTCCTGCTGATGCGCGTCTCGGGCGTCACGCTGCTGGAACGCGACATCACCGACCGGCGCCCTGACTACGCCCGCTATATCGCCACGACATCGGCGTTTGCGCCGTGGCCGCCTCGTCGCTAGTCGGCGAGTGCCCGGACGACATCGGCAGGCTGCACCGGCCGTCCCTCGGCCAGGGCCTCCGACACCACCGCAAACACCCGCGCATCGGCCTGACGCCGGGCGTCGGCGCGCTTGTCGAGGGAGCGCAGGGGCATGGCGACGCGGATGTTGTCGCGCAGGGCCTCGCGGTGACGGGCGAGATAGGCCCAGTAGAGCGGCGTCACCGGGCACGTGGTCTTCGGGTCGAATGCGCAGTGCCCGCAGTAGTCGCTCATGCGATCGATGTAGGCGGCCCCTGAGATGTAGGGCTTGGTGGTCATCATCTGCCCCAGTGCATAGGTGCCCATGCCGAGCACATTCGGCTCGACCACCCAGTCGAAGGCGTCGATGAACGCGACCCAGAACCAGTCGGTCAGTTCGCGCGGCGAAATTTCGAGCAGCGAGGCCAGGTTGGCCAGCACCATCAGCCGCGTGATGTGATGACTCCAGCCTTCCTCCCAGACATCAGCGACGACACGGTCGAGGCACGTCAGGCCCGACACGGTGCCCCAGTAGGCGGCGGGCAGTGGTGTGGTGCCCGCGATGGCCTCGGACCCGATGCCGGTGCGGCAGCCGTCGGTCGCCTCGTGCACGTGCCTGACGAATTCGCGCCACCCGAGAATCTGCCTGATGAACCCTTCCCGGCTCTGGAGGGGAATCGGCAGGGCCTCGACGTCGCGCACCACGGCGAGCGGCAGCACACGCTGCAGGTTGAGCAGCGGCGCAATGCGCGTGTGAAACAGACCGCGTGAGCGCACCGACATCGCGTCTTCATACGGACCGAACTGCGGCAGGCACGACTGTCTCGCCCACTGCCAGAGCTGCGCCGCATCGGCATCCGTCGCCGGCAGGTGTGCGAGGTCGAGCCGGCCGGGATGATCGGCAAACCGATCGCGCACCAGTTGCCCCACTTCTTCCGTGACGTCATCAGCGACAAACGTCGGAGGCTCGGGCGCCGGCGGTGTGCCCTTCCATGCCTTGCGGTTCTCGGCGTCGAACGACCACTTGCCACCTGCAGGCTTCGCCCCGTCCATGAGGATGCCGGTCGCCCGGCGCACGTGGCGATAGAACGCATCCATCCGATAGGGCGGCCCATTGTGGCTGGCCTCGAAGTGCGCGCGCGTGGTGAGCCAGCCTTCGTGCGGGTGTTCGTCGATGCGGCCAGCGGCGACGAGGGGGGCGAGCGTCTGACGCAGCTCACGCTCCGCAGGGCGCTGGCACTCGAGGGTGCCGTGCCTCGCCAGCGGACCGGCGAGGGCCACGTCGTAATCGGTGTCGGCCATCACGTAGTCGATGGCCACGCCGCGCGCTGCCTGCTCGAGCGCGAACTGCCGCTGGTTGGCGAGAATCAGGGCGAGCTTCTGCTTGTGATACGGACGACGTCGGCCCTTGGCGGTGGTTTCCACAAACACGAGCCCCACCTCGCGGGTGGGCCGTCGGGTCCATGCACCGGTGTGTGCCGAGAGTTGGTCGTACGGCACGTAGGTCCATGTCCGTCCCTCGACAGGAACGGCGTGCTGGCGAAGTCGTGTGCGGAACGCGGATGGCACCCCCAGTGAGACGCCGGTGCGCACCGGGAAGATGCCGGGGAACGGGAATGGCGAGAGACATGGCCCTCGGACAGATCCACTAGAATCGCAAGGGAGTCTGCTGTGCTGACGCTGCGGGCGGTGTCGAAAACATTCGCGACGCCGACAGGCGATGTCGCACCGCTCCGGTCGATTTCTCTCGAAATTGCCGCGGGGGCCCGCCTCGCCGTGGTCGGGGCCCCGGCGTCGGGCAAGACCACACTCGGCCTGCTCGCTGCCGGCCTGCTGGTGCCCGATGCAGGCCCGGTGCTGGTCGACGGCTGCGACCTGTCGGCGCTCGACACCGATGAGCGGGCGCGCGTGCGCAGGCGCAACATTGGCGTCGTCACCGATGCTCCCCTGCTGTGTCCCACGCTGACCGTGCTCGACAACGTCTGCCTTCCCCTGTCGGGTCCCGTCCCCGACCTCGAAGCGCGTGACCAGGGCCGTGCGCTGCTGGCGGCACTGTCGCTCGACCACGTGCAGGATGCGCGCCCTTCGCAGTTGGCTCTGCTCGATCAGCGCCTCGTGGCTCTGGCGCGTGCCGCGGTGCGCCTGCCTCGACTGATCGTGGCCGATACCGCCCTCCGCGGCCTCGCCCCCGATGAACAGCGGTCGTGGACCGACGTGCTGCTGCGGCTGCAGCACCGCTCGGGCGCGGCGCTGCTGATGCTCTGCGACACCCCGGCCGAGGGGGCCGCCTGCGACGCGGTGCTGGCCCTGCGCGACGGCGAACTGACGGAGTGGGTGCGATGACGGTACCCGTCGTTGCGGCGCTGCGTGATCGCTGCGCGTCGGTGCCCCCGTCGCTGCTGCTGTCGGCGCTGCTGCTGGTGGCCGCTGTGGTGTGGCCGTGGCACGCGTGGCAGGCACGGGTGCAGCGTGTGCGCATGCCCGTCGGTCGTACCGAATCGGTCATCACGACTCAGGGCACGTTCAGCGCACGCCTGCCTGCGGGACTCAAGGTGGCCGCGGGCGGTACGGTCACCGAGGCGGTCGGCCTGCTCGTGGTTGAGGGCGTCGCCACACGCGACGGCACGTCGACGCACACGCCCGTGCGTGTGCATGCGGTCGACGACCTGTTCTGGACCTTCCATGCACGGGACAGGGAAGCACCCGGTGCAGGCACGGCCGTGATCACCGAGGCCGCAGCCCGCGCCCTCGGTGCCCAGGCGGGAGAACGATTGCGGCTCAGCCTTTCGGTGCCGTCGGACGTGCCCCAGCAGAGCGCCCTGGCCGCCGGGCTGCGCGCGCAGCCCATCGACGTCCGCATCGCCGCCGTGCGTGCCCCGGGCCCCGGCGACAGCGTCACCGTGGAGGTGGAACCCGACGAGCCCCGCATCGTGTATGTGTCGCTCGCGTGGATGCAGCGGCAGCTCGAGCTCGCCGGCCGCATCAATACGGTGCTGCTGCGCTTCTCGGCCGATGCCCGACATGACGATGGCGGGCCTCCGGCGGATGAGGTGATCCTGCGGGCCTGGCTGGCGGCTGCGGCACTGCCGGATCACGGGGTGCGCATCCGGCGGGTGCCGGGCGACAACGTGATGGCGCTCGATGCCCTCGGCGGCGTCTTCGATCCCGCGCTGGCCACGCGCGTGATGACGGCGCTGTCTCGTGCCGGGCGTCCGGCGGTGCCCGCACTGAGCAGCGTGGGCGTGACGCTGCGTGCCGGTGATCGTGTCGTCGCCGCCTCGACGATCACGGCCATCGACCCTGATGCGTATCTCGCGCTGTCGCTACCCTCGGGACCGGCGCGGCCGGGCGACGGGTCGGCGGGCACCGACGATGCCCTGCTCCGCAGCGCGCTGCAGGTCAATGTCGGGCGCCGCGGCGTTCGCGTCGGTCGCGTCCAGGTCACCGACCTGACGCCCGCCCGTCCGTCCCAGCGCGCCCCCCGGCCCCGCACGTCCGGTGCCCGCGTGCCGGCGACGCCCGCCCCCGACGGTGCCGTGTGGCTCAACGAGTGGGCCGCCGCCGACCTGCAGGTCTCCACCGGTGACCAGGTGCAGATGTCCTGGCCCGTCTGGCAGGACGAAGGCGGCCTGACGCGACGACACGGCACCTTTGACGTCGCGGGCACCGTCCCGATGATGCGCATCGGCGGCGACCGCTCGCTGTTGCCCGACCTGCCCGTGCTCTCGGCCGTCGACTCGCCTCGCGCCTGGCCTGCCGCCTGGCGCGATCCTGACGCGCCGATCCGCCCTGACGACGAGGCCTACTGGCGTCAGTGGAATACGGCACCGAGGGTGCTGCTGCCCCTCGAGCGAGGCCAGCAGCTGCTGTCGGCCTCGCCAGGCGCGCTCTCGTCCATCCGCTTCGCCCTCGGTGACGCCGACCTGGTGGCCGCGGCCGTGCGTGACGCTGTCACCGCGCGCGTGCGCCTCCGCCACCCGGCCCTCGACGCCTCCGCACGGTTGCGGGCCGACCTGATCGGTCTGCTGCGCACGAGCGCGCCGGTGTGGATGCTGGCCCTCCTGCTCGTGGCCTGGCTCGGGCTGGCCCTGCGGCGCCCCGGTGCAACGCAGGCGAGGCGCGCAGCGATCTTCTCGATGAACGGACTCACACGCCGCGAGATTGCCGACGATCGTCTGCGGCGAGCGCGTATACCTGTGGCGCTGGCGAGTGTCGCAGCCACGGCGATCGGAGCCGCCGCGCGGCTGTGGGCGGCCCGGACACTCGACGGCCTCGATGCGCTCGTCCTCGCAGCGGCCGCCGTGCTGTCGGGCAGCGTGCTGTGGCTGGTCGTGCGTGCCGAGGCGCGACTGGCGGCCACATCGGGCGAGCCGCCGCTCGCCTTCGGCGTCGCGCACGCACGCGACAACCGTCGAGACCGACACACACGCACCACGCGGGGGCTGCGGGCGGGCGTCGTGGGCGCGCTGGTGGTCACGTGCGCGTGGGCCGTGTGGCCGCTGACTCGCGGAGTTCTATCCGAGTCGATCGCGGCTGACCGGCCGGTGCTGCTGCGCGTCGACGTGCCGCGTGCCGTGGTGCTGACCCCGTCGAGCCGTGATGCGCGCGCCGCGCTCGGGCTCGACGAGCATCCCCCCTGGGAGCGTGCGATGGTCGCCTCCGTTCGCATCCGCGAGGCCAGCGTGCCGGTGTTCAGTGTGCCGGCGTCGCTGGCCACGGCCCTCGATCTCAACGAGCTGCCGGCCGAGGCGGTGCGGGCATGGCCGACGCGGTGGCGACGTCTGCTGGGTGTGCCTGCGCCAGCGCAGCCCCGGTCACTCGACCCGCGCGATGCCGAGGCCCTCGTGGCCACTGCGGGCAGTGTGCCTGCAGCGGCAGCCGTGCTGCCGCCGGGTCTGCTCGTCACCGAGACCATCTTTGCGCGTGCCTTTCCGCTGCACGAGGGGCCGCGCTACTGGTGCATTGTGGCTCCGCGGGCCGATGCTGACACGATCGCCGCAGCACTGCGCGATCGGCTGGGCGCGCACGGTGTCGTGACCCGACCCCCTCAGGCACTGCCCGAGGGCTGGAGGGTGCGGTAGCATGAGCCGTATGCGGTTCCTCACCTTCCTGCTGGCCCTTGTCGTGCTGTCGCCGTTGCCCGGTGCCGCGCAGCCGGCCCCGGCCGATTCGCCCGAGGCCCGGGCGGTCACCTATCTGTCGAAGGAAGTGCCCAAGTGGCACACGACCAACAGCTGCTACTCGTGCCACAACAACGGGGACGGGGCGCGCGCGCTGCTGATGGCCTCCCATCGCGGATATGACGTGGGCCCGTCCCTCGAGACAAGCCTCGCCTTCCTGCGGGCCCCTGACACCTGGGCCACGACCAAGGTGCAGATCGAAGCCAACCGTCCGCTGGGCCGGGTGTCGTATACGGCAGCCCTCGCGATGGCGGGCGAACGCGACGCCGCGCCCGCGCGTGCGCTGGTGCAGGCGGCCACACTCATCATCGGCGACCAGCAGGCAGACGGATCGTGGTCGCCCTACCCGGCCCACACCGACGCCACACCCGTCACCTACGGTCCAGCGCTGGCGACGTGGCTGGCGCGATCGACGCTGATTGCCGCCGGCCGTGAGCCAGACGACTTTGCGGTGGCGCAGACGGATCGGTGGCTGCGCACCTACGAAGTGGTGCACACCGCCGACGCGGCGGGTGTGCTGCTGGCGATGAATGTCACCTCGGATGTGATGGCCGACCGGCAGCGCGCCGTTTCGCTGAGCATCCTGCGCCGTGCGCAGGGGGCAGATGGGGGCTGGGGCCCGAGCGCCGATGCGCCGGCCACCGTCTTCCACTCGGCGATTGCCGTGCTGGCCCTGCAGCAGTACGTGTCAGACCCGCGCCTGGCGCGCTCGACCTATCGGCCCGAAGAGCTGCGCGATGCGCTCGATCGCGGACGCCGCTGGCTGGCGGCGCAGCAGCTGCCCGACGGCAGCTGGACCGAAACCATGCGCGAGGCCGGCAAGAAAAGTTACGCACAAAAAATTTCGACGACGAGCTGGGCGCTGATGGCGCTGCTGTCGAAGTAGCACGAGGTTCGCATGTCGACACGCCCGACGCCGCCGCCGACACGCCGGCATTTTCTGTCGCAGTCGGCCGCCGGGGCGGCCGGCCTCGTCGCCGGCGCCGCCTTCGACACCGACGGCATACGCGCCGCGCAGGCACCGCTGTCGTCCCAGGAGGCGCTGCGCCTCGCCGGGGCCCGACGCGACGAGCTCGTGCAGTTGCTGTCGCGGCTGGTGACCGTCAGCAGTCCGCTCGGGGAATCGGCAGCCGAGGGTCAGCGCATGATGGCGGACTATCTGCGCACACGCGGCTACACGCCCGATCTCGTGGTTGATGACCCGACGCGGTATGTGTCGCATCCCGACTACATGGCCCCGGCCGTCCCGTATCCGGCCCCGGCGACGAACCTCATGGCGCGAGCCGCGCAGCGCAGTTCACGGGTGGCGCTGTTTGCGCACATCGACACCGAGAAAGCCGGTGCCGGCTGGACCTCGGCGCCGCTGCAGCCGCGCATCAGCAACGGGCGCCTCTATGGGCTGGGCGCCGCCGATGACAAAGGTGGGGTTGCGGCCATGGCCGTGGCCGCCGCCGTACTGCAGGCCGAGGGCCGCCCGAGTCCGCTGGTGCTGAGTCTGCACGGCAAGGGCGGCGGCAGCCGCGGCAGCCTGCCGACCTTCGAGCGCCTGCGCGATCTGTCGCAGGTGCTCTACGTGCATCCGGCCGAGACGGGCCGCGGCCTTGTCGACATCAAGCACATTGTTCGCGGGGTCGTCGACCTCCGCATCGACATCACCGGCTGGCGCGCCGCCCCGCGCGAAATCGGCAGCCCCGACAGCGCCCCCTACGCCGAGGGTGGCGATGCCCTCGCGCTCGCCATGGCACTCGTGCCGCGACTGCAGCAGACCGCGCTGCGCGGGTGCGAGACGAATGTGGGCGAGCTGGTCGCCGGCGATCGCGTCGGCTCGGTGCCTGACAAGGCGCGCGTGCGCATCCGCGTTCTCTTTGACGACCGGCAGCGGGCCTTCGGCGATCTGGTCAGCGCCGCGCAGCAGGAGGCCTCTCGACTGGCCGAGGAGCGCCGGCGCGGCCCACAGGCCTTCACCGTCATCGTCGCTCGCGAAGGTCTCGGGGCCAACTACGGTGCGGTCGACTGGAACGACCCGGCCTGCCGCACGCTGCGCACGGCCATTGCCGAGGTGACCGGGCGCGAGCCCGCGTCGTATCCGACGCACTACGCCGGCGATATCCGCTATCCGATTCGCCTGTCAGGCGTGCCGGCCTTCGGGATCGGCTCGCTGGCCGGCGGCTTCTATGGTCCCGACGAGTGGGTGGACATCGATGACCTCGTGCGGCTCGTGGCCGTCGTGATGCTCGCGTCGGAACGCTGGGCCCTCGCCTGAGGGGCCTGATCGGATGGACCCGCTTGTCACGGCGGTCTTTGCACTGACCTATGCGGGCATGATGCTCGGCGGGTGGCCCGGTCTCGCACTCGACCGCTCGGGCATCGCGCTGCTCGGGGCGATTGTGCTGCTGGCCACCGGGCGCATCACGATGGACGGGGCCGTGGAGGCCATCGATGCGCCCACGCTGGCGCTGCTCTTCGGGCTCATGGTGGTGTCGGCGCAGTTCCGCCTCAGCGGGTTCTACGGCGCGATCGTCGATCGGCTGGCCCGCCGTCGCCCCTCCCCTGCGTACCTGCTGGCCCTGGTCATCGGAGCGGCGGGCCTGCTGTCGGCCATCCTCGTCAACGACATCGTGTGCCTGGCGATGACCCCGGCGGTGATCACGCTGTGCCGTCAACAGCAGCTTGATGCTCGTCCGTTCCTCCTGGCCCTCGCCTGCGCGTCGAACGCCGGGTCGGCAGCCACGCTCATCGGGAATCCGCAGAACATGCTGGTCGGCGAAGTGCTGGGCCTGCCGTTCACCGGATATCTGTGGACCACCGGGGTGCCGGCCCTGGCAGGACTCGGGGCGGTCTGGGCCATCGTGCACCAGCACTGGCGCACGCGCTACCCGTGCATCACCGCAGGTGATGATCCGGAGGTCCCCGTCTGTCGCAGAGGGCCCACCATCAAGGGACTCGTGGTGGTGGCCCTGGTGATGGCCGCCTTCCTGCTGACCGACTGGCCGCGCGCGCTGGTGGCGCTCGCCGCGGCGGGCGTGCTGCTCGTGTCGCGTGACCTGGCGTCGCGCGAGATGGTGGCGCTGGTCGACTGGCATCTGCTGGTGCTGTTCAGCGGACTGTTCATCGTGAACCACGCGATGCAGCAGACCGGTGCCCCGGCGGCCCTACTGGCCTCGGCCCGGCAGCTCGGCCTCGATCTGGCGCAGCCTGTGCCCCTGTTTGCCACGACCGTCCTGCTGTCGAATCTGGTGTCGAATGTGCCCGCCGTGATGCTGCTGCTGCCGGCAGCCACGCATGTGCCGGCAGGCCCCATCCTCGCCCTGGCCTCGACGCTGGCGGGCAATCTGCTGCTGGTCGGCAGCATCGCCAACCTCATCGTGGTTGAAGAGGCCCGACGGGCAGACGTGCGGAACGACTGGCGGATGCACCTGCGCATCGGGGCACCGGTGACGCTGGCGACGCTCGTGCTGTCTGGCGGCTGGCTGTGGATGGTCGGCTGACGCGCAGGCGCGACGGTAGTACCATCACAGGATGATTGCCTGTGTTCTGGCGGTGGCCGTGCTGGCCGGGCCCGAGGCTGCGGCCCCCCTGCAGGCAGCCACGGCAACTCAGACGGCACCAGCCCAGAAGCCGCCGGCGCCCGTGCCGCAGGGCTCAGCGCCTGCGCGTCCCCGAGCCGCATCGGCAGCACCTGCCCCGACGCCCACGACCTCGCTGGCCGTGACGGTCACCGACCTCGAGGGCGCCGTGCTCGGCGATGTCATGGTCTCGCTCATCGGCACCACCGACCGTGAAGCCCGCACCTCGGACACGGGATTCGCCCGGCTGCAGACCCTGCCGGCGGGCACCTGGCGCGTGCGATTCTCGCGCGAGGGCTTCCATACCTTCGAAAAGGAACTCGTGTGGCGCGCAGGCCAACCCGCCCCGTCGCTGCTGGTGACCCTCTCGCCGGCGCCACCGCCTCCGGCCCCTCCCCCGCCGCCGCCACCACCGGCCCCCGTCGCTCCTGTGCTGCCACCGCCGGATCGGGCCACGTCGATGGCCTTGCCGGATTTCATCGAAAAGAACTTCATCGGCGGTCGCGACGCCCAGCGCGAGGACCAGGTGGGCTGCTCGGGCCTCGGTCGCGGTGTGCTGTGGCAGGTGCGCGACCCGTGGCCTGCACGATCGCATGATGACGCCGATGTGATGCTCTACGTCATGGGCGGTGAGGGCAGCGTCCGCCTCGACGCCCGCGATGTCACGCTGGCGGCCGGCAGCTTTGCGGTCGTGCCCCGAGGCACGTCGTATGCCTTCACCCGCCGCGGACGCAATCCGCTAATCGTCCTGGCCTTCTTCGCCGGCACTGCCTGCCCGGCTCCGTGAGCGCTGATGTCCGACACGCCGCATTCCCACGACACGCCTTCCTCACCCACCGCAGACGCGTCGCCGTCGGCATCCGCGGCGCAGGACTTCATCCGGGAAATTGTGGCCGCCGATGTCGCCGCCGGCCTCAACGGCGGTCGCGTCGTCACGCGGTTTCCCCCGGAACCGAACGGCTACCTGCACATCGGCCATGCCAAGGCCCTGTGCGTCGATTTCGGCGTGGCGAATGAATTCGGCGGGCACTGCAATCTGCGCTTCGACGACACCAATCCGGTGAAGGAAGACGTGGAATACGTCGACGCGATTCGCGACGATGTGCGGTGGCTGGGGTTTGACTGGGACGACCGCGAGTACTACGCCTCTGACTACTACGCGCAGCTCTACGACTACGCCGAGCAGCTCGTGCGGAAGGGTCTGGCGTATGTCGACTCGCTGTCGGCCGACGAGATGCGGGCCTATCGCGGCACGCTGACCGAGCCGGGGCGCAACTCGCCGTCGCGTGACCGCAGCATCGACGAGAACCTCGACCTCTTCCGCCGCATGCGGGCCGGTGAGTTTCCAGACGGCGCGCACGTGCTGCGGGCGAAGATCGACATGGCCTCGCCGAACATGAACATGCGCGACCCGGTGCTCTACCGGATCAGGCATGCCGCGCATCATCGGACGGGCACCACCTGGTGCATCTACCCGATGTACGACTACGCCCATCCGCTCTCCGATGCGATCGAAGGCGTGACACACTCGCTCTGCAGCCTCGAGTATGTCGACCATCGACCGCTGTATGACTGGTGCATCGACGAGGTCGGCACGCCGTGGCGTCCCCGGCAGTATGAGTTCGCGCGCCTCAATCTGAACTACACCGTGATGAGCAAGCGCAAGCTGCTGCAGCTGGTGGCACAGGGGCACGTCGACGGGTGGGACGATCCGCGCATGCCGACACTGGCCGGGCTGCGCCGTCGGGGATACACGCCCGAGGCCATCCGCGGCTTCTGCGCGCGCGTCGGTGTCGCCAAGAAGGAAAACATCATCGACATCGGGCTGCTCGAGCACTGCGTGCGCGAGGACCTCAACGTGCGGGCGCCGCGGACGATGGCGGTGCTGCGGCCGCTCAAGCTGGTGCTCACCAACTATCCCGATGACCAGGTCGAGCTGATGACCGTGCCAAACCATCCGCAGCAGCCGGAGGTGGGCACACGGCAGGTGCCGTTCTCGCGCGAGGTGTTCATCGAACGCGATGATTTTCTGGAAGATCCCCCGAAGAAATTTTTCCGGCTGGCACCGGGGCGCGAGGTGCGGCTGCGGAGCGGCTATCTGGTCACCTGCACCGAGGTGATCAAGGATGCCGCCGGTGAGGTGGTGGAGTTACGGGGCGTGTACGACCCGGCCACACGCGGTGGCGATGCGCCGGATGGCCGCAAGGTGAAGGCGACGCTCCACTGGGTATCGGCCCGGCATGCCGTGCCAGCCACGGTGCGCCTGTATGACCGGCTGTTCAGTGATCCCGATCCGGACGGGGCTGCCGAGCAGGCCCAGGTCGATGTCACGGCGCTGCTCAATCCGCAGTCGCTGGCGGTGCTTGAGGGCTGCCGGGTGGAGGCGTCGGTCGCGGCGGCACCTGGCGGCACGCGGTTCCAGTTCGAGCGGCAGGGCTACTTCTGCGCCGACCCGTCGTCCACGCCCACGGCACCGGTGTTCAACCGGACCGTGTCACTGAAAGACAGCTGGGCGCGGCTTACCGCGCGCGACGACGCGTAGCCGGCTGACGACGGGCGTGGCCGTTGGGACGTTCTTCGATCTGCCCGTCTCTGCACATAACGGCCAGGCGAACGCGGCTCGACACTCCAATACGGTCGTAGAGCCGGTGCAGCGTGTTGCTGACGGTGCGGATGCTGAGGGAGAGGGTGTCGGCGATTTCGCGATCGGTCGCCCCGTCGGCAAGGAACTGAACGATTTCCATCTGCCGATGGGTCACCACGGTCACCGTCTGGCCGTGGCCCCGATGACCGGTGTTTCCACCGTCAGATGAGTATTTCGACTCTAGCGTTTTTGGTTCGGCGCTGCGATGCTGTTTGGGCACGAAGAAACGGTATAGAAATGGTGTGAAGGGCCATAGCGACCTCTTCGGCCGTGAACCGTCAAAACACGACTAATTCCGACATGACTGCAGAATCGGGCGAGATTCGCAGTCGGGGCGAGCGTCTTGATGGCTGGAAAGCCATCGCTGATTATGCCGACCGTTCTGAACGTGCCGTTCAGCGCTGGTCGACTCAGCGGGGATTTCCTGTGCACCGCATCGGGGGCACGGGCAGTGTCTTCGCCTTTACCGGGGAAATTGATGCCTGGTTTAGTCGCCAGGGTGCTGAGCGCGCTACCCTCGATGACGGTTCCGATGCTGTGGACGCTTCAGGCGCATCGCCTCGGGTCACGGCCGCTGCGTCGCCCCCCAGCGTCGCCCCCGTGGCGCCTGCGTCGCAGCCCGTGCGGCCGGAGCCCTCCCCAGGTCACCGGACGGACCCTTCCGCGCCGGCTCCCGTCGTGATTGCCCGCATGCCGTGGCCCCAGACGCTGCTGGTGATGGTGGGGGCCGCGGTGCTCGGAAGCGGCATGACCCTGGGCATGCTGCGGCTGGCGGGCATGATCGGTTCTGTCATCCCTTCCGGATCGCCGTCTGTCACCGTGGACCCCTGCCACGCGAGCGCCTGGCCCACCGAACCGCTGCCCTCGCGCGGCGGTCGCGTGCGTGTAGCAGTGCGTCACACCACGACACCCTGCGACTGGATGGTGCCGCGCACCGAGGCGCGGTGGCTGCTTGTGGTGCCGCCGTCGGAGCTGTCGGTGCCGGCGCGACTGCTGCTGTCGCCAAACCATCCGCTCGCCATGCCACCCTACGATCCGAATGCCGACCGGCTGGCCATCGAGTTCACGGCGAATCACACCGCGGAACCGCGGGTCGCCGTTCTCCGCTTCGGCAGCCGAGAGGTGCGCCTCACGCAGGCCCCCGGTCCGGCCGGCTGCACCCTGCCGCCAGGACCGGGGTTCGAGGTCGAGGGCTGGCGCTACCTGCTCAGCCGTCGGGTCTACGACTACGACACGAGCTTCCTGCGGGCCGTCAGGGGCGACGAGACGCCGTTGGCCTCTCCGGTCACGTGGACCATGCTGAAGGCCCTGCTCAACGGGAGCGAGGCCCGGGGCGAGCAGTTTGGCGACCGGGTCGGCCTCGCACGCCACACCTGGGAAGAAAACGAGGCGGCGTCGCGGTGCTTCAACGTCTGGCTCAGCGGCGAAACGCCCCCGCACTTCATCAACTACTTCATGAACCAGCGCCGGCTCTCGTACGAAGAGCGCGACCAGGTCAATAACGACCAGTACGACCTCGGCGTCTTCCGCTGGCCCGGCCAGGTGCTCTATCGGGTGCCGATGACCAGCGCGAACGCCGAGACCCCCGCGCGTCCGTGAGATGATGCGGCGGCCGATGGCCTTCGCTCCTGACGCCCCGGCCGGCCTGCGCCGGTCTCTCTCGTTCCGCGATCTGCTCGTCTACGGGCTGCTGTTCATCGGCCCGCTGGCTCCCGTCGGGGTCTTCGGCGTCCTTGATGCCCGCACCGACGGAGCCGTCGCCACGGTCTATCTGGCGGCCACCGCCGCGATGGGCCTGACGGCGTGGTCCTACGCCACCATGGCGGCCGTCGTCCCGCACGCCGGGTCGGTGTTCGCCTATGCCACGCACGGACTCGGCACCACCGTCGGCTTTCTGGCCGGCTGGCTGGCCCTGCTCGACTATCTGCTGATTCCGTCGGTGGCCTATCTGTTCTCGGGAATCGCCCTGCATGCCCTGGTGCCCGCGGTGCCGGCCTGGGTGTTCGCAACCGTGGCGTTTGTCGTCACCACCACCCTCAACTTTGCCGGTGTCCGGGTGGCCGCGCGGGTGGGCTGGGTCGTGCTGGTGCTCGAGGTGCTGGTGCTGGGGCTGTTTCTCGTCGGTGCCCTCGCCGTGGTCATGACCACCGGGCCGTCGCGCCCGTGGAGTTCGCCGTTCGCCTCGTTCGGTGTGCTGTCGGCTCCGCAGGTCATGGGGGCCGTGTCGATAGCAGTGCTGTCGTATCTGGGCTTCGATGCCATCGCGGGCTTCGCCGAGGAAACCACGGGCGCATCCGGCACGGTCGGCCGGGCCATCACGGTGTGTCTCGTACTGTCGGGGGTGCTCTTCGTGCTCCAGACGCTGCTGGGGGCGTGGCTGAGTCCGTGGACGCCGTCCACCCTCGCGGCGGCACCCGCTCGGCAGGGGACAGCGTTTTACGACATGGTGCGGTCGCTTCCGCTGCCCGGGCTGGCCACGGCCATTGCCCTGACCAAGGCCATCGGCCCGGCCTTTGCCGCCATGGCCGGTCAAGCCGCGGCGGCGCGTCTCCTGTTCGGCATGGCACGTGATGGACGCCTGCCAGCGGCACTCGCCTCCGTGTCGTCCGAGACGGGTACGCCGCAGCGCGCCCTGGTGGCCACGGCCGGGCTCACCCTGCTGGTGTCAGTGGTCGCGGCCCGCCGTGATGACGGGCTGGCGCAACTGGTC
This sequence comes from Acidobacteriota bacterium, assembly GCA_016871195.1. Classification (GTDB taxonomy): domain Bacteria; phylum Acidobacteriota; class Vicinamibacteria; order Vicinamibacterales; family UBA2999; genus VFZN01. The sequence continues at coordinate 85,160 of VFZN01000004.1, read as the reverse complement.
TCGCTGGTCGATGTGGGGGCGCTGGCCGCTTTCGCGCTGCTGCATGCCTCGGTCATCGGCTATTTCGTGCATCGCCGTCTGGCTCCGTGGGGGCCACCGCACGTCGTCATTCCCCTGCTGGGCCTGGCGGTGACCGGGTGGGTGCTGGTCGAGGCGAGTCCGTTCGCCCAGGCGCTGGGACTGGTATGGGGCGGAATCGGGCTGCTAGTGGCCCTCGGGCGACGGACGCGTCGGCTGGGCGACGTCCACGGGCACGGGTGAGAGCACACGCACGAGGTCGTCTGGGCTGAGCGAGACGAGGAAGCCGCGCCGACCGCCGTTGATGAAGAGGCGCGGTACCGCGAGAATGCTGCGCTCGATGTAGATGGGCATCGGTGTGCGCAGTCCGAAGGGCGAGGTGCCCCCGACCTGATAGCCGCTGTGGCGCTCGGCGACGGCCGGATCGCACGGGGTTACCGCTCGGGCGCCGATCTGCCGGGCCAGCGCGCGGGTCGACACCGAGCAGTCGCCGTGCATCAGCACGACGAGCGGCGCGCGGTCGTCCGTCTGCATCACCAGCGTCTTGATGACCTCGTGTTCGTCGACGCCCAGCTCGCGCGACGACACGCGCGTGCCGCCCTTCTCCTCGTAACGATACGCATGCTCGGTAAAGGCCACGGCATGCGCACGCAGCACGCGGACAGCCGCAGTGACAGACATCGCCGTATGGTACGCCGCCGGCTGCTATCATCGCCACATGCCGTCGGCTGCCGTGCCTTCCATCTCAACGCTGGTGCAGCACCAGCTGTCCTCACCGTCTCCCATCCGCCAGATCATGAAGATGGCCGAGCGGCAGAACATCGTCGCCATGGGCCTCGACCCCGATGAGGTGATTTCGTTCGGCGGGGGCTGGGTCAACCATGCGGCACCCGAAGAATTCCGCCAGGCCTACGTCGACATCGTCAGTGACCCGACCGTGTTTCATGCGAGTGGTGCCTACACCGCGACGCTTGGTGACTGGCGGTGCCGCGAGCAGCTGGCGGCGTTTGAAGCGGATCTGTTCGGCATGCGCGGCCTCGGCCCCGAACATATTGCGGTGGGCATGGGCAGCACGCAGATCACGCATGACCTGTTCCGCGCGCTGGTGAATCCGGGCGACACGGTGCTGCTGCTTGATCCCACCTATGCGAACTATGAGGGCCAGCTGCAGTTTGCCGCGCCCGGCGTACGCATCGAGCGGCTGCGGGTGATCGATCCTGAAACATGGGCCTACCTGCCCGAGACCGATCCCGAGGGTGTGCGGAAGGCCTTCGATGCGCTGGTCGATCGTGTCCGCCCGCGGCTGGTGCTGTTCGGCGCGCCCGACAACCCGACGAGCCAGATTGTGCCGCAGGCCCTGGCCGAGCACATGCGCGCGCGCACCGCCGAGACCGGCGCCTGGCTGGCCATCGACTACGCCTACAAGTGCCAGTACTTCCAGCCGTGGCCGGCCTACTATGCGTGGTCGCCTTCCGAGCACCCGCACGTCATTGGCATCCACAGCAACTCGAAGTGGGCGCGCGGGCTCGGCCGCCGGCTCGGGTGGATTGAAGCCTCGGCCCCGGTGATCGAGGCGATGGAGCGGGTGCAGCAGTGCAGCATCCTGTGCCCCGACACCCTCGAGCAGATGACCATGGCGCGCTACCTGGCCGGGGCGATTCCCTCGGGGGCACTGCGTCGTTACGTCGACGAGACCAACCACCTGTATGCCCGCGCCGCCGAGGTCACACTGCAGGCCATCGACCGGTATCTCGGACGTCCCCGGCTGACGCCCCGGGGCGGGCTCTACACGGTGATGGATGTCGGTCGTGACGCCGATGCCTTCGTGCCGCATGCGCTGAAGACCACCGGCGTGCTGCTCGTCCCGGGCCGCGGCTTCGGCCCGTCGATCGCCAACGGCGTGCGCGTGTCGTTCGGTCCGCTCGTGCACGACACCGCGCGCATCGAGGAAGGCCTGCGCCGGCTGGCCGGGGCGATGTAGGGGCGCCGGTCGGTGCGCCGGCCTGCCCCCGGCTACCGGGGGAACCCTCCTCGCGTGGGTCGGCGTCGTAACCGCTGCACCCATGGCTTTCCGAGTCTCGCTGAAACGCCTCCTGCTCACCGTGGCCCTCTCCGGAGGGTTGCTGGTGGCGGCTGCGTCGCTCGCCGTCCGTCAGATGTCGGCGACCGCGCGGGTCGACTCGGCGGGCGTCGACGGGTCGGCCTACGAATTTTCGGTAGCGGCCCTCGACGGGAACCCCACGCCCCTCGCCACCTACCAGGGAACGGTCAGCCTCATCGTCAACGTCGCCAGTGAGTGCGGCCTCGCGGGCCAGTATCAGGACATCGACGCGCTGCACCGGCGCTTCGCGTCACGGGGCTTCACGGTGCTGGCGTTTCCGAGCAACGACTTCCTGCAGGAAGTGCTCGACGAGACGGGCATCGCCCGGATGTGCCAGGCGCGCGGCTATGCCTATCCGATGTTCGCCCGCACACATGTCAGGGGCGACGAGCAGCATCCGCTGTATCGGTTCCTCGCACGCGCGACCGGGGAAACGCCGCCGTGGAATTTCGGGAAGTATCTGGTCGACCGGCACGGTCGGCCGCTGGCGTACTTCGGCCCCCTGGTGCAGCCAGACGACCCGGCCCTGCTCCGCGCCATCGAAGAGGCCCTCACGCCGTAGCGCGCGCGCATGGACGCGACGGAGGCCCGTCGAAACATGCGCCCTGACCGCCTCTGCGCCCCACGGGGCGCCGGTTGTCTTGCCTGCGACGGTGCCCACCTCGGCCCGGACTGGCACCACGGACGGGAACCCGTCGCTGGGACGTCTGCCACGCCAGCCTGAGCCAGACACGGCACGCCGCAGGGGCGGCCACCTGCTCCCCGCGCACGCCCATCGCGTCCTTGCTCTCGGTGCGGCCCTGCCTGTAACGTCTCACGTCATGGCTGTGCGGCTCCTTCTGTGTGCATTCCTCCTCTGGCCGCTGCTCGCGGCAGGCCAGACCGACCGGCCGGCCGCCGGCGTGCCCCTGCCGCTTGCGGAGTTCCGTGCCGCCCATCTGCGCGATATTGCCTACGATCTGTCGCTCACGGTGCCCAGGGCTGCCACAGAGCCCGTGCGCGGCACGACACGCATCCGCTTCACACTGCGCCACACGGGCGTGCCGCTGGTCATCGACTTCGACACCACACCCGAGGCCGTGCAGGCCCTGACGGTGAACGACGCCGCCGTGACACCGCAGGTCACCAACGGCCATCTCATCGTCCCCGCCGCCGCTCTGCGCGCCGGCCGCAACGACGTGACCGTCTCGTTCCGTGCGGGTGACGTGCCGCTCAACCGCAATGCCGACTTTCTCTACGCGCTCTTCGTGCCCGCGCGCGCACGTCAGGCCCTGCCCGTCTTCGATCAGCCTGACCTGAAGGCACGCTGGTCGCTGACGCTGACCTATCCCGCCGAGTGGCAGGCGGTCAGCAACGGTGCCGCCCTGCCCGAGTCCCCGTCGACGAACGGCACACCCGGCACGCGCACCACCCGGTTCGCCGAGACGGCGCCGCTGTCGACGTATCTGTTCTCGTTTGTCGTCGGCGACTTCAAGATGGAAGAGGCCGAGCGGAACGGACGCACCTTCCGCATGTTCCACCGTGAAACCGATGCGGCCAAGGTGGCGCGCAACCGCGACCCCATCTTCGACCTGCACGCGCGCGCGCTGGCCTTCATGGAAGACTACACGGCGCTGCCCTATGCGTTCGGGAAGTTCGACTTCGTCTTGATTCCGGCGTTCCAGTTCGGGGGCATGGAACACGCCGGCAAGATTCTCTACAACGCCTCGGGCCTCATGCTCGACGAGTCGGCCACGCAGAACCAGCAGCTCGGGCGGGCCTCGGTCATCGCACACGAGACGGCCCACATGTGGTTCGGCGATCTGGTGACGATGCGCTGGTTCAATGATGTGTGGATGAAGGAGGTCTTCGCCAATTTCATGGCGGCGAAGATCGTCAACCCGTCGTTTCCGCAGGTGAATCATTCGCTGCGCTTCCTGCTGGCGCACTATCCTGCGGCCTACGAGGTCGATCGCACGGCCGGCGCCAATGCCATCCGCCAGCCGCTCGACAACCTACAGGAGGCCGGCAGCCTCTACGGCGCGATCATCTATCAGAAGGCGCCGGTGATGATGCGTCACCTCGAGTCGCTGCTCGGCGAGACCTCGTTTCGCGATGGCCTACGTGAATACCTGGCCGCACACCGGTTCGGCAATGCCACCTGGAGCGACCTGATCGACGTGCTCGATCGGCGCACGCCTGCCGACCTGGAGGCATGGAGCCGCGTGTGGGTCGAGGCACCTGGACGACCGACCATCAGCACGATGCTCGACGTTCGCGACGGGCGCATCGCACGCCTGCGCTTCACGCAGCGCGACCCGCGCCAGCGCGGCCTCGCCTGGCCGCAGCAGCTGCGCGTGGCGATCAGATTGCCCGAGGGCGTGCGCGTGCTGCCGGTCATGATGGACGGTGCCGCCGTTGAGGTGCCCGAGGCGGTCGGCCTGCCCGCACCGCACTGGGTGCTGCCCTCGGCCGAAGGCTGGGCCTACGCCAACATCGTCCTTGATGCCGGGTCGCGCGTGGCACTGCCGCGTGACCTGCCGACGCTTGGCGATCCGCTGCTGCGTGGATCGGCGTGGGTCACGCTGTGGGACGGGCTGCTCGAGCAGGCCATCAGCGCCGACGAGTTCCTCACGGTCAGCATGGCTGCGCTGCCGCGCGAGACCGACGAGCAGCTGACAGCGCGCATCCTCGGCTATACGCAGGCGGCATGGTGGCGTTTTCTCGATCCCGCTGCGCGGATGGCGCAGGCGCCGGCCCTCGAAGCCCTGCTGCGCGACGGGCTGACGCGCGCCTCGACGGCCGGACAGAAAGCCTCGTGGTTCAGCGCCCTGCGGGACGTGGCGCTGACCGCGCCCACCGTCGACTGGCTGCGGCAGGTGTGGGCACGACAGGTGCGCATCGACGGCCTGCCGCTCTCGGAGACTGACGAGACGGCGCTGGCACTCGAACTGGCCGTGCGCGAGGTTGACGGATGGCAGGGCGTGCTCGACACCCAGCTGGCGCGCATCGCCAATCCCGATCGGAAGGCGCGGTTTTCGTTTGTGATGCCGGCCCTGTCGGCCGATCCGGTGGTCCGCGAGCGCTGGTTCCGCGCGCTGGCGGATGCCGGCAACCGCCGGCGCGAACCGTGGGTGCTGGAAGGACTTTCGTATCTGCATCATCCGCTGCGTGCACGAGCGTCGGCCGGCTTCATTGCGCCCGGCCTCGAACTGCTCTGGGACATCCAGAAGACCGGCGACATCTTTTTTCCGAAGCGATGGCTCGATGCCACACTCGGCGGACACCGCTCGCCCGAGGTGGCGTCGATGGTGCGGCAATTCCTCGACTCGCGGCCGTCCGACTATCCCGAGCGGCTGCGACAGATCACGCTGCAGTCGGCCGACGAGCTGTTCCGAGCCGCCGCGCCTGCCAGTCGGCGCTGACGGGGGCCAGCGCTCGCCCGAGGCGGGCGCACCCACTACAATCAGCAGATGCGAAGCACGGCTGATGCAGTGATTGTGGGTGGCGGATGCATGGGGGCCAGCGTGGCGTGGCACCTGGCGCAGCGCGGCATGACCAACGTGGTGCTCGTCGAACGTGAGGCCCAGCTGGCCACCGGGTCTACCGGCCGCAACGCCGGTGGCGTGCGTCACCAGTTTTCGCATCCCGCGAACATCGCGCTCTCGGTGGAATCGATCGCGATGATGGCCGACTTCGAGTCGCGCGTGGGTACACCGGTCGACTTCCATCGCGACGGCTATCTGTTCCTGATCTCGAAGACCTCGAGCGTCGAGGTCTTTGAACGCAATGTCGCCCTGCAGCGCCGCCACGGCATCGATGTGCAATGGCTCGGGGCCGACGAAGCCGTGCGCCTGGCGCCGGGCATCAGTACCGAGGGCATTCGCGGGGCCGCGTGGTGCGCGGCCGATGGGGTGGCTGATCCGAACGGGGTCACGGTCGGCTTTGCCAAGGGGGCGCAGGCCCTCGGCGTCGAGGTCGTGCGCGACACCGAGGTGACCGGCATCGGCCTCACCGGTGGACGTGTGTCGTCGGTGCACACCTCGCGCGGCGCCATCGACACGCCGGTGGTGGTCAATGCGGCCGGGCCGTGGGCCAAGGGCATCGGCCGCTTCTGCGGTGTGGACGTGCCCGTGGAACCCGAGCGCCGCCACATCTTCATCGCGACGCCAGAGCAGGGCGGCTCATGGGACGTGCCGGCCTTCGAGGGACGCATGCCGCGCAGCAAGGTACTCGTGATCGACTTCGACACCAGCTTCTACTTCCACCGCGAAGGGCCCGGCGTGCTGTTCGGCATGGGCGACCCGGACGAGCGTCCGGGCTTCGACATCACGGTGCGCTGGGACTTTCTGCCGAAGGTGACGGAAGTGGCCGTGCGACGTCTGCCGGTGATGGCCGATGCCGCGGTCTCGCACGCGTGGGCAGGGCTGTATGAAATGACGCCCGACCACAACCCGATCATCGGTCCGCACCACGAGGTCGAGGGCTTCCAGATCATCGCGGGCTTCAGTGGCCATGGCTTCCAGCATGCACCGGCGGCCGGACGCATTCTGGCCGACCTGATGACGGGGCACGACCCTCAGTTTGACCTGTCGCCGTTTGCCGCGGACCGGTTCACGCGCGCCGGCACGGCCGGCGAGCACAACGTCGTCTGATGGCGAGGGTGCGCGGGATGAGTTCCCCCGGCGGGATCACCGCGCAGGCGAGACGACCGCGCCGCCCTTCATGACCAACGACACTCGCCGCAGTGCGGTGATGTCGCTCGTGGGGTCGCCCTGCACCGCAATGAGATCGGCCAGCAGGCCGGCGCGCACGCGACCGACACGATCGGCGATCTGAAACGCATCGGCATTCACCGCGGTCGCCGAGGTCACGGCAGCCAGCGGCGTCATGCCCCACTGCACCAGCAGTTCGAGTTCGCGCACGTTGTCGCCGTGCGGATAGACACCCACATCGCCCCCGAAGCAGATGCGCACCCCGGCGGCCATGGCCGCGGCAAAGGTCTCACGCTTCTTCGCAATGCGCGCTGGCTCGGGCTCGACACCCTTCTTCCATCCGGCGTACTGGCTGGTGGCATCGGGCGCGGCGAGCGTCGGACAGTACGTCACGCCGCGCGCGACCATGAGCTGCCAGATCTCGGGCGTGCCTTCGTCGCCGTGCTCGATGGTCGACACCCCACCGAGAATGGCCCGGCGCATGCCTTCCGGCGTTGAGGCGTGGGCCACCACGGGACGTCCGCTGCTGCGCGCCACCTCGACGATGCGCGTAATCTCGTCCCGGGTGAAGGTCGGTCGCGTCTCGCCGTTTGGACCCCAGCGATAGTCGGCGTAAATCTTCACCAGATCGATGCCGTGCCCGATCTGGTCGCGCGCCACACGGGTCACGCCGTCGAGCCCATCGGCCTCCTCGGCGCCCTGAGGCACATGCCACTCGGGGGCGAAGCCTTTCGGGGCGTAGCTGCCCGTGGCGACCATGGCCGGCCCGGCCACGAGCATGCGGGGACCGGGCACGATGCCTTCGTCGATGGCGCGCTTGAGGCCGACGTCGGCATAGCCGGCACCTTCGCTGCCGAGATCACGCACGGTGGTGACACCGGCCATCAGCGTCTGCCTTGCATGCACGACGGCACGGGCGACGCGATAGGCCAGCGGTTCGCGCAGCACCTGATCGTTCCAGGGGGTTTCGTTATAGGCGTGCAGCAGCAGGTGCGAGTGTCCCTCGATGAGCCCGGGCATCAGCGTGGTGCCCGGCAGCGGCGTACGTCGCACGCCGGCTGACATGGGCGCTGACGACAGCGGCCCGGCCCACTCGATGCGCTCGCCCCGCACCAGCACGGCCCAGCCCTGGTGACGCACGCCACCATCGAACACCGCATCGGGCACCAGCAGCACGTCGGTGACCGGCGGTGCCGTTGTACGCGGCGGTGCCGGCGACTGGGCCACAAGAGTGCTGCGACCCGTGACCATCAGGGCAACGATCAGGGTGGCGAGCGCAACTTCTCGCGCGGCAGTTGGAATCCACATGGGCGCGCAGTATACCGGACGCCCCCGCGTATACTGCGTCGGTGATTTCCCCTGTGGTCGCCGGCCGACGACGGCGCGTGGGCGCATGGCTGACGGCGTCGATGTGCGCCGGGCTGCTGACGGCCTGCGGCGCCCCCCCCGAGTCGTCGTCAGCGCGAGGAACCCCCGCTGCGCTTCCGGCCGGAGCGGCCCTGGGGCCTGGCGCCACCACTGGCGCGTCGCCATCGGCGCCACCCGCCGACCTGGCGCCGGTCTCTGACGCGGAACGCGCACGCTGGCTGGCCGCGTTTCCCCTGACACCACTGCCGCCCCCGGCCCTGTCGGGCAGTGACGCGCGCACACGTGCACTGCGTGCCGCGTTTGTGCCCTATCGCCGCGGAGACTACGCCGCGGCCGCCGCGGCCTTTGACAGCCTCAGGCTCGACGCGCCCGATGACGCCACCGCTGCGCTCTACCTTGGCATCTGCCGGCTCTATCAGGACGAAGTGCCCAACGCCCTCGAACTGCTGCGGGGCATTCCCGGCACCGCCACGCCCGCCGAGATGGCCGAGGCGTCGTGGTACGGGCTGGTGGGCATCGCGCGCCTCCGCGATCCGTCGGCAGCCAGACCCGAGGCCGAGGCCCTGTGCCGAGGGGGCGGCCCTGCGGCTATCCGCGCCTGCGCGGCCCTGACGGCCCTCGGGGCAGACACGACCGCGTCCCTCCGCTGATCCGCTCGGTGGTGCCGTGGCGCAGGGCTATACTTCTGCGCATGCGCACTTCCGTCCGACCGCTTTCTGCTTCCCTGTTCCTGCGCGGGCTGCTGGCCGCCTGCGCCATCGGCGCCCTCCTGCTCGCCGCACCACACTCGCAGGTGCGCGCGCAGGGCGACGCCAACCAGATCGTGCCGGCCTCGGCCATGCAGGCGCTCAAGTGGCGCAGCGTCGGTGCGACCCGCGGCGGCCGCGTCACGGCCTACTCGGGCGTGCGGCAGCAGCCGCACACGTTCTACATGGGCGCCACCGGCGGCGGCGTCTGGAAGACCGACGATGCCGGCATCACGTGGGTGCCGGTCTCGGACGGCCAGATCGCCACCGGCTCGATCGGGTCGATCGATGTGGCCCCCTCGAATCCGAACCACGTATGGGTCGGCACCGGCAGCGCGGCCATCCGCTCGAATGTCATCATCGGCCGTGGCGTCTACAAATCGACGGATGCCGGCAAGACATGGCAGTTCATGGGCCTCAAGGAGTCGGGCCAGATCGGCGGCATCAAGGTGCATCCGTACACCACGAATACGGTGTGGCTGGCAGCGCTCGGCTCCCCGTTCGGCCCCAATGATGAGCGCGGCATCTTCAAGACCACCGATGGCGGCAAGACGTGGAAGCGCACGCTGTTTGTGAACAACGAGACCGGGGGACGCGACATCGAAATCAACCCCGACAACCCCGACATCGTCTATGCGGCGATGTATCGCGGGTTCCGCAAAGGCTGGGACATCATCAGCGGCGGACCGGCCTCGGAGGGCGGCATCTACAAGTCGGCCGACGGCGGCGAGACGTGGAAGAAGATCACGCGCGGGCTGCCCGACGATCTCATCGGGAAGATCGACATCGATATCGCGCGCAGCAATCCCAATGTGCTGTATGCCATGGTCGAGGCGGTAGGGCCGAAGGGCGGCCTCTACAAGTCGACGGACGCGGGCGAGAGCTGGACGCTCGTCAACAACAGCCAGCGCCTGCGCGCGCGGCCGTTCTACTTCCATTACGTCACCGTCAACCCGACGAATGAACACGAAGTGTGGGTGAACGAGCTCGGCCTCCACAAGAGTGTCGATGATGGCAAGACCTTCACGTCGGTCGACACGCCGCACGGTGACAACCACGGCATGTGGTTCAACCCTGACCACCCGGAGATCATCCTGCAGGTGAATGACGGCGGCGCCAATGTCAGCCTCAACGGCGGCCGCAGCTGGTCGTCGATTCTGAACCAGCCGACGGCCGAGTACTACATGGTGGCGGTCGACGAGCAGTATCCCTACCGGCTCTACATGCCGCAGCAGGACAACAGCACGATCATTATTCCGAGCACGCCGCCGATCTCGTGGGGCTTCGAGCATCCCGCGCAGACCTGGCAGCAGGCCTCGGGCTGCGAGACCGGCGCCATCTGGCCCAAGCCCGACGGCAAGATTGTGTGGGGCGCCTGCAAAGGCGAAGTGGGCCGCTACAACACGACGACCGGCCAGGAGAAGCACTACTGGGTCTATCCGCAGAACCGCTACGGCACCGACCCCGACGACATCAAATACCGCTTCCCGCGACAGACGGTGGTGTTTGTCTCACCTCACGACTCGCGCATCATCTATCAGGCCTCGCACGTGCTGCACCGGTCGACAGACGAGGGCATGCTGTGGGAAACCATCAGTCCCGATCTGACGGCGAAGGAAGCCCAGTATCAGATCGTCTCCGGTAACCCCATCACCCGCGACGTCACGGGCGAAGAGGTCTACTCGACGATCTACGCGATGGTCGAGGCCCGTAACGAAAAGGGCGTGCTGTGGGTCGGGGCCAACGACGGTCCGGTGCATGTCTCGCGCGACAACGGCAAGACCTGGAAGAACGTCACGCCGAAGGGGCTCGTCGGCGCGCGCATCCAGAACATCGAAGACTCGCCGCATGCGAAGGGGCGCGCGTACGTCGCCGCCTATCGCTTCATGCGCGAGCACGATCTCAAGCCGTACATCTATCGCACCGATGACTACGGCGCGACCTGGACACTGCTGACCGACGGCACGAACGGCATTCCCGTCGACTATCCGACGCGCGTCGTCCGCGAAGATCCGAAGCAGTCGGGCCTGCTCTACGCCGGCACCGAGTTCGGCGCGTTCGTCTCGTTCGACGCGGGCACGCGCTGGCAGTCGCTGCAGCGCAACCTGCCCGTGACGCCCGTCACCGATATCCGCGTGCACCGCAATGACCTCGTCATTTCGACGATGGGGCGCTCGGCGTGGATCATGGACAACGTGACGCCGCTGCAGCAGCTGACCTCGCTCGTCAGCGGGACACCGCGTCCGAGTGATGCCGCTCCGGCCCGCGGTCGCCGCGGCTCGGGCCCGTCAGCTGACGAGGCGCAGTCACAGGCCACCGGAACGGTGCCGGCGGTGTATCTGTTTGCGCCGCGCGAGGCCATGCGGATGCGCAACTCGGCGCTGCCGGCCTCACCCGATGGCCCCGAATATCCGGCGGGCGCTGCACAGATTGATGTGTTCTTCGCGTCGGTCCCTCCGGCCGACACCACGGTCGAGATTACGGACGCGCGTGGTCAGGTGATTCGCAGCTTCCCGCTGCTCTCGGGTGGTGGTGCCGGCGCCGGGCAGGAGATGCGTGGCGGCTTCCGACGCGGCGGCGGGTCATCGGCGGGCCTCAGGGCTGAAGCGGGCCTGCAGCGCCTCACGTGGGACATGCGGTATCCCGGCCCGTGGGCACCCAATGCCCCGAACGGCGGTGCGGGCGGCCCGATGGTGCCCCCCGGTCGCTATACGGTGAAGATGACCGCCGGCGGCGAGACCACCACGCGGCCGCTCGATGTGAAGAGCGACCCGCGCATTGCCGCCGATGGCGTGACCGATGCGGATCTCAGCGAACAGGTGCGCTTCCAGCTGAGCGTGCGCGATGCGGTCAGCGATGCACGCAAGCTCCAGGCCGACATCGAAGCCGCCATGCAGAAGGCCGGCGTCAAGCCGGTGGGGCCGCAGATGGCCGGCATGAGTCCGTCGACGACGAAGTACGACCACCCGCTGCAGCAGATGTGGGCGCAGGTGGCCACCTCGCCCGGCATCTACACGCAGGGCATGCTTGTTGACCAGCTGGGCAATGTGCAGCGCATGGTGAGCCAGGCCGATCAGAAGGTCGGTAAGGACGCCTACGACCGCTTCGGTGATCTGCAGGCCGAGCTGGCCCGACTGCAGGCGGCGTTCAGGAAGCTGGCGCAATAGCGCGCCGCCTCTTCTCGCGCGGTCCGATTGTGGCATGTCCGGGCGCTCCCGGCTCTAGCGAGCCGGGGGCACCAGCGCGACCCTGAAGCCGATGAAGGCCCGCCGCGCACCGGGCTCGGCCGCCCCCCGGGCGGTGGCCCGCAGCAGGCGCGGCGGGTCGCCGAAGTGCCCGCCCCGCATGACCCACAGGGCATCGGCTTCGAGCCCCGTCCGGTCGTCCGCCGCCGTGAACGGATACGGCTGATACGGACTCGACGTCCATTCCCAGACATTGCCGCTCATGTCGGCGAGGGGCAGGACGCACTCGGGGCACGGATGCTGCCCGACCGGTGTCGGTCCCGTGGTGTTGTAGGTCGCCCGATCGGGGCGGGCCTCGTTGCCCCAGGGATAGCGGCGCCCATCGGTTGCACGCGCGGCCAGTTCCCACTGCGCCTCGGTCGGCAACCGCACGTGCCAGCCCGCCGCCAGACGGTCGCGCACGACCGCCGGGGCGGATGGCGTCGAGCGCAGGGCGCGCTCGAGCCAGCGTGTGTAGGCCACCGCATCAGTCCACGAGACAAAGGTCACCGGTAAGTCGGGAGCCTCGGCCAGGGCACGAGGCTCGCTGCGCCAGCCGGTGGCCACCGCAAACGCGCCAAACTGCGCCACCGTCGTTTCGGTGCGCGCGAGCAGGAAGCCCGCGACGGGCACCGGGCCCGTGCCGGTCGCCGAGGGCCACCGTTCGTTGTCGTAGGCCTCGGGGTCAGTGCCCGCGCCCATGGCGAGGGTGGCCCCGGCCACGTCGATCCACTCGGGCATCGGGGGCAAGCCCCCCTGCGCCATCGGCGCTCGCATCGTCCCCATGACCGCGAGGGCCAGCGTCAGCGCTGCGGCGGGCAGTCGCCTGCGTCCTGCGCGTGGCGGTTGCGGCGTGGTCGGCGACCCGTTCATCGTGCCGCCGCGGCTTTCGGGCAGGCCTCGGTCCATCCGTGACGGCACGCGCGGGCGTACAGGTCGGGCTCGTTCATCTCGAGCAGATTCGGGCCCCCTTCGCGCAGCAGCAGCCGCAGGTCGAACGGCCGCGGCGCCGTCGCCACCACCGCATCCGTCGGCTCGCTGATCATGTTGAGGCAGCCGGGCTGATAGCGCGCTTCGCACGCCCGCGAGAAATAGCCGAAAGCCCGTTCGGCATCGGCCGACACCAGCCGACCTTCGGTAAAGTGCCGGCCCAGCTCGTTGCAGGCCCACCCGGCGTTATCGCGGCAGTAGTTGGCCTCGATGTTCAGCATCCGGTCGCAGGCCTTCGGCTTCCCGGCCTCGCACGCCTGCTGCCAGAACGGCAGGGCATCCCCAGGATGCATGCCATCCGTCACGCCGCGCATGGTCATCGCGCCGAAGAACAGCACCCAGACGGCCATGTGCGGCAGGTTGGCCCGGCCCAGCGGCCCGCTGAACCCCAGCCTGTCGAACAGGGGCCGGTCGCCCAGCCGTGTCACCAGGCGATCGATGGTCGGCACGAGCAGGTTCAGAATGGGCACGCAGAGCAGCTTGTCGTAGAACGTGGGCGCCCCGAGCGCCCCGAGAATCGCGTAGAGGGCGAACACGCTGACACCGTAACCCATGCCGAAGATGACGCGCCCCACCGTCGTGCGCGGCGACGTCGACGGGTCGGTCACCAGCAAGTGCAGGCCCAGAAACACCGCGGCGGGAATGTCAGAGTCGACGAAGTAGGGCACCCCGGCGATGGCCATGACAAGACCACTGCCGATGAAGAGCGTCGCGGCCGCCGTGGCAGACACCGGGGTTGTTGAGAAGTTGTACATCGCTACCAGACCGACGGCGAACATCACCTTGTAGGTGTGCGGTCCCAGGCCGATGGTGGGGGCAATCTCCTGCGCCCAGGTCATGCTGGTCTGCCCGGTGGTAATGAGGATCAGCGAGAACAGCGCCAGCGTGAACGCCGACGGATTGAAGATGTGCACGCGGCGCCCGTCGCGCTCCCACTGCACAAAGACCTTCCCGAGCACGCCCACCGCAATCAGCACGAACTGCAGGGGGTAGTACTCGTCCTTGAACCACATGAAGAGGTTAGTGCTAAGGATGATCGGCACCGGCCCGAGTCCCATCTGGTACGGCTGCTTGCGCGTCCAGCTGAGCAGCATGCCGAAGGCATAGGCAAACAGCATCTGGGCCAGCAGCAGCGGAAAATACTGGTAGACCGGCGGCCAGAACTGGCCCCAGTAGGCATAGATGCTCAGCTGGCAGCAGGCCTGAATGTAGTGCTGCGCCCGGGGGGTGGTGAAGGTCAGACCGGGCATGCCGCCCGATCGGAACCGCAGCGCCAGCAACACCTGCCAGGCCAGCAGCCCGACGGCCGCGCCCCAGACGGCCCAGGCCACCTGCGGGCTCTGCTGCACGCGGGGCAGCCAGCCGAGGGCCAGCAGCCCGGCGGTCGCTCCCAGCGGCCAGAGCATGACGGAGGGTCCCGGAGCACCGGGCCGGTCAAGAGGGGGGGCAGACTGGAGACGGTGTGCCATGGGGAACTTTCAGCTTAAACCCATCGGACCCGTAAACAGAATCCATTGACAATCGCCGGCAGACGGGAGAATCTTACGGCCGCGGCCCCTTGCGAAGCCGTGTGTCAGACATTGAAACATTGAGGTGTGCATGAGCACTGAATCCAGGTGGAAGTGGGCGGCACCCGCCCTCGGCGGTCTGATGGCGGTTGTCATCGGGCTGGCTATTGTCGGCATGCCGGGCCAGGCGCAGCAGCAGGGCGAGTGGACCAATATCAACGGGGACAATCAGTCGCACCGGTACTCGACGGTCGACCAGATCAACGCGTCGAACTTCAACAACCTCAAGGTTGCATGGGAGTGGCGCGGTGAAGTGCCCGGGATGGAGATCGGCGAAATCAACGGTCGCGGCCTGCCCATCTACGCCGACGGCATGCTGGTCACGACCTCAGGTCCGCGCCGCACTGTCGTGGCGATGGACCCGGCCACGGGCAAGACCGTGTGGGCGTTCCAGGAACCTCTCACACCCCGCCACGAATACTCGATGCGCTCGAACCATGGCAAGGGCGTGACCTACACGAAGATCAACGGCAAGGGTGTCGTAATCATCGTGACGCCGGGTTTCTTCGCGCACCTGCTCGACATCAAGACCGGCAAGCCCATCGAAGGCTGGGGCGGCGCCGTTCCGGTTGAGGGCTTCCCCAAGTCGGGTTCGATCGACCTGCTCAAGGACCTGATTGCCGACTGGGAACCCTGGACCTCGGCCAAGCTCCCCTACGACGCGGCCAAGGGCCTGCCTCTGACGCTCGGCTACGTCACCAACTCGTCGCCGCCCATCGTGGTCAACGATGTGCTGGTGGTCGGCAACTCGGCCGAACAGGGCTACAACCAGACCCGTATCGAGAACGTCCCCGGCGACATCCTCGCCTACGACCTCAAGACCGGCAAGTTCATGTGGAAGTTCCACGTGCTGCCCCGTCCGGGCGAATTCGGCCACGACACGTGGGAAAACGATGCCTGGAAGCGCACCGGCGACATCTCGTCGTGGGCGCCGATATCCACCGACCCGGCTCTCGGCCTCGTCTACGTGCCCACCAACGGTCCGACGATGGATCACTGGGGCGGCTTCCGCCCGGGCAACAACCTGTTTGGCACGTCGGTCATTGCGCTCGACGTGAAGACGGGCAAGCGCGTGTGGCACCACCAGCAGGTGCACCACGACATCTGGAACTACGACGTGCCGACCTCGCCCATCGTGATGGACGTGATGCAGAACGGCAAGCGCGTGCCCGGCCTCTTCTCGGTCACCAAGCAGGCGTGGGTCTATTCCTACAACCGCCAGACCGGCGCGCCGCTGTGGCCGATGCCCGAGCGGCCGGCTCCGCAGTCGAAGGTCCCCGGCGAAAAGCTGCCGGCGACGCAGCCCTACGTGACCAAGCCCGCACCGTTCGATCTGCAGGGCCGCACCGAGGCGCACGTCATCGACTACACTCCCGAGATCAAGAAGATCGCGCTTGAACGTGCCAAGGAGTACGGCTTGCTGGCGCCCCTCTTCGTGGCCCCGACGCACCGCGGCAATGCCGAGGGCGCAGGTCCGGCCAACACGTGCCCCGGCGGCAACGGTGGTGCGAACATCACCGGTCCACCGGCGTCAGACCCGACGGCCGGTGTGCTGTTCATCACGTCCTACAGCGGCTGCTCGCCTGTGCTGCTGGCCCCGGCCAAGGAACGTGACAACCCGCGCATGACGGGTGAAACCGTGGCCGACTGGGCCGTCATCCGTGGCGCCGGCGGCCCGCCCGCCCGCAAGCCGATCGCAAACGACCCGCTGGCCGGCATCCCCGACCTGTTCAAGGGCCCGCTCGGCCGCATCACCGCCATCGACATGAACACCGGCGAGCACATGTGGATGGTGCCGCACGGCGACATGGATGCGAAGGCGCAGGAGGAGTTCCGCAACAACCCGCTTCTCAAGGGCATGAACATCGACACCAACTGGGGCCGTCGTGGCCAAGCCGCGCTGGCGGCGTCCGCCACGCTGCTCTTCGCCTCGGGCCAGACGGCCGATGGCCGTCCGGCACTGTTCGGCATCGACAAGAAGACCGGCAAGCGCGTCGGTTCGGTGCCGGCCACCCGCCTGGGCGTCTATGGCCTGATGACCTACATGCATCAGGGCAAGCAGTACGTCGTGATGCCCATCAGCGGCGGCTACACCGCGATGGCACTGCCGTAAGACGCCACGCCACCTGTCACCCACACACGGCCGGTCCGGTGCACACGCACCGGGCCGGCCGTTGTTATCTCACGGCTACAATTCCAGTGGAGTTCCATCGCACCACCATGCCGTCATCGCGTATCTGCAACACCATACTCGACACCATCGGCCAGACCCCGCTCGTACGCCTGCACCGCATTCCGAAAGGCATCGTCGCCGCCGACGTGCTGGCCAAGGTGGAGACCTTCAATCCCGGCAACTCGATCAAGGACCGCATGGCCCTCAAGATGATCGAAGACGCCGAGCGTGATGGGCGGCTGCAGTCAGGCGGCACCATCATCGAGGGCACCTCAGGCAACACCGGCATGGGGTTGGCGATCGCCGCCGTCATCAAGGGTTACAAGTGCATTTTCACGACCACTGACAAGCAGTCGAAAGAGAAGGTGGATGCGCTGCGCGCCTTCGGCGCCGAGGTCATTGTCTGCCCCACGGATGTGGAACCGGACGACCCGCGGTCGTACTATTCCGTGTCGTCGCGCCTCGAGCGCGACACCCCCAACAGCTGGAAGGCCAATCAATACGACAACCCCTCGAATGCTCAGGCGCACTATGAGCAGACCGGCCCCGAACTGTGGGAACAGACCGGTGGCGCCATCGACCATCTCGTCGTGGGCGTCGGCACCGGAGGCACCATCTCGGGCACCGGACGCTATCTGAAAGAGCGCAAGCCCTCGGTCAAGGTGTGGGGCATTGACACCTACGGCTCGGTGCTGAAGAAGTTCAAGGAAACCGGGGTGCTCGACAAGAACGAGATCTACCCCTACATCACCGAAGGCATCGGCGAAGACTTCCTGCCACAGAACGTCGACTTCTCGGTGATCGACCACTTCGAGAAGGTGACCGACCGCGACGCCGCCATCATGACGGGACGCATCGCCCGCGAGGAAGGCATTTTCGCCGGCAACTCGGCCGGGTCCGCGATGGCCGGCCTGCTGCAGCTGGCCCCGCACTTCAAGGCAGGCGAGACCGTCGTCGTGATCTTCCACGACCATGGCACGCGCTATCTCGGCAAGATGTACAACGGCGACTGGATGCGCGAGAAGGGCTTCCTCGACAAGACCGGGCTCAGCGCACGCGATCTGGTGGCACATCGGCAGAAGGCCCGGCTCACTACCATTGACCGGCAGGCACCAGTCGGCCAGGCTGCCTCGCTGATGACCGAGCACGCGTATTCGCAGCTACCGGTCACGGCTGAAGGGCGTCTGGTGGGTTCGGTGTCAGAGAGCCATCTCTACCGCTGCATCACGCACGACCCCGAACTGCTCAAGGGCCCGGTGGATGCCATCATGGAACCGGCGATTCCGTTCGCCGACATTTCCACCGGTCTCGACGCACTCGCGGGCATGCTGACCGATCAGAACCCGGCGGTGCTGGTGCGCGACTTCAAGAGCGACGAGACCTACATCATCACGCGCTGGGACGTCATCCGCGCCCTGCAGTAGCGCACACCGCCCGGTCCGCCGCGGGTGGTCACTCAAGTGATCGCCCGCGTGTCTCAGGCCCCACCCATAGCAGCACCAGCACGGCCGTGCCTGCCGACAGGATGCACAGCAGCATCGCCGTGCGCAGATCGGTACCCCCGTCCTGCAGGGCGCCGATCAGATAGGGGGCATACGACCCGATGCCGACCCCGACGTGATAAGCCAACCCCGTGCCGACCCCGCGCACCTCGGTCGGAAAGCGTTCCGACAGATACCCCGGTACGATGCCCCAGGCACCGCTGGCGAGAAACCCGATGAGCCAGGCTCCCAGCAGCATCCCCCAGGTCGTCGAAGCAAACAGATAGACCGGGCAGGCGGCGAGGCCCAGCACGACCCCGAGGGTGGCCGCGCCGCGACGTCCGCCCCAGTGCTCCGACAGGGCCCCGAGCGCCGCAGACCCGACGAGCCCGCCGGCATTCAGCAACAGCAGAAAGGCCAGCGGCTTCTGCTGCAACTGCGTCAGCAGCGTCGGATACCAGAACGTCGTGCTCTGATACATCGACACAAACCCGCCCATGAGCAGCGACGTGTGCACGGTGACCCACAGCAGGTCGCGCCTGAAGAGCCGCGTCAGCGACACCCCCATCGTCTCGCCACGGGCCTCGAGGGCCGCCTTGCGCGCCAGCCACACCGGGCTTTCGGGGATACGACGCATCAGGAAAAAGATGATCGTGCCGGGAATGACGCCAGCCCACAGCATAAGACGCCATGCCCACTCGGGCCGATTGCTGATCAGCGGATAGCCCAGCTGATAGACCAGCGACGACAGCAGGAATCCGGCCGAGTAGCCACCCTGCAGTATGCCCGAGGCGATGCCCCGCAGCTTGTCGGGCCAGTGCTCGAGCGCCAGCGGCATGCCTGCGGCCCACATACCGCCCATGCCGATACCGAACAGTCCACGAAACGCAAAGAGCATGACGTAGGTCGTGGACAGCCCGCTCAACAGCGCGAACACGGTGTACCACGCAATGGAAAACAGAATCGGGCCCTTGCGGCCAAAGCGATCCGCAAGCGTGCCCGCGCCGATCCCGCCGACGACGCGGAAGAGCAGGGTGACCGTGCCGAGCAGTCCCGCCAGGGCGCGGTTGACCGAGAAGCTCTGCTGGATGTCGAGGAGAACAAACGTCAGGATGGTGAAGTCGAACGAGTCAAGCGTCCACGCAGTGAAGGTCGTGAGGAAGGTCTTCCACTGCTGCGGGCTGATCTGTCGATACCAGGGCCGTGAGTCGATGTCGTGCATGCATGTCTCCGCGGCCACGCCGCCAGGATGTGTGGGGCCAAGTGTACTCGGGTAGAATCGCGCGCATGACGTTCTGGCGCCTTGTCCTCGTGGGGTTCGGCCTCGGCTATGTCGGGTTCGGGTTCGCGTTCCTCTTCAGCCCGAGCGAGCTGGCCGCGTTCCTGTCGCTGACCTTCAGCGATCCGTCGGCCCGGACCGACTTCCGCGCGATGTACGGGGGACTCGAAATCGGGCTCGGCGGGTTCATGCTGGCCTGCGCAGTGCGCCGCGAGTTTGTGCGCATCGGTCTGTTTGCCGCCGCGTGCAGCACCGTGGGCATGGCGACCGCACGGACCGTGGGCATGATGCTCGACGGCGTCACATTCAGTCAGCTGATATCGGCTGTCGTCGAATGGGTCATCGCCGGCGTGTCGACGTGGGGGGCGCTAGTGGCGCGCCCCGACCTGGGCACGCTGCCCCCTCCTGTGACGGCGTCCACAGGCGACGCCGCAGCGTAAGGCCCCGTGATGTGCACGCTGGCGGTATCGGCACCATGGCGACCCGCGGTCGTCTCACTCGTGGTCGGCGCGCTGCTGTGCCTGTCAGGCGCATGCTCGCAGGCCCCGCAGGCACCTGCCTCCCCCGAGCGCTCATCACCCAGTACCGATACCGCTGGCGATGGTCTGCACGCCGGCATCACAACACCCCACGGCGACCACAGTCCTCATCACGGAGGTCTGGTGCTGATGAACGGCGAAACGCACTACGAAGTGGTCATGCATCCCGAGGGCCGCGTCGAACTGTGGCTGAGTAATGCGGTGCGTGAAGATTTGCCGGCCAGCCTCGCCAGCGACGTGCAGGTGCGCGTCACCCTCGGCAGCGGACAGACCCGCGACCTTGCGATGGCCCTGGATGAGTCTGGCGAAAGCTGGGTGGGCACCGGCGTGCCCTTCCCCGTCGACCCGAGCGCAACCGTGACCGTCTCGTACACCCTGCAGGGCCAGACGCACGAGGTCGAGATTCCCTACACGCCTGCAACTACCACGGTCGACGGTCCCACGCGCTGAGCTGGCGCGCCGTCAGCCCGACTCGCCGTCGCGGTCCAGTGTGCGGTCCAGATGAAACCGGTGGAGGATGTGATTCATCACCGGGGCCAGCAGCAGTCCCATACTGGCAATAAAGAAGATCCCGCAGTAGAGGGCATACGCGGCGGCGAACAGCTTGGCGGCATCGCCCGTCAGCTCGTTCACCGGCCCCATCCCTCCAAGCAGCATCGAGGCATTCAGTACGGCATCCACCCACGACAGCCCTCCGAGCCATCGGTAACCTACCGTGCCGATGCCGAGCGTCAGGAGCATGCCGGCGGTGGCCACCCACAGGCTTTCCACCATCTGCCGCCGGAATCGCCGACGCAGCGTGTGAGGGGTGTGAGAGGGCGTGGATTCACTCATAGCGCAGCGAGGTCATCGGATCGAGTTGTGAGGCGCGGCGGGCCGGATAGTACCCGAACCCGACGCCAACGAGGGCCGCAATGCCGAACGCCATCAGCACGGTGCCCGGCGTCACTTCGGTCGGCCACTCGAGCAGCAGCGTCAGCAACCGAGCGGCGCCAAGGCCGGCCACGACCCCCAGCAGCCCCCCAAGGAGGCTCAGGACGATCGCCTCGACCAGGAACTGCCACATCACGTCGCGGGGCCGCGCGCCGACGGCAAGCCTCAGGCCAATCTCGCGCGTGCGCTCGGTCACCGACACCAGCATGATGTTCATGATGCCGATGCCGCCCACGATGAGGGCAATGCCGGCAATCGATCCGAGCAGGGCCGTCATCGTCCCGCCCGCGCGCGACATCGTGCTCGACATCTCCTGCATCGTCACTTCGTCGAGCTTGGGCATGTTGGCCAGCGCGAACGCTGCGACTGACGTGTAGAGCCCCTTGGTCACCTGTGCGGCCGCCTGTGTCTTTACCGTGAAGTCATCGACCGGCCCCATGAGAGAGCCCGGCCCCTGAAAGCCGCCAAGCCCAGGCGTGCGCATCGCCTGCCGGCCGGCACCGTGCCGCTGGCGCAGCAGCTGCGTGGCCTCGTCGGCCACGCGTGTGGCTTCCCCGGCCTGCTCAATTGCCATGGTGATGGTCTGCAGGTGGCCGATACCCAGCAACGCCTGACCAGCAGCCAGGGGAATGAAGACCGATTCATCCTGATCAGCATCGGTGGTGCGGATGACCGCCGCCACGGTATAGCGCTGCGCGCCGATGGTGATGACCTCACCTTCCGCATCGAAGCCTTCGCCGAACAGTTCGGCGGCCGCCGTGCGCCCGACCACGGCCACGCCGGCGTCGTCCGTGGGCAGACGTCCGTCTGTCACCGTCCATCCATGAATGTCGCCGAGATTGAACGTGGTGCCGCGCACCTGACCGAAGAAGCGCCGATGCGACGCATCGATCCACGCACGGGTCCGCACCCCAGGGGCCACGTGTGTCACGCCTGCGATGCCGCGCAGGGCGTCGGCGTCACCGGTCGTGAGGGTCGTCGCCGACCCGAGGCCGCTGGCGATGTTCATCGACTCGCCGCCGCGCGTGTAGTTGCCGGCACTGACGAGAATGATGTTGGTACCGGCCGACTTGAGTGACCGCTCGACCGAGGCGCGGGCGCCGCTGCCGAGGGCCACCATGGCGATCACCGCCGCGACGCCAATCACCACGCCGAGCATGGTGAGCACGGTGCGCATGCGGTTGCGGGCCAGCGCCCTGAGGGCAATGGTGATCAGAATCGACAGGTGACGCAGCATCGTGAGGGTCCGCCGCTATTCGCGCCGCAGCGCCACAATCGGATCAAGCTGCGCCGCGCGCCGCGCAGGGTACCAGCCGAAAAAGATGCCCACCGCACCTGCGACCCCGAAGGCCAGCAGCACGGAGCCCGGAGCAATCACGGTCGCCCATTGCAGCGTGCGGGACACGATGAGCGCCGCCGCGATGCCGACGATGATGCCCGCGAGCCCGCCGGCGAGACTGATGGCGACGGCCTCGACCAGGAACTGGCGCATCACGTCGGACGGGCGGGCGCCCACGGCCATCCGCAGACCGATCTCGCGCGTGCGCTCGGTCACCGACAGCAGCGTGATGTTCATGATGCCGATGCCGCCGACAATCAGCGACACGGCCGCGACGGCCGCCAGCAGCCAGGTCATCGTACGGCTCGCGCGCTCGAGCGTGATTGACAGCTGCTCGAGCGTGACTTTTTCAAGCTCGGCCACATTGCCGGCCACCGCGCGCGCCACGCTCGGCGGCAGCCCGCCGGTCGTGAGTGCGCGTGTGGCCTGCGTCAGCACCGTGAAGTCGTCAGGCTGGTTGTCGCCGATACCGTGCCGCTGGCGCAGCAGGGTGGTAATCGCACGGGCGAGTTCGGTAACCGCGCCAGACGACTCGGCGGTGATGGTGATGTCATTGAGCTTGCTCAGGTTGAGCAGCCGGTGGGTCGTCGTGAACGGCATGTAGACCGCATCGAACTGATCATCGCCGGGGGCAGGCTGCACGACCCAGGTGGCGCTGGTCATCACCCCCACGATCGTAAAGGGCTGGTTCCAGAGCGTCAGGGTCTGGCCCACCGCATCCTGCCCCTCGCCGAACAGCTTGTCGGCCACGATCTGCCCGATCACAATCACCTGCGCGGCATCGTCCTGCTCGCGCCGTGTGAAGAAGCGTCCGCGGCTGATGGTCCACCCACGCTTGATCGACGGCATGCCGACATCAGTGCCGTGCATGCGCGTGAACCAGCGCTTGCTGCCGGCGTACACACGCGCGTTCTCGTGCAGGCCACCAGCGACGTACTGCACGCCGGGCAGTTCCGCAATGGCCTGGGCATCGGCAAACGAGAGCGTCGCCGCCGACCCGAGGCCTGCCTCGAGGTCGCCCAGCCGCTGTCGCGCCAGCGGATGGTCGTGCTTCTCCATCGGATCGTCTTCGGGATGGAATCGGCTCGGCCGCACCGAGCCGCTGAGCCCCTCGGGATTGTCCGCCGGCATCGCATCGAATGCCGCATCGGGCACGGGCGGCATCAGGTCTGGAACGGGCAGCGTGAGCGTCTCGCGCGCGTCACCATGCGCGACCGCTTCCCCGCTGTCGTCCGCCTTCGGCTTCCAGTTGCCGGCCCGCACCGTGAGCTGATTGAGCCCGGCCGCGCGCACCTGCTGTTCGATCGACTGCTGTGCCCCGGCACCCACAGCCATCATCGTCAGCACGGTCGCGACGCCGATGGTCATGCCGAGCAGCGTGAGCCCCGTCTGCAGACGGTTGCGCACGAGAGCCTTGAGGGCCAGGTTAACGAGGGGATGCCGCAGCCAGCGTCTGATCATGATGCACGTCCGACACAACCTGCCCGTCTCTGAAGTCGATGGTGCGCGAGCCGTAGGCCGCGATGTCACGCTCGTGCGTGATGACGACGATGGTGAGCCCGCGCTCCGCGCGCAGCTGCTGGAAGATCTGCATGACCTCGTGGCTGGTAGCCGTGTCGAGGTTGCCGGTTGGTTCGTCGGCCAGCAGCACCGAGGGCTGGGTCACCAGCGCCCGCGCGATCGCCACACGCTGCTGCTGCCCACCCGACAGCTGATTGGGATGATGTTCCGCACGGTCGGTCAGTCCCACCGCCTCAAGCGCCGCCAGCGCGCGCCGGCGCCGCTCGCTGGCCTCGACCACACCCGTGCTGGTATACAGCAGGGGCAGCTCGACGTTCTCGACCGCGGAGGTGCGCGCCAGCAGGTTGAAGCCCTGGAAGACAAAGCCCAGCATGCCGTTGCGCACCCGCGCCAGTTCGTCGACAGGCAGCGTCGACACATCGCGACCGTTCATCAGGTACTGCCCCGACGTCGGACGATCGAGGCACCCCAGAATGTGCATGAAGGTCGACTTGCCGGAACCCGAGGGCCCGACAATCGTGACAAACTCGCCCGCTTGAATGCCGAGCGACACGCCACGGAGCGCGTGGACGAGGTGATCGCCCACGCGGTACTCCTTGGCCAGCTGTCGTGTTTCGATCAGCATCAGTTCGTCGACGTTGCCGGGGCGGGTGGAATCTTTCCGGCGAAGGCGTAGGCCATCGCCACGACCACCTTTTCCGCACCGGCCATGCCGTAGACCTTTCCTGCGCCCTCAATCACGTAATACTCGTTGGCCGCATGGGCACGGCCGCCGTGCCCGCCGCCGCCGCCCACGATCGGTACACCGGCGAAGGGCGACACCTTCTCGCCAACCTCGCCGTTGCCGAACAGATACGCCGGCCAGTAGCCGCCGGCAGCAGCCCCGCCGCCACCGATGCCATATTCGGCGCGGAGGTTGCCGTGCGGAATGTTCATGACTTCATACGCGCGCTTGAGAGCGCGACCGGCGTCGTGGTCCGAGTTCATCCGCGCCCACGGCACATCGCCGATCATCTTGATCTCGACATCCTTGAAACCATTCTTGTCGAGCTGCGCGCGCAGCTTCTTGACGATGCCGGGGCCGGTCATTTTGGGCACGTAGCGGAAGTTGTGCTTCGACGTGACCTTGTTGGGCAGAATCGCGCCGGCACCGCCCGCATACATGTTGCCGCCCCAGATGCCGTCGAGGTTGAACGACGTACCGAAGCGCTGGCTCTTGAGCATCGTGTAGGGATCATCCGAGGCAAAGCGCGCCACGCCGATGTTCTCGGCTGCGACCTTCATGTCGGTGCGCGCGGCGGCGGCCTTGAGCTCGGCCTCCTGCCAGACTTCCAGGGGCTGACGTCCTTCGTTGAAGCCCTCAATCAGCGGCGTGTTACCGTCGTCCGAGACGAGCGACGCGAGCATCTTGATGTGACGCCAGGCGGGACTGTCGACGCCGCGCTTGTTGCTGCCGTGAATGTCCGAGACGGTGGGACCGCGGCCCCACGAGGTGCCGCTCGTGGTGAGTTCCACGTAGACGCAGCCTTCCGAGCCGCCCCCGAAGCCGCCACCGCCGCTCGGTGCCTGACTGCCGAACAGCAGCATCGCATCGGCACCGGCCAGCAGTTCCGGGTGGTCCTTCACGAACTTCCGCAGGCCGATGTCCATGCGCTCCTCGTCACCCTCGGCGACGAAGATCAGGTTGACCGGCAGCTTGCCGTGCACGGCCTTGATGGCCCGGAATGCATTCAGCTGCGCCATCTGCGGTCCCTTCGAATTGGTGGCCCCGCGACCGATGAGCACCTTCTTGTACGGCGCCTGCTCGACCAGCCGGCCTTCGAACGGCGGCGCCACCCACGCATCGGGCTGCGTCACCGGCATGGTGTCGTACATCCAGTAGATCATCAGGGTCTTCTCGGCGCCTTCATCGCACTTGGCGTAGACCACCGGATTGCCGGGTGACCCGTACTCGGTGACGCCGACATCGAAGACCTGCGTCTGCTGGCAGCCCAGCTCATCGAAGAAGCCCTTCACCATCTCCGCCGATTCGGGAATGCCCTCGCCCGAGTTCGAGATGCTGGGCTGGCGAATCCACTTCTGCAGATGCTCGACGTGCGCGTCGATGTTCTGGTCGATGTGGGTAAAGACCTGCTGCACCTCCTGGGGCACCTGGCTCAGGTCGGGCTGAATCTCGGTGTCGCCCTGAGGGCGGATGCCGAGGGCGGCAGGGGCCGCGGGGGCCGCAGGCGGTGGCGTCTGGGGGGCGGGCTGCGAACAGCCGGCCACCAGCGCGAGAGACACTCCCATCATCCACAGTCGACGCATTGCAACTCCTTCCCCGGTCAGTCGGGGTGTGTGCTGAGCTTGTACTGGTTCCCGGCGATTCGGTCAACTGTCGTCTACACTGCTGGGCATGCGCGTCTCGCGGCAATTGTGGGTGCCATGCCTGCTGGGCATGCTGGCGAGCGCGTGCCAGCCCACGGCAGCACCTCCGACCGCTGCAGCGACCCTCGATGATCTGGCCCGTCGCTATGTGGCCCTCACGCAGGCGCTGGCCCTGCACGACCGCAGCCTGATTGATCACTGGCTGGTGCCGGCCCCGGCCGCTGCGCCCCGGCAGCCCATCGCGCCGCTGCTGGCCGACACCACGGCCCTGCGACAGGCGCTCGAGGCGGTGCCCGTCGACCGCCTTCGGGCAGACGAGGCATGGCGCGGCCGGTATCTGCAGGGGCAGGCGCGATCACTGCACCTGCACGCGCGTCGGCTGGCCGGAGCGACAACCACGTTTGCGGAAGAGGCCCGCGACGGCCTGGGCGTGACACGCGCAGAGCCCCGTGCGACAGATGCCGCGGCGCACCGCGCGACGGTCGCGCGCCTCGTGCCGGGCGCGGCGCCGTTGGCCATGCGCGTGGCGACGTGGATGGAACGATTCCGTGTGCCAGAGACGCTGGGCCAGCCGTTCTTTCGCGTCGCGCTGGCCGCGTGTCAGTCGGCGGCCCGTCCGGCACTCGGTGCGGCCGTCGACGGCCCGGTCGATGTGACGTTCGTGGAAGGGCTGCCTTGGGATGCACACGCCCGGCGCAGCGATGCGGGCGTCACAGCCATCGAGGTGCGTGCCGGTCCGCCGCTGACGCTGACGCGGGCCCTGCGCCTGGCCTGTCACGAGGGCGCCGCCGGCCATCAGGCGCAATACGCGTGGCGCGCCGCACGGGCCACCGGTCCTCAGGGCTGGCCCGAGCTGGCCCTCGTTCCAGGCTTCGGCCCCGACCTGCTGCTGGCCGAAGGCGGCGCCGATGCGGCACTCTCCCTGACGATGCCCTTGGTGCGCCGGGTGGAGATCTATCGCACACACCTGCGGCCGCTGCTGCCGTCAGCGGCGCGCCCTACCGATGCCGAGGTCGACCGTCTCGTTGAGGTGGAAGAGGCACTGCAGGCGCTGGAACCGATCATTGGTGACGTGGCTGCGGCCTATCTGGATGGCACGCTCGGCACCGAGGCGGCACTCGTTCGCCTGACCGACGAGGCCCTCGTCGCCGATGCCGAGGGGATGCTGCGCTTCATCGAGCAGCGCCGCTCGCGCGTACTGGCCTACACGCTGGGGCGACACCACGTGCGGTCGACGCTGGGCGTCGACGATCTGGCGTCGCTGCGTGCCGTGTTTCCCCCCGCCCCGTGACGCTGACGGCTATACTGGCGCGCATGCAGGACGAGCACTTCACGGCCAGCCGCCTGACCTCGGGCAACCGCCTGTTTCCCACGACGATCGTCATCACCGAATACTCGGTCATGCGCCGCAAGCGGTCGTGGCTGCGGCTCAACGAGGAAAGCATCGGTATCCGCAACGTGGCATCGGTGAACATCACGACCGGGCTCATCTGGTCGGACATCCGCATTGAATCCACCGGCGGGTCGAACTACATCGAGAGCCGGGGCCACACCAAGGGCGATGCCAGACGCATCAAGTCGCTGATCGAACAACTGCAGTCGAAGATCGGGGACGACTAGCGGGCACGCGGCGGACCGCGCCTCCCTGCACGGCTGGGCGGCGGCATCGCCGCCGCGCAGGTCACCTGGTCAGGCCGGTGGAGGTACAGGCGGGCCGGCGACGAACGGCGCCAGCACTGTGGACACGAAGCTGTGCACCGGCGTCGGTACACCAGCCTCGGCACCCATGCGCGCGACCGCCCCGCTCAGCCACGGGAGTTCGAGGCGTCGACCGCGCTCGAGGTCTTCCAGCATGGAGGACTTTGATCCGTAGGGAAAATTGCGCACCAACTGCTGTGTGGCGTCCCTGAGCGTCGGCGGAAACACAATGCCGCGTCCGTGTCCGACGCCGACGGCCTCCTCCAAGGCCTGGTCCATCATCGTCATCAACGACGGATACGCCTTGATGACACCCATCGGTGAACGCGTCACCCCGGTCATCGCGCTCCACGTGGAAAGTCGCACGAACTTGATCCACAGCTCGGTTTCAATGACCGGCGTCAGTTCCGTGACAAAACCGGCCTGCCGCCCGGCCTCCGCGAACGCCTGCAGTCGTGCCGACGTCGAGCCATCGGCCTCGCCGAACACCAGCCGGTCGGCGGTGACGTGCGTAATGTGCCCCGGCCGATCGGCCACAGCCACGATGTACGCGATGCCAGCCGCCACGTGATCCGCACCGACCAACGGCATCAGCATCGCTCGCGCGTCGACGCCGTTCTGCAGCGGAATGACGACCGTGCCCGGGCCGATGAGCGGTCGCATCGCCGTGGCGGATGCCTCAAGGTCGTACAGCTTGACAGTCGACAGCACCACATCCACCGGGCCCACCTCGTCCGGCTGGTCGGTGGCGCGCACGGGAATGTGGGCATCGCCGCGCAGGGGACTCGTGATGTGCAGGCCCTGTGTGCGCAAGACG
The DNA here is from genome assembly GCA_016871195.1 of Acidobacteriota bacterium. Lineage (GTDB taxonomy): Bacteria > Acidobacteriota > Vicinamibacteria > Vicinamibacterales > UBA2999 > VFZN01. Next base: position 56,304 of record VFZN01000004.1, on the reverse strand, counting down.
TGAAGCGTCGCCCCGCGTGCGATGAATGTGACCTGGTGACCGGCCGCCGCGAGGCGTCCGCCGAAATACCCGCCGACCGCACCGGCCCCAATGACTGCAATGTTCATTTCGAGTATCCTGCGGCCCGGTTAGACGCGGATGGCATCGAACGCGACGACCGGGGCATCGCCGAGCACGGTGGCGCTGTGCACGGCGCCGCGCGGCACCTGCACCCAGTCGCCAGGGCCAAGAATGGCCATGTGGCCGTTGACCACCAGGCGGAAGCGTCCGGTGATGACGGCATCGATCTTGTCCACGCCGTGGGTATGGTCAGGAAACACCGTCCCCGGCGGGTATTCGTACCGGGCCACCCGGTATCCAAGCGCTTCGAGCCGTGCCCGCAGGGCCGCCTCGGTCAGGGGACCGTCGAGGGTCGTATTCCAGCGTCTGGCACCCATCGCCGCGGTGGGTTCAGCCGGCGACCGGGCCAGCCGGCGTGACGCGGTCTGCTCCGTCGGTTCCGACGAGGGGCCGCACGCCCGCGTGCGTCGCCGCGTTCACTTGTCTGACTCTCCGTACGTCGACCGGCGTCGGGCGAGTTCGAACGTCACGCTGCCCAGCAGCACGAACAGTCCCGATCCGGTCATCGCCAGTGGCAAGCGTCCCTCGCCGCTGAAGTACACACCGGCGGCCATTGACAGCGCCGCAGCGGCACCGCAGGCGACAATCAGGGCCAGGGAAGGAGGTGTCGGCTGGGCCATGCTGCCAGTCTACCTGCCTCGAATGCGGTCAGCCAACTGGGTCACCGTCAGCGCATAGGCGTGGGCACAGTTGTAGCCGAGAACGGCCTCGTAGTTCGGATAGACGAGATAGTGATGACGGCCCACCTTCATCAGTGACGCGGCACGTGTTCCTCCGGGAAGGGCGCCGCCCTCGGCGGTGCGCACGCCCAGGCGCTGCCACGCATCGATCCCTCGGGCCTCGGTGAGGTCGCGCGTGGCCCGGCAGCCCGCGTCGCGACGCGGCACGGTCGCCACGGCCTCGGCGGCCCGAGCCCCCACCCGTACGGGACGCCCCCAGCGTTCTCCGGCCTGCCACCCGTGGTTCTTCAGGTAGTGGGCGATCGACGCCAGCACGTCGGGGGGCGACCGCCAGATGTCGCGCCGCCCGTCCCCGTCAAAGTCGACAGCATGGGCGAGGTAACTGGACGGCATGAACTGCGGCTGCCCCATCGCGCCGGCCCACGAACCCTTCATCTCTCCCGGGCTGATGGCCCCGTCATCGAGGATGGTGAGCGCCGCCAAGAGCTCTTCCCGGAAGAACAGTCCTCGCCGTCCTTCCCATGCCAGGGTGGCCAGCGCCTGCGGCACCGACCGCACGCCACTGAAGCGGCCGAAATTCGATTCGAGGCCCCACACCGCCACCAGAATGGGCCCGGGCACCCCATAGCGCGACTCGATGCGCCGCAGCAGGGCCCGGTGGGTCTCACCCTGCGTGCGGGCCGTACGCACAAACCTCGGCGTCAGTCTGCGGGCGATGTACTGGTCCACGGTTTCCACAAACTCGGCCTGCGCGCGGTCGCGCTGCACGACGACCTCGAGCGGCGTGAGGGCATCGAGCGCCGCACTGGCCGTCTCCTCGGAGATGCCGCGGCCGATGGCATCTTCGCGCACGCGAGCGACGAAGGCCTCGAAGGTCGGACGCGCTTCGACAGACGTGACCGGCGGCATCTGCTGCGCGTGTGGTTGGCTGTCGCCGCACAGCGCCACCGCCGCTGCGGCTGCCACCACCCATCGCCCCGATGCCCACTGCCAGTGCCGCACGAGCCGTATTCTAGCGGGCCGGACAGGCCCGCAGGATCGACCGGAAGCCGGTCGCCTCCGGCATTCAAGTTCTGCGGACCTCTGCCGATTGCGATTAAACAAAGTTTCGGGGGATGTTGCCAGGACACCGTCGATGACACAGAGACCACCGCCGTCTGCCTCCGAGCCTCGTTCCGCCGATGTCGCGGCAGATGCCGCCGCAAAGCAGGCCCGCCTCGACGACCTCAGGCACCGGCTGCTGGCCCCGATGGATGCGGTGGTGCATCTGTCTGCCACTCTGGTCGATTCGTCCCTGAGCCGCGCACAGCAGGAATGCGCCGAGGCGCTCGAGGGGCAGGCCCAGCAGCTGGTCGCAGGGGTCGAAGACCTGCTCGCCCTGATGACGATGGACGAGGCGGCGTTCGTCGCACCGGTGACGGCCTTCGAGCTGCCTCCGCTCATAGAACGTGTCAAGCGTGCGGCCAGCGGTCGTGCGCTCACCCGGTCGATGGTGGTCGCCCAGACCGTCTCCCCGGACATTCCGCCGAACCTGGCAGGCGACGCCGATCTGCTGTCGCAGATTCTGGCCATCGTGCTCGACCATGTGGTCGAACAGGCCCGCACGGGTGCCGTCGTGCTGAGCGCACGCCTCGTCGGCCGGACCGACACCGCGGTGCGCGTGCGCTTTGAGGCCGCTGAAGTGGGCCGACGGGCGCCGACGACGCGTCCCGAGCCCGACCTCGACGCCTTCACACGCGCGGTGGGCGCCGAACGCCTGCGCAGCGACCAGCGGGCCCGAGACATTAAGCTGTGCCGCCGGCTCGTGGCCCTGCGCGGAGGGTCAGCCATCGGCACCTACTTCGCCGATGGTGGCGCGGCGATTGCCATTGAGTTCGACTTTGCGACGCCGTCCACCGACGGAGACGACTCGCCCGGGGCGGTGCTGGGCGGTCGGCCTGTGCTGCTCGTGCAGGAGCACCCGATCAACCGTCGCGCCACGACCGCACTCCTGCAGGGGGCCGGCATGCAGGTCGAAGCCGTGTTGTCGCCGGGGGCCGCGCTTGACCGGCTGGGCCGGGAGGTGATGCACCTTGTGGTGGTGGACTGCGACGGCGCCGACGGCACGGCATGGATGACCGCGCGACGCATCCGCCAGTCAGGGACCCCTTGGGCCGCCGTACCGGTGGTGGGCATGGCCTCGTCTCGTCCGGGCGACGCGCCGGTGCCCGATGGGGCGGAACACTTCAATGCCCTGGTCACCACGCCGGTCACCGCCGTGCAACTGACGGCCGCGCTGGCGCAGCAGCTGCGCCAGCGCGAGTAACGGCGCGCGCCTCCCTTACAGCGTGCTGCTGGCCGCGCCGTCAACGAACAGGCCCTGCCCGCTGATGTAGCTGGCCCGGGCCGACGCCAGGAACACGACGAGATTGGCAAACTCCTCAGGTCGGCCCAGCCGTCCAAGGGGAATGCTCGCCACAGAGGCACGCCGCACGGCCTCCAGTTCCTGCCCGGTGCGCGCGGCATTGGCCCGGTCGAGTTCATCGATGCGCTCGGTGCTGATGCGCCCGGGCGCGACGACGTTCACCAGGATGCCGCGCGGCGCCAGTTCCTGGGACATCGTCTTGGCGAGGCCCCAGACGCCGGCGCGGAAGGCATTCGACAGCACCAGGTTGGGAATGGGCTGACGAATTGAGGATGACGCGATGGTGATGACGCGCCCATAACCGGCGCGGGTCATTTCCGGCACCGCCGCATGCACCACCCGCACAAAGCTCATCAGGTTCTGCTCGAACGCCTGCGCCCACTGCGCCTCGGTCACGGCCGTGAACCCGCCCGCTGGCGGACCGCCCGCGTTGTGCACAAGAATCTCGAGTCCGCCGAGCGCCTGGACCGCTCGTCCGACGAGCTGGTCGGCATCGGCCGCACTGCTGACGTCGGCCACCAGCGGGATCACGGTCGCACCGGTCTCCTCACGAATGCTCGCCGCGGCCGCCTCAATGCGAGCCTGATCGCGACTGCAGATGACGACCGCGCAGCCCTCGGCCGCGAGGCCGCGGGCGCAGGCGTATCCGAGGCCCCGGCTCGCCGCCAGCACCAGCGCGCGCTTGCCGTTGAGTTCCAGATCCATCGTGCGAATGCTCCTTGGGTAGTGTCAGTGGGTGCGTCTGAAGCGGGACCCGGCGCCCGCTACCATCCGTCGCGCCGTCGCTGGCGGCACCACGCGCGCCAGCCAGGCCATCAGGCGGTTGACCCGCCCGGTGATGTGCACCGGCGTCCCCCGCATGACGGCGGCATAGCCTTCCTCCACCACATCGGGCGCGGACTGCCACACCCACCGCGGCAGGCGACTAACCCGGTCACGCGTCCCCAGGACATCGTGAAATTCGGTGTAGGTGAAGCCCGGACAGACTGCCGTGCAGTGTATCCCGCGCGAGGCATATTCGGCGTGCAGCGCCTCGGCCGCGCGGATGAGGAAGGCCTTGCTGGCCGCATACAGGGTATGCCCGGCCGGAGCCGGCACCTGCCCGGCTAGGGAGGCCACATGGATGATCCGTCCGTAGCCTCGCGCCAGCATGCCCGGCAGCACCCGATGGGTCACCTCGCACACGGCCGTCACCATCACCTGGAGGAACCGCGCATGCGTCGTCCAGTCGGCGTCCGTGTAGCGCCCGGCGACGCCGTAGCCGGCATTGTTCACCAGCAGGTCGACCCGACGTCCGCCCACCCACTCGACCAGGCGCGCTGGCGCATCGGACTCGGCCAGGTCGAGGGCCTGCACGTCCACGGCCACGCCGTGCGCCTCACGCAGCGACACCGCGAGGGCCTCGAGTCGATCGGTGCGTCGCGCCGTCAGCAGCAAATCGTAGCCGCGCACCGCCAGGGCCACGGCAAATGCGGCCCCGATACCCGCGGAAGCACCGGTGATGAGGGCAGTCTGTCCGAGGCCATCTCGAGTCATGCGCACTCTATAGGTATCATGGGTCGTGGGGCGCTCACCCCGACGCGACCCCGACTTGAGGTGTCCATGCATCTGCGTCATCTGGCCTGCGTGCTGCTGGTGCTGCCCCTGACCGGCTGCCTCACGAGCACTACGCTCATCACCGTCGACCGCGCCGGGCGCGGCACCATCGAGCAGACCCTGCTGACCAGCCCGAAGACACCGCCGCTCACACTGCCAGGGCTGGGAGGCGCCCCTCCCAGCGAGAGCGATTTCACGGCGATGGCGGCTGCGCTCGGACCAGGGGTCCGGTTTGTGTCGCAGCGTCCCGCTCAGGCCGGCGGATTCACGGGCAGCATCGCCACCTTCGCCTTCGACGACATCCGCACCGTGCGTCTGCGGCCCGACCCCACGGCACCTCCCGAGTCGGCTCCCCTCGCCTTCACGCTGGTGCCGCAGGGTGACGGGCAACTGCTGACCGTGACCATGGTCGAGACGAAGGCTGCCATGCTTGCGGCGGCGCCTGCCACGACTCCCCCGCTCTTCGGCACACCCTCCGCCCGAGCGATGCCGCCGGATGCGCCGGCGTTCGGCCCCAACCTGGCAGACCCGAATGTCGCACAGATGGTCAAGGGCATGGTGGAAGGGTTCCGCGTGTCGGTCGCCCTGCAGCTGCAGGGCACAATCACCGGCACCAGCGCGGCGAAGGTCAGCGGGTCTCGCGTCACGCTCGTGGATGTGGATGCCGCCACGCTCATCGCCAATCCCGAGGCACCGACGCGGCTGCAGGGCGCGCTGCGGCCTGGCATTTCCCTGACCGAACTGCGGCCCCAGCTGAAGGGCCTCAAGGGCATCGTCCTCGAGGGACCGTCGGTGACAGTCGCCTTCAAGTAAGCGGATGACGCCGGGGCACGGTGGTCACCAGCAGTTCCTTGACGCCGACGCGTCCAGTGACCCGTGTACTGATGGCGCGCCGGGCCGGCACCCGACAGGCGCGCAGGCCTGAGCGACGGACGTCAGCCGATTCGTAGAGGGCCCGCGCCAGTGGCGACACCGAATTGCTGAGCAACACGTGCACCTGCCGCGCCGCCAGGCCCAGCGCCAGGTCACGCAGCCGACGCTGCTCGTCGTCTGAAAATCCGGCCGCGGTGTAGGCGCGAAAGTGCGCCGTGCGGCTCAACGGTGCGTACGGGGGGTCGAAGTAGACGAATCCGTCGGCCGGTAGCCACGTGCCGACCTCGCGATAATCGGTCGTCGTCAGCGTGATGCGGGGATGCTGCAGGACCTGCCCCACGGCGCGCAGATTGTCGGGGTCGCAGATGCGCGGCCGCACATAGCGCCCCATGGGCGTGTTGAAGGCCCCGAGGGCATTCGTACGATACAGGCCGTTATAGCACGTGCGGTTGAGGTAGATGAAGGCCGCCGCCAGATCAACCCGCGTGTGCGACGACAGCGCCGCCCCCCCGGCGGCACCGGCGCGGATCCGGTTGAACTGCACATCGCGCACCTCGTAGTAATGCCTGGCCGCATCGCGCGCATGCCCGCGCGCAAGGTGCATGAGCCGGGTGATCACGGCCTCAACATCGTCGCGCAGGGCCTCGTAGGTGCCAATCAAATCGGCATTGGTGTCCGAGAGCCGCACGGGCACGCCCGGCAGGCGTCCCTGCCGCACCAGGTCGAAGAAGACGGCACCGCTGCCGAGAAACGGCTCGGCGTAGGCCCCGAACCGCGCAGGGACGCAGCGTCGGATCTGCGGCAGCAGTTGCCGCTTGCCGCCTGCCCACTTGAGAAAGGGAACTGCCATGCCTGGTGCCGAGGGTAAGGGCGATGGGGTCTGCGGGGCCGGCCGCTTTCCCGTTGCGTATGGTAGCACCCGGACGTCGCACGAACCCGTCGAACCGTGCTACGCTCCGGAGAGCAGCCGAGCGCCCCCGCGCGAAAGTGGCGGAACTGGCAGACGCACCGGACTTAGGATCCGGCAGCCGCAAGGCTATGGGGGTTCGACTCCCCCCTTTCGCACTCACTCCTCTTGCCCACATCACCCGCATGAAGACGGAACTGGTAGACGTCAGCGAAACCCGCCGAACCCTCGCAGTGGAAATCCCGATCGACCGCGTCGATGCCGAACTCGAACGCGTCACCCGGCGCTATGCGTCGCAGGCTCGGCTGCCTGGGTTTCGGCCCGGCAAGGTGCCGACGTCGGTGATTCGGAAGCGGTTTCGCGCACAGATCTTCCAGGATGCCGCCGAGTACCTGATCGGCCACGCCGTCGAGGATGTGCTCAACGAACGCGGTCTGCAACCCCTCGAGACCCCCGACGTCAAGGACGTCGCGATTGACGAGGGCAAACCGCTGACGTTCACGGCCCTGTTCGACGTGGTGCCGCCCTTCGATCCGGGTGACCTCGGCACGATTGAGGCCACCCGCCCCTCGACGACGGTCGAGGATTCGGCCGTCGACCAGGCCCTCGAGCGGCTCCGCGACCGTGCGGCACGCTTTGAGCCGGCCGAGGCCGCCGCCGTCGAGATGGGCCATACCGCCGTGATGAGCCTGACCCGCCAGGGCACCACCAGCGAAGGCGCCTCCGGCGACGAAGAAAAAGTCGACCAGGCCTCCATTGAGATCGGCGCCCCGCAGAATCCCCCAGGCTTCGACGCCGCCGTCGTGGGCATGACCCAGGGCGAGTCGCGCGCGTTTGACGTCACCTATCCGGCCGACTACGCCAACGCCGACCTGGCTGGCGGCACGGTGCACTATCAGGTCACGCTGAAGGACATCAAGCGCCGCATCGTCCCCACCCTCGATGACGACTTTGCCCGTGACCTCGGCGAGTTCGACTCGCTCGAAGCCCTGCGCGCCCGCGTCAAGGCCGACCTCGAAGCCGAGGCTGCCGATGCCTCCGATCGGCAGTTGCGGAACGATGTGCTCAAGGCCCTGGCCGCGCGCGTGCCGTTCACGGTGCCGCCGTCGCTGATCGACCGGGAAATCGATCGTCGCCTGCAGGACTTCGCCCGACGTCTGATGGATCAGCGCATCGATCCCCGGCAGGCCAATATCGACTGGGCCGCCTTCCGGGAAGCGCAGCGTGAACCGGCCACCGACTCGGTCAAGTCCGCCATGGTGCTCGACGCCATTGTCCAGCGAGACGCGATCACGGCGACCGACGAGGACGTCGATGCGGAACTGCAGAAATATGCCGCCGGCACCGGGCGCAGCGCCGAAACCATCCGTGCCCGACTCGCGGCCGACGGCGAACTGCCCCGTCTGATAGCCGGCCTGCGCCGCGAAAAGGCCATGCAGGCCGCCATGTCTCAGGCCAGGGTGACCACCGCCTGATCGTCGGCGCTGTCCCCCTCACGCTGTCCAGAAACGAGACCCGTATGCCGATGCCCACGCCCCACAATACTCTGGTGCCGATGGTGGTCGAACAGACCAACCGCGGCGAACGTGCCTACGACATCTTCTCGCGGCTGCTCAAGGACAACATCATCTTCATCGGCACGCCGATTGACGACACGGTGGCGAACCTGGTCATCGCGCAGATGCTATTCCTCGAGGCCGAAGACCCCGACAAGGACATCCTGCTCTACATCAACAGCCCCGGCGGTTCGATCACGGCCGGTCTGGCGATCTACGACACGATGCAATTCATCAAGCCCGACGTGCACACCTACTGCCTCGGGCAGGCTGCGTCGATGGGCGCCGTCCTGCTGGCCGCCGGCGCCAAAGGCAAGCGCTTCTCGTTGCCCAACTCGCGCATCCTCATCCACCAGCCGCTCATGAGCGGGCTGAGCGGGCAGGCCACCGATATCGACCTGGCCGCGAAGGAAATCCTGCGCATGCGCCAGCGCCTCAACGAGATTCTCGTCGAGCATACCGGTCAGGATCCGGCGCGAATTCAGGAAGACACCGAACGCGACTACATCATGACCGCCGAACAGGGAAAGGCCTACCGAATCATTGACGATGTCATTCGGAAACGGGTGTAAGCTGGGATTGCCGAAGACATGGTGAAAAAGAGCGGCGACGGCGGCGAGCTCCTGCGGTGCTCGTTCTGCAACAAGGACCAGAATGACGTCCGCAAGCTGATTGCCGGGCCGACGGTCTTCATTTGCGACGAATGCGTCGATGTCTGCAACGACATCATCGCCGACGATACCAAGTTCGAGGCCAAGGCGCCACGCACCTCGCTGCCCGTGCCGTCCGAGATCAAAAAATTCCTCGACGAGTACGTCATCGGCCAGGAGCTCACCAAGAAGAAGCTGGCCGTCGCGGTCTACAACCACTACAAGCGCCTCGAAATCCTCAAGCAGCCGCGCACCCGCACCGACGTCGAGCTCAGCAAGTCCAACATCCTGCTGATCGGGCCCACCGGCACCGGCAAGACACTGCTGGCGCAGACGCTGGCCAAGCTCCTCTCGGTACCCTTCACCATCGTCGATGCGACGACGCTGACCGAGGCCGGCTATGTCGGGGAAGATGTCGAGAACATCATTCTCAAGCTGCTGCAGGCGGCCGGAGGCGACATCGAGAAGGCCCAGCAGGGCATCGTCTACATCGACGAGATCGACAAGATCGGACGGAAGGACGAGAACCCCTCCATCACCCGCGACGTGTCGGGTGAAGGTGTGCAGCAGGCGCTGCTCAAGATTCTGGAAGGCACCGTCGCCAACGTGCCGCCCCAGGGCGGTCGCAAACATCCGCACCAGGAGTTCTTCCAGGTCGACACGACCAACATCCTGTTCATCTGCGGCGGTGCCTTTGTCGGTCTCGACAAGGTCATCGAGCGCCGCATCGGCCGCAAGTCGCTGGGGTTCAAGGCCGACATCAAGTCGGTCCGGCAGCGCGAAGGCGCGGCCCTGATGGATCGCCTCGAGCCGCAGGACCTGATCAAATTCGGGCTCATTCCCGAGTTTGTCGGGCGCCTGCCAGTGTGCGGCACACTCCACGAACTCGACAAGCCGGCGCTGATACAGATTCTCACGCAGCCCCGCAACGCCCTCATCAAGCAGTACCAGAAGCTGTTCGACTACGAGAACGTCAAGCTCCGCTTCACCGACGATGCGGTCGAGGCCATCGCCGAGATGGCCCTCGAGCGTAAGGTCGGGGCGCGCGGGCTGCGCATGATCATCGAAGAACTGATGCTCGAGTGGATGTATCAGGTCCCCGGACAGAAGAAAACCCGCGAATGTGTGGTGACCCGCGAGATGGTGCTCACCCGACAGACCGGGCTCGAAGTCATCGAAAAGGCCGGCTGACCTTCCGGCGGCCTCAGGTCGCCCGCAGGGCCGGCGGTCACACACGGAACGCTATGACCGAAGTCTACGAAACCCTGCCCATCGTCCCGCTCCGCGACGTCGTCGTGTTTCCGCACATGATGATGCCGTTTGTCATCGGGCGCCCCTCGTCCATCCGTGCCCTTGAGCACGCACTGGCCAAGGACAAGCGCGTGTTCCTCGCGGCGCAGCATGACGCCTCGACCGACGATCCGAAGGCCGAGGACATCTACACCATGGGCACCATTGCCAACGTGGTGCAGAGCCTCAAGTTGCCCGATGGCAACATCAAGGTGCTGGTCGAGGGCGTCGATCGGGCACGCGTCATCGAGTGGAAAGAAGACAAGGGCTTCCACCGCGTCGTCATCAAGGTGCTGCACAAGGTCAAGGAACAGGCCGGCGATGTCGAACAGACAATGACGCGGGTGGTCACGCTGTTCGAGCAATACGTGAAGCTCTCGAACAACCTCCACTATGACGCCATGGTCTCAGCCGTGCGCGTCGACGACCCGGGCAAGCTGGCCGACACCATCGCCGCTCACCTGCTGGTCGGCGTCGACGAGAAGCAGAACCTGCTCGACATGGTCGCGCCGCTTGAACGGCTCAACCGCATCGCCAGCATCCTCGAATCGGAAGTGGACAAGCTGCAGGTCGATCGCCGCATCCAGTCGCGCGTCAAGAAGCAGATGGAGAAGGCGCAGAAAGAGTACTACCTGAACGAGAAAATGAAGGCGATTCAGAAGGAACTGGGTCGCAAGGACGACAAGGGCAACGAGATCGACGAACTCAAGAAGAAGATCGATCAGGCCCGGATGCCGAAGGACACCGCCGAAAAGGCGCACCAGGAACTCAAGCGGTTGGAAGCCATGCCGCCGATGTCAGCCGAGGCCACGGTCTCGCGCAACTACATCGACTGGCTGGTGGCGGTGCCGTGGCACAAGAAGACCAAGGAGAACCGCGACCTCAAGAACGCCGAGACGGTGCTTAACGAGGACCACTACGGCCTCGAGAAAATCAAGGACCGCATCCTTGAGTTCCTGGCCGTGCGCGCGCTGGTCAAGAAGCCAAAGGCCACCATCCTGACGTTTGTGGGACCGCCGGGCGTGGGCAAGACGTCGCTGGCCAAGTCGATTGCCCGCGCCATGAACCGGAAGTTCGTGCGCATGTCACTCGGGGGCGTCCGGGACGAGGCCGAGATTCGCGGCCATCGCCGCACGTACATCGGGGCATTCCCGGGCCAGATCATCCAGAGCATGAAAAAGGCCGGCACCATGAATCCGGTCTTCCTGCTCGACGAAGTCGACAAGATGTCGATGGACTTCCGGGGCGACCCATCGGCGGCGCTGCTCGAGGTGCTCGATCCGGAACAGAACAACGCCTTCCAGGATCACTACCTTGACGTCGAATATGACCTGTCGAACGTGATGTTCCTGTGCACGGCGAACGTCCTGCACACGATTCCGCAGGCGCTGCGCGACCGCATGGAAGTGCTGCAACTGGCCGGCTACACCGAGCAGGAGAAGGTTGAGATCGCACGTCGCTTCCTGGTGCCCAAGGCCATCGAGCAGAACGGTCTGACGCCGGCGCAGATCACCATCGACACCGATGCCGTGCAGGCCATCGTGCAGCGCTACACGCGCGAAGCCGGCGTGCGCAACCTCGAGCGCGAAGTCAACTCGGTGTGCCGGAAGGTCGCCCGCAAGGTGGTCGTCGAAGGTCCGGATACGTCGGACACCATCACGCCCGAGCGCCTGTCCGAGCTGCTCGGCGTGCCGCGCTACCGCCCCACCGTCGCCGAGGAAAAAAACGAAGTCGGCATCGCCACCGGTCTGGCCTGGACCGAAGTGGGCGGAGAGATTCTCATCACCGAAGCTACGCTAATGCCCGGCCGCGGCAAGCTCACACTCACCGGCAAGCTCGGCGATGTGATGCAGGAGTCGGCGCAGGCCGCCATGAGCTTCGTGCGCTCGCGCGCCGAGGAGTTCGGCATCGTCCGCGATTTCCAGCGGAAGACCGACGTGCACGTGCACATTCCCGAAGGCGCTATACCGAAGGACGGTCCCTCGGCCGGCATCACTTTGGCCACCGTGCTCATCTCGGCTCTGGCCCGCATTGCTGTGCGCCGCGACGTGGCCATGACCGGGGAAATTACGCTGCGTGGCAAGGTGCTGCCAATCGGTGGCGTCAAGGAGAAGCTGCTGGCCGCGCACCGCGCCGGCATCACGACGATTCTGCTGCCGAATGACAACGAAAAGGATCTCGCAGACATTCCGAAGAACGTGCTCGATGGCCTGAGCGTGCATCTGGTCAGCACCATGGACGAGGTGCTCGCCGTGGCCCTCGCCAGTCCGCTGACGCCGCTGCCGCCCTCCACCGACGATGGCGACGCGGCGACCAGCGACGCGTTGACCCACTGAACGACCGGTGAAGGCTCGGAAGCGCTCGGCGACCTTTCTGACCAGTGCCGCGGCGACCGTCGGGTTTCCCCGGCGGCCACTGCCCGAGGTGGCCATGGTGGGGCGTTCAAACGTTGGCAAGTCGAGCCTGATCAACGCCCTGTTGCGGCAGACGGTGGCTCGCACCAGTGCAGCACCCGGCAAGACGCGGCTGGCCAACTTCTACGAAGTGGCTCACGACGGGCGCCCGTGGTGCCTGCTCGTCGACTTGCCGGGCTACGGCTATGCACGCGGCGGAGCCGCGGCCCGACAGGAGTTCGATCAGCTCGCGGCCGATTACTTCGCCGCAGGGCGGGGCAGCGTGCTGCTGCTGGTAGACAGTCGGCATCCGGAACTCGACGCCGACTATCGGGCCTTCCTGTGGCTGGTGGACCACGGAGTGCCCTGTCAGGTGGTGGCCACCAAGCTCGACAAACTGACGCAGGCCGAGCGCCGGCGTCATCTCGGCGTCCTCGAACGACGCTACTCAGGACCGCTGGGGGTCTCCGCCCAGACCGGTGAAGGACTGGAAGCCCTGTGGACACAGATCGCAACCCTGCTCAGGCAACCCTCGCCCCAGGAGGCGGAGGCCCCGCCGAACCCGTCACGCTCGATCTGAGCACGCTCAAGCAGCTGGGCGTGGCCGAACTGACGGCTATCGCACGCGACCTCGACGTGCCCCACGCGACGGGGTTGCGCACGCAGGAGCTCATCTTTGAGATTCTCCGCGCCCGCGCCGCCAAGGCCGGTCACATCTTCTCAGAAGGCGTCCTCGAGGTCCTGCCGGATGGCTACGGCTTCCTGCGCGCACCCGACTACAACTATCTGGCCGGGCCTGACGACATCTACGTCTCGCCATCGCAAATCCGCAAGTTCGACCTGCACACCGGCGACAGCGTGGCCGGCCAGATTCGGTCGCCCAAGGAAGGCGAGCGCTATTTCGCCCTCATCAAGGTGGAATCGATCAACTTCGAGCCGCCCGCGCGCGGACGCGAGCGCGTCTTCTTCGAGAACCTGACGCCGCTCTACCCCCAGGAACAGATTCGCCTCGAAGCCGACCCCGACAACCTGTCGACCCGCGTGATGGACATGATGGCGCCGCTTGGCAAGGGCCAGCGCGCGCTCATCGTTGCCCCACCCCGCACCGGCAAGACCATGCTGATGCAGGCGATTGCCAACGCCATCACCATCAATCATCCGGAGGTCTACCTGATCGTGCTGCTCATTGACGAGCGGCCCGAAGAGGTCACCGACATGCAGCGCTCGGTCCGTGGCGAAGTCATCGCCTCGACCTTTGACGAGCCGGCCCAGCGCCACGTACAGGTGGCCGAGATGGTCATCGAGAAGGCCAAGCGCCTCGTCGAGCACCGCAAGGACGTGGTGATTCTGCTCGACTCGGTCACCCGCCTCGCGCGCGCTTACAACACCGTCGCCCCCACCACGGGCAAGATCATGTCTGGCGGCGTCGATAGCAACGCGCTCCAGCGCCCGAAGCGCTTCTTCGGGGCTGCGCGCAATATTGAACAGGGCGGCTCGCTCACGATCGTGGCAACCGCGCTCATCGATACCGGGTCGCGGATGGATGATGTGATCTTCGAAGAATTCAAGGGCACCGGCAACATGGAAGTGCACCTCGACCGCAAGCTCGCCGACCGCCGCGTCTTCCCCGCCATCGACATCATCAAGAGCGGTACCCGCAAGGAAGAGATGCTGCTGTCGAAGGAAAATCTCCAGCGTGTTTATGTGCTGCGTCGCGTACTGACGCCGCTGTCTCCGGTGGAGGCCATGGAACTGCTGCTGTCGAAGATGGGCAAGACCCGCACCAACGCCGAGTTCATGGCGGCCATGCAGCAGGGACGGTGACGAGGCTGCACGACCGGCCCGTGTCGTGCTAGTGTGCTCAGCCATGTCGCAGTCCATCGGTATCCGGCAGCTAAAAGCCGAATTGAGTCAATGCCTCCGGCGCGTCGAAGCTGGCGAGCAGATCATCATCACTGACCGCGGTGCACCAATCGCGCGTCTTGTCCCGGCAGGTAGCGCCGGTGCACCCTTATGGGTTGACGGCGTCATCGCCGCAGGTCAGGCTGTCTGGAGCGGTGGCAAGCCTGCGGGTCTCACCGCGCGCGTCGCTGGCAAGTCCGACATGTCCAGGGACGCGACGACGAAGGAGCGACGATGACGGTCTACCTGGCCCCGAGCGCGCTTATCAAGCTTTATGTCGACGAACTAGGCTCCGCCGATGTCGCCACCATGGTTGACAAGGCGGCCGTGGTCGCCACGTGCGCCACGGCGTATCCCGAGCTCTGCGCCGTCATCGCCGAGCGCCAACGCGCGCAGACCCTCACCGAGGCACAGGCCACGCGTGCACTGGCGCAGATCGACCACGACTGGGCCACGCTGCTCATCGTCGTGGCCGATACGACGTTGCTGCAGCGCGCTGGACAGCTGACCCGTACACACGACGTCGCGGGCGCCGACGCCATTCACCTCGCCGCCTTCGAGCGCCTGATGAATGCCGCCACCGATGATGACCTGCAATTTGCCTGTGCCGACCCGCGCCTGACGGCCGCCGCTGACGCACTGCTGTAGGCACACATGCCGGCGACGATTGATCCGGCCCGCCAGTTTGAACGTGCTCGGCGGGCGCTGATGCGCAGCGACCCTCGGCTGGCGCGCGTCATTCGGGCCTCGGGGGCACGCCGACCCTCATTCCAGGTGCGCGAACCATTCCGTGCGCTCGTCGGGGCCGTGGTTTCGCAGCAGCTCTCCACGAGGGCGGCGGATACGATTCAGCAGCGCCTCGAGGCGCTCGTGCCCACGCTGTCACCCACAGCCCTCGACACCGTGCCCGACGGGGCCCTGCGCACGATTGGCCTGTCGGGCCAGAAGGTGTCGTACCTGCGCGACCTCGCCGCGCGCGTGACCGATGGCCGTCTCGACCTCGATCATCTGTCGACGCTCGACGATGCGGCCGTGACGGATGCCATCGTGGCAGTGCGTGGCTTCGGCGTGTGGTCTGCGCAGATGTTTCTGATCTTCGCGCTGCATCGCCCCGATATCTTCCCCACGGGCGACCTGGGCATCGTCAAAGGGTGCCAGCGGGTGCTCGGGATGAAGTCCCGCCCTGCTGTGCGGACGA
Source organism: Acidobacteriota bacterium (assembly GCA_016871195.1). GTDB lineage: Bacteria > Acidobacteriota > Vicinamibacteria > Vicinamibacterales > UBA2999 > VFZN01. The sequence continues at coordinate 40,735 of VFZN01000004.1, read as the reverse complement.
TGGTGCGGGCTGCAGCGCGCTGGGCCCCCTATCGGTCGACCGCCAGCTGGTATTTGTGGCGCGCCACCGAGCTTCCCGAATCCGTCTTCACTGACATAGCGCTGTGACCGCCGCTGTGTGCCTGCCATGACCCAGCCCCTCGTTCCGCCTGTGGCCTCCCTGCACCACCCGCGTCCCTTCTCGCTGTGCGTCTATTGCGGCTCACGCCGAGGCGCAGACCCGGCCTTTACCGAGACCGCGCGCGCGGTGGGCACGGCCATCGGTCGCCGCGGCTGGCAGCTGGTGTACGGCGGTGGTCGCGTGGGGCTCATGGGCGCGGTGGCGGATGCGGCCCTCGAGGCTGGCGCCCACGTGGTGGGCATCGTGCCGTCGCTCCTGATGGCACGCGAGGTCGGACATCGCGGCATCCCGGAGCTGGTGGTCGTCGACACGATGCATCAGCGGAAGCAGCAGATGGCCGGGCGCGCCGATGCGTTTCTGGCGCTGCCCGGAGGCATCGGGACGCTCGAGGAACTCTTTGAGGTGTGGACGTGGCGGCAGATCGGCTACCACGATCAGCCCATCGGCCTGCTCAACACGGCGGGATACTACGACCCGCTGATCGCGTTTCTGCACGGGGGCGTCAGTCAGGGCTTTCTCGACGCCCCCCAGGAGACGGGCCTCGACATCGATCACGATGCCGAGGCCCTGATGACGCGGCTCGAGGCCGCGAGCCGCCGGGCGACCGGGCCGGACGACTATCAGCGCAGCTGAGCTGAGGCGGGTGGGGGCAGCTCAATCTGCACGGGATAGTAGCGGCCGTCGAGTCCCTTGTCGCTGACCACTTCCAGCAGCAGAAACGCCCGTACGTCATCCTTGGGCTTGGCCTTCTTCGTCAGTTCCGCATACGCAGCCTGCAAGGCCTCTGGCGTGAAGTCAGGCGAACGGATCTCGGTGAGGCCGGGCCCGGCGTTATAGGTTCCGGCGTTCAGCCCGCGGAACTTGTCCTTCGGAGCATTGAGGCCTTTGCGCCCCACCACCAGCGCCACGCCGCTTGGCACCCACCCGACCATCTTCACGTACATCGTCTGAATCGCCGACACCCGCGGCACACGCGCTTCGTGTTCCTTGAGGAAGTAGAACGTCGGGAAGCCGCGGCTGACCGTGTGACGTTCGCCGAAGACCGGCAGCTCGATCAGGTCCGTGGGTGTCTGCACCCAGATGCCAGGCGTGACGTTATTCACCGTCTGGGCCATCGGCGCCCCCAGCGCTTGCCCTTGAACGACAGCCCATAGCGTGACGTTCCGATTCACCGTCTGGGCCATCGGCGCCCCGACAGCCAGCAGCACACCCACCAGAGTCATCACCGTCAAGAGCCGGCGCTCGCGCATCATCAGAGTGCTCCCTGGAAAGAGAACGCCGCCTGGACCGCTGCCGTGCACGGCAGTGGCCCAAGCGCCAGTGTAGCGTAAAGGCTCTCTCTGACTACAGGCCGGGGCGGCGCATCTGCTGCTGCCGTTCAGTCGACGGCGGCACGAGGCCCTTGGCGCGCATGTAGGCGGCGCCGGTGCCATACATCTCGTTGTTGTGCGACGTCACGCCGGCAATGATCGACGCGCGGGCCACTTCGTTCTGCCCCTGCTTGACGAACTCGACCGCATTGGCGTCGGTCATGCCCTTCACGGCCTCGTCGCAGAAGGCAAACGATTCGGCCAGAGCCTTCACGAACTCAGCTTTGGTCTTGAGGTCCTGCTCGAGATTCTTCCCCGGGTTCGGGTTGGCCACGCCGCGCACCGCCGAGCACGAGCCATACATGCTGGTCGCGGCATGCGCGAACAGCTGGCCGAACGTGCGCGAATCCTGATGCGGCTTGTAGCCGTAATCGGCCTCGGGCATGTTGGCGGCCATCTCGGTGAGGTTGCGCTTGACGCCGTCATAGGCGCGCGTCAGCCCCTGCGCGATGCCAATCTTCTGGGGCGCGCCACCGCCCATCTGGGCAAACGCCGGCGCGGCGGTCAGCAGAACCAGAGCGGAAGCAACAAGAACACGTGTCATGGGTGTCAATTCTCCTTGCCGACTATCGGCTCGTGGAGCGTATACGACCACTCGTCGCCTTTTCAAGACCAGTCGTCTGCCCCGTCCCGCCCAGAGGCCCGCCGTGCTATAACCAGAGGCTGACCATGCCTTTAAGACGTTCCGCCACTTCGTCACGGGTCGTGCGCGTCGGCCTGACCCAGATGGCCTGCGATGCCGAACCCGACCGCAACCTCGCACAGCAACTGGCGCTGACCGAACGGGCCCTCCGCAAGGGCGCCAACATCGTCTGTACGCAGGAACTGTTTCGATCGCAGTATTTCTGCCAGTCGGAAGACCACCGGTTCTTTGCGCTGGCCGAGTCGATTCCCGGGCCGTCCACCGACGCGCTGGCCCGCCTGGCGCGCAAGTACGGCGCGGTCATTGTGGCGTCGGTCTTCGAGAAGCGCGCAGCAGGCCTCTACCACAACACCGCCGTGATCATCGAGTCGGATGGCACCATCAGGGGCATCTACCGGAAGATGCATATTCCGGATGATCCGCTCTACTACGAAAAGTTTTACTTCACCCCCGGCGACACCGGCTTCCGCGCATGGTCGACCTCGCAGGGCACCATCGGCGTGCTCATCTGCTGGGACCAGTGGTTTCCCGAGGGAGCGCGCCTCACGGCCCTGCAGGGCGCCGAGATGCTGTTCTACCCCACCGCCATCGGCTGGCACCCGTCCGAGAAGGCCCGCTACGGCACGGCGCAGCATGCGGCGTGGGAAGTGATGCAGCGCAGTCACGCCGTGGCCAACGGCTGCTTTGTCTGCGCGCCCAACCGCACCGGCCACGAGCATATTCTCGACGCCAGGGGACGTGCGGTCAGCCGCGACGGCCTGCGCTTCTGGGGACAGTCGTTTGTTGCCGGCCCCGACGGGCAGGTGCTCCGCCGGGCTCCCGTCGAGCGCACCGCCGTGCTGGTGGTCGACTGCGACCTCTCCCAGATCGAGGTGAGCCGCACGCACTGGCCGTTCCTGCGCGACCGCCGCATCGATGCCTACGGTGACCTGACCCGCCGGTTTACCGACTGACCGCCGTGCCCGCTGCTGCCGCACCCGCCCGTGCGCGACGCCTGCAGATGCGCGGTCGCACGCCCCGCGAACTGGGATTCCGCTTTCCCGCCGAGTGGCATCCCCACGCAGGCACCTGGATCAGCTGGCCGCGCCCCGAGGGCATTTCGTTTCCCGACCGCTATCACGAGAGCATCCGCGACGTGGTCGGCGTGATTCGCGCCATCACCGCCTTCGAGCGCGTGTACCTCAACGTGCCCAACGGCAACTATCGCCGACTGGTGCGCGCGATGCTGCGCGAGGCCGGCGTCAGGCTGTCGCGTGTGACGCTGCACGAAATTCCCACGAATGAATGCTGGACGCGCGATCATGGTCCCGCCTTCGTCACTCGCACACATCGCGGCCACACCGAAGCCGCCATCGTCGACTGGGGGCACAACGCCTGGGGCGGCAAGTATCCCCCGTGGGATGCCGACGATGCGGTGCCGACACGCGTGGGTAAGGTGCTTGATCTGCCGGTCTTTCATCCGGGCATCGTCATGGAAGGCGGTGCCATTGATGTGAACGGTGCCGGCACGCTGATGACCACGACGTCGTGCCTGCTGCACCGGAACCGGAATCCGCACCTGTCGAAGGACGAGATCGCGCAGTATCTCAGGGACTACTACGGCCAGCAGCACATCGTGTGGCTCGGCGAAGGCATTGAAGGCGACGACACCGACGGTCACATCGATGATCTCGCACGATTCATCAACGGCACGACCATCGCGATTGGCATGGAAGACGACGCCACCGACAGAAACGCGCGCCTCCTGGCGTCGGCACGCCGGGCGCTGGATCGGGCGCGCGACCAGGACGGGCGCCCGTTCACCATCATCGAACTGCCCATGCCCCGACGCGTCGAGCATGCAGGGCAACGCCTGCCGGCGACCTACATGAACTTCTACTTCGTGAACGGTGGAGTGCTGGTGCCGACATTCGGGCAGAAGGGGCGCGACCGCAAGGCGCTCGACATCCTGCAGCGGTGCCTGCCGACGCGCAAGGTGGTTGGCGTCGACTGCCGCGCCCTCATCTGGGGCCTCGGGGCCATTCACTGCCTCACGCAGCAGCAGCCCCGCGTCTGACGCGCTGTCAGGTGCGGGTCCGTCGTCCTACCCGAATCACTCGCCGTGCCAGTCGCCGCACCAGTCGCCGCGCGTGTGCAGCAACTCGCGCGTGAACTGCCCTACACAATCACCGGACGGCTGGTCTGCGCCCCGACGTGGAACACGCGCCGATAGCGGGCGATTTCGTCGGCCGGGCCCACGGCCTTGGTGGGATTATCCGAGAGTTTGACCGCCGGCCGGCCTCCGGCCTCGACCACCTTGCACACCAGACTGAAAGGGTCGAGGCCATCGCGTGGCGCGAGCCCGCGGAAGTCGTTGGTGAGCAATGTGCCCCAGCCGAAGCTCAGGCGTACGCGGCCCGCAAAACGTTCGTGCAGCGCCAGGATGACATCGGCATCGAGCGCGTCGGAAAAAATCACGAGCTTCTTGGTCGGGTCCTGTCCCCGCGACTGCCACCAGCGGATGGCGGTCTCGGCCCCTTCGGCGAGGTCACCGGAGTCGACGCGCACCCCGGTCCAGGTGGCCAGCCAGTCAGGGGCGCGTTCGAGGAATCCGGGTGTCCCGTAGGTGTCGGGGAGGATGATGCGGAGGTTGCCGTCATACTCACGGTGCCAGTCGGCGAGCACCGCATACGGCGCATCGGCCAGGGTGGCGTCGGTTTCGGCGAGCGCGCAGTACACCATGGGCAGTTCGTGCGCGTTGGTGCCGATGGCCTCCACTTCCCGGCGCATCGCGATGAGGCAATTGGACGTGCCGACAAAGCCCGTTCCCAGCCCTTCGATGAGCGTCTGCACGGCGAAGTCCTGCCACAGAAACGAGTGGCGCCGCCGTGTGCCGAAGTCGGCGATGCTGATACCAGGCCGCACGCGCAGACGCTCGACCTTTTCCCACAGGCGTGCCAGGGCCCGGGCGTACAGCACCTGCAGTTCGAAGCGCCCCATGTGACGCAGCACCGCACGGCTGTAGAGTTCCATGAGCACGGCCAGCGCGGGTACTTCCCACAGCATCACCTCAGCCCACCTGCCCGAAAAGGTCAGCGTGTACTGACCGTCGTGCCGTTCCAGGTGATAGGGCGGCAGCTGGAAGCCTTCGAACCACTCGAGAAACTCGGGCCTGAACATCTGCCGCGTGCCGTAAAAGGTGTTGCCGCGCAGGAACGTGCTCTCGCCGCGCGTGAGCTGCAGGGTGCGGGCGTGATCGAGTTGCTCACGCAGCTCACCCTCGTCGACCAGATCGGCCAGGCGGATATGCGTCGACCGGTTGATCAGCTGGAAGGTGACCTGCGTGTCGGGCCGATGCCGCTGCACCATCTGGCACATCAGCAGCTTGTAGAAATCGGTATCGAGCAGCGACCGCACAATCGGGTCGATGCGCCAATTGTGGTTGTAGACGCGTGTCGCGATGTCGACCATGTCAGGCTCCGACGGTCACGCCGCACGCCTGCAGCCGCACCAGTGCCTCGGCCAGCGACCCGCGCAGATCGATGGCCCGGCAGGCGGACGCCTGCACGTGCACGCGGTAGCCCAGCCGTGCCGCATCCTCGGCCGAATAGGCCACGCAGTAATCGAGGGCCAGCCCGGTCAGCGTCATCGCGGTCACGCCACGTTCGCGCAGAAAGCCGTGCAGGCCGGTGGGCGTCACCCGATCGTTCTCGAAGAACGCCGAATAGCTATCGATGGCCGTGTGCATGCCCTTACGAACGACGAGAGCGGCGCGGGTGGTGTCGAGTGCCGGGTGGAAGTCGGCGCCCGTCGTGCCCTGCACACAGTGCGCGGGCCACAGCACCTGCGGTCCGTAGGGCATGGTCACCACGTCATAGGGCGCAGCATCGGGGTGGTTCACGGCAAACGACTGATGCATGGGAGGATGCCAGTCCTGCGTCAGCACCACGAGTTCAGCAGCAGCCTGCCTCGCATTGATCAGCGGGACGACGGCGTGACCGTCGGGCACCGCGAGGGCCCCGCCGGGGCAGAAATCATTCTGCACATCGATGACCAGAAAGGCGTGTGCCATCGGGCGTCTCCCCCCCGATTCTGACAGGTTGCGTGGCGGTTGCGGGTAACATTCGTGTCGCGATGGCATTTGACCTGCGGCTGATGGACGACCAGGCCTTCTCGCGTGCAGCGGGTGCCCCGCTGGTGGGCGGCAACCGCGTACGCCTGCTGCGCGACGGGCGCGAGCACTATCCGGCGTTCCTCGATGCCATCGCTGGGGCCCGCCGCTTCATTCACCTCGAAAGCTACATCATCAATGACGACGGCATCGGCCGAATCTTTGCCGAGGCCCTCACCGAGCGCGCGCGTGCCGGGGTGCAGGTGCGGATGCTGTGCGACTGGGTCGGCACCGTCGGCAAGGCGTCGCGCCGTTTCTGGCGCCATCTGCGCGAGGCCGGCGTCGAGGTGCGCTTCTTCAATCCGCCACACCTGGTCTCGCCGCTCGGTTGGATGGCGCGTGACCATCGCAAGCTGCTGACCGTCGCTGGCCACGTGGCGTTTGTCACCGGCCTGTGTATCGGCGACCAGTGGGTGGGCAGCACCACGCCCCCGGTCGATCCGTGGCGCGACACCGGCATCGGCATCGTCGGTCCCGCCGTGGCCGACGCCGATGCGGCGTTTGCCGAGACCTGGTCAGCCTGTGGCGCGCCCCTTCCCTGCGATGAGCTTCCGGCGCGGGACGCGATGCCCCCGATGGGCGACGTGGCGCTGCGCATCATTTCGACGGCGCCCGCCTCGAGCCAGCGGTTCCGCGTCGACCAACTCGTCACCGCCGTCGCCCGCCACACGCTGTGGATCAGCGATGCGTACTTTGTCGGCGTCTCTGCCTAAGTCGAGGGCCTGCTCGCGGCCGCGCAGGACGGCGTGGATGTGCGGCTGCTGGTGTCAGGCAGCGGCAGCGACATCGCCCTCGTGCAGCGGCTCACGCGGGGCGGCTACCGTCGTCTGCTCGAAGGCGGCGTTCGCGTCTTCGAGTGGAACGGCACGATGATGCATGCCAAGTCGGCGGTGGCCGATGGCCGATGGGCCCGCGTGGGGTCGTCGAACCTCAACCTGCAGAGCTGGCTCGGCAACTGGGAACTCGACGTCGCCGTGGAAGATGCCGACTTCGGCGCACAGATGCAGGCCATGTTCGAGCAGGACCTGTCACAGTCGACCGAGGTCGTGCTCAGCCGTCATCGGGTGCGTCCGTCTTCCCCAAGGCAGCGCCGCCACGTCCCGCACCGCGCCGGTCCGTCACGGGCGGCAGCCGGGGCCCTGCGCCTCGGTTACATCGTCGGTGCCACGCTGGTCGAGAAGCGGCCGCTGGGCACGTCAGACGCGCGTACCCTCATCATCGGCGGACAGGCGCTCACTCTAGTGGCACTGATGTGGCCGGCCGTCGTCGCCGTGCCTCTCGGGCTGTTTTCGGCCTGGCTGGGCACCGCGTGGCTGGCCCGCGGCTAGCGGCTCCGCCGCGAGGGACGGCGGCAGGAACCGAGGAGCGGCGTCTGATATACTCGGAGTTTCGATTGCCCGCCGGTAAGCGGACCAGAGCCCTCGGAATTCGCCGGGGCCGTCCCGGATCCGGCAGTGAGGAACTCGCGATGAAGCCCGGCATCCACCCCGAATATCACGACGTCACGGTCCACTGCGCGTGTGGCGCGTCGTGGCAGACCCGCTGCACCAAGCCTGAGGTTCGCCTCGATATCTGCTCGAGCTGCCACCCGTTCTTCACGGGTCGCCAGAAGCTCATCGACACCGAAGGCCGCGTCGACCGTTTCACCAAAAAGTTTGGTGCGCAGACCGTCGAGGCCCGCAAGGCGGCCGACAAGCAGGCCAAGGCCAAGAAGACCGCCTCCAAGGCGAACTGACCCCGGCAGGCCCCTCCCCGGGGCCGCCTGCACCCTCAGCCATCGGCTGGGGGGTCACCCTTCAGCGCGGTCGGTGGACCCGAGCAAATCGGTACCCGATCGCGCCTGCAACTTCCGCTCAATCCGGTGCAGCCGGTGCTGCGCCGATTCCCTCCCCTCGTCCCTGACTTCACTGAGCAGTGCATGCACGTGCTGCCGTGCCGCCCAGAGGTCGCCGTCCCTGTGCTCGTGGAAGATGGCCAGGGCCTCGCGCGCCTCGCGCCGCAGCGCGGTGGGGGCGCCGCGCAGCGCCGCCAGGGTTGACCAGACCGCTACCGCGTCAGACGTGCGCCCCTGGCGCCGACGGAGCAGCGCCTGCCGCCGCAGCACGTCGGCAAGCGTCGACGGGTCGCGGCCGACCCGCTGCAGTTGCTGGATGCTCGCGCCGTACGCCGCATCGGCCTCAGGCCACTGCCCGGCACGCTCGTAGACGCGTGCCAGCCCGAGGGCTTCGTACGCATCGCGTGTTGACGCGGGTCCCCGCGCGATGCGCTGCAGCGTGGCCGACAGCACCAGTACCAGCGAGACCAGGTCGAGGCGGTTGTGCTCGAGCACCGGTTCCAACGGCGCCGCCTCCCCGTCGCGTACGAACTGAAAGTATCGGCCGGGGATTTCCGCCCCGGGCACATCGCCCACACGTGCGACGCCAGCCAGACGCTGCTCGAGGGTGCCCAGCGAGCAGCTGCCCTCGACCGGACCATAGGCCGAGCCCTGGAGCCTCCACAGCCGGCGGGCCGGGTGCAGCATGTCGGTATGCCACACACCCGCGAGCGGACTGACCGTGCGGTGAAACTGATAGCGCGTATCGATGAGCGGCACGTCGAACGACTTGCCGTTGAAGGTCACCAGCGTGCCGCGGCCCTTCGACCACTCGGCGAACAGCGCCAGCAGCGCACGCTCGTGCTCGAAGCCCGGCAGGAGCCACTGCTCGACCGTGACCCCGCCCGCCGACAGGTGCGCACACCCGATGAGGAAGGCCTGCGTCCCCGCGCCACCGGCAAGCCCCGTCGTTTCCAGATCGAGCAGCCACAGGTCGTCAAGGGCCGGCCTGCGGGCGTCGGACGCCTCTGCCCCCGACGGCCACGCCCGGGTCAACACCTCGAACGCGTCCGTGGCCTCGAGCACCTGGGCGACCGCCTCGCCCAGCCGCACGTGACCATAGCGCGCATCGGCGGGATAGTGACGCGTCACACGGATGGCTGTCCCCGCGGGGTGCTGCTCGACGCGGCCGCCCAGCACGCGTGCGGACTCATCCGGCACCACACGCCCTGCGACGGCATGAGCGGCACGCTCCGCCAGTGCTCCGGCCCCGGCGGGGCCGCCAGTGCCGACACCCGCCACGATGCCGCGGAGTCGATCGGCAAGAGACGACATGGTTAGAACGGCACCTCGTCACGTGCGGGCGTCGTGGCATCGGCCCCGAGCACTGCCAGCAACTGCAGGGCCATGTGCTTGCCGCGCGGCCCGATCTCCCCGATGGGGCCGACACAGGTCGGGCAGCCCTGCTCGCATCCGCAGCCCTCGATGAGGGCGCGCGTGCGCGTGAGCAGTTCGGCATGCATGCCGTACAGCGGTGCGCTGAAACCGATGCCTCCGGGGTAGGCATCGTAGAGAAATACGCGCGGAGTGTCGTGCAGGGCCGCTGGTCCAGTCGACATCGGAAGCGTCGATGCCCCCGCGCCCTGTGCAGCCATCTCGTCATCGCCCGCATTCACCGAGAGGCCAAGGTCGCGCTGGTCGCACATCAGCAGCAGCTGCGCCACATTCCGCATGGCATACGCCATGCCCCGCACACCGTCGCGCCGGTCATCAGGGGTGCCGGGCAGTGCCGCCATCACCGCCGCCGGCACCTCGAGCCAGTAGGCCGTGGTGTGCATCTGCTGCTCGGGGAGATCCAGTTCGCCTGATCCGACATTCTCGTTTGTATAAAACTTGATCTTTTTGAACCCGACGACCCGCGATACCACGTGCACCTCGCCGTGATGCGCCACCTGCTCGGCATCGTGGGCGAACGTGTCGAGAATCGTGACCTTCGAATAGTCGATGGCGTCGGTGTAATAGTCGCAATCGACCGCGCGCACGTAGGCCTTGCGCCCCTCGAAGTCGAGCCGATCCACCTGGAAGAGCTTTCCCTCGACCATGTAAATCGCCTTCGGATGCAGCATCGTCAGGGCGCTGGTGAAATCGGTTTCGGCAATGATGCGTGGTTCGCCCGTGCAGTCGACCACGACGAAGTTATCGGACGACACCGAGCGCAGGCTGACGGCATCCGCCGGATACGACTCGCTTGTCCAGTGCCACTGCGCATCCGCCGACGCCTCGTCGCTGTCGTCGCCTGAGCGATGCACGAGGCCGGCCTCCTGCAGCACACCCAGCACCTCCTGCACGTTGACGCGGCCGAATGATTCATCACCCCGGAACGGCAGTTCGAAGGCGGCGCACTTGACGTGATTCACGAGGATGTTCAGATTGTCGGGATTGACCAGAGCATGTTCGGCACTGGCATCAAAAAAATATGACGGATGCCGCACCACGAACTGATCGACCGGCGCACTGCTGGCCACCATCACGGCAGCCGACCGTGCGGCACGGCGACCCGCTCGGCCGGCGCGCTGCCAGGTGGCAGCGATCGTCCCAGGGTAGCCGGCCATGATCGAGACATCGAGGGCACCAATGTCGATACCGAGCTCGAGCGCACTGGTCGACACCACACCGCGCACCTGCCCTTCGCGCAGCCCCTTCTCGATTTCGCGCCGCCTGAGCGGCAGGTAGCCGCCCCGATAGCCGCGAATCTTCTCTGGCATGCCAGGCAGATCGTCGAAATCGTCCTTCAGGTAGGTGGTGAGAATTTCGGTGGCCAGTCGGCTCTGCGCAAAGACAATCACCTGCAGCTGCCGACGGAGGAACTCGCCCGCCACCCGCCGGGCCTCGGCCAGATACGACCGCCTGATGCCGAGCTCGCGGTTCACCACCGGAGGATTCACGAACACGAAAAACTTTTCGCCGCGCGGCGCGCCGCTCTCGTTCACCAGTGAGAACGGCTGCTCGGCCAGCCGTTCGGCGAGGCCGTCGGGATTGGCGATGGTCGCCGACGAGCAGATGATTTGCGGCGACGACCCATAGTGCCGACACACGCGCTGCAGGCGACGCAGCACGTTGGCCAGGTGACTGCCGAACACACCGCGATACGCATGCAGCTCGTCGATGATGATGAAGCGGAGATTCTCGAAAAGCTTCGCCCACTTCGGGTGATGCGGAAGAATGCCCGAGTGCAGCATGTCAGGATTGCTCAGCACGATGTGCGCGCGCGTCCTGATGGCGCGGCGTGCGTCCTGCGGCGTATCGCCGTCATACGTATGCACACCAATCTCATCGTCGCCGGTGGCCCCGATCGCCGCGGTGAGCTCGTGCAGCTCGGCCATCTGATCCTGCGCGAGGGCCTTGGTGGGGAACAGATACAGCGCACGCGTGGACGCATCCTTCAGGATGGCGTCGAGTACGGGCAGGTTGTAGCACAGCGTCTTACCCGAGGCGGTCGGCGTGGTGACCACGATGTTGCGGCCGGCGGCGACGTGGGCATAAGCCTCAGCCTGATGGGAATAGAGCTCGGTGGCGCCGCGGCGTCGCAGAGCATCGACGAGGCCCGGCGTCAGCCCGTCGGGATAGGGGGCGTGGCGGGCGGGGATGGCCGGCAGGCGCCGCACGGCGGTCACGACGGCGTCAGGCGTATCGGGCCGGTCGAGGGCCTCGCCTGGCGCGAGCACCTGCAGGGCCCCCTGCAGTGCCACTTCCTTCTTCTCGCGGGTGCGCAGCGCCTGGGGGGCCGCGAAATCGTGTGTCGCCATGAGCGGTTCTGTGAGTCGATGCTACACGAAAACCGGGCGAAAGTGCCGGGGTGCGCCCCTGGTCAGTATCCCCTCTCGAAATCCACCCGATGCCGCAGCGGGTGCCCGGCGTGGAAGCGGCGGTAGTTGTCGGCGAACACGCCGACAATATCGCGCGGGAAACTCGGGGCCGAGGTGTGGCCCGTGATGAAGGTGTTGGGCGTCGTCCAGAAGGGGCTGGTCGACGGCAGGGGTTCTTCCGAGAAGACGTCGAGCACCGCACCGCCCAGCCGCTGCGCCTGCAGGGCCTCGGCCAGCGCGGCCTCGTCGACCGTGCGGCCGCGCCCCACGTTGATCACGACGGCATGCGGCGGCAGTGCCCCGATCATCTCGGCATCGACGAGGGCGCGCGTCTCGCTGGTGTTGGGCACCGTGATCACGAGATAGTCGACCCCGCGCGCAAACGCCGTGCGGTCTTCGCCGTGGAAATACTGATCGACGTCGGCACACGCGCGACTGCTGCGGGTGTACCCATGCACACGCATGCCGAAGTGCCGCGCTGTGCCCGCCAGGTGCGTTCCAATCGACCCGACGCCGACCAGGCCCAGCGTGCGGCCGCGCAGCGTGCCCGGCAACGTCGTGTCCCACCGGTGCGCCCGCTGCGACTCAAGGCGCGCCAGAACCTGCCGTTCGAACAGCAGCAGATAGCCGAACACAAACTCGGACATCAGCGGGCCGAACACGCCACGGATGTTCGTCAGCACATAGTCACGGCGCAGTGACGGATCGAGCATCGGTTCCACGCCCGCCCACGTCAGCTGCGTCCACACGAGTTGTGGCAGGTGCGGCAGCGCCGCCTTCACGCGCGTCGGATCGCCGAGCAGAATGTCGCTGTGCCCACCGCGTGCGAGTCCATCGGCCACATCGGCCGAGGCCACCACCTGCAGATCGGGCAGTGCCGCCTCGGTGATGAGGCGCAGATAGTCGTCCGGCTGCGGTGTCAGCACCAGCATCTGATGCATAAGTGGTCCCTGCTCTCGGCTCCGTGCTCGCCCCAATGGCCTCAGCTTCGTACCGGCTGCAAGGTCGTGCTGAACACGCGCGTGCCCGCGACATTCACCAGTGACACGGTCAGCGACTGGTCAGCCGGCGCCGCTTCCAGCAGGCCGAAGAACTGCAGGCCTGCACTCGGTGGACGGTTGGGCGCCAGATCCTTCGGCACACCGCTGAAGCGCACCTCGGGCCCGAAGGTCGCATCGAGCGACACCGGCGCGAATGTGCCGGCATGCGCCGGGCCCGCCACAAATTCCCAGAAGGCATCAAAGCGCAGGCCTTTGGTGCGCGCCGGGTCGTAGTGGTGCGCCGCACAGTAGTGCACGTCGGCGGTCACCCAGACCAGATTCTTCACACCGCGCGACTGCAGCATCTGCAGCAGGCCCGCCAGCTCGAGCTCGCGCCCCCGCGGCGCTCCCCCATCGCCGTTGGCCACCGCTTCGTGAAAGCCCGGCTGATGCCCCACGACAAGACCCAGCGGCATGTCGGCAGCAATCACCTTCCACGTGGCCGTCGAGGCCGCCAGGGCATCGGCGAGCCAGCGCAGTTGCTCTGATCCAAGGAATGCGGTCTCGGCGCTCTCGGTGGTCTGCAGGTTTTCGCTGTTCGGGCCGCGATAGCTGCGCATGTCGAGCGCGAAGATGTCGACGAGCGGCCCGAAGGGAATGCGTCGGTAGATCCGCGCCTCGCCACGCACGGGCAGCGTCAGCGGGTAATGCTCGAGAAAGGCCTGCCTGGCGCGGGCGGCCAGCACCGACACCTGCTTTTCGACATACGGTGCGCGCTCACCCAGCACCTGCGTGGGATACCAGTTGTCGCGCACCTCATGGTCGTCCCACATCGTCACCTGCGCTACCTCCGAGGAAAAGCGCCGATAGTGGTCGTCGAGCCGGTTGTAGAGATGATTGCCGCGAAATTCGTCGAGCGTCTCGGCCACCTTGGCCTTCGACGGCGTCATGACATTGCGCCAGACCGTGCCATCGTCGAGCGTGACCGTCTCGCGGAGTGGCTGGTCGGCATACACGGTGTCGCCGACGTTCAGGAACAGGTCAGGCTCGGCTGCGCGCATCGTTTCATAGAGCCGCATGCCGCCGCGGGCCGTGTCGATGCCCCAGCCCTGTCCTACGGTGTCAGCCGTCCAGGCGATGCGGACCGGCCGTCCGGGCCCGGGCGCCGTACGCAAGCGTCCCGCGGACACATCGCTGACGATGCGGGGATCGGTCGGGTCTTCGAAGCGGACGCGATAGAACACCGACTGCCCCTGGGGAAGGTCGCTGAGCACGACGCGCGCCGTCAGACCGGTGTCGGGTGTGGCGAGTGGCCCGCGCACCCGGCGGGCATTGATGAATGTATCGGAGGTGGCCCAGTCGACCGTCATGCGGGCCGGACGATCGACATGGGCCCAGACGACGGCGCGGCCACCCGACGGATCGCCAGCCGCTGTGCCGTAGTCGATCACCGGACGTGCCGCGTTCGAGCGCACGACCGCCGGCGCCTGCCCGAAGGCCAGGCGCGGCAGGCTGGTCGCCGTGACCAGCCCACCCACCGTGCGCGTCAGAAACGTGCGTCGTCGCATGAGGCGTGACGATGTGTGCGCGTCAGCGGCTAGAAGCTGTACTTCACCGCCAGCTGAATGATGCGGCCATCTTCCGACGTGGTGATCTGGCCGAAGTTGGCTGCGCCGAACGTGCCCACCGGCTGACCGAAGCGCGGCTGGTTGAACACATTGAAGGCTTCGACGCGCAGCTGCAGTCGCTGGCGCGACGTGAACTGGAAGTTCTTGAAGAGCGACAGGTCGCTGCGCTGGAACCCGGGGCCCCGCACTGGATTGCGACCTGCATTGCCCGGTCGCTCCCCCGTCTGTGCCAGCGTGAGCGCCTGGAAGCAGGCGGTGTTGAAGTACTGCTGCGTTGTCTTCGGCCCGTCGTTCGGACCACAGCCTGCGATCACATCGGGGCGTGACGTCATGTAGCGGATGTCGAGGACCGAGCCCTGCGTGACCGAGAACGGGAAGCCTGTCTGCGCCTGATAGATGCCGTTCATCTGCCAGCCACCCGCCAGCAGGCGAAGCGCGATCGGCTTGTCCTCGAGGCGAGGCAGTTCGTAACCGAAACTCAGCACGAACCGGTGACGCGCATCGAAGAGGGCGGGACCCTTCTCGAACGAGAGCGCGCGGTTGATGCTGGCCTCATCGCCCTGCACCACCGGCAGCACCGGACGTGCCTCGCCGCCGATGTTCAGCCCGGACACGTGATCGCGCGCGTTCCCCAGCGTGTACGACATCAGGAAGTTCAGCCCCTTCGTGGGCAGCAGGCGCAGGCTGCCCTGGAACGAGTCGTACCACGACTGCGCGACGGAGAACGTCGGACGCACCAGCGCGAACGCCGGCAGGGTGCGGGCGCCGCGCGTCGTCTGACCGGGCGTGAAGACCCCGGGGTTGACTTCCATGAAGATCGGCATCTTGAAGCCGCGCGAGCCCACGTAGGCCACTTCGGCCCCGAGGTTGCCCACCAGCTGGCGCTGGATACCCACGTTGTAGTGGTAGGCATAGGGCGACTCGAACTGGTCGCCCCAGCCGATGATGGTCAGCGCGGGCGGGAACGGATTCGGCCCGCTGCCGCCGGCTGCGGCCAGCGGGTTGGCGATGGTGATGGGCGTCGGCGTGTTCAGCTCAACGAGGGGGGTGAAGGGCGGCGAAAGCACGCCGCTCTGAAAGAAGTCACCCTGGCCGGCAAGCGCGTCATAGAACACGCCGAAGGCCGTGCGCACGCTCGTCTTGCCATCGCCGAACGGATCCCATGCCAGCGAGAAGCGTGGCGCGAAGTTGTTCTTGTCGGTCGGCACGATGCCGCGCGGCACACCGGCGTCTCCGCCGTACACCAGGCCCCGGGGCGCATTCGGATACACCGTCGACTGCTGCCCAGTGCGGAAGCCGCTGATGGCGTCGTTCTTGTCGATGAACGGCATCGGCAGTTCATAGCGGACACCAAAGTTCAGCGTCAGCTGCGGCGTCACGCGATACTCATCCTGCACGTAGCCGGCAAACAGCCAGCCGTAGCCATCCTGAATCGCCTGTGTCGTCGTGGCGCGGGCCTGCGCCGGCAGCCCCAGCAGGAAGTCGGCCATGGCATTGCCGGTGAGACCGCCGCTGAAGGTGAGGTCGCCGTTGGGGCGGTTGATGAATGCGATGTTCATGGCCTCGCGGCGCACATCGAATCCGAACTTGAGCGAGTGCTGCCCCTTGATCCAGGTGAGGTCATCGGCAATCTGCCACACATGATTGACACGCTGCACAAACGGCTGCTGCGGGTCACCCAGCGCCGAGACACCACCACCGAAGAACCCCTGCACTGCGATCGACGGCAGGCCGGCGGCCAGCGGGTTGGTGTTGGCGAAGCCGATGCCGTAGTCGCTCGGCTTGAGGCCGCTCGTCACTGCCGGATTCGCATCGATGCGGTTGATGGACGCGCGGAACTGGTTGACCACGCTCGACCCGAGCACCAGGTTGTGCGACATCATGGCGTCCTGCAGCGTGGCCGTCGCCGTCTGGTCTACGGCGGCAATCACGCGCGGCGTGAGGCGCTCGGTGCCGCTGCGCATGTAGCGGAACATCATCGACTGGCTCTGGTTGATCTGCAGGTCGACGCGCGTGCCGAACATGTCGCGGTTATCGGTGACGCTGGGCGAGATAATATAGCGGTTCCCCGGAGAATTGGGCAGCGGCACAAAGTCGTTGAGCAGCTTCAGCGCGGCCGGCGACAGACGGCTGGCGGGAATCAGGTTGCCCGGGAACGGCTGTCCGGTGAGCGGATCACGCACGGCCGCGAAGGCACTGAAATCGCCCGCGCGCTGCGCCGCTGTCGGGACGATAACGTTGTTGGTGATACCGCTGACATTGCGGAATCCTTCGTAGTACCCGAAGCCGAACATGCGGTTCTTCGCGATGGGGCCGCCGACCGCTGCGCCGAACTGGTTCTGCTTCAACTTGGGCTTGGCCTGTGTCTGCGGCGCAAAGTAATTGCGGGCCTGCAGGCTGTCGTCGCGGTTGAATTCCCACAGCGACCCGGAGAGCGTGTTGCTGCCCGACTTGGTGACGAGGTTGACCACCGAACCGGCGTTCCGGCCGTACTCCGCACCAAAGGCGTGCGTCAGGATCTTGAATTCCTCAATGGCATCGGGGGGAGGACGCAGCACGAACCCGGTGTTGAACGTGTCGTTGTTCGATGCGCCATCCATCAGGAAGTTGTTGGACTGGTTGCGCATGCCGTTGACATTGAAACCGCCCGTGGCATTGCCGAAGCCTCCGGGCGTGGCGTCACCGGCCTGTCCTCCGAGTGCGCCGGGCGGCGCGACGACGCCGGGAATCAGCGTGCCGAGCTGTGTGAAGTTGCGGCCGTTGAGCGGCAGGTCGACCACCTTCTGTTCGTCAATCACGATGCCGCGAGTGGCGTTGGCCGATTCCACCAGCGTGGCCTGCGCCACGACGGTCACTGTTTCACTGAGCTGTCCCACTTCCAGTTCAAACACGGCGCGCGCCGTTTCCGTAACCGTCACGCGCACGCCCTCGCGCAGGGCGCTGCGGAAGCCTTCGAGCGATGCCTTCACGTTGTAGTCGCCCGGCTGCATCAGCGGCAGCGTGTAGCCGCCGTCGGTGCCGGTCACCGCCGTGCGCACCGCGCCGGTGGCAATGTTCGTGGCTTCAATCGTGACCCCGGGCATTGCACCGCCCGAGGCATCGGTCACCTGACCACTAATCTGGCCCGTGGCCTGTGCCCACGCAAGATGCGGCACCAGCACCAGGGCCAGCAGCCACAGTAGTCGTTTCCGGAACATGCCTGTCATCACTCGTCCTCCTGAATCGGGGCCATACGCCCCGCCATCGTCATGCGCGTGCTTCGTGTCGTCCGTGAGTCGTTATAGCGCGGCCACAATGGCCGCCGTCATGTCGCGGGTGGTCGCCGTGCCTCCCAAATCAGGCGTGCGCACGTGACCGTCGCCCAGCACCTGCGAGACCGCTGCCACCACACGGTCGTGCAGATCGGGATAGCCCAGGTGATCGAGCATCAGGGCTCCTGCCCAAATCGCTCCGATCGGATTGGCAATGCCGCGTCCTGCGATGTCAGGGGCTGACCCGTGAATCGGCTCGAACATCGACGGATGGCGGCGCGTCGGATTGAGATTGGCGCCCGGGGCCACACCGAGACTGCCCGACACGGCGGCGCCAAGGTCCGTCAGGATGTCACCGAAGAGATTCGAGGCCACCATCACGTCGAGTGTCTGCGGATGCGTCACCATGCGTGCGGCCAGTGCGTCGACATGATACTTCCGGCACGTGACGTCGGGGTAATCGGGCGCCACCGCGTCGACCACCTCGTCCCAGAGCACCATCGAGTGCTGCAGCGCATTCGACTTGGTGGCGCTGGCCAGCAGCCGCCGCGGCCGCCGCTGCGCCACCTCGAAGGCATAGCGGACGACACGCTCGATGCCCATGCGGGTGAAGACACCGGTCTGCTGCGCCACTTCGTGCGGGGTACCGCGATGCACGCGTCCACCCACCCCCGCGTACTCGCCCTCGCTGTTTTCGCGGATGCACACCATGTCGATGTCGGCGGCCGTGCGTCCGGCGAGCGGGCCCGCCACCCCGGGCATGAGTCGCATGGGGCGCAGATTCACATACTGCTCGAACCGCTGGCGAATCGGCAGAATCAGTTCCCACACCGACACATGATCGGGCACCGACGGATGCCCGATGGCGCCCAGATAAATGGCATCACAGGCGCGCAGCTGCTCGAGCGCATCCGAGGCCATCATGCGACCCGTCTCGCGGTAGTAGTCGCACCCCCAGGGGTGCTCGGTCGCAACCAGCTGCACACCCGCCGGGCGGGTGACCGCCTCAAGCACGTGCAGGGCGGCCGGGGTGACTTCGCCCCCGATACCGTCGCCCGGAATGACCGCAATGTTCAGCGTGGCCACGGTCACATCCCCTTCGGGGTAAAGCGCCCGTCGGCGGCCAGCCAGCCGCCGTCGGCGAAGATGACGGTACCGGTGATGTAGCTGGCGGCCTCTGACAGCAGGAACACCGCCGGGCCGGCCATCTCACGCGGCTGTGCCCAGCGGTTCATCGGATTTTTTGCCGCGTAGGCGTTGTACCAGTCGGGGTCATTTTTGATGCCGGCGGTCAGCGGTGTTTCAACCACGCCGGGGCCCACCACATTCACCCGCACGCCGTGCTTCGCCCACTCCGTGGCGGCCGTTTTCGCGAGCTGGATGATGCCGGCCTTGGTCATCGCGTACACCGACTGGCCCGGTTCCGTGGACACGGCGCGAATCGACGAGAAGAGCACGATGCTGCCGTGGCCCTGAGCCGTCATGATCTGACCCGCCGCCTGCAGCGCCACGAAATTGGCACGCAGGTTCAGGCCTACCACCTTATCGAACTCGGGCATCGTGTACTGGAGCAGTGGCTTGCGCACATTCACCGCCGGGGTGCACACCAGGCCATCGAGCCGACCATGCCGCGCGGCGAGCTCAGAGAGTCGCGTACGCACATCGGCTTCGTCGGCGAGCTCGATGCGCTGCGCCGAGGCCTGCGCCCCGGCCGCTGCAATGCGCGCGGCTGTGGCCTCAGCGGCCTCGCGGTTGAGATCGAGGCACACCGTGTGCGCCCCCTGTGCGGCCGTGGCCTCGGCCACGGCCTGTCCGATGCCGCTGCCGCTGCCGATGACGGCGACGACCCTGTCCTTCAGCGAAAACATGTCCATCATGCGTGTCTGACTGCCTCTCGTCATTCGGTGACCGGTGCGGCGACTGTCCCGCGGCGCGCTCAGCGGCGACGCACCACCATCATCACCAGCAACCCCACCGCCGCCAGTGTCAGTCCACCGACGTTGGGGTTGGTCCACACCGCCGTACCGGCCTTGCCCGACACCTGCATCGCCAGCACGAAGCTGACGCCGCCAATGATGGCTGCGAGCGCCTCGGGCGATCCCGCACGCTTGACGTAGAGCCCGGCAACCACCGGCACAAACAGGCTCACACCGAGCAGCGTGTAGAAGATGCTGAGCGCGCCGATCACGGTGGGCAACTGCACCGCGAGGGCCACGCCGATGGCACTGCCGACGACAGCGGCGCCGCGCGCCACCTGCAGCACCTGCCGGTCCGTCGCCTGCGGGTTCACAAAGCGCCGGTAGAGGTCCTGCGACAGCGAGGTCGACAGCATGAAGAGAATCGCATCACACGTGCTGACCTCGGCCGAAAAGACCGCGGCCAGCGCCAGTGCACCAAGCCACAGCGGCAGTGACTCGACCAGCACGGTGGGCAGCACGAGGTTGGGGCTGGCCACGTCGGGGTGCAGCACCCGCGCCGCCATGCCCAGCAGCACCGGCACGAAGGCAAACAGCGCCAGCGCCACCGCCTGCAGTCCCACGCCCGTGCGCACCGCCTGCGGATCACGCGCACCATACACCTTCTGCAGCAGCCCGGGGGAAATGATGAACGCCGGACCGAGCATGGCCAGCAGCGTGATGCCCGATCCCGGACCACTCGTGAAGAACACGTCACTGAAGTGCGCCGGACCCGCGCTCATCAGCGTCCCGAGGCCGCCCGCACGCGCGATTACCATCGGCACCGCAATCAGCAGGCCGGCGAGCAGTACCACCAGCTGCACTGCGTTGACCCAGGCGGAACTCAGCAGGCCCCCGGCGACGAAGTACACCAGCATGGCGATGGCCCCGATGGCCGTGCCCCATGCCCGGGGAATATCGGCCACCACTTCGAGCACCGCAGCCCCGGCGATGAGCTGCCCGGCCAGGATGGCGAGTGTGCCCACCCAGATGAGTGCCGATACGACGCCTCGCACCGTGCGCCCGTAGCGGAACTCGAGAAAGTCGCCGACGGTATAGAAGCCGTGCTGTGCCGCCAGTCGCCAGATGGTCGGGCCTACCCAGAGGGCGAGTGCGACGGAGCCGATGGCAGCCGAACCGTTCCACCACCAGGCGCTGAGTCCTTCGTTGTAGGCCAGGCCCGCGGCGCCGACGGTTGAGCCCGCCCCGATGTTCGCCGCCAGCACCGTCGAAAACAGCAGCGGCGCCGATAGGCTGCGTCCCGCCACGAAAAAATCGCTGCTGCCCTTGACCAGCCGGCCAATCCACAGGCCGATGCCCGTGAGGGCGACGGCGTAGACCAGCAGCAGCAGCAGGTAGGGATTCGCCACGGTCGCTGCTCCGCGCTACTTCCTGAGGTCGCGCACGGCCGGAATGTTCGGTAGGCCTGTGGCTTCGGTGGCCGCGCGCACGATGGCCCGCGCCATCACATCGGCGGCGAGGGCGCCGATCTGCGAGATGTCGACCGGGCCGTCGTACTGCCCCGTCGCGAGGGAAAACACCGTATCGCCGTCACCCTGCGTGTGTGCCGGAAAAATCGCGCGTGCAAGCCCATCGTCGGCCATGAGGGCCATGCGCGTGGCCTGCGCCTTCGTCAGCGTCGCATTGGTGGCCACCAGGCCGATCGTCGTGTTCTCGACAGCCCGGGCCCGCGGACCGGTCTGGCCCGTTCGCAGCAGGATGCGCGCGTCTGCAAAGCTCCCGTCGGGATTCCTGATGCCCGCCACCACTTTTCCTGTGTCGGGATCGATGATGTCGCCCACGGCATTGACCGCTACAATCGCGCCGACGCTGAGACCATTCGGCAGCGTGATGCTGTAGCTGCCCAGGCCCCCCTTCATCGAACGCCCGGGGCCGCCCCCTTTCCCCACCGTTGCACCCGCCCCTGCTCCCACGGTGCCCTCAGGGACCACGGCCTTCGAGGCCGTGCTGGCGGCGCGGTAGCCGCAGTCGGCGGTCGGTCGGGTGCGCGCATTCTCACCGAGGGGCAGGTCGAAGAGAATCGCGGCCGGCACAATCGGTACGCGCGCGACGCGCACGTCCCAGCCCATCTTCTGCTCTTCGAGCCAGCGCACGGCGCCGGTCGCCGCTTCCAGCCCGAAGGCGCTGCCCCCTGACAGCACCACGGCATTAACCTTGTCGACCATGTTCGACGGATCGAGCAGGTCGGTTTCGCGGGTGCCCGGCGCCCCGCCGCGCTGCGAGACGCCGCCCACGGCGCCTTCGCCTTCGACCACCACCACCGTGCATCCGGTGGTGCCGGTCGACAGGGTGTGGTGCCCGACCTTGATGCCCGGGACCGCCGACAGGGTACTGTTAGCGGCGGGCGCCTGCCCCTCGAGGCGCGGGGCGGCAAGGGCTACGAGCGCAGTGGCGGCAAGCATCAGACGGCGTATCATCACCGGGGCATCATAGCGGAGACGTTCGATCATTGACCAACCCCTCCGGTCTGCATCACGATCGCACGGTATGACACGTGCGGCGATGCTCGACCGGGTGCTGCGGGAAGTGGAACGGGCCACCGACGAAGTGGTCGACTTTACCGTCGGCATGATTCGCATTCCCACCATCAACCCCCCGGGTGACCACTATGAGGACTGCGGCCGCTACATCGGCACGCGACTGGCGGCACTGGGATTCGAGACCGAATACATCGCCGCCGAGGGGCGGCCCGAGCACACACGCCAGCACCCGCGCGTGAATGTCGTCGGCACACGCCACGGGGTGCGGCCACGTCCCACGGTGCATCTCAATGGGCACTTCGACGTGGTGCCGGTCGGCCAGGGGTGGACCGTGGATCCCTTCGCAGGCCTCGTGCGCGACGGTCGTGTCTATGGCCGCGGCGCGTGCGACATGAAGGCCGGCATTGCGGCGGCAGTCTATGCCGCCGAAGCGATTCGACGGGCCGGTATCGCCGTGCCGGGTACCATCGAAGTCAGCGGCACGGTCGACGAAGAGAGCGGAGGCTTTGCCGGGGTGGCCTATCTGGCGGAACAGGGACGCCTGTCGAGCATCCGCACCGACTACTGCATCATTCCAGAGCCCTTCAGTCCCGACCGTGTGTGCGTGGGACACCGGGGCGTGTATTGGTTCGAAGTCGCCGCACGCGGACATATCGCCCACGGCAGCATGCCGTTTCTCGGCGTCAATGCCGTCGAGGGCATGGGGGCGCTGCTGCATGTCATTCAAGAGGAACTGCAGCCGATGCTTGCCGCACGACGGACTGACGTGCCCGTCGTGCCCGAGGGTGCGCGCCACGCGACCCTCAACATCAACGGCATCTTCGGTGGACAACCTGTCGACGGCATCCAGAGTCCGTGCGTCGCCGACCTGTGTCGGGCGGTCTTCGACCGACGCTTCCTGGTCGAGGAAGGCTTCGACTTCACGAAGCGGGAAATCGAATCGGTGATCGACCGCGTGCGCACCCGCATGCCCCGCGTCGAGTACTCGCTCCAAGACCTCATGGTCGTGCACCCCACACGCACACCAGACGACTCGCCGGTGATTGCCGCCATCGACCGCAGCGTCGAGCACGTGCTCGGCCGGCGGCCAGCGCACGTGGCCAGTCCAGGCACCTACGACCACAAGCACGTCACCCGCATAGCCGGCGTGCCGCACTGCGTGGCGTACGGCCCCGGCGAACTGGAACAGGCCCATCAGCCCGATGAGTTCTGCACGGTCGACGACCTGATCACCTCCACCAAGGTGCTGGCCGCCGCCATCCTCGACCTGACCGGCGCGCTGCCTGCGGCCTGACCCCGGGCATCCGTCCGGGACCGTTCTCCGCTATAGTGCGGGCACCATGACCACACTTGAGCGACGGCTCGGGCTCTGGAGTTCGATCGGACTGGTAATCGGCATCACCATCGGCGGCGGCATCTTCCGGTCGCCGGCTGGCATCGCCGCGCGCGTGCCTGACCCGATGTTCATGCTGGGCGTCTGGGTGCTCGGCGGCCTCATCGTGCTGTGCGGCGCACTGGCATTCGCCGAACTGTCGGCCGCGATGCCCGAGACCGGTGGCATGTATGTCTACCTGCGGGAAGGCTGGGGGCGACCCTATGCCTTCCTCTACGGCTGGGCCCAGCTGGTGCTGATTCGCGCCTCGGCGCTCGGCGGTATCTCGTCGGTCTTCGGCGAGTACTTCCTCCGCGTATTCGGCATCGACCCGGCGACCCATCCCGGGTGGGCGGACTATATCGCCGCAGGCGCCATTATCGTGGCCGCGCTGACCAACGTCGTGGGCGTGCGCCTCGGCGCCCTCTTCGCCGGCATCTCGACCATGGCCAAGTTCGGCGCCCTGGCGCTGCTGGTGCTGGCGTCGTTTGCCCTCGGTGGCGGCACAGCCGGCGCGTCGTTCGCCAACATGGCCTCGAACGGCGCCCCGATCGACTGGGGGCTGTTCGGACTCGCACTCATCTCGGTGCTCTGGGCCTACGACGGGTTCGCCGACCTCACGTTCGCCAGCGGTGAAGTCACCGACCCGCAGAAGAACCTGCCCCGGGCCATCGTGTGGGGCACACTCGCCATCATCACGATTTATCTGCTCGCCAACGCGGCCTATCTCTATGTGATTCCGATTGACCAGCTCAAGTCGTCGACGCTCGTCTCAGCCGACACGCTGAGCGCGATCTTCGGACAGGCCGGCGTCTCGTTCATCTCGGTGATTGTGATGATCTCGACGTTCGGATCGCTCATGGGCAGCATGCTCGCGTCACCACGCATTTTCTTTGCGATGGCTGACGACAAGCTGTTCTTTCCCGCCATTGCCTCGGTGCATCCGCAATTCAAGACGCCCTACATCGCGGTGCTGCTGGCGGCCGGCCTGGGCGTGGCGATGGTCATGACGCAGACCTTCGAACAACTGACCGACACATTCGTGCTGGCCATGTGGCCGTTCTACGCCCTCAGCGTGGCTGCCATCTACACACTGCGCCGCTCGCATCCCGACCTGCCCCGCCCCTACCGCGTCGTCGGCTATCCGTGGGTGCCGGCCATCTTCGTGGTCGCGGCCACGGGACTGGTCATCAATGCGCTGGTCACCGATCCGAAGTGGACGTCCATCACCTTCGGCGTGGTACTGGCCGGGCTTCCGGTCTACTGGGCTTTCTTCAGAGACCGCCGCTGACGGACGGCGGGCCACATGAGGGGGCACCGGGCCCCGGTATGGCTCGACGCCGTTAGAACATTCGCGACTGGCAGCCGTCCACTACCACGGTGGTGCCGCTGACCCAGCCTGCCTTGGAGGAGGCGAGGAAGGCCACCACCTCGCCCACTTCCGTGGGAGTGCCGAACCGGCCAAACGGCAGTTCGCGCGCAATAAACGCCGCAATGCCCGCCGGGTCCTCCTGCTGGCGCTTCCGCCACGAGCCGCCCTCGAACAGAATCGAGCCGGGAGCCACCCCCACCACGCGAATGTGATCGGGGGCCAGTTGCTGGGCCAGTGACTTGGTGAGACTGATTTCGGCCGCCTTTACGGCGTTGTACGTCATGCGGCCACCCGCCTCGCGCCCGTAGATGGACGAGATGATGATGATGGCCCCGCCGCCCTGTGCCCGCATGTGCGGCACGGCCAGCCGCGAACAGCGCAGCGCGGGAAACAGCGTATGTTCGAACGCCTCGTGCCACTCGGCGTCGGTCGTCTGTTCAAGCGTGCCGCCCCTGCCCAGCCCGATGTTGTTGACGAGCACATCAAGACGTCCGGTCTCGTGCACGGCTGCCTCAATCACCTGCGCCGCGCCTGCGGGTGTCGACAGGTCGCAGCTCACTGGCACCACCCGCGCCTGCGCCGACGCCACCTGCAACAGGTGCGCACACGTGCGCGCCAGCATCTCGGCCCCTCGCGCGGCCACCACGACCGAGCATCCTTCGGCGACCAGCGCTTCCGCGGCGGCGCGACCGAGTCCTCGGCTTCCACCGGTCACCACGGCGGTCTTCCCCTGCAGCTGCAAATCCATAGTGTCCTCGTCGGTCGTAGCGTCGACGTCAGCGCGTGGCCAGATCGTTCAGGCGCCAGTCGAAGTCGTGAAACTGCATGCGGAAGCTGTTTTGCCGAAGAAACTCGGCTTCACCCCGCACGGCATGCGGCAGCACCAGCGCAAGCACGGCCCGCTCCAGCGGACTCCGTGACGCAAACCTGCCATCGGCATGTTCGGCAAACGTCCGTACAAACGCAGCTTCGCGCCACGAAAACAGCGGCGTCACGCTGAGCAGCCCTGCGCCTGCATCCACATGCACGAGCCCGCGATGCTCGACCACCTCGCGGGCTGCGGCAGCCAGCTGCGCCTCTATGCGAGACGAGGCGTAGGCCTCGCTGCGCAGGCGGCCACCGCCCTGTGCCCCACGTCCCAGGGCGAGCAGCGCGCGCGCATCGCCCAGGGGCGCCACGTGCTCATGCTCGATCTGGTCGAGCGTCACATGGCGACCCGCCGCACGGAATTGCCGTCGCTCGAACGCGCCTGAGATCTGCCGGATGCTGTCGGTCGGATACTGCGGCGCCTTACCGCGGATGGGATACCGATCAATGATGGTCTGCAGCACGAACGCGTTGTACGCATTCACCCAGAACGCCAGCCGACGTGGCGCCTCCCACGCATCGACACCGGCGACCTCGCCCAGAGTGGCCACATACCGATCGAGCCGGGCCCGCTCGCCGCGGAGGGCGTTGTAGTAGACAAACCCGTCACGCACGTAAATATCGAGCACTTCATCAAAGGGACGATGGAGCGCATCGACCTCGACGGGCGCCGGGTCCTGCGCCCCGACGGCGATTGGGGCCGCCAGTGCCAACCCAAGGCCCAGCGCCACACCCGTCACTGGGAGAAGGCCATAGCGCCAGGCCAGACTCCAGGCATTGCGGAAGGCAGACGGCACGGCACGCATGACGACAGTGTAGCCTCACCCGCCGTGCAGCACGCGCAGCACCTCGGGCCCGAGATCATCGGCTTTGCGCGCACCGACGCCGTACACCTCGCGCAGCTCGGGCAGTGACGTGGGCTTGAGGCGCGCCAGTTCCCGAAGCGTGGTGTCGTGGAAGATAACGTAGGGCGGCACGCCGCGCTCGCGCGCGAGGCGCTGGCGCATCCCGCGCAGCTGATCGAACAGCTCGCGGTCGACACCGGCCCACGATTCGGCCTCGACCCGTGACTTCTTCGGCCCACTGCCCTTCTCGGGTTTGCGCTGGCGGGCCAGCGACAGGCCATCGAGCACAGCGGCATCCCTGAGGCCGGCGGCGCCGGCCTCGGTCAGTTGCAGCACCGGATAGGGATCGCCCACCTGACGCAGCAGGCCGAAGGCCAGGAGCTGATCGGTATAGCCACGCATGTCATCGACCGACACCTCGCGCAGCAAGCCGAACACCGACAACGTATCGTGACCACGGCTGCGGACGGCCTCTGACAGCTGCCCGCGCAGCACCTGCCCGACGTGCGCGGCGCCGTACCGCTGCCCGACGCGCGCCACCGCCGACAGAATCTTCCGCGCCAGTGTCGCCGGCTCGGGCACCGCCTCAAGTTCGCCCAGGCAGTAATCGCATGCGCCGCAGTCACCCTTGCTGTAGGCCTCACCAAAGTAGCTGACTAGACGCCGGTGTCGACAGCCCACACTCGCCGCATACCGCTCGATATCGCGCAGCAGGCCCTGCCGCGCATCCGTCAGCTCGCCGTTCTTCGACAGGATGTCGCGCCAGCGCAGAAAGTCGCCCGACGACACGATGAGCACACACTCCGCTTCCAGTCCATCACGGCCGGCCCGACCGGCTTCCTGCTGATAGTGCTCGAGCGACTGCGGCGCTCCGGCATGAATGACGAACCGCACATCCGAACGATCGATGCCCATCCCGAAGGCCACCGTGGCCACGACGATGTCAACAGATTCGTTGAGAAAGGCATCCTGATGCGCATGCCGCTCATCGTCGGTGAGTCCGGCGTGATACGGGCGCACGCGGTAGCCTTCCTTGGCCAGCGACGCTGCGAGCGCATCGACCTCGCGGCGCGTCGGGCAATAGATGATGCCGGCCTCGCCGCGATGTCTGGCGAGGATCTGACGAATTTGCGTCGCCATAGCATGCCGAGGCAGCACGCGATACAGCAGGTTGGCGCGATCGAACGACCCGACCAGCGTCACCGGATCCTGCAGTCCCAGCTGCGCCACAATGTCCTCGCGCACGCGTGCCGTCGCCGTCGCGGTGAAGGCATGCAGGCCGACGCCGGGCAGGCTGCTCCTCAGAGCACCCAGCTGCCGGTACTCAGGCCGGAAGTCGTGGCCCCAGTGGCTGATGCAGTGTGCCTCGTCGATGGCCATAAAGGACAGGCCGCCCGCCTCATGCAGCCACGGCACGAAGGTGCTGCCCTCGCCGGCAATGCGCTCGGGGGCCAGGTACAGCAGGCGATAGCGTCGCTCGCGCAGCCCCTGCATCACCCGGCGTCGCTCGTCGGGGGCCATCGCACTATTCAGGTAGGCCGCAGGCACGCCGTGCGCCGTCAGCGTGTCGACCTGATCCTTCATGAGGGAAATCAGGGGCGAGATGACCAGCGCCACGCCGGGCCTCAGCAGCGCTGGCGCCTGGAAACACAGCGACTTGCCGCCGCCAGTGGGCAGCACCAGCAGCGAGTCGCGGCCCTGAACCACGGCGTCCATGGCCTCGCGCTGCCCGGGACGAAACTGCGCATAGCCCCAGTAGCGCTGCAGGATGTCGAGCAGCGGGTCAGCCACCGCAGGATGGGTGTACAACACACGAGGGCCGAAGCGCATGGCCTCGGCCCCTTGGGTCAGCGGCCGTCGCCGCAGGCCAGCGCCCGCGGCGACCCCTCGATGCCCTCAGGCGCAACCGCTGGTTGTACCGCAGTTGCTGCACTTGTAGCACGACCCGCTGCGCACCATGATCGAGCCGCACGTCGAGCACGGCGGCGCATCTTCCTGGTTACGCATGGCCGCAAACGACGAGGACGTCGACACCACCGTCGTCGATACCGTCACGGCGGCGGCCGCTGGAGCGGCGATCTCCGCCTGCGGCATCGGCACAGCCGGCTCTGCCACGTCGTCGCGGTTGTTGACTCCGGCGTGGTACTGCGCTTCAGGCGACAGGAACTTCGACGCCATCCACCGGAAGATATAGTCAACGATCGATTTCGCAAAGCGCACGTCGGGATTGCGGGTCATGCCCGAGGGCTCGAACCGCACGTGGCTGAACTTGTCGACCAGCGAGCTCAGCGGTACGCCGTACTGCAGCGCGTAGCTGATGGCCTGGGCGAACGCATCGGCAAAGCCCGAGATCGTCGACCCTTCCTTGGCCATGACCAGGAAAATTTCTCCGGGCATACCGTCTTCGAACAACCCCACCGTGATGTAGCCTTCGTGGCCCGCAATGTCGAACTTGTGCGTGATCGACTGGCGCTCATCGGGCAGGCGCCGGCGCACCGGGCCCCTGGCGGCCGCCAGCGCGGCAGCCACAGCGGCGTCGACCGTCTCCGTCGGATCGTTCGTCGCCTTCGCATCCCTCGAGGTGTTCAGCGGCTGCGTGCGTTTGCTGCCGTCGCGGTAGATCGACACGGCCTTGGCGCCGAGGCGCCAGCTCTCGAGGTAGGCCTGCTCGATTTCCTCGACCGTCGCCTCCTTCGGCACGTTCACCGTCTTGCTGATGGCGCCCGAAATGAACGGCTGGGCCGCACCCATCATGCGGATGTGGCCCATGTAGTGAATCGACCGTTCGCCACGCGCCGCCTTGAAGGCGCAGTCGAACACCGGCAGGTCGCGTTCGAGCAGGTGCGGGGCCCCCTCGATGGTCTCCTGCTCGTCGATGTACTTGATCACGTCGTCAATCTGGGCGGCGGTGTAGCCGAGCTTGCGCAGGGCCATCGGCACCGTCTGGTTGACGATCTTCATCATGCCGCCGCCCACCAGCTTCTTGTACTTGACGAGCGCGATGTCAGGCTCAACGCCCGTCGTATCGCAGTCCATCATGAAGCCGATCGTGCCGGTCGGCGCCAGCACCGTCGCCTGCGCGTTGCGGTAACCGAAGTCCTCCCCCAGTTCCACCGCATCGTCCCACGCCTGGCGCGCCCCGCCGAGCAGGTCGGCCGGGACGAGCTTGCCGTTGATGTCTTTCACGGCATCGCGGTGCTTGCGCATCACGCGCAGGAAGGGTTCGCGGTTGGCGTCGTAGCCCGAGAACGGGCCGCCATGGTCCCGCGCTATGCGCGCCGACTGCGCGTACGCCTCGCCGGTCATCACAGCCGTAATCGCGCCGGCATACGCACGGCCGGCGTCGCTGTCGTAGGGCAGGCCGCGCGACATCAGCAGGGCGCCGAGGTTCGCGTAGCCGAGGCCAAGCGGACGGTAGGCATGGCTGTTCTTCTCAATCGCCTTCGTCGGATAGCTCGAGTTGTCGACAATGATCTCCTGGGCGGTGATCATCGTGCGGCAGGCGGCCCGGAAACCGTCGACATCAAACTCGCCCTCAGCGGTCACAAACTTCATGAGATTGATCGACGACAGATTGCACGCCGAATCATCAAGGAACATGTACTCCGAGCACGGGTTGCTCGCATTGATGCGGGCCGTGTTCGGGCAGGTGTGCCACTCGTTCACCGTGGTGTCGAACTGCATGCCGGGATCGCCGCACACCCAGGTGCCTTCGGAGATGAGCCGCATCAGATCGCGGGCCCGGTAGGTGTCGACAGTATCGCCAGACGTCACCGCCTTGGTCTGCCACAGACCGTCGTCCACGACGGCGCGCATGAACTCGTCGGTAGCGCGCACCGAGTTGTTCGAGTTCTGGAAGAACACCGACGAATAGGCCGTGCCCGTGAACGAGCCGTCATAGCCAGCATCGATGAGCGCCCACGCCTTCTTCTCTTCCTCAACCTTGCAGTTGATGAACTCGACGATGTCTGGGTGCTCAGCGTTGAGGATGACCATCTTCGCCGCGCGGCG
The DNA here is from genome assembly GCA_016871195.1 of Acidobacteriota bacterium. Taxonomy (GTDB): domain Bacteria; phylum Acidobacteriota; class Vicinamibacteria; order Vicinamibacterales; family UBA2999; genus VFZN01. The sequence goes on along the minus strand of VFZN01000004.1, from coordinate 9,991 downwards.
CGTCTTGCCGCCCGACTTGATGACACCGGCAAACGCGTCGAAGCCCTTCATGAATGACACGGGCCCCGAGGCGGTGCCGCCACCGGCCAGCAGCTCGCGGGCCGAGCGAATCGTCGACAGATTGCTGCCCGTACCCGAGCCGTACTTGAACAGCATGCCCTCGGTCTTGGCCAGCGTCAGAATCGACTCCATCGTGTCGTCGACCGCGTTGATGAAGCAGGCCGAGCACTGCGGCGCCTTCTCGAACCCGCAGTTGAACCAGACGGGGCTGTTAAAGGCCGCCTTCTGCTCGACGAGCAGGTGCTTGAGGTCGTCGCTGAACGCGTACAGGGCGGCGTCGCTGGCGAAATACTTCTGCTTCTTGGCCCAGAGGGTGATCGTGTCGACCACACGACCAATGAGCTGCTTGACCGAGCGCTCACGCTCAGGCGAGCCGACGTGGCCGCGGAAGTACTTGGACACCACGATGTTGGTGGCCTGCTGCGACCAAGCGCGCGGCATCTCCACGCCCCGCTGCTCGAACACCACGGCGCCCTTCTCGCTGCCAATGACCGCATCGCGCAGTTCCCATTCGACCTGATCGAACGGGTCGACGCCGGCCGTCGTGAAATAGCGTGGGAACTCGATGCCCGGGGCCTGAGTCCTGCTGGTGCGGCCCGTGTCGGCTCCGCTCTTTCCTGTTGTGCTGCCTGCCACTGCCTGGCCGGCCGGAGCCGCCATCATCTGCCGAGCATCGTCCTGCATGCTCCCTCCATCCCTGATGAAAGGGGAAGCGTCTCCCTCGTCGGGACGACTTCCCCGAAAACCGTTGCCTACCGACCGTGAAAACCTTGCGCGCGCGAGTGCGGTTCTGTGCAATCGTGCGACACGAAACTGGCTCAAGCGGCTGCCTGGGTCTGGCTGCTGGGAGGTACCGGGCCCCGGAGGTCCTGCTCGCGCGCGAACGTCACTATGTGACTCCCGGAACGGGATGTCAAGGGTCACACCACAAGATGTAGGGGCCCCCGTTTAGGGCGAACGCAAAATAGGATAAAAACTGGCGCGTTTTCGCACTTTCTTGAAACATTCGCTGTTTACAGATTTTTCTGGAATGTTCCGGCTTGACATCAGCGTAAAAGTGCAGCAGCGAGGGTCGCCGCCTTGTCGGCCAGCATGCCCGCATAGACGAGGTTGCGGGCCTTCAGTGCGGCGTCGGCCTGATCGGCGAAGCGGCTGGCGGCCTCATATTGTGTCCGCGCATCGGCGCTGAGACTGGTCGGCGTGATGCGCGCCAGGTCTCGACGTGCCAACTCAAGAAGGGCACGCACCGACGCCTCAGTCGTGGCTGCCGACCCAGTGGTGACCCCGGGTCGCAGGGCCGGGGCGGGCGATGCCTCTGGGCTGGTCGTCGAGGTGGCCGCGGGTGGGCGGACGGCAGGGCGACCGGCCGGACGCGCGGGCGCACTCGGGGTCGGCACGGCCGGAACCTCGGCCACCGGGTCGGGCTCGACCGGGTCGGGCGGGGCGGGCAGCATACGAGCCGGGGGCGCCGGCGGGCGCATCTCGACCGGCACCGCTGCGGGCGCGGCGCTGGTGCGTGCCGCGCAGGCGCCGGCGAGGCACGCCAGCACACCCGCCAGAATCAGCCTGGATGCCATGCCCACGACGACCATCCTATCGCGCACGGGGCAGCGCCACCACAAACGTGCTGCCGACGCCGACGGTCGACTCGACACGGATATCGCCGTCGTGCATCTGCACCGTGCGGAACACCAGTGACAGGCCGATCCCGCTCCCGTGCGTCCGCGTGGTGAAATAGAGGTCGAAAATGCGCGCGAGATCGTCTGGCGCGATGCCCACCCCCGTGTCCTCGAGGCGCAGTTCGATACGTCCGTCGCCGCTGTCGCGCCCCTGCATGATCAGGCGGCCGCCGCCGGGCATTGCCTGCAGCGCGTTCTGCGCCAGGTTCAGCAGGGCCTGCCGCAGCAGTGGCGCATCGCCCATGGTCACCAGCGGCATGCGCGGCACTTCGACCTGCACATCGACGCGTGCACGCGCGGCCTCGTCGGCCACCGAGTCGCGCACCGACGCCAGCAGCAGCCCGATGGGGACCTCGCTCATCGCCATCTCCTCGGGCCGGACGAACTTCACAAAGCCCTGCACCACTTCGTCGAGCCGTGTGATTTCCGTACCGATCACCTCGGCGTGCCGCAGCGCATCGCCCGGCGCCGGTCCGGTGAGCTGCTGCTTGAGCAATTCGAGATGAATCGTCATCGCATTGAGCGGATTCTTGACCTCGTGCGCCACCCCGGCCGTGAGTCGCCCCAGCGCGGCCATGCGACGCGTCAGCGCCGCGACCCGGCCCTCGGAGGCCCCGGTCGTGCCGACGGCCGCCTGCAGTTGCGCGGCGATCCGCTCGAACAGATCGCCGACACCCTGGAGTTCGGCCTCGCGCAGATCGAGTGGCGTCGTGAGCTCGCCGCGACCGAGTTGGGTCAGCCCGCTGGTGAGCACATGAATCGGCCGGACGATGACGCGCGCCAACACCAGCGAGACGAGCAGGGCCATGACGAGGGCCCCGAGGGCAAACAGGCCGACCGGGCGCATTGACCGCAGCAGCTGCTGCCGGATGCCATCGGTCGTATAGCGGATGCGCACCTCACCGAAGGGCCGGTCGCCGAGCAGCAGCGGCTGTCGCCATTCGTAGATGCGCACCTCGCCGAGAATCACCTGCAATTGGATCCACGCCGGCCCGCGCAGCAGCCGCGCAAGGTCGTCGCGCGGTGGCAGCGTCCGCCCCACCGTGGCCAGCACCGCATCCCCCGAAGCCACGACGATGTCCGACGGATCGACCACCACGGCCACGACCACCTCGGGCAAGGAAATCTGCGCCACGGCGAGAGCCGACTGCACGCCGGCGCTGGCACGGATGTCGTTGTAGGCGCTGGCTTCGCTGCGGGGTGCCAGTGCGGCCTGCTGCACGATGCCGAGGCCCACCACCTCGGCCCGACGCGCGGCCTGCTCGAGCAGCATGCGCGCCAGCGTGGCCATTTGCAGCAGGCTGAGGGCCAGCACCACCGCCCCGACGAGGGCCGTGACCCCGAGCGTCTGTGTGCGGCGGATCGACGGACTCATCGGCCGCGGTTGAGCTTGTTGTGCAGCGTCTTGAGGCTGATGCCCAGCATCTCGGCCGCGCGGGTCTTGTTCCCCTGTACGGCATCGAGCGTGGTGTGAATGAGGCGCATCTCGGCCTCGTCCACGGTCATGCCCGGCACCAGCCGCAACGCATCGGGGGTCGACGACGGCTCCCCGGCCCTCGGCGTGCGCGGGGCCATCAGCCCGAGGTGCGCCACGGCAATGTCGCGGTCTGGCGACAGGATGCTGGCCCGCTCGATGACATTGCGCAGCTCGCGCACGTTGCCCGGCCAGTCATACGACTGCAGCAGGGTCAGCGCCTCAGGCATGACCCGGCGCAGGGGCCGGTGGTCACGCGTGCTGAATTCATCGAGGAACGTCTGCACCAGCAGCGGCACATCGTCGCGCCGATCGCGCAGCGGCGGCAGCGTGATGGTGAAAACATTGAGGCGGTAATACAGGTCGTCGCGCAGGCGCCCCTCGCGCATGGCTGTTTCAGGTAGCAGGTTCGTCGCCGCGAGGACACGGACGTCGACCTCCTGCTCCGTGCGACCACCGAGGCGCCGGAACCGGCGCTCCTGTAGCACCCTGAGCAGCTTGACCTGCGTGGCCGGAGCCATCTCGGCAATTTCATCGAGAAACAGCGTGCCGCGGTCGGCCAGTTCGAAGCACCCGGCGCGCCGTTCCGTGGCGCCCGTGAAGGCTCCCCGCTCGTGACCGAAGATCTCGCTCTCAAGCAAGGTCTCGGGAATCGCGGCGCAGTTGAGCCCGACAAACGGCCCGGAGGCGCGGGGACTCAGCTGATGCAGCGTCTGCGCGACCAGTTCCTTTCCCGTGCCCGACTCGCCGCAGATGAGAATCGAGGCCGGTGTCGGCGCAGCCAGTTCAATGACGCGGTAGATGGCGCGCATCGCCGCACTGGTGCCCACCAGACGTCCAAAGCGCCCCCGGTCGGCCAGCTGGCGACGCAGCACCAGGTTCTCGCGACGCTGGGCCTGCGCGCGTGTCACCCGGTCGAGTAGGTGCCGCAGGCGCAGCGGATCGACCGGCTTGGTGAGGTAGTCTTCCGCGCCGGCTTTCAACGCCTCGACCGCAGTGTCAATCGTGCCCTGCGCGGTGAGCAGCACGAACGTCATCTGCTCGCTGTCATCGGGCGACAGCGCCTTGAGGAACTCGAGGCCGGTCATGCGCGGCATGACGAGGTCAGACACGATGACCGACGGCTGCACGAGACTCACCTGCTCAAGCCCTTCGCGACCGTCAGCAGCCACGGACGTGCGATAGCCCCATGACGCAATCAGCTCAGCCAGGCCCGCACGCGTCGCGTCATCGTCTTCGACGATGAGCACGCGTTCCGCAGGCGGGGCGACAGGCTCACTCACGTAAAGGAGTGTACCATCGGCCCGGATGACTGTGCCTCTGCCGCGATTGCGTGTGCTGACCGAAGTACTGGCCTGCTCAGGCATTCCCACACAACTGCTGCTCACCGGACTGCTCACGCTGGCCGGAATACGCCCGCTCGAGGCAGACGGCACCCTGTCACTGCGCTTCCTCGTCCTGATGACGCTCATCGACACGCTGCTGCTGGTCGGGCTCGTGCAGTTCTTCCTGCACGCCTGTGGGGAAACGGTGCAGGAGACGCTGCTGCCTCCGCAGCAGCGGCGTGCAGACCTGCGGCTCGGCCTGCTGCTGACCCCCGTGCTGCTGGTCGGCGTGAGCCTCGGCATCGCCCTGCTGCGCTGGCTGTGGCCGGCGCTGGCCACCGTGCCCACCAATCCGTTCGAAGCCCTGGCCAATACACCGGGACGCGCGGTGCTGCTGGGCGTGGTCGCGATGGTCGCCGGCGGTCTTCGGGAAGAGATGCAGCGGGGCTTTCTGCTGCACCGATTCCGCAACGACCTCGGTGGGGCGCTACCCGGACTCATCATCACCAGTGCCGCCTTCGGACTCGGGCACGTGATGCAGGGCTGGGATGCCGCGGTGGTGACCGCGGGGCTTGGTGCGGTCTGGGGCGCGGTCTTTCTCACCCACGGCAGCATCGGCGCTTGCCTGTTCAGCCACGCCGCCACCAATGGCGTGCAGGTGCTCGCGGCCTACCTGATGCACCAGAGCCGCCTGCCGTCCTAGGGCCGCCGCGGTACCGCCTCTCGAACCCCGTTGGGGGCCGCTGCCCCGGTGTCGCGCCTACTTGAGGATGCGCACCGAGGCTGTGCCCTGTAGCTTCTTCTGGACACCGGCTACGAGGAAATTCGCCGTCACACGCAGTGCAACCGCGTCGCCCCCAGGCAGGTTGTGATCGATGTCCTGCTTATTGAATGTCACCGTCAGTGGTGCCCCGCCCTGGCCACCTGCGACACGGGCTGCGTCCATCCGATGGGTGGTGAGCGGCCCTTCCATCGTGACGGGTGCCGAAGGGTCATGCGTCCATCCCGCAGGCACCGACATGGTGGCCTGCACGACACCCGACACCGCGTTGAAGTGTCCAGTGGGCGACCGCAAATCCAGCACCGGCGTGGCAAACGCCACCGCGGTCGGCTCAGCCGCCAGGGTCACGACGATTTTTCCGGTCGGACGCGGATCGGTGCAGTCGTTGTAGTAATACTCGCCTTCCCGATCGAAGGTGTGCCGCGCCGACTCACCCGGCTTGAGACGGAAATTGAACCTGCCCTCGAAGAACTGCGTGGCGCAGTGCTCCTTCTGGTTGCCTATCCCCGGCCCACCCAGCTGCGCATCACCCGGGTTGGTGAACGTCACCGTCGTGCCCACGGGCACCGTGAGACGCGACGGCAGCATCGACCCGGTGGCCGTGCTGTCACGCACCGGTCCCGCTGGCGGCTGCGCCGCGGCTGCAGGCGCTCCACCCAGTGCCCCACCCGGTGCAGCCCCCGCGCCTCCGCGACCCGGGCCCTGGCCCGGACCCCCGGGGCCTGGCCCGCCGAACCCGCGAGTCGGCGTGGGCACTCGCTGGTAGGCCAGATAGACAGTGTTCGCGGGGACGCCGTCCCATGTGGCGTTGTCCACCGGACGACGCAGGTTCGGATTCGGCGGAGGTGCCGGGGCCTCGCTGCTGCCAGACACCACCGTCGTCGCACTGCGTGCGCCCAGTGTGTAGCGCGCCTTGCCGCCGACCTTGAAGGCCCAGAGGGCATCACCACGGCCTGGCTGGGCATAGGGCTGGTTGGCGCCCATGGCCGCCGTGGCGATGTACTGCTCGCCGTTGACCATGTAGGTGATGATGCCCGACGCGCTCGGGAAGCCCGTCTGGAAGCGCCAGAGTTCGTCACCGGTCCGCACATCAAGCGCCAGCATCCAGCCATCGACCTTCGACACAAACAGCAGATCGCTGGCCGTCACCAGCACGCTGTTGCCGTGCGCAATGTCACCACCGGGTCCAAACTCCTTGCGCCACTTGACCAGGTTGGTTGACGCATCCACCGCCACAAGGCCACCCGACTGATACTGCCCGGGCGCACGCAGGCCGTTGCCGCCCTGAAACAGATTGTTCGCGTGCGCCGACGGGTTGGTCGAGTAGGCGATGTAATACAGATTCAGCCGGTGGCTGTAGCCGTTGTTCGACCAGTCGGCACCGCCGTTCTGGCTGGGCACCGACAGGACGGGCTGCGCCCAGTGCCCGTCGTTGAGGCAGCCCAGGCGCGGCGGTCCGCTGATTTACGGGGCATCGCCTTCCAGATAGTGGCCCGGGCGCAGCACGAGACGCATCTGGCCGGGATGTGCGGGATCAGGCTCGGCCTGATAGCCGTTGTAGTTGGGCACGGCACGATGCGGGGCCCCGGGAATCGCACCACCAAGATTTTCGTACACGAGGCACTGGGGAATGAAGGACGGTTGTGCCGGATAGGGCTGCGTCTCGGGCGACAGCTGCCGCGAATCGACCGGCACCTTGCGGTAGTCGATCGGAAGCGCAGGCGTGCCATTCGCGCGGTCAAGCACGAAGGTGTGCCCCTGTTTGCTGCCGTAATAAATGACCTTGCGCCGCTGGCCACCGATCATCACGTCGGCCAGCAGCGGGGCATGCACGTTGTCCATGTCCCAGATGTCGTGACGCACCGACTGGAAGTGCCACTTATACGCACCGGTCCGCGCATCAATCGCCATCACGGAATTGGTGAACAGGTTGTCGCCGGGACGTCCCGAGCCGTCCTGCGAGTTGGCGCATGTGCGTACATTGCCGAACGTCCAGTACACCATCCCGAGACCTAGATCGATGGCGGGGTGAATCCACGGCGAGCCGCCCGCGGCTTTGTATCAGTCGTTCGGGGTGTCGTTCGGGGTCGACTTCGTGGTCCACGTGTCGCCAGCGTCGAACGTCCGTCCGTTGACGTCGGTGAACACGGTGCCGTGCGGATACGCGCTGTAGAACCACCACTGGATCGCGCCGTCACTGGCGCGTACGGCGTACGCAGCGCTGCGGGGCGAGTCGTTGGTGCCGACGTAGACCATGCCGTCGTAGTAAATCGTCGCGACCTTCGCCGTGTTGCCGAGGGGCTCGCCCTTGGCCGTCGGCTGCACGGCCCACACTTGGGCCCCTGTCTCCTGGTTGAGGGCCACCACGCGGTTGCCACCCGCCAGCGTATAGACCTTGCCTTCACCCACCGCCACACCACGCCGGGTGCTCGAGGGCGCGAAGCCCGACGTCTCTGGCGAGGGCTGCCACTTCCACTTGACGGCCCCCGTCGCACCATCTACCGCCATGACACCGCCGACGGGCGTGTCGAAATAGAGCACGCCGTTGATGGCCACCGGCGTCGTCTGTTGCCCTGAGTGATCGGTGCCCGGCCCGGGGACCGGACTGGTGACAGGTTCGGCCGAGGCATGCACTAGCCACGCCGGACCCAGTTCGCGGACGTTCTGCCGCGTAATCTGTGTCAGCGATGAGTACGACTGGTTCCCGTAGTTGCCGCCGTTCTTGGGCCAGTCGCCGCCGGTCGGCTCACAGCAGGCCGCCCCACGCTGTGCCACGGTCGTCACGGCCAGGCCGACTCCCACCCCCGCGGTCGCCATGAGTGCCACGACCAGTCTGCGCAGACGCATGCTCTTGCTCCCTAGATCACCGTGTCACCGGGGCGTCCCGGGTCTTCCAGTCATCGGGGGCATTCCATTACATGTCAGGACAACAAGTCCAGCAGACGAGACGTCCGGAACCCGCTGCGCATCACGGATCGATCAGCACCACCGTCGTCCGACGCCGCAGGTCGGCGGTCCACTCCGCCAGCAGCACCTCGCGGCGCTCCTCGGCGGCGAAGCGTTGCCGCAGATACGCCGCGACATGCAGGTCGTCACGCACCCACGCGCGCAGGCGGTCGCGCGTCAGGCCACCGGCATCCAGCACCTGCGCCAGCGCCTCGGGGCCGCCGGCCCGAGTTTCGATCGCGCGGAGGCGAGCCTCGAGGGCCGCCCTATCGACCCGCATCGGAAAAAACCGCTCGGCTTCTCGCAGTTGCAGCTCACGATCGACCAGGCGTCCCACCGTCGAGGCCGAGACGCCCTCGCCCTCAATCAGCCCGAGCCGCTGGGCTGTCAGGACGTCTGACTGCAGCAGCGGACGCCCCCCGACAAGAGCGACTGTCCGGTCGAGCAGCACCGGCGTCTGCAGCGTCGCCGTCAGGATCAGCGCGGGCCAGAGGAGCAGGGGCATCAGAAGGCCTGTCCCAGGGAAATGTGCAGCACGGCCCGGCGCTCGCGGGCCCCCGCCAGCATCAGCTTCGGCTGCAGCTTGATGCCCACGTCGATGCGAATCGGCCCGATGGGCGAACGGTAGCGCACGCCCACGCCGGCCGCCGTCCGCAACGCCCCGACATCGATGTCACTGGCGCGCCGGTAGATGTTGCCGGCGTCGAGAAAGGCCACGAGGCCGAGGCCCTTCCAGTAGGGGGCCCGCACTTCCGTGTTCAGCACCAGCAACCCGGCACCCCCTTGCGGAAATCCCTGCTGATCGATGGTGTCGGCCGTCCCAAGCCGGTCGAGCGCGAAGCCGCGCACGGTGGTGTCGCCGCCGGCGAAGAACCGTTCGCTCGCCGGCACATTCTCGACGACATCAATCACCGGGCGGCCGCTGCTGTCGACCACGGCCACCCCGCTGTCGTCGAGGCGTGGGACGTTCCGTGGAAAGCCACGGGCCACGCCCACGCGTATACCGCCGGCCACCACCATCCGCGTGGCCGGCACTCGACGGTAAGCGAACGCCTGTGTGAAGACCTTGGCAAAGCCGACTTCCGATCCGATGGCGCGCGCCGCCACCGACCCGTCGACGCCAAGCAGCAGGCCACGCGTCGGATCGAGCAGATCGTCGCGCGAATCGCGCAGCAGCCCTGTGAACACCGTCGACAGCCGTACCTGAGGGAACAACCGGTCGATCAGTAGGCGGTCTTCCGGGGCGATTTGCTGGTTCGACAGGCGGGTGTAGTCGGCCGTGTACCGCACGGTAGCCGTCAGCCGTTCGGCAAACCGGCGCGCGTAGTCAACGCGCACACCCCGGCGGTTGAAGGTGAAGCTCGCACGGATGCCCTGCTCGAGAAACGCCGTCACCAGCGCATCGCCCGCGCGACCGAACGCCCGGGGTTCCCGAAATGTGGCGGCCAGCCGGTAGTCGTTCAGCCCGTAGCCACCAACGGCCGGTGCCGACGTGCCGTCAACCTCGGGGTCGACCGGACGTAGTGACACACGCCCGAAGAGGCTGGCCGTGCGGTTCTTCCCCCAGAAATTCCGACGCGTCAGGTCAAAGAACGTACGCGGCGCGACTTCAAGGCGCTCCACGGCACCCGACCCATCGGCGGCCTGCCGAGGCCGCTGGCCGGCCTCGATGCCGCCGCCATAGGTCAGCGTCGTCGGCGGGGCCTCTTCCACCGTGACCAGCACG
>VFZN01000003.1 GCA_016871195.1 Acidobacteriota bacterium | reverse complement strand
GCGGCGAAGCCCGTGGCGAGAGCGTCTGCGAAACCTGTGGCGAAGGCGTCAGCGAAGGCCGTTCCGGCGAGGCCCGCCGCGAAAGCTGCCGCCAAGGCAGCCTCACCGACACGGGCGTCCAAGGCCACCTCAAAGCCGGTATCCAAGGCCACGCCAGCCCACAAGAAGGCGGTCGCCAAGACCAAGGCGTCCCCCAAGGCCGGCAAAAAAGCCACGGTGACCCGCACGGCGACGACGGCCTCGAAGAAATCCCCAGCCGCAGCAAAGAAGAAGGCGGCAGTCGTCAGATCGGCACCGGCGAAATCGGCCCCCGGCCGAACCACCGCCTCGAAGAAATCAGCCTCATCCGGAAAGGCCGGACGTCGCCGATAGGCGTCATGCGGCCTTCTCTGGCACCATACGGACACCGTGCCTTTCCTGAAACTGACCCGCGACCGTCGCGGGTTCGAACACACGTATCTATTGCACGCCGACGCCCCCGGCGAGCGTCCGCGTATTCTCTACTGGTATCGTACTGTGCCCGAGGTGGCCGTTGGCCGCCCGGCCCTGGACGAAGAGGCCATCCGTCAGATTGAAGACCAGCACCCGCTGATTGATTTCGACTGGCCGGCCATTCTGGCCCTCCGCGACGCCATGCCGCCGGAAGAGGAAGAGGTGCCCCAGGGGCGCGATGCGAGGCGCGATCGACGCGGCGACCGTCGCGATGAGTGGCGCGAACGTCACCGGACCCGCGCCGAGACGCGCACGGTCTCGGGCGGGGCAATGGGTCGCACGCCCGAGGGGGCGCGGCCACTCGCTCCGGCCGCCGCCACCGGACCGCCGACCGCCGAGTATGGGGGGGACGAGATGCCGCGGTTTGAGGCTGCGCCGGCGGCCGGCACCGTGATGTTCGAGGCGGATGCCGAGATGCTCGGGATGACGGACGCCCCCCCCGTCTCGGTGCATGGCCTGCTGGAGGAACTAGTGGGGCGCGAGATCGCCACGCGCCTGCGCGCGCGTCACGCCGAACTGCTGGCACGCATTGCCGGGCAGGCGTTTGACGGGCAGACCCAGGCCGACTGGATGGCGACAGCCGATGCCCTCGACCCTGATAGCTGGCTGACGCCGCAGGACGTTCTCGACGGCGTCCAGCACGCCGATCAGCGGTTCGACGAGCTCAGGCGGCGACTGGCCAGCCGCTAGGGCTGGCGCGGTTCGTTCCGAGAGTCACCTGTGTCTGCCTCGGGCGGCGACACCTCGCTGACGGCCGCGTCCACAGCGCGCCGCGCCATCCGCGTCACCAGCAGGGTCACGGCCACCGTTGACCCGAGGCCCAGCGCGAGCAAGGCATAGTAGGCGGTGCCCCTGGGGGCGGCGGCACCGGAGGCCAACGCGGCCAGGTCACCGGCGACCTTCCCGGTGTAGACATACATTGCAACCACAGGCAGCATGCCGATGCTGCCGGCCACGTAGTCGGCCAGCCGCACCCGGCTGAGCCCGAGGGCATAGTTGAGCAGCACGTAGGGCACGGCGGGCGACATCCGCAGCAGGGCGACCAGGCGGAACCCCTGCAACTCGACCGCCCGATCGATGGCGACCAGCCGCGGGCTGGACGCCAGCAGCGATTCGACCAGGTGCCGCGCCGCATAGCGGGCGATGAGAAATGCGAGCGTGGCGCCGATGGTGCCACCGACCATCACGTACAGGACGCCGGCCCAGAAGCCGAACAGGGCACCGGCAGCGATGGTCAGCAGGAAGGCCGGGGCCAGCAGCACCGGCGCAATGCTGTAACCCGCGACGAAGACCACAGGGCCCCAGACGCCCAGCGAGGCGACCCACGCCGTGAACCGCGGCAACAGGTCAGGTGCCAGCCGTGCCGTCGCTCCCAGCACCAGGGCGGCGCCGACCACGACGAGCGGCTTGAGCCAGCGGACGACCAGGGGAGGCACAGACATCGGCAGCAGCGCATCTTCCCACATCACAACCGGTCGTATAATCGCGGTATGAGCATCAGAGGACGCCGGTTGGGAGTGATGGCCGCCGTGCTGCTGTCAGGCGCGGTGCTGGCCGCTCAGGCCCCTGCCCCCCAGACCCCCGCGCCGCAGCCTCCTGCGACGCAGGCATCCACGCAAGAAGGACAGCCCACCTTCCGCGTCAATATCGACCTGGTCACCATGGATGCGATCGTGCGCAATTCGCAGGATCAGTTCGTGGCGGACCTGACCAAGGACGAGTTCCAGATCCTCGAGGACGGCGTGCCGCAGACCATCACGTCGTTCACGATGGTGCACGGCGGTCGCGTGCACAATCTGCTCGAGCCGCCCCCGCCGCCGACCGAGGAAGGCGTCATTCTTCCGCCGGCGCGTCCGCGCAACGACACCACCGGCCGCATCTTCCTCATCATCGTCGACGACCTGCATCTCGACTTCAGGAACACGGGCCGCATTCGCGACCTGTTCAAGCGCATGCTGCGTGACCTGGTGCATGAGGGCGACATGTTCTCGATTGTGTCGACCGGGCCTTCGTCACTCGCCATCGACCCGACGTACGACCGCAAGGTGCTCGAGGAATCCATCAAGAAGATCACCGGCAATGGCCTGCGTTCAGCCGACATCATCCAGGGCGCCGAGAGCGCGCAGGGCCCCAGCGAAGTGCGCTACCGCGCCCATGTGGCGTTTTCGACCGCCTTCGACATGCTGCGGCAGCTTGAAAAGATCACGAATCGACGGAAGGCCGTGGTGTGGGTGAGCAATGGCTACGACTTCAACCCGTTTGCTGATTCTCGGCTCGGGGAAGACCCGGTTTTCGGCGGCCGGATGGGGCAGACGCGCGAGGAGGGCCAGGAGCTGAACCGCACCATGAACAACGGTCAGCAGTTTGCCGATGCCGACCTGGCCCGCGAACTGGCCGAGGTCACGCGCACCGCCAACCGTGCGAACGCAACGCTCTATACCATCGACCCCCGCGGCCTCGTGGCAGGGCAGGAGATGGACGAGCAGATGAGTGCCGTCGAGTTCAACACGTATGTGCGGAAGACGCAGGACAGCCTGCGCGTGCTGGCCGACGAGACCGGCGGCATCGCCGTGGTGAACCAGAACGATTTCACCAAGGCCCTCAAGCGCATCGATGCGGAAACCAGCGACTACTACGTGCTCGGGTATTACTCGACGAACCCAGACCCGCTCAAGCGCACGCGACGTGTCGAGGTCAAGGTCATCCGGCCGTCGACGTCGGTCATCTCGCGCACCTCGTATTCGCTGCGGCAGGGGTCAAACGGCCCGACCAAGCGCTAGCAACCGACGCCGGCGTCACGACATCAGGCGCGCCTGCCCCATGCTATGGGGTCAGGCGCAGCTTCGGCTTGACGCGCTCGAATGCGCGAATCGTCTCCTGCACCGCACGCGGAGTGCGGCTCATGCGCGGATAGACCCATCCTGTTTCACGCATCAGTGTGCGGCCCTCGATGCGGACGCAGTGCAGTTGTCCGCTGGAGACTTCGCGTGCCACGGCCTGATAGGGAATGATGCTGATGCCGACCCCGTTGCGCACCATCGCCTTGATGATTTCCACGTTCTCGGTTTCCATCACGATGTCGGGCTCGATGCGGGCCGAAACGAAGAACTCTTCGATGGCCCGGCGCGTATTCGACCCGGCCTCGAAGAGCACGAACGGCTGACGCACCAGGTCGGAGGAGAGTACCTTGCGCTTGCGGGCCAGCGGATGTTTGGCCGGCGTGACGAGCAGCAGCTCTTCCTGCAGCACCGGCACCGTCACCATATCGGGCTGGTCGATGGGCAGCGTCAGCAGCGCCAGGTCACCGGTGCCTGCGCGCAGGCGCTGGATGCAGGTCTCGGTGCTGGCCGCGACGACCTTGAGGTCGACGTTGGGATGCTGCCGCTTGAGCTCGGTGAGCAGGGCCGGAAACACGTAGAGGCACACCGTCATGCCGCCGAGCACCCGAATCGTGCCGCGCAGCGATTCCTGACTGTCGGTAATTGAGGCAATCGTGTCGTTCAGATCCTGGAAGACCCGGTGACTCAGTTGCAACAGCGCTTCGCCGGCGGGGGTGATGCGGATGCGACGGCCGATGCGCAGAAAGACCGGCTCCTTCAGTTCTTCTTCCAGCAGGATGATTTGGCGGCTGATCGCCGACTGCGAGACCTGCAGCTTGTGCCCGGCGGCCGTGAATGACCCGGTCTCGGCAATGGCCTTGATGATTTCCAGCTGGCGCAGATCCACGGCATCCTCCCTGTGGCCTCGGAGCATATATCCGTCTCAGAGATGGATGCAATAGATGCGTCAGGGAAATGAGATGGAATCGTCTGCCACATCTGACGCCTGACGCGTTCGTGCGACGGCGTCCTCGAGATAGGTGGCGTCGAGGTCGCACCCGACGAAGGCCACACCGAGCCGCGCGGCCGCCACGGCCGAACTGCCCAGGCCCAGGAACGGGTCGACCACCAGCCCGACCCGATCGAGGCCGTGCAGGCGCAGGCACTGTTCCGGCAACCGCACAGGAAACGTCGCCGGATGCGGGCGCTCGCGGTCACGGCTCTGGATGGTGTCGTAGGGAATGAACCAGGTGTTGCCCCGGCACCGCACGTCCCGGCCGGTGCCCGCCCACCGTGCGACGTTCGACTTGTCCTGATAGGGCACGCCAATCGCCAGGCGGTCGAGCGGTGTCTGGCCGGCCGGTGTGAAATGAAACACGTATTCGTGACAGTCGTTGATGAAACGCCCGCTGTTGATCGGTTTATAGTGGCCAACCGCCAGGTCGGCGGTCAGGCCCCTTGCGCGTCCGGCGGTCTCGTGGTCGATGGCAATCGACTTGACCCAGTGGATGACGTTCTGCAACTGCAGGTGCGCACGGGCGGCCTGGGCCACCTCGAAAGGAATCCACGGGTCAGAGGGTTTGCCTCCCACGTTCAGGAACAGCGAGCCGTCAGGCGCGAGCACCCGCGCCACCTCGGCAATCCACCGGTGGGTCCATGCGAGGTAGTCGGCTCGCGGTTGATCATCCGCAAAGCTGCGATAGCGGATGCCCAGATTGTAGGGAGGAGAGGTGACGACCACCGAGACGCTGCCGGCCTCCAGTGAGGCCAGCACGTCGATCGCATCGCCGAGGTGAAAGGTCAGCGACCGTGGCCCCGGCGTGAGGGTGGCGAAAGGGCGGGGCAGACGCGACATGTGGCGCCTGCCATTGTAGGACGAAGCGTTGGGACGGTCAGGAGGCGTGGCGCTCGAGCCCGACGCGGGCAAACCGCTCGCGGTCGGACTTGACCGGCTGGTTCCGCCGATGGGCGGCACTGCCGCAGGCATGACCCTTCTCTTCCACGTAAATCACTTCACGCGTCGTCGTGACTTCGCGATAGCGACCGACGACACATCCGCATGGCAGCGAGCCGAATCCCAGCAACCGGACGACGCTCATGGTGAGCCCTCGACTTTCGGCGAAGCAAAGACCGTGCCGCAGAAACAATCCGCCGCGGTGGGCTTCCCCAGAGGAGAATCGGCGTACGCCGCAAAACCTTGAGGGCCCGAAATTACACGATACGACAGCGCGGTGTGTAACTTCGTCCTGGCACTCGGGGATGTCAGACGCGCGGACGTCGCGTCACGGCTGCGCGGTCGTCAAGGCTGCCAGACCCTGTCGGGCACCGTCGTTCGTCGGATCGATGGTCAGGGCTTCGACAAAGAGCCGACGGGCTTCGTCCCGGTTGCCGGCGTCCTGTTCCAGGGTGGCCAGGTTGGCATACGTGGCCGGGGCGCGAGGGTCGAGCGCCAGAGCTTTGGTGAAGGCCGCACGCGCCTGTTCGCGCTGGCGCAGCGAGGCGAACGAGGCACCGAGGATGTTGGCGGCGCGGGCGTGGCGTGGGTCGGCGGTCATCGCGGCCGAGGCCTCGTGTGCGGCGATGTCTGGACGCTGCTGGAGATAGGCCAGCATCGCGGCGTAGTAGCGCGTATCGGCCAGGGATGGCACCTCACCGCGCAACCGCGCGACGACGGGCGCCAGGCGCTCGGCATCGCCCATATCGGCGAGAATCGAGGCGAACTGCACAAGTGCCTCGACGTTGCCGGGCTGTTCCTGCACGGCGCTGAAGGCCAGTCCGCCGGCGTCATTCCACCGGCCCTGTGACGCGGCCAGGCGCGAGAGCGCCAGACGCGCGGGCACGTTCTCTGGCACGCTCGCCAACTGACTCAGACGGCGTCCGGCCTCATCGATCCGGTTGCTGCCGACGGCGCTGCGAATGAGACCTTCGAGGGCGGGGGCATCACTCGGGGCCAGCGTGAGTGCGCGGACAAACACATCAAAGGCGGGACGGAAGGCATCCGCGGCGAGCAGCATCTGTGCCACGTCGCGCCACTCGGCGCCGGTGGCCGTCGCCTCAAGGGCCTTCAAGGCTGGCGGTCGGGGCGTCGTGCCGGCCAGCGCCCGCAGGGCGGCGGCGTTGTCGGATCGGGCGGCACCGAAGATGCTCTGGGGTCCTGAAAACTCGAGCCGTGCCCGCTGGTCGGTCTGGAGGGGCGCACCGGCCGTCCAGGCCGACAAGGCTGTGCGCTCTGCCACAAACAGCGACAGCACGCCGAGCGGCGAACGGACGCCGACGCTGGCGAGGTCGTCAGCCACGCCGGGACGCTGCCAGCGTGCCGCCATCTGGTCCAGTTGCGGCACCAGCGGTGTCGTGCTGCCGATGAGCAGCACATCGCCGTCGCCGACGAGCCAGGCGGTGCCCTCGGGAAACTCGCTCAGGAAGGTGGCGACAATCGAGCGGAGGTCGCTGTCGCTCATGTCATAGGTGTGGGCCCACTGGCAGAACACGCCGCCCGGTGTGAGTCGTCCGCGTGCCGTCGCAAAGAATTCGCGTGTGAACAGCGAGGCGATGCCCGCCATCCAGGGGTTCGATGGCTCGGACACAATCACGTCGTACTGCTCTCGCGACAGCGCGAGATGGGTGCGACCATCGCCGACGATGAGACGGGTGCGAGGGTTGTCGAGGGCGCGGTGATTCTCGGGATCGAACTGGCGCGAGGCGTCGACCACTTCCGGTGAAATCTCGAGGACGACGGCACGATCGATGCCGTGGGTGAGGGCCGAGCCCAGCGTGACCCCGCTGCCGAGGCCGAGCACCGCGACCGCCTTCGGATTCGGATGCAGCAGCAGCGGCACGTGCGCCAGCAGGCGCTGCGTCAGCATGTCGGCGGCGCTTGAGGCGTCGACCTTGCCGTCGATGGCCATCGAACGGGTGCCGGTCAGCGACCGCACCGACACGGTGCCTGAGGCGCCTTCACGGTAGTAGGTCAGCCGTCCGGCGGTCAGGGCCGTCCGCACGTCAGGGCCCTGGACGACAGGGGCGTACTTGTAGGCCCCGCTCGACAGCAGCGACGTGTCCCATGACGGCAGTCCGAGTGCGCCGGCCAGTCCGATGACCGACACCACGGCAGCGGCCCATCGGCTGGCGGCACGGGTGCGGTGGGTCAGGGCCAGCGCCGCAGCCGTCAGCGCGAGAACAAGGGCGATGAGGCGGACACTGTTGAACAGGCCGATGGCGGGGATGAGCACAAAGCCCGCCAGCAGCGAACCCGCGATGGCGCCGATGGTGTTGATGGCATAGACCCAACCGATGTCCTCCACCATCGAATCGCGATGGCGAGGGGCGAGCGCCAATGCGAGGGGAAACGCGGCGCCGAACATGACGGCGAGCGGCAGCAGCAGGGTGGCCGTCAGCAGCCACTGCTGCCACACGACCTGCGCAAACGTGATGTCGGGCGTGGCGACGATGGTGGCCACTCTGAGGATGGCCCAGTCGACGGCAGCCGCCGACCCGAGTGTGGCGAGGGCTGACAGACCAATCACGATACCCAGGACACTGCGCGCGCGGACCGGCGTGATCACCAGGCGTGTGGTCGCCGCACTGCCGAGGGCGATACCGGCGACAAAGAGGGCGACCACGGCGCTGAAGGCATACGTGGTGGGCCCGAGCATCGAGGCCAGCAGACGCGTCCAGACCACCTGCAGCGTCAGCGAGGCCCAGCCGGTGAGGCCCAGCACCGCGGCGGCGGTGACGAGGCTGCCGGTGCCGGTCACGGGCGACTCCGAGGGACCGGGAGTGCGCGAACCCTTGCGGAGAGGTGCCGGTGCCATACCCTCCAGTTCGCTGGTGGAGCCCTTCGCCACGAGCCAGGCGGTCAGGGCCGCGAGCAGATTCAGTGCAACACCCACAGCGGTGGTGCCAAAGAGTCCGAGGGCCGGGAGCAGCAGAAAACCCGCGGCCACGGCGCCGATGGTGGCACCGAGGGTGTTGGCGGTGTAGAGCCGCGCCGCGTCCCGGGCCATGGTGTCGGGCGTGTGGCCGGCCCAGCGCGAGGCCAGCGGGAACGTCGCCCCCATGGCGGCAGCCGGGAGGCCCAGCAGGGCGAGGCTGGCAATCATCCGGACGGTGCCGTAGGCGAGCCCGCCGTGGCCGTCATCGTAGAGGGCGCCGAGCACCGGGCGTGCGCCCGCGAGCAGCACGGGCACCGCCAGAGCACAGAGCCCGATGCCTGCCTCGAGGAGGGCGTAGGCACGCAGCGCGGCGGTGCGCGCCATCTGCTGGCCGAGACGTCCACCCGCCGCCGAGCCGACGGCCAGGCCGCCCATGAACGCGGCGAGGACGGTGCTGGCGGCGGCCAGCCCATGGCCCGTGTCGAGGGCCAGCAGCCGCGTCCAGACGACCTCGTAGAGCAGCGCAGCGGCGCCTGACAGGGCGAAGGCGAACCAGACAGGCCAGGGAGAGCGGGCGAGTGATGTGCGAAGAGCCATGCGGGGCACCAGAGTGGTGCCCATCTTACCGGGGAATGTCGGGCGATGGCAGGGGCTGGCTCGGCCGATAGAGCGAGTACTGGCCCTCCGTTGCGACATGCTCCAGGTCGAACGCGCTGACGGCCAGTGTCGACAGGGCGTCTGGAATGGACGACCGATCGATGAGGACATACCCGACGCTGGCGTCGGCGACGAAGGTGGCCCCCTGGGTCATCACGACAGTGCGATCGTCCTCGGTGAGCGGTTGCCCCTCCGACAGTCGCATCAGGACGCTGAGCACAGGAAACCGTTCGCGCAGCTGCGTGATGCGCCGCTCGGACACGCGCGACAGATACCCCCCAATCAGGGGCTTGCCGTGCCGGGTCTGGTTGAATTGCGACCGGGCGCTGAAGTTGCCGACGGACTGCGCCCCGTCGCGCACACCGAAGGGCAGATTCAGCACCCGCACCGGGCGCGGGTCGTCAGCAATCACGGTGAGCAGGTCGGGATACTGCGCAGAGTAGAGCGGGCGCGGGGCAGGCAGTAGTTCGAACAGCAGCAGGGCCAGCACGGCCCATCCGATGCGTTGACGGCGACGCGGCCAGTGTTCGCCGAGCGCCACGAGCGCGCCGGCCAGCAGCATCGCCAGACCGAGTGCTGCCACAATCGCAAACCGCGTCGGTGTACGGACAATGCTGACGACGGGTACATACCGCAGCAGCGCCCACGGGCCGGGAATGTAGGAATTGGCGCCCCCGATGATCACGAAGGGGCCCAGGGCCAGTGCCGCGAATCCCGCCGTGACCCACCACCACGAGTCTCTGGGGCGGAAGCCCGCCCTCCAGACGGCCCACGCGACGACACCGAGCGCCACCAGGCTCATCGCCGCCGTGTACTCGACGAAGGCGGTGGCTGACTGCGACTGAAAGTCGCCGAGCAGGTAGCGCGAGAGGGGGTGGTTGGGGTTGGGATGGAACAGCGCCAGCGCATCGACACCTCTCGGACTGCTGCGCCACAGCGTGGGAGGGGAGACGAACCGACCATCGGCGACCCGCTGCCCGAGGCCGTACAGCACGGGAGCCAGAGGCCCGATACTCGCGACGCCGGCCACGACGGCAAAGCGCACAAGCCAGCGCGCATGTGCCCGAATATGAACCTGCACATGCACAGACAGGGCAAGTCGGGCCAGCAGCAGGATGGTCAGCAGCAGAACCGGTGTGTAGAGCGTGCGCAGGCTGATGGCGGTGCCGAACAGCGCGATGCGGCCGCCGCCGCCGAGGGCGATGCCGGCGACCAGACCTGTCACGGCCAGCAGGCCGACGTTGACGAACCAGCGCCACGCCGAGGGCTCAGCACGGCGCTGCAACCGGACGGCTTGCCCTGCGACGTAGATGACCGTGATCAGCAGACAGAACACCGCAAAGTAGGGGTCGCAGAAGGCCGCCCAGGCCATCGACAGGCCTGCTCCGGCAGCATATCGGTGCTGTCGTGTGCGATCGGCCTTGATGAGACACCACACGAAGATGGCCAGCGGCGCTGCCGCCGCCAGACTGAAGTGTCCCGTGCGACGGGCCACCAGTGCAGGTGCCCAGGCAAAGGCGACGCCGCCGATGAACGCTTCGAGACGGGTGGCCGTGAACGCCAACCGTGCGAGGACGTAGCCGCACAAGGCGTTGATCACGCTCATGAGCAGCATCACGACATTGAACCCACCCACCGCCCCCAGCAGGGGGATGAGCGGCAGGGCCAGCACGTTCAGAAATGCCGTGTAGTTGTGCTGCGAAAGGTCGGCCGGCTGCGACAGCGAGAAGATGCGTCGGGTCCGAAGGGGATTCCCGCCCTGCATCACCTCCTGCAGAAACGTCCACTGGTTCCAGACGTAGACGCCCGTGTCCCCCCCGGGGTCGCCCGTCAGGTGTGTGGTCAGGTGCAGGGGAAGCGGCCAGGAGAACGCGATGGCCACGAAAAGGAAGCCCGCGAACACCCCAGCACGATGCGCCCAGTCGATGCGTGTCATTTGTTAAGGGCGACATGATACCGCACGGGCGCGGACATTCCGTGACATCAGCAGAAAAAACGGGGCCGGCCCCGAAGGACCGGCCCCGTGGAGGTGACCATCAGCGCGGCAGACCCGCGCGTGACGGACGGTGACTAGAAGTCGTAGCGCAGGCCGAAGCGCACGACGCGCGGGGCCAGAATGCCGATGACTTCGTGGAAGTTGACGGTGGTCGTGCGCAGGCTGACCGGCACGCCTGAGTTCACGGCGTTGAACACGTCGACCTGTGCCGTCAGCTTGCCGATCTTGCCGAACGAGAACGACTTGTCGGCGCGGAAGTCAAGGATCGACACCGTGGGGTAGCGACGGGTGTTGACCGGTTCGACACGGAACGTGCGTGCGCCATCGCCGGGGAAGTTGACGGCCAGCTGGCGGCCATAGTTCTCGCCGCTCTGCACCTTCCAGGACCCCGACAGGCCGATCTGGTAGGGCATCACATAGCGACCGATGAACTTGTAGTTCCAGGTCGTCGAGGTCTCGATGCCGTTGTCGCCGAAGATGCGGCGGGCCGGCAGGATGTTCTGGTTGTTGGAAAGGCGACCGTAGCCGCTGACGTCGTGCAGCATGGTCGACCAGGTGTGGCCCACCGAGCTCAGCAGCATCCAGCGGCCGGCGAAGCGACGGTTCAGCGCAAATTCCACGGTGTGGAAGTTGGCGTCGAGTCCATCAGGATTCGAAAACACACGGTCCTGGCCGACACCGGCCGGGCGATCGAATGTCGTGATCGACTTGTTGTCGGCCGTGGTGGCCGTGTTGTTGTCCGGCCCCGGATCGGTGAACGTGAAGGGCACATTGTAGAGCGGGGCGCGAATCGTGTCGGTTTCGCCCCACACGTTGCGCATGTTCTTATACACATAGGTGGCGCGGGCCGACAGAGCCTCGACCACTTCGCGTTCGAGGTTAACCGACACTTCGTTGCTGGTCGGACGGATGAGGTTCCGATCGATGCGCACGAAGCCGGCACCGCCCTGCGTGGCGTTGAATGCTCCCAGTTCCAGCGGGCTGTCGAGCATACGGTTTCCGTTCAGGTCGCAGCCCGTCGTGCGGGTCGCCGTGCAGGGGAGGAACGCGTAGCGGAGCTGCGCGAGGCCCACCGGATTCTCGGGGTCGGCGAGGGTGTCAGCCGAGTTCCACCGCGACTGCCCGAAGTAGACCTTGGCCACCGTGCGGTTGTCGCCCGTGATGTCGTAGGCGAAGCCCACGCGCGGGGCCAGCGTCAGGTGCTGCGCCACGGTGGTCTCCGCCACGGACCGTGGAGCCATGAAGTTCTGATACCGGGCGCGCTCAGTCGGATTCACGTCGGCCGGCCAGTTGGCCAGCGCCGGAATGCCATTCGGAGCAAGCTCCTGGTCGGGCCAGCCGTCGCGATAACGCTCGAGGCGCAGGCCCAGGTTCACCGTCAGGCGGTCATTGACCGTCCACGTGTCGTTCATCCAGGCTGACTGGTAGGTGACGCGGTTGTCGCCGGTCACGGTCGAGTTGTAGATGTCGACCTGATTCACCGCGCCGTTCAGATCGCGATAGAAGATGTCGAAGGGCTGGGGGCGCGTCAGCACACGCTTGTCCTGCTTCGCATCGATACCAAACCGCATGTCGTGGCTGCCGGCCCAGCCGTCCTTGAAATACGACAGGGTCGCATAGAACTGCGGCTTGTAGCGCTTCTGGTCCTGGTAGCCGCTGTTGGCGCCGCCGTCGAACAGCTGGTTGTTGCCTGTATCGATGCGGCCGGGGCCCCACGGGCCGTCGTAGAGGCCATAGTCCCTCACGGGTTCGAGCGGGAAGAAGTTGAGCCACTGGGCCGCCATCACGTCGAGGAACGCGCGGCTGCCGATGACGCTCGTCCACTGCGCCTTCATCGGATAGTTTTCCGAGGCCTGATAGTAGGCGGCCGACAGCGGCGTCGTGACGCTCACGCCGCGCTTGTCCTGCAGCTTCTGGCGCTTGTTGATGAACAGAATGACCTGATTGTTCTGGCTGGCCTGCAGGGTCACCTTGCCGGTGTAGAGGTTCGACAGCTTCGAGCGCTGCGTCTGGTCACCGAGGCCGAGGATGTACTGATACTGGTCGTTGAGGCGATAGCTGTAGAAGAACCACGCCTTCTTCCGCCAGATCGGGCCGCCCACGTTCAGGTTCAGGTCGTACTGCGTCTTCACCGGGTTGCCGCGTCTCAGGGGGACGCGCGTGAAGTACCCCTGCTCGTTGGGCGTGTTCGCCGTGCGCAGGTAGCTGGGCACGTTCGTTTCGGCGATGGTGTTCTCGTTGAGGAAGTCGCTGTACCAGTTGCCCTGGAAGCGGTCGCCACCCGACTTGACGCTGATGCTCAGCACCGCGCCGCCGGCAAACGCCGACGCGTCGGCACCGGCGCCGCCCACCTGGAACTCTTCGAAGCTGCCGAAGTCAAAGTAGCCGGCGTTGGCCGCCGTGCCTTCGGTCGTGTCGATGCCCTCGAGGCGCGTCTGGTTCTGCGTGTCGAAGCCGTAGCTGCGGTAGCCCGACTGGTTGCCCGTGTTCGAGCCGCCCACGTCATAGTTGGTCATCTGGATGCCGGGGGCCTGGGCCATGGCGGCCCAGATGTCGCGGGCATTCGGAATTTCCGTCAGCAGTTCCTTGGTGAAGTTGGTGCCGACCTGAGTCGTCGACGTGTCGACGATAGGCGAGGCGCCGGTCACCGTGACGGTTTCCTGCAGCGTGGCCACATTCATCGCCTGGTCGACGCTGAGCGTCTGGTTGATGACGACGCGCACGCCTTCGCGCTTGATGGTCTGGAAGCCCACCAGCTCGAAGTCGATGGCATACAGCCCAGGCGGCAGCGCCAGGAAGCGGTAGGTGCCGTCAGCGCCGGTCACCTGCACCTGCGGCTGCATCAGGGCGGGCCCTGAAGCGGTCACAGTCACACCTGGAAGCACGGCTCCGGTATTGTCGGTCACCGTGCCGTTGATGCGGCCACGGAACTCCTGTGCACTGGCGGGGCTCAGCCACGCAAACGTCAGGCACAGGCAGAACAGCAACGCCTTGTTCAGCCTCATTCGTCTTGTACTCCTCAACTCACAAACCAAGATGAGCGTGGGATCCGAGAACCCCCGCCCGCACGACTCGACAACCCACGTCCGGATCCTAGCACAGCCCGATCTGAGCGGAGACAGGGGGCCGGACGCTGTTTATACTGTCCGGATGACGTGTGTCCCCAAAGCGGTGCTGTGGGCCGGGCTCCTCGCCTGTCTGCCGGTCGTGGCCCGAGCCCAGAACGATGCGGCGGCCCTCGGACCCCGCCTCGCCCAGGACGCGGCCATCGCCCGGGCCCTTGAGGCCATCAGGGCCGACGAAGCCCAGACGCTGGCCGACCAGGCTCGTATCTGCGAGGTCGAGGCCCCACCTTTCAAAGAAACCAAACGCGGTGTGCTCTACGCGCAACTGCTCAGGGAGGCCGGTCTGACCCATGTCCGCACCGACACGGTGGGCAACGTCCTCGGCGAGTTCCGTGGCGCCCAGCCGCGCCCGCACCTGGTATTCGCGGCCCATCTCGACACGGTGTTCCCCGAGGGCACCGATGTCCGGGTGAAGCGCGAGGGGGCCATGATGCGTGGGCCAGGCATTGGCGACGACTGCCGTGGCCTGGCCGTGGTGCTTGCGGTGGCCCGCACCATGGTGCGGCAGGGAATGAAGACGCCCGGCACGATTACCTTCGTTGGCAATGTGGGGGAGGAAGGGCTCGGCGACCTCCGGGGCGTGAAGCACCTGTTCAATGAAGAGATGAAGGGCCAGATCGATCGGTTCGTGTCCGTTGACGGCACCGGGCTGGGCATCACCCATGTGGCGGTGGGCAGCCTGCGTTACCGGATCACGTTCAAGGGGCCCGGCGGGCACAGCTTCGGGGCCTTCGGCATCGCCAATCCCATCCATGCCCTGGGGCGTGCGGTTCAGGCCATTTCGAACTTCGATGTGCCCCGCGAACCAAAGACCACGTTCAACGTCGGGCGCATCGGCGGAGGAACCTCGGTCAATTCGATTCCGTTCGAGGCCTGGATGGAGGTCGACATGCGATCGTCCGATCCGGCATCTCTGCAGTCACTCGATGCCCGGTTCAACCGCGCCATCGACGACGCGGCGCGCGATGAGGATGCGCGATGGAACGTTCGGATGATCACGGTGCAGAAAGACCTTGTGGGCAACCGGCCGGCTGGTCAGACGCGCGGCGACGCGCCCATCGTCCGTGCGGCGGTGTCGGCGACGCGCGCGCTCGGGCTGGCGGTGTCCCTCGACGAGGGCTCCACCGACGCCAACTATCCGATGAGCCTCGGCATTCCGGCCATCACCATCGACGGGGGCGGCAGGGGAACGGAGGGGCATGCCCTGGGCGAGGCGTTCGACTCGACCGATTCGTGGAAGGGGACACAGCGCGCGCTGCTGATCGCGCTGGCGCTCGCGCAGCCCTGATCGTCAGGGGCGACGCCGGCTCGGCGGCGGACCCTGTCCTCCGCGGCGGGCTCAGCGCTGATCGCCCATGGCAGCGGGCGGGTGGCGCAGGGCCTCGAGGCGGGCGAGGTCGTTGGTGCGCTGCACGCGCATGGCGCGGTCGGCGCGCCACAGCCACCAGAGCAGCGCCAGGTGCGGGCCGAGCATCAGTGCGCCCTCGAAGGTGAGCGGACCGTCGACCCAGAGGGCCGTGGCGTTCAGCAGTGTGGCGCCGACGAAGACGGGCATGTAGAGCGGGTGCCCGGCGGCCCCGGGCACGGCGGCCCCAAGGGCCATCGCCGTGTGCTCCCAGGCCGGCACCTGACCGGGTGTTTCGTGGAAGACCTGCAGATAACGACCGAGACGCTCGGCACCGATGTGCAGCGGTCGGATGATTTCAAACGCGGCCCACAAGACAGCGAGGGTGACAGCGGTGCCCCTGGCGTCCCTGAGCAAGACGAACCCCGCCATCCAGAGCGCGGCCCAGCCCAGAAGCCCGACGAGCGCGACCGTGGCCTTCAGCTGACCCCGTTGGGCGATGGCCTGCCGCAGGGCGGCATACTCGTGCGCGGCGGTGTCTGACGGCATGGCCGCCGAGCATAGCACCCTGCCATGACTTCGTGCTTGTCATGGCCCCCCGGCGCCGCTTACAATCCCCGCGTTCCAGTGTGCAATCGTGTGCGGAGCCGCAGCGGGGTGCGGTGACGACCACGGCAGCGCCTGGGTGACGGGAGGAATCGCACGCATGGCCGGAATGAATCGCGTGACACTGCGGGGCCGTATGGCCATCGTGCTGGCGCTTGCCATCGCCGCCGTGCCGGTGTCGATGGAAGGTGCCACCCGGCAGGGGCAGTCCAGGCGTCCTGCTGTTCCGGCGGCGGCGTCGAAGGCATCCACGCGCACGGTCAAGGCTGCGGCATCGAACCGGACCCCCGCCGGCCGGAAGGCGTCAACCGCCGCGAAGTCGACCCCATCTGCGAGGTCGGGCAAGTCCCCGTCGGCCACCCCGAAAAGCACCGCGGCCTCGTCGTCGGCCAGCGCTAGGCGTGCCCGTCTGGCACGGGCCCGCGCGGCCGCCCGGGCCCGCGAGGCGCGCGAGCTGCAGACGCCGCGGTTTGTGACGGATGCGTCCGGTCAGCAGGTGCCCGATGTGCGCGCCGAGGCTGCCGTCATCTACAACCCCGAGACGCGCGAGGTGCTGTGGTCCTCGAACGCCGACTCCGAGCGGCCGATTGCGAGCATCACCAAGGTGATGACAGCCCTCGTCGTCCTTGACAGCGGCATCGACCCCCAGACCAAGGTCACCGTCGCGGCCAGCGATGTGGCACGGGCCTCGACCACCTATCTGCGCCGCGGATACACCGTGACGGTCGACGACCTCCTGAACCTGCTGCTGGTGGGGTCTGACAATGCCGCCGCCCGCGCACTCGCGCGTGTCTCTCCGTACGGCGCACAGGGATTTGTCGACCGCATGAACGCCAAGGCCCAGGAACTGGGCCTGGCGGCTACGCACTACGCCGACCCGTCAGGCCTGCTGGCGGCGAATGTGTCGAATGCCCTCGACATGGCGCAGCTCATCTCGTACGCCTCGGCCGACGAACGCATCGGCGGCGTGATGCGCAAGACGTCGTACACCACTCAGTCGGGCAAACGCACCATCACCGCCCGCAGCACGAACCAGCTGGTCAAGACCGGCGACATCGACGTGCTGGGCGGCAAGACCGGGTTCATTTCACGGTCGGGCTACTGTCTGGCATCGCTGCTGCGCCTGCCCCAGACCGGGCAGCAGGTCGCGGTGGTCGTGCTCGGTGCCAAGTCGAATGCCGGACGCTTCTGGGAAACCCGCCACCTGTTCAACTGGCTGTCGACCAAGACCTCGGCCCTGCTGAACGCGGGGGCCACCCAGCCGCAGCCCCAGCCCGAGCCGTAACGGCCGGGCTTCCCGACGGGGTGTCTGTTGCCAGACTCCCTGCCACCGCACTCCGTGTCGCTCGCCCCAGGTTCATCCCTCCGCCTTCGTGTGGCCATGGTGGCCTCGGAGGTCTTCCCCTTCTCCAAGACCGGTGGGCTTGCCGACGTGGCGGCCGCCCTTCCGCGCGCCCTCGCCCGGCTCGGCCACGATGTCGTCATCTTCACGCCGAGATACCGCGGAGTTCGCGAGGGCCGTGTCATCCATCGTGGGACGGTGACCCTCGGGGGCTACCGGCGCGACTACGCGCTGCACGACGTGCCCCTCGGTGACCATGCCCGGGTGCTGCTCGTCGATTGCCCGGCCCTCTACGACCGGCCCGCGCTCTACCATGAACACGGGGTCGATTATGCCGATAACCCGCTGCGGTTTGCGGTGCTGTCGGCCGTGGCGGTTGACTGGGCGGCGACGCAGTCTCCCGGCGTCAATGTGCTGCACGGGCACGACTGGCAAGCGGGGCTGCTGCCCATTTTCGCGCGCCGGTTGCCCGGTGTCGCCACCGTGTTCACTGTGCATAACCTCGCCTATC
Source organism: Acidobacteriota bacterium (assembly GCA_016871195.1). Classification (GTDB taxonomy): domain Bacteria; phylum Acidobacteriota; class Vicinamibacteria; order Vicinamibacterales; family UBA2999; genus VFZN01. The sequence goes on along the minus strand of VFZN01000003.1, from coordinate 247,080 downwards.
AGGGCACCGTTCCGAAGCACTGGGTCAACGACCTCGGGCTGTCGTGGCATGACTTCCACCCCGAAGGTTTTGAGTTTCACGACCACCTCAGTTTCCTGAAGGCGGGGCTGTTCCACTCAGCGGCGTTGACAACGGTGAGCCCTACTTACGCCGAGGAAATCCAGACCCCGGAGGCGGGCGAAGGCTTCGACGGGGTCATGCGTGCACGCCGCGACCGGCTGACCGGCATTCTCAATGGCGTCGACGACGACGAGTGGAACCCCGAGACCGATGCGCACCTGCCGGCCCACTACTCGGCGCGCGATCTGGCGGGCAAGGCCCTCTGTGCAGCCACGCTGCGGCAGCGGCTGCAGTTGCCGCAGCCGACCGCGCCCGGTGCGGTGCCGCTCATCGGCATCGTCTCGCGCATGGTTGAGCAGAAGGGGTTCGACCTGCTGGCGCAGCTGCGTGGCGAACTGCTGTCACTCGGTGCCCAGTTTGCGGTGCTCGGCAGCGGCGAGGCCCGATACGAGCAGTTCTGGCAGAGCCTGGCGGCCGAGGCGCCCGATCGGGTCAGCGTGACCCTCGGCTACGACGAACCGCTCGCACATCTCATCGAAGCCGGCAGTGACCTGTTCCTGATGCCGTCACGGTTCGAGCCCTGCGGGCTCAACCAGATGTACAGCCTGCGCTACGGCACCGTGCCCGTCGTGCGGCACGTCGGTGGCCTCGCCGACAGCGTGACGCCGTATCGCGACGGACAGCCCAGCGGCACCGGCTTCGCCTTCCATCCCTACTCGGCCGAGGCACTGCTGGCATCGCTGCGCGAGGCCCTGCAGGTCTTCCGCGAACGGCCGGCCGAATGGCGGCTGCTGCAGCAGCGGGGGATGGCGCTCGACCTGTCGTGGGAGCGTTCGGCCCGGGCGTATGTAAGGGTGTATAAAGGAGTGTTGGCAGATCGGTGAAATCCCTCGCCGGTCGTCCCGCATTTTCCCCCGCACAGGGGCAGGATTTCAGAGACGGTTATGGCTTCAGACAAGGTGAAGACCTTTACGGATGCGACGTTTGCCACCGATACCAGCAAGGGGCTGGTTCTGGTGGATTTCTGGGCCGAGTGGTGCGCCCCCTGCCGCCGCCTCGCCCCGGTCGTCGACCAGATTGCCGACCAGTACGCCGGTCGGCTGACGGTGGCCAAGATGGACATCGACAAGCACTCGCAGACGCCGGCACAGTTCATGATTCGCGGCATTCCCACGCTGCTGCTCTTCAAGGACGGCAAGGTCGTCGACACCATCGTCGGGCTGGTCGACAAGGCCGACCTGTCGCGCACCATCGACAAGCACCTCTGAGGACGGCATGACGCACGCACGACAGGTCATCATCATCGGTTCGGGGCCCGCGGGCCTCACGGCGGCGCTCTACGCCTCGCGCGCGAACCTCTCGCCGCTGGTCATCGAGGGCATCGAGGCCGGCGGGCAGCTGATGCTGACCACCATGGTGGAAAACTGGCCGGGGTTCCGGGACGGCATCATGGGGCCCGATCTGATGACTGAGCTGCGCGCGCAGGCCCTGCGCTTCGGGGCCGAGATTGTGCAGGGCGATGTCGCGTCGATTGACCTGTCGGAACGTCCGTTCCGTCTGCGCGTCGGCGATGACACCTACACGGCCGATGCGTTGATTCTGGCGACGGGGGCCTCGGCCCGGTGGCTCGAACTGGGCGTCGACCGTCAGCTGTCGGGCCGCGGCGTGTCGACGTGCGCGACCTGCGACGGGTTCTTCTTCCGCGGACGCCGCGTGGCGGTGGTCGGCGGGGGAGACACGGCGCTCGAAGAGGCCATCTACCTGTCGAAGCTCGCCAGCGACGTGGTGCTGGTGCACCGGCGCGCCGAACTGCGCGGCTCGAAGGTGATGCAGGACAAAGTCAAAGCCCTGCCCAACATCCGGTTCGTCTGGAATGCCGAGGTGGTCGGCATCAACGACGTGGCGAAAGGTGAGGTGACCTCGATGGTGCTGCGCGACACCCTCTCGGGGGCGACGACGGAAGAGCCCATTGATGGCATTTTTATCGCCATTGGCCACACGCCGAACACGCGGCTGGTACAGGGACAGGTCGACCTGCTCGACAACGGCTACATCCGCACCCACCACGGCTCACGCACCAGCGTGCCCGGCGTGTTCGCAGCAGGTGATGTGCAGGATCATGTCTATCGGCAGGCCGTGACCGCGGCCGGGTCGGGATGCATGGCGGCGATCGACGCCGAGCGGTTTCTGTCCGGTACCGGGCACTGACACTCGACGCGGGTGCACCGGAGCGGTGCACCAGACCGTCACTGAATCCAGCCCCCGCCGAGCACCTCGTCACCGTCATAAAACACGACAGCCTGTCCGGGCGTGACGGCCGACTGCGGCGCCGCGAACTCAAATTCGGCAGTGCCCTCGTCTGACACGCGCACGCGCCCCTCGGCGGCCGCGTGCCGGTGGCGGATCTGCGCGGCTGCAGGTCGCCATGCGTCGGGGCCCGTGCCCGACACCCACTGCACGCCGGTGGCGGTCAGGTGCGTCTCGGCCAGCGCCTCGCGCGGACCAACGGTAACGGTGGCTGCGGCGGCATCAATCTTCAGCACATACAGCGGTTCCGATGCGGACAGCTTCAGCCCCTTTCGCTGCCCGACCGTGAAGCGGTGCACGCCCTCGTGCATCCCCATCACGCGTCCCGTTCGCGACACAATCGCCCCCGGGCGCATGCGCGATGGCGCTTCGCGTTCGACAAAGGCGGCATAGTCGCCGTCGGGCACAAAGCAGATTTCCTGGCTGTCGGGCTTCTCGGCCACCTGCAGGCCCAACCGTCGCGCGTGATCGCGCACCGTGGCCTTGTCGAGTTCGCCGATCGGAAACAGGGCCTCCGCGAGCTGGGCCTGTCCGAGGGAGAAGAGAAAGTACGACTGGTCCTTGGCGTGGTCGGAACCGCGATGCAGATGGAAGCGGCCCTCGGCATCCGTCCGGATGCGGGCATAGTGTCCGGTGGCCAGGGCCGAGGCGCCGAGTCCGCGTGATCGCTCGAGCAGCTCGGCAAACTTGACGTCGCTGTTGCAGTGCGCACAAGGAATCGGCGTGCGGCCCGCCACATACTCGTCGATGAAATTGCGGATGACCGTGTCCGAGAAGCGCGATTCGAAGTTGATGATGTAGTGCGGAAAGCCGATACGTGCGGCGACGCGCCGCGCATCGTGCAGATCATCGAGCGTGCAGCAGGCTCCGTACTTCTGCGCGTCGGCACCGTCGCCCTGGGGATAGAGCTGCATCGACAGGCCGACGACATCGTGCCCCTGCTCGGCGAGCAGTGCGGCGGCCACTGACGAATCGACCCCGCCCGACATGGCGACCACGATGCGCATGGCTAGCGGCCTCCTCCGGATGCGACTCCCTGCAGCCGCGAGACGACGCGTGTCACGGCCGCGATCGCGTGATCGAGGGCCGCGTCGGTCGTCGAGGCGCCGAGGCTGAAGCGCACCGAGCCGAGTGCCCGGGCATGCGAGCAGCCCATGGCGCGCAGCACATGCGAGGGCTCAAGGGTGCCTGATGAACAGGCCGAACCGGACGACACGGCCACGCCCTCCAGATCAAGTCCGATCAGCAGGCTTTCCGACTCCACCCCCGCAAAGCTGAGGTTGGTCGTGTTCGGCACCCGCGGCGATTCGGCTCCGTTGCGGAGGGTATCAGGGAGCGCGTGCAGCAGGGACTGTTCGAGCCGATCACGCAACGCCGCGAGCCGGGCAGGCTCGTCGGTGAGCGTGGCGGAGGCGAGTTCGGCGGCGAGCCCCATGCCCGCGTAGTTGGCCACCGGTTCAGTGCCCGAGCGGCGGCCGCGTTCCTGGCGACCGCCCGTCAGCGTCGGTGCCAGACGCACGCCCCTCCGGGTAAAGAGTGCGCCAGCCCCCTTCGGACCGTAGAACTTGTGCGCCGACAGCGTCAGCAGGTCGACGCCGAGCGCGCGGACATCGAGTGGCACCCGGCCCGCGGTCTGCACCGCATCGGTGTGCATCAGCGCACCCGCGTCGCGCGCCAGCGCCGCAATCTCGGCAATGGGCTGCAGTGTGCCGAGTTCGTTGTTGGCGTGCATGACACTGACGAGCGCCGTATCGGGCGACAGGGCATCGCGCACGGCATCGACCGATACGATGCCCGAGTCATCGACGGGCACGGTGGTGATGCGGAAGCCCCGTCGGCCCAGGGCGGCCATGGTGGCCCGGACGGCTTCGTGCTCGATGGCTGTCGTGATGAGATGCCGTCGACCGGTGTCGGCCTGGGCCTCGGCGGCGCCTCGGATGGCGAGATTATCGCTTTCGGTGCCACTGCCGCACAGCACCACTTCGGTGGTGTCGGCACCGATGAGTGCGGCGACGCGGCTGCGAGCCTCGTCGAGCGCTGCCTTGGCCTGCTGCCCGAAGGCGTGCACACTCGAGGCATTGCCCCAGGCGTCCCGCAGCACGCGGGTCATCAGGTCGACGACCTCTGGTCGGGGAGGGGTGGTGGCGTTGTGATCGAGATAAATACGCATGCCGCAACCCGGATATTCCGATCGTAGCACTTCTGTTACCATGAACCGTTTTGGCCAGCGCAGGGTGCCGCATCTCACAGTCGCCGAGTCGGCGGCGTGGCGCCTGCTGAAGGAACGGATGACTGACATGGCGACCACACCGGCGTCTTCCACATCGCTCGACTCTGATCTCTCCCTCGAATTCCTCCGCGTCGTCGAGCAGGCGGCCATCGCCTGCGCGCACACGATGGGCCAGGGCGAGCGCACGCTCTCGGATCATGTGGCCGTCGAGGCGATGCGCAAGGAGATGGACACCGTGCCGATTGACGGCACCATCGTCATCGGCGAGGGCGAGCGGGATGAAGCCCCGATGCTCTTTATCGGCGAGAAGGTGGGCCTGGCGCAGCGACAGCCTGAGCAGCGATTCCCCGGCGTCGACATTGCCGTCGATCCGCTGGAAGGCACTAACCTGTGTGCAACCGGTGCGCCGAATGCCATTGCGGTGCTGGCGGCATCGGAGCATGGCGGCCTGCTGCATGCCCCCGACCTGTATATGGAAAAGCTCGTGGTCGGTCCGAGCTCACGGCATGCCGTGCATCTTGATGCGCCGGTCGCCGACAATCTGCGCGCCATCGCCCGCTGTCTCGACCGTACCATCGAAGATCTCACAATTGTGGTGCTCGATCGGCCACGGCACGAAGACCTGATTCGGCAGATCCGCGCGGCGGGCGCGCGCATCCGCCTCATCGGGGACGGCGACTTATCTGCGGGCATCGCTGCGGCGGTCGTCGGCAGTGGCGTGCACGCGGTGATGGGCACGGGCGGTGCACCGGAGGGCGTGCTGACAGCGGCGGCGATGCGGTGCCTCAACGGTGAAATCTTCGCGCGGCTCGTGGTGCGGACACCCGACGATGAGGCGCGGTGTGCGGCCATGGGGGCCGTGCCCGGGCGCATCTATACGTCGGCCGAGCTCGCCAGCGGACAGCAGATCATCTTTGCCGCGACGGGCGTGACCGACGGGACACTGCTCAAGGGCGTCCGCTTCTTCGGCGACGGCGTGCGCACCCACTCACTGGTGATGCAGACACATCCCCACCGCATTCGCTTTGTCGACAGCATCCAGGTGCACTCGGGGCCTGATGTGAAGATCCGGTTCTGACCAGAGACTGCTGCTGAACATGGGGCCGGCACTGGCCGGCCCACCCTGCCTCTCGTGAAAGACCTTCCGGCCTCGTCCCGACGCAACGTCTACACCGCCGCTGCCGCCAACGGCATCGGCTTTGCCGGCTTCACCATCGCCATGCCGTTCCTTCCCCTGTACATCAGGGAACTGGGCGTGCAGGATGTGTCGGACATCGCGCTCTGGACAGGCCTGACTCTCGGAGCCACGCCGGCCATCACGGCGTTCAGTGCGCCGCTGTGGGGCCGGGTGGGCGATCGCTTCGGCAGCAAGGTGCTGGTGCTGCGGTCGCTCTCGGCGTTCGTGCTGGTGAAGGCGGCGATGGGTCTCGTGTCGGCACCCTGGCAGCTGCTGGCGTTACGGGCGTTGCTGGGTGTGTTTGCCGGATACGGGTCACTGACCGTGTCGATGGCGGCCGAGTCGGTGCCGCGTGAGCGCATGGCCGACGCCATCGGCATCGTGCAGATTGCCCAGCGTCTGGGGCCGGCGATCGGCCCACTCATTGGCGGGCTGCTGGCGCCGATGGTGGGCCTCCGATCGGCCTTCTTCGTGGCCTCGGGGTTTTATGCCGTGGCCGTGGTGCTGATCACCACGCTGTATGTCGAGCCCGAAAAGCAGCGCATACAGACATCGAGCCGCAGTCTGCGCTCGGTGCTCGGCGAGCTGATTCGCACACCGGGATTTCCGATGGTGTTTGCCGTCATTCTCGGCCTGCAGCTTGTCGACCGCAGCTTCACGCCGATTCTGCCGCTCTACGTGGAAAAGCTCGGGCTGCCTGCCGGTGATGTGCCGTGGGTGTCGGGGGTGCTCTTCGCGGTGGCGGCGTTCAGCGCCGCGTATGGCCATCACATCGCCACGCCGCTTGTCGAGCGCCATCCGATGCATGCGCTCGTGGCAGCAACCGCCCTGGTGACGGCGGCAGGTCTTGGCCTCCTGGTGGCCATCCCGTCGGTGTGGGTGTTCGGGCTTGCGCTGGCCGTATCAGGGGTGGCGATTGGCGTGGGCATGACAGCGGCCTACAGTCTGGGTGGGCGCCTGCTGCCACCTGATGCACACGCCACCGGCTTCGGCGTGATGACCACGGCCTGGCTCGGCGGACTGGCCGTGAGTCCGATCGTCGCCGGTTTCATTAGCGGTCCCGCGCTGGCGCTGGTGTTTGACGCCGACATTGTGCTGCTGCTGATCCTGGCGGCGGCCGCCTGGCGCTGGATGCGCCCGGCCCCTACTCGTCAGTTGCGGGCCGCTTCCGATGCTTCTGCTTCCTGATCGGGCGCTTGCGCCGATCTTCGTGGGCCCCCCCGGTCTGGCGTGGCAGCGGGGCCCGGGGCAGCGCACGCTTGCGGGGGCGAGGCGGCGCCTTGGCCATGCGGTCATTCTACGCTGCGACCTCCGGGGGCGTGCCATCCAGTAAACTCAAAGCCGATGGGCGCTGCCTCGATGGAACGTGCCGCGCTGGTCGGCCTGATGACGGGCACCACCCGCCGGGTTGATGCCGAGCGCTCGCTCGAAGAGCTGGAAGGACTGGCCGATGCGGCCGGTGCCGCGGTGGTGGTGCGTGTGCTGCAAGAGCGCCCACGACCGGATCCGGCCACCTTTCTGGGGAGCGGCAAAGTCGACCTGCTCAAGACCGCAGCAGCGGAAGCCGACGTCGACCTGATCATCTTCGACAACGAACTCTCGCCCGCGCAGCTGCGCGAACTGGGGGCACGGCTCGAGCGAAAGGTCATCGATCGCACGCAGCTCATCCTCGATATTTTTGCAAGGCGTGCACGCACGCGCGAAGGCAAGCTGCAGGTCGAGCTGGCGCAGCTTAAGTACCTGCTGCCGCGCTTGGTCGGTATGGGGGGGCAGTTGTCGCGCCTCGGCGGAGGCATCGGCACGCGAGGTCCCGGCGAGACCAAGCTCGAAGCCGATCGCCGTCGCATCCGGGACCGCATTCACCAGCTCGAGGAACAGCTCGACACGGTGCGGCGCCGCCGCGCCCAATTGCGTGATCGCCGGCACAAGACCGACGTACCGACTGTGGCCCTAGTCGGCTACACGAACGCCGGAAAAACGACACTCTTCAACCGTCTGACGAAGGCCGCGGCCGAGGCCTCGGATGCGCTCTTTGTGACGCTCGATCCGCTGGTGCGGCAGGTGACGCTGCCGGATCGGCGCGCGCTGCTGCTCAGCGACACGGTCGGCTTCATTGATCGGCTGCCGCACACGCTGGTGGCCGCATTCCGGGCCACGCTCGAGGAAACGGCGGACGCTGACCTCGTGTTGCACGTGATTGACGCCTCGAATCCCGAACACGAGCGCCACGCCGCCGCCGTATCCAGGGTGCTCGAGGAAGTGGGAGCCACCAGTGTGCCGCGCATCGAGGTCTATAACAAGACCGATCGGCTGTCAGCTCACGAGTGCCGACGGCTCATGGAGGCCGACCCGTCGGCGCTGCTGATATCGGCCGCCATGGGGGCGGGGTGCGACGCGCTGCTCTCGAGTGTGGCCGCACGCCTTGCGCTCGATCAGCAACGTGTGCATCTCACGCTCAACCTAACCGAGGTCGACGATCGCAAGCGTCTGCAGTGGGCCTATCGCCACGGCACCGTGCACAGCCAGACTTCATCCGGCGACATCGTGGAGCTCGATGTGGATGCGCCTCGACGGCTCGTGGCGCAGGCCGGGGTGACGGCCGCCACGGCCCGGCGCCGGAAGGGTGTGCGGCGACCGTGAGTGCCACGCCCGTGCTGACGCTGGCCAATCAGCTGACGTTGCTGCGGATGTTTCTCATTCCGGCCTACGTCACGCTGACACTGTACGGTGAGTTCGGCTGGGCGCTGCTGGTGTTCCTGATCGCCGGCATCACCGATGCCCTGGATGGCCTGATCGCGCGGCTGGCCAACCAGAGGAGCGCGCTCGGCGCCTGGCTTGATCCGGCGGCCGACAAGCTGCTGCTGGTGACGACATTCGTGCTGCTGACGCTGCCGGATCTCGGGCTGGTCAACCGCATTCCGGTGTGGCTGACCCTCTCGGTGATCAGTCGCGATGTTGGCATCATCCTGACGGTGGCGGTCGTGAGCCTGTCCTCGGGGCCCCGCGAGTTCCAGCCGTCGTGGCTCGGCAAGGCAGCCACCGGCTGGTTCATCATCACCTGCCTGGTGGTGATGTATTTCAACTGGCAGCGGCAACCCTCCCCGCTGGTCAACGCGTGCGTCTGGGTTGCCATGGCCCTGACGGTGGCGTCTTCGGCCGATTATCTGTGGCGGGTCGGTCGCCGCGGGCGCTGAGCGCCGGGCCTAGTTGAGGCGGGCGCCGCGTGCCACGTGCGCGCGCGGAGGCTGGTGTCGCGGGGCGCCCCACGAGAGATTACGACGCCGGTGCGACCTTGCTGCGGAAGTAGTCGATCGTCTTCGACAGACCTTCCTCCAGAGACACCTTGGGTTCCCAGCCCAGCAGCGCGCGGGCTCGCGTGATGTCGGGCTGGCGCACCTTCGGGTCGTCTTCGGGCAACGGTTTGTAGATGATGCGGCTGCGCGATCCGGTCATCTCGATGATGCGACGGGCAATCTGCTCAATCGTCAGTTCCTGCGGATTCCCGATGTTGACCGGGTCATTGACCGGGGCCTCCATCAGCCGCAGGATGCCGTCGACCAGGTCGCTCACATAGCAGAAGCTCCGCGTCTGCGAGCCGTCGCCGAACACCGTCACGTCTTCGTTGCGCAGCGCCTGGGACATGAAGGCCGGCACGGCGCGCCCGTCGTTGACGCGCATCCGCGGGCCGTAGGTGTTGAAGATGCGCACAATTTTCGTGTCGACGCCGTGGAAGCGCCGGTAGGCCACGGTCATGGCCTCGGCGAAGCGCTTGGCTTCGTCGTAGACACCGCGCGGCCCGATGGGGTTGACGTTGCCCCAGTACGATTCCTTCTGGGGATGCTCGAGCGGATCGCCGTACACCTCGGACGTCGACGCGATGAGGAACGTCGCGTTCTTGGCCTTGGCCAGGCCCAGCGCCTTGTGCGTGCCGAGCGCACCGACCTTCAGGGTGGGGATGGGCAGTTCCAGATAATCAATGGGGCTGGCCGGGCTGGCCCAGTGCAGCACATAGTCGACCGGGCCATCGACGTCGATGTAGTTGGTGACGTCGTGGCGGATGAACTGGAAGTCGCGGTCGCGCAGGTGCGCGATGTTGGCCAGGTCTCCGGTGAGCAGGTTGTCAATGCCGACGACTGACGCGCCTCGGTCGAGCAGGGCCTCGGACAGATGCGAACCGATAAAACCGGCCGCGCCGGTGATGACTACACGCACAGGATGCCTCCGGGCCGATGAGCCACGTATTTCAGATGGGCAGGTGACGGTGAGGGATGATCGTCTTGAGGGCCGTCATCCAGATGATCTTGAAGTCGAGCGACACCGACCAGTTTTCGATGTAGAAGAGGTCGTATTCGATGCGCTTTTCGAGCGAGGTATTGCCGCGCCAGCCGTTGACCTGTGCCCAGCCGGTGATGCCGGCCTTCACCTTGTGCCGCAGCATGTACTGCGGAATGCGGTGCTTGAACTGTTCAACGAAGAACGGCCGCTCGGGCCGTGGCCCGACGATCGACATGTCACCGGTGAGCACATTCCAGAACTGCGGCCATTCGTCGAGGTCGTAGCGGCGCAGCCACGCGCCAATCGGTGTCGCGCGGGGATCGTCGTCGTCGGCCCAGACCGGTCCGCTGCCCGACTCGGCATCGAGTGGCATCGTGCGGAACTTGTAGACCGAGAACTGTTTGCCGTCGAGGCCCATGCGTTCCTGTTTGAAGAACACCGGGCCGGGCGAACTGCGTTTGATGAGCCACGCGAATACCAGCCCGGGCACGGCCATCGCGGCAATGGCGAGGGCCGACAGCGAGATGTCCATGGCGCGTTTGATGAATGCATTCACGCCGTGCAGGGGCACGTCGTTGAGGTTGATGACCGGCACGCCGTCAAGGTCTTCGAGCCGTGCCCGGAGGGCCATGAACTGCAGCACGTCGGGCACGACCTTGACGTCGACGCCCTCGCGGCTGGTCGACTCGACCAGGTCGAGCAGCTTCATGTGCTCGTCGAGGGGCAGCGCCACGTAAAGGTGGTCGACCTTCTCGTGCGTGACCACCGAGGCCGCATCGGCCAGTGACCCGAGCAGCGGGAGTCCGCGATAGCCGAGGCGGTCGCCACCCGCGCGATCGTCGACAAACCCGACGACCTGATACCCGAGCTCACGGTGCTCGAGAATCTTGTCGGCCACCATGCGTCCCAGTTCGCCGGCCCCGGCGATTAGCACGCGGCGAAGCCCGACGCCGGCCAGCCACCGGCGTTCGAGCGCCTCGCGGATGAACTTGCGCGACAGATAGCCGAGGACGATGTTGCAGGCCAGAAAGAGTCCCCAGACCACCTGCGACACCTCGTACACGCCGCGATTCTTCATGGCGTCGGGCACGTAGTAGGCCTGGAAGTACAGCGTGGCCATGATGCCCAGGACGGTGGCGAAGATGCTGCCCACCAGCACGTTGAAGAAGTCGTCGATGCGTGAGCGCCCGCGCCGCAGGCGGTAGAGGCCCTGCAGATGGAAGCCGAGAGGCACAATCACCGCGATGAACGGCACCACGTTCAGGTACTGGGTCAGGGGCGGATAGCCCCGCGTCACCGGGATGAGGCCGCTGTCGAACCGCAGCAGGTAGGCCAGCAGGAAGGCCACCATGCCCATCAGGGCATCGGTGAGCACGTGCAGTGCCACCAGCAGGCGGTTGTGGCGCCTTACCATGTATGCCCCGGCGGCGCGGCCATGACCTCGTCTGTGGCGCGGCGTATGCCGTCGACGAACGCCTCGTGCGAGAACCGCTCGGCGTGGGTCCTGATGACCGCCGAGTCCCACGACTGCGCCAGGATCCGCCGGTAGCCGTCAGCGAGCCCCTCGGCCCCGGGGGCGTCGACCAGCACACCGGTCACATCGGGCACCACCGTGTCGAGCGCGCCGCCTCTCGCCAGCGCCACCACGGGCCGGCCGCAGGCCTGCGCTTCGACCGGCACAATGCCGAAGTCTTCCTCGCCTGGAAGAATCGTGGCGACGCTGCGGCGATAGAGGTCGCGGATGGCCTCGTCTGACTGGCGGCCCACCAGTCGCACCTGTCCGCCGGCCAGCGCCTCGAGGGCCCGACGCTCGGGCCCATCGCCGACGACCGTCAGCGCAACTCCGGCCTGACGGGCGGCCTGCATCGCCAGATCGACTCGCTTGTAGGGGACGAGGGCAGACACGCTGAGGAAGTGTGGTGTCACGGGAACCGCTGCCGGTGTGTAGAACGTCGTGTCGACGGGCGGAAACACAACGGACGACTCTCGATTATAGTACGCGCGGATTCGCCGCGCAACATATTGGGAAATCGCGACATAGCGGTGCACACGGTGTGCGGTGTCGCGGTCCCACCGGGCGAGACGGGCCATCACCGGACGGAGCAGGGCACTCGGCACGCGTCCGATGCGCTCGGCCCCGAAATAGGCCTCGAACTGATCCCATGCGTAGCGCATGGGGGTGAGGCAGTAGCACAGGTGGCGCGCACGTCCGGATACGATCACCGACTTGGCCGCACAGTGGCTGGTGCTCACGACCAGGTCGTAGCCGTCGAGATTGAACTGTTCGATCGCCCACGGGAACAGCGGCAGATACTCACGATAGCGGCGCGTCGCGGCCGGCAGCCACTGCAGGGGCGATGCCGTGATTCGACGATGCTCGATCGTGGGCGAGGTCGAGCCCGGCACGTGGAACAGGGTGAACAGGTCGGCCGAGGGAAAGACCTGGCAGAGGGCGTCGAGAGCCTTCTCTCCTCCGCGATACCCGGTCAGCCAGTCGTGGATGAGTGCGACTCTCACCGCGCCAGCACCTCGCGGTACACCGCCTCGAGCTGCCGGGCCGACCGCGCCCACGAGAACTCGCGCGCACGCCGGGGACCGGCCTCGCGTAACCGGGTGCTGACCGCCGCGTTGGTGAGGGCCTGTACCATCCCATCCGCGATGGCCTCGGTGCTCGTGGGATCGACAAGCAGTGCCGCGCCGCCGGCGACTTCGGGCAGCGACGAGACATTCGACGTGACGACCGGGGTGCCGCAGGCCATCGCCTCAAGCGGGGGCAGCCCGAATCCTTCGTACAGCGACGGAAACACAAACGCCCCGGCAAGCCGATAGAACGACGCCAGTGTTTCCTGCGGCTGATAGCCCAGAAAGCGCACATGCTTGTCGAGCTGGTGCCGGTGCACCACCTGACGGAGCTTGGGATAGTTCGACAGGTCGTCGCCCACAATCACCAGTTTGAGGCCCTCGGGCCCCAGCGGACGGGCCAGACTGAACGCCGCGACCAGCCGCTCGATGTTCTTGTGGGGCTTGATATTGCCGACGTACAGCACAAACGGATGGGTGAGCTGGTAGCGCTGCCTGACGCGATCGGTCGTCTCTTCGTCGGGCGGTGTCAGGAACCGCTCGTCCATGGCGTTGTAGATGACCTGCACCTTCTCGGGCGGGATGTCGTAGTAGCGCAGGATGTCGCGCTTTGACGCCTCTGATACCGTGATCACGCGGTCGGCCCGGTGCGTCGCTGCGTACATCGCGCCGCGGGCGTAGTAGTAGGCCAGCGAGTTCGGCAGGTATTGGGGGAACATCAGATGAATGCAGTCGTGAATGGTCACGACCGAACGGCACTGCGTCAGCGGTGGCAGCACGTAGTGCGGTTCGTGCAGCAGGTCCGCCCCTGTCCGGAGCAGCCGCCACGGAATGCGGAACTGTTCCCCCAGAGAGTAGGCTCCAGCGCTGGTCGTCACGCGCTCGAAGCGCGGCAGCAGCATCGCCAGCTTTGCGGCATCGTCCGGGCGGCAGAGCAGCACGTACTCGAGATCGCCGGGCGATGCGTGCAGTTGCACGGCAATCTGTCGGATGTAGGTGCCGATGCCGAAGTCGTGGAACTTCCGCGCGTCGATGGCGATGCGTTTAGCCATGCAGGGTCGTGCCAGTCAGGCGAAGATACCACCGCAGCAGGCCGACCCATCGAGGGTGGTGCTTCCGGTAGAAGGCCATGTGGCTCTGCCGGCGCAGACGTTCCGTGTGGGGATTGGTGGCGGCGGACTGCCCCCGGAGGTGCGTCACGGTCACCGAGGGGTCGAACCGCACGGCGAATCCGCGCCGCCGCACCTCGGCACACAGATCGACATCTTCCGTGTACATGAAGAAGCGTTCATCGAGGCCACCGACCGCGTCGAGCACATCGCGACGAATCAGCAGGCAGGCACCGCTCACCCAGTCGCGCGGGCCGGCACAGGACGTCATGCGGGCAATGGCCTGCTGTGCCAGGCGCCAGCCGCGACGCGCCCCGGCGAGCCGCAGCTTCTGACGCAGCTCGCCCCAGGGCGAGATCATCGGCCCGAAGGAGAGTTCAGGTGCACCGTGGGCATCCACGAGCCGGGGACCGATGATGCCGGTATCCGGGGTATCAACGAGATGTCGGGCCAGCGTGCCGATGGCATCGGGAGGGACGATGGTGTCAGGATTCAGCAGCAGCACCAGCGGGGCGGTCGTCGCGCGAATGCCCAGATTGTTGGCTGCCGAGAATCCGCGATTGTCGGGCGAGGCCACGACCGTGACCGATGGCCACTGTGCGCGCACCCAGGCGACGGTGTCGTCGGTGGACGCGTTGTCGACCACTACGACCTCAGCGGGCCCCGAGCCGGAGCCATTCCCGCCTGCGAACACCGAACGCAGGCATGGCTCGATGTCCTGTCGGGAGTTGTAGGTGACGATCACCACGGCGACCGACTCAGGTGACACGTGCCACCTCCTCGAGCACCTGCAGGGTGACGGCCGCCGTCTGTGCCCAGCGGTAGCGCGCCAGCGTCGGGCCCGCTTCGCGCCGCAGCGCCTGCCGTGCCTCGTCGCTCGTCAGCAGGTCGAGCAGGGCCGCGCCGAGGTCTGCCACGAGGCGGTCGCCCGGTGCAATGCGATAGGCCGCCTCGCCGTACACCTCGCGACTGATGTCCGTGTCGAGTACGACCGGCACGGCGCCCTGGGCCATGGCTTCGAGCGGCGTCAGCCCGAACCCTTCATAGTCGGAGAGGAACGCGAAGACCGACGCGACCGCGTAGGCCTGCTGCAGGCTGTGTTCGTCGACGAACGATCGAATCCGCACGCGTGCCCGATGGGGGGCGGGGGCGGTGTCCAGGTCGGCCGAAAGCGGCGCTCCGGCCGGCATCCGGTTGTCGCCGATGATGTCGAGCGTGGCCGTCGGGTGATGAGGGGCCACGTGCCGAAGGAAAGCGGCGATGAGGTCATCGACATGGCGTCGGGCGAAGATCGAGCCGACGTAGAGGATGCGCGCGGACTTCGCAGGCAGCGGGCCGGTTGCCCGTGCGGCGGGTCCGACGGCCGGTGCCCCGAGGGGCGTGACCACCACGGTGGCCGGGTCGCAGCCCGTCCATCGGATGATTTCCCGCTGCGAAAATTCAGAGACCGTCAGTATGCGATCGGCATGCCGCGCACTCCAGCGGGTGACTACACGGCGCCGCCCGCCTTCGCGCCAGCTGAACCACTCGGGATGGGCGGCGAACGACATGTCGTGGATAGTCACCACGCGCGGACACCGCACCAGACACGGCATCGTGTAGGCGGGACTGAACAGCACCGCCGGCGCGTCGGCGGCCACGGCGCGGGCCAGGTGCCACTGCTCCCAGAGGGTGCCTCCGTTCCCGGGAATGACATGCACCGCCGAGCGGAACGCCTCGGGCACCTGTGGGGTGTCGTGCGCATACAGGCGCCACGAGTGCCGGGTCGCCGCGGGAGCCGTGGCCCATTCGTCGAGCAGTGCCCCGAGATACCGGCCCACACCGGTCCGGTGGCCGCACAGTTCCCGTGCGTCAACGGCAATGATCACCGGGCACGCTCCCAGGCTGCGCGATATCCCTGCCACATGACGTGCGCGCTGCGCGACCAGTCGAACGCCGCGGCTCGCGCGAGACTTCGTGCAGAGGCGGCTGCCGATTCGTCAGGTTCAAGCAGACGCTGCATCTCTGCGGCGAACGTCTCGGGATCATGCGGATCGATCGGACGTGCGGCCGGCCCTGCCACCTCGGGCAGTGACCCGCCCGTCGACACGATCACCGGCACGCCGGCAGCCATCGCTTCGAGCACCGGCAACCCGAAGCCTTCGTCGAGCGAGGGCATGATCAGCGCGTGGGCCTCGGCCAGCAGTCGCTGTTTCGTCTCATCGTCGACATAGCCTGGTTGCCTGACGTGACCGGCCAGGTCGGACGCCCCGGCGCGCCGCTGCCACGGCTCTGCCGCAGGCGTCGACTGGCCGGCCAACACGAGTGGCGGTGCCTGGGGGCAGCGTGCCCGTAACAGGGCATACGCGTCGAGGAGCACGCCAAGATTCTTCCGCGGTTCGAGCGTGCCCAGCGCGAGGAAGTGCCGAGAGGACTGACGCGCGCGCCATGACCGCACGGCCCCGGTCCACGCCGGCACCCCCGGCGGACAGACGGTGATGCGCGAAGCCGGCACGCCGAGGGTCGCCTGCACGTCGCGCGCGGTGTATTGGGATGACACGACGATGCCGTGCGCCCGCTGTGCATGTGCGTGCACACGGGCGGGATAGTCGCGTCGCATCTCGGCGCGCATCCGTTCCGGATGTCTGAGAAAATGCAGGTCGTGAATGGTGATGACGCCTGCGGCCCTCCGCGACGGCATCAGCAGCGGACTCGAGGCGTGGACGACGTCAGCCTGGCCGGCCAGCCATTCGATCGGAGGCCATGCCAGGTGATGCCAGGACCAGGTCAGTGGGCGCACCGGCACGCGGCGATCGATGAACGGGAGGCCCGCCAGTGCGGCCCGGGCCTCGGTCGTGGGACGATCCTTCCACGACGAGGTGAAGGCCGAGACCCGATCATCAGGAGCCACCAGCGGACCGTCAGGCGTGACCAGCGCGCGCAGCATCTGGTGCACGTAGGCGCCGACTCCCGTGGGCTGCCGCAGCGCCGGGCGATAGTCGACAAGCACGTGCACGCGGCAGGACGTTATCACAGATGTAACAAGTCCTTGTCTGTCAGTATGTTGACACTGTTTTTCTGCGGGTGATACGCTCGTTTCTTTGCAGCATGATCCGCGGCGCGCCCGTGGGTCCGAGGCCGACTTATGAAGATTGCTGTCGTGGGAACCGGGTACGTGGGATTGGTGGTGGGGGCCTGCCTCGCCGAGTCTGGCAACGACGTCATCTGCGTCGACAAGGACGAAGCCAAGGTCAAGGCGCTGCGCCGCGGCAAGATTCCGATTTTTGAACCCGGCCTCGAAGAGCTGGTGCGCCGCAACAAGACAGAAGGCCGCCTGACGTTCACCACGGTGCTGGGCAAGGCCGTCAAGGCCTCGCAGATCATCTTCATTGCCGTCGGTACCCCGCAGGGCGAGGACGGATCGGCCGACCTGCAGCACGTGCTTGCCGTGGCCCGCGATGTGGGCCGTGCCATGGACGGCTACCGGGTCATCGTGAACAAGAGCACGGTGCCGGTGGGGACGGCCGACAAGGTCCGCGACATCATCCGCCGCGAGACACAGCATCCGTTCAGCGTGGTCAGCAATCCCGAGTTCCTGAAGCAGGGCGCGGCGGTCGATGATTTCATGAAGCCCGACCGCGTCGTGATCGGTGCCGATGATTCCCGCGGTGCCGACTTGATGGTGGCCCTCCACAAGCCGTTCACCCGCACTGGCGCGCGCATCATGGTGATGGACTGCGCGAGCGCCGAACTGTCGAAGTACGCGTCGAATGCGCTGCTGGCGACCAAGATTTCCTTCATGAACGAGATCGCGAATGTCTGCGATCGGTTCGGCGCCGACGTCGACCAGGTCAGGCAGGCGGTGGGCGCCGACAAGCGCATCGGGCCGTCGTTCCTGTTCCCCGGGGTGGGCTACGGCGGCAGCTGCTTCCCGAAGGACGTGACGGCCTTGGTCCGCTTCTCGGCCGACAAGGATTACGACTTCAAGATTCTGAAGGCGGTCGAAACCGTCAATCAGCTGCAGAAGCGGGTGCTGGTCAGCAAGATCTCGCAGCACTTCGGCGGCAAGCTCAAGGGCAAGACCATCGCGATCTGGGGACTGGCGTTCAAGCCCAAGACGGACGACATGCGCGAAGCCCCGGCGATTCCCATCATCGAGGCCCTGCTGGCGAAGGGGGCCAAAGTGCAGGCATTCGACCCCGAAGCCATGCGCGTGGCGCGCGGCCTGTTCGGGTCGAAAATCACCTTTGCCTCGCGGAGCTACGATGCCCTCAAGGGCGCCGACGCGCTGGCCGTGGTGACCGAGTGGCACGAGTTCCGTGAGCCCGACTTTGCGCGCATGCGCAAGCTGCTGAAGGCTCCGGTCATTTTCGACGGCCGGAACATCTACGAGAGAGAGCCGATGCGGGCGCAGGGCTTTACCTACTACTCGATCGGGAGATAGCGGTGGCGCGTGTCCTCGTGTGCGGCGGCGCCGGGTATATCGGCAGCCATGCCGTCCGGGCCTTGCGGCGCGCGGGGCATGCGGTGGTGGTGCTCGACGATCTGTCGGCTGGCCACGCCGTCGCCGTGCCATCGGATGTGCCACTCGTGCGCGCGGGCATGCACGAGGTGGCCGCGGTCGAGTCGGCACTGGCGAGGCACGCCATTGACGCCGTCATGCACTTTGCCGCGTGGCTCGATGTCGGCGCGTCGGTGCGCGACCCGCTGGGGTATTACCACAACAACGTCACCGGATCGCTGGCCGTGCTCACCGCCATGCAGCGTGCGGGCGTACGGGTGCTGGTGTTCTCGTCGACGTGCGCGACCTACGGCGAGCCCGAGCGCGTGCCGATGGACGAGTCGCTGACGCCGCGCCCGATCAACGCATACGGCGAAACGAAGCTGGCGATTGAGCGCGCCCTGCCACACTTGGCCACGGCCGACGGGCTGCGCTACGTCGCCCTGCGCTATTTCAATGCGGCCGGGGCCGAGCCCGACGGATCGATCGGCGAAGATCACTGGCCGGAGATTCATCTGATTCCACGCGCGATTGAGGCCGCCACCGGTGGGCGTCCACTGACGATCTTTGGCGACGACTACCCGACGCCCGACGGCACCTGTCTGCGCGATTACATTCACGTGACCGATCTGGCCGACGCGCATGTGCGTGCGCTTGATGTGCTGATGGCCGGGGGCGCGTCGGGCATCTACAACGTCGGCACCGGCCAGCCGCATTCGGTGCGGCAGGTGATCGACACGGTCTCGCGTGTCGTCGGACAACCGGTGCAGTGGCAGATGGGCGTACGCCGCGAGGGTGACCCCTCGGCGCTCTACGCGGCCAGCGACCGCATCACGCAGGCCCTGGGCTGGCACCCTCGCCATCCTGACCTCGAGACCATCGTGCAGCACGCCTGGGCCTGGCACCGGTCCCATCCCCGCGGCTACGACGACCGACCCGATCGCCCATGACCGCGTTCCTTCGCCTGCTGGCCTACGCACGGGTGCATCGGGGCCTCATTGCCGGGGCCGGTGTGGCGATGGTGTTCTACGGTGCGGCGTCGGCGGCCGTCGCCTGGCTCATCAAGCCCATCGTCGATGAGGTGCTGCCGGCGCAGGAACGGCTGGGATTCGTGGTGGTCACGCTGCTCGTGGCATACCTCGCCAAGGGCATCGGCGCGTACTTTTCCAGCTATCTGATGGATGACATCGGGCAGCGGGTGGTGCTGCAACTGCGCAGTGATCTCTTCAGGCATCTGCTGAACCAGTCGGCCGCGTTCTTTGCGGGCCGCACCACGGGACAGTTGCTGTCGCGCATCAGCAACGATGTCGGCCAGGTGCAGCGTGCCGTCGCCGAGACGGTGGGCGATTTTGCCCGTGAATCGCTCGCCCTGGTGGGCTACGCGGGTCTGCTCTTCTACTACGACGCCAAGCTCGCGCTGGTCTGCATGACCGCTGCGCCGCTCATCGTCTATCCGCTCGTGCGTCTGGGCAAACGCGTCCGCACCGTCACACGGTGGAGCCAGGAGGCGCTGGAATACATGTCGCACGTCGCCGCCGAAGCCTTCAGCGGCCACCGCATCGTCAAGGCATTCGGCGCCGAGGCCCGCGAGGCCGCCCGCTTCGACGTGGCCGCTCGCGGCCTCTACCGCTCGAACATGAAGGTCACGCGGGTGCTGGCGGTGCTGCCGCCCTTCATGGAATTTCTGGGCGGCGTGGCGATTGCCGGTGCCCTTACCTATGGCACCCGCGAGATTGCCAGCGGCCGCCTGACCGCCGGCGAATTCACGCTGTTTGTGGCCGCGCTGCTCCTGATGTACGGGCCCATCAAGAAGCTGAGCCGTGTCAATGCCAACCTGCAGCAGGCCATGGCCGCAGCCGAGCGGATTTTTGAACTGCTCGATGTCCACACTGAAGTCACCCAGGCGGCCGATGCAGCGCCCCTGCCGTCGTTTCACGACCGCATCGTCTTTCACGATGTGGCCTTCGCCTACAATGATGGCGAGGGTCGGCACGCGCTGCGAGGCGTGTCGTTCACCGTGCAGGCCGGGCAGATGGTGGCTATCGTCGGACGCAGCGGGGCCGGCAAGTCGACGCTGGTGAACCTGCTGCCGCGCTTCTACGATGTCACGGGCGGTGCGATCAGCATCGACGGACGCGATGTGCGCGCGCTGACGCTGGCGTCGCTGCGCGCCCAGATCGGCATCGTCACCCAGGAGACGATGCTGTTCGACGATACGGTGGCGCACAACATCGCCTTCGGGGTGCCGGAGGCCAGTGCCGCGCAGATCGAGGCGGCCGCCTGTGCCGCGCATGCGCATGAATTCATCGTGCAGTTACCGCAGGGCTACCAGACGACGATTGGCGAGCGGGGCCAGCGCCTGTCAGGCGGGCAGCGTCAGCGACTGGCCATTGCCCGTGCGCTGCTCAAGAACTCGCCGCTGCTCATTCTCGACGAGGCCACCTCGGCGCTTGACTCCGAGTCGGAACGCCTGGTGCAGGAGGCGCTGTCGACCCTGCTGCAGAACCGCACGTCGTTTGTCATTGCGCACCGCCTGTCGACCGTGCGGCGCGCCGACGTGATCATCGTTCTCGAGCATGGTCGCGTGGTGGAGCTGGGACGGCACGACGACCTGCTGGCGCGGCCGGACGGCGCCTACGCGCGACTGCATCAGCTGGAACTGGTGGATGATGGAAGTCTCGGGGGGCCGTCAACGGCCTCAGGAGCCGCCGCAGAAGGGGAGCGTCCGTGATTCGCAGCATGACCGGGTTTGCCGCACTGACCCGCGAAAACGATCTGGCCACCATCGGGGTCACCCTCAAGTCGGTGAATCATCGCTTCCTCGACCTGCAGCTTCGTCTGCCGCACGCCCTCGCGGACCGTGAAGGCGCGATCAGGGCCAGGGTCCAGGGGCGACTGGTGCGCGGTCGTGTGGACGTGGGCGTGTCGCTGCAGTGGCGCCAGGCCCCCGTGCCCGATGTCATTCTGAACCTGCCGGTGGCGCAGGCGCTCGCGGCCGCCATGGCCGAGGCCCGTTCCGAAGGCATCGTGCAGGGGGCGCTGTCTCCGGCCGACCTGCTGCGGGTGCCGCAGGTGTTGTCGGTGCGCGATCGCCTGGCCGACGGCGGCGAGACCCCGGCGGCGGTGGCCGAGCTGCTCGATGCGGCGGTCGAGGCGGCCCTGGGGCAGCTGGAATCGATGCGGCATGAGGAAGGCCGGCATCTGGCGGCCGACCTGTCAGCGCGTCGGGACACACTGGCGGGATGGCTGGGGCGGCTGGTGTCGGCGGCCGAGACGGGACGGGCAGCACTCGAGACCCGGTTGCTCGAAGGGGCACGAACGCTGGCCCACGACCTTCCAGTTGATCCGGCAGTGCTCGCGCAGGAGGTGGTGCGGGTGGCCTCCCGATCAGACATCGCCGAGGAGGTGACGCGCTTTCAGGCCCACCTGCAGCATTGGCAGGCGCTGAGCGAGGGGCCCGAGGCCTGCGGCCGGAAGCTCGATTTTCTTTTGCAGGAAATGAACCGGGAAGTGAATACGATGGGATCGAAGGCCGATGGCCTGGTGGTGACTGAACTCATCATCGACGCCAAGGCCGAGCTGGAGCGTATGCGCGAGCAGGTTCAGAATGTCGAATAGACGGCGCGGGTTGCTGTTCATCGTGTCGGCCCCATCGGGAGCCGGCAAGACGACCCTCGTCGAGCACCTGGTGCAGATCCTGCCGAACCTGCGAATGTCGCGGTCGTATACGTCACGCCCGGCGCGTCCGGGCGAGCGTGACGGGGTCGACTACCACTTCATCGCGCGGCAGCAGTTCGAGGAGATGATCACGGCGGGCGCGTTCCTCGAGTGGGCCGACGTCTTCGGCAACCTCTACGGCACGGCGGCCGCCGACACCGCTGCACTCATGGCCACCGGGCAGGATGTCGTGATGGTGATCGACGTGCAGGGCGCACGGCAGGTCAAGGCCCACGGAATCGACCACACCTCGATCTTCGTGCTGCCTCCCTCGTTTCCTGTCCTCGAACGCCGCCTGCGGGGACGCAGCAAGGACACCGAAGAGCAGATGCAGCGGCGGCTGTCGACGGCGCGTGCCGAGGTGCCGAGCTACGTCGAGTACGACTATGTTGCCGTCAACGACCAGCTCGAGCCGACGGTCGTTCGACTGCAGGAGATCATCGCAGCCGAGCGGTCGCGCACCCACCGGATGCGGGTGACGGCCGAGGAGATTCTGGCCTCGTTCCAGCGCTGAGGTTTCATGGCAGAGATCGCACTCGGCATCACCGGCGGCATCAGCGCATACAAGGCGGTCGAAATCGCCCGGGCCCTGCAGCAGGCCGGCCACGCCGTCACGGCGGTGATGACCCGGTCTGCCCGCCGGTTCATCACGCCGCTGACGCTTGAGGCCATCACCGGACGCGAGGTAGTGACCGATCTGTGGTCGCCCGGCCGCAACGTCGACATCGAGCACATTGCCCTGGCTTCGCGCATCGACCTGCTGATCGTGGCCCCGGCCACGGCAAACACGATTGCCCGCTTCGCACAGGGGCACGCGGATGACTTCCTCACCGCCATGTTCCTCGCCACGCGCGCACCGGTGGTGCTGGCACCGGCCATGAATTCCCAGATGTACACCCATCCGGCGGTGACGCATAATCTCGCGCTGCTGCGCGAGCGGGGCGCAGTGATTGTCGATCCCGGGTCGGGGTATCTGGCCTGCGGGTGGGTGGGGCAGGGGCGTCTGGCCGAGCTCGACCAGATTCTCGCAGCTGTGGGCGACGCCCTGCGTGGCCCCGCCTCGCCGCTGGCAGGACGCCGTGTGCTGGTCACGGCAGGTCCCACGTACGAAGACATCGATCCCGTCCGGTTCATCGGCAATCGCGCCAGCGGGCGCATGGGGTTTGCGGTGGCGGCCGAGGCCGTGCGGCGAGGAGCCCGCGTGACGGTGATCAGTGGTCCCAGCCGGGTGCCGGCCCCCTCGGGGACCGAAGTGGTGCCGGTGCGCAGTGCCGCCGATATGCACGCAGCCGTGCTGGCACGTGCGGGTGACGCCGATGTCGTGATCATGGCGGCAGCCGTGGCCGACTATACGCTCGACCCGGCGGCGCAGAAAATTGCCAAGGCCGATGGGCCGCTCGTACTGACGCTGCGACGCACCAGAGACATTCTCGCGGATGTGGGTGCGCTGCCCTCACGCGCGCACGGGCATCCGGTGCTGGTGGGATTTGCCGCCGAGACGCACGACCTGCTGGCCCACGCCCGTGGCAAGCTCGAGCGGAAAAAGGCCGACCTCATCGTGGCCAACGATGTCTCGCGCACCGACGCCGGCTTCGATGTCGACCAGAACGCGGTGACGCTGATTTCGGCGAATGATGTCATCGACGTGCCCCTGCAGCCCAAGGCGCAGGTGGCGCGGGCGATTCTCGACCGCATCGAACGCCTGCTGCCCGCAGCCTCGCACGCATGAGTGATCTCGCGGAACATCTCGCGTTTTTCCGCGAGCTCGGCGTCACCGGCGTCAGTCGTGACCCGGCGTGGCGGCACCGTGCCGCCACTGCCGCGATCGCGGTGTCGACGTCGCCGTCCGAGGCAGGTGTGGCTCCCGCTGAGAGCGGTGCCGCGCATGACCCTGCCCACGCCCTGCAGGCCCTGCAGGACGAGATCGGGCCCGCCTGTGTGCGCTGCAAGCTGTGCACACGGGGCCGTTCGACCGTGGTCTTCGGCAGCGGCTCGCCGAAAGCACGACTGATGTTTGTCGGCGAGGCTCCCGGGGAAGACGAAGATCGGCAGGGACTGCCGTTTGTGGGGCGTGCCGGACAGTTGCTGACCCGCATCATCGAAGCCATCGGCATGACGCGCGAGCAGGTGTACATCGCCAACGTCATCAAGTGTCGTCCGCCTGACAATCGCAATCCGGAACCTGACGAAGTGGCGGCCTGTTCGCCGTTCCTGTTCCGTCAGGTGCAGACCGTCAACCCGCTGGTGATTGTGGCCCTCGGGAAGTTTGCCGCGCAGTGCCTGCTCCAGACCACCGATCCGATTACCCGCCTGCGCGGGCGCGAGTTCGACTTTCAGGGGCGCACGCTGATTCCCACCTTCCATCCGGCCTACCTGCTGCGCAATCCTGCCGCCAAGCGTGAGGTCTGGGACGACATGAAGAAGGTGCGCGCGCTGTTGCAGGCCGACGCGCGTCGCTAGGGCCGTGCCTGCCTGTCTGATTGCCGTCGCCGTCCCGGTCCCCTCGCTGGGACGGCTGTCCTACCGGGTGCCGCCGGAACTGCCGCGCCCCGCAGTGGGAGCACGGGTCACCGTGCCGCTCGGGGCGCGGCAGGTCACTGGCATCGTCCTGGCTGTCGAGGTGCCTGATGAAGGCCATGCCCTGAAGGATGTGGTCGCCGTTCTCGATTCCGAGGCGTTTCTTCCCCCCGACGTTGTGGCGCTGGCGCTCTGGGTGGCGGACTACTACCTGGCTGGTCCCGGTGCCGCGCTCTCGGTAGCCGTGCCCCCGCACGGACTCACGGGACGCACAGACGCGTTCAAGACGGCGCGCCGCGTGGCGATCACGCCGGCCGGCCTCGACCTGCTGGCCGCTGATGAGGCGGGCGCGCAGGCCCTCGTGCCAGGGGGGCGCCGGATGTCTGACGTGCAACGGCTGACGCTGCGCGCCGCGACCTCGGTGCCGGACGGTGTGAGCCTCGCGGAACTCGACGCCAGAGGAGGAGCACGCAGCGCCGTGGCCCGGCTGCGCACGGCCGGGCTGCTCTCGGTGCGCACCGTGCGTGTGGAACGTGACCCGTTCGTCGATGGCCGTCACATGGCGGTCGTTGCGGCAGTCGAGGGCCGCAGGCTCACGGACGAACAGGCCGCCGCATTCGAGACGCTGTCGGCCCTCGTCGATGCGCAGCGGTTTGCGCCGGTGCTGCTGCACGGCGTGACGGGCAGCGGAAAGACCGAGCTCTATCTGCGACTGGCCGAGCGCACACGTTCCGCGGGGCGACAGGCTCTGGTGCTGGTGCCCGAGATTGCCCTGACCCCGCAGGTGGCGGCCCTGTTCCGTTCACGATTCGGGGATCGGGTGGCCATTCAGCACAGTGCCCTCGCGGAGGGCGAGCGCCACGACCAGTGGCACCGCATTCAATCGGGCGAGGTCGACGTCATCGTGGGTACCCGGTCGGCGGTGTTCGCGCCGTGTGCGCGGCTCGGACTGCTGATCGTCGACGAAGAGCACGACAGTTCCTACAAGCAGGATGAGACACCGCGCTATCACGGGCGTGATGTCGCGGTGGTGCGCGCGCGCGCAGCCGGCGCGGTGGTGATCCTCGGCTCGGCGACGCCCGCGCTCGAGACCTATGCCAATGCGCGGGCGGGACGATATCAGCTCGTGCGGCTGGCGCGGCGTGTACTCGATCGTCCCCTGGCCGACGTGCGCCTCGTGAACATGCGCGACGCGATGGCCGAGGCGGGCGGCGAGGTCATTGTCAGCGACCCGCTGCGAGAGGCCCTGCAGCTGCGGCTCGAGCGACGCGAGCAGGCGATGATTCTGCTCAACCGGCGCGGGTATGCGGCCGCCATGCTGTGCCGGCAGTGCGGGCACTCGCTCGAGTGTCCCCAGTGCAGTGTCTCGCTGGCCATTCATCGCCGGCGCAGTGGGCCCGGCGCCGACAGTGCCGATCGCCGGCACTGGACGGCGCGGTGTCACTACTGCAATTACAGCCGCGGCGTGCCATCGACCTGTCCGCAGTGTGCCGCGCCCTACCTCGAGCACGTCGGCATCGGCACCGACCGCGTCGAGGCCGAACTGCGCGCGCAGTTTCCCGAAATCAGGCTTGCGCGGGTTGACCGCGACACCGTCCGTCGCCGCGGCAGTCTGGTGCGTCTGCTTGAGCGCTTTGCCCGACGCGAACTCGATGTGCTGGTCGGCACGCAGATGATTGCCAAGGGCCACGATTTTCCTGACGTGACGCTCGTGGGCGTGATTTCAGCAGACGTGGGCCTGGGCCTGGCCGATTTCCGCGCGGCAGAGCGGACGTTCCAGTTGCTGACGCAAGTGGCGGGGCGTGCGGGTCGGGGCGAGCGTCGGGGCGAAGCGATTATCCAGACACTGTATCCGACCCACTACAGCAT
The DNA here is from genome assembly GCA_016871195.1 of Acidobacteriota bacterium. Classification (GTDB taxonomy): domain Bacteria; phylum Acidobacteriota; class Vicinamibacteria; order Vicinamibacterales; family UBA2999; genus VFZN01. The sequence continues at coordinate 220,759 of VFZN01000003.1, read as the reverse complement.
CACGCTGGCGCGCACGCACGACTACGAGACCTTCTACGAGAAGGAAGCGGCGTATCGGCATGCCATGCGGTATCCGCCGCAGGTGGCCATGATCAACGTGGTGGTGAAGGGGCGCTCGTACGACGAAGCGATGCAGGGCGCGCATGTGCTGGCTGCCGCAGTCCGAAGCGACGCGAGCAACACCCTGATCGTGATGGGGCCAGCCCCGGCTCCGTTGGCCAGACTGCGCGGCGACTATCGCGCGCAATTTTTCCTCAAAGGCACCCACCGCACGGCCATGGGGCAGGCCGTGCGCCGGGCTCTCGAGGTGCATCCCGACGTGGCCCGTCGAGCGACCCTCGATGTCGATCCGCTGACGATGCTCTAAATGCGTGGGCTCGCAGGCCGTCAGCGATTGCCGGTCACAAACGGTTCGAGTGGAACCGGAGTGAAGCAGAGCACCAGTATGACCACTGCGACCGCAGCGAGGATCAGCCGCGGGCGGTCGAGCGGGCGGTCATCGTCGAGCGTGGGCGGGTGCCGCAGGCCTGAGAGCCACAGCATGCCGAGCAGCATGGCGGTCCACGCCCCCCAGCTGGACGACAGGACCGTGAGCCCGAGCGCGACGGCGATCATCGAGCGCGTCACCCAGAGTGTTCGGGAGCCGAGTACGGCGTAACTGATGTGACCGCCATCGAGCTGCGCGATGGGAAACAGGTTCAGCGCCGTGGCGAGCAGGCCAAACCAGGCCGCGAAGGCCATGGGGTGCATATTGATGGTGAATCCGTCGGGAATTGGCCCGAACACCACGCGGGCCGCCAGTTGAAAGAGCAGGGGTTCGCCGAGTTCCATCAATCCACTCTGGTCGTCCGGCAGGCGCACGAGGTCCGACAGCAGCAGGCCGGTGACGAGTGCGGGGATGGCCACCAGCACGCCGGCCAGGGGACCGGCGATGCCGATGTCGAAGAGCGCGACCCGTGACGGGAACGGTGACCTGATGCGGATGAATGCCCCGAGGGTCCCCGTCAGAGGCAGGGGTACCGGCAGGAAGTAGGGCCAGGTGGCATCGACGCCGTGATGGCGGCAGGCTACAACGTGCCCCATTTCGTGACAGCCGAGGATGGCGAGAATGGTCAGGCTGTACCAGAGGCCGGGCAGCAGGAACGACGGCGAGAGGAATGGCGCGACGGCGCTGGCCCCGGCGTCTGGGGGCGGCCATGAGAATGACGGGTCGAAGGCCTGTTCGAAACCGAGGTAATGGCAGCCGCCGACGAGGGTGGTGGTGCACAGGGTGAGGGCCAGCAGCAGCAGCGGGCGTCCCACCGGATCTGTCGTCGGTGCCACGGTGGTCAGCCGAGATTCTGCAGGTCTTTGCCGGGCTTGAAGCGGATCGTGCGTCCCGGCGGAATCCGCACTTCGGTGCCGGTGCGCGGGTTGCGGCCGATGCCGCGCTTGCGTGGCTTGACCTGGAACACGCCGAAGCCGCGCAACTCGATGCGCTCGCCGCGCTGCATCGAGAGCCGCATGGCGTCCAGCACCGCGTCGACGGCCTGTTCGGCCTTGACCTTCGTGATGTCGGCGAGTCGCGAGACTTCGTTGACGATGTCGATCTTGATCATGACGTGGCCGCAGCGGAGGCCCGCTGCACATGGCCTCGGCAATTCTGTCACCTCGTCAACATTCCCCGCAAGTGCTTCGGGCTGTGTAAGATCGAGACACTCCCGTGACACAGCGTTCCGTGCCAGTCGTCGCCTTTGTCGGTCGCCCCAACGTCGGTAAATCGACCCTGTTCAACCGTGTCGCCGGCACACGCCGATCGATCGTCGCGCCGATCCCCGGCACGACCCGCGACCTCATCACTCAGACCGTGACCTGGCGCGAACGTCCATTGACGCTCACCGACACCGGCGGCCTGTTCGGTGCGAGTGAAGACCCCTTGCATGCTCTGGTCATCGAACGCGGCCAGCGGGCGCTGGCGACGGCTGACTTAATTGTCATGGTGGTCGATGGGCGCGAGGGCCTTGTGGCCGGCGATGAAGAAGTGGCGGCGGCGGTGCGCACCACGGGCGTTCCGGTGCTGCTGGCGGTCAACAAGGCCGACGACCGGCGCACGCGCGACGGCGTGCTCGAATTTCATCGGCTGGGATTCGACCCGGTCATCGAGGTGTCGGCCGAACACGGGACCGGCGTCGGTGACCTGATGGAGGCGGTGGTCGAGCGCCTGCCGGCGGGGATGCGGACCACCGCCGTCCCGGTCGTGTCCGAGACTGCGGTGGCGATTGTCGGACGCCCCAATGCCGGGAAGTCGTCTCTCGTCAATCTGCTGTTGCAGGAAGAGCGCATGATTGTGTCAGAGGTGCCGGGCACGACGCGCGACTCGGTCGACTCGGTGCTCACTTGGCACGGACAGTCAGTGCGTCTGGTGGACACCGCCGGCATCAGGAGGCCCGGCAAGGTGGCGAAGGCAGGCGCCATCGAGGGGCTGAGTGTGATGCTGGCGCGGCGTGCGATTGAGCGTGCCGACGTGGTGGTGCTGGTGCTCGACGCCACGGCGGGCATTGCCGACCAGGATGCGGCCATCATCGGGGCTGCTGTCGATGCCGGCCGGGGCATTGTGATCGTGGCGAACAAGTGGGACCTCATGAAGGAACGCGGTCCCGACGCGGCCAAAGTGTTCGACGAAGACCTCCGGTACCGCCTCAAGTTCCTTGATTTTGCGCCGGTGCTGCATGTGTCGGCGAAGACCGGTGAGCGGGCCTCGAAGCTCCTCGAAGCCGTGGACCGGGTGGCGAAGGCCCGCACGGCGCGCGTGTCGACGGGGGAACTCAACCGCTTCATCGCGCAGATCACGGCAGTGCACATCCCCGTGGCCTCAGGGAGGCGTCGGGTGCGCATCCTGTATGCCGTGCAGACGGCGGTCGCGCCGCCGACCTTTGTGCTGTTCACCAACGTGGCGACGGATCTGCATTTTTCATATCTCCGCTATCTCGAGAATCGCCTGCGAGAGCAGTATGGCTTCTTCGGCTCGCCGATTCGGCTCACCGTGCGTGGTCGAGCGCCTAGGGGCGTCGATGGCGATGGCGCGCGTGAACGGAAGCGCCCGTCAAAGGAAAAATGACGGGCCTCGCGTGAAACCCGGTATACTGCAGGGCGGTCAGTGCATGGCAGTCTCCGAGCGCGAGTGGATGAAGGCCGCCGAGGTCTGCGACATCGTCGGAGTTCCGGCGTATGTGCTGCGCTCATGGGAGGCTGAGTTTCCCCAGTTGGGACGGGCAGAGGAGGGTGGTAGCGCCAGACTCTACGGGCCTGACGATGTGGAACTGGTGCGCCGCATACGCACCCTAGTGTTCGATGAAGGGCTGACGCTGGCCGGGGTCAGGCGCCAACTTGACAGCCCGCAGGGGCCGGTGGCGCCGCGAAGGATGCCGGCGTGGGACGACGACACGCGCCAGCGTCTCAGGGCCGTGCGTGACGGGTTGCGCGAGTTGCTCGAGCGCCTCGACTCGCGCGAGGTGCCCGAACTGGAACTGGTGCCGCCTCCACCGAGGCGGAAGGCCCGGACGCGGCGAACCTCTGGTTCCACGCCTCCGGCGGCGCAAAGGTAAGTCTCCGATCGGGATGTAGCGCAGCCTGGCTAGCGCGCCTGCTTGGGGTGCAGGAGGTCCCGGGTTCGAATCCCGGCATCCCGACCAACCTCATGGTGCCGCCGTCCCCCGACCGGGGGCGGCGGCTTCGTTTCGGGTCTGCACAGATGAAACAGATGAACAAGAACGGTCTGGTCGCGATGGTGGTGGCAGTGGCGGTTGTGGTCCTGGCCGCCCTGTGGTTGATTCAGGGAGGCGCGTCACGTCCGGGGTCCCGGCAGTTCGACTGCACGGCTCCGCCGAATGCCCCGCGGACCTTCACGCACACCCTGGCGGATCGTGTGGCCACCGGCGTCTGGCAGGCCCCCGGGGGGACCGAGCCGATTGTCAACTATGTGCTGGAGGTCGGCAGCACATCGGGCGCGAGCAACGAGGGGGTCATTACCGTGCCCGGCAACCAGACCTCCTACACCGCGCCCGTGAAGCCGGGGCCGATCTTTGCCCGCGTCTATGCGCGCAATGCGTGCGGCATGAGTCCGTCGTCCAACGAAATTTCGTTCACGGTTCCGTAAGCCCCGGCTGGTGCAGAGGCCGCGGGCATGCGGACCTACCCCGGTCGCCTAATCGTCGGAATGGCGGTGCTCACGGTCCTGGCACCGTGGCCTCCGCCGCTGGCAGCCGTGCTCGCCCACCGGGTGTACCCGTTCCTTCAGGCCTTGCTCACGCCACTCTCCAATGGCACGGATGTGCCGGTCGCCGAGGCCGTCGTCGCGTCGGTGGTGGTGGCGTGGCTGCTGTGGACACGCGCGTGCTGGCGGGCCACGCGCCGTCGTCGCGGGCGGTGGATGGCTGGCACGGTGGTCATGAGCTCGGGGGCCTACCTGTGGTTCCTGCTCGTGTGGGGCCATCACTATCGCACCCCGTCTCTCGAATCGACGCTGCCGGGCTATGACGCCGCACGCGTCACACCGACGGCTGTACGCGAGCTCGCCGAGACCGCGATACGGGAAGCCAACCGAACGTATGACGCTGCACAGGCTGCAGGTTTTCCCGGCCCGACCAGTGTCCCAGAGGCTCTGGTGCAATCGTGGCACCGGGTCGAGGCGCAGCTGGGCAGGACGCGCGCCTCGGTGCCCTCACGGCCAAAGCACCCCTGGATGGCGCCGTATCTGAGGGCCGTGGGCATCAACGGCCTGCTGGCGCCCTTCTTTCTGGAAACGTATCTGAGCCCGGATCTGACGCCCCCTGAGCGCCCGTCGGTGCTGGCCCATGAATGGGCCCACCTGTCGGGGTTTGCCCGGGAAGAAGACGCCAGCTTCGTGGGTGCGCTAGCCGCTTTGGGCGCCGACGTTTCCTCGCGGTATAGCGGGTGGCTCCTGCTGGTCTCAGAGGTCACCTCGCACCTGCACCCGGTCACTCGGGCGATGGTGCTCGAGTCTCTGGCCGACGGCCCTCGTCGAGACCTGCAGGCGGTGGCCGACCGCCAGCGTGCCCGCGTGGCGTGGCTCGACCGTGCCGCCTGGGGTGTCTACGACCGCGCCCTGCGTTCGCAGGGCGCGACCGAGGGGGTGGCCGGCTATGGACGCGTGGTGATGTTGCTCATCGGCAGCGGTCGACTGCCCGGGGTGGAAGGGCGCGAGGTCTCATGACCACCGAGGTGCGGGTGGTCACCCAGACGCCGCCCGACCCTGCGGCCATCGACGCCGCGGCAGATTTGCTGCGCCGGGGCGGCCTCGTCGCATTTCCTACGGAAACCGTCTATGGTCTGGGGGCCAACGCCCTGAGTGCCGAGGCGGTGCGCGGCGTATTTATCGCCAAGGGCCGTCCGTCGACCGACCCCCTGATCGTCCATCTTGCCGGCGTGGACGATCTGTCACGCGTGGCGGCGTCGGTGCCACCTGCGGCGCGCACGTTGGCGGCGGCGTTCTGGCCTGGTCCGCTGACGGTGATCGTGCCGCGCCACCCCGATGTGCCGGGCGACGTCACTGCCGGACTCGAGACCGTGGCGGTCAGGGTGCCGGCACATCCGGTCGCACGTGCGTTGCTGCTGGCGGCCGGTGTTCCTGTGGCCGCGCCGAGCGCCAACCGGTTCTCGCGGCCGAGTCCGACCACGGCCGGGCATGTCTGCGACGAATTGGGAGGCCGGATTCCGCTGGTGCTCGACGGAGGGGCCACGCCCGTGGGCGTCGAATCAACAATCGTCGACTGCACGGTGACGCCGCCGGTGGTGCGGCGCGCCGGAGGCGTGACGCTCGAGCAGTTGCGTGTGGTAGTGCCCGACATTGTGGTGCGTGAGGAACACGGCGATGCGGCGGAGGCGCAGGTGGCGCCGGGGCAGTTGTTGCGGCACTACGCCCCGTCGGCACCACTGACGCTATATGTCGGCCCCGTCGACGCGGTTTGTGCACGCCTCGCCACGGACGCCCGCCGTCTGGCGGCCCAGGGTCGGCGCGTCGGGCTGCTGGTCCCCGCCGAGGATGCGCTGGCCCTTGCCCCCGACGTGGCGGCGCTGGCGGCTCAGGGACGTGTGCTGGTGCGGGCCTGCGGGAGCCGGACCCTCCCGCAGACGATGGCGACGGCACTGTTCGCGACGCTGCGTCACCTGGACGCTGAGCAGCCGGACGTTGTACTGGCGAGCGATGCGGGGCCGGCGGGGCTGGGCGCGGCCATTCGCGATCGGTTGACCCGGGCGGCGGAAGGCCGGGTGGTGCGCGTCTGACCCGCTCGCCGGGGCGGGCGATCTTTCCTGTATTCCCGTGGCGGGCAAATCTGTTACTATCCGCTCGATTTCCCGGAGGTCCCATGTCTGAAGGCCCGAACACGACCGCGTCCGGCGAGCAGGCCGGGTTTACCCGTCGGAACTTCATCAAAGGTGTGATTGCGGCTGGTGCCACCGTCTCGGCATCGGCGTACATGTTCCGTGCCAATGTGGCCGGCCAGGATAGCGCGCTGCCTGGTGCCGTCGAGCGTTTGCTCACGCTCAACGTGAACGGTCAGGAGCGCCGCGTCGACGTGGCCAAGCACGAGACGCTGGCGACAACGCTCCGCTACAAGCTGGGGCTGACCGGCACCAAGCTCGGATGCGACCGCGCCGAATGCGGCGCGTGCACGGTGCTGGTCGATGATGTGCCGCACTATGCATGCTCGGTGCTGACGCACTCGGTGCGCGGCAAAAAGATTGTGAGCATCGAGGGCCTGGCCTCGGCCGACGGCACGCTGCATCCCGTGCAGCAGGCGGTGGTCAACGGGCAGGGCTTCCAGTGTGCCTTCTGCATGCCGGGCTTCGTGATGGCGACGGTCGGCTTCCTCAAGGTCAACCCGCAGCCGACGCGTGCGGAACTGGCGCACGGCATCTCGGGGAACCTGTGCCGCTGCGCCGACTACAACAAGATTCTCGACTGCATGATGAATGCGGCCGACCTGATGCGGAGGGCGTAACGATGGCGGATTACAAGCTCATCGGCAAAAACTACGTCACCCCCGACCTGGTGGCGAAGGTCACCGGGAAGGCGCGGTATGCGGAAGACTACCGCGCCGAGGGCATGCTGTTCTGCAAGCTCCTGCTCAGCCCGCGTCCGCATGCGCGCATCACGCGCATCGACACGTCGGCCGCGCTGGCCATGCCCGGTGTGCTGGCCGTGCTGACCGCCGACGACATGCCGGCGCCCCCAGCGCCGCCGGCCCCCGCTCCTGCGGCGGCGCCTGCGCGTCCCGCAGCGGGTGCAGCTGGTGCGGCAGCCGGAGCAGCCCCTGCGGCCGGTGCCGCGGCTCCTGCGGCGGCTGGTGCGGCCGCTCCTGCAGCGGGCGCCCCGGCGGCCCCTGCGGCGCCGCCCCGTCCTCCGGTCGCGCCCGAAGTGGCCCTGACCAAGGAGCCGCTCTACGAGGGGGAACCCATTGTGGCGGTGGCTGCCGAGTCTGAGGAACTGGCTGCCGCCGCCATCGAAAAGATTGTGGTCTATTACGAGCCGCTGCCGTTTGTCATCGACCCGCTCGACTCGCTGAAGCCCGGCGGCCCGAACGGGCGCACCGAGGGTAACGTGTTCGTCGGCCCCTCCTTGCAGACGCTCAAGTGGACGGCTGCGCAGGCCGCATCGGTCGCCGAGGGCAAGTTCCCGCACGACGCGGAAGCCTCCGAGACGCTGGTCTTCGGAGACATTGAAAAGGGTTTCGCCGAGGCTGACCTCATCATCGAGCGCGACCACTACCAGCAGACCACCGGCCACCAGCCGCTCGAGACCCGCTCGGCGATGGCCTTCTGGCAGAATGGCAAGCTCTACCTGCACGGCTCCACGCAGAGCGTGGCCCGCACGGTCGCCTCCGTGGCTGGGTGGGTGGGCATCAAGCCGGAAGAGGTGGTGCTGATCAGTGAGTTCACCGGCGGGGGCTTCGGCAGCAAGATTCCGGGCGCTCAGTCAATGGCGATTCCGGCGTTGCTGTCGAAGAAGCTCAACGGCCGACCGGTCATGATGCGCATCTCGCGCGAGGAAGAGACCTACATCGGGCGCACGCGCCCCGGCTATCAGGGCTGGGTCCGCATGGGCTTCAAGAAGGACGGACGCGTCACCGCCTGCGACGTCTTCATCGTCGAAGCGGCCGGTCCCTATCGTCGGCAGGGCGACCATGCCACCTCGGCGAACAACGCGTCGCTGATGTATCAGGTGCCCAACATGCGGTTCCGGGGCGTCTCGGTAGCGACCAATACGCCTCCCGGTGTCTCGCAGCGCGCCCCCGGCGGCCTGCAGGCCTCGGTGCTCTTCGAACCGGTGATCGACGAAGCCGCGCGCAAGCTCGGCGTCGACCGCATCGCCATCCGCAAGATCAATGGCCCCGAGGGCAATGCGGTGTTCGGTCTGGTGGCACCCGATGCGCCGGCCGGCCGTCCGCGCAACAAGCTCACCAGCTGCAACGTCAAGGAGTGCCTCGACCGGGGCGCCGAGATGTTCAACTGGGAAGAGCGCAAGGCCCGCAGCGGCCAGCGCCGCGGCAGCAAGGTCACCGGCGTGGCCGTGGCCACCGGGTCCTACACGGCCGGCTCGATCGGCGTTGACGGCCTGTGTGTGATTAAGCCCGATGGCAAGCTCTACATCCACCAAGGCATCGGCAACCTTGGCACGCACTCGGTGATCGATACGGCGCGTGTTATTGCCGAACAGGTCGACATGCCGTGGGACAAGTGCGAAGTCATCTGGGGCAACACGGGTAACCATGTGGCCTGGAGCTCGGTGCAGGCCGGCAGCCAGACCACCTACGCGCACAGCCGTGCCAACTACGCGGCAGGACAGGCCCTGAAGCGCACGCTGCAGGAACTGGCGGCGCGCGACATGGGCGGCTCGCCCGACGACTATGACGTGGCCAATGAGCGGGTCTTCCGGAAGGGCAATCCTGGTCGCGGCATGACCTTCGCCAAGGCTGCCGAGCGTGCCATCCAGCTGGGTGGGAAGTTCGACGGTCACGAGGTGCCCAAGGAGCTGAATGGCATGACGAAGGCGTCGGCGGCGGCGCTGGCAGGGCTAGGCGTCATGGGCGTGGCCCGCGACAACCTGCCGCGTGACGGTCAGACATACTCGTTTCAGGCGGCCTTCATCGAGGTCGAAGTCGACGTCGAAACGGGCGTCTATAAGATCGTCGACTATCTGGCCGTGGCCGATGTGGGCACGGTGATGCATCCCAACAGCCTCGGCGGCCAGATCCACGGCGGTGCCGTGCAGGGTTTCGGTCATGTGCGCAGCCAGAAGCTGGTGTTCGATCCGCACTATGGGGCGGGCCTGTCGAACCGCCTGCACCACAACAAGCCCCCGACGATTCTCGACAACCCCATCGCCATGAAGTGGGATGCAGTAGGGATTCCCGACCCCACCAATCCCATCGGCGCCAAGGGGATCGGTGAACCGTCCATCGGTGCCGGTGCCGGTGCGCTGATTTGCGCGCTGGCCGATGCGGTGGGCGATGGCCTGCTGCGCCGCACTCCCGTGCATCCCGAACAGATCATGATGTCGGTGGCCACTGGCAAACCGGCCTATGAAACGCTGACGGCGTTCGTCTAGGAGGACTGCGATGCCTGCTTCGATTCGCGACGTAATGCCGGCGTTCGAGCTGTTTCAGCCCGCGTCGGTGGCAGACACGCTTGGTCTGCTGGAACGCCACGGCAGTGATGCCTGGATCATGGCCGGGGGCCTCGACACGTTCGACTGGCTCAAAGACCGCATTCAGAAGCCGAAGGTCGTCATCGACCTCAGCAATGTCTCTGAACTGCGCGGCATCAAGGAACGCGATGGGGGCATCGAAATCGGTGCCCTCACGACGCTGACGACCATCACCCGCGATCCGCTGGTGACGGGCAAGTACCGGATGCTCGCCGAGGCCGCGGGCCTCGTGGCCTCGCCGCAGATTCGCAACCAGGGCACCCTGGGCGGAAATCTGGCGCAGGATGCGCGCTGCTGGTACTACCGCGCCGGTTGGCCCTGCTACCGTGCCGGGGGGAACATCTGCTACGCCGACACCCCGACCTCGCTCAATCGCGAACATGCGATTTTCGAGGCCGACCGCTGCGTGGCCGTGAACCCGTCCGACACCGCGCCCACCCTCATCGCTCTCGATGCGCAGTTCGTGATCATGCGCGAGGGACGCGAGCAGGTCGTGTCTGCCCAGGACTTCTTCGTCGGCCCTGGCATCGACATCACCCGGTTGACCATGTTGCAGCCGGGCGACCTGCTGACGGCGATCCGCATCCCCGGCACGTGGGCAGGCAAGGAACTCTTCTTCGAGAAGGTTCGCGACCGTCAGGTGTGGGACTTTGCGCTGGTCAATATCGCCGCAGCCATTGATGGCTCGGCGTCGACGATCACCCGCACGCGGATGGTGGTGAACGGCGTGGCCGCGCGCCCGCATCGCCTCGAGGCCGTGGAAGCGTTCCTCGCCGGCAAGAGCCGCACGCCCGAGGTGGCTGAGCAGGCCGCAGACCTCGCCGTGGCCGGCGCTGAGCCGCTGCGTCACAATGCCTACAAGGTGCCGCTCGTGCGGAACCTCGTCAAGCGCGCCATTCGCGGAGGTGCCGAGTGGACATCCTAACGTCGGCACTCAGCCCCTGGGGCGAGTCGATTCTGGTCCGCATTTCGTGGGACCTCTTCTGGGCGGCCCTGGTGGGCGGTGTGCTGTTCCTGCTGTCCCACGGCAGCTACATGCTGTTCTCGCCGCACCACAAGCGGGCCAGCGACGATGTCGACCAGCTCGAAGCCGCGCATGCGTCGCTGCCCCCGCGAATCGAACGGCACTCGTTTGTCGCCCGCATGTTCCACTGGGTGATGGCGTTCTCGATGCTGTCGCTGGTATTCACGGCCTTCCTGCCTGTCGTCGGGGTGCGGTTCGCCTGGGTGCAGTGGCACTGGATGGCCGGCATCCTGCTGACCGGCGCGATCATTTTTCACATCATCCACGCCACGTTCTTCATGGATTTCTGGTCCATCTGGATTGGTCCCAAGGACCTGCCCGATGCGAAGGCGGAAATCCTCCGTGAACTCGGCGCCGATGTCGATGCGCCAAAGCCCGGCAAGTATCCGCTGGGGAACCGCCTCTACCATCTGGCCGTGCTCGTGGCCGGTCTCGGGGCGATTTCCTCGGGCATCCTCATGATGGCCCGTGTCCGCACGCCGATCTTCGAACGCGATCCGTTCTGGATGAGCGACGCCGCCTACGGCCTGACCTACGTGGTTCACGGCCTCACTGGCGTGGGTTTCGTGGGCATGATCATCGCCCACATCTACTTCGCCCTGCGGCCCGAGAAGTTCTGGCTGACCAGGTCGATGCTCTTCGGCACCATTTCGCGCCGCGAGTACCTCGAGCACCACGATACCAAGCGCTGGGTGGCGAACAAGTAATCCGCAATGACACATGACGAGGCTCGGGCCGCCCTCAGGCGGTGTGTAGACGGAATTGAGGGCGGTTACGAGTACCTGCTTGCCTACGCGGCGCAGGGCATCGCCACCGACGAGGGACACCCCAACAGCGAGCAGCTCCGCACCTACCTGCAGCGGATGGACGAAGGGATGGCCGGCCTCGAGTCGGCCCTCTCTGAGGTCATCGGCAGCGGTGACGATGCGGTGGCCTTTGCCCCAATGCTGGTGGTGCTGCAGCGCGATGTGATGTCGGCGCGGTCCGCTCTCGGGCTCGTGCGCAGCCGTCGCGGCATCAGTTCTCAGCTGATCGACAACTTCAACGCCTCGACACACGTCAGGTCGTTGCTCACCGACCTGTTCCTGCTCGACGAAGCCGTCAAGTCGCTGGCGTAATTGCCGGCGACTCGCCCTCACCCATCAGGCGGGCCCACAGCGGTGGGTCTGTCACTCCCTCCGACGCAATCACGACAGCGGTCGATTTTCCGGTGAGTCGCAGCGCCTCACAGGCATGCGCCGCGTCGGCCCCGCTCCTGAGCGCCATCAGTCCGGCCAGCGCCGCGGCACCGGACAGACCGGCCTCGACACGCGTGAGTGAGACCTCAGGGGGACGCGCCATCATCCGCAACGCGCACGCGCCCCAGGCATCGTCAATCGTGACGTAGCCAGCGACATGCGGGGCCGCCATGGCAAAGGCCAGGGGCGACACCTCGCCGCAGCGGAGGCCCCCCATCTCTGTCGTGAACGGGCCATCCACCCGTGTGGGCGCACCGGTGCGGGCCGAAGCCATCAGGCAGGCGGCCGAGTCGGGCTCGACGCATACGATGTGCGGAGGCGATGCCCACACTTCTGCGGCGCCGAGCGCCACACCGGCGAGCAGACCGCCGACGCCGCCGGGCACGGCGATGACATCGGGTCGCCATCCGGGCGGCTGCTGGGCGTGCATCTCGTGCACCATCTGCGAGTAGCCGAGCATGATGAGCCTCGGCACTTCTTCGTAGCCATCCCAGGAAGTATCAGAGACGACCGCCCATCCTTCCCGTGCCGCATCATCGGCGGCGTGCCGCACGGCCTCGTCGTAGGTGGCCCCGACGCGTACCACAACAGCCCCCTCCGAGGCGATGGCGTCGGCGCGCGGGGTGGCGACGGCATGCGACAGATAGATGCGGGCCTGGCATCCGACCTCACGGGCGGCACGCGCCACCGCTCGTCCATGATTGCCTTCGCTGGCACAGACCAGGGTGCAGCCGGGTGTGATGCGGCGCCGGGCCAGCAGGGTGGCGACGGCAAAGCGTGCCCCCAGCAGCTTGAAGGCCGGCAGACCCATGCGATGCGTTTCATCCTTGACCCAGATCTGACCGAGGTTCAGTGCGCGGGCCAGATCAGGGCGATCGACGAGGGGCGTGACCACCGAAGGGCCGAGGGCCGAGGCGTAGCGATCGCGCTCGGCCTGTTCGATACGGCTGAAGAGCAGCCCGGGCTGCACGTGCGGACGGTCGGCGGGCAGATACGCGCGAATCATCGTGGCGCGGTTACGGAAGGCGCCTGCCGCCGATCCACACTTGTTCGATCTGACGGAGCGCGCGGATGCTGTCGAGCGGGTTCGCGCCGAGCACCAGCAGATCGGCCTGCCGGCCGACCTCCAGCGCGCCAATCGTGGTGTTCTGATGACACGCCGCCGCGTCGACGGTTGCCGAGCGGATGATCTGCGCTGGTGTCAGGCCGGCATCGGCCATCATCTCGAGTTCCAGATGTTCGAAGTACCCCTGGAAGCGTCCCGGTGGTCCAGTATCCGTGCCCATGGCAATGCGAACGCCTTGGTCGGACAGGCTCTTGAGGTTCCGCAGCGCGACTTGCAGGCCGGCCTTGTATCGCTGGCCGAGCGCTGCCGCAGGATTCGCGCGCGTCTGCGCCTGCCGGTTCGGATCTTTGATCTGGCGTCGCACCTCGTCACCGATGCCACGGACGAAGAACGGATCATCAGCAAACGGCGGCGTCGACTCGAAAACGTAGGTCGACAGCTCACGGGTCAGCGTCGGGCTGTAGCAGACATTCCTAAAACGCAGCAACTGGGCGAATGATGCGTCGATCGGTATGTCGCGCACGCTGTGCGCGACAAAGTCGGCCCCGGCGGTGACGGTTGCTCGCGCGTCTTCGAGATAGAAGATGTGCACGGCCATTCTGAGCTGCCGTTCATGCGCCCGGGTCACGGCGGCGCGCCAAGCGGGCTCGGGCATCTTGCGCGACGTGCCGAGATTGTCGTCGACACGAATCTTCAGGATGTCGGGGCCCTGGTCGGCCACCTGGTCTGTGCGCTGGCGTGCGGCCTCGGCTGTGTCGGCGGTGATGACGTCTCCGGCGACGAAGAGGCGTGCCCGGTCGAGAGGGCCAGAGCGGCCTTCATCGCGCAGCGTGAACCCGGCCGCCTTGTCGTCACCGAGGCTGTAGACGGTGGTGACGCCATAGCTGGCGTACGTCCGCAGCTGACTCAGCAGATTGTCGCGCGTGTAGAACTCGGGCGACGAGCGCAGACCCTGTGTGGCAGCGACATGCCCGTGGGCATTGATGAGGCCCGGCATGATCGACTTGCCCGTCGTATCGATGCGGGTGGCACCGGGTGGAATGGTGACGCGGTCTGTCGGGCCGGCTGCGGTGATGCGTCCGTCGGTCACCACGAGCGTGCCGCGTTCGATGACCTCGCCGCCCCCGATGATGAGACGCCCGCCGACAAACGCGGTGGTCTGCGCTGACGCAGACAGGGCAGAGGTGATGAGCAGCAGGGCAGTGAGGCTGATGCGCATGCGCCAGAGCTTACCAGAGGCGGTCCGGGAGGCGACGCTAGAGGGAGGGCAGCAGTCGCCACAGCAGCCAGAGCGCCAGGGCCGCTCTCAGCGACCAGCCGATGGTCCTGATCCAGTTTGACTGGACGAGCACCTCGCAGGCCCTCGCATCGAAGCCCAGGGAGAGCAGCGAGTGCTGGGGCACCTGCAGCAGCGCGGTCGACAGCCAGATGGCGGCCAGGAGCGCCGCACCCATCCACGCCGCGCTCCGGGGCACTGCGTCGCCGGCGAGGCCCAGCAGGGCCACGGTCGTCGCCAGCTCGAGCAGCATCGGCGGGCCGACGACCAGCGTGGTGCGCGTGGTGTGCGCGTGTTCGTAGGCAGTGAAGCCTGCATCGCCGACGAGCGAGAAGAGCGGATAGTGCACGACCTGCACGAACCAGATGAGGCCGGTCATCCACAGCGTCGACGCGGCGTGCAGCAGCAGCACGAGCGTCATGAGAAGAGCTCGGGGGTGTCGCCATACCGGGCGAGGTAGCGGGTGACGCTGACCTTGCGGGCGGTGTTCTCCGAGGTCATGTACCGGATGACGCCGAAGATGGGACGCGTCGGTCCCCACGGCCGGTCGTAGCGGCCCAGTACCCAGAAAATTCCCGAATAGGAATTGGGATTGCGTCCGTCGAGGGCATAGCGGTTGTTGAGTTCGATCATGTGCGCCAGCGCCTCGCGCGGCGAGGCCGACCACTGCAAAATCTTCTTGCCCCAGAGCATGCGCAGATAGTTGTGGATGCGCCCGTCGCGCGTCAGCTGACGCTGGGCCGCATTCCAGAGAGGATCATGCGTTCGGGCGGCTGCCAGCTCGTCCAGTGTGTAGAGATGCGGCCGGGGGTCGGTGCTGTGTGCGTCGAGCGAGGCCCGGGCCCACGAGGGCAGCGAGTCGTAGCGGTCGTAGTCGTCCCGACGCGAGGTGAAGTTATAGCCGAGTTCGCGCCACGTGATGAATTCATCGAGGAACGACTCGGCATGCGGTGACACCTGCCACCAGCCTTCGCGCTGCCCGGCCGTGCGCGCCGACACCTGGCCCAGCCAGCCTTCGCGCCGCATGACTTCGTCGAAGACCTCGTGCGGCCCGATGTGGCCGAAATGCAGGTAGGGAGACAACCGGCTCGAGACGTCGTGATCAGGGTCGTTGCGGCCCGTGCCATACAGCTCGAGGTCGTGTTCGAGAAAGCTCTGCAGGCGACGCGCCGCCGCGGCGGCACCACCGGTCAGCGGGGCTGTTCCAACCGAGTGATCGATCGGCAGTTGACTGAGCGTGCCTCCATCGTCGAGCCATTCGAGGGCATGGGGCCAGCGCTGGCGGAGGTCTGCGGGGACGGTCCACGCGGACAGGGGCGCAAGACGGGCGACCGGGTCGGCCGCGGGCCGGTCTTGGAAATGCGCCGGCAGGGTCTTCTGCAGGGCACGCCGGAAGGCGTAGGCCGTCGGATAGACCTGCTCGACGGCGCGCATCGGCAGCATGCCATTGGCATCAACCGTTTCCAGCCTGACGTCGAGCCGGGCCGCCGCGGCAGCCGCCATGCGGGGCAGGAAGAAGCAGGGAAAGTCGTCCGTCACCACCATCGCGGCCGACTGCGCCAGCGCTTCGAGGAGCCCACGGCCCTCGCCGGCCGCGGGTTCCAGATAGGGCACGTAGGTGACGCCGGCACGGCCAGCCAGCGCCGCGGCGTTATCGCGCATGCCGTCGATGACGAATTGATGCAGTCGGTCAGACGCCCAGGGATACCCGACCCGCAGGGCCTCGAGGATAACCAGCGGGCGGCGCAGGGCCTCGGCATGCTCGACGGCCCGTTCGAGGGCAAAGTTCGACCGGGTGCGCCGGAAGGCCGTCATCCAGTAGAGCACCGTGGGGCGATCGGCTCGAATCGGAGCCTCGTTGAGCGAACGGATGCGGAGAGCGGGTACCATAGTCCCCACGTAAGACGTCATTCGTGGCTGTCAGGGGTGCGGCTCCGGCCGGGCACGCAACCTTCCGCGCCACGAAGGCATCTCATCAAATGCGCACACGTGCGCGACACGGAGAAAGCCGGAAAACCATGATGCAGCGATATCCTGAGCCGTTCATTGCGCCGATGCGGTCGGAACTGACCCGACTCGGTTTTGAGGAACTCTCGACACCCGAGGCGGTCGACGCCGCAGCGGGCCGGAGCGGCACCACGATGGTGGTCGTCAACTCGGTCTGCGGATGCGCGGCGGGCAAGGCCCGTCCCGGCATCGCCCTCTCGCTTCGCGCCGGCGCCCGTCCCGACCATCTTGTGACGGTGTTTGCCGGGGCCGACGTCGAGGCGACCACGCGCGCCCGCGAGCTGTTTGCTCCGTATCCCCCATCGTCTCCGTCGGTGGCCATCCTGAAGGACGGCGTGCTGGTCTACATGATGGAGCGGCGCGAGATTGAACAGAACAGCGCCGACGGCATTGCGGCCCGCCTCCAGGCGGCCTATGCCACACACTGCGCGACGCCTGCGGTGCAGTAGCGGCTGCCCGACGCCAGCGACACGTCGCGGGGTGGTGTCTAGCCGCCCCGCGTGTGCATTTCGAGGTGCGGGTCGCGTTTCAGCGCCGATAGCGGAATGAAGGGCGCGTCAGCCCGCACGACCTGCCGCGTCTCTGCACCGCGATCGGTGCGCGCCTGCCATACGCCCCTGATGAGCGTGGCCAGCGCGTCGGCGCTCGCTCCTCCGCGCAGCGGCCCCCTCAGGTCGGTGCCGCGCGCCGCGTAGAGACACAGATACCAGAGTCCGTCGGCCGTCAGCCGGCTCCGGTCACAGTCGGCGCAGAACGGCGTCGTTGTCGAGGCAATGATGCCGAACGTCTGGCCATGCGCCAGGCGAAAGCGGTCGGCGGGGGCGGCATCGACGCGGTCGACCGGGGCGACCGCGCCGTAGTGCGCAGCGATCATGCCCAGCAATTCGGCCCGCGACACGACCTGCGACTGGCTCCAGTGCGTCGCGCCGCCCACATCCATGTATTCGATGAAGCGAAGCTCGGCCCCGAGTGCGCGTGCACGGTCGAGCAGCGCAATCACTTCGTCGTCGTTGACACCTCGGATGGCCACCGTGTCGATCTTGAAGCCGGGAAAGTACTCGGCCGCGGCCTCGAGCCCGTCGAGTACCCGGTGAAATTCCGCCGAACGGCTGAGGCGCTCGAACCGGTCAGCCTGCAGGGTGTCGAGACTCACCGTGAGGCGGTGCAGCCCTGCCCGCTTGAGGTCCGGGGCGGCGGGCCTGAGGAGCACGCCGTTGGTGGTCATTGCCAAATCGCGGATGCCGAGACGTGACGCCAGCCTCGCCACCAGTTCGGTAACGTCGCGGCGCAGCAGAGGCTCTCCGCCGGTCAGCCGGACCTTATCGACTCCCAGGAACAGGAACACATCGACAAGGCGTTCGATTTCCTCGAAGTGCAGGATGTCGTGGCGGGGCAACCAGGCATACTCATCTTCGGGCATGCAGTACTGACACCGCAGGTTGCAGCGGTCAGTGACCGAGAGGCGCAGGTTGCGCAGCGGGCGCTGGTGCACGTCGCGCAGGGGCAGAGGCGGCAGCGAAGTCGACATAGCCGGTGCGGTCAGGGTTGCATGCGGGCGAGCAGGTCACCCAGCCGGGCGATTTCTTCGCCGTAGCGGGCCCAGTCGCCCGCCCGCTGAGCGGCGAGGGCACGCTCGTAGGTCAGTCGTGCCTGTTCGGCGAGTGACTGGGGGGGGGCGTCGGGTGCGGCCGCGCCGAGTGCCGCTGGGGCGGTGCCCACGGGTGTCGCTGGCGGCGTCGCGCGACCAGCGGACGTGGACGGCACCGACGGGCGTGCCCCTTCGAACAACTGCGCCAGCGCGGCATCGAGCGTGCGATCCATCACGATGCGGTTGTTGTAGGCGACGATGACGCGGGTGAGTTCAGGAATCCGTCCGGCCTGGGCCCGCAGGTAGAGCGGACGCACATAAATGAGCGATTCCTCGATGGGGATCACCATCAGCGTGCCCTGAATGACTTCCGACCCCTGTTGACCCCAGAGGGTGATTTGCGGAGAAATCGCCTGGTCCTGGTTGATGCGGGCCACCACCTGTCGCGGTCCGAAGATGAGTTTCTGTTTGGGGAACTGAAAGACCTGGATCTCACCGTAGTGGTCGCCGTCGCTCCGGGCCACCATCCATGAGGCGAGATTGTCGCGTCGGCGCGGCGTGAACGGCAGCATCTGGATGAATTCCGCAGACTGTTCACCGGGCAGCGTCATCAGCGTGTAGTACGGCTCCATGCGCACCGACTCGCCGCCGCGATCGATGGCCGGTACCTCCCACTGATCTTCCTTGTTGTAGAAGATCGCCGGGCTGGTCATGTGGTAGGTCGAATACACCTGTGTCTGCAGGTTGAAGATGCCTTCCGGATACCGCACGTGCTCACGCAGGCCCGGCGCCATCTCTGACATCGGGCGCAGCAGCGTCGGGAACGCACGCTCCATCGTCTGGATGATTGGGTCGTCGGGCTGGGCCACGTGGAAGGTGACGGTGCCGTGGTAGGCATCGATGACGACCTTCACCGCATTGCGGATGTAGTTGACGCCGCGTGCCGCTTCGGTCGAGTAGGGCACGCGGGCGCTGGTCGTGTACGCGTCCTGAATCCAGAAGAGCCGCCCCTGGTCGATCACCAGATACGGGTCGTCGTCGTAGGTTAGAAACGGGGCGATTTTGGTTACGCGCGCGCGGATCTGGCGGTCGAAGAGGACCCGACTCTGGTCGGTGATGTCATCGCTAAGCAGAAGCTGATACGAGCGGAAGTGCAGCGCGAAGAGGAGCTTGCGTGTGAGGCTGTCGAGGGGGATGCCGCCCGAGCCCGCGTAGTCAATAAAGACATTGTCGTCGCCCTTCGGATAGTGGAACTCGCGGGCACGGGTGCGGGCGATGACGTATTCGTTGGACAGTTCACCGAAGTAGAGGCTGGGTTCGGTGATGGCCGGACCACCCGAGGCGACCGGCGGCAGGTCGCGGACGAACAGCACGGGCAGTCCCTCCTGCGTGACCTGATTGACGGGACCGAGCGTGAGGCCGTGGCCGTGCGTGAAGACCAGGCGCTCGTTGATCCACGTGCGGTTGGGCAGGGCAGCCGGGTTGAGTTCGCGGGCCGACAGCATCACCTGCCGGAGCTGTCCGTCGAGCCGATACCGGTCGTTGTCGACGGCGACAAAATCGTAGTAGGTGCGGATCTCCTGAATCTGTCCGAACGTTTCGAGCAGCTGCTGGTGATCCCACAACCGTACGTTATCGAGGGTCGACCGGTGCTTCGCGATGTCGGCCGCGCTCAGGTCAGCGTCGCCCGACAGTTCGCGCTCGACGACCCGGTCGAGGCCGAAGGCGCGACGCGTGGCGGCGATGTTGAACTCGATGTATGGCGCTTCGCGCACCTGCTCGTTCGGAGACACGACGAACCGCTGCAGCAGGCTGGCGTAGACCTGACCACCCACCACGACCAGTCCGTAGAGGCCTGCGGCGAGGGCCACCTGCCGGAGCCGTCCGCTGCGTGTGGCGACAAGGGACAGCACGACGCCGGCGGCGGCCACTGCCGTCAGCAGAAGACCCGCCGGCATGCGGGCATGGACATCGGCGTAGCTGGCCCCGTGAATGATGCCGGAGGGCATGACGAGATAGCCCAGCCGCGTGAGCCAGGCGCTCAGGCAGAGCACGGCAAAGCCTGCAGCGCTGATCCAGGCGGCATGCACCCTCGCCTGCGCCCCGAGTCTGAGGCCGAACGGGCTGATGGCCAGCTGGCCGGCCATGGCGTAGAGCACGGCACTGCCAGCCGTCGTGAGCAACACGAGCGTGAACGCGAGATTGCGCAGCAGTTCGAGCGCCGGCAGAGTGAACACGTAGAAGGCGAGGTCGTATCCCAGCAGCGGGTCAGCCTGCCCGAACGGCACCTGATGCCACCACCACAGCAGCGTCGGGCTGCCGACGGAGGCGTATGAGGCCAGCAGCAGGGCCCCGCCAGCGGCGGCCAGCATGGCAAGGGGCAAGACCTGTGTGCGGCTGGGCAGCGAGACGGTGAAGCCCTCGGCGGTCTGGAACGGGGCCTGTTCGACCCGCAGGGCTGACGCGGCGACCCGGAAGTGCATGGTCAGCCAGACGCAGGCCACCGCAAACACCGCCGTGCCGAGCACGGCCTGCACCGACAGGGTCTGGGTGAGGACCGGCAGGTAGCCGACTTCGGCAAACCAGAGCCAGTCGACGGCGAGCGACAGCACACCGGGCACCACGAAGAACACGAGCGCCGCGACTGCAAGCAGCACGGCGCGCGACGGAAGGGGCCGGGCGGAAGACGACGGGGCCATACTTCTGATCATATGATTTTCGGGTGGGTGTGCGACTCGATATCTGGCTGGACGTGGCGTGCCTCTACCGCACGCGGTCTGAAGCGCAGAAGGCCTGTCGCCTGGGGCAGGTCAGCGTCAACGGCGTGACCGCCAAGCCGCATCGGGAATTGAAAGGGGGCGAACGCCTCGAGCTTCAGCGGCCATTCGGTCGTCGGCAGACAGTGGTGGTGCAGGCGCTGGCCGACGCGCACCTGCCAAAAGCCGAGGCGCGCGCGCTCTATGACGATCAGACGCCCGATCCGTCACCCCAGGAAGTGGAACTGCGGCGGCTCGAGCGCATCTATCGCGCGGCCGCGCAGACGACGGCCCGACCGACGCGTGATGAACGCCGGGCGCGACGCCGCATGTCCGGAAAAGACTGACGCGCCTCGAGAGGCGCGCCGGTGTCAGCTGATAAACTCGTGCTCCTCGGGGCGCACGGTCAGCACCGGGCACGGCGCCCGACGGACCACGCGTTCGGCCACACTGCCCATCACCACGTGCCCCAGCGGGCCCCGCCCGTGGGTGCCCATCACGATGAGATCGACCTGCCGGTCGCGGGCGTACCTGAGAATCTCGCTGACCGGGTGCCCCAGCACCGTGCTGGGTTCGGCGCGGTAGCACTGGTGTTCTTCAGGCGTCAGCACGGTGGCGATGCGCTTCTGTGCTTCCTTCACCCACTCGTCCTGCAGCGCGGCCAGCGAAAACCCGTAGGCTTCGACGGCCCACGGCTGGCCGTAGGGCTCCTCGATGACGTGAATGATGTGCAGCGCCGCGCCGAAGGCATCGGCCATCGCCTTGGCGTAGCGGAGCGCCTGCTCCGACGTGGGGCTGAAGTCGGTGGGTACCAGCACCGCCTTGAGTGTGGTCATCGAATCCCTCCACGGGGAGAATACCAGAGGAGGGGAGGCACGGGGCTTGTCTCTCCGGACGGAGGCGGTTAGGCTGAGGCGCCATGCCTATTCGCCGCCCGTCGCGGTCAACGTCACCCTCAGCGTCACCAGCCACATCGCTGCCGCGCCCACATTCGTCCGCGGTGGTGGACGGCCCGGCCCGCGCGGCCGGCCGCGCCATGCTGCATGCCGTCGGCTTCACGCGCGATGACTTCCGCAAGCCGCAGATTGGCGTCTGCGGCTCGTGGAGTGCCGTCACGCCGTGCAACATCCATCTCGACGACCTGGTGCGGGCGACCAGCGCCGGTGTCACCGCTGCGGGCGCGCGCCCGGTGGCCTTTCACACCATCACCGTGTCTGACGGCATTTCGATGGGCACCGACGGCATGCGGTACTCGCTGGTGTCGCGCGAGGTGATCGCCGACTCGCTGGAGACCGTCGTGGGGGCAGAGGGGTTCGACGGCGTGGTAGCGATCGGCGGCTGCGACAAGAACATGCCCGCCATGGTCATGGGGCTGGCGCGGCTGAATCGGCCGTCGGTGTTTGTGTATGGGGGCACGATTATGCCCGGCATCTGGCAGGGGCAGCCCGTCGACATCGTCACGGTGTTCGAGGCCGTTGGAACGCATGCGGCGGGACGCATGACCGATGCCGAACTGGCCGATCTGGAGCAGCATGCGTGTCCGGGGGCAGGCTCGTGCGGCGGCATGTATACGGCCAACACCATGGCATGCGCGATCGAGGCGCTGGGGCTGAGCCTACCGAACAGCTCGGCGCAGGCGGCGGTGTCGGACGCTAAGCGGCGCGATGCCGAAGCCGCGGGGCGGGTGGTAGTTGAGGCCTTGGCGCGCAACCTTCGGCCGCGCGACATCCTGACGCGGAAGGCGTTCGAGAACGCCATCACCGTGGTCATTGCCCTCGGGGGTTCGACCAACGCCGTGCTGCACCTGCTGGCGATGGCGCGCACGGCAGGGGTGCGACTGACCATAGACGATTTCACGCGCATCGGCCGCCGGGTGCCCGTGCTGGCCGACCTGCGGCCGAGCGGCACCTACATGATGGCCGAGCTCGTACGCATCGGCGGCGTCACCCCGCTGATGAAGCGGCTGCTCGACCGCGGCCTGCTCCACGGCGACGCACTGACCGTCACGGGCCAGCGGCTGTCCGAGTCGCTGCGAGGGGTGGCCGACTATCCGGCAGACCAACTGGTGGTGCGTCCATTCAGTGCGCCAGTCAAGCCTGACAGCCACCTGGTGGTGCTGCGCGGCAACCTGGCGCCCGAGGGCGCTGTGGCGAAAATCTCAGGCAAGGAAGGGGAACGTTTCGAAGGGTGCGCCCGTGTGTTCGATGGTGAGGAACGGGCGCAGCAGGCCATTCTGGGCGGACGCGTGAAGGCGGGCGATGTCGTCGTGATTCGCTACGAAGGGCCTAAGGGCGGTCCGGGCATGCGCGAGATGCTGTCACCGACCAGCGCCCTGATGGGGCGGGGGCTCGGGGCGCATGTGGCACTCATCACCGACGGGCGCTTCAGCGGCGGCACCCACGGCTTCGTGGTGGGGCACGTCTCTCCGGAGGCGTCGCTGGGCGGGCCGCTGGCCCTGGTGAAGACGGGCGACCGCATCGTGATTGATGCGCGGGCGCGGAGCATCACGCTGGCGGTGACGGCGGCAGAGCTGGCCCGACGCCGCCGGCAACTGCGACCACGGCGTCTGCCGGTGAGAACGGGCGTGCTGGCCAAATACGCGGCGCTGGTGGGTTCGGCGAGCGAGGGGGCGGTCACCGATCCAAAAAAATGAATACACAGAGCGCGTGCGCTGAGTCACACCGGACACTTGCGCACCTCCGGCGAGATGCCGTATGCTCCCTCGTCGGCCATTTGTGTATCAATTGTGTCGGCATCCGCGTTGGTGTCGTCTTCAGACGACCACGACGCGCGAATGGTTTGTGTGTTGCGCGTTGGAGAAGGACGTGCCGGACCGGTGACCGAATGCCGGAACGGGAATCGTGGAGGAGCAGCAGAATGAGAAGCCTCTTTAGGAACGTGGTCGTAGCACTGGCGGTGCTTGTCGTCGCCAGCTCGGCCGCTGCGCAGACCTTTACGGGTGGTCTGCGTGGAGCCGTGAAGGACGCCAACGGGGTGATCCCCGGCGTGACGGTGCAGCTGTTGAACGAAGGCACCGGCGCGGCCCGCGAGGCCGTGTCGAACGACGAAGGCCTGTACAACTTCGCGGCAGTGCCGCCCGGTGTGTACACCGTGCGTGCCACCCTGACGGGGTTCAAGAGCTACGAACAGAAGGCGGTTCGCGTCGCGGCCCAGCAGTTCGTGACCGTTGACGTGACGCTGGAAGTCGGTGCCCTCGAGGAGACCATCACGGTCACGGGTGAGGCGCCTCTCATCGACACGGCCAACGCCACCGGCGGCGGCGTCATCAACACGGAGCAGCTCAACACGCTGCCCTCGGGTGGCCGCTCGGCGTTTCTGTTCGCCGTGACGCTGCCCACCGTGGTGGCCACGGGCGACCCGCAGTTCAACCGCCAGCAGGACCAGACCAACGCGTCCCTGCTGTCGCTGGGCGGCGGCACCCGCCGCGGCAACAACTACCTGATTGACGGTGTGCCCGTCGGAGACATCCGCAACCGCGCATCGGCCAACCCCACCATCGAAGCGCTCGATGACGTGGCGGTGCAGGTGCACCAGTACGACGCCGAAACGGGTCGGACCGGAGGCGGCACGTTCAACGTGGCCACCAAGTCGGGCACGAACACCTACGCGGCCAGCGGCTTTTACCAGAACCGTCCGCGCTGGGGCGCCGCCAACAACTTCTTTTCCGACAAGGCCGGTATCGCACTGCCGAACACGTATTTCCATCTCGGCGGCGGCGGCCTCGGCGGTCCGATTGTCAAGAACCGCACGTTCTTCTGGGGCGCGGTTGAAGGCTACGGCTCGATGACCACGCGCAACGCGCAGGTGCGCCTGCCCACGGCCCGTGAGAAGGCCGGCGATTTCTCGCAGTCGTTCGACTCGGCCGGTCGTCAGGTCGTCATTTTCGACCCGCTGACGGGCGATGCGAGCGGCAACAACCGCCAGCCCTTCCCGGGTAACATCATTCCGTCCAACCGTATCAATCCTGTGGCGGCCCGGATGCTGGGCTTCCTGCCGAACCCGACGAACGACCGCAGCAACGGTCTGGCCAACTTCGAAAGCCAGCCGATTATCGAAGACCGCGCGATGATGTACACCGGCAAGGTGGATCACCGCATCAACGACAAGCTGTCGCTGAACGCCTTCTACCTCTACAACAAGACTGATGAGCCCTGCGCGAATGCGGTGGTTCCTCAGGGTGAGGCCAATGCGTTCATCGACAGCAGCGACTACGTGCTTCGTCGTCGTGTTCAACTGTTGGGCCTGAACAACACCTGGCTGCCGAGCAGCAACACGGTCGTGACGCTGCGCGGCGGTTGGACGCAGTTCCGCGATGACGACACGCTGTCGGTGGGTTTTGACCCGGCCTCGCTGGGCTTTGCCCCGGCCTTCGGCAGCGCCATCCGGACGCAGAAGTTCCCCCGGGTCGGCATCACCGACTACTACACGATGGGCGCCATTGACCCCTCAGACCGTAACCTGTATTCGTACAGTGCCAACGCCACGGTTTCGAAGCTGCTGGGGCGTCACACGCTCAAGGTGGGCGTCGACTACCGCACCGTCGGTATCGACACCCAGTCGTTCTCGGGTGGTGCCGGCGTGTTCCAGTTCGACCGTCGCTACACGTCGAGCAATCCCAACGTGAACGGCACGGGCGGCACGACGCCGTCGGGCAACGCCCTGGCCAGCATGCTGCTCGGCCTGCCCTCGGGCGACCCCGACAACCTGAGCCGCATCAATGTATCGGCTCCCGCCAACTACTTCCTGAACTACTACGGCGGTTACCTGCAGGACGACTTCCGCATCAACCCCAAGCTGACCATCAACGGCGGCGTGCGGTTCGAGTACGAAACGGGCCTGCGTGAGGAAAACGACCGTTTCACGGTCGGCTTCGATCGCACGGTCAACCCCGGCGGTCGGGTGGGTGCCATCGTCAACCCGCTGACCGGGCAGCCCATGCGCGGCGGCCTGATGTATGCCGGCGTCAACGGCAACGCGACGCAGCAGGGCAACCCCCCGCCGATCAAGATCTCGCCCCGCATCGGCATGGTCTACTCGGCGAATCCCAAGACGGTGGTCCGCGGCGGCTACGGCCTCTACTGGGCGCCGTGGCCCTACCAGTTCGTCGGCGCGGCCAACTACGGCCAGGTCGGCTACAGCCAGGACACCTTCATGGAGCAGGGCCAGTTCTTCCCGACGGCCTCGCTCACGAACCCGTTCCCGTCAGGCGTGGTGCAGCCGCGTGGCAATGCGCTCGGCTACCTTGAGGGCGTCGGCCGCCAGATCGAGTTCATCGACCAGGACAAGCGTGCGCCGTATGTGCACCAGTACTCGATCGACATCAACCGCGAGCTGCCGGGCAACATTGCCATTGGCTTCGAATACTCGGGATCGACCATCCGTAACGCCAGCCTCGGCGGCGCCAACGATGCCACGCTGAACATCAACCAGCTCGACCCGAGCTTCCTGTCACTCGGTTCGGCCCTGCAGCAGCAGGTGCCCAACCCGTTCTTCGGGCTGCCGGTCGGGCAGGGTGTGAGCGTGCGCAGCCCGACCATCACCCGTGCCCAGCTGCTGCGTCCGTTCCCGCAGTACCTGAACATCCTGATGCGCCAGAACACCGGCGGCCGCAGCCAATACCACGCGGCCATCGTCAAGTTCGAGAAGCGCATGAGCAACGGCTGGGGCGGTCGCATCAACTACACCTTCTCGCGCCTGGACGACAACTTCTTCGCCGAGTCGAACACCTACTCGGCGGTGAACGGCAATCCGCAGAACTCGTATAACATCGACGCCGAATGGTCGCGCAGCATTCTCGATGTGCCGCACAAGCTGGTGCTGTCGCCCATCGTGCAGCTGCCGTTCGGTGAGGGCAAGCGGTGGGCCAGCAGTGGCGCCGGTGCCGCGATCCTCGGCAACATCACCCTCTCGTCGATCATCGCGCTCGAGAGCGGTTTCCCGATTGCGGTCTCGAACAACTCGAACAACCTCAACGCCGGGTTCTTCCTGATGCAGCGCGTCAACACCACGGGTGCCGATCCGAATACCGACGGCAGCCGCGATGAGCGCCTGTTCTACTCCGGCAACCCCGGCCTGTGGCTGAACTCCGGTGCGTTCAGCGACCCGGGACTGTTCACCCTGGGCACCGGGCCTCGCACGCTGCCCGATGTGCGCACGCCCGCGCGTAACAACTGGGACTTCGTGGCCACCAAGGACATCCGCCTGGCTGGCCGCGCCCGCGCCCAGATCCGCTACGAGGTGCTCAATATCACCAACCTCGCCAAGACCGCCGGTCCCGTTCAGGCACTGGGGTCCGCAACGTTCGGCCGCATCACCACCCAGCGTGGTTTCATGCGCCTGACGCAGCTGATGTTCCGCCTGTCGTTCTAAGGCGAACGTTCACACGTGATGCAGGGACGGGCCGGGGCACACGCCCCGGCCCGTGCCTTGTACGCTACGCTCCATGGATGGACAGGCACGCACGGACTGGCATCAGACTGCGCACAGCCAGATCGATCGCGACCCTGGGGGTGATGCTTGCGGCGGTCACGCTCGGTGCGCACCGCCCGCCACCAGCCGGTGACGCCGACCTGGCCGATCAGGCAGCGCGGACGCCGTCCCAGTCACGTCCCGCCATACCGTCTCCCGCTCAGGAACCGTCCGTCGCGACGCTCACGTTTCCGAACTCCGGCGCACCCGCGGCCCAGGCGTACTTTCTCAAGGGAGTGGCGTGGCTGCACAGCTTCGGGTACGAGGACGCCATCGACGCGTTTGTCGCTGCCCAGAAGGCCGACCCGGGGTTTGCGCTGGCGTACTGGGGTGAGTCGCTCTCGTACAGCCAGCCCCTCTGGTTCAGTGAAGAGATGGCCAAGGGACGGTCCGCGCTGGCCAGGCTGGCGGCCACCCCTGAGGCCAGACAGGCACGTGCGCGCACCCCCCGCGAGAAGGGTCTGCTGGCAGCCGTCGAGCAGTTGTGGGGCAGCGGTGATGTGCGGACACGGGCGCTGGCCTATGCGTCAGCGATGGGACGGCTGGCCGCCGCCTTCCCCGGTGATGACGAGATCCAGCTGTTCCACGCCCTGAGTCTCCTCGGCACCCTGCCGAGGGGCGATCAGGCGCTGCCCATCCGGGAACGTGCCGGGGCCATGGCACAGGCCGTATTCGCGAAGAATCCCAGGCATCCGGGCGCGGCGCACTACATCATCCATGCGTACGACCACGGTGCGCTGGCGGCGCGCGCGCTGCCGGCCGCACGCGCCTATGCGTCGATTGCACCGGGTGTGAGCCATGCGCTCCACATGCCCGCGCACACCTTTCTGCAACTGGGCTTCTGGGATCAGGCGGCGGAGGCCGACCGCCAGTCGTGGGATGCCTCGGTGCAGTGGGTCGCGCGCAGGCGCCTGCCGCAGACCGCCCGCGACTTTCACAGCCTCACCTGGCTTCACTATGCGTGGACGCAGCAGGGGCGATTCCGCGAGGCCGCAGGTGCGCAGGTCATCGTGTCCGAGGCTCTGAAGACGGCGGCGGCGGACGTGGCCATCGGGGGCCACCAGTACATGGACAGCACCATCGGTCGCGGGCAAGGTCCTGAGGCACTCCGCAATGATCGGGGGTCGATGCGGGCCCGCTACATCATCGAGTCGGGACGCTGGACCGAGATGCGGGGCGCGACCGGATTTGAGGGCATCGATGAGCTGTTCGCCCTGGGCTTCAGTGCGGTGAAACTCGGCGATGCTGACCGGGTCGCCGTCGTGATTCGCGAGTTCGAAAAGGTGGTGGCGCCCGGGCAGCCTGCCGAGATGCAGGAACAGGGACGCATCATGCTGCTGGAGATGCAGGCCCTGCACCTGTTTGCGCAGGGCAAGCGGACGGAAGCCTTTTCACTGATGGAAGGTGCGACGCAGTTGCAGTCGCGCATGCCCCGGCCCATCGGGCGTCCGTTTCCGGTGAAGGGGGCCGATGAACTCTATGCCGAACTGCTGTACGAGGCCGGTCGGTATCCGGACGCGATCCGGTGGTTCGAGGCGACCCTGCAACGCACACCGAATCGCACCAGGCCCTGGCTGGGCATGGCGCGTGCCAAGCGACGCATGGGTGACGTCGCAGGCAGCCGAGCCGCCTATGAGCGGGTGATGGCCAACTGGCACCGGGCCGACGAGTCGATTCCGGAATTGACCGAGGTTCGCGCGGCGCTGGGACGCCGCTGACGCCCGTCGTCAGACCTCGTCGATCTGTACACGGCGCGTGTAGAAGAACATGTCGAGCCGCCGCTGCCGTTGGGCTCCTGGCTGGGCCCGCAGCGACAGGCTGTAGGGGCCCGCGTGCTCGGGACGCCAGCGGTAGCTCCAGAGCACCCAGCCATGCGGCTGGAGCGCCGGGCTGCAGACGTGTACCGGGTGCCAGGCATCTCGCGCATGCATGCGAATCTCGAGTGCGGGCTGGGCGATGCGGCCGCCCCAGGCCAGACCCACAACGCGGTACTCGGTGCGGCGTCCGACACGCCACTGTTCCACACGAATCGGTGTGGCGGCCAGATCGATGAGGGGCGGGGCGTAGTCGGTTACCTCCACGGGCTGCCCGCTCTGATGAGTGCGCGAGGCAAACTCGGCCATTTGATAGGTGATGAGAGCATCGCGCTTGACCAGCTCGAGCGACTGCACCCACTTGATCCACGCACAGCCGTACCAGCCGGGCACCACCAGTCGCACCGGGGCCCCGTGATCCGGACTGAGGGGGGCTCCGTTCATCCGTGTGGCCAGGAAGGGGCCCAGTTCCGGTAAACCATCAAGTGGAAGGATCCAGCTCGCACCCGGCACGGAACTGCGCGCCGGCTGCGATTCGTCATCGAGGCCAGTGACGAGAATGCCGTAATCGTCATAGTCGGGCCGAAGGCTCGGCAGCAGGTCGGCCAGCGCCACGCCGTCCCACTCCGCGAGGCTGAGCAGACCGAAATTGTTGGGGTCGTTGTTGCCGGCGCACTCGATGACGTGGGCCCCCATCGGTCGGCTCATCCGGCGGAGCTCCTCGGCCGTGACTCCGGTGGAATTGAAGCGGCCGTGGATGGTCACGGACCACTCGCCCTGGCGCTGCTCGAGGCCTGACGGTGCTGCGGTGCGGACAAACACCTCGGGCGTCGGCGTGAGCATCCGATCGGGCTGCACCCCGGACAGGTCTGTGAACTGCCGGGTGTCGAGCCCCGGGCCACCGAGTGGCGTGCCGAATGCCGTCGGGCGGGGGCGGTCGGCGGTGAGGGGGCGCAGGCCGACTATCTGCCCTCCAGGGAGGGGGGACAGGCACTCGTCGGCCAACCGAGCCGCGATGGCCGCGGCGGGCCGGGTGAGTTCCCGGCACAGCAGCAGCCCGGCCCCGAGCAGATGGCGCCTGGAAAGCATGGCCCATTATGCGGCAATGCTCCATATAATCCGAGTATGCGAGTGCTCGTAGCCTTGGCGATGTGCGTGGTTACCGGCGTGGCTGTGTCGACCCAGACCCCGGCGGGACCCAGCGGGCAGCCCACCTTCCGCACGGGCGTCACCATTGTGACGACCGATGTGATTCCCCGAACAGATACCGGCAGCTTCGTCGCCGATCTCGGACGTGACGATTTCCTCGTGCTGGAGGACGGTGTCGAACAGCGGGTCGAGTCGGTCGTGATGATCCACGGCGGTCGCACCTACAATCTGCTGCAGCCGCCCCCGCCCGAAGCCCCGGAAGGGATCGTGCTGCCGCCCAACAAGCGCCCGACCGATACCGCCGACTCGGGTCGTGTGCTCATCATCTTCATCGACGACCTGCACTTCGAAGCCGACTACACGCCGCACGTGAAGCGGCTGGTGCAGCAGATTGTCGACACCATGCTGCATGAGGGCGACATGGTGGCCATGGTGTCGAGCGGGCCCTCCTTCATTGAAATTGACCCGACGTCCGATCACCGCCTGATTGCGTCGGCGGCCAGCAAGATTCGGGGCAGTGGACCATCGCCCAGCGAAATCTTCCGGATGATCGAGACCTCGAGCGGACCCGGCGACATCCGGTTCCGTGCGCAGACGGCCTTCCAGACGATGTACAGCCTGGTGGGTTCGCTTGATCAGGTGCGCAACCGACGGAAGGCCGTGCTCTACATCAGCCCGGGCTACGACCTCGATCCTTTTGCGCAGGGCCGCCTCGGGCGCGACAGCATCATGGGCGGGCGGTTCGGTGACCCGCTCAAGGAACTGATCAACACCGAAAATCCCTACTTCCGCATGAACAGCGTGCGTGCGGATGCTGATTTGTACCTGCTGATGCAGGAACTCACCCTGACGGCCAACCGCACCAACACGACCCTGTTTACCATCGACCCGCGAGGGCTGGCAGGCGTGGTCGATGTCGGGCAGTATGTCGACCAGAGCGAGTTCCGGACGTTCCTTCAGAAGACGACCAGCAGCCTCCGCTACCTCGCCGAACAGACCGGCGGCATCGCCGTCGTCAATGACAACGATTTTGTGTCGGCGCTCAAGCGGATTGATGCGGAAACGAGCGACTACTACGTGCTCGGTTACACTTCGACCAATCCCGACACCCTCGACCGGGTGCGCGACCTCGAGGTGCAGGTGAAGCGTCCCGGCGTGGCGGTGTCGGCGCGTCGGAGCTATTCACTCAAGCCCGACCGTCCCGTCCCTCCGCCGCCCCGTCCGGCGCCGGTCAAGGCGCCGAAGAAGAAGCCGTAAGGAAGGCCACCCATTCGTCCGCCCGGTCCATGTGGCGGCCCTGGAGGGCGCGGTAGCGCTCGACCAGCGCTGACAGCGTTGTCAGACGGTCTGGCGGCAGTGACGAGTCCGTCTTCAGCACTGGCACCGCCACCGCGCGTATGGCCAGCCACAGTGTCTCTGCGTCGGGGCTCGATGCGAGAAAGGGACTGACGATGGCGAGCGCCTGGTCTTCGCGGTGGTCCTCGAGGGCCGCCAGGGCCACGGCCTGTGCCAGAGATTCGCGACGGACGCCGGCGTCGAGCGCCCGTGCCGCGACGGTCGCTGCCTCGGAAATCCGTCCCAGTCTCAGCAGGGCATCGCTTTCGAGCGGTGCCGCCAGTGCGGGCGGCCACCCGTGCCGGCTGGCGTCGTGCCAGGCGGCGGCAGCGTCGGCGTCCCGCGCCTGCAGGGCATCGATCCACCCCTGCCAGTAGCGGACGGCGCCTGTCGGAGCGCCCAGCGATTCGGCCTGGTGCAACCGGGCTGCCAGAGAGGCCGGAGTGTCGCCGAGCCCGTAGTAGGCCACGGTCCGGAGCAGCTCAGCCAGAGGGCGCTCGGACGCGTCCATCGGCGTGTCACGGATGGCCTCGGCGAACCGGCGCTGCGCAATGGCACTCAGTATCTGTCGGAGTATCGGGGTAGTGCCCAGCGGATGCAGCGGCTCGAGACTCGCTGCCAGGGCCTCGTCGCTGACAGCCCGGCCTCGTCGCAGCGGGGGCTGCAAGCCGGGAATCGCGGCCAGCAGGGCAGCGCGGGTCGGCACAATCTGGAAGGTGGCCTCCCCCGTGGCAGACGTGCGGGCCAGCAGATCGGTCACGGCAATGGCCAGGCGATAGTCGCCCCGGGGCAGCGTGCTCAGCGGCAGGGCAAGGGCGGCGAGCAGCGGGTGGCCGAGCCCGACGTTGAAGTCGACGGGGAGTGTGTCGGCCGCGTAGGTGAGCGGCGAGGGGGTGCCGACGAGGGTTTCTCCGGCACCGGTTCGACGATAGAGCCGGAAGCCGACGCGGACGTCAGGCTTTCCAGCCGTATCTCCGGCGGGATTGATGATCTGGAACGCCACGGCGAGGCGTTCGTCGTTGGTGAAGCGCCGATCGGCCGCCGGCGTGATGTCAGTGGTGCCGAGGACGTAGGGATGTGCGCTCTGCTGTTCCGAGCGGTAGGGCTCGCTGATGACGCTGATGCCATCGGCGAGCACCACACTGCCAAGCCGGAGGGTGTCGCGTGGGGCCGCGGGGAGCGACAGATGATGCCTGACCGCCCCGACCACCCCAACACGGCCGCCTGTGCCGGCGCTCGACCAGCCGAGCACGACGTCGTACTCACCCGGTGCCGCCGTGATGGCCCGCTCGAGCTTTCGGCCCTGACCCGGTCGGCTGACGAGACGGGCCTGCAGGTCGAAATCTTCGAAAGGCAGCAGGGTCGCGGCGGGTGCGGCCTTGCCTTCAAGGGCGGCCCGGCGCTCACGCTCGAGAACCTCGGCGCGCTCACGCTGCTGCTCCAGCTGACGGTCCATCAGGCGGAGCGCGGCAGTCGACTGGCCAATGCCGCCGTCGCGCCCCGACATCGATGAGGGGCCACCCACGGGAAACTCTCCGGTGGGCACGGTGACGACCCGCCGTGCCCGCATGGGGAGCGGGTCCGATCGTTCCCCCTCGAGCCACTCAAGCACCGCCGAGCGGGGTTCGGTAGACACGGTGGGCACGACGCCGGATGCGTCGGGCACGGCGCGTGGTACGAGCTTCACATACAGCACCACGGGCGCTGTCGGCGGCAGCTCGGCCGGTGCCGGCAGGCTCAGGGCCACATAGTGCGAGCCGTCAGAGGCACGGAACAGGTCTGCCGAGACGTCGGTCGGCACAGCCTCGGGCACTGCGGCGAGCGTGCGCGTGGCGAGGACGGCGGTGCGGAGTGCCTCCCGCTCGGCCTTGCTGAGCGACGGGGGCCTGGCCTGTGCCCCGGCGGTTGTGGTCAGCAGCAGGCTGCCGACCAGCGACAATACACCGCACCTCCACGCCTGCATGGCCGCGAAGGTATCACGAACGCGCATGCTAGACTTCCGGCCCGGAAGGCAGGGTGTCGGCATCGTGGAACTGAATCGGGTCATGCGCGTGTGCGCGGTGGTGGTGGTGTGTCTGGGTGGGGGGGGCAGCGCCGCGGCGCAGACTGGACCGGTGCCGACGGTGACTGCCGGACGGCTGGCGTCCGGGGCAGCGCCGCCGGTCATTGACGGCCGGGTGAACGAGGCTGTGTGGGAGGGGGTGGCCCCATACTCGACCTTCACGCAGCAGGATCCCCGCATGGGCGAACCGGCCACCGAGAAGACGGATGTGCGGTTGCTCTTCAGCCTCACACACGTCTACGTGAGCTTTGTCTGCCACGATCAGGACCCGTCGAAAATCATCATGTCGCAGGCGCGACGCGACGCATCGCTGGCCGAGACCGACTCGGTCATCATGATTTTCGATACCTTCAACGACAACCAGAACGCGTTTGTCTTCGGCACGAATCCCCTTGGTATCGAATACGACGGACAGGTCGCGCGCGAAGGGCAATCGGGTGGCGTGGCCTTCGGGGGCGGCGCGGCGGGCACGCAGCGCGGCGCGATCAGTGCTTTCAACCCCAACTGGGACGGCGACTGGGTGGTACGTGCCCAGGTGACCGAGCGGGGCTGGGAGGCGGAACTGGCGATTCCCCTCAAGACGCTCCGGTATGCCACCGGTGACAGCATGACGTGGGGCTTCAACGTCATGCGGAACATCCGTCACAAGAACGAGCAGGTGTATCTGTCGGAGATTCCTCGCGGGTTCGACATCTACCGCATTTCGCTGGCCGCCAAGGTGCCGGGACTGGTGATGCCGCCGCGGCGCGACATCAAGCTCATTCCGTATGCGCTCGGATCTTCGAACCGGGACTTTACGCGCGCGGGAGCGCCAACCGACACGAAGTTCAATGGCGGCATCGACGCCAAGTGGGGCATCACGCCGAGCCTCACGATGGATGCCACCATTAACACCGACTTTGCCCAGGTGGAAGCCGATGAAGAGCAGGTCAACCTGACGCGCTTCGACCTGTTCTTTCCGGAAAAACGGCCGTTCTTCCTTGAAAACGCCACGACCTTCCAGTTCGGACAGCCGCAGCAGATTGACCTGTTCTTCTCGCGCCGCATCGGCCTGTCGGGCGCGGCATCTTCACTGCAACCGATTCCAATCATCGCCGGTGGCCGCGTCAGCGGGAAGGTCGGCGGCAGCTGGAATGTCGGCGCGCTGAACATCCAGACCAACGATGAGCAGGACCTCAGCGGCCGTGCGCTCGCGCTCGACACCAACTTCAGCGTGATGCGTGTGCAGAAGGAGATCGGCCGCTCGAGCTACGGGGCGATCTTCGTGAACAAGCAGACGACGGACCCTGTGGCTGGCACGTCGTTCTCGAAGTGGAACCGCGCGTATGGCCTGGATGCCAACTACCAGCTGTCGCCCGGCCAGCGGGTGTCGGCCTTTGTGGCCCGCACCGACTCACCGGGGGCCACGGGCAGCGACTACTCGAGCCGTGTCTTCTACGACTTCCGCAATCCTATCTGGCAGGTGTCGGGTGGCTATACGCAGGTCGGCGAGCGCTTCAACCCCGAGGTCGGCTTCCTGCCCCGCCGCGGATACCGGCGTCCTGAACTGCGCGTGTTCTTCCAGCCCCAGCCCAAGCGCATCCGCTGGATTCGGCGCGTGTCGCCGCATCTCTCGTACAACTCGTTCTACGACCTCAACGGCAACCTGCAGACGTCGTATGCCCACGTGCATTTGTTCGAAATCCAGCCGATTCAGGGGGGACGCTTCGGCTGGTTCTTCGATCACAACCGCGACAATCCGCTGGTGCCCTTCACGGTCTACAACCGCGACGGCAAACGCGTGACGATCCCGGCCGGGCAGTATTCGTGGCTGCAGCATGCGTTCGAGTACTTCCACAATCCGAGTTCGGCCGTCACCGGGACGTTCCGTTTCCGGACGGGTCAGTACTACAACGGCGATTTCAACGCGGTGGAAATCACCAGTGACTACCGCTTCTCGGCCCGCTTCATTGCCAGCCTCGGCTGGACGAGGCAGGACATCCGATTGCCGCAGGGGTCGTTTGTCGCCAATCTCATCCCATTCAAGGCCAGCTATGCCTTCACGAACCTCGCCAGCCTGTCGGCCCTGGTGCAGTACAACGGCCAGACGGGGCAATACTCGTCGAACGTGCGCCTGGCGCTGCTGAACCGCTCGGGCACCGGCCTCTTTGTGGTGTTCAATGACCGCCGTGACGTGCTGAGTTCGACGTCCTATGACACGGTGGGGCGCTCGGTGGTTGTGAAGTACACTCGGCTCTTCGATTTCTAAGGAGTGGCCTGTGCGTCGATCGACCGTTCTGTCCGGGTTTCTGGTGATCTGTGTGCTGGCGCTGTCGGCCGTGCCGGCAGCGGCGCGGCAGGGTGTCGACCCGCGGCCGCCCAACGGCACCGGGCAGACGCCAGCGTTTCCGGGGCAGACCGATGCGCCGGTGCAGGCGCTCGGCGTGGCCTTCGATCAGGTCACTCTGGCGCAGGGGCTACAGAATCCGTGGAGCGTGGCGTTCCTGCCGAGCGGCAAACTGCTGATCACCGAACGTCCCGGGCGCCTGCGCGTGCTGGCCGCCGACGGCACGCTCTCGGTGGCGGCGATCGGGCTGCCCGAGGTGGATGCGCGGGGACAGGGCGGCCTGCTCGACGTGGTGCTCGACCCGCAGTTCAGCCGCAACCAGCTCATCTACTGGAGCTATGCCGAGCCGCGCGGTAACGGCGTCAACAACACCGCCGTGGCCCGCGGGAAGTTCGTCGACGCGGCCGTGCCCAGCCTCGAGGATGTGCAGGTCATCTACCACCAGACCCCCACGCTGGCCTCGACGCTGCACTTCGGCAGCCGCCTCGTGTTCGGTCGCGACGGCACGCTCTTCATCACGCAGGGCGACCGCTCGATTCCCGAGGGCCGCATGCAGGCGCAGAAGATGGACGGCCTGCTGGGCAAGGTGGTGCGCCTCAAGACCGACGGCACGGTGCCTGCCGATAATCCGTTCGTGGGCAAAGACGGCGTGCGTCCGGAAATCTGGTCGCTCGGCCACCGCAACATTCAGGCGGCCACGCTGCATCCCGAGACCGGCGAACTGTGGGAAGTCGAACACGGCACGCGCGGCGGCGATGAACTCAACGTCGCGCGCAAGGGCAAAGACTACGGCTGGCCCACCATTGCCTATGGCATCGAGTACCGCGGCGGCCTGATCACGGGCGGCATCCAGCAGCAGGCGGGCATGGAACAGCCGGCCTACTACTGGGATCCCGTCATTGGCCCGAGCGGGATGACCTTCTACACCGGCAGCGCCTTTCCCCAGTGGAAGGGCAGCCTCTTCATCGGCGGGCATGCCACCAATGACCTGGTGCGTCTCTCGGTCAAGGGTGACCGCGTCGTCGGGGAAGAGCGACTGCTCACCGAGGGCAAGGAACGCATCCGCGACGTGCGGCAGGGCCCCGATGGCGCGCTCTATGTGCTGACCGACGGCCCGGCGGCGCGCCTCTTCAAGCTGGTGCCGCGCCGATAAGGCGCCAACCACCCGAGCAGTCTCCGACAGACGGAGCACCTTCCATGCTGACCTCTCTGGCGCATCGCGCCCGTCGTATGTGCCGCGGTACGTGCGCCCCTGCGGGCGCTGGTCTGGTCACCCTGCTGCTGGCCGTGCCGACCCTTGCGGCCGCACAGCAATCCGCCGCTGCCCCGCCTGAACCAGCCCCGCTCACGATCTTCGGGCCGCAGCCCCAGCAGAACGAGCGATTCAAGGTGTCCTCGGAGTTTGTAGCCGCCTGGTCGCACGATGGGGCGCAGGCCACCCTCGGCCTCGAGAAGCAGGCGCGCGTCGGCATGGCCATCTTCACGGTGACCGGCAGGGTCAGCCCGCGCGTGCGGTATGTGGTGTCGGTCAATCCCGTGAACGAGACCGCCTCGCGTCCATCGTGCGGCAAGGCTGATTACTTCTATCCGAACAATCCGTCGCTCTACACCTTGCCAGGGCCGAACGTGCCCTGCGATGTGGAAGACGGCCTCAAGCGCGTCGATACCTACAACACGTTTGCGCTCGACTACATCAACCAGCAGGGCATGCTGCGTGAAGGCTATCTCGACGTGCAGATGAGCCGGTACCTGCGGCTGCGCGCCGGCCGATTCATCCTGCCCATCGGGTTGACGCCGCAGGAAACCGGCGCCGCCACGGCGAAGGACATCACCCGCATTCAGCGCATCAATGCCGAAGCGAACTTCGGTGCGATGTTTGCCTACTCTGCGCGGCGGCGTTCGGGGCAGCCGCTGATTGACCTGGCCGCAGGCGCGATTCTCGGCGATGGCAACCGCGAGAAGGATTACAACTGGTTCTACTTCGTCAACACCTCACTCGACACCAACAGCGCCGTGACTGCCGTCGCCTCGGCCCGTCTGCGACCGATGACCGGTGTGGACCTGCGGGCCGCCTACAAGTGGGGCTATACCGGCTCGAAAGTGGAACGCCTGCCGACCTACTGGGCCTCGAAGCGGCACGACAAGGCGCTGGTATTCAGTGTCCGGCTGTCGCCCGGGGCCTGGGGTGCCATCTTCGGCGAATACGCGAAGTACACCTGGGGCCCCACCGCCACCTCGGCAGACATGCTGGGCTACGGTGAACTGCCGGGCATCGACAAGGCCGGCTACTCGATCGGCGGTGAACTGTCGGCCCCCGTGTTCACCGGAGTGCGCATCGGAGGTTCGGCGGTGCGCGAGGAACTTTCGCGAGACGACTCGATGATTCAGTACCTCGCACTCAACCGCCTGTATCGCGTCGAAATGGGGCGCAACGATCGGCAGCGCACGCTGCGGGCGTTTGTCGATGTCGGCGTTGGCCGCGTCAGCCTGTTCTGGGTCGACGTGTCGAACCCGTTCCCGTGGGTCAGCGCCATGTGGCCGGTGACCGGCCCCACGGCCTACACCGGCCGGCGTCCCAAACGCATCGGCGTCAACTTCTCGGTCCGCACCCCCTGAGCCCGCGCTCAGCGCGGCGGGCCCAGGTGCTGGTCGAAGTAGTTCAGCAGCTTCCGATAAAAGAAGATCGCGTAGGGCTCACGGGCTGTCCACCCGTGCGTGGCCGCTGGTGCCGTCGCGAGGTCGACGTCCTTCCCCAGCAGAATCAACCGCTCAATCAGCGTCATCGTCGTGCGGAAGGGGACCACGTCATCCATCACCCCGTGGATGATCAGCAGGTGGTCTCGCAGATTTTCGCCGAGGTGCTGCGCCGAGCCCCGCACGAACGCCTCAGGATGCGACGCCGGAGTCCGCGTAATGGCCACATCGTCAGGGCCGAAGGCGAACGGGTCGGTGGCCGGCGCACCGGCCACGCCCGCCGAAAACAGACCGGGCTTCTTGAGCAGCGTGAACACGGTCAGCAGGCCACCGTAACTGCTGCCCCAGATGCCCATCCGCGAAGCATCGACATACGGGCGCTGCGCGAGTCCACGCACCACGGCCTCGATGTCGTCAAGGTCCTTGCCGCCGTAATCCATCAGGAAGGCTTCCCGGAACGCCCGGCCGTAGCCGACGCTGCCCCTCACATCCACCTGCACGACGATGAAGCCGCGCTGAACCATGGCCTGCTGGAGGGTGCCTGAGAGACCGGCCCATCGGTTGCGTACGGTGTTCGAGTAGAGTGGACCGAAGATGACAGGGTATCGGCGGCTGCGGTCGAGGTTCGAGGGCTCGAGGATGCGGGCGTGCACCACGAAGCCATCCACGGCATTCCGGAAGGTGTCGTAGCGGGGACGGACCCAGTCGTAGCCGGCAAAGGCGGCACGGGGCGACTGCGTGACGCGCACGTCGGGGGCACCGGCCGTGACGGGGCGAATGAGCAACTCTGTCGGCGTGATGTCGTCTGACCACAGCGTGGCGACGTGACGGCCGTCGGGGGAGATGAACGGCACGTGCACCCCCGGGCGCGAGGTGAGGGCCACCGGGCTGCCGGTGCTGCGGGTGAGCTGATATACCTGACGGTCGTAGGGGCTGACCTGTGTCGACGTGAATGTCAGGGTGCCGTCAGTGCCCACCGAGAGGGGGGCCGCACCGCGTTCGCCGGCCACATCCCAGTCGCCGGACGTGAGCGGCTGCGGTGTCGCACCGGGCCGATCGACCTCGAGGCTGAAAAGATGATCGCGCTCCGAGAGATCGGCGACGAAGATGATGCGGCGGCCATCAGGGTGCCACCGTGAGACATACGCGGGATAGATGCGCGTATCGCGCTGGTCGTGCCAGACCTCGCGCGGGCTCAGCGTGTTCGGTTCGAGCACCCAGAACCAGCGCTCGGCGCCGGTGTCGCTGACCTGGTCGACCATGAGGCGCCCGGTCGCCGACCACTCATAGTCGCTGATGGCGCGTGCACCCGGGGCCGGCAGCGTCAGCGGCTGCAGGCGCTTGCTGGCGACGTCGAGCACGGCCAGTGTGCGGCGTTCGTTCTCGTCGCCGGGATAGCCGCGGCGGAGGATGTTCGGACCGGTGTCTCCCCCAAGAAACCACGGAAAGCGCACCTGCCTCAGATGACGCCGGTCAACCATGTGCAGCGCGATGGTGCGGCCGTCAGGCGCCCACTGATAGGGCATCCAGTCGGCGCCCCACACGCCCGTGCCCACTTCGGCATCGGGCCGGTTGTAGGACCCGAGTGGCACGGTGCCAGGGCCTGCGACGCCCACCGTCGTCAGTCGTTCTGGCACACCGCCTGCGAGAGGCCAGACCCACAGGTCGCTATCCTTGAGGTACGACACCCGGCTGCCATCGGGAGAGAGGGCGATGTCCGACAGTCCCTCGCCGGCGGGCAGCACCTCCGGGGCGCGGCCATCGAGCGTGACCCTGAAGAGGCGGCCACTCGCGGTGAAGAGCAGCGACTGATGATCGGGCAGCCACAGCAGCTCGCTGATGCCGCCGCGGGCACGGGCGGCCGACTGCGCCGCCAGCGCCGCGGTCGACGTGCCCGAGGGAGGGGGCGGTGCCGGGTGGGTCTGCTGCAGATTCGTGAGGCGACGACGATTCCGCCCGTCGGCGCCGACGAGATAGAGGTCGCGGAACGGCCAGCCTTCCTCATTCCAGCGGAAGGCCAGCCATTGCCCGTTGCGTGACCACGTGGGCGACGCGGGCGCCGTGCCGATGAGGCTGGGATACGACGCAATCTGCTCAGCCGACAGCGGCGCAGGCGCAGCGCGCTGGGCGGTTGCGCGGGGAGCCAGGCCAAGCACGCAGACGCATACCAGCAGGGCGGAGAAGAGTCGTGGCATACGGGCAGTACTATAATCGGCCTGCCATGCTGCGTTCCGTCTTCCTCGCGCTGCTGCTTGTCTGTTCCGCGGCCCGTCCGTCGGCTGCGGATCCGTTTGATGATCTGGCCGCTGATTTCTGGACATGGCGGGTGATCCACCAGCCTTCGACCGGGGATGACATTCCCCGGGTCGAACGTCCGGCAGGGTGGTTGCCCGACTGGTCGCCCGAGTCGATGACGCGGCGGCAGGAGGCCCTGAGTGCCTTCGAGACGCGGTGGCGCGGGCTGTCGATGCAGGGCATGCCCGTCTCGCGGCAGGTCGACTATCGCCTCATGGGTTCGGCGATCGCACGGGTGCGCTGGGAGCTCGAGAAGGCGGCCGCGTGGCGCCGCGACCCGGCGTTTTTCATTCAGCAGGCACTGGGACCCACGTTCGACCTGCTGCTCCCGCCGGCCCCGTTTGATCGGGCGCGGTCCGAGGCCATCGTGCAGCGGTTGCGTCATGCGCCGGTCGTGCTGACGCACGCACAGGGACACCTGACCGACATGCGTCGGCCCTTTGCGCGCCTCGCCATCGACACGCTCGGTGATATCGAGGCACGCCTCGGCACGATGGCGCGCGAACTGGCTCCACAACTGGCCCCCGGGTCGCGCGAATCCATCGGCGACGCAGCGGCGACGGCAGGCCGAGCGCTGGCCGCCTACCGGCAGTGGCTGGCGTCGCGTGAACCCTCGCTGAAGGCCGAGACGGCCATCGGGCGCGCTGACTATGTGTGGTTCCTGCGTGAGGTGGCCCTGGTGCCCTACACGCCCGAGGAACTTCTCATGATGGGGCGCATGGAGTGGGAGCGCGCCGTGGCGTTCGAGGCCCTCGAGCAGGGCCGCAACCGTGCCCTGCCGCCGATGCCGATCTTTCCCGACCAACAGGCCCAGATCAGCAAGTCGTTCGCCGATGAGCAGGGCATCCGGTCGTTTCTCGAACGCGAGCGGCTGCTGACCGTGCCGGCGTGGGTGAAGCACTACCGCAATCTTCCGCTGCCAGCCTATCTGGCCCCGTTGTCGTTTCTCGGGGTCACCGATGACCTGACCGGGCCCTCGCGGCTGACGGAAGACGGCATCAGCTACATTCGCGCGCCGGCACCGACGCTGCCGTACTTTTACCTGTCGACGGCGCGCGATCCCCGGCCGATCATCGTGCATGAAGGCGTGCCCGGCCACTACTTTCAACTCGCCCTGTCGTGGGCGCACGAGAATGCCATCCGTCGCCGCTATTACGACTCGGGCGCGAACGAAGGGATCGGCTTCTATGCCGAGGAGATGATGCTGCAGGCCGGCCTGTGGGCCGACAGTCCGCGCTCGCGCGAGATCATCTACAACTTCATGCGCCTGCGTGCGCTGCGCGTGGAAGTCGACGTGCGGCTGGCAACGGGGGAGTTCAGCATTCCGCAGGCCGCCGACTATCTCGAAAAGACCGTGCCGATGGATCGCGAAACGGCACTCGAGGAAGCCGCATCGTTTGCCGCCGGGCCAGGGCAGGCCATCACCTACCAGATCGGAAAGGTGCAGATCGTGCGGATGCTGGCAGACGCGCGTCGCGCACGCGGGGATGCGTTCTCGCTGCAGGCGTTTCACGACTATCTCTGGAAGAACGGAAACGTGCCCCTGTCGCTGCTGCGGTGGGAATGGCTCGGCGACGACTCGGAACTTCGCCGTCTTGATGGACTGAAGTAACCATGGCCCACGAGACCGCAGAGCGCCGTCCCCGACTGGCCCGCGAGATGGGCCTGCTGGGCCTCACCGCCACCGGCGTGTGCTCGATGGTGGGGGCCGGCATCAGTGTCATTCCCTTCATGATCCAGCGCAACGTGCCGGGCATTGGCAGCGACGTGCTTGGGGCCTATGTGTTCGCGGCACTGCCGGCCGTGCTCGCCGGGCTGGCCTATGCCGTGCTCGCCTCGGCCATGCCGCGAGCTGGCGGAAGCTATGTGTACGCAAGCCGGGGGCTCAATGCGTATCTCGGCTTTGTCGCGTCGTTTTCGCAGTGGTTTTCGCTCTGCGTCGCCATTGGTGTGGTCTCGTATGTGCTGGTGCCGTTTCTGCGCGACATCGCCGTGGCGCTTGCGTGGAGTGAGATGGCGGCCGTCCTCGAGCGCGGCCCCGTCCGGTTGTCCATCTCCCTGGCCGTGCTGTGGTCGGCCGTGGCGATCAACCTTCGAGGCGTGAAGCTGTACGAGCGGCTGATCGTGCCCCTGATGTTCCTCACCTTCCTCCTCGGCGGCGTGGTCATCGTCGCCGGCTTCTGGTTTTCGCATGAGGAATTTGCCGCGGCACTGCTGGCACGCGACGGTGTGATGCTGCCGCCCGCCCCTGCGCCGACGGGCTCGCCCTCGACGTTCCTGTCTGCGGCCGCACTGCTGTTCGCCTCGTTCATCGGATTCGACTCGATCGCGCAAGCGGGTGGCGAGGCCAGGAATCCGGCGCGCAATCTGCCTCTGGCCATTGGTATCGCCGTCGGGTCGGTGGGCGTGTTCTACATGCTGTTCACGGCGGCGGTGTATCACGCCGTGCCGTGGTGGTATGTGGCCGAGCAGGCCCAGCAACGCGATCTGACCGCGCCTGGGCTGCTGGGCTATCTGCTGCCGCCCTTCTGGACGGTGGTGATTGTGTCAGCGGCCGCCGTAGCCCTGGCGAAGGACCTGCCGGCGATGCTGCTGGCCGTGTCCCGACTGATGTTTGCGTGGGCCGAGGACGGTATCTTTCCCCGACAGGTGGCGGCCGTGCATCCGCGGTTCCGCACGCCGCACATCGCCATCATCGCCAGCGGGGGTATGGCCACGCTGGGTGTGCTCGGCAGTCATCTCGCCGGCGATTTCTTCCTCGGCGTCGATATTCTCGTGACCTCGATGCTCGTCAACTTTCTCGTGATGGCGGCCTCGGTGTGGTGGCTGCCCACCCGCAACCCCGCGCTGGCGCGAGAGGTGCGTGTGTTCCCGTCGCACGGGGCCCAGCGCATCATCGCAGTGGGCGGCATGGTCGTGCTGTCGGACTTCCTCATGGTGCACACCGTCAAGGACCTGACAGCGCCGGTGGAGGCGTGGTACTTCCGATCGACGCCGGTGTGGCTGGTAGTGATGGCGCTCGGCACGCTCATCTACTGGCGCGAAGTCCGGGCCCTGCAGGCCTCGGGGGTCGATCTCGACGCGCACTTCCGCGCGCTTCCTCCCGAATAGAACTGAAGATCACCATGGAATATGTGCGGCTCGGTGAAGGATTGACCATCTCGCGTGTGCTGACCGGCCTGTGGCAGATGGCCGATCAGGAACGCGATGGCCGACAGCTCGATCTCGATGCGGCAGCCGCCGCGATGCATCCCTACGCGGACGCCGGCCTGACGACCTTTGATATGGCCGACCACTATGGGTCATCCGAGATTGTCGCCGGGAAATATCGCCGCCTCGACGGTGCCCGGCAGGTGCAGCTCTGCACCAAGTGGGTACCGAGTCCGGGCAGGGTCACCGCTGCGGAGGTGCGTGCGGCCGTTGAGCGCGCACTGACGCGCATGCAGGTTGACACGATCGACCTGCTGCAGTATCACGCATGGAACTATGCCGACCCCAGCTGGATTGACACGCTGTTCCTGCTGCAGGACCTCAAGCGCGAAGGGCTGATCAGGCACCTCGGATTGACCAACGTCGACGCGGCACACCTGCGGATGGTGATTGCCAGCGGTCTCGACATTGTCTCGAATCAGGTGTCATATTCCTTGTTTGATCAGCGGGCCTCACGCGGGCTTGGGCCGTACTGTGCGGATCACGACGTCAAGCTGCTGGCGTATGGCACGGTGGGCGGCGGCTGGCTCAGTGACCGATGGCTCGGGCAGGCCGAACCC
Organism: Acidobacteriota bacterium; assembly: GCA_016871195.1. GTDB lineage: Bacteria > Acidobacteriota > Vicinamibacteria > Vicinamibacterales > UBA2999 > VFZN01. The sequence continues at coordinate 176,164 of VFZN01000003.1, read as the reverse complement.
GACTGGGAGCGATCGGGTACCTGGTCGCAGATGAAGTACGGGCGGTTCCTGCGGACCGCCGGTGGATGGGACGCGCTGCAGCGGTTGCTGCGTGTCGCGCGCGACGTGGCCGACCGTCACGGTGTGTCGATTGCGAACGTCGCCAGTCGCTACATCCTTGAGCAGCCCGGTGTCGCCGGCGTCATCATCGGCGCCCGGCTTGGCGAGCGTGCACACATTGACGAGACCGCCCGGCTCTTCAGCGTTGCCCTCACGTCGGACGACCACGCAGCCATCGCAGCAGTGCAGGCGACGCTGCATCCGATTCCGGGCGATTGCGGCGACGAGTATCGGAAACCGCCCTATCTGACCGCCTCAGGCGATCTCAGCCATCATCTCGATCACCTGCCGGCGCCGTATGACACCCGCACGGTCTCGTCCCGACGCACGCTGTGTCTGAGCGGCACCGAGTGGGAACCGATTGCGGGGTACTCGCGGGCGGTGCGTGTCGGCCGTCGCATCGCGATCTCAGGCACCACCGCTACGCTGGGTGCGAGAGCCATCGGTGGCAGTGACCCTGCCGCACAGACGCACTGCATCATCGACAAAGTGGAAGGCGCGCTGCACTCGCTGGGCGGTCATCTCGAGGACGTCGTGCGCACGCGCGTCTTTGTGAAGGACGTGCAGCAGTGGGAGCCTGTCGCCCGCGCTCACGGCGAGCGCTTCGGTCACATCATGCCCGCGAACACGATGGTGGGCGCCCCGCTGATCGGCGACGAGTATCTGGTGGAAATGGAAGTCGATGCCGAGGTGCCCGACACTGATGCGGCGACCGAGTGACGTGCGGTCTCGTCAGCATGACAGTCGCTTGAACAGCGGGCGGGGCAGCAGGCGCACGATCAGGAGGATGATCGCCCAGAACGCCGGCACGTAGAGCACATCGCGCTTCCGTGCGATGCCGTGCACGATCCGCGTGGCGACCGTATCTGGCTCGGCGACGAGCATCGCCGGTAGGGGCAGGCCAGCCGTCATCGGGGTATTCACAAAGCCTGGCCGGATGTCGGTGAGTGACACGCCGGCCTTGAACAGACGCGGCCTGAGACCTTCGCAGAAGGTCGATACCGCGGCCTTGGCACTGCCGTACACATAGTTGGACGGACGCCCGCGGTCACCGGCGACCGAGGTGATCACTGCGAGTGATCCGTGTTGCTGCCCCTCGAGGTGCGTGGCCAGCAGCGTCAGCAGGGCAATGACGGAGGTCGCGTTCGAGGCAAGCTCGCGCAGGGTCTGTGACACATCTAATTGACAAGCCTGCTGGTTGGGCAGCGTGCCGTGAGCGATGAGGGCGATGTCGATCGTGCCGAGCGTGTGCACCGCGGCGGCCAGCATCTCCGCGTGGCGCGGCGTGTCGAGGGCATCGAGCACGAACGTCGAGACCGACGCCGCACCGCGTACGGTGAGATCACGGGCGATGGCCTCGAGCTTGTCGGCATCGCGGCCCACCAGCATGAGCTGGGCACCGTCGGCGGCCCACCGACGGGCACAGGCCGCGGCAATAGCCGACGAGGCCCCGACGAGGAGGATGCGCGTCACCGCGTCACCCGCTGCCAGAAGCGTGAGAGCAGCTGCGGATCGCGCAGAGCTTCGACGGCGGTCCATGCCGGATAGCTGTCCTGAAAATCACGGGCACTCATGTGGGCATCCTTGGCCGGATACAGCCGGCCACCGGCGTTCCGTACGACCGCGTCAAGGCGGGGAAACAGATCGTGGGTGAGGCGATCACTGTGTGGAAAGTCGAGTGCGAGTGTGGTGCCGGCCATCGGAAACGACAGCAGGCCAGGCGAGGCCAAATCGCTGCAGCGCTTTAGAACCGCGAGTGGCGAGCCGAGGCCCGAGGCCGCAATTTCCCGTAGCAGAGCCGCGATGCCATCGCGGGCAGAGGCTTCCGGAATCACGCACTGATACTGCTGAAACCCCGCCGGTCCATAGATGCGGTTCCACTGCAGCACCGAGTCGAGTGGATAGAAGAAGGGGGCATAGCTCCCGGTCCGCACGGTGGGCGTGCGCGTGGCATGCCTCCAGTAGAGCGCATTGAAGGCGCGCACCGTCGCGCGATTCACCAGCGACACGGGCGGTGTGACCGGCATCGTCAGGCGACGCGGGTGTGCGACCTCGAGCGGGCCCTCGTCTGCGAAATCGCCGGCCATGTAGACGCCGCGGCCCAGTGAACGGCCGGCCGCCCCGCAGTCGATCCACGACACACAGAATTCGTGCTGCAGGTCGAGTGTGGCTGACAGCGCAAAGAACTCGTCGAGCGTGTCGAACCGCTGCGTCACGCTGCGGATGCGGCTCGAACGAATGGGCATGAGCTTGACCTCGGCCCACTCGATGAGCCCCGTCAGTCCGAGGCCGCCGATGGTGGCCCGAAACAGTGCGGTCTCATCCGTGGCTGAGCAGACCAGCGGCGCCCGATCGGAACGCCGCAATCCCAGCCGGACGATGTGCCGGCCGAGGGTGCCATGCCGGTGATGGTTCTTCCCATGCACATCGTTGGCAATGGCTCCGCCCAGCGTGACGTACTTTGTGCCGGGACTCACAGGCAGATACCAGCCGCGGGGAATGGACACCGACAGCATCTGCTCGAAGGTAACGCCGGCCTGGGCAGTCACTCGCCCTGTCTGCCAGTCGGCCGCGATGAAGCGGTCGAGCCCGATCGTGTGCAGCACGTGGTCGCTCGCTGCCAGTCCGCTGTCTCCGTACGACAGCCCCGCGCCGTAGGCCAGTGTGGTGCGTCCCTGCCGCTGCAGATCCGCCAGCCCGCGACTGAGGTCATCGGGCCAGTGACAGGGCGTCGGGGTCTGCGGGGTCTGCGGATGGCGTCCCCAGGAGAGAAGTGTCGGCATGGGCCCGGGCGGGTGCCTTCAATCTTAGCCGAGGGTGTGACCGACCATCCTGCCGCGTATGATCGGCGCGAGACGGCCCCTGTCTGGGCGCGTCACTCCGTTACCAGCCCCATGAGCACGCTCGACGACCTCCGACGCCAGCTTGACGCCATCGACCAGCAGCTCATCGCTCTCATTGCCGAGCGGCAGCAGGCGAGCCGTGACATCGCGCGGGTCAAGCAGCGCACCGGTCAACCCACCCGAGACTATGCCCGTGAGCGCGAGGTCATCCTCGGGGCGCGGCGCGAAGCCGAGGCCCGCGGCGTCGCGCCCCCGGTGGCCGAAGCCTTGATGCGCCTCCTCATCAGAAGCTCGCTCACCACCCAGGAACAGGCCTCGGTGGCCGCTCAGGGCACCGGGTCGGGCCGGCGTGCGCTGGTGATCGGTGGCGCTGGAAAGATCGGCGGCTGGTTCACCGACTTCCTCATCTCGCAGGGATTCGCCGTCGACACCAGTGACCCGGCGGGCACACGGCCGGGCGCCACGGATATCGGCCCCTGGGCCGACGCACCACTCTCGCACGATCTCATCATCGTCGCCACACCGCTCGGGGCGACTGACGGCATTCTGCGCGCCCTGGCGCTGCGACGTCCGGCGGGCGTCGTGTTTGATGTGGGCTCGCTCAAGTCCCCATTGCGATCGGGGCTGATGGCGCTGAAATCGCATGGCTGCCGCGTGACGTCGGTGCATCCGATGTTCGGGCCTGACACCGAACTGCTCTCGGGGCGTCACGTGATCTTCATTGACCTCGGACACGCCGAAGCCCTCGACACCGCGCGGGCGCTCTTCGCCCCGACGATGGCCGAGCAGGTGACGATGACGCTGGATGATCATGATCGGCTCATCGCGTATGTGCTGGGACTGTCGCACGCGCTGAACATCGCGTTCTTCACGGCCCTGGCAGGCAGTGGAGAAGCCGCACCCCGACTGGCGCGCATGTCGAGCACGACGTTCGACTCGCAGCTGGATGTGGCTTCGCGCGTGGCGCAGGAAAGCCCGCAGCTGTATTTCGAGATTCAGGCGCTCAATGATTACGGTGCCGAATCGCTCGAGGCGCTGTCGCAGGCGGTGGAAGCCGTCAGGCGCGCGGTGCTGGCCCGGGACGAATCGGCGTTTGCCACGCTGATGGAACAGGGCCGTGCCTATCTGGACGATCGGCGGCAGCAGTCGAGCCAGCGCGCGTAAAGGACGCGCGTAAAGGACGCGCGGGCCCGCGGTGCCGTTCGCGCCCGATTACGGCAGGGTGAACACCACCAGTTCCGGCAGCGTGCGCGGCGTCGGGCCCTGCACCGTGATAGCGATGTATTGCTTCCCGTCGACCAAGTAGGTCATCGGCGTGCCGGCGGCCGGACCCGGCAGGTCGACCGATGCCCGTTCGGCGCCGGTGGCCTTGTCATAGGCCACGAGGCGAGGCCCCCCCTCTGTGCCCCCGGTCGTCAGTGGATAGATGAGCAGCGTCCGGGTGAGCAGCGGCCCGGCCAGGGTGATGTCGCCTCCGACCGGCGGCAGGTTCAGCGGCTTGAGGCGCGGCAGTGTGCGGATGCGATCACCTGCGCCGGTGGGCACCATCCAGGCGTGGTCACCGGTGTGCATGTTAATGGCGGTCATGCGCGAGTACGGCGGCTTGAACAGCGGCAGCCCGTCCGGCATCTGCGGAGAGCGCCCAGGTACCTGCATGTACAGCAGATTGCCGTTCAGGGCCGGATCGGCGGGGACCACGCGGTTGACCGCGAAGGCGTTCCGTGACGGGATGTAGAGCAGGCCGGTGGCCGGATCAACCGAGGCCCCCGACCAGTTCGCACCGCCCGTCGTGCCGGGACGCATGAGGGTGCCCTCAGTAGAGGGTGGTGTGAACAGCGGCCCGAGGCGGAAGCCTTCCACGGCCTTTTCGGCCATGGCCCTGATCTCCGGTGTGAAGTCGGCGAGATCGGCGACCGTCACCCCCTGCGCTTCGAATGGTGCGGGGCGCGTGGGAAAAGGCTGCGTGCGTGCCGCCTCCTCCCCCGGGACATCGGACGGGGGCACCGGACGCTCTTCCATGGGCCACAGGGGTGTGCCCGTCGCCCGGTCGAACGCGTAGACAAAGCCCTGCTTGGTGACCTGCGCCACGGCCCGCACCTGACGGCCGCCCACCGTGACATCGATCAGGTTAGGAGCCGCCGGGTTGTCGTAATCCCACAGCCCGTGGTGCACCATCTGGAAGTGCCACACCCGTCGGCCCGTCGTGAGGTCGACGGCGATGAGACTTTCGGCGAACAGGTTGTCGCCACGCCGATGCCCGCCGTAGAAGTCCGGGGCAGTGGTGTTCGTCGGCAGGTAGACCAGGCCGAGGTCCTCGTCGGCACTCATCATCGTCCACACCGTGACCTTGCCGGCGTAGGCATTCGACCCGTCGCGCCACGTGTCGGCGCCGAACTCACCCGGGCCGGGAATGGGGCGATACGTCCAGCGGACCGCGCCGGTGCGCGCGTCGAAGGCGCGGATGTAGCCGGGAATCTGTTCCTTGTCCTTGATGAGCGACGAGATTGAGGCGGGCGTGATGACCAGGTCACCGACCACGAGGGGAGGCGATTGCACCGAATAGGTGAGGGCATTCAGATAGTCGCGTGCGCCGCGCCTGGCACCCGGCAACCCCTCCATCAGATCGACCCGGCCACCCTGACCGAAGCCGTCGATTGGCCGACCCGTCCGCGCGTCGACAGCGACGAGATAGCCGTCGCCCGTGCCCCAGTAGATGCGTTCGTCGGCGCCGTTGCGCCAGTAGGCCACACCACGCTGCACCCAGCGCAGGCTCATCGTCGTCGTGCCGGCCTCGTAACTTTTGGGGTTGTACGTCCACAGCGGTGCGCCGGTTCGTGCATCGTAGGCCGCCCCCACAGACGAGGGAGAATTCACAAACAGCCGACCCCCGACCATCAGCGGTGTGGCCTTGTAGTTCTGCACGAGCGGCGGCTGGTTGTCACGCCAGCGCGCAGGATCGAGCCGGCTCAGTTCCGCGAAGATGAGCGATGAGTCGGCCGTCCACTCGGACCCGTCGGGCCGCGTGAGACTGAGCATGGCGTCCGGTGTCCGGGTGCGCCACGCGACGCGCAAGGCGCCGAAGTTTCCAGCATTGATCTGCGACAGGGGCGAGTACTTGGTGCTGGCCAGGTCGCCTCCGTAGGTGGGCCATTCGCCGGTGGCCGTCGACGGGCGCGCCGCTGCGGGCGCCTGCGACGGCTGGGGAGCCGTCTGCGATTGCACCACCGCGGGAAGCAGTGCCGCGGAGACAAGCAGGGTGGCGAGCCCGGTCTGGATGCGCATGGCGGGAATCGTAGTGCCGGCGCTGCTGCGGCGCAATGTGCCGATATCGGTGCCCCGGTCACCGGGGCTATACTGCAGTCGGTCTGAAAAGGAGCGCATATGTTCCGAGTGCCCGTCGCTGGTCTGATTCTGGTGGCATCGTGGATGGTGCTGGGTGCGGCCCAGCAGAGACCGGGACCGATCGATGACGCCGCGTTGCGCGCCCCGGAGGCGCGCGCGGGTGACTGGCTGTCGTATGGTCGGGACTATTACGAGCAGCGGTTCAGCCCGCTCGATCAGATTTCCGATCGGAATGTGGCACAGCTCGGTCTCGCCTGGCAGATGGACACGGCCACGGACCGCGGCCTCGAGGCCACGCCGCTCGTCGTCGACGGTGTGATGTACACGACTGGCTCGTGGAGCGTGACCTATGCCGTCGATGCCCGCACGGGCCAGCAACTCTGGAAGTACGACCCCGAGGTGCACCGCAAGTACGACAACCTCGCCTGCTGCGACGTCGTCAACCGCGGGGCGGCGTTCTACAAGGACAAAGTCTACGTGGGCGTGCTCGACGGGCGACTTGTGGCGCTCGATGCGAAGACCGGCAGACCGGCCTGGTCGGCGGTGACCGTCGATCAGACGCAGCCCCTGACGATTACCGGTGCCCCGCGCATCGCGCGCGGCAAAGTCATCATCGGCAACGGCGGTGCCGAATACGGCGCCCGCGGATATGTCTCGGCCTATGACGCGGAGACCGGACAGCTGGCCTGGCGCTTCTATACCGTGCCCGGCGACCCCTCGAAGCCGCAGGAGAACAGGGCGCTCGACAAGGCCCTGCCCACCTGGACCGGCGACACCTGGTGGAAGGTGGGCGGCGGCGGCACGGTCTGGGACTCGATCGTCTACGACCCCGAACTCAACCTGCTGTATGTCGGCACCGGCAACGGGTCGCCCTGGAACCGCCATGTCCGCAGCCCGGGCGGCGGCGACAACCTGTATCTGTGTTCGATTCTCGCGATTAATCCCGACAACGGGGACCTGGTGTGGCACTACCAGACCACGCCGGCCGACACGTGGGACTACACCTCGGTGCAGCCGATGATGCTGGCCGATCTGGCCTGGCAGGGGCGCACCCGCAAGGTGATCATGCAGGCCCCGAAGAACGGGTTCTTCTATGTGCTCGACCGGGAGACTGGCGAGCTGCTGGCGGCAGACCCGTATGTCGAGGTGAACTGGGCGACGCACGTCGATCTGAAGACGGGGCGCCCCGTGGAAGTGCCCGGTGCCGCGTACAAGGACAAGGGCACCTACATCAGGCCCGGACCGCTGGGAGGTCACAACTGGCAGGCGATGTCCTACAGCCCCACGACCGGCCTGGTCTACATTCCGGCGCAGGACAACGGGCGCTACTACGAGCAGCCCAAGAGCTTTTCGTTCAGGCCGGGCGAATACAACCTGGCGCTGGCTGCGGCCGGTCGTGCCGTTGAGGGCTATGACATTCCCTCGAAGGGGCGTCTGCTGGCGTGGGACCCGGTGGCGCGCAAGCCGCGCTGGACCGCCGAGTACGGCAACTACTGGAACGGCGGCACGCTGGCCACGGCCGGCAACCTCGTATTCCAGGGAACGGCGGCGGGTGACTTCATCGCCTACAACGCGACCACGGGCGAGAAGCTGTGGTCGGCCTATGTGGGCACCGGGATCGTGGCCCCGCCCATCACGTACGAAATCGATGGTCAGCAGTATGTGTCGGTGATGGCGGGCTGGGGCGGTGCGTTTCCGAAGAAGTTCCGCAGTGTGGGACGGCTGCTGACCTACGCCATCGGTGGCAATGCGACCCCGCCGCTGCCGAAACTGCCGCGGCGCGTCACCGCGTTGCCGAACGCCGCGTCGGCGGCCGACATTGCCGCAGGCGGGAAGATCTACAGCACCTACTGTGCGCGCTGCCATGGGGGGGCCACCGTGCTGCCTGACCTGCGACGGTCGACGCCCGCGGTGCTCAACGGACTCGAGCGGATTCTGGATGGGTCGATGGTCGAGCGTGGCATGCCGCGCTTTGCCGAACTCGACAAGCCCGCCGTCGCGCAGTTGCGGGGCTACCTGCTGGACGAGCGTCGGAAGCTGGCGGCCTCCGAGCGCTAGGGGAAGGGAACGTCTCTCTGGCGCCTGAATTCTGACAGCGGCGCGCGGGCGCGGACCATGTGCGTGGTGGCACGCGATGTCGGGGACGAGGTGATTGCGTGGCGCGGCGGCGCTGCAGTCATTGTCGCCGCTGGTCGCGTGGAGCCGCGTGCGTCCCCGGTACCTCCGTTCGCGCGTGCACTCGAAGGAGCGGATGTCTCGCTGGTTGTGCACGATGAGACCACGCTCATCGCCCCGGACGACCTGCCGTTTTCCCTCGATGACTTGCCGGACGTCTTCTCGACCTATCGGCGCCAGGTGGAATGCTCGTGCCGCGTCCCCTGACCCGTTCGCCGCGCCCAGCCTGCTCGCGATTCCTGATGAGAGGCGTGCCCATGCACGGGCACAGGCCGACGGAGTGCTGGCGGCACCGGTCTTCCAGCCGATAGTGGCAGACGCTCGACCAGTGGTTTGCGCAGAGCCTGCTCGAACGCGCGTCTCCCCGCAATCTCTGCCCCGCCCCCCGTCGCTGGCAGCAACGGTGCAGGATGCGCCAGTGACCACGACGCTGAATCCGCAGGCACCGAAGACCAACGCTCGAGCCACGCGAAGGCCAGGCGCGATGCACGGGTCCCGGGGCCAACCTCACCGCCGCTAGCGGACCGGCGCGTTGGCCTTCAGCATGGCCTCGAGGCTCGCCAGGTCACCGAGCACCCACAAGTCAGCGATCCGACCCGCCTCGAACCGAAACAGCGCAGCACCGAGCCACTGCACCGACTTGCCGGTGGGCTGGTATCCGCGGAACACGCCGACATGCCGACCACCAAACTGCATCTTCGCGAAGGCCCGGTCACCCTCGGCGACAGACTCCAGAATGTCGCAGCGATATCCGGCGAGGGGCTCGCGCACCGAGCGGACGTACTCGAGGAAGGAAGGGATACCCCGGAGCTCGGCGCCCAGAGAGCCTCGGAACTTGAAGTCGACCGCGAGCAATTCGCCGGCGGCGTTGAGGTCGCCCTGATTCCAGATCCGCTCGTAGAACGCTTCAACAAGTGTTGGCGCCGTACCCGTCATCACAACGTCACGTCCTCCCCATCCGACGAAACCCACACCGATACCTCGCAAGAGTGTCCGACGATTGATGCCTGAGTCTGACGTCATCCTGCCTTTCAAGTCCCGCACGCTGGTTTCCATGGCTCAATCATAGCCACATGTAGCCACATCCTGCGGTTGATCCGATCTGGTGGACGGTTTAGTTTCGCTGCGTAAGTCATCTTTCGTTCGTACGCCGCCGGACTCATCCGCCCTGCGGAGGAATGCCGACGCCGTTGGTTACAGAACACTTCGAGGTAGTCAAACAACTCGGCCTTGGCATCGCCGTAGCTGTCGAACCACTCGCCGAGTTCGCTCTTGACCATCGAGAAGAACGCGTCCATGACGGCGTTGTCATAGCAATTGCCTCGGCGGCTCATGCTGCAGGTGATGCCGTGCGTCGCCAAGACCTCGCGATAGTCCTCGCTGGCGTACGTCGAACCGCGGTCGGAGTGGTGGAGTAAGCCGGCGTCCGGGCACCGCCGCTTCAGCGCCATCTCGAGTGCGTTGATGGTGAGATGACGATCGTTGACCGCGCTGATCGCCCAGCCGACGACAAACCGTGAATACAAATCGATGATCGCCGCCAGGTACGCTTTGCCCTGGTCGCCGATGCGCAGCTCGGTCGTGTCGCCGACCCAGCGCTGATTGGGGGCCTGGGCGGTGAAGTCCTGCCGCAGGACGTTATCGGCGATCGGTTGGTCGTGATCGCTGTCGGTGGTGACCTTGTACCGCTTGACCACCCGGGCGATGAGACCTTCTTCCTGTTTGAGTCGAATGATCCGCTTCCGACTCACACGCTCGCCCCACTCGATGAAGTCATCGTGAATGCGGGGACTGCCGTAATACTCGCGCCCGCCCGTACACGAGGCGTGCCGCAGCACGTTGAGCCGACGGTCTTCGTGCGCACGCCGGGACTCTGGCCGGGTCCGCGACGCATAAAACCCGCTGGGCGACACGCCCAGCGTCCGACAGAGCGTGTGCACGGGATAGTGGGCCCTCTCCGCGTCGATTGTGGCGAAGATCACTGCGGGTATTTGGCGAAGAGGGCGGAGGCTTTTTTTAGGATGTCGCGCTCCATGCGCAACTCGCGATTCTCCTTGCGCAAGCGCGCCAACTCCTCGCGCTCCTCCCGCATCAGCCCGCTCGTGCCCTTGGTCCGCTCGGCCTGTGCCTGTCGGACCCACAACGCCAGCGCGGAGGCCGTCAGGTCGAGCTCACGCGCCACGGCACCCACCGTCTTGCCTTGGTCCAGGACCAGCCGGACGGCGCCGTCCTTGAACTCCTCAGAGAATTGCCGACGCGGACGCCGGCCACTTGATCGATCTGCCATTCGGGACATCGTATCCACCTTTCGGAACATGTCCACGCGATCGGATCAAGCGCATGTCTCTCCGAAAGGTGTAGTAACCATGAACGACTCAAGAAATCATCCCATCGTTCGGACGATAGGCCGTATTAGCGGCCTCCCGGTGAACGGAAGGCCTGTTCTCAGACCCAGTTCTCAGACCCAGAGCCGACTTGGCCAGCGCAGATCAGCTCACCCATCAGCGTCGCAGCGGCTCGGGAGAAATCGATTCGTCACGGTCACCCCAGCTCGCTGCATTTATGGTGGGCACGGCGGCCGCGGTGCGGTCGCTGTTCGGCGTGCCCGTGCTGACGAGCTCGCAGATCAGCATCACGGAAACCCCGGGCTCGAGCACGGATTGCTCGTACATCGTGGCCGTGGATGCGGACCAGGTGGTCATCGGCCGCCGAGCCGACGTCGGCGTGCTGTTCGACCCATATTCCTACGGGTCGACGGATCAGGTGCAGGTCATTACGCGCGTGCGGTATGACTTTGCGCTGCTCCAGAGCAAGGCGTGCCAGGTGCTGACCGGCGTTCGGACGTAACGTCCGCGCGGCTTGTCACGCCAGGCCGGCCGGCGGTGGTCATGCTCCCATCTGCCGGCACCCGATGATCCCGGCGGCGCGTGCGCGTCACTGATGCGACCCCTTCCACGGGGCTCCGAACCTACGGCGGAGCCTCTGGCCGGGTCGGTGACGCGGCCGCCGGGCGAGGATTTGTGTGGTGTTTGACGAGCCTCTCAGGCTACAGGCTGCTCCGTCGAGGCGTGGGCTGGGGGAGGGTTTGTGACCCCAGTGTGACCCCTGAAAGACCCCTTGATGTTGGCGACCCCGTAAACTGCCTGTAAATTACTTGATTACAATAATTTAGCGTGGTGGCCAGGGAGGGAATCGAACCCCCGACACCGTGATTTTCAGTCACGTGCTCTACCAACTGAGCTACCTGGCCGCTCGGTGAGACCCCGGAGTATAGCACGGGCCCAAGAGCCCCCGGCGCCTCAGGCACCGGGGGCCGAACGGCACCTACGCTATGCGCCGGCCGCGTCGCCCTCGCGAAGCATGCCGAGCTCGCGCCTGACCTTCACGTCGATCGCATCGCGAATGTCGGTGTGCTCGCGCAGGAAGCCCTTGACGTTCTCGCGCCCCTGGCCGAGGCGCTCGCCGCCGTACGAGAACCATGCACCACTCTTTTCGACAATCTTCTTCTCGACCGCGAGGTCGAGCAGGTCGCCTTCGCGCGAGACGCCTTCGCCATAGACGATGTCGAATTCGGCTTCGCGGAACGGCGGCGCCATCTTGTTCTTGACCACCTTGACGCGCGTGCGTCCGCCGATGACATTTTCGCCATCCTTGATTGCGCCGATGCGACGGATGTCGATGCGGACCGAGGCATAGAACTTGAGCGCACGGCCGCCTGTCGTCGTTTCGGGGTTGCCGAACATGACGCCGATCTTTTCGCGCAGCTGGTTGATGAAGATAAGCACGGTCTTCGACTTGGAGATGGCGCCGGTGAGCTTTCGCAGGGCCTGCGACATGAGGCGCGCCTGCAGGCCCATTTGCGCCTCGCCCATTTCGCCTTCGATTTCCGCCCGGGGCACGAGCGCGGCCACCGAGTCGACCACCACGACGTCGACACTACCCGAGCGGATCAGCACCTCGACGATTTCAAGCGCCTGTTCGCCGTTGTCGGGCTGCGACACCAGCAGGTTGTCGATGTCGACCCCCAGCTTGCGTGCATATTCGGCGTCGAGTGCATGCTCGGCGTCGACAAACGCCGCCAGCCCGCCGGCCTTCTGCGCCTCGGCAATTACCTGCAGGGCCAGCGTGGTCTTGCCCGACGATTCGGGCCCGAACACCTCGACCACACGGCCGCGGGGCAGCCCGCCGATGCCCAGCGCATAGTCGATGCTGATGGCGCCGGTCGAGATAGCCTCGACAGGAGCGATGGTGTTGCGCTGGCCCAGGCGCATGATGGCGCCCTTGCCAAACTGCTTTTCAATCTGGCCCACGGCCACGTCAAGGGCCTTGACCCGTTCCTGTCGTTCGTCGATTGCCATGTCGGAAGATGTCCTTTCGAAGCAGACCCCATCCTAGAAACGCGCCAAGCGAAAGTCAAGCGAAAATAGGTCACGCGCTGCCACGGTAGCAATGCGGAATCAACGAGTTGCAGGTATCCCCCAACTTTCGCCCTGTGACAACGACGCTATTTCGGCGCCCGCGCATTTGCGGGAAATCGCAGGAATTGCCTATTGTGGCAGTGCCTCTATGCCCAGCCCCCTCGGTCATGCGCTCGGTGGAATCACGGTGGGCCTGCTCGCGCTCGGACATCGGCCGCGCAGGGCCGCGCCGCTGATAGCCCCGATCGTGCTGGCGTGCATGGTGGCCGCCGCTGCCCCTGACATCGATTTCCTGTGGAACCGGCACAGCATGGAAACGCACAGCGTCGGCGCCTCACTGCTGGCTGGCGCGACCGCCTGGGCGGCTACCCGGCAGTGGCGCTGGGCGGTGGCCGTCACGGTGGCGTGGGCCACGCATCCGCTCCTTGACTGGCTGGGCTCAGACGACGGGCCGCCGCTGGGGGTGGTGGCGCTATGGCCGTGGTCGCACGAGTATTACTTTGGCCACCTCTATGTCTTCGATTCGATCGGCCGGAACATGCGCGACCCGAACTTCTGGCCGTCGAATCTTCGGGCCGTGGTGAAGGAACTCGTCCTGCTGGGGCCGGGCGTGGCGAGTCTGCTGTGGTGGCACACACGCCCGCCCCGCCAGACTGATCGCTAGAGGCGTTCGATGGCGAGGGCCACGCCGTTGCCGCCGCCGAGGCACAGCGTCGCCACGCCCCGTCGCCCTCCCCGCCTCCCGAGGGCGTAGATGAGCGTCGTCAGTATGCGCGCGCCCGAGGCCCCGATGGCGTGACCGAGTGCCACTGCGCCGCCATTTACATTGACCCGCGCAGGGTCGACACCCAGCTCGCGCATCACCGCGACGGCCTGCACTGCGAAGGCTTCATTCAGCTCGAGCAGGTCGACGTCGTTCAGCGTCCAGCCGGCCTTTCGCAGCACCGCCCGGGTGGCTTCCACCGGTGTCATGAGCAGCATCTTGGGTTCGATGCCGCTGGTGGCCTGGGCCACGATGCGGGCCAGAGGTGTCAGGCCCAGCGCACCGGCGCGGCTTGCGTTCATCACCACAAGGGCCGCCGCGCCGTCGTTCACGGGCGGGGCATTGCCGGCGGTGACCGTGCCGTCCTTCCGGAACGCCGGCTTCAGGGTCCGCAGCGACTCGGCGCTGGTGTCAGGCCTGACTGATTCATCGTGGCCGAACAGCACCGGGTCGCCCTTCCGCTGCGGAATCGGTACGGGCAGCAGCTCTGCGGCGAAGGCGTCGCTGGCCTGGGCCGCAGCGGCCTTGCGGTGACTGTCGGCCGCGTACTGGTCCTGTTCGTCTCGCGTGATCGAGTAGGCCTGGGCGACCGTCTCGCCGGCGTTGCCCATGTGCCAGTTCTCGAAGGCGCACCACAGGCCGTCGTGAATCATCGAATCGACGACGGTGCCATTCCCCATCCGCAGGCCCTCGCGCACGCGGGGCAGCAGGTAGGGTGCGTTGCTCATTGATTCCATACCGCCGGCTACCGCGATGTCGATATCGCCCGTCTGGATGCCCTGATGGGCCAGCATGACGGCTTTGAGCCCTGACCCACAGACCTTGTTGATGGTGAGCGCCGCGACGCGCGGGCTGAGGCCTCCGTTCAGGGCGGCCTGCCGCGCGGGCGCCTGACCGGTGCCCCCCGAGACGACGTTGCCCATGATGCACTCGTCCACCAGGGACGGGTCGACTCCGGCCCGGCTGACGGCCTCGCGCACGACCATCGCCCCGAGCTGCGGGGCGGTGAAGTCCTTGAGGGTGCCGAGGAACTTACCCGTCGGCACCCGCACCGCACTGACGATGACGGCTTCAGTCATGATGATGAATCTCCACACGCTGTATGACGTCGGGCCCGAGAAACGCCTCGAGCCGCGACCGGATGAGTCCGAGCGATCGTTCCACCTCGCGCGTCCAGGCAGGCGTGTCGGCTGTCACCTGTAGAAGGCCATCCGGACGCAGCCGCGCCCGGGTGGCGCGCGCCATGGCCGTGCCGACGGAGGTGCGCCACGCAAAGCTCACCTTTTCGTCGCAGAGCGGCGCCGGTCGGACGAGCGACGCAATCAGGCCCGGAAGCACGCGGTGGGCGGGAACCATCGACTGAGGATAGCATCGTAAGGATGGTGATTCTGGCCTCGGCCTCTCCGCGTCGTGCCCAGTTGCTGACAGCGGCCGGCATTCCGTTTGAGGTCTGCACGCTGCCCATCGACGAAGCGCCGCTGCCGGGAGAGCCTCCCGCCACGTATGTCACTCGACTGGCCGAGGAGAAGGCCCGGGTCGTGGCCATCACCCGCCCGGGGGACACGCGCCCGGTGCTCGGCGCCGACACAACGGTGGTCGTTGATGGAAAAATTCTCGGAAAGCCGGCAGACGCGGCCGAGGCTGGGCGGATGCTGCAGCAGTTGCAGGGGCGTGTCCACGAAGTGCTGACAGGGGTGGCCCTGCTCGGCCCGCAGGCACCGCCGCAGGTCGCCGTCGAACGGGCGCTGGTGACCATGCAGCCCATGACCGCCGACGACATCGCGGCCTATCTGGCGACGGGCGAGTGGCGTGACAAGGCAGGGGCCTACGGGATTCAGGGGGCCATGGCTCGCCACATCGAGGGTATTGCCGGTTCATACACCACCATCGTCGGGCTCCCCGTGGCGCTGGTATGCCGGTGGGTGTTGGGATATTCTGAGTTCTATAGGTAAAGGCGGTTCAACGAATATGGCCCACAAAACCATCAAAGTCGGTCTGACCGGTCTGGTGCTGTCGCTGGCCTTCGGCGGTCTGCTGTATTCGACCATGGGTGAAGCCACCGAATACTACAAACACGTCGATGAAGTAATGACGCAGCCCGGCGACTGGTACGGGAAGAAGCTGCAGCTGCACGGCTACATCGTCCAGGACTCGATTCTGAAGCGGAAGAACAGCCTCGACTACAAGTTTAAGGTGCACAGCAACGGTCATATTGTCGAAGCGACCTACACCGGCGTCGTGCCCGACACGTTCAAGGACGATGCGGAAGTGGTGCTGAAGGGCACCCTGTCGTCTGATGGCTTTGCAGTGTCGCCGAACGGGGTGATGGCTAAGTGCCCCTCGAAGTACGAAGCCAAACCCGGCGCGCCCACCTCGTAGGCGCCGGGGCGGTCCGGACGGGCGCCGCCTCGCCGGCGCCCGCGTGTCTTTTATCTGTCTGACGTCAGTCGCACGGTCCTCCTATGGCTGCACTCGGTTCCTACCTCCTGTTGTTCACCTTCATGGTCGCGGCGTATGCAGCGGCGGCATCCGTGGCCGGCGCGCGGCGGCGCAACAGCCGCCTGATTGAGAGCGGCATCGGCGCGTTCTATCTGGTGGCCGCGCTCATGACCGTGGCGAGCGGCGTCATCATCTACGCCTTTGTCGCGGGCGATTACACCATCCGCTACGTGCAGCGATACTCGGACAGCGTCCAGCCGCTCTTTTACAAAATCACCTCGTACTGGGGCGGTCTCGACGGGTCGGTCATGTTCTGGGTGTTCCTGCTGTCGCTCTTCGGGTCGGTCGCCGTCAGGGTCAATCGCGAGCGGCACCGCGAGCTCATGCCCTACGTGGTGGCGGTGATCAGTGCAGTGGAGATGTTCTTCCTGTTCCTGATGATCATCCACAACAATCCGTTCGAGACGTATCTGACGCAGACCCCCACCGATGGCCGGGGACTCAATCCGCTCCTGCAGAACTTCTACATGGCCATCCACCCGCCTACGATGTATCTGGGGTTTGTGGGTCTGACGATCCCCTTTGCGTTCGGGCTGGCGGCCCTCATCACGGGTCACCTCGACGATTCGTGGCTGCGGGCGGTGCGACGCTGGACGATGTTCTCGTGGTTCTTCCTGTCATTCGGGCTGACGCTCGGCATGATCTGGGCCTACGAAGAGCTCGGCTGGGGCGGATTCTGGGGGTGGGACCCTGTCGAGAACGCGGGCCTGCTGCCATGGTTCACGGCGACAGCGTTCCTGCATTCGGTGATGGTGCAGGAGCGACGCGGCATGCTGCGCGTGTGGAATGTGACACTGGTCATCATCACGTTCCTGCTGACGATTTTCGGCACGTTCATGACGCGGTCGGGCGTCGTGCAGTCGGTGCACGCCTTCGGCGATGACCCGGCGCTGGCGCGGCTGTTCCTGTCGTTCATGGCGGTGGTCGCCCTCTTCTCATTTGGATGGGTCATTTACCGCCTGCCGCTGCTGCAGGCGCGGCACGAGCTCGACTCGTGGGTCTCGCGCGAGGCGGCCTTCCTGGCCAATAACTGGATTCTGCTGTTCTCGGCATTCTTCGTGCTGTTCGCCACGATGTTTCCCACCATCACCGAAATGATCAACGGCGAGCGCCTGACGGTCGGGCCGCCGTTCTTCAACCGGTGGATGACGCCCATCGGCCTCATGCTGCTGGCCCTCACCGGCATCGGGCCGCTGCTGGCGTGGCGCAAGTCGACCATCGAGAATCTGCTGCAGCAGTTCCTGTTCCCTGTGGCCCTCGCCCTCGCCGTGTCTGGCGGCCTCGTGGCGATGGGGGTGCGCGTGTGGAGCTCAGGTATCTGCTTTGCCCTCTGCGGTCTGGTGTTTGGCACCATCGCGCAGGAGTTCTACCGCGGGGCCAACGTGCGCCGCGGTATGACGGGCACCGATCTGTTCACGGCGATGGTCGGGCTGGTCGGGCGCAACAAGCGCCGCTACGGCGGGTATGTCGTGCACCTCGGCATTGTGCTGATGTTCCTCGGATTTGCCGGCGAAGGATTCAGCCGCGACGAGCAGCTGCTGCTCAAGCCGGGTGAGGAAGCCACGGTCGGCCGCTATGTGCTGCGCATGGATGCGATTCGCGTGACCGACGACGGGCAGAAGCAGATGGTGACCGCGCACATCAGCGTGAAGGACACCGACGGCGCTGACCTCGGCCGCATGTATCCCGCCAAGTGGTATTACCGCAAGCACGAGGAAGAACCCACCACCGAGGTGGGCATCCGCCGATCGTTTGCCGAAGACCTCTACATCGTGATGCCGGCGTTCGAGCTTGCCGACCAGACCGCCAGCGTCGAAGTGCATGTGAATCCTCTCGTCAACTGGCTGTGGGTCGGCTTCGGCATCATGGCCCTCGGCACCGGCATCGCGCTGCTGCCCGAGCGCGCGCTCAGCTTTGCGGCGGCGCGGATGCCCGCCGATGCGGTGACGGCGTCGCTGCTGGCCGGGGCACTGCTGCTGGCGCCCGCAGTGGCTGAAGCGCAGCATGTGGACGGTCCCGCGTCACAGCTGCAGATCTTCTCGAAGGAAGTGAAAGACGTCACCCGCAAGCTGGCCTGCTGGTGTGGCGGCTGCTCGAAGCTGCCGGTCGGCGACTGTGCCTGCGGGCACTGCGCGCTGGTGAAGAAGGAAGTCACGCAGATGATGGACGAGGGGCGCGATGAGAAGGCCGTGCTGGCCCACTACGTCACGCCCCCGACCGAGCACTCGCAAGACGACGTGCATCGCGGCGAGTCGGGGCACGTGCTGCTGAGCGAACCGCCCGATGTCGGCTCGGGTCGCCTCGCATGGCTGCTGCCATACGCGCTCGGACTGCTCGGGCTGGCCGGCGCGGGCATGGCTGCGGTGCGGTGGACGCGGCGTCCGGCGGTCGCCGTGGCCGGCGGCCCGTCGACGGTCGTGGCCCCCGAGCTGCAGTCGCGGCTCGACGACGAGCTGCGCGATCTCGACTGAGTCACTCATGGCGTCGAGCCCGCAGGTTCCCGAACCGACAACTGACCAGTCACTGCCGGCGTGGCAGTTCTTCCTGCTGTGCGGCATGCTCAGCGCGACCGCCGTCGTGGTGGTGGCCACCGGGCAGCATATTGCCAACGTGATCATCCTCAGCCTGACGGTGATTGCGGCCAGCTTTGTGGGACTGGCCGCCTATCGCACCATCGGGCCACTGGTGACGCACGTGGTGGCCACGGCTCCGGTCGTGGCGGGTGGCCGCACGCGCGCCGCACTCGAGCGGGAAAAGACGCTCGTGCTGCGGTCGATCAAGGAACTCGAGTTCGATTATGCGATGGGGAAGATTTCCCCTGCTGATTTTGACGAGATGGGCGGGCGCCTGCGGCAGCGCGCTGTTGGCCTGATGCAGCAGCTTGACCACACGGCCGGATACCGGGACCGCATCGCCGAGGACGTGGCCGCGGCCGTCGCTGCCGCTCGGCCGGCTGTGGCGGTGAAGGCATGCCCGTCCTGCGCGACGCCGTTCGATGAGGATGCGAGGTTCTGCAAGCAATGTGGCACGTCACTGAAGGGATGAGGCGGCGCCTCGTGCGCCTGGCGGCGTGCGTGGCGGTGGCGGCGGTGCTGATGGATGGGGGCCTCGCCGCCCAGGGGCCTGATGCCACGCAGATGTCGGGCCTGCCACTGCCGGCACCCGAGCTGGCCACCGGGACCCTGTCGGTGCGCGTGGTCCGCGAGACCATGGGGAACAACCTGCCGGGCCAGACGGTGTCGGTCACGGTTGGTGGCCAGACCCGCACAGGCGTGACGAACGACCAAGGGCGCGCTGAATTCGCCGATCTGCCCGTCGGGCAGACCGTCGTGGCCACGACGACCGTGGGCGACGAGCTCATCGTCTCAGAGGAGCTGCAACTGCCGGCTCGTGGTGGACTGCGTGTGGCTCTGGTGGCCGGAGCCGCCGCAGCGCGTGCGCGCAGGCAGGCCGAAGCGCAGGAGGCCGCCAGCCGCCCGGCGACGGCCGGTCAGGTCGAGTTCGGTGGCCAGACGCGCGTCGTGATGGAGTGGCAGAACGATGTGCTGACCGTCTTCTACCTGCTGGAAATCGTGAACGCCACAGCAGGCCCGGTGGACCCTGGGACGCCGATCGACATCGTGTTGCCGCGGGGGGCGTCGAGTCCCACCCTCATGGAGGGTTCCACCACGCAGGCGACGCTGCGGGGCGAGATGGTGCGGGTGACCGGCCCGTATGTCCCCGGCACCACGAATCTGCAGATTGGGTTCTCGCTGCCCGACCACACGCCCACGATGCAGTGGTCGCAGGTGTGGCCCATCCGCTACCCGCAGCCGTTTGTGGCCGTGGAGCAGGTGGGCACCGTGACCCTGGTCTCGCCGCAACTGCCGCGGTCGGAAACCATCGATGCGGAAGGCGGACGGCGCTTCATTCTCGCCAGTGGTGCGGCCATCGCGGCCGGCACACCACTCACCGTCACGCTGGAAGGACTGCCGGCACACAGCGTCGTGCCCCGCTCGATTGCCGTGGGTGTGGCCGTCGTCCTCATCCTGGGATTCGGCGTCTACGCCAGCCGCGGGGCGTCGGCACCCGCGCGCGAGGCGCTCGAACAGGAGCGGGCCCGCCTGTTGCGTGACCTGGTCGAGATTGAGCAGCGACGTCGTGCCGGGCAACCACGCGCAAAGGATGCCGAACGCGAGCCCCGTCTCGTCGCCGAACTCGAGCGGGTGATGGCGTCGCTCGATGCCGCCCCGGGCGGGGGACAGGGCGCTGCGGCGTGAGCGCCGACTTCACCACCCTGACCGTCGAACAGCTGTCGCGACACTATGGGCGGCGCAAGGCGCTGCACCGGGTCTCTCTGGCCTGCCACGCCGGTGACATCATCGGCCTGCTGGGTCCCAACGGCGCGGGCAAATCGACCCTGCTGTCGATTCTCGCGACGGTGCTCGCACCCTCTGAAGGGCACGTGCGCTATGGAACCCTCACGGCGGCCAGCGGAGGCGCAGCGCTCCGGGGGCGCATCGGTATGCTGGGCCATGACCTGTTCCTGTATCCGGAGCTGAGCGCTCTCGAAAACCTGGTGTTCTTTGGGAACCTCTACGGCCTCGCTGATGCGGAGGCCCGAGCGAAGGCCGCCCTGGCACGGACCGGTCTCGGCGACCGTGCCCACGACGCAGTGGCGGGGTTTTCCAGGGGCATGCGTCAGCGCGTCGCACTGGAGCGCGCCCTGCTGCACGAGCCACGGCTTCTGCTGCTTGACGAGCCATTCACGGGGCTCGATCAGGCCTCGACGCGGGCGCTGGTCGAGCGGCTGCGCCAGGTGCAGCGCGCTGGCACGATGACCGTGCTGGCGACACACGACCTCGACACCGTCGACGGCCTGCTGACTCGCGAGTGCATCCTGCGTCAGGGACGGTTGCTCGGTGTCGATGCCTCGCAGGGCACGCTGCGTGACCGCTATCACGCGACGGTGCACGGGGCATGAGGCAGTTCCTCCGCGTCGCCTGGCTGGTGGTGCAGAAGGACCTGCGCGTCGAATCGCGCAGCTTTGAAGTGGTATCGACCACGCTGTTCTTTTCGGTGACCGTGGTGCTCATTTTCGCGTTTGGCCTCGTGCGCGAGGGCCGACCGGCCGACGATGTCGCGGCGGCCATCCTGTGGATTGCGCTGGCGTTCTCGGGCACGCTGGCCCTGGGCCGCACCTTCGAGCGCGAGCGTCAGGCGGAAACGCTGCGGGCGCTGCTCATGGCACCGGCCGATCGTCCGGCCCTCTATGTCGGGAAGCTGGCTGGCATGCTGGTGCTGCTGGTGCTGATCGAGGCCGTGCTCGTCCCGCTCATCGGTCTGCTGTTCCAGGCACCCATCCTTCGCTATCCGTGGTCTCTCGCCGGGCTGCTGCTGGCGGGCACTGTGGGATTCTCGGCGGTGGGCACCCTGTTCGCGGCGATGCTGGTGCGGGCACGCAGTCGTGATGTGCTGCTGCCGATTCTGTTGTATCCGATGACCGTTCCGGTCATGATCATGGGAGTGCGGGGCACCGCCGCCCTGTTTCAGGCCACGCCGGATGAGCCGCTGGCGCGGTTCTGTCTGGCATTTCTGGTGTTCATCGATGTGGTGTTCGTGACGCTGGCGCTGTGGACGTTCGAGCCAGTAATGACCGACTGACGAGCGACCGGAATGAGGCACAGACAACCGTGACCAGAGTTCAGCAACTGCAACTCGCGCTGGCCGGGGCCATGCTGGCTGTGGCCCCGTGGATCATCGACGGCGCCCCCTACGAGTCGACGATGGGGCTGGTGCAGAAGATCTTCTACTTCCACATGCCATCGGCGTGGCTCTTCCTGATTGCTGCTCTGGTGGCGGGGGTGGCCAGTGCCCGGTTCCTCTTCGGGCGCGCACCGTCGGCCGACTACTGGGCCGTCGCTGCGGCGGAAATGGCCGTGGTGTTCGGCATCATCACGCTCGTGACAGGCCCGCTGTGGGCGCGGAAGGCCTGGGGTCTGTGGTGGGTATGGGACGCCCGGCTTACGTCGAGCCTCATTCTGTGGCTGATCTTCGTGGCCTATCTGCTTCTGCGCCGCTTCGGCGGGCCGGGGTCTGACAAGCTGGGGGCGGGTATGGCGCTGTTCGGCCTCGTCAATGTGCCGTTCATCTTCGTGTCCGTGAACGTATGGCGCACGCTGCATCCGCAGACCTCGGTGGTGCCGACGCTGCCCGTCGAAATGGGGGCGCCTCTCTGGTTCTGCCTCACGGCGTTTCTGCTCCTGTTCCTGGCGCTCATGAGTATGCGTGCCGGTCTGGCCCGCCAGCGGGCCCGCATCGAAGCCCTGTATCTGTCGGAGGAGGAAGCATGACCCGCCACGCCCTGCCCCTGTTGCTGTTTGGTCTGCTTGCGTTCGGACCGCGAGAGGCGAACGCGCAGCCGCAGCCGTCGGCTGACGAGTTTGTACCGGTGGCCGAAGCCCCGCCAGGCGAGCAGATTCCTGCCATCAATCTGGTAGGGGCCGCCTACGGGTTCGTGTGGGTGGTGCTGGTCGGCTACGTGTGGACGCTGGGACGTCGCATGTCGCAGGCGGAACGCGACTTGGCTGAACTCGAGCGGCGGAGGTCGTAAGTGGACATTGGCCTGCCATCCGCCGCACACTTCATCTACATCCCCTTCATCCTGCTGGTCGGCATCGTCGTCGGATGGGTACTCGGGTCGCGAGCCGCGCAGGATGCCTTCGCCGCCGAGCTGCGACGACGCGAGCAGCGAAGCAGCCGTCCTCAGGCGTAAGCCGCGGGCCCGTCCACGGCTTTCTACTGGCCTAACGCCAGACGGAGGGCCAACCGTTCAGGCAGCCCGGCGCGCCGAATCTTCTCCTGTGCCGTCTGCACGTCGTAGGGCACGCGCGCGAGCGTGACCTCACCCCGTGCGGCGTCGAAGATCGCATACGATGCCCGTGCGTCGCCGTCGCGGGGCTGTCCCACCGCACCGGGATTGATCAGCCATCCGCCGGTCCTGACATCAACTACCTGTGCCTCGGCCTCGCGGCTGGGCCACAGCAGACGTGTTTGGCCGTTGGCGCCCTGCCAGGCCACCGGCACATGCGTGTGCCCGAAGAAACAGACGGGGGCGGTGACATGCGTGGAGGCCCGCCGGAAGTCGCGGTTGTCTTCCAGATACTCGTCTTCGTCGAACGGCGCACCGTGACAAATCACACAAACATCGTCGACGGTGAGCGGCCCCATGGGAAGGGCGCTGAGCCAGTCCATCACCTCTGGTGTCAGCGAGTGTCTGGTCCATGTGATGGCGGCGCGGGCTGAGGGATTGAAACCGGCGGCAGGTTCGAGCCCGGCGCCCACCTTGTCATGATTGCCGCGGACGATCGCTCTGGGCGCGATGTCGCGGATGGTGACGACCACGGCGTTGGGGTCGGCCCCATAGCCGATGAGGTCACCCAGGACCAGGAGATGGTCCCAGCCCGCGTCGTTCGCGTGCGCGAGCACCGCGTGCAGGGCCTCGAGATTGCCATGCACGTCGCTGAGGATGAGATATCGCATCAGCGTGGCAGCGCGTCGAGGATGTGTTCGGCGAGGGTCTCAGCCGAGCCGCGCGACGCGTCGATGCGCACGTGCGCGAGTGCATACGAGGCGCGCCGCTGCTGGAACAGGGCTTCGAGCGAGGCACGGTCGGCCGCGAGCGGACGTCGTCCGTCGAGGGGCACCCGGTCGAGCACCGTGCGGAACGGCACATCGAGCCACACCACAACGCCGTCCTGCAGGATGAGGTCGCGGTTTCGGGCATCGACAAACGTCCCTCCGCCGGTGGCGACGACGGTGCCTCGCAGAACTCGTGCATCGAGCAGCGACTGACGTTCGAGCTCACGAAAGTAGGGCTCGCCCTTGGTGCGGAAGATGCTTGAGATGTCAGATCGTTCGCGCTGCTCGATCTGGGCATCGATATCTTCCACGCGCCAGTCGAGGCGCTTGGCCAGCGCGCGCGCGACGGTCGACTTGCCGGCTCCCATGAAGCCGACCAGATAGATCTTGTCAGCTTTCATGCGCGCAGCCGTTCCAGATCGGCAAAGAAGCCCGGATAGGAGACGGCGACGATATCTGCTCCGTCGATGGTGGTGGGCCCCGAGGCCCCGAGGCCTGCAATCGCAAAGGCCATCGCTAGCCGATGGTCGCCGTGCGCATCGACGCGACCGCCGGTCAACTGGCGCAAGGGGCTGATGGTGAAGCCATCGGGTGCCTCGGTGGCATCGGCTCCGAGGGCGCGAAGTCCTCCGACCAGCGATGAAATGCGGTCGCTCTCCTTCACGCGCAACTCGCCGGCGCCACTGACCGTGAGGCCGCCGCCGAAGGTGGCCATGGCGGCCAGCACAGGCAACTCGTCGATGAGTTCGGGCACATCGGCCGGGGTGATGGTCAGCGGCTGGTAGCGCTGGTGCCGCACCGTGATTCGCCCCATCGGTTCGCCGGCCACACGTGTGTCGACATGCATCTCGACCTCGGCCCCGAAGCGGCGCAGCACATTGAGCAGTGCCGTGCGCGTGGAATTGAGGCCCACGGCGTCGATGGTGACCTCTGATCCAGGCAGCGCGGCGGCCGCCGCCGCGGGAAAGGCTGCTGAGGAGAGGTCGCCGGGTACCTGCAGGGCACGGGCGGTGAGGCGCTGGGGACCGGTGAGGCGCACGGTGTGGTCCTCGCAGACAACCGTGACGCCGAAGGCCGCCAGTGCGCGCTCGGTATGGTCGCGCGTCCTGGCCGGTTCGGTGACGGTCGTGGTGCCTGCGGTGTGCAGGGCGGCTAGCAGCACGGCGCTCTTGACCTGGGCGCTGGGCGTCGATGGCGCGAATGCAATCGGATGCAGAGCGCCTCCCGACACGACCAGTGGAGGCCGGCCTCCCTCGGCACTCTCGATGTGCGCGCCCATCTCGGTGAGGGGCGCCATCACGCGGCGCATGGGCCGGCCGGTCAGTGAGGCGTCGCCGATCAACGTGGTGACGAACGGGTGTGCCGCCAGCAGGCCTGACAGGAGGCGCATGGTCGTGCCCGAATTGCCGCAGTTGACCGGCCCTGTGGGGGCACGCAGCCCGCCGAGGCCACGCCCGCTGATGGTGACGCGGCCAGGGCCGGGGCGCTCGACCTGCACACCGAGGGCCTCGAGGCACGAGAGTGTCGATTGACAGTCGGCGCCGGGTGCGTAGTTCGTAAGCGTCGATGCGCCGTCTGCAAGGGCGGCGAGCATCGCGTAGCGATGGGAAATCGACTTGTCACCGGGGACAGTCATGCGGCCGCACACGGTACGGGCCGGGGTAATCACAACAGGCACGCGAACACTATAGCAACTTGACCCCGCGTGAAGCTCCGTAGTACCAAGGCATCGTGTCTGACACACCGTGTCTGGTGCGCCTGCAGTTCGGCAGCACCTTCCGCCTGCTTGACCTCGTGCAGGAGATGAGCGACGCGGTCGGCCGTCAGGCCGGTCTCACCGACGACCAGCGCTACGATGTCGGTGTGGCCATCCGCGAAACCGTGATCAATGCCATCAGGCACGGCAACCGTCAGGACGTCATGCGGCAGGTGACCGTCGAGTGGCGGGGCTCTGCGACCGAGGGCCTCTCGGTGACGGTCAGCGATGAAGGCAGTGGATTTGATCCCGAGGCCATCGCCGATCCCCTGGCCCCCGAAAACCTGATGAAGGGCAGTGGCCGCGGGCTGCTGTTCATGCGGGCCTACATGGACGAGGTCGACATTTCTCCCCGCCCCGGCGGCGGCACTCTGGTCAGGCTCTACAAGAAGCCTGTGCACTGAAAGCGAGCGTCATGCACGATCCTGCATTCCTGGCGACGGCGGTCGAAGCTGTCATTCGCGCCGGTGACATTCACATGTCGAAGTTCCGCTCGGGGGTGCGCATCGACAAGAAGGGCGCCATCGATCTGGTCACCGAGGTTGATGTGCAGGTCGAGCAGGAGATTCGCGCGATGCTGTCGGCGCGCTTTCCCGGACACGATATCCTCGCCGAGGAGATGGGCGGCGAGCGTTCGGCGTCACGCTATCGGTGGGTGTTCGACCCGCTCGACGGCACGACCAATTTTGCCCACGGTGTGCCGATTTTCTGTGCGGCACTGGCCCTCGAGATTGACGGACAGGCGGCGGTCTCTGCGGTCTTCGATGCCAACCGTCAGGAGCTGTTCACGGCCGAGCGTGGCGTCGGTGCCTGGCTCAATGGCCAGCCGCTGCGCGTGTCGCACACCGACACGATGATCGATGCGATGCTCGTCACGGGCTTTCCCTACGCCGTGCATGACGACCCCGAGCGCTACCTTGAGCTGTTCGGCGCCTTCATGCGCCGCGCCCGCGCGGTGCGCCGCTTCGGGTCAGCCGCCGTCGACCTGTGCTGGGTGGCGGCTGGCCGCATGGATGCGTTCTGGGAAGAGGCGCTGAATCCGTGGGACACGATGGCCGCTGCGCTGATTGTGGAAGAAGCCGGAGGCCGCGTCACCGGCATGGATGGTGGCCCCTGGATGCCTGATGAAGGGCACATCCTCGCCTCGAACGCTCACCTCCACGACGCGATGCTGGCCGTCATCACCTCGGTGCGGCGGTAAAGCGCCACATTGCCGCCTTCGCACACGCGCGTGTAACGTGCAGCGAAGACGGGCGTCTCGCGCATGCGGGCGGCGATGACGTCGCCGCCCTCGGCCACTTCTTCCACGAGCATCCAGCCCGCATACGGGGCCCCGCCATTCACAATGGCATCGTCCCACATGGGATGATTGCCCTCGTGCAGGAAGTCGCGGATGCTCAGGCTGATCTGCGATAGCTCATGCATGTAGTGCGCCAGTGAACCCATGCTGGCAAAGATGATGTCTCCGCGATAGTCGCGCGCCAGACAGGCGGTCACCGTGCGTCGGGCCTCACCGTTCGGGCGATCGAGCTGGGCCTCGCGCACCATCGGCGCGTCAGGCGCGAATGGGGTCGTGGTCCACAGGGTGGCGGCGATGAGCATCGTCGCTGCGACAGGTGCCGCCCAGCGGAGCAGACCCACGGCCAGCCCCGTGACCACGGCACCCGCCACCACGAGGGGCAGCTCGTAGCGCATGCGGAACGGATGCCCCGACAGATAGGCCGAGAGTGGCAGCAGCACCGCCGCGGCAAGTCCCAGCGGCACCAGCAGGGCCGCGCGTGTACGGCTGAGCAGGCCTGTCAGCCCCACCAATGCCGCGCTGACCAGGGCCACCTGTACGAACCACGCGCTCGACAATTGCTCGGTGCCTTCCCTGATCTTGTGGGCCACGACCGCAGGCTGCCCCTGCAGGGTGGCATCCGGCACATAGAAGCCTCCAGTCACAAACCACTCGCCGATGCTGTAGCGGCTCCAGCAGGCGAAGAGCAGGGCCGTGCCGATGGGATACGCCGCGAGCGATGCGAACGACCACAGCGCCTGCGAGAGCGGGTCGCCCCGGCGCCAGCGTGCGTAGACGGCGGCGGTCACCAGTGCCCCGGTGACCGGCCAGGCTTCATACCGCGTGAGGCACGCCGCCACCATCCACGCCCCGGCTGCCCGGGGATGTGCCCCGGTGTCGCCCGTGGCCCAGACGGTCAGGTGCCACGCCGCCATCATCACCGTGGCAAAGAGCAGCGGCTCGGTCATCGGCGTGGCGTGCAGGTAGAGCAGGTTGGCGTTCCACACCAGGAGCACCGCAGCCGCCATGGCGCCGGTCATCGAGCCCGTCAGATGGCGCACCGTGGCAGACGCAGCGGCAGCGGACAGCACGAGCGACAAGAGCGAGACGGCAATGGCCGTGGCCCCGGTGCGATAGTTCCAGTCGACCTGCACGGGCAACACCTGCAGCACGTGCGGCAGGGGCAACCACACGGCACCAATCTGGTCGGCGCCGGGCGTTAGGCTGTCGAGCACACGCCGGGCCACGACCAGATGCGCCTTGGCGTCATAGTGTGCAAGGGTGAGGTGCGCCGCGAGATAGTGGCGCAGGCTGAACAGGCCGGCGAGGCCGGCGAGGCCGCCAAGCACCCGGGATAGTCGGTCGGAAAAGAACACGCGGGTATATAATCGCCGAATTGTCCGCTCGATGACGCCCGAGCTTTCTGTCGTAATCCCCGTCTTCAACGAATCGCCCAACGTCCGGCGGCTCTACGATGAGCTCACCGAGGTGCTGGGGGCCTACGCGCGTCCCTACGAACTTGTCATTGTGGACGATGGCAGCCGCGACGATACGTTCGCGCAGTTGTCGGCCGCGCAGGCGAGTGACCCGCGGCTGCGGGTGATCCGGTTCCGGCGCAACTTTGGCCAGACGGCGGCGTTTGCGGCCGGCATCGCGCACGCCCGGGGGCGGCTTATCGTGCTCTCTGACGGCGACCTGCAGAACGATCCGCGCGACATTCCCCGGATGGTGGTGCGCATCGAGGCGGGGCACGACATCGTGTGCGGATGGCGGAAGGACCGGAAGGACACGTTCATCACCCGTCGCCTGCCGTCGATCATTGCCAACAGCATCATCTCGCGTGCCACGGGCGTTGCCCTGCACGATTATGGCTGCTCGCTGAAGGTATTCAGGGCCGAAGTCATCAAGCCCTTGCGGCTCTACGGCGAAATGCACCGCTTCCTGCCGGCGATCGCCAGTCAGCTCGGTGTGTCGATCGACGAAGTGGTGGTGAACCATCGGGCGCGGCAGGCCGGCACGTCCAAGTACGGCCTTGGCCGCGCGGTGCGGGTGGTGCTCGACCTGGCCACGGTGAAGTTCCTGCTCAACTACTCGACGCGCCCGCTGCAGATCTTCGGGCTGCTGGGGCTGGTGGCCCTCGCGCTGGGTGCGGGCATCACGGGCTGGCTGGGGTATGTGCGCCTGTTTGCTGGGCAGTCGATTGGCGACCGGCCGCTGCTGCTGCTGGGCGTGATGCTGCTCTTCATCGGTGTGCAGTTGGTGACCTTCGGCCTGCTGGCCGAGTTGCTGGCGCGCACCTACTACGAATCGCAGGACAAGCCGACCTACGTCATCCGCGAAGTGCGCGATGCGGTGACGGCGACCGCCACGGACGGACGCTGATGGCCTCGGGTGCGCCCCGTCAGCACGACCCGCGCATCACGGTGATTCAGCGCGAGCTGTTCAACGAGCGCCGGTCGAGTGCCGACAAATATCGCGAACTGGTGATCGGCCAGCCTGGCTGGTGGCCGCTCATCCGCTTCGAACTCGTGATGCTGCTGGCCAGCACGGTGCCTGGGGCGCTGGGTCTGCTGCTGCGATCGAAGCTCTATCCGCTGGTGCTGGGGCGTGTCGGTCGCAACGTGGTCTTTGGCCAGCACGTCACGCTCAGGCATCCCCACAAGATTCACATTGGCGACAACGTGGTCATCGACGACCAGTGCTGTCTCGATGCGAAGGGCACAGACAACCGGGGCATCGCGATCGGCAACCGCGTGTTTGTCGGGCGCAACACCATCCTCAGCTGCAAGAATGGCGACATCGTCATTGGCGATCACGCCAACATCGGATTCAACTGCGAAATCTTCTCGGCCTCGCGCGTCACGGTGGGGAAGAGCATCCTGATGGCGGCCTACACATATCTCGTGGGCGGCGACCATCTGTATGACCGCATCGACATCCCGGTGCTTGACCAGGGCCGCACCGCGCGCGGCATCGACGTGGGCGACGGCGTGTGGCTGGGCACACATGTGGTGGTGACGGACGGCTCGGCGATCGGCCGCGATGCCATCATCGGCGCCGGCGCCGTGGTCGTGGGCACCGTACCCGACTACGCCATCGCGACAGGCATTCCGGCGAAAGTGCAGCGCGACCGCCGCACGCCCCAGGGGTGATTCGGCATGTGCGGGATTGCAGGATTCGTCAATCGAGAGTCATCTGATCCCGCCGACATCGGCGTGCTCACCCGGATGGTCCGCACCCTGGTGCACCGGGGGCCAGACGACGAGGGACACATCGTGGTAGGGGCCGCCGGCCTCGCCATGCGCCGCCTCGCTATCGTCGATTTGGCAGGCGGGCAGCAGCCCTTTTCCAACGAAAGAGGCACCCTGCATCTGGTTGCCAACGGAGAAATTTACAATCACCGCAGTCTCCGGCACGAGCTGCAGGCCGCCGGCCACGTGTTCCGTTCGCAGTCTGACATCGAAGTCCTGGTGCACGGATACGAGGCCTGGGGCCTCGATGTGCTGCGCCGCGTGCGCGGGATGTTTGCCCTGGCGTTGTGGGACAGTTCACGCCACGAACTCGTCATTGCCCGTGATCGCGCCGGTGAGAAGCCGCTCTACTGGACCGAGACGGCCGGAGCCATCCGGTTTGCCTCGGAGCTGAAGGCCCTGCTGTCGTGTCCCGATGTCGAGCGCCGCATCGATATTGAGGCCCTCGATCAATTCCTGACCTACGAGTATGTGATCGCCCCGCGCACGATCCTGCAGGGCATTTCGAAACTGCCTCCGGCCAGTGTGCTGGTGTGGTCGCAGGGGCGCACCGCCGTCACGCGCTACTGGGATGCGGCGCAGGTGACCCCGCGCACGTTTACCGATCGCGAGGCCATCGACGCCCTGCGCGCAACACTGTCGGCCGCCGTTGACGGCCAGATGATGGCCGATGTGCCCCTCGGGGCCTTTCTCTCGGGCGGCATCGATTCCAGTGCCCTCGTCGCGCTGATGAGTCAGTCCTCGGCCCAGCCCATCAACACCTTCAGTATGGGCTTTGACGATGGCAGCTATAACGAGCTGGCGTTTGCGAGGGAAGTGGCCGTGGCCTTTCGCACGCATCACCGCGAGCGCACGGTCACGCCCGGTCTTCGTCCGCTGTTCGATCGGCTGGTGAGGCACCTCGACGAGCCGTTCGCGGATGTGTCGCTGTTTCCCACCTACATGGTGTCGTCACTAGCTCGCGAGCAGGTGACCGTGGCCCTCAGCGGCGACGGGGGCGACGAGCTGTTTGGCGGCTACGATGCCTACGAAGCTCAGGCCGCCTGGGCGCGGCTGGGCTGGCTGGGGCCTGCACTGCTGCCCCTGGCCGATGCCGTGCTGGCGCAGCTGCGGCCATCCGAGCAGAAGAAGGGTCTGGTCAACAGCCTCAAGCGGTTTTCCGCAGGTGCGGTATCGGCGCCGGCGGCACTCGGTCACTATCGCTGGATGACGTATCAGACGGTGGCCAGTCGCGCGCGTCTGTATCGACCGGCGCTTCGCGAGGCGCTGCGGAGCAGCGACGTGTATGCCCCGGTACACGAGGCCCTGGCCCGCTGGTCCGATGACGATGTGCTGAACCGGCAGCTGTATGCGGACCTCTGTGTGTATCTGCCTGATGACATTCTCGTGAAGGTCGACCGGATGTCGATGGCGACCTCTCTCGAAACCCGGGCCCCGTTCCTCGACGCCGACGTGATGGAACTGGCGTTCTCGATGCCGGGGCACCTGAAGATCAGGAACGGCGAACGCAAGTGGGTGCTGAAGCAGGCCATGCGTGGCCTGCTGCCCGAGACCATCCTGACCCGGCGCAAGCAGGGCTTCAGCATTCCCATGAAGAACTGGCTGCGCCGCGACCTGCAGCCGCTGATGCGCGAACTGCTCGCCCCCGAACGCGTCGCGGCGCGCGGGTGGTTCGAGCCTGCCGAGGTGGCGCGGCTCGTCGATGCGCACGTCGCCGGCCGTGAGAACCATGCGCACACGCTGTTTCCGCTGATGGTGCTCGAGCACTGGTGCACGGCGCACCTGCCGTCGTAGCGCGGCGGCTGTTGCGTGCAGGCATCGGGGCCGACTGCTATCGTGCTGTCGCCTGAGGATCGGTGCTGCGCGATGGGAAGCCAGACCGTCGCTCGATTATCGTCGGGGCGGCCGGCGCCGCTACGTCACCCGATAGAACTCGCGTACGGCATCCTGCTCACGCCGCTGACGTTCCACTGGCCACGCCTGATGCGCGCCCACGAGCGCCGCTGCGGCCGACAGGGCCGCGTCATCGGGGCAGCCCGACGTGCCGGCTGATGTGCGACGGATGAGGGCGTCGGCCAGCGTGACCGCGCCTTCAAACTCCACGGCGTGCATCACCTCGGCACCGGTCACCGGGCACGCCTCACTCAGCGGCTGCGCGAGGGCAGGGGTGTGCTGCATCCGGGCGATGACGTCGAACGCGTCTGTGCCGTAGGCGCGCGACACGCGGGCGACGTGCTCGGCGCTGAGCAGCCGTCCCGCGGCGTGCGCAACGGCAGCGTCGTGGGCGGCGAGGTCGGCGATGTCGCCACCGACGAGCGGCGCACTGTCGGTCGTCGAGGCCGGCGGCGTGTCATAGCCCAGCACCTTGAACGCGCGTGTCACAGCCTCCTCGGCGGTGTGGCGGGCGGTCGTGTAGCGCACACTGTGCACCGAGATGAGGCCAGGGGCTCCGCTGTCGGCATGGTCGACCACGGCGCTTTCCTTGACGAGCGAGACCTGCGTGCCCTGGCCGGAGGTCATCGGCAGCAGTCCCCGGTGCACCAGTCGCACGCGGTCGCGGGCGATACCGGCTCGGGGGAAGGCCCGGCGTCCGTCCGCGATGAACTGGTCGACGTCGGCACCGGTGACGACAGGCATACCCTCGCGGGTTGGCGACACATCGTGGCTCGTGCCGAGCATCGTCCAGAGGCCCCAGGGCACGAGGAACAGGAAGCGTCCATCGACACGCCCGCCCTGGGCATGCACCTCGGCCGGCAGGTCGAGCACGAGATTCATGGCACGCGAGAGCAGTGGGGCGGGCGCAGAGGTGGCCGTCGCTTGTGCCCAGCGGGCCACCTCGCCCGACGAAGCTCCTGTGGTGTTGATGACGAGGCGGGCCCGGATGTCGAACCGCTGGTCGCCCTGCCGGTCGTGGCCCGTGATGCCGCAGACGGCCTCGTGGTCGCGCAGCAGGCCAGTGGCGGCCACATACGAGGCGATGCAGGCCCCGTGGGCTGCCGCCGTAAGGGCATGGGCCAGGTGCACGCGCTCGGCGTAGACCATCTGATAATCCCACCAGCGCCCGGCGCCCGTGATGCCGTCGGGGTCGAGAGCCGTCAGGTGCCGCAGGGCCTGCGCGCGGTCGAGCACGTCACCGTGGGGCAGGTGCAGGGACGTGTCACGGATGCCGTCGTTGCGGTCGTTGGCGATGAGATCGTTGAGGGCGAGCGCCCGACGCATGACCCAGGCCGATCGCTGCGGGGCCCGGGCCGTGGGGACTAGGAAGGACAGGGGCCGCAGCAGGTGGGGAGCCGTGCGCGCCAGGGCCCGGCGCTCGCGGATGAACCGGCGCATCTGCACCAGATTGAGCGACTGCAGCGAGCGCAGTCCGCCGTGGACGGTCTTGAGGCTGTGGAACGACGCCCCGCTGCCGAGGTCGCCACGGTCGATGAGGGCCACCTGCAGCCCGCGGCGGGCAGCATCGCAGGCAACGGCGCACCCGTAGATGCCTGCGCCCACGACCAGCAGGTCCCAGCGGGTGTCCGCCAGTCGGGTGAGGTCGCGCACCATACCGGCCGCATTGTACGATAGGGAATTGTGATCCCCGAGATTACGGCCTACTGGAACACGCGCATTCACGATCTGGAAATGACCGACGCGCCGGTCGGCACCCGCGCGTTCTTCGACGACCTGGACGACTACCGATTCGACAAGCTGCACTACCTGCCGCGGCTGGTCGATTTTGCGCATGGCTTTGGCGGCAAGACCGTGCTGGAAATCGGCTGCGGCATCGGCACCGACCTGGTGCGCTTCGCCCGCGGTGGTGCGCAGGTCACCGGCGTCGACCTGTCACAGACGGCCATCGATCTGGCCCGGAAAAACTTCAAAGCGCACGGTCTGACGCCGGTCGACTTGCGCACGGCCAATGGTGAGGCGCTGCCATTTCCAGACAACACCTTCGATGTGGTCTACGCACACGGCGTGGTGCAGTACACCTCAGACCCGGCTCAACTGATTCGCGAGGCGCACCGCGTGCTCAAGCCGGGCGGGCAGGCCATCTTCATGGTCTACAACCGCGTGTCGTGGCTCAATGCCCTGTCGAAGGTGATGAAAGTTACACTCGAGCACGAGGACGCGCCGGGCCTGCGCCTGTTCTCCATCGCCGAGTATCGCGCGATGCTGACGCCGTTTGCCGAGGTGCAGATTATGCCCGAGCGGTTTCCCGTGAAGTCGCGCCTGCACAAGGGGTGGAAGGGGCTGGTGTTCAACACGTGCTTTGTCGGCGCATTCAACGCGCTGCCGACGGCCTGGGTGCGGCCACTGGGCTGGCACCTGATGGCGTTCTGCCGCAAGTAGGCGGGAGTCAGACCCGCAGATGCATGGCCAGCGCTAGAGATCAGCTCCCGCCGCAGGTGCTGACGGAGACGGGAGAGGTGGCGGCACCGGCAGTGCCGTCTGAGAGCCAGGCCGGCGCTTCTCGAGCGACGCCCGGACGAGGAACCGCGCATACGGCACCACCTGCTTGATCGCAGCCACATTCATCTGGCACGGGCTGAGGCAGGTCGGGCACTTCTCGTCACGGATGTGGCGACGATGGGCCTGCGACGCTTCGCGGAAGTAAATGGCTTCCGGGTCTTCCTTCGTGACATTGCCGACAATGTCGCTGTTTTCGCAGAAGAACAGGTCGCCGTTCGGGTTGAGCATGATGCCCTGCGTCTGGAACGGGCAGGGCGCCATCCGGTGGTAGCCGTTGGCGATCATGTCGGCGTAGTGCATGTAGATGTAGTTCTGGCCGTCGAGCAGCGGGTCCTGGCGGACGCGGTCGAGGAAGAACTTCCGCATGCGCTGCTCCTCGACGCCCATGGGGCGATACTTGCCCTCGAGGTCGGCGTTGCCCAGCATGGCGTCGGTGAAGCGCACCATATTGAAGACGATGTCGAGTTTCTCCTTGCGCGCCCACGCCAGGATGTTCTCGGCATCGTCGAGGTTCTTCTGGAAGATGGTCGACGAAATGCCGAAGTTGAACCGGTAGGTCTTCTGCAGCTCCTGCATGGCGGCGATGGTCTTGCCCGCCTTCTCGAAGGCGTTCTTGACGTTGCGCACTTCGCCGTGCATGTCGTTGACGCCGTCGATCGACACCCGGGTCGAGAAGATGATGTTGCGCTCGTGGCAGAGCTCGACGACCTTCGTCAGCATCGGAATGGCGCGGTGGTGCGTGATGCCGGTGGTGTTGAGCGTCAGCTTGCGCAGCTTGGGGAAGCGGTCGATCATCACGCGGCAGATGTCGACCATGTCGTTGCGCGTGGTCGGCTCGCCGCCCGACAGCGAGGCGTTTTCGATGTCTTTCCAGAGGGGGGACGAGAAGGCCCGGTCGATCTGCTCGAGGGTCATGTCCTCCTTGCGGTTGCCGCGCGTCCAGTTGCTGCACATCTCGCAGCGAGCGTCGCAGACAAACGTGCAGTGGAAGATGAACACCGTCGGGTGGAGCGGGGTGTAGTTGGCCACGGCGGCCCTGACAAAGTCGCGCGGCGCGCTGAGCGCGGCCTTCGCGAGGTACTTCGCAGCGTAGACCTGAGCCATGTAACCTTCGACTTTACAGGGTTTCCATCGGGGAACGCAACCACTCGCCTGCGCACGTCCAGCGTGTCAGGCCCGCTTCAGCCAGCCCCGGGGGTTGAACGTCAGGAAGAACTTGTCCATGGCGGTGTCGTGGGCGAAGTCGGTACGCCCGGCCAGAAAGGTCTCCATCGCCTCCATGGGGCCGGGGCCGTAATCGGGCAGGACGGGGTGTCCATTGAGATTCGTGTCCTCCACGACCAGATAGCTGCCCCGCGTCACCAGGGGCGCATACGTTTCGAGTTCGGCCAGCACATGGTCGCGCCGGTGGTCCGAGTCGAGCAGCACCATCACCGGAGCGTCGCTGCCCACGCTGGTCCGCACCTGGTTGACGATGTCTGGAGCGACGGATGAGCCGGTGAGGTAGGTGATTCGCGGGTGCGTCGACCGGCCGGGACGTTCCTCCACATCGATGGTGATGACGCGTCCGTGCTGTAGCAGATCCATCATCGAGGCGAGGAAGTGCGCGCTGCCGCCGAACGCGGTGCCGGTTTCAATCACAACAGCCGGACGGAGGCGGAAGAGAATCTCGTGGTACAGCCAGAGGTCGAGCGGGCACTTCAGAATGTCGTGCCCCATCCACTGCGTGTTGCGCCACGTCATATGGAAGGCCGAGGCGTCGAAATACAGCCGATGGAACTCTCGCACCAGCGCCTGCTCATCGTCC
Source organism: Acidobacteriota bacterium (assembly GCA_016871195.1). GTDB lineage: Bacteria > Acidobacteriota > Vicinamibacteria > Vicinamibacterales > UBA2999 > VFZN01. Next base: position 139,857 of record VFZN01000003.1, on the reverse strand, counting down.
TTCGCGCGGGCGATCTTGCGGTAGAAGGCTCCGCGGAACGTCTTCAGTTCATGCAGGACTCCACGGGATAGCGAGGAAAGAAAAGCCATGCGCCTCCGATTATAGGGGCGAAGCTCCCGGCGCCACGGCCGGCGTCATTTCTGCCTGAGCCACAGTACCGCCCCTGGCAGATTGCCTGCGATGCCGAGCAGGACGAACAGGGTGCCCATGGCGAAGGCCAGGCCGGCATCGACTCCGAGCGGCTGCATCATCCACACAATAGCCCCTTGTGCGGGGCCCAGCCCTCCGATGGAAATCGGCAGCAGGATCAGGACAATGGCGACCGGCATAATCACCAGGTAGTAGTCGAGACCGACGGGAATCCCGAGTCCCCGGCCGATGACCCAGGCAAGGACCACCCGGAGCACTTGCACGGCCAACGACAGCGCGGCCACTTCTGTGACGATACGCCACTGCTGGCGGAAGGCCCCAAGCGACAGGGCCAGCTGGTGCAGCTGTCGCCAGGGGGCGTGAGTGAGCCAGGGGGCTGGCAGCGCGCGGGGCAGGATGAGGTCAGCCCACAGTCCGGCCACCGCACCGACCAGCGTGAGGACCACCAGCGTGACCATCGCCACGGTAATCCTGGGGTCCATGGTCCACGTCCACCGTGCGAGGCCATACCCGCCGAGGAGTGCGACCGAGGTGAGGCCCAGCCAACGGTCGACGGCGCCGGCCGCAACCGCATCGATGCCGCGCGCTGTGCGCTGGCGGATTTCCCACGCCCGCGCCACATCCCCGCCGATGCCCGCCGGGGCGACCGTTCCCAGAAAGGAAGAGACCAGAAAAATCCAGAGGCCTGACTTGGTCGACAATTCGATGCCCGTCGCCCGGACGAGCAGGATCCATCGCCACGCCATCAACCCGCGGTCGACGGCGGTCAGGCCCGCCATTGCCGAGAGCGACGCGAGTGGCAGCGCTGCGACCGCCGCCAGCGTGGCGGACAGGTCGATGCGGCGCAGGAACCACGCGAGCACGCCGAGCGTGATCGCGAGCCGCAGGAGTCGCGCCATCACGCCCAGGTCACGACCGGGGTTTCCGGGCCACGAAGGTCAGGGTTTCAAACAGGTTCTTCCGAACTTTGAACACGAACTCTTCGGTGCCGGTGTAGCGAGACAGGGCATCGACTCCGGGCACATTGACCAGCAGGGCCAATGCGGCGAGGGCATCCCGCCCGATGCCGGTGGCGACGCCGATGCTGCGCTCCACGTGCAAGGTCTGGAATCCCGAGTCATTGAACAATTGTCGGACACGGCGTTCGGTCGTGACGAAGTTATGGGTGTAGTCGACGTCCCAGAAAAACGTCCGTTCCTTCAAGTAATCGGGCACCACGACGAAGAAGAGTCCGCCCGGACGCAGGCAGCGCAGGGCCTCGGACGTGAAGGCGCGGGCGGCGTCGATGCCGCTCATGTGTTCCAGCACCTGGTCGGCGTACACCACATCGGCCGACTCGTCAGCCATGGGCATGGGCGGGGTCCAGGCTTCGATGACGCGCAGGCCCTTGCGCTTGAGCACGTCGACGAGGATGGGACTGGCCTCCACGGCGGTGTAGTCCCAGCCAGCCGCGACAGCCTGCTCGGCCAGCGACCCGTGACCCGGGCCGATTTCAAACATCTGTCCGCGTGGAGTGACGAAGCGGTGCAGCAGTGCCAGGCGGTGACGTTCGATCCGGCCGCGGCGTTCGCTGCCGTACGAGGTCAGCTGTTTTTCCGAGAAGCTCTTGTAGAACGTGTCGGGCTGAGTCGCCATGCGACCAGCATTGTAACGGCTTCGAGGCCCCGCGGACCGTACGCAGCACGGGCCGGGCAGCACTGCCCGGCCCGTGCGAAGTCGAGAAACGGTGTGCCGTCCCTAGAAGGGCACGGGCACCCAGCGGTTGCCGGGACGGATCGCCGACAACTGCCCCCAGTTGACCCCGGGGGAGTTGCCGCCGGCACCGAGGACGACGTCAAATCCGATCCATCGGTTGGTGTCATCGTGCGCGGGGAGATAGGCGACAACATCCTCGCCGTATCCTTCACCGCGCAGCGCGCCACAGGTTTCCATGGTGCACTGGGTGTCGCCTGGGTTCTTCGAGATCATGCCCCAGCGCGGGTCACCCGCGGCGAGCGCCTGCGCGATGTGGCGGGTGAACTTGAAGCAGCCGACCTTGCTCGCACGCATGCAGGCTCCCCACTCTGGCGAGAGGGCCGCGACTGCCCGGACACAAGCGATGCGGTCTCCGGGTTGGTTCGGCAGCGGCCCGCAGGCGGCGGGTGGGTCGAACGGCAGCGGGTTCAGCGAGCGAGGCGCAAAACTCTTCGGGGTGGTGAATGTCGCGGCCTCCGACCAGGGGCCGACGGCTGCGTCTTGCCTCGCTCGCACGCGCCACGCGTAGGTTGTATCCGGCGTCAGGTCACTGTCGGCAGCATAGCTCGTGCCGGCCACGGCGATCTCCGCGATTGTCGCGCCATTCAGCAACACTTGCAGCTCGTAGGTCACATTGGCACGCACGTAGGTGCCAGCGACCTCTGACCACTGCAGGGTGGGTCTGCGCGATTCGAGCATGCTCCCGCTGGCAGGCAGCAGCCCCGACGGCGCCGACACCTTGAGGGTCGACCCATCGGCCGCGGCCGTGGTCGAGGAGGCCGTAGGCGCGGTTGGGGTGGACGAGGAACTGTTGCAGGCCGCGACTACCAGCAGGGACAGCAGCGAGGCGACAAGAGCAGACGGCGATGGGGTAGGGCGCATAAACCTCCAGCGTGGAGCTATCGTCGTGTGATGATAGTGCACTTTCGCGGGTTTCCTCAATGCTCCCATGCCGTGGACGACCGCACCGCCGTGCTAGACTTTTGGCACGGTAATGCCGACGCGCACTGCGGCGTCCCCATCGTCGATTCCATGCAGGGAGTGCCCTCTGTGACCATTCGCTTCGCACACGGCGTCGCCGCCGTCCTGTTTGTTCTGGTGCTCTACGTCCCGGCCCTCGCTCAACAGGCGTGGAACGACCGGGTGTTCGGGGGCATCAACTTCGGGTTCGAGGGGGGGGAGGCATCGCTGGCGACCAGCGGTAGCACCCCCATCTACGGGCAGTCGGCTACGACCAGCAGCGAGGTCACGTTTGGCGCCGGTCCGGTGTTCGATGTGACGGTGGGCGCTCGGGTGCGCGGCAACATCGGTGTCTCCGTCACCTACACGCGTCAGCACGCGACGGCAGATGCCACGCTGAGTGGTACGGTGCCCCACCCGCTGCTGTTCAACCAGGCCCGTACGTTCACTCGGGACCTTGAGGCGTTCTCGAGGACCGAGGCTGCGGTGCATATCTCCGTGGGCTACATGTGGCCCGTGAACGACAAGCTGGATGTGTATGTCTACGGTGGCCCTTCGTCGTACCGGCTCAGCCAGGACACGGTCGGTGAAATCCGGGTCAGCGAAGTGGGGGCCCCATTCTCTGCTCTGGAGGTCGCCCCCGTGATTGCGACCTCGAAGAAGTCGGCGACGGGCTTCCATCTGGGTGTTGACGGCACCTATCGCGTCAGGGAGATCGGCGGAGCCTCGGTGGGCGTGGGAGGCTTTGCCCGGTATACCTCAGCCACGGCGACCGTGTCGATCGCCGGCGGGTCCGTCGACACCACCGTCGGTGGGCCGCAAGCCGGGCTTGGCCTCCGCCTTCGCTTCTGAGTGGCCGTTGGACCAGGCGGTTCCGATCCGATGCCACCGCGGTGCTTCCAGCGCTGCGCAGTCACGCGTGGCCTTGCCCGCCCATGAGGCCTGGGTCCCTGTGGAGCGCACGGTCAGCTAGAAGCGTCCACGGCCCGTCCAACGCCCGACGCTGCCGGCCGTGCGGGTGGCTGCAGTCTGGTCAATCCAGGCCGGCTCCGGGTTCCCGCCGCAGTGGCCACCAATGACGTCGATGATGTAGACGTCGGTCGTGCCCTCGTCTGACTGGCTGCCCCAGTTGTAGTCGACCACGTCGTGCGACGGGTCGTTCACGTTGCCGCGCTTTCCGTTATAGCCCCAGCGCGAGTCGCGGGCCCGCAGGGCGTCGACCAGGCGGTCGAGGAACTCCCAGGTGCCTCCGCTGCTTTGACACGAGTTGCGCAGGGCCGCCGGGTAGGATTGCGCCACCTGCTGCGTGACCGTCCAGCCGTACGAGGGCAGCGGCAACCGCTGGCCTGGCGCCGGGTTCGGGGTGCGATACCCAGGCGTGGGGCTCGGCGTGGGCGTCGGGGTGGGCGTCGGTGTCGGCGCTGGTGGGGCAGGCGTCCGGAACGACAGCACCGCCGAGTGCGGCGTGGTACGCGTGCCGTCGGTCGCCGAGGCCCGCCAGTAGTAGGTGGTGTTCCACGCGGCGGTGATGGGGGCAGCCAGCGTGGTGACGCCGCTCTCGTGAGCCGCTACCGTCAGCACGGCCACCACGGCCGACGGGTCGGGCCGGTCGGCAATCTCGATGCGATAGGTGACGCCCGACGTGCCCGAAATGCGCCCGTTCTGGAGGGCGAATGTCAGCTGCGTCGAGGATACGGCACCCGATGGGGACATGGGTGTCGGCGGTTCAAGGATGATCGGGTCGGACGTCCGGAAACTCGCAGGGGCCGAGTGGGGCCCGGTATTGGCGCCGTCGAGCGCCCGCATGCGCCAGTGATAGGTGGTGGCGTGGGCGAGGGTTTGCGGCACGCGATATGTCGTGCGTCCCGTCGTGCCCGGGGTGATGCGCTCGGCCCGGTGGACGAGGGTCTCGAAGCCGGCGTCGGAGGCCAGCTCGAATTCGAGCCAGAGGGGCCGTTCGCCCGTCGTGGTGGGATTCTGCACGACGAACGAGACGCCGTCAGCCGAGGGGGTGATGGCCGTGCCCGTGGACGGTTCGACCGGGGTCGGAGCCGAGATGGTGACGCCGGCGATGGGGCCGGCCACGGTGGGGCTGAGGGGGTTGGCGCTCTTCGCCTGCTCACACCCGGTGGCCACCAACGCCAGGCAGAGACCCGCCAGAGCAATAGACACGCGAGACATCGACAATTCTCCTTACCCCGTCGTATCGGCCCTCGTTGCGCGGAACTTTACAGCGCGCCCCACAAATTCCTGCGACGGCGAGGCGGAAGGGGGAACCGTATAATGACGTGTGCGCATTCTGATGCTGGCGCCCGAACCGTTCTTCGAGCCGCGCGGCACGCCCTTCAGCGAGTATCACCGCCTGAAAGCCCTCTCGGAACTGGGCCACGACGTCGACCTGGTGACGTATCCGATCGGACGCGATGTCGAGATTCCCCGCGTGCGGATCTTCCGGGGACTCAGGCCGCCGTTTGTCCGGCGGGTGCCGATTGGCCCGTCGGTGCGGAAACTGCTGCTCGATGGGCTCATGCTGTTCACCATTGCGCGCCGTGGCCTGTTCCACCGGTATGACGCCATTCACTCCCATGAAGAGATGGGGCTGCCGGGCGTCTGGCTCGCGCGGTGGTTAGGCATTCCGCACCTGTATGACATGCACTCGAGCCTGCCGCAGCAGCTGGGCAACTTCAGATACAGCCGCTCGGGACTGCTGATTCGCCTCTTCTCATGGGCCGAGGCGCAGATGATTCACGGGTCGCAGTCGGTCATCACCATCTGCCAGGAACTGCAGGACACGGTGGTCGCCATGGGGGCCGGCGACCGGTCCATGCTCATCGAGAACGTCATGGGGGGCGACGTCGACGACCCGCCGTCCCTGACACCAGACGAGGTGCGCCCGCGCTGGGGCATTGCGGTCGATGCGCCGCTGGCCCTGTACACGGGGACGTTCGAGGCATATCAGGGCGTCGACCTGCTGATCGAGGCGTCGGTGCATCTGGCACAGCAGGTGCCATCGGCGCGAGTCCTCGTCGTCGGGGGCGATGCCGGGCAGGTTGAGGCCGCACGTGGCCGCGCCCGCGACGCCGGTGCGGGGGATGTCATGGTGTTCACCGGCCAGCAGCCGGCCCGCGAGATTCCCAGCTACGTCGCGGCGTGCGATGTGCTGGTGTCGCCGCGCATCCGCGGCACCAACACCCCGCTCAAGATTTATTCGTATTTGCGGTCGGGCAAGGCCATCATCGCGACCAACCTGCTGACCCACACCCAGGTGCTGTCGGCCGACACGGCTTGCCTGGTGTCACCGACGCCCGACGCGTTTGCCGAGGCGATGGTCACGCTGCTGGGTGATGCGTCGGCACGTGACGTGCTCGCGCAGCGGGCACGGCAGGTGGCACACGAGAAATACAGCCGGGCGGTGTATCTGCAACGGACGGCCGCGGCCTACGCGCGACTGGGAGTGCCAGCGGGTGCCGCGGGGGCCACGGGAGCCTCGGCATGACGGTGCTGGTGACCGGTGCCACCGGATTTACCGGAGGGCATCTGGCATCGACCCTGGCCCGGAGAGGGCATCGGGTCCGTGCGCTTGTGCGGCCGCGGAGCCGGACACGCTTCGAGCAATCGCCACTGCCGGCCCTCGGCGTCGAGTGCGTCGAGGGTGATCTGGCCGACCGCGCCTCGCTCGAGCGGGCGACGATGGGTGTGTCGGTGGTCTATCACATTGCCGCCACGTATCGGGAAGCCGGCCAGCCGGACGAGGCCTACCGCCGCGTGAACGTCGAGGGCACCCTCTCGCTGCTCGAGGCCGCACGGACGGCCGGCGTGCAGCGCGTCGTGCACTGCAGCACCGGCGGCGTGCATGGCCACATCGCGCAGCCGCCTGCGACGGAAGATGCCCCCTTCAACCCCGGGGACATCTATCAGGACTCGAAGCTCGAAGCCGAACTGGCCGCACGCCGCTATGCAGATCAGACCGGGCTCGATGTGGTCGTCGCCCGGCCCATCGGCATCTACGGGCCTGGAGACACGCGCTTTCTCAAGATGTTCCGCGGCCTCGCGCGAGGACGGTTTCCCATGCTGGGGCCGTGCACCGCCTTCTATCACCTGACCTACATCGACGATCTGGTCGACGGGTTCATTCGCTGCGGCGAGGTGCCCGCGGCCTGCGGTCGCACCTACATCCTGGCAGGGCCGCGCTACACGACCCTCAACGACCTGGTGACGCTGGTGGCCCATGAGGTCGGTCGGCGTCCGCCTCGGGTGCATCTGCCGGTGTGGCCCTTCTTCATGGCCGGCGCCCTGTGTGAACTGGTCTGTGTGCCGCTGGGGATCGAGCCCCCCCTCTATCGGCGGCGCGTCGACTTTTTCACCAAGAGCCGCGCCTTCGATACCACGCGGGCCCGCACCGAACTGGGCTTCGCCCCGGCCGTCGATCTGGAAGAGGGTATTCACCGCACGGCCGACTGGTATCGTCAGGAGCATCTGCTGTGAGTGCGCCGCCTCGTCCTCTCCACATCGTGCATGTCTGCGACCACCTAGGGTGGACCGGCTCACGGATGCACGGCGTCAAGCGGCTGTTTGCCTGGATGATTCCGCGGTTCGACGCGTCACGCTACCGCGTCACGCTGGTCAGCCTGCGACGGAAGGACCTCAGCGAAGACACGCTCGAGCAATTCGGGATTGACGTCACCTATCTGGGCCGGCACAAGTTCGACCCGGGCACATACGCTGCGCTGCTCAAGGTGCTGCAGGCCCAGCAGGCCGACGTCGTGCACCTGCACGGCTACGGGGCCACCACGTTCGGGCGACTCTGCGCGTGGCGCCTGGGCATTCCCGCCATCCTGCACGAGCACGCCAATCACGGCGACACGCCGTGGTTCCAGAAGGTGGCCGATCGGCTGCTGGCACCGCACACCGATCTGGCGCTGGCGGTGTCGGCGTCCACTGCCGAGTTCACCATCCGGGCGCGACTGATGCCCGCCGAACGCACCCGCACCGTGTATCTCGGAGCCCCGCTCGACGAGTTCGCCCGCGTGCGCCCGCCACATGAGGTGGCGGAGGCCCGCGCCGCTCTGGGGATGAACCCCGACGACCTCGCCGTCGGCACCGTCACGAGACTCATGCCCTCGAAGGGCAACGAATATCTGGTGGCGGCGGTGCCGGAGATCGTGCGTCGGCATCCGCGTGCCCGCGTCTTCATCGTCGGGGAAGGGGAACTGCAGGCGTCCCTCGAGACGCAGGCGGCGGCATTGCAGCTGGGAGACCGGCTGGTCTTCTGCGGCTTCCAGCGCGACGTGGCCGCCGTGCTGTCGGCCCTCGACGTGCTGGTGTTTCCCTCGTTGTGGGAAGGCACGCCGCTGACGGTGTTCGAGGCGCTGGCGATGGGCAAGCCCATGGTGGCCACCGATGCCGATGGCCTGATGGACGTCCTCGTCGACGGCCGTGACGCGCTGGTCGTGCCGCGGCGCGATCCGGCGGCCCTGGCCGGCGCGGTTGGCCACCTGCTCGACGACCCGGCCCTGGCCGGCCGCCTGGGGCAAGGCGCGAGCCGCACCGGCGCCCGCTACGACATCCAGGCGTTCGTGCATAAGATGGAGCGCCTGTACGACCTGCTGCATGCCACCTCGCGCGCGACCCGGCGGCAGGGCATACTGCAGGCCGACCTCACGTTCCTGGAGCAGTAGGGCCCATGACCATTGATGCGCCAGTCGCCGAACGCCTCACCGGCCGCACTGCCGGCTGGCGGCTTGGTGCGTCGGCCACTCTGGCGCTCGGGGCCCTGCTGCTGACGTGGGCCCTCACCGTCGACTACGCCGAGACCTTTGAGGGATTTTTCGGCGATGCGGCGACCTACTACAGCCTCGGGCACAGCATTGCGGCCGACGGCGACTTCCAGTACCGGCGTACCGATCTCGAGCGGGTGTGGCACGAGTTTCCGGTCGGCCCGCAGGGGCTCTTCCTGAAACGCGGCACCGACCTCGACATCAGCTGGCAGTGGACACCACCCTTCGTGCGCATCAGCAGCCAGCCTGATCCCGATCTCAGCCACTTCTACTACGCCAAGGCATTCATCTATCCGCTCATGGCCGCGCCGTTTGTGCGCGTGTTCGGCACCAATGGTTTTCTGGTGTTTCATGCGGTGCTGATGACCCTGATGTTCCTGTGCGCCTATGCGTTCCTCGTCGCACGCAGCCGCCCGGTCGCTGCGGCGACCTACGCGCTGGCGTATCTCTTCATTTGTGTGGCCCCGGTCTATCTCGTGTGGGTGACGCCGGATTTCTTCAACATGGCCATGGTCACGTTCGGCTACTTCTTCTGGGCCTACAAGGATGTCGTCGGGCCGGCCGCGGTGGCCTGGTCGGCGAAGGCGCGCATCCGGTGGCTGCTCGGCACGAGGTCGGACGCGGTGGCCGCCATCTTCCTCGGCATCGCCACGTTCTCGAAGCCCACGCACGTGGCGCTGATTCTTCCCCTGCTGGCGTCGGCGGTGCTGCGCCGTCAGTGGCAGCGCACCCTGCGCATCGGCGCGTTCTTCGGTCTGACCGTGGGGCTGCTCTTTGCCGCCAACGTCGCCATCACCGGGGAATGGAACTATCAGGGCGGCGACCGCCGCACCTTCTACAACGGCAGCGGAGGCTTTCCGTTTCTCAACGATGACTTCTACGTCATCGGGCAGGGACGGACCACGAACGAAGTATTGATCGAAGTGCTCACCAGCAAGGAGGCACTCGTCGACGTGTTCCGTCACAATCTGGGCTACTTCCTGCTCGGGCGGCACACGGGATTCCTGCCGTACTTCTTCCCGGGGGTGATGTCGGTGCTGCTGTTTCTCGCAGCGACCCGCGACCGCGCCGTCTGGCAGTGGCTCACGCTGCTGGCCGGGGTCGGTGCCGCCGTCGGGCTGATTCTCTACATGCCGTTCACCTATTCGGGGGGCGGCGCGCCCATCGGCAATCGGTACTTTCTTGGGACGTATCCAATCTTTCTGTTCCTCACGCCGGCGCTCCAGACCTCCGTGCCGGCGCTGGTGGCGATTGTCGTGAGCGGTGCCTTCACGGCGCAGCTGATCTTCAATCCGGTCGGGGCTTCACTCAATCCCGATCAGCACACCGGACGAGGTCCGTTCCGATGGCTGCCCATCGAACTGACGCTGGTCAACGATCTGCCCGTCAATGTGCGGCCCGAGCGATCGCGGCAGCCCCTGGGCACAGACGATGCGCCGATTCTCGCGTATTTCGTGGACAGCCATGCCTACAACCGCGAGGGGCGCAGCTTCTGGGTGAAGGGCGAGCAGGCCGCCGACATCATCCTGCGCGCTCCGGTCACCGCCGACGACCTGCCGACGGGACGCGTGGTTACACCGCGGCGTCTGCAGGCGGTCGAACTCACGCTGGAATCGGGTCCGCGGGCCACCATCGTCACGCTGGACACAGACGGAGCCGCCCAGACCGTGACGCTGGCGGCCAGCGCCCGTCAGCAGGTGCGCCTGCCGATGAGCCGCGGCGTGCCGTACCGACCCGATCCCCGATATCCCACGAACTACGTGTATCGGCTGCGTATCGGCGCGGACCGGGGATTTGTGCCGCTCTTTGAGACCGGCGTCAATGACTCGCGCTATCTGGGGGTGCACGTCACGCTGCGCCCGATCTACGAGTAGCCATGGCCACCGTCGCCGTCGTCACGGCCAGCCCGGCATTTGCGGAAGGCGGGCACCTTGTCATGGCCCGCGAACTGGTGCAGGCCCTGCGTGCTGCTGGGCACCAGTCGGGGCTCATCGTCACTCCGCAGAATCGCTTTGGTCAGCAGGGGGCGGCCTATCTGGCCGCGTGGTGCACCGACGTGGGGCTGGCCCACGAAGATCAGAAAATCGATCAGGTCATTTCGCTGCGGTTTCCCGCATATGCAGTGCAGCACGACCACCACGTGCTGTGGCTCAACCACCGCATGCGCGAGTACTACGACCTGTGGGACCGCTTCTCGCAGGGTTTGGGGTGGAAGGCCAGGGCCAAGGAGCAGGTACGCCGCGCGCTGATTCATCGCGCCGACAAGTTTCTGTTTGAACGGATGTCACGCCGGTATGTCATTTCCGCGACCGTGCAGGCACGGTTACAGCGCTGGGGGGGGACCGCGTCCACCGTGCTGTATCCGCCTCCACCCGAGCGCGAGTATCGCTGCGACGGCTACGACGACTATCTGTTCGCCGTGTCGCGTCTGGCTCCGCTCAAGCGGTTCGATCTGCTGCTGCGTGCGCTTGCGGAACCCGTGGCCGCCGGTATCCGGTGCGTGATTGCCGGTGAAGGAGGCGAGATGGCCGCACTGGTGCGGCTGCGCGCACAGCTCGGGCTCGAGTCGCGCGTGCAGTTTGCCGGGCAGCTCAGCGATACCGAGATGGTGGCGCATCTGGCGCGCTGCCGCGCCGTGGCGTTTGTGCCGTGGAACGAGGATTACGGGTTCGTCACCGTCGAGGCATTCTCGTGCGCGAAGCCGGTGATCACGGTGACCGATAGCGGTGGCCCTGCGGAACTGGTGACGGACGGGGTCACCGGCGCGGTGGTCGTGCCCACGCCCGAGGCACTTGGGGCAGCGATCAGTGCGGTGATGCGCGACCGCACCCGCGCGATCCGGATGGGTGAGGCCGGGCATGCCGTCGTGGCCCCGATGACCTGGGACGCCGCCGTCCGCGAACTGGTCCGCTAGCGGGTGGCGACTGGCTGGCCGAGCAGGCGCGCGGCTTCGTCGAGGAACCGGGTGATGCCTCGCACGTGCACCGTCTGAATGCGCGAGCCCTGAAACAGTCCGCTGACCGCATGGTCGAGGATCGTCGGGCCCCAGATGAACCCTCGGTGGGCCCGATCGCAGAGCTGGCGGGCCTGTGCGGCAGGCAGCTTCCGGTTTCCTTCCACCAGCGTCAGCTCGAGGCCGTCTGCCTGCAGGGCTGCGGTCAGCTGTGCATGATACCGGGGCGAGCCTCCGACGATCAGCACGCGCCGGCAGTCGGCCCGACGACAGGCGTCCGTGAAGCGGCGCGCGGCAGCCACGATGCTCGAGCCTCCACAGACGTCACAGTCTTCAGGTGCGACCTCGATCACGCACTCATGCGTTGCCCCGGACCGGCACCCGGCGCACACCCACGCCACCTTGTCGGTCAGCAGGTGTCGCAGTTCGTCAGGCTGCGAGGTGAAGAGGTGCCTGACGGTCTTGTCGGCACGTGAGGGCTCGACGTGAGCCAGCGCCTGCGCGAACCGCGTGACCGGGGACGGCAGGGCCAGCGCCTCAAGGACGTCCCACAGGGGCACCGCCCGGCGTGCCGCAGCGTCGGCGGCAGCGGCACGGTCGCGTGCTTGTGTGAGCTGCTCGTGCAGGCTGCCGATCTGTCCCAGCAGTGACTTCCGATCCGTCTCCAGCGTCTGCCGGGCTGCCTGCGCCTCGGCCAGCTGCCGGTGCAGCGCGTCATGCGCCGCCTCCCGTTCTGCAGCAGCCACCTCGTTTGCGGACAGCCGCTCGGCGAGGGCGCGCACCTGTGCCTGGGCGGCGTGCGCCTCGGCCCGCTCCGCATCACGAGCCTCCTCGGCCTCGTGGAGGCGCGCGCTCAGCGAGGGCGGCCCGGGCGTCGGCGGTGCCAGGGCCACGTCGGGTTCGGGTGCGACGGGGCGTGCCGCAACGCGCTCGGGGCCGCCACGGCGCAGGCGCCGCACCTGCGGGTCACCGGCCATGGCCTTGAGAAACTCATCGTCTGGATGCATGACGGTCGAGACCGCTCTCAGCCTACCCTATCGGTCATCCGCGATGCTGGCGGGAGCGTTTCCCACGCTTCCATCGTCTAACATGGGAAAGTTCATCGTGCGACGAGTCCTGCCTCTTTTCCTCCTGTGCGTGGCTGTGGCCCCTGGGGCATGCAGCCGCGAGCCGTCGGCGGCGCAGGCCCCGGCCCCACTCTCTGTCACTGACACCGCGGCCCCACCCCGAGTGGCTCCTGTGCCGGCCGACGCACCGGGCATCGCCATGCTCGGCGACAGCCTGACGGCCGGCCTTGGTCTCGACACTCCGGATACCTATCCGTCGCTCATCGAGGGGCGGCTGCGGGCCGAAGGCATTGCACGCGGGGTACTGAACGCCGGCGTGTCCGGGGATACTTCAGCCGGCGGCCTGCGTCGCCTGCCGTGGGTGATGGAGACGCACCCGACGATTCTCCTCGTGGCACTGGGCGGCAATGATGCGCTGCGCGGACTGCCTGTCGCTGACCTCCGCCGAAACCTGGCGGCGATCATCGAAGGCGGGCAGCAGGGGGGCGCCCTGGTGATCCTGGCCGGGATGGAAGCGCCGCCCAACAACGGTCCCGAATACACGTCGGCATTCCGGGAGGTCTACCGTGACCTCGCCCGCGAGTACGATGTGCCGCTGATTCCGTTCCTCCTCGACGGGGTGGCCGGTGACCCGGCGCTCAATCAGGTGGACGGCATCCATCCCAATCCCGAGGGTGCGCGCCGCGTGGCCGACGTCGTCTGGCGTGCGCTCACTCCGCACCTTTCCCGGCTCCGGTCGTCCTCATGATTGCGCTCAGACAGGTCAGCAAGGTCGTCGACAGTGGCGGCCATCCGCTCACGATTCTGCATCCGCTCACGCTCGACATCGCCGCCGGACGGTCGGTGTCGATCATCGGTCCCTCTGGCAGCGGCAAGTCGACGCTGTTGGGGCTCATCGCCGGGCTTGATGCACCGACGACCGGGCAGATCTTCATCGACGGAGTGGATATCACCGCACTCAGCGAGGATGCGCTGGCGGCCCTGCGCGGCGAGAAGATCGGGTTTGTCTTCCAGTTCTTCCACCTCGTGCCATCGCTGACGGCACTCGAGAACATTCAGGTGCCGATGGAGATTGCGGGACGCAGCGATGCGAAGGCCCGCGCACAGGCCCTGCTCGACGAGGTCGGGTTGCACGACCGCGGGCACCATTACCCGTCGCAACTGTCTGGCGGCGAACAGCAGCGTGTGGCCATCGCCCGCGCACTGGCCAATGATCCCCCGCTGATTCTTGCCGACGAACCCACCGGCAACCTCGACAGTGCCAACGGTCGGCACATTCTCGATTTGCTGCTTGAAGTGAAGACGCGGCGGCATGTTACGCTCGTGATGGTCACGCACGATCCGGCCATTGCTGCGATCACCGATGAACGCATCGTGATGCGCGACGGGCGATCGGTAGGGGAGGGGGGCTAGGACGCCCCGGCCCAGTGATGTTCGTCGGTCGCATGATTCAGCGCGAGCTGCGGTCGTCATGGCGCCGGCTCGTCTTTTTTTTCATCTGCATCGCGATTGGCGTCGGTGCCATTGTCACGCTGCGGTCGGTGATTCACAGCGTGCGGCAGGCGTTTGCGGGCGAGGCGCGTACGCTGATTGCTGCCGATGCGGTCATCAGCAGTAACCGCGAGTTTCCTGCCGAGCTTACGACCCGCATCACGGCACGTCTGGCCGAGGCCGGTGCACAGTCGACGCGTTCGGTCGAACTGGCGACGATGGTGCGGGGCGAGGCGGCGGAGAGCCGCACCCGCATGGTCGAGTTGAAAGCGGTCGAAGACGGGTTCCCCTACTACGGCCGCATGACGCTGGCTGGAGGCCAGCCCTACGACTTCCGGTTGCTTGCCAACGGCGGTGCCATTGTCCGCCCTGAGCTCGAGGCACAGCTCGGCCTCGGCGTGGGCGATCGCATCGTCATCGGCGGACGTTCGTTCGAGATTCGGGCGCTGCTCGATGCCGAGCCGGGTCGCCGTCTCGGCGCCTTTTCACTCGGGCCACGCGTGTTTGTGTCGATGGCCGACCTCGAGCAGACGACGCTCGTCAGCTTTGGAAGCCGGGCCACGCACCAGCGTCTGGTGCGGGTCCCGGACGCGGCACTCGATGCGCTGGTCACCGCGCTGCGAGGGGATTTCACCGATACCTTCGCGCGTATTCGCTCGTACAAGGCGCAGGAAGACGACATCGGCGAAGACTTCGAACGCGCCGAAAACTATCTGAGTCTGGTCGGACTGGTCATCGTCATTCTGGGCGGCATCGGCGTGTCGAGCGTGACGCGCGTGTTCGTGCAGCAGAAGATCAAGGCCATTGCGGTGCTCAAGTGCGTCGGGGCACGGTCGTCACAGTTGCTCGCCATCTACCTCGCGCAGGTGGTAGTGCTGGGGTTGCTTGGCAGCCTCATGGGGGTGGCTCTGGCCTGGGTCACCGTCCATACCGTGCCCGGACTGCTCCTGAGAGGGGCGACGCCTGGGGTGACCATCAATTACGGGCTCACCCCGTCGGCGGTGAGTCAGGGCGTGAGCATCGGCCTGGCGGTATCGCTGCTCTTTGCCGTCGTGCCGCTGCTGGATGTGCGGCACGTCAAGCCGTCGCGCCTGCTGCGCGACGATTCGGTGCGCGAGCCTCGCGACTGGTGGCAACTGGCAGCGATTGCCGGCGTGGCCGTGGCGCTGGTGGTGCTGACGATCTGGCAGGCTGGGTCGTGGCGCATCGGCCTGGTCGTGATTGTGGGCCTGCTGGCCACAGCCGGCACGTTGCACGTCGCTGGGCTCGTGATGGTGCGGGCGATCACGCCGCTGGCGCGGTCGCGCCGCTTCGCCGTCAGACACGCCGTGCTGCAACTGGCGCGGCCCGGCAGCCAGGCGCGCATTGTGCTGCTCGCGGTGGGCCTCGGAAGCTTCTTTATCGTGGGCGTGCGTGCGTTGCAAGAAAATCTGCTCCAGCAGTTCGCGCTCGATGTGTCGACCGAGGCTCCCGACATGTTCCTGATCGACGTGCAGTCGGATCAGGTCGATGCAGTACGCGGGGCGATTCGCTCGGTGCAGGATGCCGGAAGCCCCGAACCGCGCCTCATTCCGGTGCTACGGGCGAGGGTCACCGGCGTCGAGGGGCGTGAGCTGCAGCTGGAGCGATACGAAGATGTGCGTGAGCGGGGCTCGCTGGCCCGCGAATACACGGTGACGTTCCGCCCGGCGCTGGAGCGGAACGAACAGGTGATTCAGGGCACCTTCTGGTCTGACGCAGGGCCTGCGGATGCCGAGGTCACCGATGTCTCGATTGAGGAAAGCGTGGCGCTGCGGTTTGGCATCGCCCCTGGTGACCTCATGCGGTTCGACGTCCTCGGGCGGCCGATGACCGCCCGGGTGACGAGCGTGCGCCGGGTCAACTGGGGCGACAGTCGGGCCGGAGGCTTCATGTTCGTGTTTCGTCCCGGTGTCATCGACAAAGCCCCGCACGGGGCCATCGGATTCTTCAAAGGACCCGTAGACGACAAGGCCAGGGCCCGACTGCAGGCGACGCTGGTGCAATTGGCCCCCAACGTGTCGGTCATCGATGGGCGCGAAATCCTGCAGGCGGTGAAGGGAGTGGTCGGCAACGTGACGCTGGCCGTGACCGTCGTCGGGTCGCTGGTTGTCATGAGCGGCCTGCTGATTCTGATCGGGGCTGTTTCGATGACCAAGTTCCGCCGCGTCTACGAGGCCGCCATCTTCAAGACCCTTGGCGCGGGACGTCCGCTGATGACCGCGGTGCTGACGGTGGAATACGGCTTGCTTGGTCTGCTGGCAGGTACGATCGGGGCGGGTGCCGCCGTTGGTTTGACGTGGGGTATCTCGCGATTTGCCCTCGACATTCCCTTCCGCGCGCTGCCGGGCCTGACCGGCGGGGCCATTCTCGCGACGACCGTGCTCGTCGCCGTGGTGGGGGTGGCATCGAGCTGGGACGTATTGACCCGGAAGCCGCTGGGCACGCTGCGAGGCGAGTAGGCGAGGCTCGCTGCGTTGCGAGTCGTCCGGAGGCCGAAGCCTGCGTGGTACAATCGCAGGGTTCTGCCCCTCCGGCTGGGGGCACTCAGAGGAGTGGTCCGTCGATGAACGAAGCGGTCTTCAGAGACGCCCTGCAACAGAAGCGCGCCGAGCTGCTCGGCGGCTCAGGCGGCAGGCCGTTGCAGTATCAGATGGAGCACAACAGCGGTCGCCAGGGCGACCTGGCCGATCAGGCGGATGGTACCAACGAGGTGCACATCCAGTTGCGCCTCAAGCAAACCGATGCGAAGATTCTGGTGGCCATTGATGAGGCGCTGGTGCGTCTCGACAAGGGCACATACGGCATCTGTCGTGACTGTGGCGAACCGATCGCCCCGGCACGTCTGGCGGCAATCCCATGGACGCGGGTGTGCATCACCTGCAAGGAAAAGCAAAACGCGTGAGCACCGAACTGTCGCATCTCATCAGGGATTTCTATCTGGCCCGCCTCGGCCTGCTGCTCAGACATGAGGAGGTGGCGCGTCACGTCAGTGATTACGACGTGAACAATGCCTACCAGTACGTCATCAATCGCGAAGAGGCTCATGTCTCGTGGCTGCAGCATGCGCTGCTCGACCTGCATGCGACCATCCCACCCGATCCCGCCAAGGCCACCGTGGCAGAGCCAAAGGGCAGGAACGGATGGACCGCTCTGGCGGCGGACGATGCCCGGTCGCAGCGTCAGTTTGTCGAGACCTGGCGCGGGCGGGTGGACGGCATCACGCATGCCCGCCATCGGAAGATGCTGACGGTCATTCTTGGCGAGATGCTCGAGCAGGCCCGGATCTTCGAGCATGGTGCCGCGGGCCGCGACGACCTGATTGGCTCTCACCTGGCCATCAATGCCCGTGAGGGCGTCGTAGCCAACACCCGCTGGATCGAATAGGCGGGGCCTTCATGGCCTCGTCTTCCGTGCGTGTTGCCGTCGCCCTGGGCTCGAACCTGGGCGACCGCCACGGACACATCCACTGGGCCATCGCCCGGTTGCGCGAGCGCCTGTCTGACGTACGGGTATCGACAATCATCGAAACCCCTCCGTTCGAGGTGCCAGACCCCGACGCGCAGGGGCCCTACCTGAACGGTGCCCTTGTCGGCACCACCGATGCATCGCCTGACGAGCTGCTCGCGTTCCTGCAGGCACTGGAAGCCGAGCGAGGTCGCGCCCGTCTCCACCGCAATGCGGCACGCACGCTCGACCTCGACCTGATTCTGTGTGGAGATGCCGTCCTGAACGGTCCGGCGCTGATGGTGCCCCACCCCCGGTTCCGCGAGCGGACCTTTGTGCTGGCTCCGCTCGCAGAAGTGGCAGGTGACTGGCGTGACCCGGTGACCGGGCTGACGGTTACTGCGCTGCTTCAGCGCCTGACTGACCGCGCTTGAACAGGCCCGAGACGCCTTCATCAAACAGCGTATACATCGCCGGCACGAACACCAGCGTGATCAGGGTCGACGTGATCAGGCCGCCGATGACGACACGCGCCAGAGGTGCCTGCAGTTCCGCGCCTTCGCCGATGCCGAGCGCCATCGGCACCAGACCGAGGGCTGTGCACAGCGACGTCATCAGAATCGGTCGCAGGCGATGGCGTCCGGCGATCTCGATGGCCTTCCTGGTGGGAATGCCGTTGCGGTCGCGCAGGGTGTTGGTGTAGTCCACCAGCAGAATGGCATTGCTGACGACGATCCCGGCCAGCATGATGACACCGATGTAGGCCTGCATGCTGAAGGCGGTCTTGGTCAGCAGCAGCATGCCGACCACCCCGATGGCCGCAAGCGGAATCGAGAAAATGATGATGAACGGATCGCGCAGAGATTCGTACTGCGACGCCATCACCGTGTAGACCAGCACAATCGCGAGAATGAGCACGAGCTGCAGTTCACGGAAGCTCTTGGCCTGCTCTTCCACTTCGTTGCCGAAGCCGACTGCGAAGTCTTTGGGCACGGTGATCTCACCCATGCGCGCCTGCGCATTGGCCACCGCTTCGCTGAGCGTCACCTCGGTCTCGGCGCTGACGCGCTGGATGCGCTCCTGGTTTTTCCGATCGATCGATACGGGACCGGTGTCGCGGTCGATGATCATGACATTCTTGGCCGGCAGCACCTGACCGGCTGGTGTGCTGAGCAGCACATCGCCGACCGACGCTACTTCGCCGCGGTCTTCCTCACGCAGCCTGACGACGATGGGGTATTCGTTACCGGCGTCGCGGAAGAACGCCGCCTGGGTGCCGGCGACGTTCGTGCGGATGGTGTTGGCCACGCCGGTCACCGTCATGCCCAGCAGGGCGGCCTTGTCGCGGTCGACGCGCACGGCCAGCTCCGGGCGTCCTTCCTCACGCTGCAGGCGCGAATCGGCGATACCGGGGGTCGAGTCGAGCATGGTCTTGATGTCCTGCGCGATGCGCTTCGACTCGGCAAGGTCGTAACCCATGATTTCGACGGCGAGGCGCCCGCCTCCGCCGCCTCCCATCCCGCGCATCATCATGTTCTGGCCGCCAGAGGCGCGGGCACGGACAACGACACCGGGAATGCCGGACAGCTGGCGACGGAGCTCCATCGAAATCTGCTCGTTGGTCCGCTGCCGCTCGGTGCGGGGCACCAGGCGTACCTGGATGCTGCCACGGTGGGACGATGTGGGACCGAAACCGCCACCGCCGCCGCCGGCCTGCGTAATCAGCAGCGTCGCTTCCGGCACGTTGGTGCGGATTCGCTCTTCGAGCTGCAGCAGCACGTCTTCGGTGAGTTCGATGCGCGTCCCCACCGCCAGCTCCGCGTCGACGGTGACCTCACCTTCGTCCGTGGTCGGCTGGAATTCGAAGCCGATGCGTGGCAGCAGCAGCACAGCGACGACGAAGAGGCCGAACCCGGTGGCGAACACGGTCGGGCGATGGCGCAGCGCGACAGAGAGGGCGCGGCCGTAGCTGTTGTCGATGCCGTCGAGGAAGCGGTCGACACTGCGGTTGAGGGCGCCGAAGAAGCCGGGTGCATCCTTGCCGTGGCTGGGCGGGTCGAGCAGGCGCGAGCAGAGCACGGGGACGATGGTGACCGCGACCAGCAGGGACATCGCCAGCGAGAACGACACCACGGCGGCCAGCTGGCCGAACATGATGCTCGACACGCCCGTGAGGAACAGCATCGGCACGAACACCGCAATGTGCGTCAGCGTTGATGCCAGAATCGCGGACCAGACTTCCTCCGATCCATCAATGGCCGCGGCCATTCGATCTTTGCCCATTTCGAGGTGGCGATAGGTGTTCTCTAGCACCACAATCGCGGCGTCGACAATCATGCCGATGCCGAGGGCCAACCCTCCGAAGGTGAGTGTGTTGAGCGTGTAGCCGCCGAAGTAGAGCAGGGCGAAGGTGCCGATCACCGAGATGGGAATGGAGGTGCAGATGATGAGCGTCGACTTGAGGTCGCGCAGGAAGAGGTAGATGATCGCAATGACCAGCAGGCTGCCCAGCATGGCGTGCTCCTGCACGCTGCTGATGGCGCGTTCGATGAAGACCGACTGGTCATCGAGAATCTGCAGACGTATCCCCGACACTTCGCGGTTGATGCGGTCGATTTCCGCGCGCACGCCTTCGGCGATTTCCACGGTGTTCGTTCTTGACTGCTTGGTCACGCGCATGCGGATACCGGGCTTGCCGTTGATGCGGGTGATCGCCCGGCGGTCTTCGGTCGAGTCGGTGACGTTGGCGATGTCCTTCAGATAGACCGGCACGCCGCCCCGCGTCAGCACGATCAGGTTGCGGATGTCCTCGACGCTGGTGAACTGCCCCGGGCTGCGGAGCAGCAGCGTGCGGTTCGAGTCGTCAATCTCCCCGAGGGGAATGTTCTGGTTCTCGGTGCGCAGCACCTGCACGATGCGCTCGGGCGTGAGGTTGAGCGCCGTGATCTTCTCGCGCGACAGGTCGACGTGAATCTGCCGACGCAGGCCTCCGTCGATGGTGACGGCGGCCACGCCATTCACACGTTCGAGGCGAGGCGACAAATCGTTCTGGGCGAGTTCGCGCAGGGTGACCGCGTCGTAATCGCCTTCGACTCCGATGCCCATGATCGGCAGGGCGCTCGAGTCGAACTTGAAGATGGTCGGGGCCTCGGCATCTTCGGGCAGCCGGCCGCGCACGCGATCGAGACGCGTGCGCACATCGTCGGCGGCTTCGCTGAGGTCGGTGCCCCAGACGAAGTTGAGGCGCACGTTGGCGTTGCCCTCGGACGAGGTCGACTCGACCCGGTCAAGGCCGGCCACGGCACTCACGGCCTGTTCAATGGGACGGGTGACCAGTTCCTCCATCTCGAGCGGGCCGACGCCGGGATAGCTGACGCGCACGGTGAGGCTTGGATACTCGGCGTCGGGCAGCAGGTCAACCGGGAGGCGGGTGAGTGAGATGGCCCCCAGCACGATGATCACAAAGCTGATCATGAACATCGTGACGGGGCGATGAATGGCGAGGCGTGGAATGCTCATAGCAAGGTCCGGCGTGCGTCTGTTCCGCTGAGATCTCTACTGGGGCCGCTGGCGTGCGGTGCCACCCTGTGGGACGCCACCTTCCGGGGGCGCGGTGCCACCACCCGGGCGTTCCGCCCCTCCTGGCTGTCCCTGCCCGCGTCCGGGGGCGCCCGGTCCCTGGTCCTGTCCGCGCCCCTGGCCCCCGCCACCACCGGGGCGGCCGCCCCGGCCCTGGCCCGGGCCACCGCCCTGACCGGGCACCACGAGCGTGTCGTTGCGGCGCACCGCACCGGCGCCCTCGGTGACGAACCGGTCGCCGACCTTGAGTCCGGCGGCAATCTCCACCCGCTCGCCATCCTCGATGCCGAGGGTCACTGGCAGGAACTGCGCCTTGTTGTCGTCGCCGGGCTGCCACACGCCGCGCTTGCCCTCGAAGTCGACGACCGCCAGCTTCGGCACCACGACCACACCCTCGTGCTCCTCGATGATGAGCTGCACCCGTGCATACATGCCGGGACGCAGGCGGTTGCCGGTGTTGGGAATCTCGACTTCCATGGTGGCGGTGCGGGTCGCCGGGTCGAGCACAGGTGAGACGCGTGCGACGCGCCCGTTGAACTTGTCGCCGGGATAGGCATCGACCTCGACGACGGCGGGGTCGCCGATGCCGACAAACCGCAGGTCTTTCTCGACCACCGCGGCCTGCAGCCGCAGGCGGGCAATTTCCACCACCGACACGACCGGCGCATTCTGAGAGACCCAGGCCCCGGGGTCGGCGTTGCGACGACCCACGAACCCCTCGACCGGCGACGTGATGCGGGTGTTGCCCAGGTTGATCTGCAGCTCGTCGAGACGCGCGGCTGTCTGGCTCGACTGTGCGCGGGCCAGGTCGAGCTGCGCCTGTGCCGCCAGATAGCGTGACTCGGCATCGTCGAGCGCCTGTTTGGCCAGCAACTGACGGCCGTAGAGGTTCTTCGAGCGATCAAAGTTCAGCTCGGCGACCTTGAGGTCGGCCTCGCGCTGGCGGATGGTGGCCTTCGCCACTTCCATCGAGGCCTGCGCCTGCTTGACCTGTTCGATGATTTCAAAGTCTTCAATCTTGGCCAGCAGCTGGCCGCGCCGCACCGCATCCCCGAGCTTGACGTTGACCGACACCAGACGACCGCCCGTGCGCGGAACGACGTCGACGGTCTGCTCGCCGATGAGATTACCGACAACGGTCAGCTGTGCACCGATGTCACCTGAGGTGGCCTCGGCCATGCGCACGGTGACCGGTGGACGGAACCCGCCGCCGCCGAAACCTCCGCCCATGCCCGGCGGGCCCCCGCCCTGCCGCATCTGGCCCCCACCGCCGCCCCGTCCGCCGGCGCCGCCCTGGCCCTGCGGGGCACCATCGGCTACCGGCGCTTCGCTCGACGAGGACCCGGGCAGAAGTCCGCCGTAGTAGGCGGCACCGAGCGCCGCGACCGCGACGATACCAATCACGACAGATTTACGCATACACCAGTCCGTTCACGTTCCAGGAAGATGGCGCCAGACACCGCAGGCCTTACGACCCGCCGCCTGCCAGCGCCGCCGCACCGCCGCCACCCCCACCGCTCGGGGCCTGCTGCGCGCGTTCGAAGTTGACGAGCGACTTGCGGTAGTCCGCCAGTGCCCGCAGTTCGGTGTTCTCGGCATCGCGCATGTCGCGCTGCGCCTGCACCACGAAGTAGTTGGTCGTCAGGCCCACCTCGAACCGGCTCTGCTCGGCCTCGAGGCGCTTCTGTGCGAGTTCGCGGGCCGCGCGGGCCGACTCGACACGCCGCAGATTGGCCTGCACCGTGAATGCGGCATTCGCCACTTCGGCCGCGATGCTGACTTCCAGCGCACGCAGGCGGGTCTGGGCCTGCTGGCGCTGCACCTTCGCGCGTGCGTACTGCGCTTCGGCCTGGTTGCCGAAGAGGGGATAGCTGAAGGTCAGTGCCACGTTCCATGTGGGATACGAGCGGTTGAACAGCAGGTCGAGCGCGTCTGGGTAGCCACCAGGAATGGTGCCGATGATGTTGCTGCCGAGGCCCGAGCCCTGGCGGATGAACTGTGTCCCGCCCAGTCCCTGCGCGCCGTAGCTGGCCGTGAGGTCGAGCCCCGGGCGGGACTGGTTCTTGAAGAAGGTCATGTTCACCTCATTCGACTCGAGATTCTTGCGCGAGGTGGCAATGTCGGTGCGGTCGGCAATGGCGCGCAGGATCGCCGCTTCCACGTCGGTCGGCGGGGCCTCGAGCGAGGGGACATCGACGGGGACGAGTTCCTGCCGCCAGAGCGGGTCTTCGGTCCCGCTGACCAGAAAGCGCTTGAGCGTCAGTTCTGCCGTTGATGCCGTAGCTTCGGCCGCGGCCAGCGTCTGCCGCCGCGTGGCGGCCTCGGCCTGCGCCTGCACAATGTCGAGCGGGGCGAGGGTCCCGACTTCGACGCGCGCTTGGTTATCGGCCACGAGCCGCTCGGCGAGGTCGAGCGCCCGACGCGCCACGTCGACGGAACTGCGTGCGAAGACCAGGTCCCAGTAGGCATTCCGGACATTGGCCACCGTTTGCGTCACGGTCGCCCGCACGGACTGTTCTGAGATGTCGCGGTTAATCTGGTTCACCTGCAGCTGCTGCCGCGTGTTGTCGATGCGGAAGCCCCTCAGCAGGGGCTGGACATACTGCGCCGTCAACGTCGCGTTGTAGCTCGGATTGAAGTTCGCGAAGAGGTTATTCGTCGATAGGCGCGAATTGTTGAAGACGACCGAGTACTGCCCCCCGAACCACGGCATCGCCTGTGAGACGCCGAAGTTGTAGGTGGCCGTGGCATTGGTGACCGAGGTGCCGCCGTTCAGCTGCGACGTCGGGGGCTGCACCTGGTCGCGCTCGCCCAGGGTCGTCGACAGGACCGGGCGGAACGTGTTCCGCAGGCCCGCAATGACGAGGTCGACCGACTGGGGTTCGAGGCGTGACACCTGAATGTCGAGGTTGCGCTCGAGGGCCAGTTCGACGCTCTGCTCGAGGGTCAGCTCACGCACTCCTCCGGGCGCGATGCGCCCGAGGGGCGACTGGTCCGTAGTGGCACTCGGCGAATCGAGTGTGCGCACCGCGGCCGAGTACCCGGCCATCGCATCGCGCACAACGGCGGCGGTGCGTGCCTCGTCGGTCAGCACGGCCGTCTGGGCCTGCCCGGCCGACACACCCACCCAGAGCAGCAGCCCGGCTGCCACCCACACACGCATCCTGTTCACGGTCATTCCCTGTCGTGCTCCTGAGATTCCGGCATGCCCGCGGACTAGCGGCCAGGCTTGTTGGGGGGGCGGGATGGCTGTCGCGACCGTCGGTCGCGGGTCCACTGTTCGTGCATCACCTGCATTTTGACGTGCTGTCCGGTGGTGAGGATGCGTCGCATCCGGAAGGTGAGCAGTGTGCGCGAGCGGGCCAGGTCGCTGCGGGCCGCCTCCACCCGCTCGACCGATACCAGCACCTGAGCCTCATCCGTCTTCGGGTCAGCAATGACCCGAGACAGGGCGGCTTCATGCTTGTCGAGCGCCTCCTTCTGCGTCTGCAGCAGGGGCTGCAGGGCCTGGAATACCTGCTCGAGCTTCGTCGACTGGTCGGCGCTCAGCGCCAGCTCGCGCTGAAACCGTTCACTCTGCCACCACTTGAAGCCCTGCCCGGACGCCGGGAGGACCGACAGCAGGCAGGCCGCCACCGCGCAGACCCATCGAGACAGCGCCATAGATTTAGCTGTAACTACGCACAGAGCGGCGGCGGTGTTTACCGACCGGCCGTAAACGCGTCCAGTCGGCGGACGGCGACCTCGACCAGGTTGTCTGGCGTCGAGGCCCCCGACGTCAGCCCGACCGTGACCGGTCCGTCCGCCGGCAGCCATCCCGTCCGTGTGACTTCGGTCTTCGACACGACATCACGGAAGCGGATGGTGTCGGACGACAGCAACCCGTCCGGTTCTCCGATGTGATAGGTGGGCACTCGATCATGACAGATGCGGGCCAGATTGCAGGTGTTGCTGCTGTTATAGCCCCCGACCACCAGCATCAGGTCGACCGGGGTCTCGTCGAGCAGGTGCAGGATCGCGTCCTGGCGGTCCTGGGTGGCGCTGCAGATCGTGTCGAAAGCCCGGAACCGCTCCTGCCACTCAGCCTCACCATAGCGGGCCCGAATGGCCTCGCCGAGCCGCTGGCCGATGGCCAGCGACTCGGTGCTGAGCATGGTCGTCTGATTGGCGCACCCGATGCGGCCTAGATGCACATCGGGATCAAAGCCCGGAGAGGCGGATGCCCCGAATTCCACCAGGAAGGCACCGCGGTCGCCGCCGTGCTCGATATACTCGCTCACCCGTTCCGCCTGAGCCCTGTCGAACACGACGAGATAGTGGCCACCCGGAATGGCGGTCGCCTGTGACGCCGTCGCCTGCGTCTCCTCATGCCAGTGCTTGCCGTGGATGACCGAGGTCAGCCCGTCGCGCGCGTAGCGCTTGACGTTCTTCCACACGTTCAGGACTGACCCGCACGTCGTGTCGACCAGCGTGCAGCCGGTGCGATCGAGGCGCAGCATCTCTTCGATGGTCACCCCGAACGCCGGCAGGATCACCACATCGTCTGGGGTGAGGATACGCCCTGCCTCCTGCGGATCGCTGAGAAAGCGGATGCCCAGCTGGCGCAGCTGGTCGTTGACATGAGGGTTGTGGATAATCTCCCCAGTCAGGAACACCCGCTGGTCCGGAAACCGCGTGCGGGCCTGATAGGCATAGTCGACGGCCCGGTCGACGCCGTAGCAGAAGCCGAATTCACGCGCGAGGTGCACGGTCAGGCGTCCGCTGCGGTAGCAGTAGCCATCGGCCTTGATCTGCTCGACCAGCGGACTGCGGTAGCTGGCCTCGAGGACGCCAGCCACTTCCTGCTTCAGGTCGAGTCCCTTCCGGAATATCAGCGAGGGCATTACCGCGGATCGTACTGGAAAGTGAGGTCGTCCAGCGCACGCAGTTCCGACGGGCCCCGTTGCGAGACGGCCACGTCGATTGCGTCGAGCAGCGGGTCTGCGCCCTCGAGCGCCACCGCGGCCCGGTAGCCTCCGCCGGCCGGCGCCGGTCGGGCTGTGGTCACCGGGCCTACCGTTTCGGGCGCGGTCTGCGACCTGCCTGGTGGGGGCACGGCAGAGCGACCCATTTCGGCCATCGGCAGCATCTGTCCCGTCAGGAGGCCCACCATCAGGGCGGCCGCCGCCGTCACTCCCAGCCAGCGACGGGAGGCCCTCGCCGGTGCCCCGGAGGCCGATGGCCGCTGTTCACCGTGCGGCACCGCCCCAGGGAAGGCCAGCACCCGCGGTTCCGTGAGTCGGCGAAGCACCCGGGCGCGCTGGCGCGCACGCATCGCGTCGCCGAACAGGGCGTCACATTCGGCGTCCACCCCGCGGCGATAGGTGTCGAGCGTCGGGTCGGTACCCGACAGATCAGGCAGAGACGGGTCAGTCATAGGGTGGCTCCCAGGGCAACTCTGACCCGCCGAAGGGCGCGGAACAGGTGCACCCTGACGGTGGCGGCGCTCATGCCGGTCGTGTGGGCGATGTCGGCGGGCGACTGCCCGTCGATTTGACTCAGGGTGAACACCAGACGTTGACGGTCGGGCAGGGCGTCGACGGCGCAGCGCACCGCCGCCCATCGTTCCGCAGCTAGCAGCTGGCGTTCGGCATCGGCCTCGTCCGAGGCCACGGCCTCGATGGCCTGCGATTCGGCGTCGTCACGGGCCCACGCACGTCCGTCGACATGGCGACGGCGCGCCCGTGCGCGGTCGAGGGCGGCGTTGACTACAATCCGCAGGAACCACTGGCCGAACGGGCGGGCAGGGTCATACTGGTCGATGTGATGGAATGCCTTCACGAAGGCATCCTGGACAGCCTCGTCCGCGTCGGCTGCGTCGCGGAGGTAATGGTAGGCCAGCCGCAGGGCCCGACCCTGGCAGATGGCCATGAGATGCCCCAGCGCCTCGTGCGCCTCAGGCCCGCGACCGGCGGCGACCAGGGTCTTCAGGCTGACGGCCGCCGCCGTTGCCGCGTCGGGTGGGGCACCCGGTTTTGCGGACAGATGCGCAGCGGCCAGGGGGGGCTGGGGCATGTTAGGTGGGATACGAACGGGTATGTGCCGACGTTTACCCAAAGATTCTATCAGGGCCGCGCGGGTGGTTGACTTGTCGGAAGCGGGCTGACTACGATCGGTAGGTTATTGCCGTCCCAGTCGGACGGCCATGGAGTCTTCCGCATATGAGTCAGTCACAGACGGGCAGTGGCATCGAAGCACTGGGCATCCGGCCCACCAGGCCCGTGCACGTCAACCTGAACACGTCGGTCATCTACGAACACGCGATTCGTCGCAACGAAGGGATACTGGCGGCGGCTGGCCCGCTCGTGTGCCGGACCGGCCAGCACACGGGGCGGTCTCCGAACGACAAGTTCGTGGTTCAGGAACCGTCGAGCGACGCCCACATCTGGTGGGGCAAGGTCAACAAGCCCATGCGGCCGGCGCACTATGACGTCCTGCGCGCCGATGTCGTCGCGCACCTCGGCCAGCAGGAACTCTACGTGCAGGACCTGTACGCCGGTGCCGACCCCGCCTACCGTCTGTCTGTTCGGTTCGTCCATGAGCTCTCATGGCAGAACCTGTTTGTCCGCAACCTGTTCATCGTGCCTCCGGCGGAAGACCTGGCGGGCTTTGCCCCCCAGTTCACCGTCATGACCGCGCCGTCGTTCAAATGCGACCCCGCACGTCACGGCACCCGGTCGGACGTGGTGATTGCGCTCAATCTCGCGGCGCGGGAAATCATCATCGCCGGTACCAGCTACGCCGGCGAGAACAAGAAGTCGATCTTCACGGTTCTCAACTACCTGCTGCCCCTGCAGGGTGTGCTGGCCATGCACTGCTCGGCCAACATCGGGCCTCAGGGCGACACGGCCCTCTTCTTCGGCCTGTCGGGCACAGGGAAGACCACGCTGTCGAGTGACGCCGAGCGTCGCCTGATTGGCGACGACGAGCATGGTTGGAGCGACCGGGGCGTCTTCAATTTCGAGGGTGGCTGTTACGCGAAGATGATCAAGCTCTCCGCCGAGGCCGAGCCGCAGATCTACGGCACGACGCGGCGCTTCGGCACCGTGCTCGAGAACGTGGTCATCGACCCGGTGACGCGCGACATCAACTTTGACGACGGGTCGCTGACCGAGAACACCCGGGGCGCCTACTCGATCGAATGCATCGACAACGCCGTGCTCGAGGGCATTGGTGGCCATCCCCAGAACATCATCATGCTGACAGCCGATGCCTACGGCGTGCTGCCGCCGATCGCGCGGCTGTCGCCGGAGGCCGCGATGTATCACTACCTGTCGGGCTATACCGCCAAGGTCGCCGGGACTGAAAAGGGCGTGACCGAGCCGTCGGCCACCTTCAGCACCTGCTTCGGGGCACCCTTCCTGCCGCTCAATCCCAACGTCTACGCGCGGCAGCTCGGCGAGCGCATCGCGAAGTATCAGTCGAAGGTGTGGCTGGTGAACACCGGCTGGACCGGGGGCCCGTACGGGGTGGGTTCGCGCATGAAGATTGCGCACACCCGGGCGATGATTCGCGCCGCCCTCTCAGGACAGCTCGACCACGTCGGCTATCAGCGGCATCCCGTGTTCAACATCGAGGTGCCCACCAGCTGTCTCGACGTGCCGATGGGCGTGCTCGACCCGCGCAGCACGTGGGCAGACAAGGATGCCTACGACGCGCAGGCCGCACGGCTCGCGAAGATGTTCATCGACAACTTCCGGACCTTCGAGGCCGATGTGCCCGCAGCGGTCCGCGACGCCGGTCCCCGCCTGTAAGTCCGGTGTTCCCTGGTCGTCACGTGCGACCGATTCGGGGTACGATACCCCCGCGTCGGTCGCACGCAGTACGACATGCCCACCTACGAACCTGTCATCGGCCTCGAGATCCACGCGCAGCTTTGCACCCGCACGAAGATCTTCTGCGGCTGCGCCACCGACTTCGGGGCCGATCCCAACACCCACATCTGTCCGGTGTGCCTCGGGATGCCTGGGGCACTGCCCGTGCTCAATAGCCAGGCGGTTGACTTGGCCCTGCGGGCAGCGCTCGCGCTGGGGTGCGACGTGCAGCCCCGCTCGGTGTTTGCACGAAAAAACTACTTCTACCCCGACCTTCCCAAGGGCTATCAAATCTCGCAATATGCCGAGCCGCTGGCGTTGGGCGGAGGGATCGACGTTGAGGTTGATGGCAGCTCCGCCTTCGTGCGCCTGACGCGCATTCACATGGAAGAGGATGCGGGCAAGTCACTGCACGAGGGGTTCGCCGATTCAGACCGCAAGACCTATCTCGACTTCAACCGCGCCGGCACGCCCCTCATTGAAATCGTGTCCGAGCCCGACATGCGGTCCGCCGCGCAGGCGGCCACCTTCTTTGAGCGGCTGTGTCAGGTGCTGGTGTGGATTGGCGTCAACGACGGCAACATGGACGAAGGCAGCCTGCGCTGTGACGCCAATGTGTCAGTGCGCCCGGTGGGGCAGTCCACGCTTGGCACCAAGGCCGAGGTGAAGAACGTTAACTCGTTCCGCTATCTGCAGAAGGCCATCGAGTACGAGATCGGACGGCAGATCGACTTGATCGAGCACGGAGGTCGCGTGGTGCAGGAGACGCGCCTCTTCGACGCCGCGCAAGGCAAGACCTATTCGATGCGCAGCAAGGAAGAGGCGCACGACTACCGCTATTTCCCCGACCCGGACCTGCCGACGCTGGTCGTCGCGGCCGGGCGTCTCGCCGAGGCGCGAGCCGCGCTACCCGAACTGCCCGATGCCCGCCGGGCACGGCTGATGACCCAGTACGGTTTACCCGCCTACGATGCCGACCTGCTGACGCAGTCGCGCGAGTTGGCTGACTACTTCGAAGCCACGGCCAGTGCCTCGGGGTTGCCCAAGGCGGCCAGCAACTGGGTCATGGGCGAGGTGCTGCGGACGATGAAGGAACGGGCCGTGCCGATTACGGCCGTGCCCACGACGCCGACGGCCCTGGCCGGGCTGCTGCGCCTGGTTGACGCCGGAACCATCAGCAGCACGGTGGCCAAGGACGTTTTTGCGACGATGTACGAGTCCGGGCGGTCAGCAGACGAGATTGTCGAGTCGCAGGGACTCGCGCAGGTGTCCGACACCTCGGCCCTCGAGCCGCATGTGGCAGCCGTGCTGGCCGCGCACCCCGATGTGGTGGAGGAAATTCGGGCGGGCAAGGACCGCAAGTTTCAGTTTCTGGTCGGACAGGTGATGAAGGCCTCGCGGGGCAAGGCCGACCCGAAAGTGGTGACCGACCTGCTGACGCGGGCCATCGGCTGATCGCTGCATGATTCGCCGATGCGCGCTCGCCGTGGCGGTGTATCTCGCAGCGGCTATCGGGGTGACGTGGCCGCTGGTCATCCGACTCGGCTCGCATCTGGGGGCCACTGAAGGCCCAGGAGATCCCTTCCTCAATCTCTGGGTGATGGGCTGGGGGCTGCGGTCGTGGGTCAGTGACCCCGTCGGAACCCTGACGGGGCGCGCCTTCGACGCCCCCATCTTCCACCCCGCCACACTGACGCTGACCTACACGGACCACCAGCTGCTACAGTCGCTGCTGATGGTACCCGTGTGGCTCACCACAGGGTCGCTGGCTCTGGCCTACAACCTGACGCTGTTGCTCGGCTTGGTGGCCAGCGGGCTGGCCATGTATGTGCTGGCGCGTCTCGTCAGCGGTTCAACGGCTGCCGCGCTGCTGGCCGGCCTGATCTGGATGGCGTGGCCCTACCGCACCGCCCATCTGCTGCACCTGCAACTGCAGGCGCTGTATCTGATGCCGCTGGCGGTGTGGGCCCTGCTCCGCGTAGCGGCGGCCCGTCGATGGCGGGACGGCGTCGTGCTGGGCGTCACCGCAGGCGGTCAGGCGCTGGGCTCGGTCTACCACGGTGAGATGACCGCATGGCTGCTCGTGCTGCTCGCCCCGGTGATCGGATGGCAGACCGGGCAGTGGCGGGCGCGACGCTACTGGACGCGCGTGGTGCTGGCCGGCGGGCTGGCCGGCGTGATCATCCTGCCAGTGGCCGTGCCCTACGCCAGGGCCAGGGCCGCCGAAGGATTCGGGCGGTCGAGCTTCGAAGCATCCCAACATGCCGCGTCCCTGCAGAGCTACACTCAGGTGCCCCCGTCTAATCTCGTGTATGGACGCTCGGGCTGGCTGGCACCGCGAGCACCTCAGGACGGTGAACGCGACCGTCGACACGTCGAGCATCAGATGTTCCCTGGCATCTGTGTCCTCCTGCTGGCGCTGCTCGGGCTCTGGGTCGGCTGGCGGTCGGACCGACGGGTGGTCACGCGAGCCTCGGCGCTCGTCGTGGTGGCGGCCGTGTGGCTGTCTCTGGGCCCGGAGGGCCCGCTGGGTGCCTACCGCCTTGTCGCCGGCACCCTGCCGGGCTTTGATGCCATCAGGGCACCCGCACGGTTTGCCGTCGTCGCCATGCTCGGAGCATGCCTGCTCGTGGCGATGGGGTGGGCTTGGCTGGTGATACGCCTCGAAACGCGCCGCGGTGCCGCGCGCGCGCGGGCGGCCTCGCTGGCCGTGCTGTGTCTGTGTGCGCTCGAGTACGCGAACAGTCCGCTGGTCCTCGCTGAAGCGCCGCCCACACGCACGGCCACAGGCGCCTGGCTCGCCGCGGATGCCGATCGGGGTCCCGTCCTCTATCTGCCTATTGGTCTTGATCGGGCTAACACCCCGTACATGGTGGAAGCCCTAGAGCACGGTCGTCCCATGGTCAATGGCTACAGCGGACAGCGTCCCGTGGGATACGCCTCCTCGGTCGAGGCCCTCTCAACGCTGCCTGCGACCGAAGGGCTAGCGATGCTGCGCGAGCTCGGGGTGTCAGCGGTGGTGAGCGACCGCGCGCTCGACACCGGTGGGAACTCGCCACTGGTGCTGCAGGCCACGCCCGATGGGCGGTTCATCTACCGTGTCATCTGGACGCCCGAGTCAGAGTACGCCCTTGAGGCAGCCACCGACCCGCTTCCGCTGCCGGCCGGTCCATTACCGTTTGTCGATGGCGAACGCCTCGCGTTTGACGTGCAGTGGATGGGGGATGTGCCTGCCGGTGTCATCACGCTGACGGTGCGCGCTGCCACCGCAGCGGAGCGCGCGGCATGGCCGGGTGCTGAGTGGCACATGGGCGCAGGAGCGAGGACGGCACCCTGGGTCTCGAGGTTCTTCGAGGCCGACGACCAATTCTCGAGCCTGATGACCAGCGACCTTCAGCCACTGTTCCACGTGCGGCAGATTCATGAAGGCCCCCGTGTGCTGACCCGCACCTATCTGTATGACGAGGTGCGCCGCCGCGTGAGCACAGGGGCGGATGCGACGGCTGCACGTGTCCCAGGGGCAATCGCCACCCCCTGGGTGCCGGGCACGCGCGACGCCATCGGCGTGCTGTATTACGTGAGGACTCAGCGCTTCGTCCCCGGCAAAGAGCGTGTGGTGCCCGTCAACGATGCGGGCACCAACCTTCGTGTGCGGGTGAGGTTCGATGGAATAGAGACCCTGCCCGATGCCACGGGAACGACTGTGGAGGCCGAGCGCTACGCCGTGCGGGTCGAACGTCGACTGGCGAGAAGCCAGCCAGTGACGGCGACGCTGTGGCTGGCCCGACAGGGCGCACGCCAGCCACTTCGCATTGCGGTCAGCGCGGGCTTTGGCCAGGTGACGCTGGCCCCGGCACGGCGTTGACAGACCCTGCCACCCTTCCGTAAATTGACAGATAGCGAACTGATGTCCGCGCCGCGTTCCCGCTCCGCTGTCGTATCCCTGTCCGCGTCGTCGATGGCCTCGGCGTCGCTGCTCGAGTTCTACCGCGAGGAACTGCTGAGGCACCAGGCCTGTCTCGAGGCGCAGCGTGAGTACTTTTCGGAGCTGGCGATTCTCGAAGCCGAGGAGGCCATCGCGCGCGTGACCGCGCAGCTCGAAGGCCTGATCCCCTCCCATGACGGCTGTGCCCTGCTGGAATCGGTGCTGCGGACGTTCGATCAGGTGACCGGCCTGTCCGGCTGGACCGACCCCAGTCACCTCCACTGAGTTTCATCCTGACAATCTCTCTGCAACCGATATTCTCCGCGGCCCTCGACGGCGTGGCGCCCGGTCGACTGGTCGCGCGTGCCCTCGCGCTTCCGGGTCTCGGCGAACGCCTCTCGTCCGCCCCCCTGCACGTGATTGCCGTGGGAAAGGCCGCCCCGGCGATGACCGCCGCGTTGCTGCAGCGGCCTGAGGTCGCTGTGGCCTCCGCCCTGGTCATCGGCACGTATCGCCCGGCCGATTTGCCCGGGCATGTGGCATGGTGTGAGGCCGGGCACCCGTATCCGGACGAACGCAGCCTCGAGGCCGGCCGACTTGCACAGGCACGCGTGTCAGCCCTGTCGCCGTCGGACCACCTGCTGCTGCTGGTGTCGGGGGGAGCCTCCGCCCTGATGGCCGCACCAATTCCCGGCGTCTCGCTCCAGGACAAGCAGGCCGCCACACGCGCCCTCATGCTGGAGGGTGCCGACATTCACGAACTCAATGCGCTGCGCCGCCACCTGTCCGCCGTGAAAGGCGGTCGCCTCGTGGCGGTCTGTCGGGCAGAAGTGACCACGTGCGCGTTGTCTGATGTGGTGGGTGACGACCTCCATGTCATCGGATCCGGGCCTGGCATGCCCGACCCGACCTCATGGCATGACGTGGCGGACATGCTGACGCGCCGACAGGTGTGGCCACGCATGCCGCCGTCAGTGGCACGTGCAGTGGAAGACGGCGTGGCCGGTCGCATTCCCGACACACCCAAACCCGGCGACGCGGCTATGGCGCGCACCCGCGGCGCGGTGGTAGGGCGTGCGGCCGATGCGGTCGCATCAGCCGCGGCGGCGGCCCGTGCCTCCGGATTCGCGACGATCATCCTTCCGGAGCGGGTCACTGGAGAGGCGCGGCAGTCTGCCCTCCAGTGGTGGATCACGGCGCGGGC
Source organism: Acidobacteriota bacterium (assembly GCA_016871195.1). Taxonomy (GTDB): domain Bacteria; phylum Acidobacteriota; class Vicinamibacteria; order Vicinamibacterales; family UBA2999; genus VFZN01. The sequence goes on along the minus strand of VFZN01000003.1, from coordinate 105,699 downwards.
CGCCGCCACGGCGCACGGCGGTCGCGTGTGCGTGCTGTCTTCGGGTGAAACCACGGTGACGGTCACAGGGACAGGCCGGGGTGGTCGCAATCTCGAGTTTGTGCTTGCGCTGGTCGGCGCCGTCGCCGACCAGCCGGACACGCTTGTGGCCAGTCTCGGCACCGATGGCGTCGATGGCAGCAGCGGGGTCGCCGGGGCTTGGGCCGACAGCACCACCCGCACGCATGCGGAAGCACTCGGCCTGCACGCCCCGGAGCACTACCTGGCCCAGAACGATTCGCTGCGATTTTTCGAGCCCTTGTCTCAGGTGATTCGCACTGGCCCTACCGATACCAATGTCGGCGACGTGCAGATCCTGCTGGTGCATCCATGACCCGAGCCACCCTACTGTCACTGCTGCACCAGAAGCTGACGCACCCCGTCGGCGCCGATGAGCTAGTGCGCGTGCTGAAGATTCCCCGGCTCGAGCGACCGGCGTTCAAGCGCTATCTGCGCGAGTGGCTGGGCGACGGTACGCTGGTGCTGGTGCGCGGTCACCTCTATGCTTTTCCCCGCCGGGGCGGCAAGCCCACGCCCGAACGCCCGCGTGCGCTGGTGTCTGATGTCGTCGGGCGGTTCGAACGCGACCGCTCGGGACAGGCCTACGTCGTCCCGTTTGACCGCCGTGCCATCGATGACGTGCTGGTGCCACGCGGCGCGACGCTCGACGCCGAGCCCGGGGCGATGGTGCTGGTGACCATCACGAGGCACGCCGCCGTGGGGCAGCCGCCGAGGGGCGAGGTCGCTGAGGTTCTGGGCGACATCGACACCCCGGGCGTCGACACCTCCATCATTCTCCGGAAGCACGGCATCATCGAGGCCCATCCCCCCGAGGCGGTGGCAGCGGCCGAGGCACTGCCGACCCTGGTGACGCCCGCCGACATCACGGGGCGCACCGATTTTCGCGACCGTCCCGTGGCGACGATCGACGGAGAGCATGCGCGCGATTTCGACGATGCCATTTCGCTGGAGCGGCTCGCCAACGGCCACTACTGGCTGGGCGTGCACATTGCCGACGTTGCGCACTATGTGCACGAAGGTACAGCCCTTGACCGCAGCGGCTATGACCGCGGGACCTCCGTGTATTTTCCCGAGCGGGCCGTCCACATGTTTCCCGAGGCGCTGGCGACGGGGGTCTGCTCGCTCAAGCCTCACGTCGACCGTCTCGTCCAGTCGTGCCTCATGGAGGTGACCGCTGACGGCCGCGTGGTGCGTTACGAGATACACGACGGGGTCATCCGCAGTGATGCGCGCATGACCTACACGACGGTCAATGCCATCGTTGCGGCGCGTGACCCCGAGGTGCGTGCGCAGTATGCCCCGCTCGTGCCGCTGTTCGAACTGATGCACGAACTGCACGGCGTGCTCGCGGCCAGCCGTCACCGCCGTGGCTCGGTTGACTTTGACCTGCCCAAGCCCGAAGTGATTCTCGACACCGAGGGCCTGGTGATCGACATCGTCGCCTCCGAGCGGAATGTGGCGCACAAGATGATCGAGGAGTTCATGCTACTGGCTAACCAGACGGTCGCGCAGCATCTCGAACAGGCGGGTATGCCCACGCTGTATCGCATCCACGAAACGCCGGAAGCCGCCAAGGTGGAAGAGTTTGAATCGTTCATTTCCCGTCTCGGATTCACACTTGACGCCCCGATAACGGGCGTGAAGCCAGCGCACTTTCAGGCGCTGGTGCGACGAATGGCCGGGTCGCCGGTCGCACGGCCCATTGCCTTCCTGATGCTGCGCACCATGCAGAAGGCGCGCTATGACTCGACCAATGTCGGCCATTTCGGTCTGGCGGCCGAGAGCTACGTGCACTTCACCTCGCCCATCCGCCGGTATCCCGATCTTGTCGTCCATCGCACGCTGCGCGAGCTGCGTCATACGACGGTGACGGCCGAACGTCGCACTGCGCTGGCGCTGGCCCTGCCCGAGATCGGGCGGCACACCAGCGAGCGCGAACGTCGGGCCGACGAGGCCGAGCGCGAGCTGGTGCAGTGGAAGAAAGTCCGGTTCATGGCCGACAAGGTCGGTGAGATTTACGACGGCTACGTGACCGGCGTCACGGCCTTCGGGTTGTTCGTCGAACTGGTGGAGCACTACGTCGAAGGCCTCGTGCACATCTCGACCCTCGCCGACGACTATTACCGGTTCACCGAGGGCAGCCATCGTCTGGTGGGTGAGCGCACGCACCGGGTGTTTCAGTTGGGCGATCACGTCCGCGTGCAGGTGGCCCGCGTCGATGTCGAGCGCCGAATGATTGACCTGGCGATCGACGCGATCCTCGACACGCTCGACCGCGAGCCTCGTCGCACACGTCAGCCGCGCAGTACCGCTGTCCGCAAGAAAGAGCAGCGCAAGGGGACGCCGGAGGAACGCCGTCGCCGGCGTGCCGCCCGCCCAGGCCGGCGCGAGCGGGCGCAGCGCAAGAAGTCGCGATGACCCGCTTCATCGTCGGCACCGCCGGGCATATCGACCACGGCAAGAGCACGCTGGTGCGAGCGCTCACCGGCATCGACCCCGACCGCCTGAAGGAGGAGCAGGCCCGAGGGATCAGCATCGAACTCGGCTTTGCGCATGCCGACATCGGGGGACACCAGGTGGCCTTCGTGGACGTACCCGGTCACGAGCGTTTCGTGCGGACGATGCTGGCGGGTGTGGGGGGGGTCGACTTCGTGATGCTGGTGGTGGCGGCAGACGAGAGCGTGATGCCCCAGACGCGCGAGCATTTCGATATCTGCCGCCTGCTGGGCGTAGGCGCCGGCTGTGTCGTCATCACGCGTGCAGACCTCGCCGACGACGACACGCGGGCGCTGGTGGCGCTGGAAGTGGCTGACCTTGTCCACGGATCGTTCCTCGAAGGTCAGCCGGTCGTCACCGTGTCGGCCCGTACGGGTGAAGGCCTCGAGACGCTGCAGGCTGTGCTTGTCCAGGCGGCGGCGCAGATGGAACCCCGTGCGGCCGATGGCCGCGTGCGGCTGCCCATCGATCGCGTGTTCACGGTGCACGGGTTCGGGACGGTGGTGACGGGCACGCTCTTGTCGGGCACGGTGCACGTCGGTGACGAGCTCGAGGTCGCGCCGGGAGCGGCACGTGTGCGGGTGCGCGGCCTTCAGGTGCACGGCCAATCGGTGGATCTCGCGGCGGCCGGGCAGCGCACGGCCGTCAACGTGACCGGTGACCAGCTGGACGCCGTGGCGAGGGGACGGTCGCTGATGTCCCCTGGCGTGTGGCTCGCCAGTCGGCGGGTGGATGTGGCACTCGAGGTGCTGCCGGACGCCCCGCGGCTGATGCACGGCAGTCGGCTGCACGTGCACCATGGCACCACCGAGGTGCTGGGCCGCGTCACCCTCGCGGGCGAGGATCAACGGGACGTCGCCCCCGGCAGTCGGGCGCTGGCACGTCTGCGCCTCGATGCGCCGCTCGTCGTCTCGCGGGGTGACCGGCTGATCCTGCGCAGCTACTCACCCATGGTCACCATCGGGGCGGCCACGGTGATTGACCCATGGCCTCGGGCGATCGGCGTGCGCACGTCGCGCGGGACGCAGCGCCTCGAGCAGTTGGCCGCCGTCGCTGGCGCAGATCTGATCGCGAGTCTGGTGCGCGAGGCCGACCTGACCGGCCTGTCGCGGGAACATCTGGTGGCCCGCACGGGAGTGACACCCCCGATGGTCGCGGCGCAGACGGCGGCACTCGGCAGCGCAGGCACGGTGCAGACGGTCGGTGACCGTGTGATCGCCGTCGAGGCCCTGACCCGTGGCCGCGCGCGGCTGGTGGAGGCCGTCAAGGCGTTCCATGTCGCCTCGCCCATGAGTGAGGGCATGCCGCGCGAGGCGCTGCGCGTGCTGGTGATGCCGACGGCCCCGCCGGCCGTCTTCGATCACCTGATGGCCATGCTGTCAGGCAGCGGGGTGCTTGTCGACCGTGACCGCGTGGCGCTGCGCGAGTTCCGGGTCGCCATCCCAGGGGGCGAGGAGGGCTTGCGTCGTCTCGAGGATGCCTATGCCGCGGCCGGACTCACGCCGCCTGACACCGCTTCAGTGGCGGCGTCCCTGGCCATGGCTGCGACGGGCGTCGAGGCGGCCGTCGCCTATTTGTTGCGGCAGAAGCGGCTTGTGAAGGTCGAGCCGCTGGTCGTGCATCCGTCGGCCCTTGAACGGCTCAAGGCGGATCTCGCGGAGTTGAAAGGGAAGACGCCCGGGGGGCGAGTGACGATCGATGTCGCGTACGTGAAAGACCGCTACGGCATCACGCGGAAGTTTGCGATCCCGTTGCTCGAGTATCTCGACCGGGAACGCATCACGCGGCGCATGGGCGAGCACCGCGTGCTGCTCTAGACAACGCGCTACTTCTTTTCGGTGTCCTGACTGTCGCGCATGGACGTCTTGAAGTTCTTGATGCCTGCGCCGATGCCTCGACCCAGTTCAGGCAGTCGATTGGCGCCGAAAATCAGCACCACGATGGCCAGGATGATGATCATTTCCATGGGGCCGAGCGGTCCCAGCAATGAAAGGGTCTGCATGGTCTGAAGTGCTCCTCGTCTGCCCGTCGGGGCTGAGGCGATTGTAGCACTGAAGCCCGCGCCGGCTTCCGGGCGTCATATCCCTCAGAACCCCGGCTTGTCTCCCGGGGGAGCGTCAGTCACAATGACCATGCTGACTCCCACTGCGATGTCGTCTTCGACCACGCCCATTCCTCCCGCCACTGATGGGCGCCTGCACGTCAGGGCCGACCGTCCCGTCGAGGTGCGCTTCTCGTTCGAGCAGCGCCAGTCACGGGTGGCCGCCCTCGGGTCGACGGTGCTGCATCTGCTGATGGTGCTGTTGGGTGTGGTCGTGATGCGCTACGCCCCGGAACCGGCGCCTGTCGAGCAGGCGCCGCCCATGTCCCTCGACCGGCTCATCTGGATTGCCGAGCCAGGTCCGGGTGGGGGAGGCGGGGGCGGGGGCAACCGCACCGAGGCACCGCCACGGCGCGCCGAACTGCCAGGCCGCGACCGACTGACCGTGCCGGTGGCGCCCAAGCCGGCCGAGACCCCGCCGCCCAAGGTCGAGCCAGAGCCACCGCCCCTCGAGGCCCTCAGCATTCCCGCCATGAACATGGCGGCGGCCCAGCAGATGCTGCCGGGCGCCATTGAAACCCCGAACGTGTCGGCCGAGTCCCTCGGCTCGGGCACGGGCACCGGAGCGGGCACAGGTAGTGGAGCCGGCGTCGGGTCGGGTCAGGGCTCGGGGCTGGGTGAGGGACGCGGCGGCGGAACGGGGGGCGGCGTCTATCGCCCAGGCTCCGGCGTGACCACCCCCCGTGTGCTTCGAGAGGTCAAGCCGCAGTACACCGCCGACGCCATGCGCGCCAAGGTGCAGGGCACCGTGTGGCTCGAGTGCTTCGTGATGCCGGACGGGACGGTCGGTGACGTGCGCGTCACCAAGTCACTCGACCCGATTTTCGGACTCGACCAGGAAGCCATCAAGGCCGCACGGGGCTGGCGTTTTGCGCCGGGCACCAGGCAGGGGCAGCCGGTGCCTGTGCTGGTCACCATCGAACTCAGCTTCACCCTCCGATAGATGCCCGCGCGTCCACTGCTCCACGGGAGTGTCTTTCTTGTCGCTGCTGTCGCCCTGGCTGCGGCAGGGGCGGGACTTCTGGCCATGCGGGGCGGGCAGACCACGCCCGGGGTGGCGTCATCGGCCGTGCCCACGCTGGTGCCCCGAGTGGTGGAAACCTATCCCCACGACAGGCGCGCGTTCACGCAGGGTCTGGTGTTGCGCGACGGGGTGCTGTACGAGAGCACCGGCCTGGTGGGCCAGTCGTCGCTGCGCATCGTGAATCCCCGGACCGGCCAGGTGGTGCGTCAGGTGCAGGTGGCCGCCCCCTACTTTGCTGAAGGCCTCGCCGACGTGGGACCGCGTCTGCTGCAATTGACCTGGCAGCACGGCCTCGCGTTTGTGTACGACCGCCAGACACTCGCGCGCACCGGGGAGTTCTCGTACACAGGTGAGGGATGGGGCCTCTGTTACTCGGGACGCGCCCTGTTCATGAGCGACGGTAGCGCGACGCTCACCGAGCGTGACCCCCAGACGTTTGCCGTGCGACGAGCCATCCGCGTGGTGCAGGATGGGGCCCCGGTCGAGCGATTGAACGAACTGGAGTGCGTGGGAGGGGATGTCTACGCCAACGTGTGGACCACCGACACCATCGTGAAAATCGAGGCGGCGACGGGCCGCGTGACCGCGCGCATCGATGCGACCGGGCTGCTTGGCCCCATGGACCGCCTGGGGGTGGACGTGCTGAACGGCATTGCGCATGACCCCGCCGATGGCACGTTCCTCATCACCGGGAAGCTATGGCCCCGCCTGTTCCGGGTACGGTTCGAACCGCGCCGCTAGCAACAACCGCCCATGCGCGCCCTTCGACTGCATGCCACCGGTGGCGTCGCGAGTCTCCGCGTGGACGAGGTGCCTGCGCCCGTAGCTGGGCGCGGTCAGGTCCTCGTGCGTGTCATCTGTTCGCCGGTCAATCCCTCCGACGTCCTCTACTGCGAGGGCCGATACGGCACCCCGCCGCCCTTGCCCGTCATCCCCGGATTCGAGGGCTGCGGTGTGGTCGTCGACGCCGGTGGTGGCCTGCTAGCGCGGCGTTTGCTCGGGGCGCGCGTCGCTGGTGCGGTTCAGGGGCGCCAGGGATTTTGGGCAGAGTATGTCGTGCTCAACGCCCTCGAGACGCTCCGCGTGCCCGACCCTGTGGACGATGTGTCAGCCGCGTCGGCGCTGGTGAATCCGTTGACGGCGCTGGCGCTCGTGCGCCCGGTCCGGCAGCGGCAGCACCGAGCCATGGTGCAGACGGCCGCGGCGTCGCAGGTGGGGCGCATGATCATGCGCCTGGCCGTGCGCCACGGCTTCCCGCTCATCAACATCGTGCATCGCCCGGCCCTCGTGGAGGCCCTGCAACGCGAGGGCGCGTCCCGGGTCCTCGACAGCAGCGCGCCCGACTTCCATGAGGCGCTCCATGCCGCGACGCGGGAGGTGGGCGCCACGTGGGCCGTCGACGCGGTGGGGGGACCGATGACTGGCTGGCTGGCGACAGGATTGCCCCGGGGGAGCACGATCGCCGTCTATGGGGCGCTGGCGGGCACTCCGTCTCGGGTGGAGCCGGGCGACCTGATCTTCCGACAGCAGACGGTGGCCGGCTACTGGCTCTCGCAGGAATTTCGGAACCGGAGTCCCCTGGGGCTCGCGCGCATCGCGTGGCGCCTGCGAGAGGCCTCGGCGTTGCTGTCTTCGGACCTGCGGAGCGTCGCTCAGGCCCGCGTGCCGCTCGAGGCGGCGGCACAGCAGCTGCCGACCCTGCTGGCGTCTACGAGCGCCGGGAAAATCTACATCACGCCCCGCGGCTGACCGCAGCCGTCCGCGCGCCGGCGTCGTGCGCCGGTGCCGCCTCCTCCGCCAGCCCTTACGGCAGGCGCCCGAGCCACTGCAGCGGGGCCAGCGTCAGCCACGGCACATACGTGATGAGCAGCACCCCGATGGTGAGGATGAGCAGCATCGGCAGGGCGGCGCGCATCACGGAGAGCGCCGGCCGGTTGAAGCGTACCGAGGCCACCAGCAGGTTCAGGCCGAGGGGGGGCGTCAGGTAACCCAGTTCGAGGTTGGCGACGAAGATGATCCCGAGGTGAATCGGATTGACCTGGTAGAACTCGGCGACGCCGGTAATCAGCGGCACGACGACGACAATGGCCGAGAAGATGTCCATCAGGCAGCCCACGACGAGGAGGAACACGTTGAGGGCCAGGAGGAACATCAGCGGTGAGGACACATGCGCCGTGGTCCAGGTGATCAGGGCGTCGGGCACCTGCGCATTGATCATGTAGTTGGTCAGTCCGACGGCCACGGCCAGAATGATGAGCACGCCACCCACCAGACCGACGGAGTCGCCGCTGACCCGCACAATATCGCCCATGGTGGGCAAATCGCGGTGTACGAAGCGCTGCATGATGAAGGCGTAGAGGGCGGCCACCGCGGCGGATTCCACCGGCGTGGCATAGCCACCGAGGAGCGCGGTCATGACGACGACCGGGAGGCCGATTTCCCACTTGGCTTCCCAGAGCGCGCCGAGGGCTTCGCGGACGGCGAACGGCGCGCGATGGGCCCCTTGCTGGAGGGCTTCGCGAACGCCGTAGGTGGCCAGCATGGCCAGCATGATGAGGCCCGGCAAGGCCCCGCCGATGAAGAGGTCTTCCATCGACAGGTTGGCGATGATGGCGTAGAGGATGAGCGGCAGCGACAGGGGAAACAGCAGCCCGAGTGACCCGGCGGAGGTCAGCATGCCGATGGAGAAGCGCTCGCTGTAGCCGTCCTTCACCATGGCCGGCAGCAGCAGGCCGCCGAGCGCGAGAATGGTGACACCGGAGCCGCCCGTCAGCAGCGTGAAGAACGCGCACAGGGTGGCGGTCGCGACGGCGGTACCACCGGGCAGCCAGCCGAACAGGGCGCGGAACAGGCGCAGCAGCCGCTCGGACGAACGCCCCTCGGCCAGGAGGTAGCCGGCCAGCGTGAACAGGGGAATGGCTGCCAGGCCGGCCGAGCCCGTCAGTTCCTGATAGGCGGTGATCAGCAGCACGGTGGGCTTGCTGCCCTGGCTCATGAAGAAGATGGCCCCGGCCCCACCAAGCAGCACGAAAATCGGTGCGCCGAGAATCGCTGCGACCACCAGCACCGAAATGAGCGGCCAGGGCGAGGCCCCGTCGAGCAGTTCGGGATGGGTTGCCAGCCAGATGCCGGCGGCCGGGCCCATCAGGGCGGTGACGCGTCCGATCGGAGAGGTGGACGCCCCCCAGGCCAGCCGGGCCGTGATCAGGGCAAAGGTGGCCGGCATGATGAGGTCGGCCATCCATACGCGGATGCCTGCAGCGATTTCGAGCCCCTCGGCAAGGTCGAGCTCAACGAGGTTGATCGCGCCGACCGTGAAGATGGCTGAGACGGCCGCGCCGGCCGTCGAGGACAGCCAGCGGGCAACGTGCGCGGTCTGGCTGTGTGCCAGGAATTCGCCGGTGGCCAGCGACAGCAGCTTGCCGTCGCGGGCGGCGATGGCCGCCCCGAGCAGCCCCACCCACATGGTCAGGTGCTGGGCGAACGGCGCCGCGCCGGGGATCCCCGTGGTGAGGAACTTGCGCAGCACGATCTCCAGCAGCGGAATGAGGACAATGCCGCTCATCGCCACCAGGGCGAGGGAGTTTTCGAGACGCACCAGCGCGGGGCGCACGACTACTTGCCGCCCCGTGACTTCCGATACGCGGCGCGGGCCTGCATCGCCGCGTCAAACACCTCGGCCGGCACGAGCGTGCCGCGCATCGACGGCAGCATGCCTTCGGCCGTCTTCCGGAATTCGGCAATCGACGCCGGTGGCAGCGTAATCACCTTCAGGCCTCGCTGTGACATGGTGCCCACGGCGGTGGCGTCGAGGGCGCTGGCCTCGGTGAGGAAGCGCTGCTCGATCTTGGCCGCTTCGGCCAGCATCACGCCCTGGTCGGCGGCGCTGATCTTCGACCACGCGGCCGCGGTGACGACCGTGGCCCCGATGACCGGCGCGAGCTTGACGTCGAGCATGAACGGCGCGTCGCGGAAAATCTGCAGCATTGACGCAGCATAGGCCGGACTCGGGGCGGCGTCGATCATCCCGCGCTTGAGCCCGCCGACCATGTCGTTAACGGAGAGGGGAATCGGCTGGAATCCGTTGTTCTTGTACCACTGCACCGACTTGTCATCACCGTCGGTGGTGTAGAGCTTGACGGCCTTGAGGTCGGCGAGCGTACGAATCTCCTTCTTGGAGAAGAGATTGAACCAGCCGGCGCTGCCCCAGTGAAGCACCTTGTAGCCCTTCGCTTCGATGCGCTGGGTCAGCATCGGCCGCAGCGTCGTAAACACGGCCTTCATCTCGTCGTCGCTCTCGAAGATGAAGGGCAGCCCGAACACATCCACGGCATCGTCGATGCGGGCGAGTCCCGGCGGCAGCAGCAGGGCGGCCTGCAGTTCGCCGACGGCCGGACTCATCATGCGGACGACCGAGGCCTCGGTGCCCAGCGTACCGCCCGCATAGACACGCAGGGTCACGCGGTTGCCGGTGCCCTTCGACCAGACGTCGCCCATGTCGAGCAGCGCCTTGTGCCAGGCGGAGTTGGCCGGGGCAAACGTGGCCAGTTTGAGGGTGAGAGGCGCCTGCGCCGCACCGGTGGCCGCCCAGAGGGCGAGCAGCGCCGCACCCGCGGCCACGGTGAACGACAGACGGAATGACTTCAGCATGCACTCAGCTCCATGCGGGGTGGGACGACCCGCGACACGTTACGGTTCCCGGGACAGAAACAGATATTCGGCCTGCGCCTGGATGGCCCGCGCTCGTCGCTGGAGCAGCAGCGTGGTGAGGCGTTCGGAGGGATTGCCCTCGGGGTCGACGGCCAGCGCCTTCGACAGCAGGTCGTCAAACTCGGCACGGTTCTGGGTGGCGACTGTCACGGCCGTGGCCAGCGAGAGATACGGACCGGGCGACAGCCCCTTCTGAATGTCGACGGCGCGCTGGAAGTGGCCGCGTGCCTTGTCATGCGACCCTCCGAGCAGTTCCTGGCCTTCCATGACAATCATCAGTTCGTGCAGGGCCCCGTAGTACCACCGCTCCTCGAGAGAGAGACCGCGCTCGACCAGCGCGCGCACCGCCGGAAAGTCGATGGCCAGCGTATCGGGGCTGAGCGCCATGGCCAGCCCCCAGGAGGCGGCAGACCAGTAGATGAGCTCCACATCTTCTTTGGACGCACGACTGAGGGCTGTGGCCGGCGTGGTCAGCAGGGCCTGGCGCACACCAGGGAAGCGCACCTCGAGGGCGCGCATGCAATATTCGTGGGCCCGCAGATACATGTTCAGCGTGCGCGCATCAATGACGCGAGCCGCCTGCCGGTCGGTGTAGCGCACCAGATCGGCGTCGGTGGCGAGATAGCCGTAGGCATACGAGGTGAAGCCGCTGCAGGTGGCACGCAGGAGCGGGACATGCCGCGGAATGGACTGCAGCAGCGACTCGTAGGTTTTCAGCGCAAACGGGACGGCATCGCGGACCAGATCGGGATCGTTGTCGGAGGTGATCGTGGTGCCTGGCGCGGCCAGCGTGTCGGCGACGAGGCGCGTGGCGCGGTTGGTGACAAATGAGCACCCGGACAGCAGACCGACGGCCAGGAGGGCCGCGACCACACGAGACAGAGAGACAGATGACATGGCGACGCGGGTTCCCCTTAACACTCTAGTCTGCCACATCCGTTGCCGATTCCAGTGCCGGAGAGATCGCCCGTCTCTTGCATGGGCGGGTGACTTGGGGGAGGATGCAGCGGTCCAAGGAGGCTCCGATGCCCGTGTCCGTTCGCCTGACTGCTGTCGTGTGTGTACTTGCCGGTGCCGTGGCGACCTGCGCGCCTCCGCCGCAGGCACCTCCAGTGGCGTCTGACGCCGCCGCCGAGAGGAAGGCGGCCCTGATTGCGCGGGCCGCATCGCTGGAGCTTCCCACCCCGTACACCCCTCCACCGAGCGATGCGCTCTCGCACCACGCCTCGGGCTTCGCCAAGACGATGTGCTCGGCGGTGTTCATCACGGGCCTCGACCTGGCGTTTGCGGCCGAGCACGTGGGCTACTTTGCCGCGCCCTATGCGATGCGGGCGAAGCTGGGGGCCCCGGTGCTGGATCGGGAGAAGCGGACCGTGTCGGTCACTGTGCCGGGAGGGCCGACCCGCGTCGCCGTCTACACGGGGCCCGAGTCACAGGGATGCATCACGCTGGCAGAGGGCAGCGACCGCCTGTCCTTCACACCGGAGCGGATCGAGCGGCGCATTTCGGTCCCCGCAACGGCGCCGTGGCCCATGGGAGACACGCTGCCGGCCGACCCCCTCCCTTCCACCCTGCGTGCGGACAAACTGGCCGAGGCCGTGGCCGCCGCGTTTGCGAATCCCGAGGGACACACGGCGGCGTTTGTGGTGACGCACAAGGGGCGTCTGATCGCCGAGCGCTATGGCGCGGGCATCACCGCGACGACGCCCCTCGAAAGCTGGTCGATGGGCAAGAGCGTGACCGGCACGGTGATGGCGACGCTGATCCGCCGAGGCGTTTACGACCTGTGGCAGCCCGCGCCGGTGCCCGAGTGGCAGCAGACGCCCGGCGACCCGCGCGCCGCGATTCGCATCGGAGACATCATGCGGATGTCGAGCGGCCTGCGCATCAAGGCACCGAACGATCCGGACTACGACCCGAGCGGGACGTATCCCGATCATCTCTATCTCTACACCGGGGCTGCCAACACCTTTGCCTTCGCGGCGACGCGCCCTCTGCAGTGGCCCCCGAACACCGTCGGCCGGTATCGCAACACCGATCCGGTGGTGACCAACTACCTCAATCGCCTGGGGGCCGAGACGCTCGGTGAGCACTATCTGAGCTATCCACAGCGTGCGATCTTCGACAAGCTCGGCATCCGCACGATGGTGATGGAGACGGATCCCTACGGCAACTACCTGACGCAGGGCTACGAGTTCATGTCGGCGCGCGACTGGGCGCGACTGGGCAATCTGTATCTGCAGGACGGCGTCTGGAACGGCGAGCGGCTGCTGCCGGAGGGCTACGTCGCGTATGCGTCCACGCTGGCCCCGGCCTGGGTCGCCGACCAGCGGCCGCAATACGGTGGCGGCTTTTTCTGGATCAATGGTGACGGTGGCATGCCCGTGCCCAAAGAGGCGTACTACATGTCGGGCGCAGGCGGCCAGACCACGCTGATCATTCCGTCATATGACCTGGTGGTGGTGCGGCTCGGCCACTTCAAAGGGGCGCGACCGGGTGGGGACGACTTCGACCGGGCGCTGGCGCTGCTGATGGAGGCCGTGCCGGCGCGGTAGGACCGGTGGTGCCAGGAGTCGTCTGTTGACAGGTGCAAAAAAGGCCCGGCAGCACGACGCTGCCGGGCCTGACCGAACCGGACACTGCGCCCCGGGCGTGTGCGGCCCGGGGCTTCAGTGGATTAGTACATGCCGCCCATGCCGCCGCCGCCGGGCATCGCAGGCGCTTCCTTCTTCTCCTCGGGAATCTCCGAGACCAGGGCCTCGGTGGTGAGGAGCAGCGACGCGATCGACGAGGCGTTCTGCAGGGCGTTACGCACGACCTTGGCCGGGTCGATGACGCCGGCCTTCACCAGGTCTTCGAAGGTGTCCGTGGCGGCGTTGAAGCCTTCGTCGCCCTTCCCGTTCTTCACCTTCTCGACGATGATCGAGCCCTCGAGGCCCGCGTTGGTGGCGATCCACCGGCAGGGTTCCTCGATGGCGCGGCGGATGATCTGCAGGCCGACGGCCTGGTCACCCGTGAGCTTCAGACCCTCGAGGGCCTTGCTGGCACGGATGAGGGCCGTGCCGCCGCCGGGGACGATGCCCTCTTCGACGGCCGCCTTGGTGGCGTGCATCGCGTCCTCGACGCGGGCCTTCTTCTCCTTCATCTCGGTCTCGGTGGCGGCACCGACCTTGATGACGGCGACACCGCCGACGAGCTTGGCGAGACGCTCCTGCAGCTTCTCGCGGTCGTAGTCGGACGAGGTCTCCTCGACCTGGACGCGGATCTGACGCACGCGGCCCTCAATGGCCTTCGAGTCGCCAGCGCCTTCCACGATCGTGGTGTTGTCCTTGTCGATCGTGACCTTCTTGGCGCGGCCGAGGTCTTCCATCTTGATGTTCTCGAGCTTCACGCCGAGATCCTCGGTGATGGCACGGCCCCCGGTGAGAATCGCGATGTCTTCGAGCATCGCCTTGCGGCGGTCGCCGAAGCCGGGCGCCTTGACGGCGGCCACCTGGAGGGTGCCGCGCAGCTTGTTGACTACGAGGGTCGCCAGCGCTTCGCCTTCCACCTCTTCGGCAATGATCATCAGCGGGCGGCCGAGACGGGCCACCTGCTCGAGCACCGGCAGCAGATCCTTCATCGAGCTGATCTTCTTCTCGTGAATGAGGATCACCGGGTTCTCGAGGGCCACTTCCATGCGCTCGGGGTCGGTCACGAAGTAGGGCGACAGGTAGCCGCGGTCAAACTGCATGCCTTCGACGACGTCGAGCGTCGTTTCCAGGGTCTTGGCCTCTTCGACGGTGATGACGCCGTCCTTGCCGACCTTTTCCATCGCCTCGGCAATGATGCTGCCGATGGTGTGGTCCGAGTTGGCCGAGATGGTGCCGACCTGGGCAATCATGTTGCCCTTGACCGGCTTGGCCATCGTCCGGATCTCGGCGGTCATGGCCTCGACGGCCTTCTCGATCCCGCGCTTGAGTTCCATTGGGTTGGCCCCGGCCACCACGTTGCGGGCGCCTTCGCGATAAATCGCCTGCGCCAGCACCGTCGCCGTCGTCGTGCCGTCACCGGCGGTGTCCGACGTCTTGCTCGCCACTTCGCGCACCATCTGGGCGCCCATGTTCTCGAGCGGATCCTTCAGGTCGATCTCCTTCGCCACCGTCACGCCGTCCTTGGTGATGGTGGGGGAGCCGAACTTCTTGTCGAGGACCACGTTGCGGCCCTTGGGGCCGAGGGTCACCTTGACCGCATCCGCCAGCTGATTGACGCCGCGGAGAATGGCCTGCCGCGACTGTTCGCCGTAAATAATCTGCTTTGCCATGAGTGTTGTCGTCTCCGTCCTGTGACTACTTGCCCTCGACCACGGCCAGGACTTCGTCCTCGCGCATGATCAGGTAATCTTCGCCGTCGACCTTCACTTCCTGCCCCGAATACTTGCCGAAGAGGATGACGTCCCCAGCCTTGACGTCGAGCGCAATGCGCTTGCCGTCCTTGTCGGCCTTGCCGGCGCCCACGGCGACCACCTTGCCCTGCTGCGGCTTTTCCTTGGCCGAGTCGGGGATGATGATGCCGCCAACCTTCTGCTCCTCTTCCTCAGTGCGCTGCACGAGGATTCGGTCGTGAAGCGGTCTCAATGCCATGCTCATGACTCCGTCTGTGTTCAGTGAGGGGTCAGACGCCCGCCAGGGGCGCCCAAGGTTATCCACCAGTTTCAGCCACTGCTAGCACTCGACCCCTCGTGCGGCTAGCAGTCGCTATGAACGACTGCCAATGATAGCAGACCCCGCGTGCGGGCTGTCAAGTCGGCGGGGCCGCGGGGGTCGACGGACGGCGAGCCCGGATGCGCAGGGTGCGGAGCTTGCGTGTAAGCGTATTGCGGTGCATGCCCAGTACCGTGGCGGCGCGGCTCACATTGCCGCGGTGGTGGCGCAGCACGCGGGTGATGAAATGCGCCTCGAATTCGCGCTGCGCATCATCGAGACTGATGCCGCGCGTCACCATTTCGCCCACGAGCGTGTCGAGCTGTTCCTTCATCGGCGGGGCGAGACCTTTAGTCGCCGAGGACGAGCGCGGCGCCCGTCAGGCGCCGGTAGGCATCGAGGTATTTGTCACGGGTGCGGGCCACCACGTCGGTCGGCAGCGAGGGTACGGGCGGCTGCTTGTTCCAGCGGATCGACTCGAGATAGTCGCGCACATACTGCTTGTCAAAGCTGGGCTGGGGACCACCTGGTGCGTACTGTTCGGCCGGCCAGTAGCGTGACGAATCGGGCGTCAGCGCTTCGTCAATCAGCAGCAGGTCGCCGGCATCGGTCAGCCCGAACTCAAACTTGGTGTCGGCGAGGATAATGCCGCAGGACGCGGCATGTGCGACACCGTGCGCATACAAGTCCAGCGTCAGGCGCTTGAGGCGCGCCAGCAGGTCGGCACCGACAACGGCAGCGGCCTCGGCCTCGGTGATGTTCTCGTCGTGGCCCGATTCGGCCTTGGTCGCCGGGGTGAACAGCACGTCGGGGAGGCGGTCAGACTCGCGGAGCCCGGGCGGCAAGGCGTGTCCGCAGAGGGCCCCGGAGGCCTTGTAATCCTTCCAGCCCGACCCAGACAGATAGCCACGGGCCACACATTCGACCGGCAGGGGGGTCGTACGTCGCACCAGCATCGACCGTCCCTCGAACTGGTCGGCGTACGGGGCGGTCACGGCGGGGTAGCGCCGCACATCCGTCTTGATGACATGGTTGGGCACGATGTCACGCGTGCGGGCGAACCAGAACGCCGACAACTGCGTCAGGATGCGTCCCTTGTCGGGAATGCCAGAGCCGAGCACGTAGTCGAATGCCGAAATACGGTCAGTGGCCACCATGACCAGGTCGTCGCCCACGGCGTAGACATCGCGGACCTTGCCGCGGCGAACGAGAGGCAAATCAGGGCAGACAGTGTCGAGCAGCGGCGGGTGAGGCATGAGCGAGCCGACATGGTATCGGGCCGGCGCACACGCGCGCAAGATCGGGGAACGCCCTCGCGTGCCCCCGCCGTCCATGGCGGGTCCGCGCACCGTGTAACATGAGGGCGTCGTGCGCTCCTTCCTCCGCACGCTGCTGGGTGTGGGCCTGGCGGCCCTGCTGCTCTGGCTCTTCCTCCGCAATGCCGACTGGACCGGCGTCAAAGCGGCGCTGCTGACGGCCGACCCTGTCTATCTCGTCGGGGCCGTGGCCCTCGTGGTCCTGTCGTATGTCGTGCGGGCCGAGCGCTGGCAGTATCTGCTGGCCCCGCTCGGACCCACCCGATTCCGCACCGCCTTTGCGACGACGCTCATCGGCTTCGGGGCCTCGTCCGTGCTACCGGCGCGGGCGGGTGAAGTGCTCCGGCCTTACCTGCTGGCCAGACGCGAAGGCCTGAATCCGACCGCGACCTTCGCGACCATCCTGCTCGAGCGGCTGCTCGACCTGGTGGCGATTCTCGGCCTGCTCGCGGCGGCGCTCGTGCTGATGGCCGACGTGCTGCGCACGCGCGACTCGGCGGTGCTCGATGCGGTGCGCCTGGGCGGCCTGACGGCGGCCCCCCTCGGGCTGGCCGCGCTCGTGGGCCTGTACGCGCTGGCTGGCCACGAGACGTGGATGCAGCGCCTGTTTCGGTGGGCCAACCGCGTGCTGCCGGCGCGGGTCGCCTGGCTGCTGGAATCCGTCATTCGCCGACTCGCCGAAGGATGTGCAGCGCTTCGACGACCGTCTCGGCTGTTCGCGGCGCTGGTCTGGTCGGTCGTGCTGTGGCTGGTCATCTGTCTCGAGACCTGGGCGGTGGGCCGGGCCTTTGCCCTCGACATTTCGTTTCCGGGCAGTTGGCTGCTGATGGCCCTGCTCGTCGTCGGCGTGGCCGTGCCGACGCCGGGCGGCGTGGGCGGGTTTCATGAGGCGTTCCGCCTTGGGGCGACGGCTCTGTTCGGCATCGACAACAATGCAGCCGTGGCCGCCGCACTCGTCCTGCACGCCACGTCGACGGTGCCCACCGTGGTGCTGGGGCTGGGCTACGCTCTGCGGGACGGCCTCGACCTGCGGGTCATCAGGGGGCCGGCCCATCCGGCGGATGTGGGTGACAGACAGGAGCAGCCATGAAGTGTCCCTATTGCGGTCACATCGGTGACAAGGTCGTCGATTCGCGGGAGAGTCGTGAAGGCGATGTCATCAGGCGTCGTCGACAGTGTCTCAACGACGACTGCCATCGTCGGTTCACCAGCTACGAGCGGATCGACGAGATCCCCTATATGGTGGTGAAGAAGGACGGCACCCGCGAGCGCTTCGAACGGCAGAAGCTGATGGCCGGCCTGCTCAAGGCCTGCGAGAAGCGACCGGTCAGTCTGGCGACGATTGAAGACGTGGCCGACCGCGTGGAGGCGATGCTGCAGGAACGCGGCGACCGGGAAATCGCCACTCAGGAGGTGGGGGCCTTCGTCATGGAAGAGCTCAAGCGTCTCGACAAGGTGGCCTACGTGCGGTTCGCGTCGGTCTATCGCCACTTCCGGGACATCGGTGAGTTCATGTCCGAGCTGACCGATTTGCTCAAGACCAAGGATTAAACGGGCACGCGACCGTGGTTGCCTCCGCTGAACGCCGGCCGTTCCGTGACAATCCCCGCCTGATTCTGGCGGGGATTGCCGTGCTGGTGGTCATCATCGCCGCGTTGGTCGTCGCCGAAGGGCGGGTGTCGAGCCTCGCCCCGGATCTGCTGGCCGAGGGTGTGCTGTATGCCCTGACGGTGACCAACTTCACGATGCTGCTGGCCCTGCTGTTTCTGCTGGGGCGCAACGTCATCAAGTCACTCATCGAAGGCCGGCGCCGGCTGCCGTTCGCTAGATTTCGCGCCAAGCTGGTGTTGATGATGCTGGGGCTGACCGTGGTGCCGGCCCTGCTGGTGTTGCTCGTCGGCAGCCGGGTGGTGCTGACCACGGTCGACCGATGGTTTGCGACGCCGATCGACGACATCCTCGCCTCGGCGAATGGGATGGCGGCGAATTACTACGCCGAGCGCCAGCAGGACACCCGGACGCAGGCCCGACGGCTGGCGCAGCGGCTGGCGACCCTGTCGGCAGCCAGCGAGGGCGCGACCGTTCGCCAGGCTGTGCAGCAGGAGGCCGGCAGCGGCGCGACGGTGCGCGTCGATGTGTTTCGCGCCGAGACCCGCGGCCGCACACTGGCGTTGCAGTCAGTGCTGACCCTTGTCGCTGGACGGGAGGAACGACCTGACGGTGCCGGGGAGCCTGCACGCCTGGCGCGCCAGGCCCTCGAGGCCACCGCCGACGGGCCGTGGGCGGTCGACCCGGGCCGCGACGGTGCCGAGTGGCTGCGGGTGGCCGAGCGGGTGACCCGCGGCGACCGGGTCAGCGGCGTCGTGGTGGTCTCTGAACGGTTATCCGGCGGGCTCGCGCAGCGTGCGAAGCGGCTGACGGCCGCCTACGAGGACTACTCGCAGTTGCGTGTGCTGCGGCAGCCACTGGCGGGCGTCTATCTATCCTTCTTCATCATGGCGACCCTGCTGATTCTGGTGGGTTCGTCCTGGGTTGGCCTCTATCTGGCCAAGCGCATCACCCGGCCTGTGCAGGCGCTGTCAGTCGCGGCACGAGAGATCAGTGCCGGTCATTATCATCAGCGGATTCAGGTCGATGCCAGCGACGAGTTCGCCGCCATGGTCGAGGCCTTCAATGCGATGGCAAACGACGTGGCGCAAGCGCGGCAGCAGCTGGAAGCGGCGGGGCGTGACCTCGCCCGGCAGCATGCCGATGGGGAACGCCGGCGGCGCTACATCGAAACGGTGGTCGAGCGGATTGCCGCAGGTGTGGTGTCGATCGACCGGGAGGGCCGCATCACGACGGTCAATCGTGCCGCCCAGCGGCTGCTGTCGCTCGATGCCGATGTCGTGGGCGTCGAGGCAGCGCCTGTGTTTGGACGCCCGGCCCTCGAGCCACTGAGCCGCCTGCTGCTCCGGCGGACACCGGAGCCCGGTGGCGACACGGTGGCCGGCGAAGTGCAGCTGGTGCAGGAGGGCGGTGAACGGCACCTGAGCGCGGTGGTGACCCCGCTCACCGATGCGACCGGCGATGACGATGGCTGTGTACTGGTCGTCGATGACGTGACTCCGCTGGTGCGCGCCCAGAAGGTAGCCGCGTGGCGCGAGGTCGCCCGTCGCCTGGCGCACGAAATCAAGAATCCGCTCACGCCGATTCAACTCTCGGCAGAACGCCTGCGGCGTCAGCTGACCGAACTCGAACCCGCCCGTGATGCCCTGGTGCGTGAGTGCACGGAAACGATTACCGGGGAAGTCGAATCGCTGAAGGGCCTGGTCGATGAGTTCGCCCAGTTCGCGCGCATGCCGGCGCCGCGGGTGACCGTGCTCGCGGTACGTCGCCTCTTCGACGATGTGCTGGCTCTCTACCGTGGGGTGGTGGACGGTGTGCATTTCGAGGTGCAGCCCGGTCCCGAGTCACTGGTGATCAGAGCCGACCCTGAACAGATGAAGCGTGTGCTGGTCAACCTGATCGACAATGCCATTGAGGCCATGGACCGGAAGGGCATCGTGTGGTTGGATGCGGTGCGTGATGAACAGGCCGGAGTAGTCCGCCTGGGAGTGGCCGACAACGGTCCGGGGTTGCCTGCGTCGGATCGCGAGCAGCTGTTCCTGCCGTACTACTCGACGAAAGGGCGGGGCAGCGGTCTGGGGCTCGCCATCGTACGGCGGATTGTCGTCGAGCATGGTGGACACATCACGGTGTCCGACCACGTGCCCCGCGGCACGCGGTTCACGATAGAGCTACCGGTGTAGGGACACCCAGGTCATGGCGTCAATTCTGGTAGTGGATGATGAACCCGGCGTCCGATCGTCGGTCGCCGGTGTGCTGTCCGACGAGGGGCTGGCTGTCGACACGGCGGCCACGGGCGAAGAATGCCTCGAGCGTGCGGTCACGGGGGCGTATGACGTCATCGTGCTCGACATCTGGCTGCCCGGCATCGACGGCCTGACCACCCTCCAGCGGCTCGGCGAGCGGGGCTTCGACGCGCAGGTGGTCATCATGTCGGGCCACGGCAGCATCGAGCAGGCCGTCAAGGCGATCAAGCTCGGGGCCTTCGATTTCGTAGAAAAACCGCTGTCGCTCGAGAAAACAGTGCTCGTGGTGCGCAATGCCTTGAGGCAGCACCGGCTCGAGCAGGAGAACCGTGCCCTGCGTGCGCGTGTCGAGTCGCCGGTCGCCCTCGTGGGCGACAGTCTGGCGACGCAGGCCCTGCGCCGCGTGGTCGAGACCGCCGGCCCGAGCATGGGCCGTGTCCTCATCCTTGGAGAGAACGGCACGGGGAAGGAGGTCGTGGCCCGGCTCATTCACCAGCACAGCGGGCGTCGCCACCGACCGTTTGTCGAGGTCAACTGCGCCGCGATTCCCGAAGAGCTGATTGAGACAGAGTTGTTCGGCCATGTGCGGGGCGCGTTCACCGGGGCGGTGTCCGACCGGCCCGGCCGCTTCGAGCAGGCCGACGGCGGCACCCTGTTTCTTGACGAGATTGGCGACATGAGCCTTAAAACGCAGGCCAAGGTGCTGCGGGTGCTGCAGGAACAGTCGCTCGAACGCGTGGGCGGCACCCAGCGGGTGCGCGTGGATGTGCGTGTGCTCGCCGCCACCAACAAGGATCTGCAGGCAGAGATTCGGCAGGGCCGCTTCCGAGAGGATTTGTTCTTCCGCCTGAGCGTGGTCCCCATCACCATCCCCCCGCTGCGCGAACGTCGCGAGGACATCACCGTGCTGGCCGAGCATTTCATGGCCACAATTTCACGCGAGTATGGCCGGCGCACCCGCCGGCTCTCGCCCGAGGCGATGGCACGTCTGCAGGCATACGGCTGGCCGGGGAACGTCCGTGAGCTGCGCAACGCCGTTGAGCGGCTCATCATCATGGGCCACGACGACGCGGTGTCGGCGGACGAGGTAGCGTTCCTCGGCGACGAGGAACGCCACGGCGTGCTTCGCGATGCCGCGGCCGGTGCGGCGGGCACGCGTCTGGCCGAGGCACGTGATGCGTTCGAGCGCGAGTTCATCCTGCGCACGCTGGCGCGCGCCCAGGGCAACATGTCGCGCACGGCCGAAGTGCTGGGGCTGGAACGCTCGAACCTCTACAAGAAGATGCGGGCCTTCGGCATCCTGCCCAGGCGCGATGGGGCTTGACCCCTCACGGCTGCTGCAGTCGGTGCTCAAGCACCTGTCTGGCCGAGAATCCTTCCAGTTGCAGGTAGTGCGCAGCCGCC
This sequence comes from Acidobacteriota bacterium, assembly GCA_016871195.1. Classification (GTDB taxonomy): domain Bacteria; phylum Acidobacteriota; class Vicinamibacteria; order Vicinamibacterales; family UBA2999; genus VFZN01. The sequence continues at coordinate 84,052 of VFZN01000003.1, read as the reverse complement.
AGTAGCAGGGCCGCCTGGGGGACCAGTCCGACAATTTCTGACTCGAGCACGGTCACGCCATATCGGGCCGCTTCGCGCTGCACCATGTCGAACACGCGATGCATCGGTGTTTTTTCGAAGTTGGTGAGGTTCATCGAGACCTGCACCACCGGACGTCCCTCGAGAGACAGGCCCATGGCCTTGACGTAGCGGAGACCTCCGCTGCTCATGCGCACGGTCGAAGCAATTTTCCGGGCCACATCGACACGGTCGGTGGCGAGGTTGATGTTGTAGGCGATGAGTGGCATGCGTGCACCGACCACTGTGGCACCGGCGGTGGGATGCGGGGTGGCCGGTCCGAAGTCCGGCGCCCACTCGGGCAGGCGCATCTTGTCCGCCAGGCCTTCGAATTCGCCGCGCCGGATCTCCTCGAGATTCCTGCGGGCCGGCGAGCTGGCCGCCTCTTCGTAGAGATAGACGGGCAGGGCCAGCCGCGCACCGAGCTCCGCCCCGACGAGCCGCGCCAGCGCGACGCAGTCGGCCATGGTGGCCCCCTCGAGCGGAATGAAAGGCATGACGTCGACGGCCCCCAGTCTCGGATGTTCACCCCGGTGCGTCCGGAGGTCGACGGCGGCCATGGTCAGTTCGCAGAGGCGCGGCAGGGCCGTGCGCAGAACTTCGGGCGTTCCGGCCAGCGTCAGCACGCTGCGGTTGTGGGTCGGGTCTGACTGCACGTCGAGCACGTGCAGGCCATCAATGCCCCGGAGGTCCTGCACGATATCGGCGACGACGTCGGTGCGGATGCCTTCACTGATGTTGGGGACACACTCAATCAGCGCCATGCCCTGAGGTTCTATCACATCCCGACGGCAGGACCGGGGCCGGGGGCGCAGCGCTATACTGAGGAGTCTCGACGTCATGACTGACCCTCAACAGACCGTCGCGGGCGCCGGCCGTTCCGACCCCGAGGGGCGCATTGATGCGCTGCTGGTGTCCGGACTCGACGCCTACCTGGCCGGTGACTTCGAGTCGGCGATTCACATCTGGACCCGCGTGCTCTTTCTCGACCGTGACCACGGGCGTGCGCGTGCCTACATCGAGCGCGCACGCACGGCGCTGGCCGAACGGCAGCGCCGCACGGACCTGCTGGCGGCTGAGGGCGTCGATACATTCGAGCGCGGCGAGGTCGAGCGCGCACGAGCCCTCTTTGCGGAGGTGCTCGACGCCGATGCGTCCCACGACGTGGCCCTGGGCATGCTCAGCCGTCTCGATCGCCTCGCACCGGAGACGCTCGCCGGCCTTCCCGCCATGCGTGACACCGCACGGCAGGCCATGCCGCGACTGGTGCTGGCCGACGAATCACGGGGGGCGAGTGGCGACGGTCGCACGTGGGCCGCATGGCTCGCTGTCGGCGTCGTGCTGGTGGGGGCGCTGGCCTTCGGTCCCGCGGCGGCCCTGCGACCAGCAGCATGGGTGCGTCCGTCGACGGCCATTGCGCCGATCCCTGACAGCCTGACGGTCCTGCCGGAACCGCGCGTGTCAGATGGTGCCCTGCGCCGCTGCCGGGCGCTGGTGGACGCCGGGCGCGTCCACGATGCGCTGGCCGAGTGTGGTCGTATTGGCCTTGGTGACCCGAGACGCGAAGAGGCGGAAGCCCTGGTGGCCCGCGTGCAACGCGCGCTGCTGGCCGTGTCGGCAGCCCCGGGGCCTGCGGTCACAGGCCGGGGCGGTGCCCCGTGAAATGTCCCAAGTGCCAGTATGTCGGATTCGACGCGATCGACCGGTGCCGCCACTGCGGATTCGAATTTGCCCTGACTACGCCGGTGTCGACGCCGGCTGATTTGCCGCTGCAGACGCCGGACGGCGACCTGCCCCTGCTCGGCGATGACGATCTGCCGCTAGTGACGGCACCCGTGCCTCCGCCACGGCCAGCGGGTCAGCCGCTGTCGGTGCGTCGGTCCTCGTCCGACCCGCAGAGAGCGCGCCGGTATCCACGCCCGGTTGAATCTGGCCCGGCCCCGGCCCCTCTGCCGCTCGATCCGGAACCTGAGGCGCGGCTGGCGGTCTCTGACGGCTATGCGACTGCGGGAACGGTCGCGGACGACGCCGGACGAGAGGCGTCACGCGACCAGATCGGGACACCGGCGACGGTCGCTCCTCGAATCGTCGCGGCCCTGATTGATTTCTGCTTCTGGCTGGTCGTCATCGGAGCCATCGTCTGGGCCACGCTCCGTGTGACCGACCTTCCGCTGGCGGTGGAAGGCCTGCGACTGCTGGCGCCCGTGCCCCTGGTCGGCGCCGGAGTGCTCGCGGCGATGGTCTATCAGGTGATCGGTCTCGTCGGATGCGGACAGACGCTGGGAAAAATGGTCATGCGTGTCACGGTCCAGATGCAGGGCGGCGGCGGCGTCGGCATCGACACCGCCGTGGCCCGCGCCGCATTGACAATCGCCGCCGTCGCCAGCCTCGGGCTGGTGTATGTGCCGTTTTTGATGCTGCCCGGGCGTCGCACCCTGCACGACCGACTGACGCATACCGAAGTGGTGGTTCGATGAAGACGCTGCCCCTGATGATTGCGACGTTCGGCTATGTCGGGTTCGCGCCCGTGGCGCCGGGCACGGTGGGGTCGTTCGCGGCTCTGGCCCTCTATGCCGCCGTCCGCTGGTCGGGTTCGCCCCTGGTCGAGGCGGTCACGATGGCCCTCGTGTTCGGCCTCGGGGTGTGGTCGGCCACGCAGACCGAGAAAATTCTGGGCATCAACGACCCCGGCCCCGTGGTCATCGACGAAGTGCTGGGTATGCTGGTCACGCTCGCCAGCGTGCCCCTGGGCTGGGGCGGGATTGCGGCAGGGTTCGTGCTGTTTCGCGTGTTCGATGTGATCAAGCCCTTTCCGGCGGGCCGCCTCGAATCGGCACCGGGCGGGTGGGGCATCATGCTCGATGACGCGATGGCGGGCGTGTATGCCCATCTGGCGCTGCGACTGCTGGTGTGGTGGCGGCCCGAGTGGATGCTGCGCTGATGCTTGCACGCCGCGCCGCTATCCTGGCCGTGGGTAGTGAACTGCTCACGCCGACGAAGGTCGACACCAATTCGCTGGCCATCACCGAGGTCCTCAACGCCTTGGGCATCGAGGTGGCAGCCAAAGCCGTGGTGGGTGATGCACCGGACGAGCTGGCGGCCCACATCCGGATGGCCGTGGGCCGGCACGCCGTCGTGGTGATCACCGGCGGACTCGGCCCCACCGAGGATGACCTGACGCGGGACGTAGTGGCGACGGTGATGGGACGCCCACTGGTGGAAGACCCGGCGCTGGTCGAGCAGATTCGCGAGCGCTTCACGGCGCGGGGCCTCGAGATGCCCGAGTCGAATCGGCGGCAGGGCCAGGTGCCAGAGGGCAGCCGGGTAATTCCCAACACACGGGGCAGCGCCCCGGGGCTGTGGCTGGCGCATGACGGAGGCGTCGTGATTTTGCTGCCGGGACCTCCATCAGAAATGCGGCCTATGCTCGAAGGACCCGTGCGTGAGTGGCTCATTGACCATGGCGCACCGGCCCACCTGATACGACGCGTTCTTCGTGTGGCTGGCCGGACCGAGTCGGGGGTGGATGCGCACGTGCATCCGCTCTACATGCCCTGGGCTCACGAGTCGCCTTCGGTGGCAACCACGATTCTGGCGTCGGCTGGTGTGGTCGAGCTCCATCTGTCCGCCGTGACCAGCGATGCCGAGGCGGGGCAGGCCCTGCTGCACGGAAAAGTCAGGGCGCTTCAGCAACTGCTCGGGGACGATGTGGTGTCGGTGGACGGGCGGTCGCTGAGTCAGGTGGTGGGTGACCTCCTGCGCGCACAGGGCGCGACGGTGACGGCGGCAGAGTCGTGCACAGGCGGCCTGCTGACGGCGCTGCTGACGGACGTCCCCGGCAGTTCCGACTACGTCGACCGCACTGCGGTGGTCTACAGCAACGAGGCGAAGCGCGAGTGGCTGGGGGTGTCACCCGCGCTGGTCGACGCCCATGGGGCCGTCAGTGGTCCTGTGGCACGCGCCATGGCCACCGGGGCCCTGGCGCATTCATCGGCGACTGTCGCGGTGGCCATCACGGGCATCGCGGGGCCCGGCGGAGGGACCATCGCGAAACCCGTGGGTACCGTCTGGTTCGCCCTGGCCCATCGCACAGCGTCCGCAGTGAAGGCCGTCTGCTGCCGGTTCGCGGGCGACCGTGCGGGAGTAAGGCGCTTCGCGGCTCTGACCGCGCTCGACTTGCTGCGCCGGCACCTGCTGGGTGTGCCACTCACTGTCGACTGGCGTGTGCCGGAGGCACCTGACGCATGAGTGATCTGACGCAGGCACCGGGCCTGGCCCGCACACTCTCGCGCGTGGCGGTCATTGGCGCAGGCAGTTGGGGCACCGCGCTCGCCGTACACCTGGCCGCCGGTGGCCATGACGTGACCTTGTGGGCGCGCTCGGAAGCACTCGTGTCCGAGATGCGGGTGCGGCGTGCGAATCCGGTCTACCTGCCTGATGTCTCGTTTCCCGAGCGCCTGACAGTGACCACCGACCTCGGCGAGGCGCTGTGGCACGCGCCGCTCATAGTGATGGCCGTGCCCTCCCACGGGCTGCGTGCGGTGGCCGCAGTGATGGCCCCGTCTGTGGAGGACGGCGCCATCGTGGTGAGTGCCGTGAAGGGGATTGAGGCCGGTCGCCTGCTGCGGATGAGCGAGGTGCTGCACGAATGCCTGCCGCACGCGGGCGACGTGGCCGTGCTGTCGGGGCCCAGTTTTGCGTGGGAACTGGCGGCCCGACAACCGACGGCGGTCGTGGTGGCCGCGGCGAAACCGGACACCGTGTCCCTCGTGCAGACGGAGTTCCGCACGCCCTGGATGAGGCTCTACGGCAGCCACGACCTGATTGGCGTGGAAGTGGGCGGGGCGCTCAAGAACACCATGGCGATTGCCGCGGGTGTGACTGAGGGCCTCGGGCAGGGGCCGAATGCGCAGGCCGCATTGATTACCCGAGGCCTCGCGGAGCTGACGCGGCTCGCTGTGGCCATGGGCGGCCAGCGCGAAACCCTGGCGGGCCTGGCCGGGCTGGGTGACCTCGTGCTGACCTGCACGGGCGGCCTCAGCCGAAACCGTCACGTCGGTATCGAACTGGCCCGAGGGCGGAGCCTGACGGATATCGTGGCCGCCACGAAGATGGTGGCCGAAGGAGTGCGCACCACAGAGGCCGCCCTGCAACTGGGTCTTCGCTATGGGGTTGAATTGCCCATCACCGAGCAGATGGCGGCCGTACTCGCGGGACGGATCGATCCGCCCGCGGCAGTACGTCAGTTGATGGGACGCCGGCAGCGCGCCGAGCATCATTAATGAAGGCACCCACACACGTATGAGTGTTTTTGACCGACTGAAAGCGGGGCTCAGCCGCACCGCCCGCCAGATAGCCGACCAGTTTGATGCCCTGGTGCGGGGGAGCGAGGACCGTTCCGGCGATGAGGCGTCGGTCCGGACCGACACGCTCGACGGCCTCGAAGACCTGCTGCTGATGGCTGACGTCGGGGTCTCGGCCTCGCGCAACATCGTGGCCGCCGTTGGCGCACGCGCCCGGGGAACCGCGTCGCTCCGTACGCTGGTGCGCGAGGAGCTGCTGCGGGTGCTGGCCGCCGCTGACCGTCCGCCCGTCGAGCCGGCTAGCGGTCCGCGCGTGGTACTCGTCGTCGGCGTGAACGGCACCGGCAAGACCACCACCGTGGGCAAGCTGGCAAACCAGTGGAAGCAGGCCGGATACACCCCACTCATTTGCGCGGCCGACACCTTCAGGGCGGCGGCGGTCGATCAGTTACAGGTCTGGGCCGACCGGGCGGGTGTGGATCTGGTGCGTGCCCGCGAGGGGGCCGACCCTGCCGCCGTTGTGTTTGATGCGATCACAGCGGCCAAGGCTCGTGGCCGTGACCTGGTCCTCATTGACACGGCAGGCCGCCTGCACACCCGGACCAACCTGATGCAGGAACTCGAGAAGATCCGGCGCGTGATTGCCCGCGAGGTGCCCGGGGCGCCGCACGAGACGCTGCTTGTTCTCGATGCCACGGTTGGACAGAATGCGCTGACCCAGGCGCGTGAGTTCATGGCCGTGGCTGGTGTCACAGGCATTGTCCTGACCAAGCTTGACGGCACGGCACGAGGCGGCATCGTCGTGGCCATTGCACACGATCTCCAGCTGCCCATCCGCTTTGTCGGCGTGGGCGAGAGCCTCGAGGACCTGCTGCCCTTCGACGCCAATCGCTACGTGGACGCCCTGTTCCGGGAGCCGTGGTGACCGACGGTGATTACATGCGCCGCGCGCTCTTCCATGCGGCGCGCGCCAGAGGTGGCACCACGCCGAATCCCATGGTGGGGGCGGTGGTCGTGTCATCAGATGGCCTCGTGGTGGGTCAGGGGCGCCACCTGAAGGCCGGTGCCGCGCACGCGGAGGTGAATGCCCTTGACGAGGCGGGTGATCGTGCACGGGGAGGCACGATGTATGTGACCCTCGAGCCCTGCTGTCATCAGGGGCGCACGGCCCCGTGCACGAGGCGCGTGATTGCCAGCGGCATCCGTCGGGTGGTGGTGGCGATGCCTGATCCGAATCCCCTCGTGAATGGCCGCGGCATTGCGGACCTGCGTGCGGCGGGCCTGCAGGTGGAGGTGGGGCTGCTCGAGGAGGAGGCCCGTGAACTGAACCGGGGGTTCATCCGCGCGCACACGGCGGGGCGTCCTGAGGTGATCGTGAAGGCCGGCGTCAGCGCCGACGGCATGATTGCCGAAGCCCCCGGGCGCCGCACCACCATCAGCGGTCCCGAGTCATGGCGGCGCATCCATCGCCTGCGGGCCACGGTCGATGCGATTGCCGTCGGGTCGGAGACGGTGCTGGTCGATGACCCGCTGCTGACCGCGCGCGACTCGGTGCGACCGCGACCGCTGGTACGGGTTGTCTTCGATCGCCGCCTGCGGTTCCCGGAGTCTTCGTCGCTGGTGCGGACCGTTGGCGAGGGCCCGGTGGTAGTGCTGACGACGGCTGAGGCCATGGCGGCGCATCCCGAACACGTAGCGCGACTGCGGCAGCACGGCGTCACCGTCGTCGACGGAGGCACCACCCTCGCCGAGGCCCTGCATGCGCTGCTGGTCTACGATGTGTCCACGCTGCTGGTGGAAGGCGGGGCTCGGCTGCATCGGGCCCTGCTGGATGCCGACCTCGTCGATCGCATCCTGCTGGTGCGGTCACCGGGCCGCACACTCGGCCCGCAGGGAGTCCCCGTCTTCGGCACGGGGGACATGACGGTCGTGGGCCGGCTACCGGACCGCACCGACGTGGTGGGTGCCGATCTCTGGATGGAGTTCGATGTTCACGGGAATCATTGAAGCCACGGGCCGGATCGCCACGGTGACGCCCGGCGCCGAACACCTGCGCCTGGGAATCGAGACGGCGCTCGCCCCGGCGCTGGCCCTCGGAGCCAGCCTCGCGGTGAATGGCGTGTGTCTCACCGTGGTCGCGCGCGACGAGGCGTCGGTCTGGATGGACGTCGGTCCGCAAACGGCGCGTATCACGACTCTGGGGGTGCCCCGCGTGGGCCAGGTGGTGAATCTCGAACGACCGCTGCGGCCGGAGGGGCGCCTGGACGGGCACTTTGTCCTGGGCCATGTCGACGGCACCGGCGAGGTGCTCGAGGTGCGGCCGGACAGCGAATCGCACTGGGTCACCGTGACCCTACCCGATTCCCTGGCCGCCTACGTCATTCCGAAAGGGTCGATTGCCGTCGACGGCATCAGCCTGACGGTGGCGACGCTGGAGCGCGAACGCTTCAGCGTGCAGGTGATTCCCTACACCTGGACCCACACCACCCTGCAGCATGCGCGGGTGGGTGACCGCGTCAACCTCGAGTGCGACATGATTGGCAAGTATGTGGTCCGCACACTGGAGCATCGATCTGCATGAGTTCCCGTTCCTCTGCCCGTCGCGCCCTCGGCGCACGTCGTTCGCCGTTTGCCTCGATCGATGAGGCCGTGGCGGCCTTCCGCCGCGGCGACATCATTATCGTGGTCGACGATCCCAATCGCGAGAACGAGGGCGACCTCACGACCGCGGCCGAGAAGGTGACGCCGGCGGCCATCAACTTCATGATGACCCACGGCCGAGGGCTCATCTGCCTACCCATGACGGCGGAACGGCTCGATGCGCTGCAGATTCCGCTGCAGGTGCCTGCCCAGCAGAACTCCACCCAGTTCGAAACGGCGTTCTGCATCGGCATCGAGGCGAAGCACGGCACCACGACCGGCATCTCAGCCGCCGACCGGGCGACGACCATCCGCACGGCGATTGCATCGGACACCACGGCGGCGGATCTCGTGCGGCCGGGGCATGTGTTTCCCCTGAGGGCGCGTGATGGCGGAGTGCTGGTGCGTGCGGGCCAGACCGAGGCGGCCGTGGACCTGGCGAGAATTGCCGGATTGTATCCGGCAGGGGTCATCTGCGAGATCGCCAGCCGTGACGGCAGCATGGCGCGGGTTCCCGAATTGTCGCGGTTTGCCCGCAAGCATGGCCTGCTGATGATTACGGTGGCGGATCTCATCAGCTACCGTATGCGGACCGAGGGGCTGGTGCAGAAGGTGGCCGAGGCCGACCTGCCGACACGCCACGGGGCGTTCCGCATTCACGGCTATGAAAGCCGCCTCGACCGTGAGACCCACGTGGCCCTGGTGTGTGGCGACATTGGCGCCGGGGCCGGCGTGCTGGTTCGTGTGCATTCGAAATGTCTGACTGGTGACACGTTCCACTCGGCGCGATGCGACTGCGGTCAGCAGCTCGAGACGGCCATGGCGAGCATCGCCGCCGAGGGCCGGGGGGTGCTGCTGTATCTCAATCAGGAAGGGCGCGGTATTGGCCTCGCCAACAAGCTGCGGGCGTATGCGCTGCAGGACGGCGGCCTTGACACCGTGGAAGCCAATGAGCGGCTGGGGTTCAAGGCCGACCAGCGAGACTATGGCATCGGCGCACAAATTCTGCGCGACCTCGGCGTGCGGTCGATGCGGCTGCTGACGAACAATCCCCGCAAGTTCGTGGGCCTCGAAGGCTACGGGCTGTCGGTCGAATCGACCGTAGCCCTCGAGGTGCCGGTGCCCCCGGAGGCGCGTGCCTACCTGCGCACGAAGAAGCGGCGGCTGGGGCATCGCCTCCGCAGTGTTTGACGCCTGCGCGGAACTGCCCGTAATATAAGGGTTTGCGCGGCCGAAGACCGGGGGAGACGTGTGCACCCCTCCGGCGGTCGCCGCGCCCCGACGGAACTGTTGTGTTCGACCAGCTGAGTCAACGATTTCAGGACGTCTTCCAGTCGCTGAGGGGCGAAATCCGCCTCTCTGAGGCGACGGTCGAGCGTGTACTGCGGGACATCCGCACGGCGCTGCTCGAAGCTGACGTCAACCTGAACGTCGTGTCAGCCTTCATCACCCGGGTCCGCGACAAGGCCACCGATCAGGCTGTTCTCAAGAGCCTCTCGCCGACTCAACAGGTCGTCAAGATTGTTCGTGATGAGCTCATCGCCCTCTTCGGCGAGGCGACGGGCGGCCTGACACCGACGACGGACCGCCCCCGCGTCATCCTGATGCTGGGTCTGCAGGGCTCGGGAAAGACCACCACCACAGGCAAGCTGGCTCAGTGGCTGCGACGGCAGGGACGCCACCCGCTGGTGGTATCGACGGACGTGCGCCGCCCGGCGGCCATCCAGCAACTGTCGGTGGTGGCTGCCAAGGCGGGTGTTCGCGTTCACGACCCGGTCGGGGAATCGAATCCAGTGACGCGGGCGGCCGGTGCCCTGGCAGCAGCCCGCTCGCTCGGCAACGATGTCGTCATCGTCGACACCGCCGGTCGCCTGCACATCGATGATGAACTGATGGCCGAACTGGTCGCCATCCGCCACGCGGTGGGTCCCCACGACCTGCTCTACGTGGCCGACGCGATGACCGGGCAGGATGCGGTCAGGAGCGCCGGCGAGTTCCACCGCCAGTTGGGCGTGACGGGTGTCGTGCTCAGCAAGGCCGATGGCGATGCGCGTGGTGGCGCGGCCCTGTCGGTGGTGTCGGTCGTCGGCGTCCCGATTGCTTTTGTCGGTAGCGGCGAACGCCTTGACGATCTCGAGCCGTTCCATGCGGATCGGTTTGTCTCCCGCATGCTCGGCATGGGCGACGTGCTGTCGCTCATCGAACGGGCCGAGGCGGTGGTCGAACCGGCCGACGCCGAGCGTCTTGAAGAGAAGATTCGCCGCGGGGGACTCACCCTCGAGGACTTCCGCGACCAGCTCCGCATGCTGAAGCGGATGGGCCCGCTCGAGAGCATCCTGGGGATGCTGCCGGGCATGGGCGGCATGAAACAGCTCGCCGAGCAGAAGCCCGACGAGCGGCAATTGCGGCGTATCGAAGCCATGATCGGCTCGATGACGCCCGACGAGCGGCGGCATGCTGACATCATTGACGGCAGCCGACGGAAGCGCATCGCGCGGGGCAGTGGCACGGCGGTTGAGGATGTCAACCGGCTGCTGAAGCAGTTCGGCGAGATGCAGCGGATGATGAAAATGGTGGGCCAAATGACTGGCCAGACCATGGCGGCGGCGCCGAAAAAGAAGAAGAAGAGCCCGTTCAGCTTGATGAGGTGAGGGAATAACATGTTGTCAATTCGGATGCGTCGGACCGGCTCGAAGAAGCGGCCGTCTTATCGTGTGGTGGTGACCGAAGCGCGGACGCCGCGTGAAGGTGGCTTCCTCGAAATCCTGGGCATTTACAACCCGCGGCTGAAGCCGGCGCTGGTCGAAATCGACAAGGCCCGCGTCGAGCACTGGATCAAACAGGGGGCTCGTCCTTCTGATTCGGTCCGCACGCTGCTGTCGCGTCACCTGAGCCGTGATCGCGGCGCCGTCGCTCCGGTCACGGCCGAGCCGACGGCCCCGACGGCCTGAGGGTGCCGATGGCGGCTGATCTCAAAGGGCTCATCACAACCGTCGCGCAGGCGCTGGCCGATCAGCCCGACGCGGTGGCAGTGCACGAAACCGAGCGGCGAGGAGCTACGGTGTTCGAACTGACGATGGCCCCGGGCGACCTGGGACGCGTCATCGGGCGTCAGGGGCGTACCGCCTCGGCGCTTCGGGCCCTGCTAGCGGCGGCGGCGGAGGCCGATGGACGCCGCGTGTCGCTCGATATCAGGGACTAAGGTGGCAAAGGCCGGCGAATCGGCGTCCGGGCACGACATGCCCTGGGACGACCTCATTCTCGTCGGAATCATCGCTCGGCCCCACGGGCACCGCGGACAGGTCATCGTCAATCCGCACACGGATTTTGTTGAGGACCGGTTTGCGGAAGGCCAGCAGTTGGAGTGCCGGACGACTGACGGGCGCCGACGGCAGTTGCAGGTCACGGCCTCGCGGGTGCAGCAGGGGCGCCCGATTGTGACGTTCGGTGGTGTGGCCTCGATGACCGAGGCCGAGGCACTGGCGGGCGCGGAGCTCAGGGTGGCGATCGACGACCTCGTGCCTCTGGCGCCTGGGCAGTATTACCACCATCAGCTGGTGGGGTGCGATGTCGAGACCGACACGCATCAGTGGCTGGGGAAGGTCCTGACCATCGACGGCGGTATCGGACAGAGCCGCATCGTGGTGGGAGGGGGGCGTCGACCGTACGAGATTCCGCTGGTCAGCGCCCTCTGCGACATCGACATTTCGGCGCGGCGCATCACGGTGCGGCCGCCGGAAGGGCTGCTGGACCTGTGAGGTTTGACGTCATCACCATCTTCCCGACGATGGTCGAGGCCGGCCTCGCAGAGGGTGTGGTGGGACGGGCCCGCGGACGAGGGCTGCTGGACGTGGTGGTCCACAACCTGCGGGACTATACGACCGACCGGCATCACGTCGTCGACGACGTGCCGTTTGGTGGCGGACCGGGGATGGTGATGAAGCCGGAACCGTTCTGGGCGGCCCTGGCGCAGATCAGTGCGGAGGGGCCGCCTCCGGATGCGGTCCTGCTGATGTCCCCGGCGGGTCGACGGCTGGACGAAGCCGGCGTGCGACGGTTTGCTGGGTGTCGGCACGTCGTAGTGCTGTGCGGCCGGTATGAGGGGATCGATGAGCGGGTCAGAACCCGCTGGGTGACCGACGAAGTCTCGATTGGCGACTACGTGCTGTCAGGCGGCGAACTGCCTGCGCTGGTGCTGATCGACGCCGTGGCCAGACGGGTGCCCGGGGTGGTGGGCGACGAGCAGTCGGTCGAGGAGGATTCGTTTGCGCGTGGGGTGCTCGACTATCCCCACTACACCCGTCCTGCGGTGTGGGACGGGATGGCGGTGCCCGAGGTGCTGACCTCAGGGCATCATCAGGCGATTCGCCAGTGGCGCCGATATGAGGCACTGCGGCGGACCTTTGAGCGGCGGCCCGACCTGCTGGAGACGGCGGCGCTCGATGATGACGAACGGACCTGGTTGCGCGCGTGGCAGACACAGGGCAACATAGGGCAGTAACACGGGAACGAAGGGAGCTGGTGGTCATGACCTCGATGGAGATGGTGGAGAAGGCGCAGCAGGTGGAACGGCCGCGCGTGGAACCTGGGGACACGGTCCGCGTGCACGTGCGCGTCAAGGAAGGCGACAAGGAACGCATCCAGATCTTCGAAGGCGTAGTGATCAACCTGCGCCGCGGGGGCATTCGGGCCACCTTCACCGTACGCAAGGTGTCGTTCGGTCAGGGCGTCGAGCGCATCTTCCCGATGCACTCACCCAACGTCCAGAAGATCGACGTGGTGCGGTCGGCCAAGGTGCGCCGCGCCAAGCTCTACTTCCTGCGCGACCTCAAGGGCAAGGCGGCGCGCATGAAGGAAGTCAAGAAGTCGAAGTAACACGGGAGGCCCCGGACCGTCCGGACCGGGGCCGTCTTCCGGTGGCCCGCCTCCTGGCCAAACGCACGCTCGAACTGGCCCTCCATCGCGAGGGCTGTCGTGCCGTGGCCGGGGTCGACGAGGCTGGCCGTGGCTGTCTGGCAGGACCAGTCACTGCGGCTGCCGTCATCATGCATCCCGACCGAGCCATCCCCGGACTTGCCGATTCCAAGACCCTCACGGCGCGCCAACGGGACGCGCTGTACGCGCGCATCACTGATGAGGCGGCGGCGTGGACCGTAGTCTCGGTGTCCGTTGACGACATCGACCTGATCAACATTCACCAGGCGTCATTCCTGGCGATGCGGAAGGCCCTCGACGCCCTGACGCCCGAGCCAGACGCCGTGCTGGTCGACGGGTTTGCCATTCCCCATCTGCCGTGGCGGCAACAGGCCATCACCAAGGGCGACCAGCACTGTGCCGTCATTGCGGCTGCGTCGATCATTGCCAAGGTGACCCGCGACCGGCTGATGTATGAGCTGCACGAGGCCGACCCCCGCTATGGGTTTGACCGCCACAAAGGCTATGGCACCGCCGAGCATGTGCGGGCACTGCAGCACTACGGGCGGTCGCCGCACCACCGGCGGAGCTTCATGCCGAAGGCGCTGATGGCGGACCCTCAGCACGTGCTTCCTCTGGGGCCCACAGGGGAAGGGTAACCCTGATGCGACGCACACTGCTGGTGCTGCTGTTCCTCAAGTTGGGGGCGCTGCTGATCGTGGCGCCGTGGACACGTACGTGGGAGCGCAATTTTTTTCTGGATCTCTGGCCGATGCTTCGCCCCTGGTTGATGGATGACCGGGTGCGCGGCGCGATCTCTGGTCTCGGGTTCCTCAATGTAGTGGGAGCCTGGTTCGAGTTTCGTCGATGGTTCGCTGTGGGCCGCGGAACACCGCCGTCCCTGCCGCCGGGCTGACGATGCGAGGCCGCCCCGCGTTCCACCTGATGGTGGTCACTGACCGGCACCGCCTGACTGAGGCGCTGCAGGCATCGCCCTCCGAGGTGCTGCCCTGCCTGGTCGCGCAAATGACAGGGGCCCTCCGTGGGGGGGCCGACCTGGTGTATCTGCGCGAGCCTGATCTCAGCGTGCGCGATGTCCTGCACGTCATGGAATCGGTCATCGAACGTGTGCCCGATGGGCGTCGTCGGCTGCTGGTGCGCGACCGCGTTGACGTCGCTGCCACGCTGGATGTGGGAGTCCATTTGCCCGAGCAGGGCATGCGCGTGGGGCAGGCACTGGCGTTGCGCGACCGAGAAACAGGGGGACCGGTGGTCGGTCGGTCGGTGCACACCCCGCAGTCCGCCGCCGACAGTCGTGGAGCGACCTATCTTGTCGCCGGCACCGTCAAAGCCACGCCCTCAAAACCGGGACTCACGCAGCCGCTGGGGCTGCAGGGACTTGGGGCGATCTGCGATGCAGCGGGAGAGACACCCGTCCTGGGAGTCGGCGGGCTCGGGGCTGACGACATCAACGACCTGCGACGGGTCGGGGCCCAGGGGATCGCCGGCATCGGCCTATTCATTCCGACACGAATTTGCACAAATGTTACGGAGTGGACGATTCAGCGCCTCAAAGATGTGAGACAGTGCATGGGCTTGGTCAAATACCCCGGCTAAAGGACCGCGCGCCCCTGTGAGTTTTGTCACTGTCTGAGGAAAGACGCCCATGAGTGGTGCTGAAACCCGTGCTGTCTGTGTCGGAACGCGCCTGCGCGACGCCCGCGAAGCCCGGGGTCTGTCGATTCGACAGATTGCGGACGCCACGAAACTGTCAGCGCGTGTCTTGGTCGCTCTCGAAGAGCAGCGGATTGACGATCTTCCCCCGGGCATCTACCGGCGCGCCGCCGTCCGCACCTACGCCCGCGAGGTGGGGCTCGACGTTGAGCAGACGCTGCTGGCGTATCTGCACGAGCATCCTGACCACCTGCCATTGCCCGGGACGGCGATCGCCGCGCTGGTTGGCCCAAGGGTGCCCTCGCGGCTGCCGAAGGCGTTTGGCTGGCTGGGAGTCATGGTGCCGGCCGTGGCTGCCGTGGCGTATCTGGTGCTCGCATTCGGAGTGCCCGGAGAAATGCAGGCACCAGGGCAGGCTCGGCTGACGCTGGAAGAACCGACGGCCCCCATTCTTTCGCAGCGCGTGGCCTATGTGGCGCCGGAGCGACTCGCGCTGTCGGTGCGATCAACCGACCGCACGCGGGTCACGGTGGTGACGGACGGTGAGCTCGCCATCGACCGTGTGATTGAGCCCAGCAAGGCGCTTGAGGTCTGGTTCAGCGAGATGGTTGAGATTCGTGCCGGCGATGGGTCGCTGGTGCAGATTGGGGCTGAAGGAACCATCGGGCGAACGCTGGGCCCCCCCGGTACACCACAGACGCTGGTGCTTACGCGCGCGACCTACGCGGACGCCCTGCGCCTCCGCTAGCGGCCGGCCGGCCCGTCGGGCGCGTGCCCTTGCCTGCCACACCCCACTCCGAACGCATCTGTGCGAGGCCGCCCATATACACGGCAGCGCGCTCCCGCATCTCGTCGTCAGGCAGTGACTTGAACAAGACGATGGCACGCGCGAAGTCGCGGGTCATGGTGGCCTTCGAGGCCTGATAGTAAAGCTGCTTGAGTTCGTCGAGCGGCGTCACGGCACGAGTATACGCGCACCTGTGGTTCAGCGATGGCGTTTCAGCGCCCGCCTGAAGCTGTGCACATCTCGCGTATTGAGAACGTCGTCGGGCGTCAGCCATGCGCGCCGAGCCGTCAGCACGCCCCACGCTGGATGCGCGAGTTGCGCCGTGGCATGGGCATCCGAGTTGATGACGAGCCTGACACCGCGGTCGCGGGCCAGGCGCGCATGCGTCTCTGAGAGGTCACGCCGGTCTGGCTGTGCGTTGATTTCGAGGGCGACGCCATTGGCGGCGGCCGCATCGATGACCTTCTCGATGTGCACGTGCGATGCCGCGCGGCGCAGCAACAGCCGGTTGGTTGGGTGTCCGATGATATCCACCCAGGGATGTTCGATGGCCCGGATGATGCGGGCGGTCATCGTCTCTTCGTCCTGGCCCAGATGCAGGTGCACCGACGCGACGACCACATCAAGCGCCTTGAGGCAGTCGTCGTCCAGATCCATCCGGCCGTCGGCCAGGATGTCGCATTCGATACCGGCGAGCAAAGTGAATATGTGCCCGGGTCTGTTGAGGGCGCGGATGCGTGCAGCGTGCGCGAGGGTACGTTCCTCGTCCATCCCGTTCGCCACGGCGAGGGCCTTGCTGTGATCGGTGATGGCGATGAACGACAGGCCGCGCGCGCGGGCGGCGTGGGCCATGGTCTCAAGGTCGTCACGCCCGTCTGATTCCGTGGTGTGCATGTGTACGTCGCCACGCAGGTCGCTCACCGCGATAAGTGAAGGCAGGTGGCCGGCGTCGGCGGCCGAGAGTTCGCCTCGGTCTTCGCGCAGCTCCGGGGGAATCATGTCGAGGCCCAGCGCGCGATAGATGCCGTCCTCGGTGTCGCCGGCGAGCCGAATGTTGTCAGCAACCCTGACGAGACCGTACTCATTCAGTCGGCATCCCTGGGCGATGGCACGATCGCGCAGCGCGATGTTGTGGGCCTTCGAGCCGGTGAAGTACTGGAGGGCTGCCCCGCGGGCTGCTGGGTCGACGGCGCGCATGTCGGCCTGCAGCCCCGAGTCGAGCAAGACCGATGCCTTGGTGTCGCCGTGCGCGAGGACGCGAGCCACGTTCGGACACGCCACAAACAGGTCGAGGACGGTACGGTCGGCTCCGACGGCCAGGATGTCGACGTCGCCGCAGGTGTCGGTCCCACGCCTCAGGCTGCCCACCGGCTGCAGGTCGAGTCCCTCGCGCTGTGCATGCAGCCAGTCGAGCAGCGCGTGCACGGCCGCAGATGCGTCGGCCAGCAGGTGCCGGCCGGCATGCTGCTGACGCTCGGCGAGGGCCTGCAGAATCAGGGCTTCTTTCTTCTGGCCCATTCCTTTCAGTGCCCGGATGCGGCCGTCACGGGCCGCGGCCTCGACCTCGGGTGTCGACGACACGCCGAGTTCCGTGAACAGGCGGCTGGCGGTCTTGGGACCGACCCCCTGCAGGGCAAGCACATCGAGCAGGGTGAGTGGATAGGTGGCGGCCAGGTCTCGGCGCACGGCACAGTCGCCGGTGGTCGCAATCTCGTGAATACGCTGGGCGAGATCTTTTCCGATGCCACCCCACGTACGCAGGGTCGCGTCATCCATCGCCGCCACCTGTTCGGCGGCGTGGCCGACGATGTCGGCGGCATTGCGATAGGCGCGGACCTTGAAGGGATTGTCACCGCTGATGTCGAGCAGGTCGGCGATTTCGCCGAGGATGCGCGCGATGGTGGCGTTATCCGACACGCAGGCCCTCGCGTTCGATAGAGAAGGGCAGCAGGCGCGCACCGCCTATGGCCAGGGCTGTGCTGACGGCCTCGTGCCGATCGGGCGGAACCATGGCGACCAGGCAACCGCCGCCGCCGGCTCCGCAGACCTTGGCGGCGTGTGCGCCCGCCGCGACGGCGCTGGCAATTAGCCGGTCGATCGCCGGTGTCGAGACGCCCGGTGACAGACGGCGACGGTTGGACCACTCGGCGGTCAGGGCACTGGCCACCGCGGCCCAGTCTGAGGCCTCGAGTGCGGTCCGCATGGTCAGGGCGGTATCTCGAATGGCTTCGAAGCACCCGAGGATCTCGGCATCGCCGTCAATGTGGCGCTTGGTGATGTCCCAGTTGTTGGTGCCCGAGTTGCGGGGCTCGCCTGTGTAGCAGAGCACCAGCCGCGACTGCAGCGCCTCGATGTCGACCTGCAGGGCAATGCGGGGCGTCGCCCCGGGTGACAGCTCGACCGCCGACACGCCTCCGTAGAGCGCCGGGCGGTAATCCTGCAGTCCCGTCGGAACAGCGATGACCTGAGCCTCGATGTCGCGGGCCACGCCGAGTAACGCGGTCTCGTCCAGTCCGCGTCCGCTCCAGGCGTTGAGCGCGCCGCACACGGCGATGTTCAGGGCCGACGACCCGGCAATTCCGGCGCCGGCGGGCGACTCTCCGCGGGTGGTCAGGGTGAGGCCGCGCGCCCCGAAGTGATGGGCGAGTCGGCCGAGCAGGGGCAGGGTGCGGTCATCGCGCAGACGGGTGTCCGGAGGCAGGGTCACCTGTAGCGCCGTGTCTTCCGATATCAGCGCCACCAGATCATCGCTGCGCGGCGTGATGCGGGCATGGGCGCGGAGGCTGATGGCGACGTTGAGCGTCTGCGCCCCGGGGTGAAACAGGTAGAGCGGCCAGATGTCGATCGTGCCGCCTGCGAGGTCGATGCGTGTTGGAGCCGACGCGGTGATGTGCACGACCGAATTATAATTCCCGCTGCTGCATGCCTCCCGCCTCTCGCCGTGCCATCGGACAGCTGCTGATCGGCAGCTTTCCGTCGACCACCCTCCCTGTTGAACTGCACGCACTGGCGCGCGAGTTCGATCTCGGCGGCGTGATTCTGTTTTCCCGGAACATCGAACAGCCCGAACAGGTCAACGAGCTGGCCACCGAGAGTGAAGCCCTCGGCCGCGAGTCGCCTGCCTGGGTCAGCGTTGACCAGGAGGGCGGGCGCGTCGCTCGTCTCAAGGCCCCGTTCACGGCGTGGCCGCCCATGGCCACGCTGGGACGTGCCCCTGGTGAGTCGCTGGCCACACGATTTGCCACGGCCCTGGCTGCCGAGCTCAGGGCGGTCGGCATCACGCTCGACTATGCGCCGGTCCTCGACATTCACACTAACCCGAAGAATCCCGTGATTGGTGACCGCGCGCTCAGCGACCAGGCTGCCGATGTGGCGCGCCTCGGCACCGCGCTTGTGCAGGGACTGCAGTCGCACGGCGTGGCAGCCTGCGGCAAACATTTCCCGGGCCACGGGGACACCGCAACAGACTCGCACCTTGAGCTGCCGCTGGTCGAGCATCCGCCCAATCGACTCGACCGTGTCGAGTTTGAGCCGTTCCGGGCGGCGGTGGCGGCCGAGGTGGCCTTCATCATGACCGCCCATGTGCTGGTACCGTCGCTCGATGAGACACGCCCGGCCACGCTGTCGTCGACCATTGTCAGCGGGCACCTGCGGCGGCGCCTCGGCTATCGGGGCGTCATCCTGAGCGACGACCTCGAGATGAAGGCGGTCGCGGCGCACTACGACGTACCGACGGCAGCGGTCGCGGCGGTGCAGGCTGGTTGCGACGCGGTGCTGGTCTGTTCCGGCCAGGTCGACGTGCAGGTGCGTACCCTCGAGGCCCTGGTTTATGCCGTCGAGCGCGGAGATATTTCGCACACGCAGCTAGATTCTGCGCATGCGCGACTGGCCGCGGCGAAGCGTCGGTTCCTTACCGCCGCGCGGCCCTCATGGCGGGAGCGGGCTCGCACGCTGCGGCAGGTGCTGGGCTGCGAGGCTCACCAGCGGCTGGCCGCCGAGATGGCGGCGTTGCTGTGACGCGGCCCGGCCGGTTGTGCCCGGGCGACCGCGTGGCCTTGGTCGCGCCGGCGAGCGGATTCCGTAGGGACGCCCTCGAACGCGGGGCCGACGAGCTTCGCCAGCTTGGACTCGAGCCGGTCTACAGCCCCGCCATTCTCGAGCGGACCCGCTTCGAAGCCGGTCGTCCGTCGGTGCGAATGCAGGTGTTGCGCGAGGCATGGTGCGATCCCGCCGTGCGCGCCCTCGTCGCCGTCCGGGGAGGCTATGGCAGCCAGCAGCTGCTGCCGTTGCTCGAGCCGGCGTGGGTCCAGCATGATCCCAAGTTGTTTATTGGCTACAGCGACATGACGGCGCTGCAGGCATGGTTACTGGCGCAGGGAGTGGCGAGCCTGCACGGACCCATGCTCGACGGACGCTTGAGTGACGGCGAGGTGCGGTATCACCGCGAGAGCTTCTGGAGCCTGGTCACCGACGACAGGCCGGCGGGCCCTCAAGAGCCCGAGGGCGTCGAGGTATTGATTCCCGGCGACGCTCGTGGTTTGGCGGTCGGGGGCACGCTCACCCAGGTGGTGTCGCTGCTGGGGACGCCCTGGGGGATGCCGGTGCCACGAGGAGCCGTGCTGTGGCTCGAAGATGTGAATGAGCGGCCATACCGGATGCATCGCATGCTGACCCAGCTGGCGCAGAGTGGCGCGCTAGCGCGTGCCTCCGCGGTCGTCTTCGGCGAGTGTCCCGGCTGCGACGAGCCCGGCGGCAGCCATCAGTGGCGTGATGTTGCCGGCGAGTTCTTTCAGGGATTTCACGGTCCCGTGCTGTTCGGCTATCCCTTCGGTCACGCCGCCGGGGCACAGTGGAGCGTTCCGTTCGGCGTGCACGTGCGTGTGTCGGGCACGGCTCCTCACGTGGTATTTGACGAGGCACTGGTAATTTGAGCATGCGGATTCATCTGATCGGGGTGTGTGGCACGGCGATGGCCACGCTGGCGGCACTCTTGAAGCAGCAGGGGCACGAGGTCAGCGGGTCTGACCAGCACGTGTATCCGCCGATGAGCGACTTCCTGTTACGGGAAGGCATTGCACTGCAGGAGGGGTATCGTGCCGGGCATGTGGCCGGAGCCCTCGATCTTGTCGTGGTCGGCAATGCCATCAGCCGCGGCAATGCCGAACTCGAGGCAGTGCTCGACAGGCGCCTGCGATACTGCTCACTGCCCGAAGCCGTACGCGACTGCTTTCTCTGGAACCGACGTCCCCTCGTGGTCGCCGGTACGCACGGTAAGACGACGACGACCTCCCTGACGGCGTGGCTACTGACCGACGCCGGGGCTGATCCGACCGTGCTGGTGGGCGGCATCGCCCGGAATCTCGCACCCGAGGGAGCCAGTTACCGCGTGGGGCGCAGTGACCTGTTTGTTATCGAAGGCGACGAGTACGACAGCGCCTACTTTGACAAGACCGCCAAGTTTCTCAAATACCTGCCGCACGTGGCCGTGGTGGGCAACATCGAGTTCGACCACGCAGACATCTACGCGGATCTTGAGGAGGTGCGCCTGGCCTTCCGCCGGTTGGTAGCACTCGTGCCACGGTCGGGCCTGACACTGCTCGGTGCCGACAGCCCCGATGCCATCGCACTTCGGACACGGGCGCTGAGCCGTGTCGAGACATTCGGCCTGTCACCCGAGGCCGACTGGCGGGCGACCGATGTGGAGCCGGCGGCGGGCGCGACCACGTTCACCGTGGTGCAGCAGGGGCGCGAGCTGGGGCGGTTCCTGCTGCCCATGGTCGGCCTGCACAACGTGAGGAATGCGCTGGCGGCCATGGCGGCGGCAGCGTTTGTCGGTGTCAGCGCTGAACAGCTGCAACGAAGCCTGCCGGGCTTTCTCGGGGTCAGGCGACGGCTCGAGGAAGTGGGGCAGCGGCGGGGCATCACGGTATTTGATGACTTCGCGCACCATCCGACGGCTGTCGACGAGACCCTCAGGGCCGTTCGTGCGGCGTGGCCGTCACGTCGCATCTGGGCCATTTTCGAGCCACGCTCGGCCTCGTCCTGCCGGCGGGTCTTCCAGGCCGAGTTTGCCCGTGCCTTCGTCGGAGCCGATGAGGTGGTCATCGCGTCGGTGTTCCGCTCGTCGCTGCCGGAGGGGGAGCGGCTGTCGGAGGCCGAACTCGTCCGCGATTTGCAGCAGGCCGGTGTGTCCGCGCGCTACCTGCCCGATGTGCCGAGCATCCTTGAGCTCGTGGCTCGAGAGGGGAGACCAGGCGACCTCGTGGTGGTCATGTCCAACGGCGGGTTCGACGGCATTCATGGACGCCTGCTGCAGGCCCTGACATGAAGTGCCGACTGGCCGGCGACTCGCTGGTGATTCTCGAGCTCGGTACGACGATCGATCCACTCCAGCATGCGCGGGTCGTCCAGTTGGCCGCCGCAGTGTCCGCGGCCTCGCTGCCGGGCGTTACGGATGTCGTACCTTCGTACGGAACCATCGGCATACATTTCCAGCCGCTGGTCACCGATCTGGCGCGGTTGCAGGCGACCGTCCAGCAGGTTGACG
This sequence comes from Acidobacteriota bacterium, assembly GCA_016871195.1. Classification (GTDB taxonomy): domain Bacteria; phylum Acidobacteriota; class Vicinamibacteria; order Vicinamibacterales; family UBA2999; genus VFZN01. Next base: position 62,130 of record VFZN01000003.1, on the reverse strand, counting down.
CAAGTCTTCCCGACGTCCCTGTCACCGGTGGTGTTCTGCACGAGATTCCAGTTCAGTACGGCGGTGATGACGGACCGGATCTGGCGGACATCGCGGCATGGGCCGGCTGTTCAGAGGACGCCGTTGTCGCGCGACACAGCGAGGTCGAGTACCGGGTGTATGTCCTGGGATTTGTCCCGGGCTTCGCCTATCTCGGCACGGTGGACCCGACCATTGCGGCTCCTCGACGGCGTGTGCCGCGCGACCATGTGCCGGCAGGCTCGGTGGGCATCGCAGGTGCGCAGACGGGCATCTATCCCTCAAGCACGCCCGGGGGCTGGCAACTGATCGGACGGACCTCGACCGTGCTCTTCGACCGTGGTCGCCCGCCGGGGGCACTGCTCGCACCAGGCGACCGCGTGCGGTTCATCCCTGTATGAGCGAGGCCTCAGCCCTGCGTGTCGTGCGGCCGGGCCTGCTGACGACGGTGCAGGACCGTGGCCGATGGGGCCACCAGAGGATGGGCATCGCCGAGGCGGGTCCGATGGACCCGTTCTCGCACCACCTCGCCAACTGGCTGGTGGGTAATGGGCCATACGCGGCCACGCTCGAGTGCACCCTCATTGGCCCGCACCTGGAAGTGCTGTGCGATTTGACACTCGCCGTGGCCGGTGCCGAGTTTGACCTGACCCTCGACGGGAGTCACGTGCCCATGCACACGTCGTGGCCGGTGCGCGCCGGACAGGTGCTGGCCTTTGGGCGGAGGCACCAAGGCGCGCGCGCCTACATTGCGGTCAGTGGAGGGGGCGTGCTCACGCCCCTCGTGTACGGCAGCAGGGCCACCCACCTGCCGAGCGCCATGGGGGGCCTTGACGGGCGTGTCCTCCACGCCGGGGATGTGTTGCCCGTCAGCCCCGGTGGAGACGCGGTCCGCCGCCGCGCAGGCGGCCTGGTGCTGCCGTCCTCCGGGCGTGCGCGGTTGCGGATCATGCCCGGTGCGGAAGCGCCCTGGTTTACCACGACCGCGTGGCAGACCCTGACGCATGTGAGTTTTCAGGTCTCGCCCCGTTCGAACAGGATGGGATATCGGATGGAAGGGCCGCCGCTGCCGTTGCGGCGGCACGACGCGCTGCTGTCCGAGGCTGTGGCCCGTGGCACGGTGCAGGTGCCGCCGTCGGGTGAGCCCATCCTGCTGATGGCGGACCATCAGACGACGGGGGGATACCCGCGCATCGCCCATGTGATCTCGGCTGATGCCTGCATGGCCGGACAGTTGGCTCCTGGTGACTTCGTGGAGTGGGTGGCCTGTGGACCGGATGACGCCCTTGAGGCCCTGAGGGCCCGCGAGCACGCGCTGGCGGTCCAGACCGGTGGCGATTTCTTGGGAGGTGACGTGTGGGCGATGTAGACACCCTGCAGGCTGCGCTCGACGCGCGATTCGGACAGGGACGCGCTCGGCGTGAGGTACCGCTGGCATCCCTGTCGACTTTCAGGGTGGGTGGGCCGGCTGACCTGTTCTTCGAACCTGCCACGGGCCAGGAACTCGTGGACTCGGTGAAGATCGCCCGCGCGCACGGTGTGCCGCTGCACGTGCTGGGGGGCGGTTCGAATGTGCTCATTCACGACACGGGCCTGCGGGGACTCGTGGTGCGTCCGCGCGGAGGCACCGTCACGCCCATCGGCGACACGCTGGTGCGCGTCGATGCGGCCGTCACCATCAACGGTCTCGTGCGACACACCATCGCCCGGGGCCTCGCCGGACTCGAGGCCTGGGCGGGCACCCCGGGCACCGTGGGTGGGGCCGTCTACGGCAATGCGCACTGGCAGCGACAGAACATCGGCGACCTTGTCGAGAGTGTCCGCCTGGTGAGCCGCGACGGTGCCCTGCTGCAGGTTCCGGCAGACCGCATGGAATTTGCGTACGACACCAGTCGTCTCAAGCGCACGGGCGAGATTGTGGTCTGGGCGGCCTTTCGCGTGACGCCCGGTGCCAGTCCCGATGCCCTTCGCGCGACTGCGCGCGCATCGCTGGCCTTCCGGAAGCGGACGCAGCCGCTCGACACGCCGAGTGCCGGCTGTATCTTCATGAATCCGGATCCGGTGCACGACCGAGTGCCTGACGGCATGCCGTGTTCGGCCGGCGCACTGGTCGACCGCGCAGGACTCAAGGGCACCGCCATCGGCGGGGCGCAGGTGTCGGCGACGCATGCGAACTTCATTGTCAACACCGGGCACGCCACCGCAACCGATGTCGCGGCGCTCGTCGACCGCTGCCGCGTGGCCGTGGCAGACCAGTTCGGTGTGCAACTGCACGAGGAGATTGTTCGTCTCGGCTTCTAGGTGCGGGGCTACACTCATCCCATGTCCACACTGCTCATTCATGGAGGGCGCCGGCTCGAGGGCCGGGTCGACGTCGAAGGCAACAAGAACGCGGCACTGCCGCTGATGGCCGCCTGCCTGCTGACCGACGAGCCGTGTGCACTGACCAACGTACCGCGCATCGCCGATGTCGAGGTGATGGCGCGCCTGCTGCTTAATCTTGGGGCCAATGTCGAGGGTATCGGCACCACGACGCTGCGCATTCACTGCGCGACGGTGACGAGCCACGAACCCGACCGTGCCCTCGTCGGACGGCTTCGAGGATCGGTGCTGCTGCTCGGTCCGCTGCTGGCACGCTGCGGGGCCGCGCACGTCGCCCCCCCGGGCGGCGATTTTCCCGCCAGGCGATCCATCCGCACGCACATCGCCGCGCTGATGGCTCTCGGGGCCCGTGTCATCGATTCAGGCGCCGGTCACCATCTGGAAGCGCCGAACGGCCTCACACCGGCCTCGATATATCTCGACGAGGCGTCGGTCACCGGCACCGAAACGGCGTTGCTGGCGGCGGCTGCGGCACCGGGCCTGAGTGAGATCAGGCACGCCGCCTGCGAACCGCATGTCGTCGAGCTCTGCGCGTTTCTGGAAACGATGGGCGTGGACATCACAGGGGCCGGCACGCACACGATTCGTATCGAAGGCGTGGGACGCCGCCGCGGTGGACACAAACGCCTCGAGGGAGACTATATCGAGGCGGGCAGCTGGGCCGTTGTGGGTGCCATTACCGGCGGGGCCGTCGACATCGGTGGTACGCGTCCGGTCGACATGGAAGTGGTGGCCGCGACGCTGCGGAAGCTTAACGTCACCTGCACTCAGCACGGCGATGTGTTCCGAGTAGAGCCGCGCCGACTGGTCGGTGCCGGTCGCATCACGACGGGGCTGTGGCCGGGATTTCCGAGTGATTTGGTGAGTCTTGTAACCGTGCTGGCAACGCAGGCCGAAGGCGCGACGCTCGTGCACGACTGGCTCTATGAGTTGCGCCTCTTTGCGCTCGAACAGATGAGTGGCATGGGGGCCGACCTATTTCTATGCGACCCGCATCGCATCATCGTGACTGGGCCGCGTCGCCTGCGGGGAAGGGTGCTCGACAGCCGGGACATCCGATCAGGCATGGCGCTCATTGCCGCGGCACTGGCCGCCGACGGGCCGAGTCGTGTGGAACCACTCGAAACTGTCGAGCGCGGCTACAGCCAGCTGGTCGAACGTCTCGAGTCCCTGGGGGCGGACGTCAGTCGGGTGTAATCCCCGCGGTTTCTGCTCACGGCGCAGATCCGCCTGCACCGCCGGGGACGCCTGGAGGCCCAGGGGGACGCACGGGAGCCACCGGAGATGCGCCAGGCGTGCCGGGCGCCGACGGCGGGGGCGTGTTACCTGGCGGCGGCGTGGCCCGCGGAGGCATCGGCGACGGTATGGCCGGAGGCAAATCGCTGCCTCCACCGATGCCGTCGCGGCTCATGCGGAACGGCGCCAGATCGGCTGCGGTGAGATCGAGCACCCGCACAATGCGCGGCGTCAATGTCAGGATGATGTCGGTCTCCTGCACTTCCTTCCGGTTGTAGGCGAACAGGCGTCCCACGACGGGCAGGTCGCTGAGCCCGGGAATGCCGGCGAGCGAGCGCCGTTCTTCGTCGCGGATGAGGCCAGCCAGCATGTTGGTCTCGCCGTCCTGCAGGCGAATGACCGTGTTGATCGAGCGATTGCCGAACGTCGGCAGTCCGCCAAACCCCGTACCGGAAATGCTGCTCAGTTCGATTTTCACGGCCAGCGACACGGCATCGTCGTGATGGGTGCGCGGGGTGATGTCGATGTTGACGCCGATGTTTTCGTAGTTGAACGACGTAATGGGCTGCGTCTGCACACCGCCAGAGGCGATCGGGGCGAAGGTGGTCACCGGCACGGGCACACGCTCACCGAACCGCGCCTGCGCGGCGACGCCTTCGGTCGTGCGCAACTGGGGATTGGCGAGCACGCGGGTGGCACTGTCGGTCTTCAGCAAGCGGTAGTAGAGCGCGGGCAGATTGGTCAGCAACACATCGGCGGACGTCAACGTCGACAGATCGCGCAGTGAGAGACTGGGACGATTGTTCTCGGCCTGACCCGCGATGCCGGTGGGGACGGCGCCAGGCGAGGCCAGCTGCAGGCCGAATGCATTGAGGTGCGACCGATCGACCTCGAGCAATTCCACATTGATGATGACCTCGGGGCGGGCCTTGTCGATGGCCGTGATGATGCGCCCCGCGGCGGTCACGCGCTCCGGCGAGTCTTTGATGGTGATGGCGTTGGTGGCCGTCAGCGCTGCGATGCGCCGGGCATCGACGACGATGCGCAGGATGTCGATGGTTTCCTTGAGGTCGGCATTGCTCAGGTAGAACGTGCGGACCACTTCGTCTTCGTATTCGCGGCGCTTGGCCTGGGTGTCTGGAATGACCGTGACCGTGCCCGGCGCCGTGACTCGCCAGAAGTTCCTGGTGGCTGTGCCGAGCGAGGTGAGGGCGCGGTCGAGCGATACCTTCCGAAGATCGATCGACACGGCGCTGTCACGGAACGACGGATCGAATACGATGCTCACGCTGGCGAATTGCGCGATGGCCGCCAAGATGTCACGCGTCGATGCATCGCGGAAGACCATCGTGTCGGGCAGGGCGATGTCGGCGGGCAGGTCGCTGCCCGGCAACGGTGCGATGCGGCTTTGATCAATCAGGGTCTCGAGCCGGGTCTTGCCGTCTTCACGCACTGCCACCTGAGTGCGCGCCTGCTGCCGCACCATGCGCAGCTCGTTCTGGATATCACCGTTGGCCGGGCTGAGTTCGCTGGCAATCTGCAGCTCGATGAGGGCTTCGTCGAGGGAGCCGGACGCGACGAGGCGGCGGGCACGGGAGAGGTGATCCTGCGAGGCCCGCAGCCGGGCACGTTCGAGGCCCAGTCGGGCGTCGGTGTTGCCGGGCGACTGCTTGAGCAGTCGGGTGTACTCGGCCACCGCCGCGTCGTAATCCTGCCGGGCTTCGGCACTGCGGGCTCCGGCCAGGCTGCGCGACGAAGCGCACCCGCCCGCCAGAGCGAGGGCGGCGATGAGTGCAACCGAAGCAAGACGCAGGCTAGGCCGGCGGGGCAGCATGATGAATGACGTCGACGCCGCGCGGCACGCGGAATCTGAAGGTATTATCGGGCAATCGGCGGTTTTCCTTCACATTCGTGAATGAAAAAACCGAGCGTCCCCCCTGACGGTCGGCGGCCACCAGCACGCGAATCTGCAGCGATGGCGGATCGATGGCGAGCGCAAACCACTCGTAATCGGGGTCGTGCTGCTTCGGCACGAGGCGCAGTGACGTGAAACTGGAAGCGGCTTCGGGCAGCGACGTGAAGGTGGCCGTGAAATCGCGGGCGAGATCGGCGCGTCCGGCGAGAAACAGCACGGGCGTTGTGACCTGGCCTTCTGCCGGCATCGGCATGACGATCACCTGACGATCGGCGATGAGGTACGAGTAAATGCTGACGCCGTCCGCGACAAATTCCTTGCGTTCGGGCGCGTCGTATACGAAGCGGAACTGATTGGGCTGTCTGATTGAAAACGTGCCGCGCTCGGTGGTGCGGGTGCGAAGCACGCTGCCCTCATACGACTGCACGAAGTCGCCACTAAAGTCGGTGAGCCGTGCATAGCGGGCCTGCACGCGCTGCGCCAGTGCCGAGGGATCGGGGGGCTGCGCGACCAGATGGTCGCTTGCGGTGGCTAGCACCAGCGCCAAGACGGTGAGCAGCGTGCGCACGCCTTCACGATAGCAGGTTCTTCGGGAGTATCATGCGCATCTGCTGACCCGCCTCTCGAAGTCGCACATCGTGGCCGCGCCTGGCTATAACCGGTGGCTGATTCCCCCGGCGGCGCTGGCGATCCATCTGTCCATTGGCATGGCGTATGGCTTCAGCGTGTTCTGGCTGCCGCTGAGCCGCGCGGTGGGCATCACCGCTCCGGCTCCAGACGACTGGTCGATCAGCACACTGGGCTGGATGTACACGCTGTTCTTCGTGATGCTGGGGTCCTCTGCCGCGCTGTTCGGTCCGTGGCTCGAGCGCGAGGGACCGCGAAAGGCGGGCGTGGTTGCCGCGTGCTGTTGGGGCGGCGGCTTTTTCCTGTCGGCCATCGGGGTCTATCGTCACGAAATTGCCTGGCTGTGGCTCGGCTCCGGTGTGGTGGGCGGGTGTGGACTCGGCCTCGGATACATCTCGCCGGTCTCGACGCTGATGAAGTGGTTTCCCGATCGGCGCGGCTTGGCCACGGGACTGGCCATCATGGGATTTGGCGGTGGGGCGATGATCGGCTCACCGTTGGCGGATGCGCTCATGCGCGCCTTCGCCACGCCGACCTCGGTAGGGGTGTGGCAGACCTTTGTGGTGCTAGGGGGGCTGTATTTCGTGGCCATGCTCGCGGGGGCGTGGGCCTATCGCATTCCACCGGACGGGTGGCGTCCTGACGGTGCGGGCTTGCAGTCACCGCACCCTGTCGGACCTTCGGTCACATCGACGACCCCGGACGTCGCGTGCCGCACACGCCCCTTCTGGAAACTGTGGCTCGTGCTGTGTCTCAACGTCAGTGCGGGGATCGGTGTGCTCGGTGTGGCCTCGCCGATGATTCAGGAAGTGTTTCCCGGCCGGGTTGACGCGTCTGCGGCGGCGGGCTTCACCGGGCTGCTCAGCCTGTTCAACATCGGCGGGCGCCTGTTCTGGGCGTCACTCTCAGACTGGCTGGGGCGTCCGCGCACCTACTTCATCTTCTTTGCGCTGGGCATGGTGCTCTACGCCTCGGTGCCGTGGGCAAGTCGCACGGGCAACCTGCTGGTGTTCGTCTCGCTCTTTGCCGTGATCCTGACGATGTACGGCGGGGGTTTTGCGGCGATTCCAGCCTACCTCGCCGACGTCTTCGGGGTCGGCTACGTCGGGGCCATCCATGGACGCTTGCTGACGGCGTGGTCGACGGCAGGCATCCTGGGACCTGTGTTCGTGAATTACCTGCGCGAGTATCAGCTGGCCCGGGGCCTCACGGGCGTCGATGCGTACGCGATGACAATGTGGGTGCTCGTGGGGCTGCTTGGGATGGGCCTGCTAGCGAACAGTCGCGTACGGGTGCCGGGCGTGACAGCCGAGAAGGGCGCCGCCACCACGGCCGGACACGCTGTACCCGCTCCGGGGACGACCGCGGTCGTCGCTGGCGCCCCCCGAGTCTCATCAGTGGCCGGTGCTCAGTGGGGCCGTGTGGCGGTGGCGTGGACGCTGGTGCTGGTGCCGCTGCTGTGGGGCGTCTGGCGCACGCTCACGCTGGCGGGACAGCTGCTCGGGCGCTGACAGGCGCTGTTGCCGCGTCCGTTGATCGTTCGGGGTGCACATGCGCCGAGAGAGGCGGCCACGACTGTTGTGGCAACGGGGCAGAGGCCGCAGGAGCGGTCGCCCCGCTGATGGACTGCGTGTGTCGACACCAGGAGCCGGCTGGGCCCGCCAGACCACGTTGGCCCTGCCGTGGTGCTGGACGGCATGTTCTTCAGGGATGTGGCACTGGTCGACCTCACGGCCCCCAAATTCCGTCGCCGCAGGTCCAGTGCCTCGGGGCAAGCGGGCGCATCTGAGGAGGACGCTGCCTCGATCATCCCGACGCCGTTTCGGCGACGGCGTCAGCATGGGCCCCAGCCGTAGCGAGCCGTCGGGTACCCGGCCGGGCCGGCGATCGACGTGGCGGCGGAACCCGCCCTCGAACGGGTATTGTTGGTTTGTAAGTCCAGCTATACTTAGCTCGGCTTGGTCATCGTTCTACTGAGACTGCCAATCTTTTACGTTCAGAGAAGCTGTGGGAAAGAGGTTACGGAATGAATCTATTTGCGACAAAGTCGATAGATCAATTGATTGCCGAAGGCGGCGACGGCTCCCATGGCAGCGGCACCAGTGAACTGAAACGCACGCTGGGCGCGATGCAGCTGGTGTCCCTCGGCATCGGTGCGGTGGTGGGCGCGGGCATCTTTGTGCTGGCCGGCACCGCGGCTGCCAATCACGCGGGACCCGCCGTCGTGTATTCGTTCATTCTGGCCGCCATTGGCTGCGCGTTGGCCGGGCTGTGCTACAGCGAATTCTCGACCATGATTCCCATCGCCGGCTCCGCCTACTCGTACTCGTACGCGACGCTGGGGGAACTGGTGGCCTGGATCATCGGCTGGGCGCTCGTGCTGGAATACGCCGTTGGCGCGGCGACCGTGTCGGTCGGGTGGTCGGGCACCATGGTGTCGATCCTGCAGTCGTTGGGCATCACGCTCCCGCAGCAGTTTCTGGCGTCGCCCTGGGATGCGATCCCCGGCCTAGTGAACATGCCAGCGGTCTTCATCATCGTGGTGATCACCGCGATCCTGATTCGCGGTGTGCAGGAATCGGCCCGCTTCAATTCCATTGTGGTCGCCGTCAAGCTCACCGTCGTCGTCGCCTTCATCGTGCTGGGCTACAGCTACATCAACACCGGCAACTACACGCCCTTCCTGCCCGAGAACACCACCGGCGAGTTCGGTAAATTCGGCTGGACCGGCGTGATGAGCGCCGCTGGCACCATCTTCTTCGCCTACATCGGCTTTGACGCGGTCTCCACTGCCGCGCAGGAGGCCAAGAACCCCAAGCGCGACATGCCCATCGGCATCATCGGCTCTCTGGCGGTGTGCACCATCCTCTACATCATGTATGCCCTGGTGCTGACCGGCATCGTCAACTACACGGAACTGAATGTCGCCGCGCCCTACGCCCTCGCCGTCGACCGTATGACCGGCCTGCCGTGGCTGGGATTCTGGATGAAGCTCGGGTCGCTCCTGGGGTTGACCACCGTGATGCTGGCCATGCTGTTCGGCCAGTCCCGCGTGTTCTATTCCATGTCAAAGGACGGTTTGCTGCCCCAGACGTTTTCCGAGATTCACCCCACCCTTCGCACTCCTTACAAGTCCAATCTGATCCTGTTGGTATTTGTCGGCCTGCTGGCGGGCTTTACGCCGATCAGCCTGCTGGGCAATCTGACCAGCATCGGGACGCTGTGCGCCTTTATCGTGGTCTGCGTCGGCGTGATCGTGCTGCGCCGCACGCGGCCGGATCTGGCGCGGCCATTCCGTACTCCGATGGTGCCGCTCATCCCTGCACTCGGCGTGCTGGCGAACTTCGCGCTGATGTACTCGCTCGATTCGCTCACGTGGATGGCGTTCATGGCCTGGATGTCCTTTGGTCTGGTGATCTACTTCACCTACAGCGCCAGCCGCAGCCACCTGCAAAAGTCGGTCGCCCAGTCCGGCCGATAACGCGACCTGATACACCGGGGCGCCATTCACGTCGCCGTATGCGAGCGTGAGGCGCCCCGTGGTCTTCTGGAGCTTCAGGAAGCCACCCTGCACACGAGGGAAGCGGTGCAGGGGCCCGTCCTCGCCAGGGGCGCCACACGCGTCCTCACCCCCGGCGGGCCGCAGCGACACTCCCGCAGGCCCAGCTGGAGCACCACCGAAGGTGTCAGTCACTGGCGGACTCCGCACACACGGCACCGCGGGACGGTGGTGCGTTCCCGAGCCACACGCGCATCGCCGCACCGTCGGTGGCACACGACACACTCAATCAGTGGTCCTGCCTGGTCGTGCGGTCCGCTCCCCGGTCGGTTTACGTTCGACTCCTGAACCGATTCAGCGACCGGTAGGCCTTTCAACAGCCGGAACTCCACAGGGGGACGCCGCCAGTCGCCACGGTGGCTGTGAAGGGACGCGGGGCGCGCCAGGGCCGCATCTCCGGCAGGACGGAGGGCAGCAGCCGCACCTGATGCCGCCGGTGCCGCATCACTGCGCCATCCTGAATGAGCGCCACCAGCATGGGCCGGCGAGGGCCACGAGGCCAGACGCACAGGGCGCAGCCGATGCTCGGAGATACCCGTGCCCGGGCTCGAAGGGACGGACGCCGCCGCGGCCTCGTGGAAGGGAAAGGACAGACAGGGAAGTGGTGGACGGCATCGGGATCGAACCGACGACCTCCGCGTTGCGAACGCGGCGCTCTCCCAGCTGAGCTAGCCGCCCACTTCAGAACCTTCGTATCTTACACCACAGCGGCGTCCCCGGGCGACGACGCTCGAGACGGGGGATCTTCGCGGTCCCTCGTCAGTGAGGCGCCCGAGGCGTCTCGGTCGTGCTGTCCCCGACGAAATAGATAGGCCGTTTCTTGGCGTCGCGTGCGGCACGTCCCAGATAGGCGCCCACCACACCCAGATTCAGCAGCAGCAACCCACCGACACCGCCCACCGCCGCCAGCACGATGCTGAGATCAGACTCGGGTGCCGAGATGCCGAGCGCCCACGGCAGCGACCAGCCAGTGGCCAGCGCCACCAGCACGACGCCCAGCGCGGCCGGCAGCAGCAGCGGTAAGTCGGAGTAACCCACGGTCACCGACGCCGCCATGCGCGCCGACTTGCCGAATGAATAGGTGCTGCGCCCGTGACTGCGCGGGCGATGCGCCACGTCGACATATGCTGTGGCCACGTTCATCAGCGCCATGATCGCGTTGACGTTACGCGTGCGTTCGCGATGCGCGTTGAAGTACTGCAGCGCACGACGCGTCAGCAGCCGATAGTTGCCGACACGATAGTCGTAGTTGACGCTGACGAGCCGCGAGATGGTGGCGTAGAACGCGCGGGCAAACAGACGTTTGATCCAGGCATCCTGCCGGCGTCGCCTGCGCACGAGGACGAGGGCAGCCCCTGCGCGCGCGGCCTCGAGCATGCTCGGAATGGCCGTCGGGTCGTCCTGCTGGTCGCACGCCATGATGACCACGTGGTCGGCATCGACCCGATCGAGGCCCGCCGTGATGGCGACATGTTCGCCAAAGTTCCGGATGAGTCGCAGCCCCCGGATGCGCGGGTCGGCCTGCGCGGCCCGGGTCACCTCGGCCCAACTGCCATCGCGGCTGGCATCATCGACGAGCCAGATCTGCCAGTCGGGCGACACACCCTCGAGCACCGGACACAGCTCCGACAGCAGCGGCTGCAGGGTGTGCTCAGCCTGATAGACGGGAATGACGACCGCCAGCGTGCTCATGCCTGCGGGATCCGCCAGAACCGCATTTCGAGTGACACCCTGGTGCAGTCTGTCTGCTGATTAAACGCACCCCCGTGGATGAGATATGGAGAGAACACCAGCACCTCATTCGCCTTCGGGTCGGGGCGCGTCAGCGTCATCGGATATGCGGCGCCCACGACGGATGGGACGGTGAAGGAGATGCCGTTCACCTGCGCGCCGTCCAGTGTTCGCTCGATCTCTGATTCCGCCCAGCGGTGTGAACCGGTGACGACCGGCAGCGATGACCGCGGGGAACTGCCCGCCAGCGGCACATAGATGTTCACCGCGTGCCGGAGGCGATCGAGCCACACATCACGGTGCGGGGGATTGTTGTCGCGGCTCCGGGGCCTGACCACACGGAAGCAGAAGTGCTCGGGAAATTCGCGATGCGGGGGCGTCACCGAGACGCGCACCCCCAGGATTTCGCTGATGCGTTGGCTGATCGCCTCGACCGGCACCGGCAGATCTGCGAGGGGGAGACACCACGGTCCCTGCGCGCTGACATGGGTGTGCGCTTCGTCTGTGGCGACGGTGTCGTGGTAGCGCTCCATCGAAAAATCAGCGGGCACAGGCAGGTCGGCCGAGGCGATGCGCCTGACCAGCAGGGTTCGGATGCCGTCCACCAGCCGCTGATACTCGTGCGGATGCAGGAAGGGTTCGACCGTATAGCCCTGCGCCGACCACGGCCGACCGGCGGTCAGGTCATCGTCGTGGTCGAGCAGCACGGAGGGGGCACCCCATCCCGTCTGGCCCTCAATACGGAAGGTGACCGTTTCCTCGTCGTATGCCAGCGCAAGCGTTCTCGCAGTCATCGGAACGTACTATAGCAAACAGCTGTGTGATGATTGGGGCGTGACTGCTCGAGTGCTGACGCCTGACGAGGCGCCTCTGGCCGTGTCGATTGCGGCCCGCTATCCCTACAAGCCCTATCGCCACCACCGCGTGTGGTCGCGGGCCCGACAACTGGCCATTCAGCAGGTCGAGCTCGAGCGCACCCTTGCTGGCACCGGAGGGTTCGCTGTCGCAACCGCGTCCGACGAGGCTGAGGCCGTGGTGACCGGGCGCCCGCTGATGTGGGATTCCGAGTTTTTCGGCGTGCCGATGGGCCGACTCGACGGAGTATTCAGCGACGAGGCCCTGCCGAACACGACGCTCGCCGACGCGATCCGCGTGGCGCTGGCCCACCTGCGGGGGCAGGGCGTGCGGCACGTGACCGCCAAGCTCGATGCGGCCGATGTGCGCGCGGTGGGCCTGCTCGAGGACGCGGGGTTCCGCCTGGTCGATGCGCTCGTGACGTACTACACGCATCCGCACCGCGATGTGCCTCCGGTCGTGCGCGAGATTGGTCAGGTCCGCTGGTACGCACCCTCGGACGAAGCGCAGGTGCTGGCCCTGACGGCCGACGCGTATCGCGGATTCCGAGGACGTTTCCATCTCGATCCACATCTGCCCACAGACCGTGCCGATGCGTTCTATGTCGAGTGGGCGCGGCAGTGCTGCGCCGGGCGCATGGCTGACCGTATGGTGGTGGCCGACGATGGGCAGGGGCATATCTACGGATGGGCGAGTTCCCGCCTGCTCGAGCCGTTGTCGTCGGTGGGAGGCACGCGGCTCTGGGTAGGCAGTCTTGGGGCCTGCCGTCGCGATGCTCCTGGCGCCTACGCGGGGCTGCTGCGTCGTCTCGCAATTGATCACTATGAGCGCGGCGATGCGAGCGAAACCCAGACGCAGAACCACAACATCGCGACGGTGCGACTGTACGAGACGGTCGGGTTCCGCTACATCCGCACGGAATACACGATGCACGCCTGGTTGCCGTAAGCCGCCGCGAACACTGCGCTACGGCGTGACTGTGATGGGCGTCGCTGGCGAGGGCGCGCTGTCGCCACACGAGTTCGTGCTGATGACCTGCACGTAGTAGGTGCCCGCGCCTGCTGAGGCCGTGAGAGAGGGCCGATTGTCACTGGTCACAATCCTGTCGCCCAGCAGGCTGAGGTCGGTCGGCGACCACCCGGCCCTGATGCGGTAGCGTGCGGGACGTTCGCCCGCCACAGGAGCGTCCCAGGTCAGGATGACGGTGCCGCCACTCGAGGTGGCCCGCACGCCGGTGGGCGGATTGGGCGCCGCCGTGCAGCTACGCAACTGCACCAGCGCATCGGGCGTGGACGGGCCCGCGCCGCAGCTGTTGACCGCGGCGACCCTGACGTAATAGCTGCCGGCCGGGGCGCCCGTGTGGAATGACGTGTCTGTGAGTCCGGAAAGTACGGCGGCATCGGACGTCCCCGGAGCGGTCCCGGCCGACAGGCGATAGGACTGCGTGACACCAGACGCCGGCGCTGACCAGGTGAAGGCGACACGCAGTCCGTCGACTGTGGCGGCAAACCCGGTCGGTGCCGATGGCAGCGTGCACGGACCCACCACGACCTCCGTCTCGGGCGAGACGCCGCTGGTGCCCAACGGATTGTCGGCGTGCACCCTGACGTAGTAGGTACCTTGGGGCACCCCTTGAACCGTGAGCGACCGCTCAGTGGTGGTGACGGGGGGAGTGAGGATGTTCGGCCCGCCGGGGCGCTCGGCGGCTTCGAGCGCGTCGGAATGTGCAGGTCCGCCAGTGATGGCAGGCGTCCACTGAAGGACGACGGTGTTCAGGAGGGTGGTGTTCGAAATCGCGGTGGGAGCATCGGGACGAGTGTCTCCGCTGGCGATGTCGGCGTAGATGGCGCGAATGCCCTCGCGGTCGTCAGCGGCGAGCTTGGGGATGCCGCTGGCGCACGACCCACGGGGTACGGCGGCCATGATTGAGGTGGCGACGGCGGAGTGACCGAGGCCGAAGGCGTGGCCCAGCAGATGGGCGACTGCTTCAACATTGCAGCCGAACATGCCCGCATTCGGACGATTCGGATTGAGGATGGCGATGCCCTGCACGAAGTCGGCATAGGCGGTGGTCCCAACCGTCTTCAGTCGGCCCGGTGTCATGTAGCCGCCGCCGATGCCCACGGTCACGGTGTCGGTTGGCGCAATTTCCTCACAGAGGCCGTCCCACGAGAGTTCGACCGTGCCACTGCCGGTGAATCCCGCACAGACGCGATCAAGCGGGGCCAGGCCATCAGACCCTCGACGCAGCGACAGCACCGAGCCGGCAGCGTTCCAGAGCGCCATGGCACCGTCTATCACGGCGGTAGAGGCCCCTGTCTGGAAATTCACGACGACAGGACGACCATCATCGGCCTGATGCCAGCGGGCAGGCCCACCTGACGCTTCGGGCAGTAGCGCGTAGGACGAATGGACGGCTGGGGGCCACTCGGGTGGCATGACCGTGTATGGTGCGTCGGTGGGCGGCAACGCGGCAATGCGGGAGCGGAAGGCCTCGTCCAGCGGCCCTTGCCAGGCGCCGTGTCCGACCTGGTGCCCCCGTCCTGTGAGGTCGAGGCGAACGGGCCAGACACCCGCGCTGAGGCCAATCGGATAGAGCGTTCCGTCTCCTGGACGCGGTGCCAGGAACAACACGGCTTCGTCCCCACTCGATAGGGCCGGGCTGTCTGCCACGTGCAGCACCAGACCGTCGGTGGAGCCCCCCAGGGTCTTGACAACCAGTGAAGGGGTGGCGCCCATCCCATGTGCCCCCTTCAATACCTCGTCGACGGCGACGGTAGAGTAGGTGTAGACCACGCGGTTGTGGACGCTGGCCTCGACTCCCTGCACCCGTCCCCTGATGACCAACGTCGAGGAGGCCGCCAGACGCGCCAGCGCGTCGTCGCGGGGCACGTCGGCCTGGGCCCGCGCTCCGACACTTCCGGTCACGACACCGCCCCCAGCCAACAGAACGACGACGATGCCACGGAACATGAAGGTTTCCTCAGTGCGACGAAGAAATGCCTCGCTGTAGCACGCCCGTCGGGTCGAGCCGAGGCGCATGAACCGGGTGCTATAGTCGAGTCATGTCTGCCGTGAAACGCATTGCGGTGCTGACCGGTGGCGGTGACGCTCCCGGGCTTAACGCGGTCATCCGTGCCGTCGTCAAGTCGGCGTGCAACGCGGGCCTTGAGGTCGTTGGACTTGAAGACAGCTTCGATGGCCTGCTCGATCCCTCACGCACGCGACCGCTGACGCCCCGCGACGTCACCGGGATCATCCGGCTGGGGGGGACCATTCTCGGCACGACAAACCACGGCGATCCGTTTGCCTACCCGGCGGAGGTCGCTGGCGGGAAGGTCGACTACTCGGACCGTGTCGTCGAGACGTTCCACCAGATGCGGCTCGACGCGCTCGTTGCCATTGGCGGTGATGGCACGCTGGGCATCGCGCATCGATTCTTCCTGAAAGGCATTCCTGTCGTCGGTGTGCCGAAGACCATCGACAACGATATCTTCGGCACCACGACCTGCTTCGGCTTCGACACGGCGGTGTCGTTCGCGGCCGATGCCATCGACCGCCTGCACACGACCGCCGAGGCACACAAGCGCGTGATGGTTGTTGAAGTGATGGGGCGCTATGCCGGATGGATCGCCCTGCACGCCGGCGTCGCTGGCGGTGCCGATGTTATCCTGATGCCCGAGATTCCCTTCGACATCGATGCGGCCGCCGCGCACATCTCGCACCGCGACGCCCTCGGTGCCAAGTTCAGCATTGTGGTCGTGGCAGAGGGTGCCACGCCTCTCGGCGGCAGTCGTGTCCTGCAGGAGGCGGCGAAAGCCGGCCACGTCGAACGTCTGGGAGGCATCGGGGTCCAGGTCGCCGAGGCCCTGGCGGTCAAGACCGGCAAGGACACCCGTTCGGTCGTGCTGGGGCACTTGCAGCGGGGCGGCGCACCGACGGCGTTTGACCGTGTGCTGGCGACGAGGCTGGGCGGGAAGGCCGTGGAACTGCTGCAGCGAGGCGTCTTCGGAAAGATGGTGGCCAACCATCCTCCCGATATCGTGCCCGTGCCACTGGCCGACGTCGTCGGTCGCACCCGCACGGTGCCGCTCGACTACGACCTGCTGACGACGGCCCGGGCCATCGGCATTTCGTTCGGCGAACGCTAGACGTTCTTGAGCACGTCGAGGTACTTGAGCGCACCGCCGGTGTTGAAGAGCACCACGGTGTCATCCGCCTTGATCTGCCCGTCGGCGACCAGTTGACGGATCGCGGCCAAGGCGGCACCGCCTTCGGGTGCGGCGCTGATGCCTTCGTGCTTGCCGATGACTAGCATGTCGCGCGCCATCTGCTCGTCGGTCACGGCCAGCGCCGTGCCGCCGCTCTTCCGCACGGCCTCAAGAATCAAGAAATCGCCAATGGCACGCGGCACGCGCAGGCCGTCGGCGCTGGTGTGCGCATTTTCCCAAGGCGCGGCCTTCTCGGTGCCTTGTTCGAAGGCGCGCACAATCGGCGCACAGCCGGCCGCCTGCACCGACACCATCCGGGGACGATGCCCCGGCGGAATCCATCCGATGGCTTCCATCTCGTCGAAGGCCTTCCACATGCCGACCAGGCCGGTGCCGCCGCCCGTTGGGTAAATGATCCAGTCGGGCAGGCGCCAGCCGAGCTGCTCAGCGAGCTCGTAGCCCATCGTTTTTTTGCCTTCGACGCGGTAGGGCTCCTTGAGGGTCGACACGTCGTACCAGCCGAGCGGCTTGCCGATCTCGGCGGCCATCCGGCCGGCATCGGTGATAAGCCCGTCGACGAGCGTCACAGTGGCGCCGTAGAGGCGACACTCGTCAATGAACGGCTGCTTTGCATCACGGGGGATGAACACCTGGCACGCCAGGCCCGCGGCGGCCGAGTAGGCGGCGGCCGCATTGCCGGCATTGCCGGCGGTCGGCAGTGCGATGGTCGTGGCCCCCAGAGCCTTCGCACGCGTGATGGCGGCCGACTGTCCGCGCGCCTTGAACGAGTTGGTGGGATTCAGCGACTCGTCCTTGATGTGCAGCTGTGACAGGCCCAGCGTGGCCCCGAGGCGCCGCGTATGGAAGAGCGGCGTGAAGCCCTCGCCGAGGGTGACCGGCTCGTCGCCCGGCAGTAGGGGCATTAGCTCGCGGTAGCGCCACATCGTGGGCACGCGGCCGACGAGCGACTCGCGCGTCCACTCGCGCGCGCGGTCGAGATCGTAGCGGGCCAGCAGGGGCAGGCCACAGGACGGGCAGAGGAAGTGCCGCTCTCGCGGATCGAAGGGGCCGGCGCCGCAACGGCTGGCGCACTCAAGATGGGAAAAATACATGGCGCTAGCGTCCGAGGAGCTCGGCGTCCTTCTTCTGTTGAATATCGTCGATGGTCCGGATGTGTTCGTCGGTGGCCTTCTGCACGTCGGCCAGGGCGCGCTTCTCGTCGTCTTCGGAGATGGCGTTGTCCTTGAGCAGCTTCTTGATGCGGTCGTTGGCGTCGCGCCGCGCGGTGCGCACCTGATTCCGGCTTTCCTCGGTCAGCTTGTGTACATGCTTCGACAGTTCCCGGCGGCGTTCGTCGTTGAGTGATGGGATGGGAATGCGGACCACGTTGCCGTCGTTCGCCGGATTGAGACCGAGGTCGGCGGCCCGGATGGCGCGCTCAATGGCGCCCATCAGCGACCCGTCGAAGGGCTGGGCCACAATCATCGTCGGTTCGGGAATCGACAGCCCGGCTACCTGATTGAGCGGCAGCTTCGACCCATATGCATCCACCATGACGGTGTCGAGCAGACCGGTCGACGCTCGGCCGGTGCGGACCTGGGCGACTTCCTTCCGCACGAATTCCACATGGCCATCCATGCGCTTGCGTGTCTCTGCGAGCAGGGTCTTTAGATCAGGTGCGTCCATATCGAATCATCCTTCGCATGCAGTCCCGCCGCCGGACGTCGTGGTCAGGCTGAGACCAGAGTGCCGACCGGCTCGCCCTTGACGACCCGGCCGATGTTGCCCGCCTCATTCATGTTGAACACCACGATGGGCAGAGCGTTGTCCATGCACAGGGAGATCGCGGTGGTATCCATGACCTGTAGCTGCTGCTGCAGGACGTCAAGGTAGGAAATGCGCTCGTAGCGCCGTGCCGACAGGTCTTTCACCGGGTCAGCCGAGTAGATACCGTCGACCTTGGTGGCCTTCAGAATGACGTCAGCGCGAATTTCCATGGCCCGGAGGGCGGCGGCGGTGTCGGTGGTGAAGTAGGGGTTGCCGGTGCCAGCGGCGAACACGACGACTCGCCCTTTCTCGAGATGCCGCATGGCGCGCCGGCGGATGAACGGTTCGGCGACCGCCCGCATTTCGATCGCGGTGAGCACGCGGGTCGGCACGCCGTTGCGCTCGAGGGCATCCTGGAGTGCGAGCGAGTTAATCACCGTGGCGAGCATGCCCATGTAATCGGCTGTAGAGCGGTCCATGCCTCGCGCGCTGGCCGCCAGTCCGCGGAAGATGTTGCCGCCGCCGATGACGATGGCGGTCTGTACGCCGAGGGCCTGAATGGCCGCGACCTCGTGTGCGATGCGGGTGGTGACTGCCGGATCGACGCCATACGTCTGATCGCCCATGAGGGCCTCTCCGGACAGCTTGAGCAGGATGCGGGAATAGGCGGGAGCGGCGGGCTCGGACACGAAACAAGATTATAGTCGAGCCGTGTGACCCGCGGCCGCCCCGGCGTGGGGCGACCGCGGGGGCATGGCAGCCTCAGGCCCCGGCGTGTTCGCCGAGCTTGAAGCGCGAGAAGCGCGAGACGGTGACGTTCTCACCGGTTTTGGCCGTGGCGGCTGACACCATTTGCGAGATGGTGACATTGGGGTCGCGAACCGAGGGCTGGTCGAACAGGCACACTTGCGTGTAAAAACTGTCGAGCTTGCCGTCCACGATCTTCTCGATCACGTTGGCGGGCTTGCCTGAGCCGGCGAACTGGGCACGGTAGATTTCGCGTTCTTTCTCGAGGACTTCTGCGGGAATCTCCTCGCGTCGTACGTAGCGGGGGTCAGCGGCGGCGATGTGCATCGCGATCTCGCGGGCGAGGCCCTGGAAGTCGTCGGTGCGGGCCACGAAGTCGGTTTCGCAGTTGAGCTCGACGAGCACGCCGACCTTGCCCCCCATGTGGATATAGTGGCCGATGATGCCGTTATTGGTGGCGCGTCCGGCGCGCTTGGCGGCCGAGGCGAGGCCCTTCTTGCGGAGAATCTCGATCGCCTTTTCCATGTCGCCGCCAGATTCGGCGAGGGCACCCTTGCAATCCATCATGCCGGCGCCAGTCTTGTCGCGCAGCTGTTTCACCAGTTCTGCCGTAATTGCTGCCATGGGTCGTTGCTCCTAAAAACGGACTGTACAGAACACGCGCCGGCCAGCGAACCTGTCGCGGGCCGGCGCTCGATGAGTCGGCCCTGCCTATGCCTGGGGCGCGACCGCTTCTGCGGGCCGCTCGGGGCGGCGCAGGTTGGCGGGACGCACGGTGCGGCTGGCTTCCTGGGCGGCTGCTTCGTCTGCTGCGGCCTGCGCCTGTTCGGCCATAGCCGATTCGTGTTCACCGCGACCGTCAATGACGGCGTCGGCGATACGTCCGGCAAACAGCCGAATTGACCGCAGGGCGTCGTCGTTGCCGGGGATGACGAAATCGACCTGGTCGGGGTCGCAGTTGGTGTCGACGATGCCGATCACCGGAATCTTGAGCTTGCGGGCCTCGTCGACGGCAATCTGTTCCTTGCGGGTGTCGACAACGAAGAGGGCGTCGGGCAGTCGTCCCATGCTACGAATGCCGTCAAGATTCTTCTGCAGCTTGCGCTTTTCCTTCTCCGCCTTGGCGATTTCCTTCTTGGGCATGAAATCGTAGCGGCCGTCGGTGGCCATGGCTTCCAGGTCGCGCAGGCGCGCGATGCTGCGCTGAATGGTGGTGAAGTTGGTCAGGAGTCCGCCGAGCCAGCGTTCGTTGACGAAGTACATGCCGCAGCGCGCGGCTTCTTCGGCGACGACATCCTGCGCCTGGCGCTTGGTGCCCACGAAGAGGATGGACTTACCTTCGGCTGCCAGTCGACGGACATACCGCTCGGCCTCGTTGTAGAGGGCCACGGTCTTCCCGAGGTCGAGGACATAAATGCCGCTGCGCTCTCCGAAGATGAATGGCTTCATCTTGGGATTCCAGCGCTTCGTCTGGTGGCCGAAATGTGCGCCTGCTTCGAGCAGGTCCTTCATCGCGAGCGTGGTCAAGCTTCCTCCAGATTCCAGGGGCCATCTTCCATGGCCCCCCTTCGTCACGTCTACGAACAGTTAACGCTTGCTGAACTGGAAGCGCTTGCGTGCGCCTGCCAGGCCATACTTCTTGCGCTCCTTGGCGCGCGCATCGCGCGTGAGGAGGCCATCCTTCTTGAGCGTGGGGCGGAGCTCGGCGTTGAAGGCGCAGAGCGCGCGGGCAATGCCCAGGCGTAGGGCCCCGGCCTGACCGGTGACGCCGCCCCCGGAGACCGTGGCGACCACGTCGAACTGCGAGGCCGTTTCGGTGAGGGCCAGCGGCACCTGCACCTGCACGCGGACCGCTTCGGTGGGGAAGTAGTTGTCGAAGGCTCGGTGGTTGATGGTGATGGCACCGGAACCGGGACGGAGAAACACGCGCGCCGTCGCTTCCTTGCGGCGCCCTGTGGCGTAGAACTGAGTGGCAGCCAAGATTTACGCGACCTCGCACTGAGAGGGTTGCTGAGCCTGATGCGGATGCGTGGCACCCGCATACACCTTCACCTTGCGATACATGGCATCGCCCAGCTTCGACTTAGGCAGCATGCCGCGCACGGCTTCTTCCATCATGCGCACCGGCTGCTTCTGGCGCACGACGTCGGCGCGTTCCTCGCGCAGGCCGCCGGCGTAACCGCTGTGGCGCCGATACATTTTCTGGGTTTCCTTGTTGCCCGTTAGCTTGACCTTCGATGCGTTCACGATGATCACGTGGTCGCCCGTGTCGATGAACGGGGTGTAGGTGGCCTTGTGCTTGCCCTGCAGGAGGCGGGCGGCATGGCTGGCCACGCGACCGAGGACCTTGCCCTCGGCGTCAATCACGTGCCAGCGGCTGGTCACGCTCGTGGGGGTTGCTACATAGGTCGGCATGTTTCAGTGTCCTGAACGTCGTCTGCCGGCGCTTTCTCGCGGCACGGCAAACCAAAAGCTTATGACGAGCCCCCCAGAATTGCAAGCACACGCCTGCTGTAAGCCTGTTCCTGGCGGACCGGTGCACCGATAAGAACGGGAAACGGCGCGGAATGAGCCGCGACTGTGAGAGGCGACTTTGTCGCATGAAAAATGCAGTTTTGTAAAGCGCATCGCGCTCGGCCCGCTCGCATGCGCGTTAGAGAGGACGTGGTGTGAGCGTGATTGACCAGCGCAACGATCAGGGCCGGACGACCATCCCGGGGGCACGCATTCGCACACGGATGGGGCTCTTTCGGCTGCCGAGGCGGCTCCTGCGACGGGGACGCTGGGGAGTGGTTGTGGCGCTGGTGCTCTATGGCGCGTATGCCTGGCGGGGGCGCGGTGAGGGCCCCGTGCCACACGGGGCGCCAGCATTCCCAGCGGAGCCCCCAGCGGCACGCGAGGGGCCGACCTCTATCACCGTCGGCAGGATCCTCGTGCACATGGCTGCCGACGGCCCCGTCTCCAGTGCAGAGGTGGCGATACTGCGGCTGACGATTGCCGAACACACCGTGGAAGTGCAGGCGGCCGGCCGGTCTCGCGAGGCCCTGGTGGCTTGGGCAGACCAGTTCACGACCCGGTCGGGGCCATCGTGGCGCCTGGTGACGGTGGCGCTTGATGAGGAACCCGCAGATGCGCCCGGCGTGTCGGCACGCATCCGGTGGCGCAGACCCATCGCGAACCGTCCGTTCGGCCCCGCGGTCGCCGCCGGGATGTCGACGCAGGCGCGGGTGGACGAGTTTCTCGGCGGACTCGACCGGGTGGCACGCTGGAGCGTCGTGACTCGACTTGACGTCGACTCGCCCTCGGTCACGCCGGGGCGCGCGGCGTCCGACCGCCTGCCGGAGGCATCGGTCACCGCGCAGCTGACGTGGGCGCAATTGCTGGCGATGGTCGCGGACATGGAAGGTTGGGCTGAGGTGTCTGAGTGTGACGTAGTTCCAGAGGCCGAGGCGCTGGGAGAGACGCTGGTGGTCACGGCACGCCTGGTGCCGCGGGTGGGGACCCCGCGGTCCGCTGCGCCCTCCATGTTGACGGTCGCGCGCGGTGCTCCTGATGCCGACATCGCCCGCTCGGACAGCATCGAACCGGTATCGCCGTTTGCCTCGGCAATGTGGCGGACGGGCGACCTTGGTCCGGGGTCACCCGTGACAGAGGAGCCCCGGCGGCCGGTTCAATCCAGGCACCCGGCGACGGCTGCCGAGCGGTGGCTGGTGCACGGCATCGTGCAGGCCGCTGACGGGTGGCGGGCGGCGATACAGTGTCCCGACGGCGCCACGCGAGTCGTCCGAGTGGGCGACCGCCTCGATGGGGAAGCCGAGGTGATGGCCATCTCGTGGGACGGGGTGCGCGTGTCGGCCGCCGACCCCGGTTCCGGCAGGAGTCAGACAGGCGAGTCCGGCAGCACGACGTCGGGCGACCGCCGTCAGCCCGCGAGCGGAGTGCGGCCATGACCGCCCGCATCATCCCGCGGTGGCTCGTGCGGTGCACGGCAGTTGCTGTGCTCCTGACCATTGCGGCCGTGATACCGCGTGAGGCCACGGGCCAGACGCTGTCACTCGATTTCCAGAAGGCCGAGGTGCGTGCCGTTCTGCGTCTGCTGGGGGAGGTCGCTGGCCTCAATCTCGTCATTGACCCGGACGTTAGCGGACAGATCGACATCCGCCTGACCGATGTGCCCTGGGCACAGGCATTCGATGTGGTACTCACCAGCGCACGGCTTCGGGCGACCCCCGACGGTCTGGTGGTGCGCGTGGCCAGCCAGCAGCGGCTGCTTGCCGAGGCGGCCGACCGAGGGCGCGAGTCCGAGGTGCTCATGGCCAGTGGGGAGCGCGTATTGCTGACCCGCACGCTCAGTTATGCGCGCGCGGCCGATGTCATGCCCATCCTGACGAAAGGGGCGTTGTCGCCCCGTGGGGAGGTCCAGGTCGATGCCCGCACCAACACGCTCATTGTCCGCGATGTGCCCGCGCACCTGGCCCACGCCAAGTCGCTGATGGCGACACTCGATGTGCCCCAGGCGCAGGTCGAGATCGAGGCGCGTATCCTGCAGACCACGCGGGATGTGGCCCGGGCGCTGGGGGTGACCTGGGGCATCGGCCGACCGGCCGGTGCTGCGGAGGGCACGACATCTGTGACCGGGGCCGTCGTGACCGGGCGTGTCGGGTCCACCGCCACGCCGGCAGGGCCGCCGGAGGCCGTCGCCCTTCGAGCAGAGGCGGCGACCAGCGCCATTGGGGTGCGCATCGGTTCTCTGCCCGCCCTTCCTGGCCTCGATTTGGCGATTGCCGCCATGGAACGCCGCGGCGATGGACGCGTGCTGTCGACGCCCCGTGTGTCGACGCAGAACAACGTGGAAGCCGAGATCACGCAGGGCGTGCAGATTCCCGTGCAGACGCAGGCCAACAACTCCATCGCGGTCAGCTTCAAGGACGCCGCGCTCACTCTGCGCGTGCGGCCACAAATCACGTCGGCGGGCACCATCATCATGCGGGTGGTCCTCGAAAATGCCGCCCCCGACTACAGCCGCTCGGTGAACGGCATTCCCCCCATCGACACGCAGCGGGCCGTGACCACGGTGCTCGTCGCCGACGGCGATACGACGGTCATCGGGGGCATTGCGACCCAACGGACGCAGCAGGCCACCGGACGCACACCGGGGCTGCATCGCATGCCGTGGCTGGGCCGATTATTCCGGCGTGACGAGCGCAGTGATGACCAGCGCGAACTGCTCATCTTCATCACGCCGCGAATCACGCGAGGCGTGGGTCCTGCTGGCGGAGATGGGCCGCGGTAGTGGTAGCCTGTCGCTTGAGCCCCAACCCCTGATGCCGATTCTCGACATTGGCCGAGTGGCCCCCGACCAGCCGGGCCGGCGATGGGCGACACGCGCCGAGCAACTGCTGGCGTTGGGCGAGGCCGAGGCGGCCCTCTCGGTGTGCGACGAAGGACTGCAGGCGTGGCCCGGCGACCCTGCCTGTCTGGTCATGCGGGCCCGGGTGCTGCATCGGCTCGAACGGCTCGAAGAGGCCATGCAGGCCCTGTGGAGGGTTGTGGCCCTCGATCCGAATCGGCCGGAGGCCCGTCGTAGCCTCGAAGACCTGGTCGGAACAGGGTCCACCCCGAAGTCGCCCCGTCCCGCGCCGCCCGGGGATGCTGCGTCGGGAGGCACCGGTGAGGCCCCCTCGTCGTTCCAGTGGACTGACGACATGTTCGGCGACCTCGAGCAGCGCCTGCGCGCCAGGGAGGCCGCGGCCGATCCCTCGCCTGATGACCGGGCCGCCCTCGCTGAGCTCGAGCGCTGGCTGGCGCAACTCACCGGAGCCTCGCCATGAGGCTGCCTGACGGCCTGCTGCAGGCCCGGCATGCCCGGCTCCGTGCGAGGTTGGCCGAGAGTGGCACTCAGGCGGCCCTCATCACCAGCCGACCCAACATCTGGTATCTCACCGGTTTTGAGGGGAGCGCCGGCGTGGTCATCGTCGATGGCGAGGCTGTCCATCTGCTGAGCGACAGTCGCTACGCCGAGGAACTGGAGGCCCTCGACCACTGCGGTCTTGGCGTGCGGGGGCACGTGGCTCCGTCCGGCACCAGCACGGACGCCCTCGTCGCCGGTCACCTGCAGAGGTTGGCCGCGATGGCCCTGGCCTACGAACCCGGGGCCCTGACCGTCGGGCATTTTGATGACCTCCGGGCACGCACGGGAGGTGCCGCCAGCTCGCTCCGCTGGGTGGCTGTGGAGGCCCTCGTCGAGCAGCTGCGGGTGCACAAGGACGCCTGGGAGCTGACGACCATGCGCGAGGCCGGTCGCCGGCTGTCGGCGATTGCCGGGGGTATACTCACGGCATCGCTCTCGGGGCGGACCGAGCGTGACGTGGCCGCGCTGATCGAGGCCGACCTGCGGCGCCAGGGATTCGACAAACCTGCGTTTGATACGATTGTCGCCACAGGGCCGAACGGGGCACGGCCACATCATCGGGCCGGCGACCGGGTGCTGGTCGACGGCGACCTTGTGGTCATCGACTTCGGTGGCATGTATCAGGGTTACGCGGTGGACGTGACCCGCACGGTGCAGCTCGGTGCCACGGGTGACCGGCAGCGGCAGGTCTGGCTGGATGTCTGGAGGGCCCAGCAGGCGGCCTTTGCGGTGCTGAGGCCCGGGGTGGCCGCTGATGCGGTGGACGCCGAGGCCCGTCGCGTGCTGACGGCAGCGGGTGTTGGTGAGTATTTCAGCCACGGGTTGGGGCATGGGCTCGGACTCGAGGTGCACGAGGCCCCGCGACTGGGGCCGAGACGTGGCGGAGTCGCCGGCGCCCTGCTTGAGGCAGGGATGGTGTTCACGCTCGAGCCAGGGGTCTACATTCCAGGCTGGGGTGGAGTGCGGATAGAGGATGACGTGGTCATGACGCCATCTGGACCGGAATGGCTGACGGCCCCGCTGCTGGAAGGGTAGACACGACCGATGACACTCGACGAAATCAAGCAGCTGGTCGACTTCGTTCGCGAGCGCGAACTGAGCGAGTTTGAACTGGAGCGGGCTGACGTGAAGCTCCGCATCAAGAGCGGCACCGTGGTGCAGAGCGTGGTCGCCGCTCCGGTGACCGCGACGGCGGCCGCCGTCGCGTCCGCCCCGGCGCCGGTGGCCGCTGTGACTCCCGCCGCGGCCTCCGCGGGCGAAGATCTGGCCATCATCACCTCGCCGATTGTCGGCACGTTCTACCGGGCGGCCGAACCCGGGGCCACGCCGTTTGTCGACACGGGCGACGTGGTGCGGAAGGGCCAGGTGCTGTGCATCATCGAGGCGATGAAGCTGATGAATGAGATCGACTCCGAATACGAGGGCGAAATCGTCAGCGTGTATGTGCAGAACGGCCAGGCCGTGCAGTACGGCGAGCGGCTGTTTGCCGTGCGGCTCAAGTCGTAAATCCGCTCCATATGTTCAAGAAGATTCTGGTCGCCAACCGGGGAGAAATCGCCCTCCGCGTCATTTTTGCCTGCCGGGAACTGGGCATCAGGACCGTCGCGGTCTATTCGGAAGCAGACGAGAACTCGCTGCACGTGCGGTTCGCCGACGAAGACATCTGCATCGGGCCGGCCAAGAGTGCCGACAGCTACCTCAATGTGCCGGCCATCATCAGCGCCGCCGAAATCACGGGGGCCGATGCCATTCATCCCGGCTACGGCTTCCTGTCCGAGAGCGCCTATCTCGCCGAAGTCTGCGAGGCGTGCCACATCCGCTTCATCGGTCCCGACCCGCATGTGATTCGCCTGTTGGGTGACAAGGCCAAGGCCCGCAAGGCCATGAAGAAGGCGGGCGTGCCGATGCTGCCCGGCAGCGAGGGTCCGGTCGACAGCGAGGAGGCTGCCCTCAAGATCGCCCGGGAGATTGGCTATCCGGTCATCATCAAGGCCGTCGCCGGCGGCGGCGGGCGCGGCATGCGCATCGTCCGCGAGCCCTCCGACCTGGGACACAGCTTCCGCACCGCCCAACGTGAGGCCGAGGCGGCCTTCGGCCGGGGCGATGTCTACATCGAAAAGTACCTCGATTCCCCCCGGCACATCGAATATCAGATCATCGGCGACCATCACGGTAACGTGGTGCATCTGGGTGAGCGCGAGTGCTCGATTCAGCGCCGGCACCAGAAACTGATCGAGGAATCGCCCTCGGTCGCGGTGTCGGACAAGGTGCGCCGCAAGATGGGCGCGGTCGTGGTCGACGCGGCACGTGCCGTGCAGTACACGAATGCCGGTACCTTCGAGTTCCTGGTGGATGACAAGGGGCAGTTCTACTTCATGGAAGTGAACACCCGCATCCAGGTGGAGCACCCGGTGACCGAGTGGGTGACGGGCATCGACCTGGTGAAAGAGCAGATTCGCATCGCCGCCGGCGAGAGGTTGTCGTTCCGGCAGAGTGACGTGACCTGGACCGGTCACTCGATCGAGTGCCGCGTCAATGCCGAAGACCCGGTGACCTTTGTGCCGTCGCCCGGCAAGATTCACGCGTTCAGCATCCCCGGCGGGCCCGGGGTCCGTGTCGACACCGCCTGCCATTCGGAGGCCACGATTCCCCCGCACTATGACTCGATGATCGCCAAGGTCATCGTGCACGGGCGCGATCGGGCCGAGGCCATTGCCCGCATGAAGCGCACCCTCGAGATGTCGGTGGTCGAGGGCATTCGCACCTCGATTCCGCTGCATCTCAAGATTCTCAACGACCCTGACTTTGTGGCCGGTCGCCTCAGCACCCACTTCATGGAGCGGTTCATGCCTGTGAAGAAGCCCGTGGCGGCGGAGCAGTCGGCCTGAGTGCCGGTGCCCGCTGACTGGCCGTCGGTCTACGCCATTCTCGACGCGGATGTGTGCCGCGCCCGACGGCTGTCGCCGGGCGCGGTGCTGCAGGCGTGGCTCGATGCCGGCATCACCCTGGTGCAGCTGCGTGCCAAGTCGATGGGCACTGCGGACGTCTGCGTGCTCGGCGCGGAAGCCGTGGCCCTCACGAGGGGACGCGCGCGTCTCATTGTGAATGACCGTGCCGATGTGGCGCAGATCATCGGTGCCGACGGTGTCCACGTGGGGCAGGACGATCTGCCGCCCGAGGCCGTGCGTGCGCTGCTGGGGTCCGACGCGCTGATCGGGCTGTCAACGCATTCTCTTGTTCAGGCACAGGCGGCCCTCCGCG
This sequence comes from Acidobacteriota bacterium, assembly GCA_016871195.1. GTDB lineage: Bacteria > Acidobacteriota > Vicinamibacteria > Vicinamibacterales > UBA2999 > VFZN01. The sequence continues at coordinate 33,910 of VFZN01000003.1, read as the reverse complement.
CGCCCATCGACTACCTGGCCATCGGCCCGGTGTTCGACACAGGCAGCAAAGACACCGGCTATACACCGCTCGGATTGCCACTGGTGCGTGACGTCTGTGCGCTAGCCCGCGCGAGGTCCATGCCCGTCGTGGCGATTGGCGGCATTACGGTCGAGCGCACTCCCAACGTCGTGGCCTGCGGCGTGTCGATGGTCTGCGCCATCGGTGCACTGCTCGACGGTGACGAGCCCGGTGTGGCCGCGGCGCGACTGATTGCCGCGTCGCGATGACCGTGGTCGGCATCAGACGTGGCGCACCGCGTACCTGCAGTACAATTTTTTCCGGAGGTCGGATGGACGTGCAGCTGTTGACGACAACGTCGATGGAACGACGGGTCGGCGACGTCGGACATGGCAGCAAGGCCCTCAGGCCCACCCTGACGGCGGGGGAGCCGACCCTGCTCGGGGCCGGGATCCTCGTCGACACGCTTCGTGCCTTCGTGGTGGCCAGTGCCTCCGTGCGACGGATGCGTCAGGGACGCCCCGACACCGTGCGTCCCTTCTGCGTGCCGTTCGGACCGGTGTTCCGGAACCTGGGCATCGTGTCGGGCCTCGACCTGATGCTGAGTCTGCCGGTGCTGATTCGGGTGTCCTGTCTGGTGGGGCTCAATGTCGGGTTCGGCCTGCGGTTCCTGTCCGGTTTCGTGGCGGTCTCGCCGGCAGGCGTCGGAATGACGCACCCCTGGGGCGAGAGGTAGGACCCGTATGCCGGCACGTCGTCTCGATGGCACCGCATGGGCCGAGCGCCTGCGGCACAAACTGGAACCCCGTGTGGCGGCCGTGCGCCGCCACGCGGGGCGGCCCCCCGGCCTCGCCGTCGTGCTGGCCGGCACACACCCTCCCTCGGAAATCTACGTTCGAAACAAGATTGCTACGGCGACCGCACACGGCTGCCACGCCGTACTGCACCGCCTGCCCGAGACAGCCTCGGTTGACGAGGCTCTGGTGCTGGTGCGGCAGCTGAACGCCGACGACACCATCGACGGCATTCTCGTACAATCGCCGCTGCCTGCCGGCATGGGCACCGATGCCGAGTCGCGCGTGTTCGACGCCGTTGATCCCTCCAAGGACATCGACGGGTTTCATCCTGTCAACGTGGGCCGCCTCGTACAGAAGCGGCAGGCCCTTGTCGCCTGCACGCCCCTGGGGTGTGCCACGCTGCTCGATCGCGAGGAGATTCCTCTCCGGGGCCGTCATGCCGTGGTCATCGGTCGCAGCGACATCGTCGGCAAGCCGATGGCCATGCTGCTGCTGCACCGGAATGCGACGGTGACGATCTGTCACTCGCGCACGGTCGACCTGCCAGCCATCTGCCGCACCGCTGATGTGCTGGTCGCCGCGATCGGTCGGCCAGGGTTTGTGACTCCTGATTTCGTGAAGCCCGGGGCGACCGTCATTGATGTGGGCATCAACCGCGTCGAGACACCTGAGGCGGCTGGGGCGCTGTTCGCGCCCAATACGCCGAAGCGCACGCAGTTCGAAGCGAAGGGGCATGTGCTGGTCGGCGACGTGCATCCTGACGTTGCCGATGTGGCCGGGGCGCTCACCCCCGTGCCCGGTGGCGTTGGTCCACTGACGATTGCGATGGTGCTGGCCAATACGGTCACGGCGGCCGAATGGCGGCTGGGCCTGCACCTCTGATGCGGCGACTCGCGCTGACCGGCGGCATCGGCACCGGCAAGAGCCGTGTGGCCGCACGGTTGCGCCAGCATGGTGTGCCGGTGGTCGATGCGGATGTGCTCGCGCGTGAGGCCGTCGCACCTGGCACGCCTGGCCTCAGGGCCGTCGTCGACCGATTCGGGCCCGGGGTGCTGCGAGAGGACGGGACGCTCGACCGTGCGGCGCTCGCCGCGATTGTGTTCCCTGATCCTGTGGCGCGGCACGAGCTTGAAGCCCTGATTCATCCGATCGTGCGGCGCCTCATCGAGACCTTTTTCGACACGGTGCCAGCCGGAACCCCGCACGCGATCGCCGAGATCCCTCTGCTGTTCGAGACCGGGCGCGAGCGCGACTTTGACGCCGTGATCGTCGTGGTCTGTGCGCCAGAGAACCAGCTGGTGCGAGTGATGGCCCGTGATGGTCTGTCGGAGGACACCGCCTCACAGCGCATCGCCGCACAGTGGCCGATGGCCCGGAAACGGGCGCACGCCGACTATGTGGTGGAGACAGACGGGACGCTCGACCAGACCGACGCGCAGGTCGATCGCCTGGTGGAGCAGTGGCGGGTTACGGCGCCGTAATCGTGACGCGGAAGGCGGCGACGCGGGCGATCTGGCCGGTAGTGTCTGCCAACTGCACACAGAACGTACCAGGTTCCACGGGCGTCGACACCGAGCTGCCAGGACCGGCTGTCACCGTGACAGCCCGGCTCAGAAAGCAGCCCGAACCGCTCAGGCGGGGAATGCCCAGGGCGAGTTGCAGCGATACCCCACTCTGATCGAGAAACTCGAAGGTTGCCGTCGCGGTGCCTGCCGCGGCGGCATCGAACGACCGGGCTGCGGTTCCGCCGGTGACGATGCTGCCTGAGAACACCGAGGTCGACCCTGATGTCGTCGGTGCGGTAATCATCGGCGTGGTGCTGTTGCTGTTGCACGACGCGGTCAGCGTGGCCAGCAGCACGGCGGCGGCAGAGAGCGTGCGTCGCATATCAGAAGAAGTGCTCGAAGCGTACCGCGAAGTTGAGGGGGACGGTCATCCCCCCGGGATCGTAGATCGCGACGCAGTGGACGCCCTTGGTCAGCCAGCCCTTCAACTGGGCGGTGAGTCCTGAGGTGGTGACCACCCACTGGGTCACCGTGCAGGTCGTGCCAGACGGATACCCGAACCCGAGTCCGATGCGCTGGCTTGCGTCCACACGACCGTCGAGCCGGACGATGCTGCCGAGCATGGCCGAAGCCGTGCTGTCGCTGGGCACGGAAAACGAGTAGAACCGCAGGTCACCCGGCTGCAGCGTATCGGCGTAGAACTCGGTCTGCAGCGTCGCCTGCACCACGGGCGACGGCGACGTGGCGGTGGTCTGGGCGTCGTTGTTGCATGCGCTGGCGACAAGCAACACGGTCACAGTCAGGAGCAGGCGCATCATGGGTGGGCGATGGTGATGCGGAAGCGTGCCGGACCGGACATATTGCCAAGCTCGCGGAGGCGGACGCACCAGATGCCGGCGTCGAACACGCCGGACGAATGCGGTCCCTCGCCTGGTGCGACGACCAGCACAGAGTTGGGGGAGCAGCCGGTGCCGCGCGGCACGCCAGGGCCGATCTCGAACTCGAAGGGCACGTCCTCGGAGACCTGCACGCCCGTCACTTCATCAAGGGTGATGTTGACCGTGCCGTAGGTGGCCACCGTGAACGCATAAAAAACGGTCGCGTTCGGGCGGAGTGTCCCCGTGAAGGTTTCCGTGACGATGGGATCCGCCGGACTGAGCGATGGGGAGGTGAGCGTGTCGGTGGTGGACGCCTTGCGGTCACCTGTGCACGCGGCGCTGGTCACAACGGACATGGCGCACCACGCGGCCAGCAGGAAAAGTCGCCCGGAAGACATCTGAACCACTCAAGTATAGTGCGTGACCGTCACGAGCGACAAGACGCGGCTACAGGTCAGCAGCCGGCTGGCGTGCGGCGGCGATGCGTTCCTCCACGAAGCTGTTCCACTCGTGGCAATGCGGGCACTGCCACAGCAGTTCGGTGCTGCGATAGTGGCACTTGAGGCACACGTGAGGGTCGAGGAAGAACACCGCTGTGCGTGCGGCCTCAATGTACTGCTGGACAAGCGCACGGTCGAGGTTGAGGGCCAGCAATGCCGTCCAGACGGCCTGGTGCACAGTGAGGCCATGCGGGTTCTGCGTCAGCGCCGCCAGCAGCAGCGGCATGGCGTCTCGTGCCTGTCCGTGACGGACCAGGTGAGACCCAAACATGACCCGGATACGCCAGTCATGAGGATACTGGTCAATGAACCGTCGGCAGCGGTCCTGAAACTCGGCCAGCGCCCCTCGCTGTTCGGCCAGCTGTTGGACCCGCTCGAACGCTAGGTGCGCCCGCTCGGGCGAGTGGGCGACCAGCTGCATCCAGGTGCTCAGCGCCGTCGACGCATCACCGGCGGCGAGCGCAACATCGCCCAGCTGCAGGTACGCTGGCGTCGTCGCTAGGGAGAGCGCGATGGCCGATTCGAAGTGGCGCCGCGCACGGTCGCGGTGCCCGTCAGTGAGCGCCGACGTGCCAAGCTCGTACTCGAGGAAGCTCAGGATGGCCTGGTTGCGCGGCTGGGTGTCAGGGCCATCCAGCGACATCAGCTGCGTGCGGATGCGATGCGCCTCGGCCCACTGGTGCTGTTCCTCGTGCAGCTTCTGCAGGTACATCAGGGCATAGGGGTTGTCGGGGGTCAGCCTCAGTACTTCCGTGAAGGTTTCGAGCGCGCGGTCGACAAATCCGCCGCGCTTGTAGTCAAGCCCGAGGCACAGCAGCACGTAGCTGTGTTCGATGCGCGTGAGCTTGGGTCGCTGCAGCAGCGCCTGATGCACCTGGATGGCGCGCGACACCTGGCCGCGTTCGCGATAGACGTTGCCCAGGATCATGTGGATCTCGAGGGCATCGGCGTCGACGCGCGCCGCGCGCGTGAGTTCCTCGATGGCCAGGTCGGTTTGGTTCGAGATCAGGAAGTTGAGACCCAGCACGTAGTGCTGCGACTCGCGGGCGCGGCGGCGGTCAATCCAGCGGCCGTCCCGCAACTTGTATCGCTCCCAGGCCTTGCCGATCGCCAGCCCGAGGAGCAGCGCGAGCAGTCCGACGACAAGGGGAAGGTAGCCCGACACGACCATGTCCTAGACCATTCCGGTGCGCCACAAGTCGTGCAGGTGCACGATGCCCTCGACCCGGTCCCGGTCATCGACGACCACCACCGAGGTGATCTTGCGCTGCTCAAGCAGGGCCAGGACTTCGGCCGCGAGCGTCTCGCGACGCACGGTGATGGGGCGGCGTGTCATCAGATCGCCGGCCCGCTGACCGAGGATATCTGGCGTGGTGGCCATCTGACGCCGGAGGTCGCCGTCGGTGATGATACCGGCCAGTCGGCAATCGTGATCGACGACGGCGGTCACGCCGAGGCCCTTGCTCGACATCACATAGATGACGTCGCGCATCGGCGTGTCGAGCGAGACGACGGGCACATCCTGGCCGCCGTGCATGAGCTGTTCGGCCCGCTTGAGGCGCTTGCCGAGCTTGCCGCCGGGATGCAGCGAGGCAAAATCCTCAGGGCGGAATCCCTTCTCGACGAGTACGGCCATGGCGAGAGCGTCACCCATGGCGAGGGCGGCCGTGGTCGAGGCGGTCGGTACGAGGTTCATCGGGCAGGCCTCTTCCGACACGCTGCAGTCGAGCAGCACATCGGCCGCGCGGGCGAGCGTCGATTGGGTGTCGCCCGTCAGGGCGATCAGCGTGGCCCCGAGGCGCTTGATGGTTTCCAGCACCCGCGTGAGTTCTTCCGTCTCGCCGCTGTACGACATGGCCAGTACCACATCGTCACTCTGCAGCACGCCGAGGTCCCCGTGGATGGCTTCGGCCGGGTGCATGAAGAAGGCCGGCGTGCCGGTGCTCGAGAGGGTGGCGGCGATTTTCCGGCAGACGATGCCGCTCTTGCCCATGCCGGTGAGGATGACGCGTCCCCGGCACTGCCGGATACGGTCGACGGCGTCGGCGAAGGCGCTGTCGATGCGGCCGACGAGTGCCGTGATGGCTGCGGCTTCGGTCTGAAGCACCTTCCGTGCCAGCTCGAGATCAGCCATGCTGCACCAGCTCGTGGAGCGCCATCAGCCGTCGAAGGAGCGGCTCGAGGAGGTCGAGGCGCAGCGCGTTGGCCGCGTCGCTGAGGGCACGGGCGGGTTCCTCATGTACTTCCATGAAGATGCCGTCGACGCCAGCGGCGACGCCTGCCTGGGCCAGCGGCCGGATGTATTCGGAGAGGCCGGCGGTGACGCCGTCTCCTGCACCGGGTAACTGAAGGCTGTGCGTCACATCGAAGACGACAGGGCAGCCCCACTCGCGCATCATCGGCAGCGCCCGCATGTCGACGACCAAGTTGTTGTAGCCGAAGCTGGTGCCGCGTTCGGTGAGCAGGACGCCGGCAGCCGATGCGTCCCTGAGCTTCAGCACGACGTGGCGCATGTCCTTCGGCGCGAGGAACTGTCCCTTCTTCACGTTGACCACTCGGCCTGTGCCCGCGGCGGCGACCAGCAGATCGGTCTGGCGGCATAGGAATGCGGGAATCTGCAGGACGTCGGCGACCTCGGCTGCCCGCTCCGCATGCGCGGGCTCGTGAATGTCGGTCACGATGGGGAGGTCGGTGCGCACCTTGACTTCTGCGAGGATGCGAAGCCCCTCGTCGAGTCCGGGGCCTCGATACGAACGGTTCGACGTGCGATTGGCCTTGTCGAACGACGCCTTGAAGATGACCGGGGCTGCGAGCCGTCGGGCAATAGCCGCGATCTCGAGGGCCAGGTCGACGGCGTGCGAGGCGCTCTCGAGGACGCACGGCCCCAGCATGAAGCCGAGCGGGTGTCCGGGACCGAACGTGACGGCGCCCGCCGGGACGGCAGCGATCACAGGTTCAGGCATGCGCGCTCAGCTGCGCCTGGCCGAGCAGGCCGGCCTTCTGATCGAGCCCGGCCCTGACAAACGCCGCAAACAGCGGATGCGGGGTCAGTGGCCGTGACTTGAACTCGGGGTGGAACTGTACGGCGACAAACCATGGATGGTCGGCGATCTCGGCAATTTCGACAAACTTGCCATCGGGAGAGCGGCCCGAGATGCGCATGCCGTGGTCGGCCAGCGCCTGTTCGTAGAGCGTGTTGAACTCGAACCGGTGGCGATGCCGTTCGTGCACGAGCGCCGTTCCGTAAATCGCGCGGGCGCGTGAACCCTCGGCCAGCTCGCAGGCGTATTGCCCGAGGCGCATATTACCACCGAGCTCATCGACCCCGAGCAGGTCGCGCAGCTTGTAGATGACCTTGTGTGTCGCCGCTTCATCCACCTCGGTGGAATCGGCACCATCGAGGCCACACACATGCCGAGCGAACTCGACGGTCGCCCACTGGAAGCCGTAGCAGATGCCGAAGAAGGGAATGCGCCGCGTGCGGGCGACTTCAGCCGCCTTCATCATGCCGCGCGTGCCGCGCGAGCCGAACCCGCCAGGGACGAGGATGGCGTCGGCGCCGTCGAGCAGATGTGCGCCGCCGTCTGATTCGAGTGCCTCTGATTCGACCCACTGAATTGTGATCCGCGTGCGGTGGGCGAAGCCGCCGTGATAGAGCGCTTCATTGAGCGACTTGTACGAATCCTCGTAGCCGGTGTACTTGCCGACCACATGCACGGTCAGCTCGTGGTCGGGTTCCTTGATGCGTCCGAGCAGCTCTTCCCAAGGGCGCATGTCAGCGGTCGAGCCGGGCAGGTGCAGCAGGCGCAGCAGCACGCGGTCGAGGCCCTCGTCCCGCAGGCACAGCGGCACTTCATAAATCGAGTCGACGTCGCGCGCCGTGATCACGGCTTCCTCGGCCACGTCACAGAACAGGCCGATCTTCTGTTTGAGGTCGCGTGGCAGGGCGCGGTCGGTACGGCAGAGCAGCATGTCGGGCTGGATGCCGATAGACCGGAGGTCGCGCACGCTGTGCTGGGTAGGCTTGGTTTTGAGCTCGCCGGCGGCCCCGATGTAGGGCACCAGGGTGAGATGGATATAGACCGTGTGCTCACGGCCGACATCCTGACGGAACTGCCGGATGGCCTCGAGAAACGGCAGACTCTCGATGTCGCCGACGGTGCCGCCGATTTCCACCAGTACCACGTCGACATCGCGGCCGGCCGCACGGATGCAGTCCTTGATTTCGTTGGTGATGTGGGGAATGACCTGCACGGTGCGGCCAAGATAGTCACCGCGCCGCTCCTTGGTGAGCACCGACATATAGATCTTGCCGGTGGTCCAGTTGCTGTTGCGCGTGGCCGTCGTGCGCGTGAAGCGCTCGTAGTGGCCCAGGTCGAGGTCGGTCTCGGCGCCATCGTCTGTGACGTAGACCTCGCCGTGCTGGTACGGACTCATGGTGCCGGGGTCGACGTTGATGTAGGGGTCGAACTTCTGGAGGGCGACACGGTAGCCGTGCCCCTCGAGGATGGCTCCAATGGACGCGGCGGCGAGTCCCTTGCCGAGCGACGACACCACGCCGCCGGTGACAAAGATGTATTTGGTGGGACGGGCTGTCTGCATGAGTCGGCTCTGGCGTTAGTGTGACATCAACAAGTGGCGGACACGGACGAGGTCGTCTGGCGTATCCACGCCAATGGAATGGTACTCGGTTTCCACCACCTGGATGCGGTCGCCGGCGGTCAGGAACCGCAGCTGCTCGAGTGATTCAACGGCTTCCAGCGGCGCGACGGGGGACGCGGTCAGCCGCAGCAGCGCCTCACGCTGATAGGCATAGAGCCCGAGATGAATGCGGGCCTCCGCAGGGACACGGCCCGTCCAGTCCCGCGCGGCGGGAATGGGGGCACGGGAGAAGTAGAGCGCGTCTCCCGCAGCGGTTCTGACCACCTTGACGGCGTGGGGCGACAGAAATTCGTCACGGTCCCGTACGGGCCGGCAGGCGGTGGCCACGGCCGGTGGATTCTGGGCGAACATCGGGGCGACCACCGCCTCAATGACCGCGGGATCGATGAGCGGTTCGTCGCCCTGCACATTTACCACCACCCGGCAGGGCAGGGTGGCCACGACTTCGGCGAGGCGGTCGGTGCCGGTGGGGTGGTTGGGCGATGTCATAATGGCCTCACCCCCCGACGCCCGCACGGCCGCGGCGATGCGCTCGTCGTCTGTGGCCACGACCACGGCATCAATGCCCCGCGCCCGACGGACGCGGGCCACGACGTGGGCCACCATGGGTTTCCCGAGCAGGTCGGCGAGAGGTTTTCCCGGAAACCGGGACGACTGGTAGCGCGCCGGAATGACGGCGAGAACGGCAGATTCAGTCAGTGAGGCGAGGGAACTGACCGGCACAGGTTATCCTAGCATGCCATGCGACGCTGAGGGAACCGTGCCGCTGGGGCGTGCTGGGCGGACGGACAGCCCGAGGCGGAGCCTGCGGGCTGTCTCCATGAACGCCTGCGGGCGCTCAGCGATTGACGGCGTTTCGAATCTCGCCGGTCTTCAGAAAGTCGCGCAGGGCTTCGGCGGTTTCAATGCCGACCAGTTCCTGGCCTTCCGTTGTCGATGCAGCGATGTGCGGGCTGGCCACGACCTGCGGGAGCTTCTGCAGGGTCTGGTCCTTGGTTGGTTCACTGTCGTAGACATCGAGCGCCGCACCGGCGATGTGTCCGCGCTGAATGGCCTCGACCAGGGCAGGTTCGTCGATCAGGTCTCCCCGTGCGGTGTTGATGAGACGCAGGCCCTTGCGGCACTTCGCCAGCTGTGCGGCATTGAAGATGCGCCGCGTCTTGTCGTTCGACGGCATGTGCAGCGACAGATAATCGGCGCGGGCACACAGGTCGTCGAACGAGACGAGTTCGATCCCCAGCGCGGCCGCGTCGCTGGCCGAGACTGCGGGGTCATGGGCAATGACGGTCATCTCAAAGGCCTGGGCCCGCCTGGCGACGGCCCGCCCGATGCGGCCGAGTCCGGCCAGGCCAAGCACCTTGCCGCGGACTTCCTGGCCCATGAAGCTCTTTTTGTCCCAGACGCCCTGCTTCATCGAGGCATCAGCGGCCGGCAGCTTCCTGGCCAGCGCCAGCAGCTGGGCCAGCGCGAGTTCGGCCACGGAAATGCTGTTGGCCCCCGGGGCGTTCATGACCACGATGTTCCGGGCCGTGGCGGCGGGCACATCGACGTTGTCGACGCCCGTGCCGGCGCGGGCGATGGCCCGCAGGCGGGGAGCCGCAGCGATGATGTCGGCGGTGACCTTGGTGGCACTGCGAACGACCAGCGCATCGGCGTTGGCGAGGTCGAGCTTCAACTGGTCGGCCGAGCGGCCCGACTGGGCATCGAGGGTCCACCCCTCTGCCCGCAGGACGTCAAGGGCGGAAGCAGGCAGGTCATCAGCAACAACAATTCGCACGGGTAAACACCTCCGGAAAATCAGATGAGGTCGCTATAATGACAGTTTGCGCAGGCGGGAGGAAGAGACGTCTGCAGGAAGTGCAACATTCGTGGTGCACTTCGTGAAAATCTTCGGGATTGCACGCGTTACCTCAGGGTTACACGACGTTTTCCACATGGTTTTCCACAGAAGCTGTGCATGCGGAACGGTGCGCGGGGCAGTTTGACCTAAATCGGACGGCAACGTTCAGGAGAGCGGACATGAATCGGAAGGTCACGGTAGTTGGAGGCGCAGGCAACGTCGGAGCGACGGTGGCGCGCGCGGTGTCGCAGAAGGAACTGGCGGATGTGGTGATCGTGGACATTGCGGCCAGCAAGGCCGCTGGCGTGGCCCTCGACATCTACCAGTCGTGCGCCATCGGCGGGTCGGCGTCGCGGGTGACCGGTGTGGGCGTCGAGGGGTTTGCCGAGACGGCAAATTCGGATGTGGTAGTCATCACATCGGGAATGCCCCGCAAGCCCGGGATGAGCCGCGACGACCTGCTGAACGTCAACTACAAGATCATGCAGGACGTGACGGCCGAGATTGTGAAGCACTCGCCGAACTGCATCATCGTTCCGGTGGCCAACCCTCTCGATGCGATGTCGCAGGCCGTGTTCCGGCTGAGCGGCTTCCCTAGGGAACGCGTGATGGGCATGGCTGGCGTGCTCGACTCGGCGCGCATGCGTACCTTCGTGGCCGAGGAGTTGAAGGTGTCGGTGGCCGATGTGACGTGCTTCGTGCTGGGAGGCCACGGCGACACGATGGTGCCGCTGCCGCGTCTGTCGACGGTGGCCGGCATTCCGCTGCCGGAGCTGATTCCCGCTGACCGCCTGCAGGCCATCTGCGACCGCACGGCCAATGGCGGCGCCGAAATCACCAAGCTGGTGGGAACCAGCGCGTGGTATGCACCTGGCGTGTCCGCCGCGGACATGGTGGAAGCCATCCTGAAGGACCAGCAGCGGATCATGCCGTGCTCGGTGTACCTGCAGGGCGAATACGGCATCAACAACCTCTTCGTCGGCGTGCCGGTGAAGGTGGGTGCCCGTGGTATCGAGCAGATCATCGAAGTGGCCCTGACCGAGGCCGAGCGCGCGGCGCTGCACAAGTCGGCGGGCGCGGTGAAGGAACTGGTCGACGTCATCGGCATCTAGCCCGCTGACGCCATCGGCCGACACGGCAACGGCCGGCGCTCCGTGCAGGAGGGCCGGCCGTTGTGCTGTTTGGGGGGGCAGGCGACGGTTATTTGGAGGTCGCCGCGCGCATGAAGTCGCGGTTCATCCGCGCGATGCTCGCAATGGAAATTTGCTTGGGGCACACCGCCTCGCACTCACCCTCGTTCGAGCAGCTGCCGAAGCCCTCGGCGTCCATCTGTTCGACCATCGCCGCCGCCCGTCGGTAGCGCTCGGGCTCGCCCTGGGGCAGCACTCCGAGGTGGGTGATCTTAGCGGACGTGAACAGGTGTGCCGCCGCGTTCTTGCACGCCGCCACACATGCACCGCAGCCGATGCACTGCGCGTTGTCCATGGCCAGATCAGCCAGCTCTTTCGGCACCGGCACACTGTTGCCGTCGGGTGCGCCGCCCACGTTCATCGAGACATAACCACCAGCCGCGATAATCCGGTCAAATGCCGTGCGGTCGACCACCAGATCCTTGATGACCGGGAATGCCTTGGCTCGCCACGGTTCGATGGTGATGGTGTCGCCGTTCCTGAAGCGGCGCATGTGCACCTGGCAGGTGGTTGCGCCGGGATCAGGGCCGTGCGGAATGCCGTCGATCACCAGACCGCAACTGCCGCAGATACCCTCGCGGCAATCCGAGTCGAAGGCAATCGGGTCTTTCCCGGCGCGGATGAGGTCGTCATTGACCACATCCAGCATCTCGAGAAACGACATGTCCGGGTGCACCTTGTCGGAGGTATACGATTCGAAGCGGCCGGGGGCCGAGGGGCCCGCCTGGCGCCACACGTTCAGGGTAATGGTCATGGCCATGGCGATACGGTGTCCTCAGTGGGGCAGCGGCCCCGGTTACTTGTAGCTCCGCTGCGAGGGGTGCACCTCGTCAAACGTCAGCGCCTCTTTGTGCAGCGTCGGCATCTGGCCGACTCCGGTGAATTCCCACGCCGCCACATACGAATACTCGTCGTCGCGACGCAGCGCCTCGCCGTCCGGTGTCTGGTATTCCTCCCGGAAGTGACCGCCGCACGACTCGTGGCGTTCGAGGGCATCGAGCGCCAGCACTTCGGCAAACTCGAGATAGTCGGCCACGCGGCCCGCATAGTCGAGCGCCGGGTTGAGGTTGTTCTTCTCGCCGGGCACCGACACGTTCTGCCAGAACTCGTCGCGCAGGCTGCGAATGCTCTGAATGGCGCCCTTCAGCCCCTGCTCGTTCCGGGCCATGCCCACGTGGTCCCAGCACAGCGCGCCGACAGCACGGTGATACTCGCGAATGCTCTTCGAACCCCTCACCGCCAGCACCTTGTCGATGCGGGCCTGCGCCGCGGCCACCGCTTCCTTGAAGCTGTCGTGGCTCGTCGACACTGCGGGAAGCGAGGCGCCCCCCAGATAGTTGGCGACCGTGTAGGGCGCGACGAAGTAGCCGTCGCACAGCCCCTGCATCAGGGCACTGGCCCCGAGGCGGTTGGCCCCGTGGTCCGAGAAGTTGGCCTCTCCGAGCACGAACAGCCCCGGAATCGTCGACTGCAGGTTGTAGTCGACCCACAGCCCGCCCATCGTGTAGTGCACGGCGGGGTAGATGCGCATCGGCACCTGATACGGGTCTTCGTCCGTGATGCGCATGTACATGTCGAAGAGGTTGCCGTAGCGCCCCTTGATCGTCGGCGCACCGAAGCGCTTGATCGCATCGGCAAAGTCGAGATACACCGACAGTCCTGAATCACCGACGCCGCGTCCCTCGTCACATACCGACTTGGCGGCACGTGAGGCCACGTCGCGGGGCACAAGGTTGCCAAAGCTCGGATATCGCCGCTCGAGATAGTAGTCGCGCTCGCTGTCGGGAATCTGCGACGGATGCCGCTTGTCACCGGGGTTCTTCGGCACCCAGACGCGTCCGTCGTTGCGCAGGCTCTCCGACATCAGGGTCAGCTTCGACTGGTGGTCGCCGCTCACGGGGATGCAGGTCGGGTGGATCTGCGTGAAGCACGGATTGGCGAAGTAGGCGCCGCGCTTGTGGGCGCGCCAGGCGGCGGTGACGTTCGAGTTGATGGCGTTGGTAGACAGATAGAACACCGTCCCGTAGCCCCCGGTGCACAGCAGCACGGTCGACGCCGAATGCGATTCCAGCTCGCCGGTGACCAGGTTGCGGCAGATGATGCCCCGCGCCTGGCCATCGACCACCACCAGGTCGAGCATCTCGCGCCGGGGGAACAGCTGTACCGTGCCCGCATGCACCTGACGCATCATCGACTGATAGGCGCCGAGGAGCAGCTGCTGGCCCGTCTGGCCGCGCGCATAGAAGGTGCGCGACACCTGGGCGCCGCCGAACGACCGGTTGTCGAGCAGGCCGCCGTATTCACGCGCGAACGGGACACCCTGTGCTACGCACTGATCGATGATCTGCACCGACAGCTGCGCCAGGCGATACACGTTCGCTTCGCGTGCGCGGTAGTCGCCACCCTTCACCGTGTCGTAGAACAGGCGATAGATGCTGTCGCCGTCGTTGCGGTAGTTCTTCGCCGCATTGATGCCGCCCTGCGCGGCAATGCTGTGCGCGCGGCGCGGGCTTTCGTGAATGCCGAACAGCTTCACGTTGTAGCCCATCTCGCCCAGCGACGCGGCCGCCGACGACCCGGCCAGCCCCGTGCCCACCACGATGATGTCGTACTTGCGGCGGTTCGCCGGGTTGACCAGCTTGTTCTCGAACTTGCGGCGATCCCATTTTTCCGTAATCGGACCGCCGGGAATCCTGGAATCGAGCGTCATTGCGCGCTCCGCGAGAGAAGGAAGGTGTAGATCGGAATCATGAAAAAGCCGCCGGCAATCAGCGCCGTCAGCACTCGGCCGGCCACAATCACCCGGGGCGTCCACTGCGGGTGATACCACCCGAGCGACTGCGTCGCGCTGACGATGCCGTGCCAGAGGTGCGAGAAGATGAGGGCCATCGCCATGAGGTAAAACACCACGTAGGCTGGCTGTCCGAAGATTTCCATCTGCAGCCGGTAGAGGTCGCGGATGCCGTCGGCGCCTTCATACACCGGCCCGAACTTGAACGTCTGCAGGTGCGTGACTACGAACAGCGCCATGATGCTGCCCGTCACGACCATCGTGGTCGACGCCCAGCTCTTGCGGCTGGCCGGATTCTTGGTTTTCGCCCACCGGTGTGTGGTGTATGCCACCGGCCGCGCAGCCCGGTTGGCCAGGTAGTTGGACAGGGTCTTGGCAATGTGCACGAAGAAGACCGCCAGCAGGCCGGCCTCGGCCACGTAGATCAGCGGGTTACTCGTCAGCGTGTGTGCGTACCGGTTGAACGCGTCAGGGCCTGCCAGGAAGAGCAGGTTGCCGGCCAGGTGGGTGAGAAGAAACACCGTCAGGCCGAGTCCCGTGACCGCAATGAGGATCTTGGTGCCAATCGAGGTTGAGAATGTCTGCAGAAGTCGCATGAGAGAGTGCCCAACCTCATATTCTATGCCATTCACGCGGTGTTCGGCGTGTTATCATCCGAACGTTTTGGGCACAGGCCCGCATCACACGTCATCACCATGAAAATTCACGAGTATCAAGCCAAGGCGATCCTCAAGGCCCACGGAGTGCCCGTGCCGCAGGGCGAAGTGGCGTTTTCGGCACAGGAAGTGAGCGATATCGCCCGCCGGCTCGGTGGCGGTGTCTGTGTCGTCAAGGCCCAGATTCATACCGGTGGCCGCGGCAAGGCCGGCGGCGTCAAGGTGGTCAAGTCGGCCGATGATGCCGAGGCCTACGCCAAGACCCTGCTGGGACGCCCCCTGGTCACCTACCAGACCGGCCCCGAGGGACAGATGGTGTCGCGTCTGCTCGTCGAGCAGGGGCTCGGCATCGACCGCGAGCTGTACCTCGGCCTCGTCGTCGACCGCTCGACCCAGCGCATCGTGCTGATGGTCAGCCGCGAGGGCGGGGTCGAGATCGAAGAGGTCGCTGCCACCCACCCCGAGAAGATCCACAAGGTCTTCATCAACCCGGCCGTGGGCCTCCAGCCCTTCCAGGCGCAGCAGATGGCCTTCGCCGTCGGCCTCACCGGCGACGCCGTCAAGAAGGGCGTCCGCATGATGATGGCCCTCTATCAGGCCTTCATCGCCACCGACGCCTCGATTCTCGAAATCAACCCCCTCATCGTCACGCGCGACGGCGACCTGCTCGCCCTCGACGCCAAGATGAACTTCGACGACAACGCGCTCTACCGCCACCAGGACATCCGCGACCTGCGCGACCTATCCGAGGAAGACCCGCTTGAGGTCGAGGCGTCGAAGTTCTCGCTCAACTACATCCGGCTCGACGGCAACATCGGCTGCATGGTCAACGGCGCTGGGCTCGCCATGGCGACCATGGACATCATCAAGCTGTCGGGAGGGCAGCCGGCCAACTTCCTCGATGTCGGCGGTGGCGCCAACGCCGAGCAGATCAAGAACGCCTTCCGCATTTTAATGTCCGACACCAACGTCAAAGCGGTGCTCATCAACATCTTTGGAGGCATCCTGCGCTGCGACGTGCTGGCGCAGGGAGTCATTGCGGCGGTGCGTGACCTGGGGGTGCCGGTCCCGATTGTCATCCGCATGAAGGGCACCAACGTCGAGGAAGGCAAGCGCCTCCTCGCCGAGAGTGGCCTCAACTTCACGACGGCCGACACGATGGGCGAAGCCGCGACGAGCGTCGTCGGGCTGGCCGGAGGGACCAAGTAATGGCAGTGCTGCTCGACTCGAACACCCGCCTCATTGTTCAGGGGCTCACCGGCCGCGAAGGCACCTTCCATGCGAAGGCCGCTGCCGCGTATCACACCGCCGTCGTCGGCGGTGTCACCCCCGGCAAGGGGGGCACGATACACGAGGGCTGGCCGGTGTTCAACACCGTGGCCGATGCCGTGCGCGAGACCGGCGCCAATGCGTCGGTCATCTTCGTGCCGCCCCCGTTTGCGGCCGACGCCATCATGGAAGCTGCCGATGCAGCTGTGGCTCTGGTCGTCTGCATCACCGAGGGGATTCCGGTGGTGGACATGCTCAGGGCGATGACCTTTCTCAAGGACCACCCCGGGACGCGGCTCATCGGACCTAACTGCCCGGGCATCATTTCTCCCGGCAAGGGGAAGGCCGGCATCATCCCTGCCAACATCGTCAAGGAGGGGCGCATCGGCATTGTGTCGAAGAGCGGCACCCTGACCTACGAGGCCATCGACCAGCTGTCGCGCCGCGGTCTGGGCCAGTCGACCTGCATCGGGATCGGCGGCGACCCGCTGATTGGCACGACGCACATTGATGCCCTGCAGCTCTTCCAGGACGACCCTGAGACCGACGCCATCATCATGATTGGTGAAATCGGCGGCTCGGCCGAGGAGGAGGCAGCGGCCTGGATCCAGCAGCACTTCACCAAGCCGATCGTGGCATTCATCGCCGGCCAGACGGCGCCGCCGGGCCGCCGCATGGGTCATGCCGGTGCCATCATCGCGGGAGGCAAGGGTACCGCTGCCGAGAAGATGGCCGCCCTCATTGCCGCCGGCGTCACCGTGGTGAAGAGCCCCGCCGACATGGGCGAGTCGCTCGTCGCCGCCCTCGGTGCACGCTGAACCGCGCGGTATAATCAGATGCTTATGCAGAGAACCTTTGCCATCATCAAGCCCGACGCCGTGGGCAAGCAGTATACGGGTCGCATCCTCGCCCGCATCGAAGCGGCCGGCTTCACCGTCCGCGCCCTGCGGATGATTCACATGTCCAAGGCGCAGGCCGAGGGCTTCTACCACGTGCACCGTGAGCGCCCCTTCTTCGGCGGCCTGACCGACTTCATGTCGTCGGGTCCCTGTGTCGTGCTGTGCCTCGAGGCGCCCGATGCCATCCGGCAGTGGCGTGAACTGATGGGCGCGACCGATCCAGCCAGGGCGGCCGAGGGGTCGCTCCGCAGGGAGTTTGGTGCCTCTATTGACAATAACGCCACGCATGGCTCCGACGCGCCCGAGACGGCAGCTTTCGAGTTGGGCTATTTCTTCCGCGGCATGGAACTGTAGGCAGGAGCGACGGGCATGGCCATCAAGTCGGACCGCTGGATTCGCCGCATGGCGCTCGAGAACGGCATGATCGAACCGTTTGAGGATCGGCAGGTCCGGGCCGGAGTGGTCTCGTATGGACTGTCGTCCTACGGCTACGACATCCGGGTGGCCGACGAATTCAAGGTGTTCACCAACCTGTTCAACACGGTGGTCGACCCCAAGAATTTCGATCCGAAATCGTTTGTCGACATGAAGGGCGACACGTGCATCGTGCCGCCAAATTCTTTCGCGCTCGCGCGTACTATCGAGTATTTCCGCATTCCGCGCGATGTCCTCACGGTGTGTCTCGGCAAGAGCACCTATGCCCGCTGCGGCATCATCGTCAATGTGACGCCCTTCGAGCCCGAGTGGGAAGGGCATGTCACCATCGAGATTTCGAACACGACGCCGCTGCCGGCGAAGATTTACGCGAATGAAGGCATCGCGCAGGTGCTGTTCTTCCAGAGCGACGAGTCCTGCGAGGTGTCGTATCGCGACAAGCAGGGGAAATATCAGGCGCAGCGTGGTGTGACGCTGCCGAAGATCTAGGCATGGCCCGCCTGGTCCGGCGGCGGGCGCGCCGTTGAGGCCGCTGTGATTCGTCCCTTCAAGTCGGTCTGGCCCGTGGTCGACCCGTCGGCCTACATTGACGGCAGCGCGCAGGTCATCGGCGACGTGACCCTCGGTCCCGAGTCGTCTGTCTGGATGAACGTCGTCATTCGTGGCGACGTCCACCACATCCGCATCGGCGCACGCACGAATATTCAGGACCTCACGCTGATTCATGTCATGCGTGACACGTTCCCCACCGTGATCGGCGACGAGGTCACCGTCGGGCACTCGGCCGTGATCCACGGCACCACCATCGAAGATCGCGTCCTGATCGGCATGGGGGCGGTGCTGCTCAACGGCGTGCATGTCGGCCATGACTCGATTGTCGCGGCGGGCACCCTGCTGACCGAAGGCACGGTCATTCCGCCGCATTCGCTCGTCATGGGGCGGCCCGGGAAGGTGAAACGCCCGCTGACCGACGAGGACGTGGCGGAGATTCGCTGGTATGCAGACAACTATGTCCGCTACCGACTCGAGTACCAGTGATGAACACCGGACCGGCGCGCGGCATGCGCGATTTTCTTCCCGAAGACCTGCGGCGGCGCCAGTATGTGATGGCCGTCATTGCCGAGGTCTACCAGCAATACGGCTTCGAACCGCTCGAAACGCCCGCAGTGGAGAACATCGAGACGCTGCTGGGCAAATACGGTGACGAGGGCGACCGGCTGATTTTCCGCATCCTCAAGCGTGGCGAGGCTGCCGAGACCGGGCAGGCCGACCTCGCCCTGCGCTATGACCTCACCGTGCCGCTCGCGCGTGTGGTGGCCGAGTACCGCGCCCGGCTGCCAAAATTCTTCAAGCGCTATCAGATGCAACCGGTGTGGCGTGCCGACCGGCCACAAAAGGGCCGCTTCCGCGAGTTTTACCAGTGCGACGTGGATGCCATCGGGTCGACCTCGATGGTGGTGGAGGCCGAACTGCTCGGTGCCGCCGGAGACGTGCTGCAGCGGCTGGGTTTTTCCGGATACATGCTGCGCCTGAACCATCGGCAGGTGCTGTCGGGACTGCTCGACGCGGGCGGCGTCCCGGTGGGACAGCACGGCGATGCACTGATCGCCCTCGACAAGCTCGACAAGATCGGCCGGGACGGCGTGGCCCGTGAACTCGCCGACCGCGGTATTTCTGCCGACGGCGCCGCGCGACTGCTCGAGACGTTTGCGCCGTCGGGTGCTGACGCGGCCTCGACTGAGGCGGCCGCCTGGAATGCCCAGACTCTGGCGCGCGTTACCACGCTGCTCGACGGCCGCGCAGCTGAGGGCGTCGCGCAGTTGACGTCGATTCTGTCGCTGGTGGCCGCAGCGCCGGTGGGGGCGCACGTGCGGCTCGACCCGTCGCTCGCGCGCGGCCTGTCGTATTACACCGGTGCCATTTTCGAGATCAGCGTGCCCGATCTGGCCGGCAGCCTCGGCGGCGGCGGCCGGTACGATGGCCTCATCGGCATGTTCCTCGGCGAGGCCGTGCCGGCGGCAGGAATCTCGCTGGGCCTCGAACGCATCCTAGTGGTGATGGCCGAACGCGGCATGTTCCCGGCGCACATAGGAGCCGATGCCGCCGACGTGATGGTCACCATCTGGAATGCCGATGGCATTGCCGATGCGCTGGCGCTGGCCGCCGAGTTGCGGGCCAGTGGACTGCGCGTCGAGGTGTATCCTGAACCAGATAAACTCGGGAAGCAGTTCAGGTATGCCGCCAGCCGCAGCATTCCCTGTGTCACCGTCGTCGGAGACGATGAGCGGACGCAGGGGTGGGTGTCGGTGAAGCACCTGCCGACGGCCAGTCAGCAGGGGCATCCCCGCGCCGAAGTGGCGCAGGCCATTCGAACGCTGACCGCACGTACGCACCATGGCTGAACAACTCGGTTCCCTGGCTCGCACGCACACCTGTGGCGCTTTGCGCTCCTCTGACGTGGGGGCCTCTGTCGTCCTGCTCGGCTGGGTGCACCGCATCCGTGACCTCGGGGCGCTCGTGTTCCTCGACGTGCGCGACCGCCACGGGCTGACGCAGGTGGTTATCGAGCAGAACGATCCGCTCCTCGACAAGGCCAAGCGGCTGCGCTCGGAGTTTGTGGTGGCCGTCTTCGGCACCGTCGAGCGCCGCTCGGCCGAGACCGTCAACACCGCGGTGCCAACCGGCGAGGTGGAAGTACGGGTCAGCGACCTCCGCGTGCTTAACGAGGCACGGACGCCGCCGTTTTCCATCGCTGAAGACCAGAACGTGTCGGAAGAGACGCGGCTGCGCTATCGCTATCTCGACCTGCGGCGCCCCACTCTGCAGCACAACATCGGCCTTCGCCACCGCATCACGATGGCCCTTCGTCGCTACTTCGACGACCAGGGCTTCTACGACATCGAGACGCCGATCCTCACCAAGTCGACGCCGGAAGGCGCACGCGATTTCCTCGTGCCCTCGCGCGTGCATCCGGGTGAGTTCTACGCGCTGCCGCAGTCGCCGCAAATTTTCAAGCAGATCCTGATGATTGCCGGCTTCGATCGCTATGTGCAGATCGCCCGCTGCTTCCGCGATGAGGCCCTGCGCGCAGACCGGCAGCTCGAGTTCACGCAGGTCGACCTGGAGATGGCGTTCGCCACGCCGTCGCTCGTATTCGAGATTGTGGAAGGGGCACTGGCTGCCTGCTTCGGTGAAATTGGCGTCGAGATTTCTCGGCCCTTCCGGCGCATGCCCTACGCCGAGGCGATGGCCAAATATGGGTCTGACAAGCCCGACCTGCGCTTCGGACTCGAGATTCAGGACTTCGGTCCGCTGTTTACCGACTCGCCGTTCGGCATCTTCCGCGAAGCCGTCGCCCACGGGGGCACCGTGCGCGGGTTGGTGATTCCCGGTGCGGGCAGCTACTCGCGCCGTGAACTGGACGGGCTGGTCGAGCAGGCGCGCCAACTCGGTGCCGCCGGGCTGATCTATGCGCGCCACACGGCCGACGGGGTGCAGTGTTCGGTGAAGGCGGTCGGTGACGAAAGCACCAGGGCCGTACTCGCGCAGTCGGGCACCACCCCGAACGATCTGCTCGTGCTGGCCTCGGGCGCCCCCGATGCCGTCTCGAAACTGCTGGGTCAGCTGCGCCTGCAGGTCGCAAAGCAGGCCAACCTCATTCCGGAAGGAAAGTGGGAACTGCTCTGGGTCACAGACTTTCCCCTGTTCGACTGGAATGCCGACGAGAACCGCTGGGACTCGGTCAATCACCCGTTCACCGCCCCTCGGGAAGAAGACCTGGCACGCCTCGAGTCAGACCCCGGCTCGGTGCTCGCCAAGGCCTACGACGTCATTCTCAACGGATGGGAACTGGGCGGGGGCAGCATCCGCATTCACGACCGCGAGACCCAAGCCACGGTGTTCCGGCTCCTGGGGCTGAGTGACGAGGATGCCCGCCACCGCTTCGGCTTCTTTCTCGAGTCGCTCGAATACGGCACGCCCCCGCACGGCGGGCTCGCCCTCGGCCTCGACCGGATCTGCGCGCTGCTGGCGGGTGAGACCTCGATTCGCGAGGTCATTCCGTTCCCGAAGACCACGCAGGCCGTCGACCTCATGTGCGACGCGCCCTCCACCGTCGACCCGCGCCAGCTGCGCGAATTGAGCATCAGGGTTACCCCCTGACCGAATGGCCACCGCGCTTGACGCTGTGTCAGGCGCGGTGCTACTTTCCGCCTCAACGCTGACGCGTTGGTCTCTCCGGAGTTAATCGCAATCGCCACCCTCGCCGCCCGCCGCGTGTCCATTCCCCAGGACCACCTGGCCACGCTTCTCGGTGCCTACGACGACAACCTGCGCCACCTCGAGGCGCGGTTCGGCGTGCGCATCCGCACGCAGGGCGACACGTGGTTTGTGGACGGCGACCCTGCCGCCGCCGCCCGCGTCGAGCGGCTCGTCAGCCAGCTCAGCGGCATGATGGATGAGGGACATCGCCTCTCGGACCGCGACGTCAAGGACGCCGCCGACCTGCTGGTCGCGGACACCGCTGTCGATCTGCGTGAGCACTTCCTCAAGTCGGGGCAGCTGCGTCAGGCTGGTCGCCGTCGCATCGTCGCCAAGACCACGAACCAGAAACTCTATCTCGAGGCCATCGACCGGCATGACATCGTCTTCGGCATCGGCCCGGCCGGCACGGGCAAGACCTATCTGGCCATGGCGCAGGCCGTCAATGCCCTGCTCGCGAAGAAGGTCAGCCGCATCATCCTGGCCCGCCCGGCCGTCGAGGCCGGCGAGAAGCTCGGGTTCCTACCCGGTGACCTACAGGAGAAGGTCAACCCCTACCTGCGGCCCCTCTACGACGCCCTCTACGACATGCTCGAGATCGAAAAGGCCGAGCGGCTTCTCGAGCGTGGCACCATCGAAGTGGCGCCCATCGCCTTCATGCGCGGGCGCACACTCAACGACGCGTTCGTGATTCTCGACGAGGCCCAGAACACGACCTCTGAGCAGATGAAGATGTTTTTGACGCGTCTCGGATTTGGGTCGAAGGCCGTCATCACCGGCGACATCACCCAGATCGACCTCCCGCACGGACGCATCTCGGGACTCGTCGAGGCCATGAATGTCGTCGGCCGCGTCGAGGGTATCGCGTTCGTGCATTTTGACGAGCGGGATGTCGTCCGGCATAAACTCGTGCAGGCCATCGTCAAGGCGTATGAAGCGCACAGCCCCTCGCACTCGTCTGGTCGTTAGTGTGCAGGCCCCCGACGGGGTGCTGCCCGCCACACGGGGCCTGGCCCTATGGCTCGCCGCTACCGCGCCTGTCCGGGCCGCGGGCGAAGTCACCGTCGCGGTCGTCAGCGACCGACGCATGCGCGCCCTCAACCGCGTCTTCCGCGGCAAGGATGTCCCCACCGACGTCCTCTCATTTCCGACGAACCCGACCGACACGCCGGTCATGTCTACCGAACCGCGCCTGCTCGGCGACATCGTCATTGCGTCGGGTATCGCCCGCGCGCAGGCCACGCGCGCAGGCCACAGCCTCACCACTGAACTGCGGGTGCTGGCCCTGCACGGACTGCTGCACCTGCTCGGCTACGATCACGAGACCGACACGGGAGCGATGGCGCGGGTCGAAGCGCGCCTGCGACGCAAGGGGGGCCTGACGACCGGGCTGATTGCCCGTGGCGCCAGGCCGGGCCGATGACGCCGCTCCTGCTGTTCCTCCTCGCCGTGGCCTCGGTCTACGTGGGCACGATCACCTCGGCCTTCAGTGCCCTGATGCAACTGAGCCTGCGCATCATGGCCGAGGGCAGCGGCCGGGACGACCGCCTGACGCACTATCTCGATCACCCCCAACGGCTGTTTGTGCCGGCACGCCTGCTGAAGGGCGTTATGACCGTGGCCACCACTGTCCTCATCGCCGGCTTTACCGGCGTCGGGCCGGCCGGCGTTCCCGTGCTGCTGGTGGCCGTGCTGGTCTTCCTGCTGGTGACCGAGCATCTGGTGCCGCTGCTGCTCGTCCGGCACGATCCCGAACAGGTGCTGAGCCTCCTGCTGCCGTCGTTCGATGCGGTGTGCCTGGTGCTCGCACCGATCACCACGCCGCTGCTGCGCGTGGGTCGCACACGCCGCGGGCCGACGGGCGGCACGAATGACAACCCGACCGACGAGGCCGGTGCCGTCGCGGTCACCCTCACTGAAGCTGGTGCACCTGCGGTGCTGCAGGAGGGTCAGGCGCGAGAGATGCTCCGCTCGCTGGTCGACTTCCGCGAAACCATGGTGCGCGAGGTCATGACGCCCCGCCCCGACATCGTCGCCGTACCAGCCTCAGCGACCGTCGGGCAATTGCAGGCGTTGTTCCGCGACCAGCAGTACTCGCGCATGCCGGTCTACCAGAACACACTCGATAATGTTACGGGCTTTGTTTTTGTGAAAGACCTGATTCATCTGGCCACTGCCGCTGACCCCTCCGCGGCCATCACCACCCTCATTCGCGCCGCCGATCACGCGAACTTCGTGCCCGAGACCAAGCGTGTCCCCGAACTGCTGCGAGAATTTCAGCGCAACCGCCTGCAGATGGCTATCGTGGTCGACGAATACGGCGGTATTGCCGGCCTCGTCACCATCGAAGACCTGCTCGAGGAAATCGTCGGCGAGATTCGCGATGAATACGACACGGAAGTGGAACCGGTCGTTGACGAAGGTGATGGCCGCTGGGTCTTCAGCGGCAAGGCCCACGTGGAAGAGCTGCGCGACCGCGTCGGCCTCGAACTCGACGGCGAAGGGTTCGAAACCGTCGGTGGCTATCTGCTGTCGCGTCTTGGCCGCGTGCCGGCCGTCGGCGAACATCTGGAACTGGACGGCCTGCACGTCGATGTGCTCGAGGCCGAGCGCCGCCGTATCATCCGCGTGCGCGTGACGCGCCCCGCCGAGATCGCCGTCGACACCGCCGAGGCCGCTGGGTGAACGCTCCGCACAAGCGGGGCATCGTCGCCCTTGTCGGCCGGCCCAATGCCGGCAAGTCGACGCTGCTGAATCGGCTGGTCGGCCAGAAGCTCGCCATCGTCTCGGACAAGCCCCAGACCACCCGGAACCGCATCGTCGGCGTCCGGCATTATCCCGGCGGGGAGGTGGTCTACGTCGACACGCCAGGCATTCACCGCCCGCTGCACCGGCTCAACGTGCGAATGATGGACGCGGCCACCGATAGCCTCGCCGACGCGGACCTCGTGCTCGTCGTGGTCGATGTGTCCGAACCGTCAGGGGCAGGCGATCGGTTCCTGATGGACATGGTGAGTCGCGTGCGCGTGCCGCGGGTGCTGGCCCTGAACAAGGTCGACGGCCTCGACAAGATCGCGGTGTTGCCGCGCCTTGCCGCCTACGACGAGACGAAACTGTTCAGCGACCTCGTGCCTGTCTCGGCCCTGACGGGCGAGAACGTCGATCGCCTCGAAACCTGCCTGCTCGCTCACCTGCCCGAGGGCGAGGCCATCTATCCCGACGACTACCTGACCGACCAGCCCGAGCGCTTCTTCGTGGCCGAACTTGTCCGCGAGCAGGTGCTGCAGCAGACGCACGACGAGCTGCCGTTCTCGACCGCTGTGGTCGTCGACCGCTTTGAGGAAGGCCCGCTGCTGCGCCTCTACTGCACGATTCTGGTCGAGCGCGACTCGCAGAAGCCCATCATCATCGGGCGGGCCGGGGCAACCATTAAGGCTGTCGGTATCGCGGCCCGCCACGAACTCGAGGCGTTTTTCCAGACGCCGGTGTTTCTCGACCTCCACGTGAAGGTGCGTGGCCGCTGGCGCGAAGATGATCGCACCCTGGGCGAGTTGGGGCTCCAGGAGCGCCGACGTCCGTCACGTCGTTCGTGAGATCTCTGTGCTACAGTCGCTCAGTTCCCCATGCCCGCGCCGCGCCGCAGTGAACTCGTGCTCGACTCGGTCCGTCGCCTGCTGCGGATAGGGGCGTCGACCAACCTGCTGAACCTGCTGCAGAAGCAGCACCCGGCCGACCTTGCGCAGATTTTCGGGGCCCTGCTTGATGCCGAGCGGGCCGCCGTGTTCTCGCTGCTGGTCGAGCGGCAGCCGCGGCTCGCCATGGAAGCCGTCAGCGAGATGGGGCCCGAGTCGGGTGCAGTGCTGCTTGTCGGCCGTCCGGCCGACCAGGTGGCCACCCTGCTTGAGGAGCTGCCCTCGGACGATGCAGCGGCGCTGCTCGACTACCTGCCTGACGAACTGTCTGCCGAGGTGCTCGAGCTGATGCGCCAGCACGCCCCTGGCCAGCAGCAGGTGGAAAGCCTGCTCGAGTACGGGGAACAGACCGCAGGCCGCATCATGAATCCGTCGGTTTTCGCGCTCAGCGAAGACCTCACGGTGGCCGAGTCGATCTCGGCCCTCCAGAGCGCACGCGATGTCGAGATGGTGTTCTATCTCTACGTCGTGGATGCGCGGCGTCATCTGGTGGGGGTCACCTCGCTGCGTCGGCTGCTGCTCGTGGGCCCCGAGACGCCACTCAAGCGCCTGATGACCCCGGATGTCATCAGCGCGCGCGTCGACACCGACCAGGAGGAAGTGGCCCGGCTGGTCGCGTCGTACAACCTGCTGGCCGTACCGGTCGTCGACGAAGAAAACAAGCTCGTCGGCGTGGTCACGGTGGACGATGTCATCGACGTCATCAAGGACGAAGCCACCGAAGACCTGCTGCGGCTGGCGGGTGTGTCGGGGGACGAGCGCATTGCCACGCCTCCCGGCGAGGCCCTGCGGAAGCGTCTGCCGTGGCTCGGCGTCAACCTCGTCACGGCGTTTGTGGCGGCCTCGGTCGTGGCGCTGTTTGAGAGCACCATCGAGCAGGTCACCGCCCTGGCGGTATTCATGCCGATTGTGGCCGGGATGGGCGGCAATGCGGCCACGCAGACCCTGACGGTGGTCGTCCGCGGGCTGGCCCTTGGGGAACTGTCGTGGGCCAACACGCGGAAGGCCCTACTGAAGGAATCCCTGATCGGGGTCGGCAACGGGGCCGTGCTGGGGGTGATCGCTGCGGGCGTGGCCTGGGCGACCAAGGGCGACCCGATGCTCGGTGTGCTGCTCGGGGTGGCGATGGTCTGCAACATGGCCGTGGCGGCCACGGCGGGCACCCTGGTGCCGCTCGGACTCAAGGCGCTCAGGGTCGACCCGGCCCTGGCCTCGTCGGTCTTTATCACGACCTTTACCGACGTCGTGGGATTTGCCTCGTTCCTCGGGCTCGCCACCGTCTTCCTGAAGTTTCTGGCGCGATAGAATAGGGGCCACGGCATGCCCCTTTATTCGGCTGACGCGCTGGTGCTGCGCACGTATCCGTTCGGGGAAGCCGACGCTGTCGTGGTGTTCCTGACGCCCGACCGCGGAAAGAAGCGCGGCGTGGCCGAGCGGGCTCGGCGGCCCAAGTCGTCGTTCAGTGGAGCGCTGGCCCCGCTGACGCTGGTGCGAGTGGCGTATTTCGAGCGAGAAGGTCGCGATCTGGTGGGCCTGAACTATGCCGAGCGCGTACGTTCGCCGCTCGGAGTCGCCTCGCCTGAGGCCCTCGGCTACAGCCATTATTTCGCCGAGCTGCTCGACGAATGGGCCCCCGACGCCGATGTTGACGAACGGGTGTATCGGCTGGGGGTGGCCATGCTTGACGCCCTGATGACAGGGGTGCCTGTTGAGCCGCTGGCGCGGTACTTCGAGTGCTGGCTGTTACGGCTGCAGGGGGTGTACCCGACCGATCTCGAGCTGTCCGTCGAGGCGGAGCACTTTGTGGATGCCAGCCGGCACCTGCGGCCGGCTGAGTTGGGTGAACTGTCGGTGGCGCCGCACGTGCTACGGGAACTCGAATATTGCCATCGGGTGGTGATCCGGCAGCTACTCGACCGCGACATGCGGTCGCTGCGTGTCATTCAGGAAATGCGCCGGGTGCCGGCGAACTGAGGATGCATGAGTGTGGTGACGTTTCAGGACCTGATTCTGCAGCTCTCGGCCTTCTGGGCCTCGAGGGGCTGCCTCATTCAGCAGCCGC
Source organism: Acidobacteriota bacterium (assembly GCA_016871195.1). Classification (GTDB taxonomy): domain Bacteria; phylum Acidobacteriota; class Vicinamibacteria; order Vicinamibacterales; family UBA2999; genus VFZN01. Next base: position 6,474 of record VFZN01000003.1, on the reverse strand, counting down.
TCGATCTCGAGGTGGGCGCGGGCACCTCCCATCCCGAAACACTGCTGCGGGTGCTCGGTGAGACACCGTGGAATGTGGCGTATGTGCAGCCCTCGCGCCGGCCTGACGACGGCCGCTTCGGCCAGAATCCCAACCGCCTCTTCAAGCACCACCAGATGCAGGTGATTCTGAAACCGTCGCCGGACGATGTGCAGCAGGCCTATCTCGACAGCCTGGAGGCGTGCGGCATCAACCCGCGCGCGCACGACATCCGCTTCGAGGAAGACAACTGGGAATCGCCGACGCTCGGCGCCTGGGGCATTGGATGGCAGGTGCTGCTCGACGGTATGGAGATTTCGCAGTTCACCTACTTCCAGCAGGTGGGTGGCATGGACCTATCGCCGGTGTCCTGTGAAATCACCTACGGACTCGAGCGCATTGCGATGTTCTTGCAGGGGGCTGATAACGTCTACGACCTGCAGTGGGCGCCGGGGGTCTCGTACGGGGCCGTACGCCTCCGCGAGGAAGTGGAGCAGTCGTGCTATGCCTTCAACGAAGGCACCGGCCTCACGCTGGCCGAGTTCTCCGATTTCCATCGGCGCCAGTTCGACGAGTGCTACGCATTCGGCGAACGACTGCTGGGGGCCGGGCTCGTGCTGCCGGCGCTCGAATATGCGCTCAAGTGCTCGCATCTGTTCAATCTGCTCGATTCCAGCGGCAGCGTGGGCGTGACCGAGCGCACGGCCTACATTCTGCGCGTGCGGCAGCTGGCGGTGGCCGTCTGCCGGCGCTACGCCGACGATCTGGCCCCGAAGGTTGACACGACCCCGGTGGCATCGTGAGTCTCGAGGTGACGTGATGACGCACGATCTGCTGATTGAACTGGGTCTCGAAGAACTGCCGGCCAGCTGGCTACCGGCCGCCACGCGTGCGTTCGGCGACGCCCTCGCGGCGGCGCTCGCCGAGGCACGGCTCGAGGTGGCTGGGCCGGTGACGACGTGGTCGACGCCGCGCCGGCTGGCGGTGCAGATGGCCGGCGTGGCCGAACGCCAGGCCGACCGCGAAGAGGTGCTGACCGGCCCGCCGGTGTCGGCGGCGTTCAATGCCGACGGCACGCCCACGTCGGCCGCGACGGGGTTTGCGAAGCGCAACGGCGTGGATGTCTCGGCGCTCGAACGCATCGAGGTGCCTGAGAAGAAGGGCGCGTATCTCGCCGTGCGTGTGCAGCATCAGGGCCGCGCCACCCTCGAGGTGCTGCCGGCGGTGCTGGCCACCACGCTGCGGGCCATGCCGTTTCCCAAGCAGATGCGTTGGGATGCACTGCTTGACGATGGGCGGGGAGAACTGCAGTTCGGGCGTCCTATCCGCTGGTTGGTCTTCCTGTTTGGCGATGAGGTGGTGCCGTTCACCATACAGCGCAGTGCTCAGGCGGCGGGACCGCTGGTGCAGCCGGTGGTCTCGGGACGCACGACGCGAGGGCACCGGGTACACGAGACGGTGGGGCAGCCACTGGTCGTGCACTCGACCACCGAGTATCTGGCCGCACTCGCGCGCAACGGCGTGGTGCTCGATCGCGACGAGCGGCGCGCGCGCATAGATGCGGAACTGACGGCCGAGGCGGCTCGCCGCGGGGTGTCGATTGATACCGTGCGGTCCGGCGCCGCCCTCCTGCAGGAAGTGCCCGATCTCATCGAGTATCCCGTGGTGGTCTCGGGCCGGTTCAGTGACGAGTTTCTTGCGCTGCCCGAGGAAGTGCTGACAACCACGATGATTCATCATCAGCACTTCTTCCCGCTGCAGTATGCCGACGGAACGCTGATGCCGGCGTTTCTCGCCGTGCTCAATACCGAGCCTGAATCGACCAATGTCGTCTCGCGCAACCTCGAACGTGTGCTGACCGCACGGCTCAGGGACGCCCGGTTCTTCTGGGACGCCGACCGTGCGCAGCCGCTGGCTGCTGGGCTTGATGCGCTCGAGACGGTGCTGTTCCACAAGCGGCTCGGCACCTATCGGGAAAAGGCCTCGCGCATCGAGGCGCTGGCCCGCTGGCTCTGTGCCGAAGTGCTGGGGGCTCCACAGTTGGCCGACGCGGCGGCCACCGCCGGGCGCCTCTGCAAGGTCGATCTGGCGACCAGCATGGTGCGCGAGCTCACCGAACTGCAGGGCACGATGGGCGGCATCTATGCCCGCGAAGATGGCCATTCGTCGACGGTGTGGAAGGCCATCTACCACCACTATCTCCCGCAGGGTGTTGAAGCTGATGCTCCGCCGAGCGCCGCGGTGCTGGGCGAGGCCGCACGCCCGTGGGCTGCCGTGGCTATGGCCGACAAGCTCGACACGCTGGTGGGCATGTTCGCGGTGGGCGAGCGGCCGACTGGGTCACGCGATCCGCACGGCCTGCGTCGCGCCGCGCAGGGTCTGGTACGCACGCTCGTCGACCTCGAGGCGCTGACCGGTGTCGGCACAGCGGTCACGCTCGGGCCGCTAGTAGCGGTGGCGGCAAGACCCTTTGCGGCGGGCGGGGTCGGTGATCCGTCAGGCGATGCCGACCTGTGGCGTTTCCTCGTCGAACGCCTGCGATACGTGCTCGAGCAACGCGGCTATGACGTGCGAAACGTGCGAGCCGTGACGCACGGCGACCCGGGCGCGCTGGCGCCGGCTGCGGCGCTGCGTCGCCTGGCCGTGCTGGCGACCGTGGCCGACTCGGCCGATTTCCGGCAGCTGGCCACGCTCTTTAAGCGGGTGCGCAACATCGTGGCGAAGAATGCGCCGGAGGGCATGGCGGCCCTGCATGCCGCAGGTGCGCCGCTCGAGAGTATCCTGACAGAGGAGGCTGAGCGGGCATTGTGGACCCAGTTTCAGCAGTGCGCGCCCGGCATCGCCGCGGCGGCAGCGGGCGGAGACCGGCTGCAGGAGGCGTTCGAGCGCTGTGCCCGACTGGGGCCGGCCGTCGGACGGTTCTTCGATGACGTGATGGTGATGTGTGACGATCCCACGCTGCGCATGGCGCGGCTGCGGCTCGTGTTCAGCATCGAGCAGCTGGTCCTTCAGTTGGCCGATGTGTCGGAAATCGTTTCCCAGGAGTAACGCAGGCATGGCGAAGACAGCGGCACGACGGGCCCCCCGGAAGACCGGCGCGGCGCAGGGCAGGACAGGCGCGCGCGCCTCGGCAACGAAGAAGTACATCTACTTCTACGGCAACGGCAAGGCCGAGGGCCACCGCTACATGAAGGACACGCTCGGTGGCAAGGGTTCGGGTCTGGCCGAGATGACCAATGCCGGACTGCCCGTGCCGCCGGGCTTCACCATCTCGACCGACGTCTGCAACCTCTACTACCGCGACCACGGTAAGCTGCCACCCGTCATCGACGAGGAGATCGCGCTGCACGTCAGGCGCCTCGAGAAGGCCGCCGGTGCCACGCTCGGCTCGACCGATAATCCGTTGCTCGTCTCGGTCCGCTCGGGCGCCAAGTTCTCGATGCCGGGCATGATGGATACCATCCTCAACCTCGGCCTCAATGACGCCGCCGTTGAGGGCCTCAAGCGCCGAACGCAGAACGGCCGATTTGCCTTCGACAGCTACCGCCGCTTTATGCAGATGTTCGGCTCGGTCGTGCTCGAGATCCCGAAGCCCGAGTTTGAGCACGAGTTCGAACGCATCAAGCACGAGCAGAGCGCGAAGGTCGATACCGATCTCACCGAAGACGCCCTGCGCCTCGTCGTCGAGGCCTTCAAGGGACTCGTTCGGCGCAAGACCGGCAAGCCGTTCCCGCAGGACCCCCGCGAACAGCTCACCATGGCTCGCAACGCCGTGTTCCGTTCGTGGAATAACCCCCGCGCGCGCGAGTATCGCCGCATCTATGACATTCCGGACAGCATCGGCACGGCCGTGAATGTGCAGATGATGGTGTTCGGCAACACCGGCAACCGTTCGGGCACGGGCGTGGGCTTCACGCGCAATCCGGCCACCGGTGAGCACAAGTTCTTCGGCGAGTTCCTCATCAACGCCCAGGGCGAGGATGTGGTCGCTGGTATCCGCACGCCTCAGCCAATCAGCCAGCTGGCGCGTGTGATGCCGAAGGCGTACGCGCAGCTGCGCCAGATCACCACGCGCCTCGAGAAGCACTACAAGGACATTCAGGACTTCGAGTTCACGATTCAGGACGACCAGCTCTACATGCTGCAGACCCGCAGCGGAAAACGCACCGGCTACGCCGCTGTGGTGATTGCGACCGATCTGGTGAAGGAGCGCCTCATCACCCCGAAGGAAGCGCTGCTGCTGGTCGATCCGGAAGCGTTGTCGCAGCTGCTCGCCCCGGGTTTCGATCCGAAGGAATGGAAGGCGCTGCCCGTAGTCACGCGCGGCCTGCCCGCCTCGCCGGGCGCCGCCTGTGGTCAGGTTGTGTTCACCTCCGAGGACGCGGTCGAGTGGTCGCATAAGGGCAAGGCCGTCATCCTGGTCCGGCGCGAAACGGCCCCTGATGACATCAACGGCATGTGGGTGTCGCAGGGCATCCTCACTGCCACCGGCGGCATGACCTCTCACGCGGCGGTGGTCGGTCGGCAGATGGGCAAGCCCTCGGTCGTTGGTGCCGAGAAGCTCGTCATCGACGAGAAGGCTCGTACGGCTACCATCGGCGGACAGCTCGTGCGCGAAGGCGACTACGTGGCCTTCGACGGCCTCACCGGCGAGGTCAAAATCGCCCGCGTGTCGTCGCAGCCCAGCGAGATTCTGCAGGTCGTGGCCGGGCGCCTGAGCCCGAAGAAGTCCGACATCTACCAGCGCTTCGTGCAACTGCTCGGCTGGGCCGACAGGGTCCGCACGCTCGGCGTGCGCGCCAACGCCGACCAGCCCGACCAGGCCGAACTGGCCTATCAGTTCGGTGCCCGCGGCATCGGCCTGTGTCGCACCGAGCACATGTTCTTCGGGGAAGCCCGCGTGCCCATCGTGCAGCGCATGATTCTGGCCGACAACGAGGCCGACCGACGCGCGGCGCTCGCGGAACTGCTGCCCATGCAGCGCGGTGACTTCTACGGCGTGTTCAAGGCGATGCAGGGCACGGCCGTCACCATCCGCATGATCGATCCGCCTCTGCACGAGTTCCTGCCCAAGCGCGAAGACCTCATGCTCGAGGTGCAGCGCATGGAGGCCACCATTCCCGAGAAGGGCAAGAAGGCGCACGCGGCGGCTCTCGCGGAGCGACGCGCCCTGCTGGCCCGCGTCGAGCACCTGCACGAGTTCAACCCGATGCTGGGACATCGCGGGGTGCGCCTCGGCGTTACCTACCCGGAAATCACCGAAATGCAGGCGCGCGCCATCATCGAGGCGGCCTGCCAGCTGCATCACGAAGGCCTGAAGGTGGTGCCGGAAATCATGATTCCGCTCGTCGGCTTCGTGAAGGAGCTGCGCGACCAGAAGGCCATCGTCGACCGCGTGGCGCCGCAGGTGATGAAAGAGCAGAAGGTCCGCATCAAGTATCTGGTGGGCACCATGATCGAAGTGCCCCGCGGCGCGCTGACCGCCGACCAGGTGGCCACCGAGGCGCAGTTCTTCTCGTTCGGTACCAACGACCTGACGCAGATGACGCTCGGCTTCTCGCGTGATGACGCCGGGAAGTTCCTGCGGGTCTATCAGGAGAAGAAGATTCTTGACAAGGATCCGTTCGCCACGTTCGACGCGGAGGGCACCGGGCAGCTGGTCGCCATCGCGGTGCAGAAGGGGAGGGCCACGCGCCCCGACCTCAAGCTCGGCATCTGCGGCGAGCACGGTGGCGATCCCTCGTCGATTCACTTCTTCCACAAGGTGGGGCTCGACTATGTTAGCGCCTCGCCGTACCGCATTCCTGTCGCCAGGCTGGCGGCCGCGCAGGCGGCGCTCAGCGTCAAGGTGGGCGACTAGCCGCTGTGTGACATCCCCGGGGGCGCAGGCCACGCCTCGCCCCCGGGAGTGCCCGTCCGTCTTCCTCCACGCCCATGGGTCGCATCACCCGCCTTCCGGAAGACCTTGCCAATCAGATTGCGGCCGGTGAGGTCGTCGAGCGGCCCGCCTCCGTCATCAAGGAGCTGGTCGAGAACGCCATCGATGCCGATGCGCATCGCCTGACGATTACGATCGAATACGGCGGCAAGAAGCTCATCCGCGTCGATGACGATGGGCACGGCATGGACCCGGATGATGCGCGGCTGTGCCTCGATCGGCATGCCACCAGCAAGATCAGGCGCGCAGACGATCTCGGAGCGATTACGACGTTGGGGTTCCGCGGCGAAGCGTTGCCGTCGATGGCGTCCGTGTCGCACTTCCGTCTGCGCACGCGTCTGCGCGGCGAGGTTGCGGGTACCGAAGTGCGCGTGAACGCCGGCGTGATCGAGTCGGTGATGGCGACAGGTGGTCCCGAGGGCACGTCGGTCGAGGTAGCCGACCTGTTCTACAACCTGCCCGCGCGGCGGAAGTTCCTGAAGGCCGATTCGGCCGAGAGCGCCCAAATTTCCAAGACC
>VFZN01000002.1 GCA_016871195.1 Acidobacteriota bacterium | reverse complement strand
CGCCTCGAGCGTGAGCGCACCGAGCAGGCCACGGAGCTGGCTGAACTCAGAGCGCTGGTCGAGACGCTGATGCGCCAGGTGGCCCAGCCGCGCTAGACGACGCACGCACGGACCGGCCCTCGACCCCACAGGGATTCGGGTGGAGGGCCGGGAAAATTGTGCGGCGGCTTTCACGCACCCCCGACCCACCCCGGGGGCAGGATGTAGGGGGGGTGCCGTCTCCACAATGTCTCCAAAATTGGGGGCCACGGGCGGCGACCGGAGGCGACCCCCGTCCACCGCTGTCCACTGGCCAAGTGGTTCAGGTGAAAGCGCTTCGGACCAGAACCGCTGCGCCATCAATGATTTATGCTAGGGCGTGGCTCAGGGTTCGAATCCCCGTACCGGTATCAAATCCGCGCCTTCTCCTCCGTCATTTTCCATTGAACGTTAAGCCGTATGAGCGGCCAGGCAGTCGCCTCACCCCGACTGTGCCCCGGCTGCTGCTGGCACTGGCGGCCTCGGCGGTCGTGGCCGGGGGCACCTGACCCAATGGACGGTTGGACATCAGATATCTCCAGGCGAAGACCCCGGATGACCATCAGCAACAGGCCGGGAACGTATTGCGTCAACTTCGTCGTTGTCGCCCCGTCATGCTGCGGCCCTTGCCCCCATGCCAGCGGCTGCGCTACCGTTCAGGGATGGTGTGGCGTTCGCGTCCGATCTGTTCCGCAGCCGGCCATCCCGTGCGCCGGCGTGTGCAGGCCCTGCTCGCAGTCGCGGCCGTGGCCATCGCGGCGGTGGCTGGCCTCGAGGCGCAGCGCGTCAAGTACGCGCGCCTCAACTGGGCGCTGCTGGCCAGCGTCGACTACGAACCGCCCAACCTCAAGAAGCCCGGTCCCCGGGTCGAGGCCTCGTTCCCGGCGAAGGTACTGGCCCTCGAAGGCCAGATGGTCGAGGCCGAGGGCTTCATGATTCCCCTGGATGTCGCCCCGAACGGCGCGTCGATGTTCGTGCTCAACCCTGATGCCGACGTCTGCGCGTTCGGCGTCCCGCCCCGCATGAGCGACTGGGTGATGGTCACGATGCCGCCGGGCGAGCGCGCCCTCGTCTCGCACCTGCCGACCATCGTCAAGGGGCGCTTCAGCGTGGGGGAAGAGGTCCGGAATGGTCGGGTCACGAGCATCTACCGGATCCACGCCGAGTCGGCGGCGCCGCGCGGCCACCTTGGACGATAGTCGTCCCGGGCATCACCGGTCCCAGTCACTCACGCTGACGGCGTGGCTCCCGACTCGTTGACCGGCAGGTGTCGCGGATGACCGGTACCCCCTGCCCTCAGCCCGACCCCGCCCCGCACCGCCCCGTGCCTCTTCGCCCCGATCGCACTGCGTTCCGCCGTCTGGTTCTGCGGTGACTGCCGGTGGCCGCTCCGACGACCGCACAGCCCCTCATCGTGGAGGTCGAGGTCACCGCCACTGCAGCACGCCCGGCGTGCGCGTGCGGATCGGTTCGTGCCGTTCGAGCATCTGCCGGCGCACGACGCCGCCGTAGACGTTGCCGTCGGCATCCACGCCCACCCCTTCCGCGCCGGCGTGTTCGACGGCGAGCGGCTCCAGGTCTTCGATGAAGGCGGTGACAGCGCCGGTCTTCGCGCTGCCGATGCGGATGCCCTTGCGGATGCCCGGCAGTTCGTGGGCGCCGGTGTCGCGGCCACCCGACTCGGAATCAGCGACGTAGATCGTGTCGTCGTTCGTGATCGTGATGCCGCTCGGGCGGCCGAATTGCCGCCACTCCTCGAGAAACCGTCCACGCTGGTCGAAGATCTGGATGCGGTTGTTCTCGCGGTCACCGACGAAGAGCCGACCCTGCGAGTCCATGGCGATTGTGTGCGGTTCACTGAACTCGCCGGGGCCCGTGCCCTTCCGCCCCCATTCCCGCACGTAGGTGCCGTCCTTCCGGAAGTGCACCACGCGGTTGTTCGTCCCGTCGCGGTGGCTGTCGGTCACGAAGAGATCGCCGTTCGGCGCTTCGACGACGTCGGTCGGCTGATCGAAGTGAGCCGGGCCCGAGCCGCTCACGCCTCTGGTGCCAAGTGTCATCAGGACCTTGCCCTCGGGGCTGAGCTTGATGGCCTGATGGCCGATGCCGTTGCCGCCGCGGGCGTCGGTCATCCAGAGGTTGCCGTCGCGGTCGATGGTGCCGCCGTGCGGGAAGTTGAAGAGGCCGGCGCCGAAGGCGCGCTGCAGGCGCCCCGTCTTGTCGAAGGCGAGAATCGGCGGCTCTGTACGGCCCTCGCACGAGTTGTTCACGCAGCGGTGTACGACGTAGAGGGTGCCGTCGGGCGCCGGTTCGATCGCGGTGACGGCGGCCCACCGTACGCCTGGCGGCAGTTGCCCCCACGTGCGCACGGTGCGGTAGGGCTGCGGCAGGTCGTTGCGCGGCGTCTGGGCCTCCTGGGCCGGCGCGGGTGCGGCCCCCATGGCGAGCGCGGCCACGGTGCCCAGGCAGGCAAGAACGATCAGGCGGGGCAGAGACATGATGACCTCGGTGGTGACGACGGCAAATTGTACTTCCGGGTGGCGGACCGCACGCTGCCCCGGTGGATACACCACCCAGGGTGACGGCTCCTGGCTCTGGAGTGATCATGCGCACGCCGAAATTCAGCGAGAGCCAGATCGTCGGAACTCTCAGGGAAGCAGGGTCGGGTGTGCCCGTCGCGACTCTGCTGCGGCGACATGGCGTGAGCGAGGCGATCTTCTTCCAGTGGGGCAAGGGTACGCCGGGGCCTCGGTTCCGAACGTCAGGCGGCTCCGCGCTCGCGCCGCGTTGCCCCGATACGTCACGATCGCGATGGGCTGCTCGACGATTCTACGAGGCATCTCAAGAGCGTTGTGGGGTGCGGTGGCTGTCAGTCCCGGCTACACTGCGTTGCGGCGTTGAGGCAGCGACATCCGGAAATCTGCTCCCAGGTGAACCGCGACAGCGCCTGGCAGGGGCCGGCATGTCACGAGAATGGCCGCTTCATCCAGACCATCAGCACGCCTGAGGGAATATGTACGAAGTGCGTCTTCTGACCACCGCTGAGATGCCAGCGGCCGACCTCGCCGCCATCCGACGCCTGATGGATGCCGCGTTTGACGACTTCAGCGAGGACGACTGGGCGCACGCCCTCGGCGGCTGGCATGCGTTCATCGGCAGCGCCGACGACGTGGTTGTGCACGCCGCCGTCGTCCCACGCCTGATCGGGGTTGGCGGGCATGAGTTCGCGGCTGGCTACGTCGAAGCCGTGGCCGTGCGTCCGGACCTTCAGGGCACCGGCCTCGGCAGCCGGGTGATGGCGGCCACGAACGACGTGGTGCGCGCGCGATTCGAACTCGGCGTCCTGTCTACCGGCGCGTGGCACTTCTACGAGCGCCTCGGATGGCAGCGCTGGCAGGGACCGACCTACGTGCGCGGCCGCGACGGCCTGCTCACCCGCACCGAGGACGAAGACGCCGGCGTGATGGTGCTGCGCTGCGCGGTGTCGGCCGGCATCGACGCCGCCGCGTCCATCGCCTGCGACGCACGCGTCGGCGACAGCTGGTGAGGGTCCGAGGCCCGAGGGCAGGGTGTTTGGTGGGCGTCGTCTCACGGCACCCCAGCAGCGCTCGCGCCATGACTCGTACCGTCATCGGTCTGCCGGCGGTAAGATAGGCGCCAATCCACGTTCCCGTTCCCGGTCCCTGCTGGCGTTCACTCGAAGGAAGGCTCCATGCGTTGCATGCTCGTTGCGCTTGCCCTGATGTCATTGCCCGTCGTCTCGGCTGCTCAGAACACGGCGGCCTCCGACCGGCTGACTCTCGACCTCTACTGGGAGTATGAAACGGTCGCAGACCCGCAGCTGTCACCTGACGGGACGCAGATCATCTACACGCGAACCTGGCTCGACAAAATCAACGACAAACGCGAGTCGTCACTCTGGGTGATGAACGTGGATGGCAGCAGGAACCGCTTCCTGGTGCGCGGCAGCAGCGCGCGCTGGTCGCCGGGCGGCGATCGCATTCTCTATACCGCCCAGGGCGAACCACGCGGCTCGCAGATTTTCGTGCGCTACATGGACGCCGAGGGTGCCACCTCGCAGATCACGCGCGTGACCGAGGCGCCGGGCAATGTCACATGGTCGCCGGATGGCCGGTCGATCGCCTTTGCCATGAAAGTTGAAAAGAAAAATGTCTGGCCGATCCGGATGCCCGAGCGGCCCGACGGCGCCAAATGGGTCGACACGCCGCGCATCGTCGAGCGGCTGGACTATCGGCAGGATGGTCAGGGTTTCAACGACGATGGGTATCGGCACCTGTTCACGGTGCCGGCCACTGGCGGCACGCCGCGCCAGCTGACCGACGGCGACTGGGACCACAACGGCATCGAGTTCACGCCCGACGGCACCCAGATTCTGTTCACGTCGCTTCGCATTCCGGATGCCGAGTATGCGTTCCGCGAATCGGAGATCTACGCCGTCAGCGTTGAGACCGGCGCGATCAGGCAGCTGACCACCCGAAAGGGCCCGGATAACAACCCGCGCGTATCGCCGGATGGCCGGCTCGTCGCCTACACGGGACTCGACGCCTCGCGTAACACCTGGACCGACAGCAAGCTGTATGTGATGAACATCGACGGCACCAATCACCGGCTGGTGTCCGGGACCTGGGATCGCTCGCCGCAGAACATCCAGTGGAAGGCCGACGGTACCGGCGTGTATTTCACGGCGCAGGATGCCGGGGTGCAGAACTTCTACGTGCTGCCGATGGCGGGCACGCGTGCGGATGCCGTGCAGCCGGTGACCAAAGGCACGCACATGCTGACGACCACGAGCGTGTCGAAGACAGGCACGGCTGTCGGCGTGCTTACGTCGTTCCAGACGCCACCGGACATCGTCACCTACGACGTCGCCAATCCGGCACAGCTTCGTCAGGTGACGGCCGTGAACGAGGACATTCTCAAGGGCAGGAAGCTCGGCGACGTGAAGGAATTCTGGTACACGTCGGTGGACGGACTGAAGATTCAGGGGTGGTATCTGACGCCGCCTGCGTTTGATCCGAGCCGCAAGTACCCGATGCAGCTGCACATCCACGGCGGTCCGCACAGCATGTATGGCGTCGGGTTCAATTATGGCTGGCAGGAGATGGCCGCCAACGGCTACGTCATCCTCTATACGAATCCGCGGGGCAGCACGGGCTACGGCAGCGAGTTCGGCAACAGGATCAACAACGCGTATCCGAGTCAGGACTACGACGATCTGATGGCTGGCGTCGATGAACTACTGAAGAAGGGCTTCGTGGACGAGCGCAACATGTTTGTCACCGGGTGCAGCGGCGGCGGCGTGCTGACCGCGTGGACCGTCGGCAAGACCAACCGCTTCGCGGCGGCATCGGCGAACTGTCCCGTGATTGACTGGGTCAGTTTCGTCGGCACGACCGATGGTGCCGGGTGGTATCACAATTTCGCGAAGCTGCCCTGGGACGATCCGTCCGAGCACTTCCGGCGCTCGCCGCTCAGCTACGTCGGCAACGTGAAGACGCCGACCATGCTGATGACCGGCGTGAATGATCTGCGGACGCCGATGCCGCAGACGGAGCAGTTCTACAGTGCGTTGAAGCTGCTCAAGGTGCCGACGGCGATGATCCGCTTCAATAACGAGGCTCACGGCACGACCAGCACGCCGTCGAATTTCGTGCGTACGCAGCTGTATCTCCGCCACTGGTTCGACAAGTACAAGCGCGGTGCGCCGGCGACCACGACGGTCGCCCCGCAGTGAGGATGCGACGCGGCGCATCGAACGGAGGCAGCGTGCCAGCCAGTCGGACCGGGTCGGCCGAGGTGACGGCGACGATTTGGTCAGGTCATCGTCCACGGTGGTCCTGGCCCGGGGGGCCGTGCGCTTTGTGACGGGTCGGTTCCCGATGCGCTACGTTCTGCAACTCTCGGGTGCCATCGCCGTGCTGGCGGCGTTGCTGTCTGCCACGGGCTGCGGCGAGTCAGGTTCGGCCGGAGGGCCTCAGGTCACCGCACCCACGCCCGCACCGACCGCTGTCCAGCCTCTGCCGACGCAGGGGCTGCGGACGGTCACGTACGGCGGCGTGTCGGTGCAGGTGGTGATCGAACAGCCGGCCGGGCCGGTCAGGGATGTCTTGCTGCTGTTCCATGGCACGGTCTGGTTTGACGACCGGATTGTTCCGGCGGCCCAGCAGGCGCTCGACAGCTTCAAGCGCCTGCTTGCGCGCAACGACTTTCTGCTGGTCAGCGTCGCCTATCCGCAGCAGAACCGTGAGATGGGGGACGGCGTGCGCGAGGCCGAGGCCGCGCTTCTGTGGGTGACGCATGAGGCCTCGAGGGCCCTGGGCGTGCCGGTGGGCCGGATCTTCCTGGCCGGGCATTCCCAGGGCGGCTATGTGGTTACGCGGCTGAACACCATGCATCCCACTGCGGGTGTGATTGCCAGTGCGCCCGGCCCGCTGGACTTCGAATACCGGTGCCTGCTCGAGGAACGTGGCGGTGCCCCCGCCAGCCCTGAGTGCGGCGTGATGGTGCAGCGCCACGGTCCGCCGTCCGCGAATCCCAGGCCCTATCGCGATCGCTCGCTGCTGTCGTTCACCTCGGGATTTCGCGCCGACGCCCTGTTTGTGCAGGGGCTGGCCGACACGGCCATCCAGATGCGGTCGTGGCCGCTGTTCAGACAGGCCCTTGACGCGTGCACCAGCTGCCAGCGAAACAGTGTCTTCGAGATGCCCGGCGGCGCCCACGAGGCGCTGTTCACGAGCGTCGAGGCCCGCGAGGCGTTCAATCGGTTTCTCGACCAGCGGCGGAGCGGCGGGTAGTGTCCTGGGGCGGGTCCGCCGCCCGCGCCCGTGCCTCTGGATCGCGGGACTTACTTCGTGCCAGTGAACCGGAATTTCTGCGCGCGGAATCCGGCCTGCACCTTCGCCCCTGTGTCGGGATGGATGACCTCGGGGCCGGCGGCCTCGGCCACGAACAGGTTGCCTGCGGGATCGACGGTCACATTGTGCGGCCGACCAAGCTGCCCGGGGCCCACGCCGGGCCCCGCGAACTCGTCGACGACTTCGAGGTCGCGGCGTCGCAGGACCGTGATGACGTGCGTGCCGCCGTCGGCCACGTACAGATAGCTCTGTGATGCATCGTGCGAGAAGGCCACCGAGAACGCCGCCTCCCGTCCGCATGGCCGTTTCGGCGCCCAGGTCGCCCCTTCTTCGGCGCCGCAGTGCGGGCGCAGGATACGTTCCATCACGTAGGTGCCGTCCTGTCTGAACACCTGAATGCGGTTGTTCGCCCGGTCGGCCACGTAGATGAGCCCATCGCGCGACCCGGCGAGACCATGTGGAATGCTTAACTGCTGCGGTGGCTCGGCCGACAGCGCACTGGCCGCTGCGGCGGCTGCAGCGTCGCCTCCCGAGCCCGTGGGCGGATCCACCGGAGGCTTGCCATAGGCGCCCCAGTGGCGCAGGTAGCGCCCCGTCTCGCCGTCGAACACGATGACGCGGCGATTGCCGTAGCCGTCGGCAACGAATACCTCATTGTCGGCAGCATCCACCCAGATGTCGGACGGGCGCCCCATCAGCGTCGGGTCGTTACTGCCACCGGTCTGGTTGTACTTCCCGATGACCAGCTTCACCTCGCCGGTGCGCGAGAACTTCACCGTCAGGTGGCTTTCGCGGGCATTGGTCCAGACGTCGCCATTGTGGTCGACAAACAACCCGTGGATAGTGCTCCAGTTGCCGTCCGGGCCGCGTGCATCCCACGACTGAACCTGTCGCCCCTCGGCATCCCATTCGGAAATGCGGCTGCTGCTCGACGTCCACACGTGGCCGCGTGCGTCCGCGAAGATGCCAATCACCTGTCCCCACTTCCACCCTTCGGGTGCGACGGGCCATGCCGTGTCTGCCGCAAAGGTCGGACGCCCCGCCAACCCGACGTCAGAGGCGGACGTGCCGTCCGGTGATACGCCGCCACAGGCGAGCGCGGGCAGGAGAGCTGCGAGCAGGATGATCAAGCGGCGGATGGCCATAGGGATGCTCCTGATGGACGGAGGCTGCGCGACAGACGCTGTAGCCTACCAGATCTCAGTCAGCGCGGGCGGTCGTGGATGTATAGTGTCCGCCAGTCCCGTTCCTGAACGCCACACCGTCGCCTCGTCCGTTTGGTTCGCTTCGCTCCCAGAAAGGGCTCGCGCATGACAACCCAACTCGTTCGTGTGTGCATCGTGGTTGTGCTGTCACTGACAACGGTGGCCGCACAACCGCGCACTGCACCCCTCCCTGACACCTACAGCCGGCTGAACTGGCGGACCATTGGCCCCGAGGGCAATCGGTTCTCTGCAGCTGCCGGTATTCCGGGCGATCCCCACACGTACTACGTCGGCGCCGCGTCGGGCGGAATCTGGAAGACCATCGACGGTGGCACGAACTGGACGTCGATTTTCGACGGCCATCCGGTGCAGTCCATTGGTGCACTGGCGGTAGCACCCTCCGACCCGAACGTCGTGTGGGCCGGTACCGGTGAGGGCAAGATCCGCAGTCACATCTCCATCGGACAGGGCGTCTACCGCTCCGTCGACGCTGGTCAGTCATGGTCGCTTCTCGGTCTTGAGCAGACGGGCCGCATTCCCCGCGTGGTGGTTCATCCGAAGGATCCCGATACGGCACTGGTCTGCGCTCTTGGGCACGCCTACGGGCCTCAGCCGGAGCGCGGCGTGTTCCGCACCACTGACGGCGGGAAGAGCTGGACGAAGACCTTGTTCGTGGACGCGAACACCGGCTGCTCGGACCTCGCCATGGATCCGATCAACCCGCGGATCCTGTTTGCCGGCATGTGGACGCTTGAGATCCGCACCTGGGGTCGCGAGAGCGGGGGACCTGGCGGCGGTCTGTTCAGGTCAACAGATGGTGGCGTGACGTGGACGCGGCTGCAGGGCCGCGGCCTGCCGACGCGTCCGGTCGGCAAAGTGGCCGTTGCCATCGCCCACTCGAATCCGAATCGCGTCTATGCGCTCATCGAGACCGGGGACGGTTTGCCCTGGAAGGGTCAGCCGACTGACAGAGGTCAGGTCTGGCGCTCGGAGAACGGCGGCGATACCTGGCAGGTCGTGAGCTACGACCGCAACGCGATGGGGCGCGCCCACTATTACTCGCGGATGGCCGTCGCCCCTGACGATGAGGACGAGGCATATTTCCTGACGGCGAGCTACTCGAAGTCCACGGATGGAGCCCGGACACTCACCGTGCTGCCCCGCACGCAGGCACCCGGCGGCGATCACCATGACATCTGGATCGATCCGACCGATGCGAACCGGCAGATTGTCGCGCACGATCAGGGACTGTCGATCACGATCAACCGCGGCAAGACCTGGTACCGCCAAAGACTGAAGAATGCGCAGATGTACCACGTCACCGTTGACAACGAGATTCCCTACAACGTGCTGGGCAATAAGCAGGACGAGCCGAGCTATCGCGGCCCGAGCAACAGCCGCCTCCAGGGTGGTGGCAACGATCCGGGCATTCCACGTGCGATGTGGCACGCTGTCTGCGGCGGCGAGAGCGGCTGGGCCACACCCGACCCGACCGACTCGAACATCGTCTGGTCCACGGCCTCCGGCTCTGGCATGGTTGGCGGCATTGTCACGCGCATGGACGTGAGTCGTCGGCAGTGCCGTAATGTCGAGGTGTGGCCCGACCAATCGAACGGGCCGGCCGAGGGCGTCCGCTATCGCTTCGTATGGGATGCGCCATTTCACATCTCGCCGCACGATCACAACACTATCTACGTCGGCAGCCAGCATGTGCACCGTACCACCAACGGCGGGCAGAGCTGGGAGGTCATCAGCCCGGATCTGACGCGCAATGACCGAACGAAGATGGGCAGTTCCGGTGGACTGACTCCTGACAACATCGGCGTCGAGTATGCCGGCGTGGTCTATGGCATCGCCGAGTCGCCGCGCGAGCGCGGCCTGATCTGGGCCGGCACCAACGACGGCCTCGTGCAGGTCACGCGCGACAACGGCAAGACGTGGACCAATGTGACGAAGAATCTGCCGGGCCTGCCGGAGTGGGGTTCGGTCCGCAGCATCGCGCCGTCGCGCTACGATACGGGCACGGCCTACCTGACCGTGGATCTCCATCAGATGAACAACCGGGATCCGTTTGTCTACCGGACCACGGACTACGGACAGAGCTGGACGCTCATCACCAACGGCGTTCCGAAGAGCATGCTGAGCTACGCCAAGGTCATCTACGAGGATCCGCGGCGCAGCGGCATGCTCTATCTCGGCACGGAGAACGCACTCTACGTCTCGTGGGATCGCGGGGATACCTGGCAGCCGCTGCAGAACAACCTTCCGCATGCCCCGGTGTCGGGCATCGTGGTGCAGGATCATTTCAGCGATCTGGTCATCTCCACCTATGGACGGGGCTTCTGGATTCTTGATGACATCACGCCGCTGAGAGCGCTGCCCGACGTCTCGGATCAGGCCGCCCACCTGTTCCCGTTGCGGCCGGCCTACCGTTTCCGGCCGATTACGGCGCCGTCGACGCCCTACGATGATCCGACGGTGGGTGAGAACCCCGAGTACGGCGCCTCGATCAACTACTACCTGAGGACGGCGGTGGCGGGTGGCGGGACGATGGCCATCGTCAACGGTGCGGGAGAGACCATTCGGTCCATCCCGGTCCCCGGCGGCGCAGGGTTGCATCGTGTGACCTGGGATCTGCGACAGACGGCCAGCAAGGCGGTCCGTATGCGCACCAACCCCCTCAACGGTTTCGACCTGCCGCTTCGCGAGGATGGTACACGCCCGGCCGCAGGCGGGGCTGGCCAGTTGAGCATCCTCTCGCCCCCGGGCACATACACGGTGAAGTTGAGCATCGGTGGCCGCGAGTACACGCAAGCGCTGGTGGTGCGGAAGGATCCCCACTCAGCCGGGACGGAGGCCGACATTGCCGCCCAGACATCGCTGCTGACCGAGGTCCGCGGCCAGATGAATACCACGGTGGATGCCATCAATCAGCTCGAATACGTCCGCGCCCAGGTGCAGTCGATCATGCGTTCCGCTCCGGAAGGCGAACTGCGCCGGGCTGCTGTTGAGCTTGAGGGACGGCTGACCGACGCTGAGATGAAGCTCATCGACCTGCGCGTCACCGGCACCGGGCAGGACGGTGTGCGCTTTGCGGCCAAGCTGCTCCAGAAGTTCAACTATCTGGCCAACGGCATGGCCGGCAGCGACTATCGGCCCACCGACCAGCACCTCGAGGCGGCCGGACTGCTGCAGGGGCGTCTCAAGGAAAGCCTCTCGGAGATCGGTGCCCTTGTCGAGAAAGATGTCTCCACGTTCAACGACATGCTGCGCCGAGCGTCGGCGGGACAGGTTCTCACCGGGACGCCGCAATAGGCTGGTCGCTCAGCACAATAGGGTGACCTGCTGATCTGGTCCGTGATTGGGACAACCAGGGGAAGGCCTTTCTGCAGGGCACACCGGCCCGCCCCATCGACGTATCAGATCAGCAGGACGCTTCGTCACTCATCGCAAAGTCTGGAGCTTCTCGGCAGAGACACGGCGGAGATCGGGCCGCGCCGAGGAGGCTGCAACAAAGGAGAAGTCGGCCCGGGCCTCGTCAATCCGTCCGAACTGCTCGAGCAGCTCGCCTCGGCCGAAGCGGGCCTCCACGTGCTGCGGGTCAGCCTCCACAGCCATGCTGAATGCCGACAGGGCTTCAGCCGGCCGGGCAAGTGCGCTTAGGGCCAGACCCAGGCCAACCAAGGCGCGAGCGTCCCGGGGACGCCGAGCCAGCACAGCGCGAAACGCCGTCTCTGCCTCCCGGTAACGGCGGGCGTCGGTAAGCAGATCGGCCAGCTCAAGCCGCAACGAGACGTTTGAGGCGTCGCGCTCGATGGCCTCACCCAGCAGATGCAGCGCCTCGTCGCGTCGTCCAGACGAAAACAGGAGGCCGGCTTTGAGTCCGAGCGCGGCGGTATGTCGGGAATCGAGGGCCAGCGCCGCCTCCTCCTCAACCAGCGCTTGAGCGCGGTCGCCAAGCTGCAGGTGCGCCAGGGCGATCCAATGATGGGCGTCAGCACTTGCCGGGACGACTGTCAGGTAGGCGGTCAGCGCCGCAATGGCCTTTCGAGGCTGTCCATCAGCCAGCGAGGCCCGACCCAGCAACAACTGCGCAAACGCGTTGCCGGCATCCTGCGCCAGTACTTCTCGTGCCAGTCCGGCTGCCCGTGGCGCTGCACCGAGCCCCAGTTGGCGATTCCCCTCGAGGAGCCGCTCGTACAGCGGGAGCATCCGTTTCGGATCGGCACGCTGACCAGACGAGGCAGGGGCCGGCCGCGGTGCCCCTGCACTCAGATAGCCGAGGGACGTCAGCCGCTGGCGGGCCTCGCTGGAAATCGACGTCGAAGCCAGCCGGCCGCGGCCCCCGCTCACTGTGCCCTCGAGTGCGCGCTTCATGGAGGCGGCACGCGCGAGTTCACGCGCCGCCAGATTCACCTGCTCGGCGGGGTCGGCCGCCAGGTCGTACAGCTCCGGCTCGGGCGCGTCGATGTATTTCCAGTGCCCGGCGTGCAGTGCGCGAAGGGGCGCCCACTGCATGAAGAACTCAGGGAAATACGTCTCGGCGTAAGCGGGTGACGGCTCGTCGGCCTGTCCACGGGGCTCCAGCAGGCCGCGCAGTGTCAGGCCATCGGCCCCATCCAGTCCGGGTCCGCCGGCCAGATCGAGGATCGTCGGGGCGAGGTCCAGCAGGCGGACCGGGGTCGACACGGTCGCCGGCTGCAGTCGAGCGGGCCACGCGACGATCAACGGCACGCGCAGGACGGCATCATAAACGAACAGCCCGTGGGTGCTCTCGCCGTGCTCACCCAGACTTTCGCCGTGATCGCCGGCGACCACCACAAGCGGCGACGCGGCGCCTCCGAATCCCGTGGCGTCGAGCAGTTCGCCGACGACGGCGTCCTGAAAGGCGAGCTCACCGTCGTATGAGCGACCGTCGAAGCGCTCGCGGAACGGGGACGGCGGTGCGTAGGGCTCGTGGGCGTCGTAGAGGTGCACCCAGACGAAGTACGGCCGGCGACCATTGCGTCGAGTCGCCGTGTCCAGCCAGGCGCGGGCCGCAGCTACGGTGCGATCGCCGCGTCGCTCCAGCTCCAGCGATACGAAGGCCCCGGTCGCGGGGGCGTCCAGCCCGTCGTCGTAGTGACCGAAACCGCGGGCGAGGCCGAACCGTCGATCGAGCACGAACGCGCTGACAAACGCCGCCGTGTCATAGCCCCGCGCGGTCAGCGCCTCGGCCAACGTCGGCACGTCGCCGGGCAGGACGAAGTGGCCGTTGTTGCGGACTCCGTGCCGGAACGGTTCACGTCCGGTCATCAGGCTGGCGTGCGCAGGCAATGTGAGCGGCACCGGGGACAGTGCCCGCTCGAAGCGCACGCCCTGGCGTGCGAGCTGATCAAGGCGCGGCGTGGCGGCCGCCGCGTAGCCATAAGTGCCGAGCCGATCCGCCCGTGTGGTGTCCAGGGTAATGAGCAGGATGTCGGGCGCCCGCGCCGGACTTCCGGCGCCAGGGGGCTCTCTTCCGCCGTCTGGTCTGCCGAGGTACCATGCGACTCCGCTGCCGATAACCATGAGCGCGGCTGCGCCGAGCAGTAGTGCCCTACGTCCGCCTGCCGCAGCGCCGGCCGCCGGACCAGACCGGGACACTGAGGGGGCACGCCGGTCATGCGCGCGAGTCATGGAACCTTACTGCACCATAAACGCCACAGGACCGGCAAGCGCGAACTTCGACTGTCCTCGTAGGACCGCGCCCGGGGCCCCTCGACGGGGCCCCGGGCTCGACTAGAACTTCAGCGCCGCCGACAACTGAAACGAGCGGGGCGGATGCCGGTTGAACCGCGCCAGGTAGTTCGGGCTGTAGATCTGGTTGGCGCCGATGTTCCACTGCGTGTTCGCGTTGTTGTTGAAGACGTTGAAGATGTTGACGGCCGGCTCGATGCTGCGCATCCCGAAACGGAAGATCCGGCCGATTTTCAGCTGCAGGAACTTCGCATCGTCGTTACGGATCTGACCCTCACTGCGCGTCGGCCCCTGAAAGCGCAGGCGCGTAGCCAGCGGATTCGGCTGGGTGCGACCGTTGGCGAGGCGAACCGTCGACGGCCCGAACTGAGTGACCTGAGGGTCGGTGGCGGGCAACTGGACCAGCAGCGGACCGACGAACCCCCCAGCCTGGATGACGTAGCTGCCGCCCACGCTGATGCCCCACGGCGCGTTCCACTGTCCGCCGATGCGGACCGAGAACGGTCGATAGGCAGCGCCAGATTCGCGTCCGCCTCCGTTCAGCGTGTTGTCGTCGCCATTGCCGAAGAGCTGCTGGGACAGATCCCGGTTGTTGGCGAAGGCATCCGGCTGGACGAACCGGGCAGGGTCCGTCGGGTTCCACGTGCCCGACAGGAACTGCCACTGGTAGGTCGCGCTGCCGATGAGCTGGAAGTTGTTGGCCATGTTCTTGGCGAACGTCACCTCCGCGGCGTTGACGACGACGTCGGTCCAGGCGTTATTGGTCTGCTGGGTGACGATGCCCTGATTCGGATCGACCCGCCCGAAGCCGCCGAACGGCTGGAACGGCCCGGAAGGATAGAAGCCGTTGATGTCGACCTCGGCGAAGTTGTCCTGGTAGCGGCGATGGGTGAACGCGGCGCCAACGCTGATCTGTCCGGGCAACTGCCTGTTGTAGCCGACCGACATCTCGTCGACGAACGGCTGGTGCAGGTTGGGGTCGAACAGCACGCTCGGATCAATGCTGCGGGTGGGCGGTGTCACGACCGTGGTCCGGCTGCCATCCGGAGCGATGTACACGTCGGTGGTTTCGACTGCACCCAGCGTATTGAAAGTCACCATGTAGTCACGGCCATTCACCTGCTCGGCGAGGCGGCCGTAACTGGCGCGGATGACATTGCGCGCGTCGTCGGTAATCAGGTACGACACGCCGACGCGCGGCTGCACCATCGTGGCCTTCTGGCGGTGAACCTGGAGCAGTTCGTCGAAGCGGCGATTGACGTCAACACGCACGCCGCCATTGATAGTCAGGCGCGAGCTCGGCGTCCAGGCGTCCTGGACGTAGAAGGCGAACACCTTGTCGCGTTCGCGGATGGTTGGGACGAGTTCGGGCGAGCGGAACTGCTGCCGGAACGTCGTGTAGCCGCCTGACGGATCGACGCCATTGGTGTACCGATCGAACTGCAGCGAGAAGCCGCCGTTCGGGTATCGCGTCGTCGTCTCGCGCACCAGCTCGGGCGCCCACCAGATGCCGGTGCGGAACTCGTGGCCACCCTTCCAACCCGTCTTGTAGTAGGTGAGGTCGCCGCGGATCACCGTCATGTTCGACTTCGAGAGCGCGATCTGGGCCGGGTTGTCGAAGCGGGCCAGCGAGCCGGTGCCGACCTGAAGGCCCTGCTGGGTGAACGCGTTCTGGTGAATCTCGCGCTGCGGCCCGGTGATGACCAGGTCGCGATAGGTGTCCTCGTCGTTGCCGCGCTTGTTGTTGTAGTTGTAGGCGAGCGAGGTCGTCAGCTGGTTGGTCCACACCGAGTTGACCCGGCCGTGGTAGAGACCGCCGCCGGTGGAGTTGAACAGGTACGGCCGGTTGTCGAGTTCGCGGTTGCTGGAGAAGCGCGAGCGGTCATTCTGGTAGAAACCGGTCAACTCGTGCCGGGAGTTGAGCTGCGCGGTGACCTTCACGAACGGCTGGTTGCTCTCCATGAAGTTGTTGAAGTCGCGGAAGTTCGGGTCGTTGGCCCGCACGTTGTCGACGTTGAACTCGGACCGGCTGATGCCGTTGGCCAGATCGGCACGCCGGAAGGACGAGAAGAACCAGATCCGGTCCCGCATGATCGGCCCGCCGAGCGAGGCGTCGAACTGGTTGACCGACTGGATCGTCGGCAGCCCGCCCGGCGCGCTGCCGCCCTTGGTGTTGTCCGAGTTCCAGTCGATGCTCTGGTAGTCGTACATGAAGGCGCCCCGGAACTGGTTGCCGCCGCGCGGCGCCATGATGTTCATGACGACGCCGGTGCCGGTCGGCGAGGCGGGATCGACGCCCGCCAGCTTCAGCTCGGTATCCTGGATGTTCTCGCCCCCGAAACCGATCGAGTGCGCCGAGGAGTCGAGGAACGAGCCGGCCGGCGCGCCCTCGAGCGTGAAGACGTGGGCGAAGATGACCGCGCCCTTGAAGTAGTAGGAGCGGCGGCCGACGCCGTCGTCCACATTCCGCGACGAGATGCCCGGCGCCAGGTCAAGCGCGTCGCTGAATACACGCCGCGAACTGATCGGCGCCGCGCGAATCAGATCACGATCGAGAGTGATCGACGTCGTCGCCTTCGTCGTCTCGATCATCGGCGACTCGCCGGAGACGGTGATCGTCTCGGCCAGGGTGCTCAGCCCCATCTGGATGTCGAGCGTGAAGGTCTGGCCGGCGCGGACGAGAATGCCCTCGCGCTGCGTGGTGGTGAAGCCGGCCAGTTCGGCCGCGATCGTGAACGTGCCTGGAGGAAGGTTGATTAAACGATACAGGCCGGTCTCGTCGGTGACGACGACGACCGGCTGAATCAACTCGGGGCCGGTGGCCGTCACCGTCACGCCCGGCAGCACACCGCCCGATTCATCCTTAACGAACCCACGCAGACCGCCGGCGCCGGTCTGTGCCATCGCAGGAAGTGTTGACAATGCCAGGTACAGACCCAGCGCCAGACTTGCAGATTGCCGTACACGCATCCGCGACTCCTTTCACGATCCGACTTGAGCGAAGCGAAGGACAGAACTGTGTTGCGGTGTTGCCGGGGTCTTCGACTGACGCGCGGAGCATACAGCATGCCCGGGTGACTGTAAACACGGATCGACCGGACCATTCGTGCGCAGGCAGTGACCGGCGGTCTGGTGCGTCACTTGTCGCGTGAAGCGTGCGCGCTCGGGTATCTCCTCCTGCGTCTGCCCTCTCCCGGGCGAATTCCGTCACGTCGTCCCGAGCGACAGGCACTCTTTCGTTGCCGAGGCAACCGTCGGTCTGCAGACGTCCGCATCCTGATGCGTACCATGATTGGCACGGGGAGTTTCAGGTCTACATGAAGCACCTGGCGAGCCTGGGCCGTGCCGCGTATGCGGACGCCGATGCCGCAGACGGAGCAGTTCTACAGTGCGTTGAAGCTGCTCAAGGTGCCGACAGCGATGATCCGCTTCAATAACGAGGCTCACGGCACGACCAGCACGCCGTCGAATTTCGTGCGTACGCAGCTGTATCTCCGCCACTGGTTCGACAAGTACACGCGCGGTGCGCCGGCGACCACGACGGTCGCTCCGCAGTGAGGATGCGACGCGGCGCATCGAACGGAGGCAGCGTGCCAGCCAGTCGGACCGGGTCGGCCGAGGTCACGGCGACGACCCGGTCCGGTCATCGTCCACGGTGGTCCTGGCCCCGGGGGGCCGTCCGCGAATCCCAGGCCCTATCGCGATCGCTCGCTGCTGTCGTTCACCTCGGGATTTCGCGCCGACGCCCTGTTTGTGCAGGGGCTGGCCGACACGGCCATCCAGATGCGGTCGTGGCCGCTGTTCAGACAGGCCCTTGACGCGTGCAGCAGCTGCCCGCGAAACAGTGTCTTCGAGATGCCTGGCGGCGCCCACGAGGCGCTGTTCACGAGCGTCGAGGCCCGCGAGGCGTTCAATCGGTTTCTCGACCAGCGGCGGAGCGGGGGGTAGTGTCCGGGGGCGATGCTCTCGCCGGTGCCGGGCGCGGTGGGTATTCGCACCTCGCAGGCAGCCCTGCCACGGAGCATCCCCTGTCTCTCCTTCCAGCGGAGCACTGCGGCAGCTAATCCGCTATCCTCGTGCACGGTTGCCCGTGCCGTTGCTACCGTTCCTGAGGATGCCTCCGTCTTCTCCCGACTGCCCAGTCGCGGGTGCCCCGCGATAATCCCATGATGCCCGCTGGTCGACTCACTCGCCTTGCGCCACGGCTGCTGCTCGCCCTGGCCGCGTCCCTCGTGGCGGCCGGGCTGAGTCTGACAGGCTTCGCCGACACCATCGAGCTCAAGACCTACGACTGGCGCGTACGACAGACGACGGCGGATCGCCTCAGCCCCTCGTCACCCGTCATCGTCGTCGCCATTGACGATGAGAGCCTGCGGCGCATGGAGCCACTGGTGGGCCGCTGGCCATGGCCGCGCCTGGTGCATGCGCTCGTCGTCGACTATCTGGCGGCCGCGGGGGCGCGGGCGGTCGTCTACGACGTGCTGTTTGCGGAAGGGGACCGGCGCACGTTCATGGTCGGTGAGACCGAGTGGACGGGTCAGGAATCGGACCAGGCACTCGTCGACTCGACCCGGGCGGCGGGTATGGTCGTGCATGCCGCCGAGGCAGCCAGCAGCGGGGCGCGCGATGCCGCGCGGGCGCTGCCGGTGGATGTGTCGGTGCTGCCCGACCGCACGGCCCGGCTCGGACACACGGCCTGTGTCGAAGGACGTCCGCAGACCGTGCTGCCGTTTCCCGAGCTGGCGCAGGCATCGGCGGGCGTGGGCCACAGCCTGATGGTCTACGACGCCGACGGTCCGCTGCGGCGCGTGGTGCCGCTCGTGAGCGTCGAGCGTCCCGGCGGTGGGCCAGTGGTGCTGCCCTCGCTGCCGCTGGCCGCGGTGCTGCTGGCACAAGGCCTGACCGGACGTGACCTCACTGCCTCGCCGACGCACCTGCGCGCGGGGGCCCTTGACTGGCCGCTGATGGCCGGTCGCCTCGAGGAACCGGATGGCACGGTGCGCACGACCTGCCGGGCGCTGCTGCCCTGGGCCGCCGCTGCCGTCGGCTCGGATGGCACTGCGGCGTTGCCGAGGCAGTCGTTCTATGACCTGTTTCTTGCGCAACAGGAGCTGATGGAAGGAGTGACGCCGTCTGTGGCGCCTGCGCAGTTCCGCGACAAGGTGGTGGTGGTGGGCGTGACGGCCCAGGGGCTGCACGATGTGTTCACCACCCCATTCACCGAAGGGAAGATGGCCGGCCCCGAGGTGCATGCGCAGACCATCGACGCGATGCTCGGCGGGCGCCAGCTGGTGCAGGCCCCGCGCTGGCAGGCCCTCGGGGCCATGGTGGCCCTGACGCTGCTGGTGTCGGTGGTGGGGGCCCTGTCGACCGTGTGGGTGGCCGGGGCCGTGGCCCTGGTGACCGGCGGCGCGTGGGTGTGGGGCACGGTCGTCACCTTCGGCGGTGGTGTGTGGTGGCCGATGGTGATGCCGCTGGCGGCGCTGGGGCTGGCGTTTGTCGGCGATCTCGGCTGGCACTATGTGGTCGAAGGGCGCGAGCGACGGAAGGTGACGCGTCTCTTCTCGCGCTATGTGTCGAAGGCGGTCTACCAGCAACTGCTCGAGGCGCCGCAGCTGGCGCAGCTCGGCGGCACGCGGCGGTTCATGACGGTGCTGTTTTCGGACATGCGCGGGTTTACCAGCCTGACCGAACGCGAGTCGCCCGAGGCGATGGTGGCGCAGCTCAACGACTATTTCACGCGCATGGTGGCGCTCGTGTTTGCCCACCAGGGGACGCTCGACAAGTTTGTCGGTGACATGGTGATGGCGCTCTACGGCGCGCCGGTCGATGACGAGGCCCACGCCGACCACGCGGTGCAGACGGCGCTGGCGATGGTGCGGGCGCTGGCAGCCCTCAATGCCGAGCGCGCCACCCGGGGGGCGCCGCCGTTCGACATCGGCATCGGCATCAACAGCGGCGAGATGGTCGCCGGGAACATCGGATCGGATCAGGTGATGAGCTACACGGTCATCGGCGACGCGGTCAACTTGGGGGCGCGCCTCGAGTCGCTCAACAAGGAGTATGGTACGCGTATCATCATCAGCGAGGCGACACGGGCCCTGCTGCGGGGACAGTACGATGTGCGGCCGCTGGGGACGGTGACCGTGAAGGGCAAGACGCAGCCCGCGGAGATTTTCGAGGTGCGCGCATGAGAGTCAGTCGAACGGGAATGACCGTGGTGGCCCTGCTGATCACCCTGTCGGGCGTCGAGGCCGGGGCCGGACAGCTCGGCCAGCTGGGCAAAGTCACCGAGGGCGTGAAGAAGGTCGGTGAACTGCGCGACCTGCAGGTGACCGACGCCGAGGAGCAGCAGCTGGGGCAGGATGTCAGCGCGCGCATCCGCGAGCGCTACGGCGTGGTGCAGAGTGCGCCCGTGCATCGCTATGTGTCCCTCGTCGGCCGCACCATCGCCGCCGCCAGCAGCCGTCCGGCGCTGCCGTGGACGTTCATCGTGCTCGACACAGACGGCGTCAACGCCTTTGCGGCGCCCGGCGGATATGTGCACATCACACGCGGCGCGCTGGCGCTGATGCAGGACGAGGCCGAACTGGCGGGCGTGCTGGCGCACGAGATTGTGCACATCACCGGAAAGCACACCATCCGGTCGATGCAGAAGACGAAGGCCGTGCAGATGGGGGCCTCGGAAACTCTCTCTGGCAACGCGGCGCTGCTCGATCGGGTGGTCGCCGCGACCTACGAGTCGATTGTCGAGCGTGGATTCGGGCGCGAGGACGAGCGCGAATCTGATGCGGCAGGCGTGGCCCTCATCAGTCGCGTCGGCTATCAGCCCGCGGCGCTCGGCACGATCCTCGCACGCCTCAAGGAGCGCAACGCCTCGTCCAGGGAACGGCGTGGGCTGTTCGCCTCGCATCCCGACATGCAGTCGCGCCTCGATGGCATTGCCGGCACCATCACGAAGCAGAAGCTGACGGGCACGGTGACGCTGTCAGAGCGCTATCGCCAGGCCATCACCTACACCCCGAAGCCCCTTTCCGACATTGCCACCGTTGATGCCGGTGCCGCCGGCCTGACCGGCAGCGACAGCAAGGCTGCACCGGCGCCGGCCCCGGCAGACGACAAGGCGAAGAAGGACGAGCCCAGGCGCCGCAGCTTCGGGCTGGGCCGCATGATGCCCGGCAGCGGCGGCGAAAAATCGCAGGCGCAGGTGACCGGCTCGGGCGCGGCCCGCGGAGTCGATCCCGAACGTGATGCGCGCGGCGGGAGCAACCCGGCGCTGGTGGCCGTGTCGATTTCCGCAGCCGACCTGCAGGCATTCCGCAAGGCTGGCGGCCTGACGGCCGCGGGCGCATAGCGCAAGGCGATCACGTGCCGCTGACCACCGCTGTCATCGCCGCCGCTGCGGGCCTGCTGGCCATCGCGCTGCTGGCGGTGATCATCCGCAGCCGGTACATCCGCGGACGCCTGCTGTTTTCGGCCGCACTGCTCGTCGTGTCACTGGGGCTCGATGCGGCACTGGCCCAGGGGCTGGGCGATCAGGTGCTGCTGGCCGGGCTGGCGCGCCTCACCGTTGTCCTCGCCGTCCTGACGATGACGGTGGCTGTCGCGGCGAATCCGTGGAAGGAATCGCGGCCGTCTGAGCGCATGCCGGCCATCGTGCAGGATGCGTCGGTGCTCGTGCTGTTCGGGGTGATCGCCACGCTGATCTTGCGCGAGCAGCTGCTGGCGACCTCTGCCGTCGGCGCGGTGGTTGTAGGCTTTGCCCTGCAGGACACGCTGGGCAATCTGTTCGCGGGGCTGGCCATCCAGATCGAAAAGCCGTTCCGCGTGGGGCAGTGGGTCAGCATCGGCGGCCATGAGGGGCGCGTCGAGGAAGTGACCTGGCGGGCGACGAAGCTGCATACCAAGATGGGCCAGTTCCTGATCGTGCCGAACAGCACGGTGGCCAAGGACGTCATCCTCAACTATTCCGAGCCGGTCGTGCCGACGCGACTCGAGGTGACCGTTGGCGTCAGCTACCTCACGCCGCCGCACGCGGTGAAGGAAGCCATCGGCCGTGCCCTCGACAACGCGCCCCTGGTCAACCGGACACCGGCGCCGCTGGTGACCATCGATGCCTTCAGCGCCTCGTCGGTCGACTACGGCATCAGGTTCTGGATCGACGACTATGCCGCCGATCGGGTGGCACGCGATCAGGTGCGCTCGAACCTGTGGTACGAGTTCCGTCGCAGCGGCATCGAGATTCCATGGCCGATTCAGGTCGAGTACAGCCGCCCCGAGCCGCCCGCGCAGACGACCGACGACGAGGCGCGCGCCGCCGAGGTCGTGGGGCGTGTTGAGCTCTTCGCACACCTGCCTGCCAGCCTGTGGCAGCGCCTCGCGACGGCCAGTCCGCTGCAGTGGTTCACGCGCGGCGAGGCCATCGTGCGGCAGGGCACATCGGGACGGTCGATGTTCGTCGTGCTGTCGGGTGACGTGGCGGTGGTGCTCGAACCCTCCCAGCAGCAGGTGGCCACGATCGGTGTCGGCGGCGTCTTTGGCGAAATGTCGGCGCTCACCGGCGCTCCGCGGTCAGCGACGGTCAGGGCGACCTCTGCCTGTCAGGTGCTCGAGATCAGTGCCGGGACACTGGCCGGGCTGCTGCGCGAACATCCGTCGCTGCTGGAACCCATCGGGCGTGTGATTGCCGAGCGGCGCACCGGCCTTGCCGAGGCGCAGCAGGTGGCCGATGCCGCCGATGCCGGGCGGCTATCGCACAAGGACACGCTGATCGAGCGCATCCAGAAGTTTCTCAATCTCTAGCCCGGAGCCCGTGGCTCCTGATACCCTGACGCGATCAGGCTAATACCCCCGCATGTCTTCCCCTTCACACCCGCGCACGCTCGCCGAACTGCGGACGCTCATTGACGACGTCGACGACCGCCTCGTCGGGCTCCTCGAGGAACGGGCCCGTCTCGTCGTCGAAGTGGGCCACGCCAAGCGGCACGAGAACGTGCCGGTGTACGCGCCGAGCCGTGAGCGTGCCGTGATCGAGCGTGCGGTGGCCCGCAACCACGGACCGCTCAGCGCCACGACGATCGAAGCGGTGTTCCGCGAAATCATGTCGGGCTCGTTCGCCCTCGAGCGTCCGCTGCGTGTGGCGGCCCTCGGACCCTCGGGCAGCTACAGCCATCTGGCGTCGGTCCGTCACTTCGGCTCGAGCGTCGAGCTGGCGTTTGTGCCGTCGATCGAAGATGTGGTGATCGAGGTGGAAGCGGGTCGCGCCGATCATGGCCTGGTGCCGTACGAAAACTCGACGACCGGCTCGATTCACGAGACGCTCGATGCCCTGGTGGCGCATCCGGTGGCGATCAGGGCCGAGGCGCTGGTGGGCGTGAGGCTGGCGTGCCTGGCCAACTGCGCCCCGGGCGAGGTGCGGCGGCTCTACTCGAAGCCGCAGGCGTATGCACAGTGCCGGGCCTGGTGCGCGCGGGTCATGCCCGAGGCCGAGTTTGTGGCCGAGTCGAGCACAAGTGCCGCGGTCCTGCGCGCGCGGGACGAGGAGGGTGCGGCGGCGCTGGCCTCATCCTTTGCGGGCACGCTGTACGGCGTGCGTACCCTGTTCGACCACATCGAAGATCGCCCGGGCAATGTCACGCGTTTCCTGGTGATTGGGCGCGCGCCGGTGCCGCCGACCGGTGCCGACAAGACCACGCTGTGGTTTGCGTTTGCCGATCGCGCCGGCGGGCTCGTGGAAGTGCTCGACAGCTTCCGACGCGAAGGCGTCAACCTGTCGCACATCGAGAAGCGTCCCAGCGGCGATGCGCACTGGGACTATCTGTTCTTCCTCGATGCGCTGGCGCACAAGGATGACCCGGCCATGCAGCGGGCGCTGGCTGATGCGGGGCGCCACTGTGCGCGGCTGTCTGTGCTGGGCAGCTACCCGCGGGCTGAGCGCGTACTCTGACCCCCGGCGTCAGATCTCGAGCCACTGGCCGATGCCACGCTCGTGTGCGCGGTCGAGCACGAGGCCGGCTGCGGCCACGTCCTCGACGGCCATGCCGAGCGACTTGAAGATGGTGACCTGATCGTGCGACGTGCGGGCATGCACGCGGCGCAGCACCACCTCGCCGAGTTCTCCCCGCAGGTGTGCCTCGCCGAAGCGGCCTTCCCTGATACCCATGACGACGTCGCCCGACTCGACGAGCGCGGCCGCCTTCGAGTCGACATAGAGTTCGGCGCGGGCCACGAGGCGCGGGTCCATCTCGCGCTGGTCGGGACGGCAGGCCCCGACGGACATGATGTGCGCGCCGTCGCTCACCCAGCCATTTTCGATGACCGGTGTCGGTGACGAGGTCGCCAGCACGATGAGGTCGACGCCTTCGACCGCCTGCTCGGCATGACGCGTGGCCCGCAGCGTGCCGGTGACGTGCGGGGCCATCTCTTCCACAAAGCGTTCACGGCTCGTGAGACGGGGCGACCACACCCGGATGTCCTTGAGGCCGCGCACTTCCTTCAGGGCCTCGAGGTGGCTGCGTGCCTGCACGCCGGTGCCAAGGATGGCGAGTGTCGAGGCCTCGACGCGCGACAGGTGACGCGCCGAGACGGCGGATACGGCAGCGGTGCGCGCTTCGGTGATGAACCGGCCATCGAGGATGCCGCACAGGGCCCCGGTCTCGGCGTCGAGCAGCAGGATGGTCGCCAGGTGCGAGGGCAATCCGCGGGCCTCGTTGCCGTTGAACACCGTCACCAGCTTGGCGCCCATGCGGCCGGGGTCGGGCAGGTAGGCGGGCATCACGCCGAAGAACGCCTTCGTCGGACCGACAGACAGCACGGTGCGCACCGGCTGCAGCACATCACCGGCCGAGAAGCGCGCCAGCGCACTTTCCATCACGCCGATGAGCTCGCCCATCGAGAGCAGCGAAGCGACTTCGGCTTCATTCAGCAGGCGGAACGACTGGGACATGGCAAGACTCCGGAGAGACGGGCCGCCACCTCGATGGTGGCCGCGTGAATCGTGACGATGGCGTCGATGTCATAGGCATAGCCGCCGCTCATGGTGATGACCGTCGGAATGCCGAGGGCGTGGCACCGCTGCAGCACGATGTCGTCGCGGCGACGCAGGCCGGCGATCGTGAGTTTCAATTTGCCGAGGCGGTCACCTTCGTAGGGATCGGCGCCGGCGAGATAGTACACGCACTCGGGCTGATGGCTGTCGAGCACCTGCGCCAGGTGCGTCTCAAGCAGCGTCAGATACGCATCGTCGCCCGTGCCATCCGGCAGGGCGATATCGAGATCGCTCTCTTCCTTCCGGAAGGGAAAGTTGGTCGCGCCGTGCATCGAGAAGGTGAACACGGACGGGTCGTGGTGGAAGATGGCCGCGGTGCCGTTGCCCTGGTGCACATCGCAGTCGACGATGGCGACGCGCGAGAGGGCAGAGTCGCGCAGCAGCACGCGTGCGGCGACCGCCACGTCGTTGAAGACGCAGTAGCCTTCGCCGCGATCGGCAAACGCATGATGTGTGCCCCCCGCGAGATTGGCGGCGAGGCCGTCATCGAGCGCCGCCTGCGTGGCGGCGATGGTGGCACCGACCGAGCGGCGCGAACGCTCGACCATGCCGGGCGTCCACGGAAAGCCGATGCGGCGCTGGATGTCGGGGGCCACGGTGCCGGTGGCCACGGCGTCGACGTAGGCGGGTGTGTGCACGAGCCGGAGGTCATCCCAGGAGGCGGCCGGGGCCTCGTGCAGGGCGGTGCGCGGAAGGATGCCGTTGTCGAGGATGCGCTGGCGCAGCCCCGAATACTTGGCCATCGGAAAGCGGTGGCCCTCGGGCAGCGGCAGGACGAAATGATCGGAATAGAACGCGCGCACGCCGCCCACAGCGTACACCACGGCCTGACTGATAATGCCGCGGTGACTCATACGTTCCGGACGCTGGATGCGCATGTGGCCGGCGGGCCGCTTCGGCTCGTGGTCGACGGGTTGCCGGCCCCGCAGGGGCGGCGCATGCACGAGCGGCAGGCGTGGGCCGAGCGGCGGCTCGATCACTATCGGCTGGCGCTGATGCGCGAGCCCCGGGGGCATCGCGACCTGTGGGGGGCGATGCTGACCGACGCGGCATCGGAGGATGGCCATGCCGGGGTGCTGTTCATGCACGGCAGTGGATGGCCGGCCCTCAACCTGCAGGCACTGATGGCCGTGGCGGCGCTGGCCGTTGGTGAGGGCCTGCTGCGTGGTGACATCAGCACGTGGCGCTTCGATACGGTGGCGGGCCGGGTGACGGCCGACGTGGATGTGTCTCACGGCAGCGGACCGGCACAGGGGGCGCAGGTGCGTGTCACCGGTGTGCCCGCGTTTGTGTGGGAGGCCGGCGTGCCCGTGGTGGTACAGGAGCGCACCGTGCGGGCCGATCTGGCGTTCGGCGGGGTCTTCCATGCGGTGGTGGATGCCGAGGCGGTGGGCATTCCGCTCAGACCCGATCGGCTCGACGATCTGCGGCGCATGGGCGTGGCGATTGCGGCCGAGGTGTCGGCGCTGCGGCGGGTGCAGCATCCGCAGCACGAGCACCTGGCGGGCGTGGCGGGGACCGTGTTCACCGGGCCGGCGACGGGTGATGCGCACCTGCGGAGCGTGGCGGTGGGCAGTGATGGTCAGGTGGATCGCACGGCGAGTGGCACGGCCACGGCCGCCGTGATGGCGGTGCTGACCGAGATGGGGCTGCTGCTTGACGATCAGCCGTTTGTGCAGGAATCGCTGCTCGGACTCACACTGACCGGCCGGGTGGCGGGGCTGCAGCGGATGGAGGAGCGCACGGCGGTGATCCCGGTCATCGAGGGTGAGGCCTGGATGACCGGGATGCACACGTTTGTGCTGGACGCCGACGACCCGTTGCGGTCGGGCTTCCAGATCTAGCGGCGCCGACTTACTGCAGCGCGGCGAGCTTGCCGAAGTCGATGGCGCGGGCGGCGTCCTGGAGGGTGCCGGCCCCGGGCAACTGGCTGCCCTTCACGGCCACGAGGAACCGCTTGCCGACGAGCAAGGTGAGTTCGCCGTCACGGTTTTCGTTGCGCCATTCCTCAAAGCCGGGTTGACCCTTCAGGGTGACGCCCTTCTCGTAGCCCTCGCGCGATTCGCGGTTCATCCCCATCATGGCCATCATCGAAAACGGGGCGAGTACGGCCTGCGCGAATCCCGAGTCGGTGATGGTGATGTCGAGCGACGCATCACCGCGTGAGTAATGGGCCTCGGTCTGCGCGTAGGCCACCGGCGAGGTCATGCGCTCGCTGCGTGGCGTATCGCGTTCCCAACCGGAGAGGCTGGGCAGCAGGGCCTCGAGCGACTGGAACGACACCGGGTCGACGGTCTTGCCGTCGCCGTTCATGGCGTCGGTGAGGGCCTTCATGCCCTCGGCCAGGTCTTCAGCCGAGCCCTTGCCCTCGGCGGCCTTTGAGAGGGCTTCACTGGCCTTCTCGAGGTTGGCGGCCGCCTCTTCCGCCTGCTTCTCGGCGTCAGACTTTCCACAAGCGACCGAAACGACCAGTGCGCCTGTCACCAGCATGAGTGCGATGCGATTCATCAGTGGCTCCCTTCGACGACGTACGCCAGATGGCCCTCATCATATGACTGACCGGTCAGAAGCCAATGGCCAGGCCGTCCTTGCGCAGATCAGACCCGCCCCGCAGCACGCCCGTGTGCGAGTCGCGCATGATGCCCTGATAGCCACCCATCAGGCCGCGGCCGTCGACAACCAGGTGTCCCCGGGCGGCCAGTGCCTGCCGCACCTCGGCGGGCACCCCGCGTTCGATGGCGACCGAGTGTCCCTGGTCCCGCAGGCGGGCCGCATCACCGGCCTGCTGGATGTGCATGCCGAAGTCGACGAGGTTGGCCACGATCTGCACATGGGCCTGCGCCTGATTGTCGCCGCCCATGACGCCGAAGGTGACCCAGGGGGCCCCGTCGCGCACCAGCATGGCCGGCACCAGCGTGTGCAGGGGGCGCTGTCCGGGTGCGAGTTCATTGGGATGCCCGGCCTCAAGCGAGAAGCCAGAACCGCGGTTGTGCAGGGTGATGCCTGTGTCTCCGGCGACGAGGCCTGACCCGAACGACGCGAAGATCGACTGGATGAACGACACCATCATGCCCGAGCCATCGGCCACGGTGAGATACACGGTGTCGCCCCGATCTTCGCCAGCGAAGTCACGCACGGGACGGGCACGGCCGGCGATGTCGGCGACCCTCGCTGGGCCGTGCGTGCGTGCCTGCATCATGTCGATGTCACGCCTGCGTTCGGCGGCATACGCCTTCGAGACGAGGCGCTCGAGGACCGCGGGCGGCATGCGGAGGCGATCAGCGAGGAATGCGGTGCGATCGGCGAACGCGATCTGCTTGGCTTCGCAGAGCAGGTGCAGGTAGTCGGCACTGTCGTGCCCCAGTGCGGCGATGTCGTCGTGCTCGAGGATGTTCAGCATCTCGATGGCGACGAAGCCCTGCGTGCTCGGGGGCATCTCGTAGAGGTCGATGCCGCGATAGGTGCCGCGGAGCGGCGTGACCCATGCGGCGGCGTGCGCGGCGAAATCCTCGGCCGTGAGCAGTCCGCCACGCTGCTGCAGGTCGTCGACGATGGCGTGTGCGAGGGGTCCCCGATAGAAGGCGTCGCGGCCATCACGAGCCAGGACTTCCAGACTGCGGCCCAGTGCGGGGTTGCTGAAGAGCGCACCGTGCACAGGGGCACGTCCTCCGGGCAGGAACGTGCGCGCGGCCGCCGGGTCGGCCGCGAGGCGCGTGGCGGCGGCGTCCCACTCGGCGGCGGCCAGTTCCGCCACGGGGAACCCGTCGTGGGCGTGACGGATGGCCGGTGCGAGGGCGTCGGCGAGCGTGCGTTGCCCGAAGCGCTGCAGCAGATGGTGCCAGCCGTCGACGACACCCGGCACGGTGACCGTGAGCGGCCCCCCTGCGGGCATCTCGGTGAGGCCCTGGGCCCTGAGGGTTCCGGCCGAGGCCAGCCGCCCGGCAGCGCCGCACGAGTCGAGGCCATACACCGCCGAGGTGGCTGGGTCGTAGACGAGAGCGAACAGGTCGCCGCCGATGCCGTTCATGGCGGGCTCGACGACGGCCAGCACGGCAGCGGCGGTGACCGCGGCGTCGACGGCAGTGCCGCCCTCCATCAGCACGCGCAGCCCGGCGGCCGATGCCAGCGGCTGGCTGGTGGCGATCATGCCGTGGCGGCCCACCGCGGGCGACCGTGTCGATGCGGGGTTGCCGGCGGGGCGATCACCAGAGGCCGGATGAGACATGCCGCGATTGTAGCGGAGCGATTTCGCCCGGCGTCTGGATAGAATCACGCCATGCCGCGCCTGACCCGTCGCTGCCTGTTGGCCACCAGTGCGATGTGGCTCGCGGCTGGTGTGCCCGGGGTGCTTCGCGCCCAGGGGCGCGGCGCCGTGGCGGCGTCGACGGATGCGGCTCGGCTGGCGACGGCCCTGCGTGAGGCCGTGGCCGGGGCCATTGCGGTGCCCGACAGCGATCCCGATGGCACGCCGCGCGATGGACGCGCGGACGCGCCGTGGCTGCGGTTGCCCTCCACGTCTCGTGAGGAAGCGGTGGTGACTCTTGTGGCCAATCCGCTGCATCCCGAGCAGCGGGCCCGGGCCCTGCAGGCCGAGCGCGAGATTCAGCAGGCCGCGCGCGTCTCACAGGATGCGTCGCAGCGCGATTACGAGCGGGCCGTCGACGCCTTTGCGCGTGGGCTGCCGACGCCCGAGCGGCTTCGGGAAGTGTCACTGGAAGACGAGGGCGTTGCCGGTGAGCGATACGACGCTGAGAGTGAACTCGTGGTGCGCGCGACGTGGCAGCGGGGTGGACACGTGCTGAGTCGCTCGGGCCCTGCGGCCCCTGGTGTGGTGCCGAGTGCCGGACGGCCCTGGGTTGCCGTGGCTGCCGCGGCGGGCGAGTTCGGCACGCCCGTGCGCTACGCGGCCACGGAGCTGTGGGTCGCGGTAGGGGTGTCGGCCGCACCGGTCATCCGGGCGCTATCGGCCGAAGGCTTCGAGATCACGCTGGGCGAGGCCGCCGATGGTCCATGGGTGCTGGTGCACGCGCGGGGCCATCGGCCGCTGGTCGAGGCGCTGCTCGCCGATGCCCCCTGGATGCCGGTGGTCAGGCTGCTGCCGGCGCGTTAGCTCTTGTCGCCGCTGGCGAGAAAGCTCTTCCGCGCACGGACGGTCATGCCCGGCTTGCGGGTGCGCACCTCGAGCTTGTGCACTTTGCCATCGAGCGCCGCCGGTGTGAACCCGATGAGGTACTGGCTGCGCAGCTCCTGCGCCACTCGTCCGAATGCCGGGCCCAGTTCGTCGGTCTGCTGCAGTTCGAAGTAGCCGCCGCCGGTTTCCTCGGAAATCTTCCGGAGGTCGCGTGACGGGCGCGTGCGCACGGGACGCAGGCCGTTGAAGTATTCCGATTCAAGGCCGATCGAGTAGACCATCACTTCCTCGTCGCGGGCGCGGCCGAGCACGGTGCCGAAGCGCTCGCGGCTCGAGGTGTCTTCCCCATCGGTGAACACCAGAATGACGCGGCGGCCATCGACCGCCTTGAGCGCGTCGAGGCTGGTGGCGATGGCATCGTTCAGTCGGGTGGGATTGCCGAAGTAGAGTTCGTTGAGCGCGCGAATCAGCGCATCGCGGTCGTTGGTGAACGTGCCGCTCAGCTGAATCTTGTCGTTAAAGGCGCCGACCTGCGCGCGGTCGACGGGCAGCAGCCGCAGCAGAAACTGTTCGGCGGCACGGTTGAGCAGCTTGAGGTTGGCCGTCATGCTGGCGCTCGTATCGAGCATGACGACAGCGGTGAAGGGCTGCGGGTCACTCGAAAACAGGGCGGTTTCGGACGGCTTGCCGTTATCGAAGACGGTGAAGTCGTCCTGTGTGAGGTCGGGTACCAGACGGCCACCGCTGTCGATGACCGTGGCGTAAATCGGCACCGTGCGCACGGTGGATCGGAACATCGGCTGGCCATGGACGGCCGGTTGGGCGACGGCGGCAATCGCCAGCAGCAGGCACAGCACCGGCAGGTGGGAACGCAGTCGGGTCATATCCGCATTCTAGTGCGACCTACAATGGAACACACCATGGATGCGGGACGCTGCGCGACGTGTGCGCACTGCCAGGTGATCGATGCGGCCCGGTCGCGGTTCTATCTGTGCCGGCGGGCGTTTGACGACCCACGTTTTCGTCGGTACCCGGTGCTGCCGGTGCGCCACTGCCCGGGGTATGCCCCGGTCCAGGCCGGCTCGGAGGGCGCTCCTGATCCGTCGGTGGCCCCGGGGAGCCGTGGCCCCGGGGGAACGCCCGCCTGATGCGCTATGCTCGTGACATGTCCCTGATGCGTCTTCCCGTGCTCGTGGTGTGCCTGGCCGTGCTCGCCTCCGGCTGCAAGGACCCGTCGGCCTCCGCACAGACGCCATCCGGCCCCGCGGCCGGCACGGCGGCCGACCCCGTGGTGGCCGAGGCGGGCGGACGCCGCATCCTGCTGAGTGAGGTCGACGCCCGCTGGCAGGAATTTGACGCGGCCGAGCGTGCGCGCGTCACGCAGATGATGTATCAGAGCCGCCGGAACATGATCGACCTGCTGGTGGGCGATGCGCTCATCGCCGAGGCGGCCAAGGCGGCCAACCTGTCAGTCGACGACTATTCGGCACGGGAGTTGGGCAAGGCGGCGCAGCCGGTGACGGATGCGGACATCCGTCAGTTCTACGAAGAGAACAAGGATCGGGCGCAGGGGCGGTCGATGGACGAACTGCGCCCGGCGATTGAGGCCTTTTTGCAGAGCCAGCGGACACAGCAGGCACGCGCAAAGCTGGTGGATGCGCTGCGCAGCACGTCGGCTGCCGGGGTGAAGGTCATGCTCGAGCCGCCCCGCGTGTCGGTGGACGTGTCGGCCGGAGATCCTGCCGAGGGGGCTGCGGATGCGCCCATTACGATCGTCGAGTTTTCCGACTATCAGTGCCCGTTCTGTGCGCGCGTCACTCCGACGATGGACCGTGTGATGAAGACGTACGGGGGCAAGGTGCGCCGGGTGTTCAAGGACTTCCCGCTGCCGAGTCACGCACAGGCGCCGAAGGCCGCCGAGGCGGCCCGCTGCGCGGGCGATCAGGGCAAGTACTGGGAGATGCACGCGCGGCTCTTCGCCAACCAGTCGGCCCTGCAGGTGGATCAGATCAAGAAGACCGCATCGACGCTCGGCATCGATCAGTCGGCGTTCGATCAGTGTCTCGATGGCGGCAAGTACACGTCGAAGGTGGCCGCCGATCTGGATCAGGGCGAAGGCCTGGGTGTGAACTCGACGCCGAGCCTGTTCATCAACGGACGGCCGCTGGTGGGCGCGCAGCCCTTCGAAGTCTTCAAGCAGGTGATCGACGAAGAACTGGCCCGGGTGAGCGGCAAGTAGCCGCGTCAGGGCGCCAGCACAATCTTGCCGCGCGCGCCTGGCTCCATGATGAGCGCGTGTGCCCGCGGGGCCTCGGCCAGTGGCAGCTCGACGTTCACGACCGGCGACAGCGCGCCGCCGGCCAGTCCCGCCGCCAGCTGGCCGTGAATGCCGGCCAGCTCGTCTTCGGACAGGTTCCACAACGCCATGCCGTAGACGCCGGCTTCCTTCCCCATGATTTTCCGCGGGTCGATCTCGATGCGTCCGCGGTTGCCCACCACCACGATGCGGCCGTGCCTGGCGAGCAGGGTCAGGTCGTGGTCGAGGTTCACGTTGGCGAGCATTTCCACAATGACAGAGGGGCCACCGGGCAGGGCCGCCGCGACCTGGTCGAGGTAGCCCGGCGTGCGGTGGTTGAAGACATGCGCGGCCCCGGCCTGCTGGGCCAGGGCGGTGCCCTCGGGCGTGCTCGCGGTCGCCACGACGGTGTGACCGGCCGCGCGGGCGATCTGAATGGTGGCGAGCCCGACTGCGCCGCTGCCGCCGTGCACGAAGACCGTCTCGCCCGCCTTGAGCTGCGCGCGGCCGAAGAGGGCGCGCCACGCCGTCGCGTAGGGCACATGGATCGCAGCGCCCTGGGCGAACGTCAGATGGGCCGGCAGGGCATGCACCTGCGTCGGACGGCAGACCACCAGCGACGCATACGCCCCGTGTGACTTCCCGGCGGCGGTGCCGCCCACATAGACGCGTTCGCCGACCGACAGGCCCGTCACGCCGGGGCCGATCTGGTCGATGACGCCTGCGGCGTCAGCCCCGGGAATGTAGGGGCAGTCGGGCGCATTGGCGTAGCCGCCGGCGCGCATGTAGGTGTCGTAGGGGTTGACGCCGATGGCCGCCACCCGCACGCGAATCTCTCCGGAACCGGCGACGGGATCGGGCAGCGTCTCGAGCTGAAGCACCTCGGGTGCCCCGTGCTGACGGACAACAATGGCCTGCATGCGCCGGATTGTACAATCAGCGGATGGACTGGCTGTCGCGTCTCGAAAGCCCCCAGAACGCCCTCGCCGTGCTGACGGCGATGATCACGCCAGCCGTGCTGATTTCCGCATGCGGGGCGCTCATCTTCTCGACCAGCACCCGCATGGGGCGCGTGGTCGACCGCGTGCGGACCCTGTCAGAGCGCTTTGAGGCCCTGTCGCGCAGCCGCGAGGATGATCCTCTGTGGGAAGAGCGCCGCGTCATCGTGTTCGAACAGCTCGATCGGCAGACCTCCCGTGCACGCCTGCTGCAGCGCGCGATGGTGGCGTTCTATGCGGCGCTGTGCACGTTCATTTCGAGCAGCGTGGCCATTGCGGTGGTCTCGGCAGCGGCCCGGTCGTTCACGTGGGTCGCCGCCGGGCTGGGCCTGCTCGGGTCGGTGTTCATGCTGTATGCGTCGGTGCTGCTCGTCATCGAGTCGCGCATGGCCCTCGGGGCCATCATGTCCGAGATGGATTTTGTGTGGCAGGTCAGCGCGAAGTATGCGGCCAAGGACATGGTGGGTCAGGCTCCCCCCGAGAGAAGTCCCGGAGGCCCGTTCACCTGGCTCGGCCGGAAGATCGGCTAGCGGTCCGCTGCCTCGCCGGAAACGCCCGCGCACAGATCACTCGGTGCCCCGCGCAGGCGGGTAGTAGAATGCGGAGCCTCAGGAGGCACAGCATGCGCATGTACCTGGCGGGGTTCGCCCTCGGCCTCACCGTGTCCGCTCCCCTGGCCAGCCAGGCACAGACTGCCGCCGGCACGCCGGCGACGCCCGCGGTCGATCGCACGATCACGGAAATTCTTCCCCAGGTGGTCACCTGGCGCCGCGACTTCCATCAGTTTCCCGAACTGGGGCTGCAGGAGACGCGCACGTCGCGCGTCATCGCCGAGCACCTGCGCTCGCTGGGCATGGAGGTGCAGACCGGCGTCGGCGGCACGGGCGTGGTCGGCGTGCTGAAAGGCGGACGCCCCGGCAAGGTAGTGGCCCTGCGCGCCGATATGGACGGGCTGCCGGTGACCGAGCAGGTCGACCTGCCCTTCAAGTCGACGCAGAAGGTCACGTGGAACGGCCAGGAGACCGGCGTGATGCATGCGTGCGGTCACGACAATCACATGGCCATTCTCATGGGCACGGCGACCGTGCTGGCCCGGCACCGGGCCGAGCTGGCGGGCACCGTCAAGTTCCTGTTCCAGCCGGCCGAAGAGGGGCCGGGCGGTGCCGAGCCGATGGTGAAGGCCGGCGTACTCGAGAACCCGAAGGTCGATGCCGTGTTCGGTCTGCACGTGTTTCCCTTCACCGCAGGTACCATCCGCTATCGCTCGGGCCCGCTCATGGCCAGCGCCGACGAGTTCACCATCGTCATCAACGGCAAGCAGACGCACGGGGCTGTGCCGTGGGGCGGCGTCGATCCGATCGTGATCGGGGCGCAGCTGGTGACGTCGATGCAGTCGATCGTGTCGCGCGCCGTCAATATCTCGCAGGCACCGGCGGTGGTCACCGTCGGGAAGTTTTCCGGCGGCAACCGCTCGAACATCATTCCCGACTCGGCGGAAATCGTGGGCACCGTCCGCGCCTTCGATGAGGGCGAGCGCACGAAGATTCGGCAGCGCATCACCGACATGGCGACCAACTATGCCGCCGCTGCCGGTGGGTCGGCGACGGTGACGTGGGGGCTCGGGTATCCCGTGACGCAGAACGATCCGGAGCTGACCCGGCAGATGCTGCCCTCGCTGCGGCGTGCCGCAGGGGATGACCGCGTGAGTGAAGCCCCGATGACGGGCACGGCCGAAGACTTTTCCTACTTCCAGCAGCAGGTGCCGGGCCTGTTCTTCTTTCTCGGCGTCACGCCTCCGGGCGGCGAGGCCACAGCGGCGCAGAATCACTCGCCGCTCTTTTTTGCCGATGAGTCGGCGCTGCCCGTGGGCGTGCGTGCGCTCACGTCGCTGACGATCGATTATCTGAACCGTCGCTGACCGTCACTGAACGACACAGACGCCCCCTCGGGCGTCGTCTCTCACGAAGGAGCCCGTCATGAATCGTCGTCACTTTGTTGCCACGTCGACCGCCGCCGCCGCTGGTGTTGTGCTGGGACGCCTGCCGCTCGGCGCGCAGGCCCCTGCGGCCCAGGCGCCGCCGATCACCACCTTCAACGAGATTCGCCGCGGAGTCGGGTACTTCACCGGGCAGGGCGGCACCATCGGCTATCTGGTGAATGCGGATGGCGCCGTGGCGGTCGACAGCCAGTTCATGAACACCGCCGAGCTGTGCGTGGCTGGCCTGAAGCAGTTGGCCCCGAAGGGCATTGCCATGCTGCTCAACACGCACCACCACGGCGATCACACCGGTGGCAACATGGCATTCAAGCCCCTGGTGAAACGCATCGTGGCGCATGCCAATTGCGCGAAGTGGCAGCGCACGGTGGCCGAGCAGGCCAACACGCTGGCCCAGCAGGCGATTGCGGACGTCACCTACACCGACAGCTGGACCGAGTCGTTCGGCAACGAGCGCATCGAGATGCGCCACTATGGCCCGGGCCACACGAGCGGCGATTCGGTGGTGACCTTCCAGCAGGCGAACGTCATCCATCTCGGCGACCTGATGTTCAACCATGCGCATCCGAACATTGACCGCGCCGCGGGGGCGCGCATCGACAACTGGATTGTGCTGCTCGAGCGCGTGGCGAAGACCGCATCGGCCGACACCGTGTTCATCGCCGGCCATGCGATGAACCAGACGCCGCGCATGGAACGGGCCGGCGTGCTGGCCTTCCGCGACTATCTGACCGCGCTGCTCGAGGCCGGACGCCGTGCCGTGGCGTCGGGGCAGTCGAAGGAAGAGCTGCAGAAGCTGCCGGCCCTCAAGGGCTTCGAAGACTATGTCGGGCCGAATCCCCGCATCAATCTGCCGTTCGTCCTGGGACTGTCCTTCGACGAAGCCAGCGAGAAGAAGTAACCGGCACACCCCAGGCATCACACGCACGAGAGGACCGCACGCCCCATGAAGAGACACATCCTGCTGTTCGCCGGTGCCATGGCCGCACTGGGCACGGGCCTGCTCGCGCAGGCGCCTCCCCGGCCGACGCCGTTTGTCACCACCGACTCACCGGGCAGCGGTCCGCTCGATCGGCTGGCGTTCCGCGCCATCGGGCCGGCCGCCCCGTCAGGGCGCGTCGATGACGTGGCCGTGCTCGAGAGTGATCCGTCGACCTTTTATGTAGGCACGGCTACGGGCGGCGTCTACAAGACGGTGAACAACGGCACGACGTTCACGTCGGTCTTCGATCATGAGGGCAGTTCATCGGTGGGCGATCTGGCCATCGCGGCGACCGATGCCAACCTCGTGTGGGTCGGTACGGGCGAGAACAACAACCGGCAGAGCAGTTCATGGGGCGACGGCGTCTACAAGTCGACCGATGGCGGTCGTCACTGGAAGCACATGGGACTCAAGGTGAGCCGCCAGATCGCCCGCATCATCGTCGATCCGGTCGACTTCAACGTGGTCTATGTGGCGGTACTGGGCGATTTGTGGGCGGCGGGTGGCGAGCGCGGCGTCTACAAGACCACCGATGGCGGTCTGACGTGGGCGCGGGTGCTGCATGTGGATGACGACACCGGGGCCACCGAACTGGTGATGGACCCGGCCAACAACAAGACGCTGTATGCCGCGACCTACCAGCGCCGCCGTGCGCAGTGGGGCATGAACGGTGGCGGGCCCGGCAGCACGATCTGGAAGTCGACCGATGCCGGACAGACGTGGGCGAAAGCCGAAGCCGGACTGCCCGCCGGGCCGAAGGGCCGCATCGGCATGGACATCTACCGGCGCAACCCGAACGTGCTGTACGCCCGCATCGAACACGCGACCGACAGCGGCGTCTATCGCACAGACGATGGCGGGGCGTCGTGGCGGAAGCTGAGCAGTGTGAATCCGCGGCCGATGTACTTCAGCCAAATCCGGATCGACCCGCAGACCGACTCGCGCATCTATGTGCTGGGCGTGTCGCTGCACGTGTCGGATGACGGGGGGCGCACCTTCCGTGAGGACGGTGCCGAGCGCATCCATGTCGATCATCATGCGATGTGGATCAACCCGGCCAATCCGCGCCACATCATCCTGGGCAACGACGGCGGTCTGGCGCTGTCGTACGACGCGTCGGCCACCTGGGTGTTTCTGCCGAACCTGCTGCTGGCGCAGGCCTACCATGTCGAGTTCGACATGCAGACGCCCTACCATGTGTGCGCCGGGCTGCAGGACAACAACACCTGGTGCGGCCCGAGCGCGGTGCGCACCAACAGCGGCATCACCAATGACGACTGGTATGTGATCAACGGCGGCGACGGGTTCCAGCCGCTGATGGACCCCAACGATGCCCGCACCGTGTACGCCGAGTCGCAGGACGGGCGCATGAACCGCGTCGATCGCACGACGAACGAGCGCACGGTCGTGCGCCCCGAGCCGCCCGAGCAGAAGCCGCTCGAGCCGTCGACGACCTACCGGTTCAACTGGGACACGGCGATGCAGCTGTCGCCGTTTGATTCCAAGACGATCTACATCGGTGCGAATGTGGTGCTCAAGTCGAGTGACCGTGGCGTCAGCTATCTGCCGATCAGCCCCGACCTGACGACCAACACCGAGCGCGAGTCGCTTGAGATCATGGGCGTCGCCGGGAAGGACATCAAGATCGCGAAACACGACGGTGTGGGGTCGTTCGGCAATATCGTCACCCTCGAAGAGTCGGCAGCCCGGGCTGGCGTCGTCTGGGTGGGCAGCGATGACGGCGTCGTTAGCGTGACGCAGGACAGCGGCAAGACGTGGAGCAATGTGACGGCGAAGATTCCCGGCGTGCCGAAGTTCACGTATGTGTCGGATGTGCTGCCGTCGAGAGCGGCGGCCGGCACGGCGTATGTGGCGTTCGACGGTCACCGCGGCGGCGATTACGGCACGTATGTCTTCATGACGACCGACTTCGGCAATACGTGGCGTTCGATCGTGTCGAACCTGCCGAAGGGGGAAGTGGTGCGGTCGCTG
Organism: Acidobacteriota bacterium; assembly: GCA_016871195.1. Taxonomy (GTDB): domain Bacteria; phylum Acidobacteriota; class Vicinamibacteria; order Vicinamibacterales; family UBA2999; genus VFZN01. The sequence goes on along the minus strand of VFZN01000002.1, from coordinate 235,081 downwards.
GCCGAGGATCGGAAGGTGCCCGACCTGCTGTATCTCGGCACCGAGACGGGCCTGTGGGTGTCGTGGAACCGGGGCGGGCAGTGGACGCGGCTCAAGGCCAACCTGCCGACGATGCCGATCTATGAGATCAAGCAGCACCCGCGTGATAACGACCTGATTCTGGCCACGCACGCGCGCGGCGTCTGGATTCTGGACGACGTGGGCATCATTCAGCAGTGGGGCCGGGGCGGCGACGCGGCCGCTGTGGCGTTCGAGCCCGACCCGGCGGTGGCCTTCAATCAGGCCAATGATCAGATGAAGGGCTTCGAGGGCGACCGACTGTTCCTGGGGCAGAACCCCGCGCCCGGGGCGACGCTGGCGTATCGCCTGAAGGCGGACGCGAAGGATGTGAAGTGGACCATTCGTGATGCGGGTGGCCGCGTGGTGCGCGAGCTGAGCGGCGATGCCGTGAAGGGGCAGTCCGTCGCGGGGCTCAACATCGTGAAGTGGGATCTGCGGATTCAGCCGCTGCGGCCCGTGCCGCCTCCCCCTGGGGCCAACGGGCAGGGCGGAGGCGGTGGTGGTGGATTCGGCGGGGGCGGCAACAACGGCCCGTTCGTGCTGCCCGGTGCGTATCGGGCCACGCTGACGGTGGACGGCCGTGATGCGGCGCCGGTGACGGTGACCGTCAAGGGCGATCCCGATATTGCGATCAGCGAGGCTGACCGGCGCACGTGGTTCGAGACGGCCAGCGATCTGCATCAGATGCAGCAGGCCGCCAACGATGCCGCCGCTGTCGTGCAGCAGGCCTGGGCGCAGTTCCAGCAGCTGCAGACACAGACACGCGGACAGACGCTCTCGGCTTCGGCGAAGGCCTCGATGGAGTCGGTGCAGAAGGAACTCGAGGTAGCGCGCGGCCGGCTGGGGCTGGCCGGTGGTGGCTTTGGCAACGCACAGAATGTGCGCGGCCGCATCGGTCAGCTCAAGAACGCCATCATGGGCTCGACGTCGGTGCCGACGACGACGCAGCTGATGCAGATTCGCGAGGCCAGGGCGGCGATGCCGCTGGTGATCGATCAGGCCAATGCCGCGATGGGCAAGCTGCCTGGGCTGGTGAAGGAACTGGTGGGGGCCGGCGCGGTGTTTCCGGCCCTGAAGCCGATTCCGAAATAGGACGGCCGCTGGTGACTGACATGCGCGTCGCCGACCCGGTGGTCGTGATCCCGCCCACCGTGCCGGCGGCGCCGCTCGTGGTCGATTCACCGCATAGCGGCATGCAGTGGCCTGCCGACTTCACGCCGATGGCGTCCCGCGAATCAATCCTGACGTCGTGGGACGCCTTTGTCGACGAACTGTGGGCCGGCGCGCCTGCGACCGGCGGCACGCTGGTGCGGGCGACGTTTCCGCGCGCCTACATTGACGCCAACCGCAGCGAAGATGACATCGACCCTGCACTGCTGGCGTCGCCGTGGCCGCACCCGCTGGCGCCGACCGACTACTCGCGCCGCGGGATGGGGCTCATCAGGCGACTGGCGCTGCCCGGCGTGCCGATGTACGCCGAACCGCTGAGCACTGAGGCCGTGATGGCCCGGCTGGTTCGGCACTACCGGCCCTATCGCGCGGCGGTGGCCGATGCGTTAACGCGTGCCGTGCGGCAGCACGGCCATGTCGTGCATATCAACGCGCATTCGATGAAATCACGCGGTAACGCCATGAATGTTGATGCCGGGGCGATGCGTCCCGATGTGGTGGTCAGTGACCGGCGGGGGACGACGGCGTCTCCGGCGCTGACACAGTGGGCCGCCGAGTGGTTCCGCGAGGCCGGCCTGCGGACGCAGGTGAATGACCCGTATCAGGGCGGGCATCTGGTTGCCACGTTCGGTGCCCCGGCTGACGGACGCCACAGCCTGCAGGTGGAACTCAATCGTGCGCTCTACATGGAGGAAGCGCGATTCACCCGCAGCGACGGCTTTGCGGCGCTGCAGGCGACGCTGGCTGACTTCTGCCGCGCAGTAGTGATGACGGCGGCCCGGGTGCTGCGTGAGGCAGAGGCATGAGTGACGCACGCGGGTCGTTTGCGGCAGACGGCTGGCTGGCCTCGATGCTGGTACGTGTCGAGCGTGCCGGTAATGCGCTGCCGCATCCGGCCACGCTGTTTGTGCTGTTGTCGGCCGCGGTGATGACGCTGTCGGCCGTCCTGTCGGCGATGCAGGTGGCGGTGGCACATCCCCTCACAGGAAAATCGGTGGCGGTCGTCAACCTGCTGTCGGTGGAGGGTCTGCAGCGGCTGATTCTCAACGTTGTCCCCAACTTCACGGGCTTCGGGCCGATGGGTCCGTTGCTGGTCAGCATGCTGGGCCTGTCGGTGGCCGAGCGCAGCGGGCTGCTGGGGGCCACCGTGCGCCTCATCATCGGGGCCGCGCACGGCCGGGGGCTGACGTGGGGCGTGGTGTGCGCGGGCGCGATGTCGCATACGGCGGGCGATGTGGGTTACGTGCTGCTGCTGCCGCTCAGTGCCTCGCTGTTTCATGCGGCCGGCCGGCATCCGCTGGCCGGGCTGGCCGCCGCCTTCGCCGGTGTGTCGGGTGGATTCGCCGCGAATCTGCTGCTGTCGCCCACCGACTTCACGCTGGCCGGCATCACACAGGAAGCGGCGCGGCTGATTCATCCCGACTATTCGGTGACCGGGGTGGCGAGCTATTTCTTTCTCGCCGCATCAGTGCCGCTGGTGACCGTGACCGGGGCGCTGGTCACCGAGCGTCTGGTCGAGCCACGGCTCGGGCGCTACACGGGGGCCGTTGTGGCCGATGCGGCCGTGCCGCTGTCGCCACTCGAAAGGCGAGGTCTTCGTGCCGCACTGCTGGTGACGCTGGTGCTTGTGGCCATGGTCGTCGCCGGACTCTGGCCCGCCGATGGCATGCTGCGCGATGCCAAGTCGCCTAGCCTTGTCAATTCAGTGTTCCTGCGCGGCCTTGTGTTCTTCCTGTTCCTGTTCGGGCTGATTCCCGGCCTGGTCTACGGACGCATCGTCGGCACGGTGCGTCGCGATACCGATGCGTATGCCGCCATGCAGGACACGTTGGCGCTGGTCAGCGGTTACCTTGTGGTGGTCTTCTTCATCGCGCAGTTTGTGGCGCTGTTCGCGTGGTCGAACCTCGGTGTGGTGACGGCTGTGGCCGGAGCGGGCTGGCTGAAGGGCCTCGGCCTCGGACCGATTCCGCTGCTCGTGGGCCTGATGCTGCTGACGTGTGTCATCGATTTGTTTCTGGGATCAGCCTCGGCCAAGTGGGCGCTGCTCGGGCCGGTGCTGGTGCCGATGTTCATGCTGCTGGGCTACTCGCCCGAGCTGACGCAGACGGCCTATCGCGTGGGCGACAGTCTGACGAACATCATCACGCCCCTGTCCTCGAACTTCCCCCTGGTGCTCATGTTCCTGCAGCGTTACGAGCCGAAGGCCGGCATCGGCACGCTGACGGCAATGATGCTGCCCTACACGCTGGTGAATCTGGTGGCGTGGATGCTGATGCTGGTGCTGTGGGTCTGGATGGGCTGGCCCACCGGCCCGGGGGCCCCGTTGTTTCTGCCCGTGGCCGGGGCACCGCCCGTGCCAGGCGTGTGAGTGTGGCGCACGACCGCGTGAGGAGAGTGGCGATGCGACGGATGGTCTGGGTGGCTGGAGCGATGCTGTGTGCGCTGAGTGGGCTGCTGCTGGCGCAGGACGCCCGCCGCGAGGTGCGGGTCACCCTGCGTGAAGGCACATCGATGGCTGCGGCACCGTCGCCCGATGGCCGCACGGTGATGATCGATCTGCTCGGCGTGCTGTGGTCCGTCGATGCCGGGGGCGGCGAAGCGAGACGGTTGTTGCCCGACGGGTACGACGCGCACGCCCCGGCATGGTCATCTGATGGCCGGCGCGTCGCCTTCCAGGCGTACCTGAAGGACACATGGCATCTGTGGGTGATGAACGCCGACGGATCGGGCCTCGCCGAAGTCACCGCCGGTCCGTTCGACGATCGCGAGCCGCACTGGTCGCCTGACGGCACGCGACTGGCATTTTCCTCCGACCGCAGCGGGCACTATGACATCTGGATGCTCACGCTGGCCACGGGGGCTGTCACGCGACTGACGACCGATCCGGCGAATGACAGCATGCCGGCCTGGTCGCCTGATGGACGCGAAATCGCGTTTGTCTCAGACCGCGAGGGCCGAGGCATCTATGCGCGGCGTGTCGACAGTGGGGCTGAGCGACTCGTGGTGGCCGACCGTGATGTGGCGCACTCGCCGTCGTGGTCACCTGACGGGCGGTCGATGGCGCATGTGTCAGTCGCGGGCGCCTCGAGCCGGCTCATGGTGGACGGCCGCGCGATCTCAGATGCCGGTGAGGATGTGTTTCCCTTCCGCCCGACGTGGGACGGGGCCGGGCAGATCTGGTACACCGCGAGTGGAGAGGTCAGGCGTCGCCCGCGTGCTGGAGGGGCTGCCGCCGTGGTGCCCTTCGCGGCCCAGGTCTCGTTTGCGAGGGACGGCTTTGTGCCGCGTCGTTCGGTGACGCAGTATGACCGTGCGCAGCCGGTGCGTGGTGTGATGCAGCCGGTGATGGCGCCCGACGGGCAGCGTGCCGCGTTCGTGGCGCTCGGTGATCTGTGGCTGGTGTCGCTGACCGAGGCCGAGCCGGTGCCGCAGCGCCTGACGGATGACGCCGCGGTCGAGATGAATCCCGCGTGGGCCCCCGATGGCCAGTCGCTGGTGTTTTCGTCGGATCGCGGCGGGCAGATGGATCTGTGGATTCGCGATCTGCGATCGGGACAGGACCGGCGCCTGGCTGAGGCCGGATCGCTGCCCACCTACTCGCCCGACGGCACCCGCGTGGCCTTCCTCGATCCTGACTCGCAGCTGCGCGTCGTGACCGTGGCCAGTGGCGAGGCCCGCACGGCTCACGGCCGCCTGAATGAACCGGGCAAGCCGAGCTGGTCGCCCGACGGGCGCGCCGTGGTGATGTCGGCCCTGCGCACCTATTCGACACGGTTCCGTGAAGGCACGAATCAGGTGCTGTGGGTGCAGGTCGAGCCCTCGCCCTCGGTCGACGGCCGTGATGCCTTCAGTCCCGATCGCTGGATCGATCCGCTGCCGCACACGTCGATCGGCATGCGGCAGAACCTCGGACCGGTGTGGTCACCTGACGGCCGGGAGATGGTGGCGATTGTCGACGGCAGTGTCAGCATCTTCCCGGTGGGGCGCGACGGGGCGCCGCTCGGGTCGGTGCGTCGGGTCACGGCCGATCTCGCGAGTTCGCCGTCGTGGGCCGGCGATTCGCGCCATGTGCTGTATCAGACCGCCGACGCGCTCAAGGTGGTCGACACCGTGTCGGGCGACGTGCACACCATTCGTCCTGCCCTGACGGTGACCGCTCCGCGCACCACCGGTGTGACGACGATTCATGCGGCGCGCCTGTTCGATGCGCGCGACACGACGCTGCGCACAGACGTGGACGTGGTGATCGACGGCGATCGCATCCGCGACGTGCGGCCGCATCGGGACGGGGGCCACGAGGGACGGGTCGTGGACGCCGGCGCAGGCACGGTGCTGCCGGGCCTCATCGAGAGTCACACGCACCTGCGGAAGGATGCCGGGGAAGCCCTGGGCCGCCTGTGGCTGTCGTTCGGCATCACCACGGTCAGGAATCCGGCGGCCAATGCCTTCGAGGCCCTGGAAGATCGCGAAGCGATCGCGTCGGGTCGCCGACTGGGGCCGAGGCTGCTGCTGACGGGCGAGCCCATCGACGGCACGCGCATCTACTACTCGGGTGGCGTGGCCCTCGACGGCGGCGCGGATATCGACGCCTATGTCGCTCGTGCGCAGACGCTGGGCTTCGACCTCATCAAGTCGTACGTGCGGCTGCCTGACCTGCTGCAGCGTCGGGTTATTGCGGCCGCCCATCGGGCCGGCATGCCGGTGACATCGCATGAGCTGTATCCGGCGGTGGCCTTCGGTGCCGACGGTGTCGAGCATGTGCGGGGCACCAGCCGGCGCGGCTTCAATCCGAAGATGAGCGAAACGCGGCGCAGCTATCGCGATGTGATCGAGCTGCTGACGGCGTCGGGTATGACACTGACGCCGACCATCGGCATTCAGGGCGGGCATCAGGTGCTGACACTGCGTGACGGTGCATGGCTCGAGGATGAACGCCTGCAGCGCCTCGCGCCCGACTCGCTGGCCGCATCACGCGCGCTCAGACAGACAGGCGCGCCTCCGGCCGATTTGGCCGCGCGCGAAGCGCTGGTGGTGCCGCAGGAGCAGCTGGTGCACGCGCTGGTCCGCGGTGGTGGACGCGTCATCGCCGGCACCGACTCGCCGATCAATCCCTATGGCATCTCGCTGCTGCTCGAGCTCGAGCACTATGTGCGCGGCGGTCTCACGCCGGCCGAGGTCATCCGCACGGCGACGGCGGTACCGGCCGAAGCGCTCGGCATCAGTGCCGACCTCGGGACGATCGAAGCGGGCAAGCTGGCTGATCTGATCGTGGTCGACGGCAATCCGCTCGAGGACATCAGGCAGTTGCGGCGCGTCCGGCAGGTGATGCGGGGCGGCGTGCTGCATGACGTGCGGGCGCTGGTGGCCGGTCAGCGCTGACCGGCCGGTGCGTCAGTCGCCGCTGAGGGTGCGCTGACGCACGGTGCGCGTCCACACCGACAGCAGCACGATACTGGTGAGGACGAGGCCGAGCAGCAGGCCCCACCAGAGGCCGGGTGCGCCCCAGCCGAGGCCGAAGCACAGGCCGTAGCTTACCGGCGCGCCGATGAGCCAGAACGCCGTGAGATTCGAGACCATCGCCGTGCGGGTATCGCCCAGCCCGCGCAACGTGCCGGTCGTGACCCCCTGCAGGCCGTCGAAGATCTGGAAGAGCGCCGCAATGGCCAGCAGTTGCGAGGCCAGCTGCACGACGCCGGCCTCGGTCGTATACACCCCGATGAGCACCTCGGGATACCGCAGGAAGACCGCGCCTGTGACGATCGACAGGCTCACGCTCATGACGATGACCGTCCACCCGGCGTGCCGTGCGTCGGTAAAGTTGCGTGCCCCGATGGCGTGGCCGACGCGGATCGCACCGGCCGAGGCCAGACCGAGATGCACCATGAAGACCATCGCCGCCATATTCAGCGCAATCTGATGCGCGGCGGTTGAGACCGGGGCCAGTTGCCCGGCCAGCGCGGTCAGCAGCGAGAAGATGCCCACCTCGGCCGTGACCGTCGATGCCGCCGGCAGCCCCAGCGACAGCAGACGGTGCATCGGGGCCGGGGGTGTGGTGGCGGTGGCTGCCGGCACCTGCCGGTCACTGAGCCACACCGTGAGCGCCAGCACGGCGACCATATACATGCGGGCGGTGAGCGTGGCCCACGCCGCGCCGGTGACCCCGAGGGCCGGCAGGCCCAGGTGACCGTTGATGAAGGCCCAGTTGGCGACGAAGTTCACGAGATTGGCCGTCACCAGCGTGACCATGACCACCGTGACATGGCTCGTGCTCTGCAGATACCGGCGCAGGGCCGCATAGACGAGCAGGGCGGGCGTGCTCAGGATGAGGATGCCCAGGTAGCCCTGCAGCAGCGGCTGCGTCTCGGGGTGGAATCCCATCGAGGGCGACAGCCACCACAGTCCCCCGAGCAGCACCATCATCGGGACGGTCGTGACCAGCGCCAGGCGCAGGCCGGTGGTCAGCCATCGCCGGCAGAGGGCCCGCTCGCCTGCGCCGTAGGCCTGGGCCACGAGCGTATCGAGGCCGAGCAGCAGCCCCATGCCGAAGATGGCAAACCCGAGATGCAGTGAATTGCCGACGGCCGTGGCGGCGATAGCCGCCGGCCCGAGCGGCGCGACCATGAGCGTGTCGACCAGCCCCATGCCCATCCAGCCAAGTTCGGCGAGGATGACCGGCACAGCCAGCCTCAGCGTGGGAACGAGTTGATTGCGCAGCACGAGCCTTCCATCTTATCGTTCCGGCCTGCAGACCCGGGGGGCCCGCAGACCCGAGGAGGGACCCGTGCACCCGCGGGTGTATCATGCGCCCGTGCTTCGTCGTGTGCGGTCAGGTGTCGTCGTCCTGCTGGTGTTCGCCGCCTGCGTGCCCGTGCTGCACGCACGGCAGAACCGCGCCGTACGCGACCTTGTCGATCTGGCGTCGCGATATGTCGTCGAGTACGAGCAGGAGTACTGGGCCCTGGCGCTCGATGAGGAAAACGTCCAGTGGCTCGAGCGACCCGTGCACACCGGCTCGAGTCTCACACGCGCCAACCCCGGTGGCGGCATGATCCCCGGCGGGACGCAGCGACGCACTGTGACCCGCAGTGATTACGTGCTCGTCCAGGCCGGTGCGGGCCGCGGCTGGGTACCCTATCGCGACCTGCACTGGGTGAACGGCACGGAACTGCGCGATCGCGACGATCGGCTGGTGCGCCTGTTGAAGACGGGCAGCGCCGAGGCGTTTGACGAAGCGACGGCGGTTCACCAGGAAAGCCACCGCTACGACGTGGGGAATGTGCAGCGCTCCATCAACATTCCCATGTTCGGCATGATGCTGCTGCACCCGCAGGTGCGCGAGCGCTTCGAGTTCAAGGCCGCCGGCGACGAAGTCATCGCCGGGCGCGCGGTCGAACGGCTGGCCTACATCGAAAAGGCCCGGCCCACACTCATCAAGACCTCGCGTGGCAAGGATCTCGCCCTTACCGGTCACATCTGGATCGAGTCAAGCACTGGCGTCGTCGTCAAGACCGCCATGACCGCCGCCGACCCCATCGTCAGGGCCAATGTGTTTGTGACGTTCCGCCGCGACACCGAGCTCGGGCTGTGGGTGCCCGATGTGATGGAAGAGTTCTACAAGGCCGCCATCGCGTTCGACGATACGCACTCGATTTCGACATTCACGACGCCACGCCTCTATCAGCGGTAAGTGCGTGCGGTCGGTGTCAGGCCGCGTGTGGCCTGACCGGAAGGTGACCGGGGCGGGTCTGCGACGACCCGCCCCCTGCGGTTCCGTTACTGCGTGGGCAGCTTGGGCAGTGCTGCACCCTCGAGGCGCGGCAGCAGCTGGTCGCGCATCGCGAGCTGATACACCGCCGCCGCAATCACCATCGCGCTCTGCTTCGCATCGTCCTCGATGACCCGTTCGTAGGTGTCGAGGTTCGTGTGCCATGTGTGCGTGCCGTATTCGATGGGGTCCTGGCTGACGCCGATGCCGGGCAGACCGGCTGCGTTGAACGAGGTGTGGTCGGAACCGCCACGCCGGCGGCTGCTCGTGGCATTGGCCCCGAGGAACCCGTTGTCGGCAAACGGCGCCGTGGCCTCGCGCAGGATGCGTGCGGCGTCGGACGGGCCGAACACCGTCATCCCCCGCGCCCGGCCCGTGCCCGAGTCGATATTGAAGTAGCCGGCAAAGCCGGCGAACTCGGGCTTCGGATTTTCCGCCGTGCCGAAGTGCTGCTTCACATAGGCCTGCGAGCCGAGCAGGCCCTGCTCTTCGCCGCCCCACAGGGCGACGCGGATGGTGCGGCGGGGCTTCACGCCGATGGCCTGCAGGATGCGGATGGCCTCGAGCATCGTGGCCGAGCCGACCGCGTTGTCGGTGGCGCCGGTCGCCGAGTGCCACGCATCGAGGTGCCCGCCCAGCATGACCACCTCGGCCGCCTTGTCGGTGCCGGGAATCTCGGCCACCACGTTGTGCTGCGTGCGTCCCTCGGGGTGCATCTGATTGACGATGTGCATGTCGAGCTGGACGGTGCGGCCGGTCGCCATGAGGCGCCACACGCGGCCATAGTCTTCGTTGCGCATCACCACCGTCGGCACGGCCTTGTTGATGTCGAACGTGCGGTTGTTGAAGGCGCGAATCTGTCCGTGGTCGCGACCGGCGTCATTGATGCGTGCCACCGCACCGGCACTGACGAGGAAGGCATCGAGCTGCTCGGCCACGCGAGCCGGCGGCACCACGTCCCCGTTCGGGGCCGCGGGCATCTGCGGCGGACCACCGCCTGCCGGCGTGTCGCGCTCGAACTGTGCGCGCACCTCGGCATCCTCGCGGCGCTTGGCTGGCGGCACGATGGTGACGTCCACCTTCTGCGGGGCGCCGACGAGCACGATGCGCCCCTTCACGCGGGCGCGCTGCGCGTCGAAGAACTGCGTGAGCTGGGCCTGCGTCGGGCGCGTCGGCAGCTCGAGCATCATCGTGTCAGCGGTCACCGGGCCGGCGGTGCCCGGCGTCCACGCCAGGGCCTCGGCCACCAGCGCATCCTTCACCGGCGAGACGATGTGAATCGACAGGCGTTCGTTGGTCCAGCCGGGATGACCGAAGTCCCACGGCTCGAGGTGGGCATTCTTCAGGCCCCAGCCGGTGGTCTGTGTGACGACCCACTCCATCGCGGCTTTCAGCTGCGGAGAGCCAGTGAGCCGCGGGCCATAGACATCGGTGAGCACCTGCAGCGTCTGCATCAGCTGCGAGCGGTCGGTGGCTTCGCGGCGAATCTTCCAGAGCACGTCGGCATCGACGCGCTCCTGGGCGGTCGCCGCGGGTGCTTGTGGGACCTGCGCGGACGGGGGCGCAACGAACGTCAGGACAAGGAGAACGATCAGTGGCAGTCTGATGCGCATGGGAAGGCTCCGCTGCGCATTATGCTCTGGCCGTCGGCTGCGTGTCTTGGCCCGGTGCGTCCCCGAGGCCCGGGTCGTCCCGGGACTACGGCCCTCGACGCTGCAACCCGCGCATCGGCGCAGGTTGCGGTCACCACCGCGGGGGCGTCATGGGGCCTTACGGGAGCGTCGGGGCCGCACACGTCGGCGCTGGCTGCACCGATCCGGGGGGCACCTGCGCCACCTCGAGATGCTGCACGAGCGGCGGCACGGTAGGCGCCAGCGTCACCTCGGCGCGTACGGTACCGCGCTGGCACTCGAGCGTCCACACCCCGCGCAGCGGATTTTCGAGGGGCAGGTATGCACCCGTATCGCGACACGACCCGACGGCGTCGTGCAGGGCGACAAACTCGGCGCGACGCCGCTCGATCGCGCGGTCACGGAACAGATTGACGGCAGCCAGTGCCTGCGCCCGGTCATCACGCCACCCTTCCAGCAACGCCAGCACTTCGCTGCGGGCGTGCTGCAGGGCCGGTGACGGCGCGAACTGCCGCGGCACCAGCCCACCCGTCGAGGCCAGGGCCGCAAGTGCCTCGTTGGCGACACCACCAAACCCCGCATAGGTGCGGTTGCCAAAGACAATGATGCCGACGCCGGAGTCGGGGAGCCACTGCATCACCGAGCCGAAGCCCGGCAGGCCGCCGCCGTGTGCCACCACGTGACCGAAGTCACAGGTCTGCGAAATGCGCAGGCCGTAGCCGTACCCGCCACTGAACAGCTGCAGGGCTCCGGTCCCCGGCGCCCGGCTGACGGATGCCGGTCGTGTGCGTGCCACCTGCTGCATTTCGCGCAGCGACGCGCGGCGCACAGGACCGGTGTCGGTGCCGCTGCGTGCCGGCCAGGCCGAGAGCAGTGTGGCAACGTAGCGCGACAGGTCGCTCATCGACGTGAGCATGCCGCCCATCGCGCCGAAGGCGCCGTCCGGCAGCGGAGGCTCCTCTTTCCACTGCGCATCTTCCCATCGGTAGCCGCGTGCACGCAGCGCATCGTTCACCCGGGCGGGCTCGAGTGTGGTGGCTGTCATGCCGAGCGGATCGAGAATTTCTCGCTGGATGTACTGACGGTAAGGCACACCGGCGACGCGCGAAATGACGCGCCCCAGGATAGCGAAGCCATAGTTGGAATATTCGTAGGCGGTGCCCGGGGCGGTCGAGAACGACATGCCGCGCGCGAGCATGGCCGTGAACTCGTCTTCGGTGACGGCCAGCTGCTGATCGCCCCATGGGTTGTCCTCGGGAAACCCCGCTGAGTGCGACAGCAGATGCCGCAGCGTGATGCGCGGCGCATCGTCGGTCGGGCCGCGCCACTGCCGCAGCTCGGGCACATACCGCTCGACCGGGTCGTCGAGCGACAGCCGTTCCTCGTCTCTGAGCTTCAGGATAGCCATGGCCGTGAAGCTCTTGGTCATCGACGCGATACGGAAGATCGATTCCGGAGTGACTGGCGCCTTCCGTTCGACATCGCTCAGGCCCGACACGCCGACATGCGCGAGCCCTTCATCAATGACGATGCCCCAGATGAGACCGGGGATGTGTTCGGTGGTGGCATAGTCGGCCATGCGCCGGTCGATGGCGGCGAACGCAGTGGCCATGCGGTCGCGCCGATCCCTGACGGGAAACGCCGGTGCGGGTGCCAGGGCGAAGGCTGCCGCGGTGGTGTCTGCGGTGACTGCCGGCGTATCGGCGGGTCGCTGTGTCACGAGGACGAAAACGATCGCTGCCGTGAGGACGAGGGCCCAGATTGCGCGCATGGGCGCATGATCGCACAGCTGCGGCAGCGGCGGACGCGGGCGCCTGCGGGAAACTTTACACCCTTCACGGAGCGACTCGCGGATAATGGCGGCCACTGGCCATGCCGACTCTGCTCCATCGTGCACTCTCTCGCGTCGCCCGCATCGAACCCCGCGAACTGCCGGCGGTGCTGGCCTCGTTCCTGCTGTTCTTCTTCGTGCTGGGCAGCTATTTCGCGGTGCGCCCGGTGCGCGAGACCGTGGCGACGATTCTGGGACGCGAGCGCGTGGCCGATCTGTGGCTCTACACGGCGCTGTTCTCGATGCTCATTGTGCCGGTGTTCGGCTGGCTGGTGGCGCGGGTGCGGCGCAGCCGGCTGCTGCCAGGTGTGTACGGCTCGGTGGCGATCATCCTGGCAGCGATTGGCTCGGTGCTGCAGACCGACTCGGCGAGTGTGGGGGTGGGGGCGTTCTTCTACGTGTGGATCAGCGTGCTCAACCTGATGCTGGTGTCGGTGTTCTGGAGCTTCCTGCTCGAGATGTTCTCGAGCGATCAGGCGACGCGGCTGTTCGGATTCATCGCGGCCGGTGGCACGCTCGGGGCGCTGGTAGGGCCGCTGACGACCCGGCTGGTGGTGAATGCGCTGGGCAATGCCGGCGTGCTGTATCTGGGGACGGCCGGATTTGTCGGGGCCATTGCGTGCCAGATGGTGCTGATTCGCATCTGGACGCGCGACCGCGACGGCATCAGGGCGGCGGCGGCATCGACGGCGGCGGCGACACAGGCGCCGGATGCGGCGCTCGGCGGCAATCCGTTCGCGGGCATTCCCATCGTGCTGCGGTCGCCGTACCTGCTGGGCATTGCGGTGTTCGTGATGCTGCTGTCGGCGGTCAACACCTTCCTGTATTTCGAGCAGCTGCAGATTGTGAGCGACACGTTTCCCGACACGACGCGGCGTACCGAGGTGTTTGCGACGATCGACTTTGTGGTGCAGTCGCTGACGATTGTGTCGCAGCTGTTCCTGACGGGGGCCATCGCGGCGCGCTTCGGTGTGGGGACGCTGCTGACGTTTGTGCCGGTGCTGATGATCGGCGCATTTCTGATGCTGGCCGGGTCGCACGTGTTCGCGGTGATTGCGGTGTCGCTGGTGATGCGGCGCTACGGCGAATATGCGTTCATCCGTCCCGGGCGCGAAATGCTGTGGAGCACGATGGACACCGAGACCAAGTACAAGGCCAAGAGCTTCATCGACGTGCCGGTCTACCGTGCGGCCGACTATGTGGGCGCGCAGTTCAAGACGGCGCTCGACGCGGTGGTGTCGTCGCCGTCGGCGCCTGCGCTGGTCGGGGCCGGTATTGCCCTGGTGTGGGCGGTGTGCGGGTGGCAGCTGGGCCGGCAGCACGACGCGACCCTGCGCGGCCGCCAGTGAGGGGCGACTGGTTCAGCGGCGGGGCGTAAGGGGGGTACCAGGCCGGCCATGCCGACCGGCAAGGGTGTGGCGTCACCACACAGGGCCAGCTGCGGCGCATCGAGGGACGTGCGTGCGCACGCCTGACCGCGCTGGCGGCTGAGTCGTGCGGTGGTCTGTCAGGCTGGACGGGGGAGGATGGAAGGGGGAGCGGCCCCGACCCCTCCGTCGGAGGGGCCGGGATCGCACCTGCGCATCAGAAGCGGACGATGAACGAGAACCGGACGCTGGTGGGCTGCACGAACTGCCCACGCGCCGTGGCCTTACCGTAGTTGGCCACTGCCGTTGAGCAGGTGGCGTTGGCCGTCGTTCCGCACCACGCCGTGTTGCTCGTGCCCACTTGGGTTTCGGTGTTGGTCACGTTGAACACCTCGGCCTTGATGCCGGCCTGGTATGTGCGGGCAATGCGCCAGGTCAGCTCGCCCGACAGGTCAGCGGTTATGAGCAGACCGTCGAACACATCCGTACCGAGCGGTTCGTAGAAATAGGTCGCGGTGGGGCCGGCGTTGGTCGTGGTCCCGGGGAACAGCACATTGACGGCGCGGCTCTTCTCGAAGCGGGCCTTGGAGATGATGTCCGTGACACCGCCCAGCACCAGATTGAGCGGGCCGAGCGGCTTCACATACGCGCCCTGGAATTTGAGGTTGTGCGGCCGGTCATAGGCGGGGCGGCCGAACTTGTTGGCGCCGTTCTGAACCGTGGCACACGGAATCACGCCGCCATTGCCAATCGTCGTGTCAACCGTGGTCCGGCAGTCGGCATCCAGGTAGTCACCCAGCGAGGTGAACGTGGTGCCGAAGTGATTCCCCCGCGTGCGCGAGTAGGTGTAGTTGGCCGTCGCACTCCAGTTATTCGCGAAGCGACGCTCGAAGGTGAACTGGATGCCGCGATACGAGCGCTCTGCAGGCTCGTAGTTGAGCACGGTCCGCTTGATGCTGCGGTCGGGGTTGAACGTCCGGATGTCGTCGATCAGGTTGGCCCAGTCACGCGAGATGAATCGGGCACCGACCGCCAGGGTCCGGCCGAACTGACGCTGCACGCCGAGCATGTACTCGTCCATGTGAAACGGTCGCAGGTCGGGGTTGGGCAGGAACGAGGAGGCGCCGAGACGCACCTCGTTGGCAAACACATAGTTCGAGCCGTCCCACAGATAGTTCTTGTAGTTGGTCTGCTGCGGAATGGCCGCGAAGCCGTCAGAGAAGCTCTGCACCACGCCGACGTAGTAGCGGCCATAGCTGGCCTGTGCCACGGTGCGGCCGTCCTCGGTCAGCGCGTAGCTGCTGGCCAGGCGGGGAGAGATGGTCTGGGCATTCACCGTGATGGCACCGACGTCGCTCTTGCCCGACTGGGCTTCGTAGCGCAGCCCGGCCTCGATGAAGAAGCGCGAGTTCACCTGAAACTTATCGCGGAGGAACACGGCAAGATTGCGTCCGGTCGATGTCGAGTCACCTGACTCATAGTCGCGGCGAGCGAAGGGCACAATCGCGCCGGTCGCCTGATTGAAGGCGTCGACGAGATACAGCTGCTTGTTGGGATAGTCAAACCGCGCACCCGACTCCACCATCTGGAAGTCGACGCCGAGCTTGATGTTGTGGCTGCTCTGGCCGCGCGAGAAGAACCAGGTGCTGGCGGCGTTGGCCTGCTGGCGGGGACGCGAGACGAAGCCGTCGAAGGTGGCCCCGTTGTAGTAGCGATTGTCGCCGAGGCTGAAAATCGGCGAACCACTGAACAACCGGCCGGTCTCGAAGGGCAAGACGTCAATCCGTGATTCGTAGGTGGCCGCAGCCGCCTCCATCGTCCAGTTGTTGCGGATGACGCCACTCCACTGCGCGGCCCAGTTGGCGGCACCCTGATTCTGGCGTGTGAGCGCTGTCCGCTCACCAGCGGCGCCCCAGTAGTCGATGATGAAGCCGTTGGTCGGGGCGCGATAGTACTTGACCCACACGTTATTGGCCGAGTTCAACTGCACGGTGGCACGGACGTTGAGGAAGCCGGCCTCCGTGGTCTGCTGATAGTCCTCGGGGATGAGGCCGACGGTCTGACGACGCGGCGTGGTGTTCTCCTGCCGCTCGAAGGCACCGAAGAACCAGGCATGGTTCTTCCAGATGGGGCCCCCAAGGGTCGGGGCGTAGACCGGGTTCACCTGGTCGAACTTGATGCGTTCAAGCGAGGCACCGCTCACCTGGTTCTTGGTGGTGTTCTGCTTGTTCCACTGGTCGTTGACGATGATGTACTTGGCCGACCCTTCAAATCGGTTCGTGCCCGACTTGGTCACGACATTGACGATGGCACCCTGGGCGCGACCGTATTCGGCCGATGCGCCCGAGGTCGAGACCGACACTTCCTGGATGGCCTCGAAGTTGAGGTTGGTGCCGAATGTGCCGGTGGTCGGGTCGGTGGTGTCGACGCTGTCGATGAGGAACTGGTTCTGGCTCGACAGTGCGCCCAGGGCATTGACGTTGCCCGTACCCACCACGCCGGGCACCGTGCCGATCAGCGACTGGTAGCTGCGGCCGATGGGCAGCTTTTCGAACTGGTCATTGCGGATGCGGGAGTTGTTGGCGACGTTCGTCATGTCGACGATGGGCACTTCGCCGACGACCTGGACGGTGTCGGTGAGCGCGCCGACCTTGAGCGCGAAGTCAACCGAGGTGGTCTTTTCGGTCTCCACCAGGTTGTCGGTGCGCTGGACGGTCTCGAAGCCCTGCAGCTGCGCCTGCACGGCGTAGATGCCGATGGGCACCGCGCCGAAGAGGTAGCGGCCGTTGGTGTCGGTGACGCCCGACCGGGTGACGCCGCGCTGGGTGTCGCTGATGGTGACCGTGACCCCCGGCAGCACGCCGCCGCTTTCGTCGGTCACGGTGCCGGCAATCGTCCCGATCTGGGCCGGCTGGGCCCAGGCCAGCTGCGCCACCAGCAGCATGGCGACGAGCCCGAGTCGCTTCACGAACCTCACTGTCATGTTGTCCTCCCCAAGTAGCATGAACGTCCATCGGTGGGCGCCACCGCGTGGCGACCATCGAGTCGTCTTGTGTCTCAAAAAAACGATCCGTCAAGGCTACTTGACATTTGGGCGGGATTCCAGAGGGCGTGGCGACGCCTCCGCCGTTCCGACCCCGGCCCCCGCGTGCGCCCCGCACATCCGGTAAGCTCAGAGTCGCTATGCGCACATGGCTGCTCACCCTGACACTGCTGTCGGCCCTCCCGGCGGCGGCCCAGCCCGCGCCCGAGCCCTTCTGGCCGGGTGCCACCTACGATCCGGCGATTCCCACCC
Organism: Acidobacteriota bacterium; assembly: GCA_016871195.1. Taxonomy (GTDB): domain Bacteria; phylum Acidobacteriota; class Vicinamibacteria; order Vicinamibacterales; family UBA2999; genus VFZN01. The sequence goes on along the minus strand of VFZN01000002.1, from coordinate 217,962 downwards.
TGCGGCAGATCGTGGGGCACGACCCCGGCACCGAGATCACCACACCCGAACAGATTGGCGTCTACCTGCAGGCCCTGCAGAAGGCCGACCCGGCCCGCACGCGGCTGGTCGAGTACGCCCGCAGCTGGGAGGGGCGTCCGCTGTGGCTGCTGATTGTGGGCTCGCCGGCCCGCATGGCGGCGCTCGATGCCGTGAAAGCCGACCTGCAGCGACTGGCCGACCCTCGTGGCCTGTCTGCGCCGGACCAGCAGCGGCTGGTGCAGCAGAACCCGGTGGTCGTGTGGCTGGCGCACGGGGTGCACGGCAACGAAATCTCGTCGGCCGATGCAGCCCTGCTCGAGGCCTATCACCTGCTGGCTGCGCGCGGCGATGCCGAGGTCGACCTGATCCTGCGCGAGACGCTGCTGCTCATCGATCCGATGCAGAACCCCGACGGCCGCGCGCGCTTCCTCTTCCAGAACCTGCAGGGGCGCGCTGCCCACCTCGATCCGGTGCCCTACAACGCCGAGCACGACGAGCCCTGGCCCGGCGGCCGGTCGAACCACTATCTGTTCGACATGAACCGCGACTGGTTCGCGCAGACGCAACCCGAGAGCCGCGGACGCGTGCGGGTGGGGCGCGAGTACTGGCCGCAGGTGACCGTCGACCTGCACGAGCAGGGGGGCGACAACCATTACTTCTTTCCCCCGCCGGCCGACCCCATCAATCCGCACATCACACGGTCGCAACTGGCCTCGCTCGAGATGTTCGGGCGGGCCAACGCCGAGCGGTTCGACCAGCGAGGCTGGTCGTATTACATCCGCGACGTCTACGACGCGTTCTATCCGGGCTATGGCGACTCGTGGCCGACCGCGCACGGGTCCATCGGCATGACCTACGAGCAGCCCTCGGCGCGGGCGCTGGCCTTTGCGCGTCGCGACGGCACGGTGATGACGTATCGCGACGGCGTGATGCACCACTTCAACGCCGCCATCGTCACGGCCCGGACTGCGGCGCGCAATCGCGAGCGGCTGCTGCGCAACTTCCTCGAGTTCCGGCAGACGGCCATCACCGAAGGCGAACAGAGCCAGGCACGCGAGTATGTGCTGCTGCCGGGGCACGATCCATCGAGGGCTGCCGCGCTGGCCCGTAATCTGGCCACGCAGGGTATTGCCGTGCGGCAGACCACGGCGCCGACGAAGGTGGGGACGAGAGAAGTGCCGGCCGGCGCCTATGTGGTGGCGCATGCCCAGCCGGCAGGTCGTCTCGTGCGGAACCTGCTCGATACCACCGTGGCGCTGCCTGAGGCCTTCGTGAAGGCACAGGAGGCGCGTCGTGCGCGGCGGCTGCCCGATGAGATTTATGACATCACAGCCTGGAGCCTGCCGCTGCTGTACGACGTCGAGGTGGTGACCAGTGCCGTGCCCCTCACCGTGGCGACGACGCCCGTGCTTGACACCTACGACGCACCGCCCGCGCCGCGCACCTTCGCGCGCGGACAGGTGGGGTATCTGCTGCCGTGGGGATCGGCCACCGCCGCGCTGACGGCCGAGGCCCTCGCCGAGGGTCTGCGCGTGACGAGCATCGGCGGCAGCTTCACACTGCAGGGCCGCACCTATCCGATCGGCACAGCGCTTGTGAGGCACGCGGGCAACCCCGCCGATCTGCACGATCGGCTGCAGCGCCTGGCCACCCGGCACGGGGCCGACGTGGTGCCCATCGACTCGGCGTTCATCGACCGCGGTGTCTCGCTCGGCGGCAACGACACGGCCGCGCTGCGGGCACCCCGGGTGGTGCTGGCCTGGGATGCGCCGACGCAGTCGCTGTCAGCGGGTTGGACGCGCTATGTGCTCGAACGCCGTTATGGGCAGCGTGTGACGGCCGTGCGCGTCAGCGCCCTGGCCCGCGTGGTGTGGAGCGACGTCGACGTGCTGGTGCTGCCGTCAGGCAACTATTCCGGTGCGATTGGCGAGGCGGTGCTGGCGCGCATCCGCGAATGGGTGCGCAGCGGCGGCACGCTCATCACGCTGGCCGAGGCCACCCGCTGGGCCACGTCCGAGAGCGTAGGGCTGCTGTCGACAAAGCCGCTGCTCAAGAACGGCAATCTCGACATGCCCGGAAACGTCGCCGCCGCCGGGCAAGGCCGCGAGACACCGGCGAAACCAGCCGATCCGGCCGCGTTCAACTATGACGCCGCCATCCAGCCCGATCGCGAGAGGCCCGATGCCCAGCCGGGCGCATTGCTACGCGTGCGCATCGACACCGAGCACTGGCTGTCGGCCGGCCACGATGCCGAGGGCGCTGCCATGATCGAGGGCAGCCGCGTGTTCGCCCCGCTCAAGCTCGACAGCGGCCGTAACGTCGGGGTCTACGCCACGCGCGAAAGGCTGATTGCCTCCGGGCTCATCTGGCCGGAAAATCAGGGCCTGCTGGTCGAGAAGGCGTTTCTCATGCATCAGCCGCTGGGCCAGGGGCATATCATCGGCTTTGCCGAAGAAGCCACGTATCGGGCATTCAGCGAGGGCACCATGCTGCTGTTCATGAACGCCGTGCTGCTGGGGCCGGGTTACTGACACCACACGAGAGGACACACTCACCATGACACTGCGACTGCTTCGTCTGTCGGTGCTGGCCGCGCTTGCGGCAGCGGTGCTGGCCCTGCAGCCGGCTGCCCTCACGGCCCAGGGTGATACGTACTTTCCACCCAAAGGTGACTGGGCCCGCAGGCCGCCGGCCGAGCTCGGCATGGACCCGGCCCGGCTGGCCGAGGCCGTGGCGTTCGCGCAGAGCCGCGAGTCGACGCGCGAGTTCGACTTCTCGGATCAGGAACGCATCTTCGGCTCGCTGCTGGGCTCGGTGCCCACCCGTCGCGCGGCCACCAACGGCGTGGTCATCTACAAGGGCTATGTGGTGGCCGAGTTCGGTGAAACCACGGCCGTCGACCCGACCTACTCGGTCGCCAAGAGCATGATGGCGACGGTCGCGGCCCTCGGCGTGCGCGACGGCCGCCTCGCGGTGGATGACCGCGTCGGGACCACGGTGAAGGACGGCGGCTATGACTCGCCGCGCAACAGCGAGGTCACCTGGAAGATGCACCTGCAGCAGGAGACCGAGTGGGAAGGCGAGCTGTTCGGCAAGAAGCACGACTTTGTCGGGCGCGAGGCGTTTGGCGAAGGCGAGCGGAAGCCGCGCGAGCTGCAGCGCCCGGGCACGTTCTACGAATACAACGACGTGCGCATCAACCGCCTCGGCCTCTCGCTGCTGCGCGTGTTCCGCAAGCCGGTGCCCGAGGTCTTCCGCGACGAGATCATGACGCCCATCGGCGCGTCGACCGACTGGAAGTGGGTGCCGTACCACAACAGCTACGTGACCATCGACGGACGCCGCATGCCGTCAGTCAGCGGCGGCACGCGCTGGGGCGGTGGCGTCTGGATTCACTCGTGGGACATGGCGCGCTTCGGCTACCTGTGGCTGCGCGGCGGCCGCTGGGGCACTCGCGAGCTGCTGCCCGAGGCATTTGTGAAGGCGGCCACGGCCCCCAGCGCTCACGGGCCCGACTACGGCTATCTCTGGTGGCTCAATACGCAGGGGAAGAACTATCCGGGGTTGCCGACCACCGCATACGGCGCGCGCGGGGCCGGCAGCAACACGATTACGATTTCACCCGAGCACGACCTGGTGGTCGTGTGGCGCTGGCATCGCGGCAACGAAGCCGAGTTCGTGCAGCGCGTCATCAGCGCCATCCGGCGCTGATGCGGGTGCGAGGGAGGACGGCCGTCAGCGGCGGCCGTCCATCTGCTCGATGGTGCGCGTCGAGGGCCCCCGCGAGGCGCGCAGGCGCGTCGCGACCTGCTCGGCCTGACGCCAGGCCCGCAGCACATTGCCCCCGAGAATCTTTTTCACGTCTGTCTCGCTGTAGCCACGCCGCAGCAGTTCGGCGGTGAGCGCCGGATAGGTCGCCACGTCCTCGAGCCCCTGCACGACGCTGGTGATGCCGTCAAAGTCGCCACCGAGGCCGATGTGGTCGATGCCGGCCACCTTCCTGATGTGATCGATGTGATCGGCCACCTCTGACAGCGTGGCTCTCGGCTCGGGATGCTCGCTGCGCCACCGCTCGAGTCCGGCAGAGACATACGCGCTGTTACTGGGAAACTGCGCACGCATCAGCTGCTGCTGGGCCGAGTAGAGCAGGTTCCAGTCAGCCACCTTCTGGGAGATGAAACCGGGCACGAAGGTCACCATCAGCACGCCGCCGTTCTTCGGCAGCAGCGCCAGCACATCGTCCGGTACGGCGCGGGGCACGTTGCAGAGGGCCCGGGCCGTGGAATGCGAAAAAATGACGGGCGCTTCGCTGACGGCGATCGCATCCTTCATGGTGTCGGGCGACACGTGGCTGAGGTCGACCAGCATGCCGAGCCGGTTCATCTCGCGCACGACTTCCTCGCCGAATGCCGAAAGTCCGCCCAGCTTCGGCTCGGCGGTGGCTGCATCGGCCCACGGCACATTGTCCGAGTGCGTCAGCGTCATGTAGCGCGCGCCGGCCGCGTACATCTGCCGCAGCGTGCCGAGCGAGTTGTCGATCGAGTGCCCGCCTTCCATGCCCATCATCGAGCCGATACGTCCTGCCTTGAATGCCTGCTCGGCCGACTCGGCCGTCAGCGCCAGCTGAAATGTGTCGGGCCAGCGCGCCATCATGCGGTGCACGATGTCGATCTGCTCGAGCGTCGCCCGCACGGCCTCGGTGGCCTGCATGGTCGAGGGCACGTAGACTGACCAGAACTGTGCGCCCATGCCGCCCGCCCTGAGACGCGGAATGTCGGTCATGAGCCGCGGCACTGATCCGGTAATGTCGGCCCTGGAAAAATCGCCGCCGCGATCAATCTCGCGCAGCGCCCACGGATAGTCGTTGTGGCCGTCCACGAGCGGTGCTTCGCGGTGCAGGGCCAGGGCCCGCGTCTTGAGATCGCCCTGAGCGCCGAGGGGCAGCAGGGCGCCGACGGCGAGCATCAGGGAGAGGGGCCAGAAGAGTCGGGAAGCCGGTCGCATCCGTGCATTAAAGCACGGCGGGGTCAGAGCGTCAGCAGCGTCTCGCGCAGGCGGCGCGACTGGATGCGGCTCACCTGCAGCGTCTGGCCGTTGGCGAGCGTCACCTGGTACGTGCCGCCGGGCATCGCGCTGACGCGCTGAATCTGATCGAGGGCCGCCAGTGCGCTGCGGCTCAGCCGCACAAACCGCCGCGGATCGAGGCGCGCCTCGAGCAGATGCAGCCGATGGCTGATGGTGAAGCGCTCGGCACTCACCGTGGTGATGTGCATCAGCTCGGCTTCGGCGACAATCGAGGCAATCTGCCGCACCGGCAGAATCACCACTTCATCGCGCCGCCGCACCGGCAGCCGCTCGAGGTAGGGACGCCGTGCGGCCAGGTCCATCGCCGTGACCGCCGCCACCACACGCCGATCACGTTCGGTGGTGGACATGCGCTGGCGGGCGCGCTGCAGCGTGTCGGCCAGGCGCTCGCGATCGACCGGCTTGAGCAGATAGTCGACCGCATTCAATTCAAACGCGTCGACCGCAAATTCGTCGTGGGCCGTGACAAAAGCGATGAGGGGTGGTGCCTCGTGCGACACCAGCCGCGCGGTATCGAGGCCGCCGAGCTCGGGCATGTGCAGGTCGAGCAGCACCAGGTGCGGCGAGGCCTGCTCGATGAGCGCCAGCGCCTCATGGCCGTTGGCGGCCTCTCCGACGACCGACACATCAGGAAAACACTCGAGCAGGTTCCTGAGGAATCGCCGCGCCGGGCGCTCGTCATCGGCCAGTACGATACGCAGCGGCTCGCTCATCGGGGTGCTGTGGTGAGGCCGCCGGCAGTGCCAGCGGCAGGCAAATCTCGGCCACGGTGGCGTGCGCCTCGTCCGAGGTCAGCGACAGCGTCGCGCCGCCGCCATACAGGCCCGCGAGGCGGCGCTCGACATTGGCCAGGCCGAGGTGTCCCTCGCCACGCATGATGTCAGTACCCAGCGGGCGACCGGTATTGCGGACGACGAGGTGCAGCACTGGCGCCGGCTCGGACACGCGCCTGGCCGTGATGATCACATCCCCGCCCTGCACGCTGGGCGCGACGCCGTGTTTAATGGCGTTTTCCACGAGCGGCTGCAGCACCAGTGCCGGCAACGGCACTGTGCGCAGGTCGGCGGGCACGTCGATACTGACCCGCAGCCGTTCCTCGAAGCGTTCGTGTTCGATCTCGAGGTAATGCTCGACCAGCTCGAGCTCACGGCCGAGCGTCGTGAACTCGCCGTCGGGTCGCAGCACGGCACGCAGCAGCCCGGTCAGCCGCAGCAGCGTGCGCAGCGCGCGCGTCGGCGCCGCCTCAATCAGGTAGCCGATGGTCGTCAGGGCGTTGAAGAGAAAGTGCGGGTTGATCTGCGCCCGCAGGGCGCGCAGCTCGGCCTCGGCCGCCAGCTTGTGCATCTCTTCCTCGCGCAGCTGCACCTCATAGCGCTCGAGTGTCAGGCGGATGGCGTCGATGCGCCGCGCCGCAATGCCCACCACCGCGTCGATGAGTGCGGCATCATCAGACAGCAGCTGCCGCCCGCCGGTCAGCTCACCGGGCCTGACGACGATGACGGGCGGATCGGTGGTCGGTACCACCACCTGTGCCTCATGGACGTGCGCGTCCGCAGGGGCGTCGGTCCATGTCACGCGCCGCGCATTGAGTGCGCGCGTCAGGGCTTCGGTCACCGTGTCCATCACGCCTGCCACCGATGTCTGATCGGCCACGGCCTGCGCGAGTGTCGCCCGGAGCACGCCGTAGTCGATGCGCCCGAGCAGCACGCGATCGACGAAGACCGTCACCTGCTGCCGCAGCCACGGCGTCAGCAGGGCCGTCGCCACCCACAGACCCAGCATCACGCCCTGCGCGGCCGGGCCGTCCGGCAGACGCGTCACGGCCCAGTAGCTGACCAGCGCGAGTGTGACGACCGTCAGCAGCGTGAGGGCGCGCTTGAGAAAGAGATCGCCGAGGGCAAAGCGATAGTTCTGATACAGAATCGCGAACGCCAGCGGAATGGCCGCGTGATGTCCGAGCAGCTGCATCCACCAGCTGTCCTGCTGGGTGTGAAAGCTGCCGAGGTGTGTGGCCGACACGGCGAACAGCACCAGCGCCAGCACCCAGAACGCGCGCCGCATGTGGGCCTGTGCCCGGGTCAACAGGCCCAGTGGCACGATGAGCAGCGTGAAACAGGCGGTCAGCAACTGGAACGCCAGCGTCGAGGCTGCCGTCTCGCCGGTCACCATGGTCGCGCTGTGGAGGACGGCGGCGATGCCCGCCATGGCATACGCCAGACCCACCACATACCGGCCGCCACCGAGGTCGCGTGCGACTGAATGAACGACGACGGCTGCGAGGAACCCGAGGGCGGGGAACGACAGTGCCGAGAGCGGAACGCTGTCCGAGAGCAGCCCGAGCCGGGGCAGGCCATACGCGGCCAGCGCACCGAGATTCCAGAGCAGCCCCAGCAGCGCGGTCGCCAGGGGCAACCGGTCAAGACGAGCGGAGTCTGAGGGCTGGCGACGACGCAGCACCAGCATCAGCAGCATCGCGTATAACGCCGTGCCCGTGGCAAAGCCCACGAGGTTCAGCACGTCGGCGGCATTCGATGCGGTCACGTCTCGATTCTAGCGGGTTGGGATGGCTGGCCGGGCGACTGACCCACGACTGGTCGAAAAGCCCTCATGAGTGGCCAACCGACCAGGGTGAATAGGCCCTGCTCTGGGCAGGCCCCTTCTCGAATGCCCGGGGCGGTATCCTGACGGGGGCAGGCCGGCTGGTGCCCTGCGGCACCAGCGGCTGCTGAGGAGGGGCGCGGCTACTTGCGCTTGCCGGTGAAGTCGATGGCGCCGAAGCCGGCGACATCCATGGTGCCCTTCATTTCGTCGCCGGTCACTTCACCGGTCATGACGATATCGATGGGGCCACCAGGAGTCACCATGCCGAAGGTCACCTTGACCGTCGAGCCATTGACTTCACCCTTGAACTCGGTTTCGCCCATCGGGCTGCTCATGCTGCCCGTGACGGCGGTGCCGTCCTGCGTGAAGGTGACGTCGGTATCCATCGAGCCCTGCGGGCTGTTGATGGTGAGTACCCAGTCGCCGGCGACCGACTGTGCGTGCAGCGCCACTGTCGCCACCGCGAGCACCAGAGCAAACGTAAGCGAGCGAATCAGCTGAGCCATAACATCACCGCGCCTCCTGCGCGTCGTTCCACCGCCCGTCGTGCGAGACAGGCGGACGTCAAGCGATCTACTTCCGAGCCGATGGAGTCAGAGTCGTGGTGCGACGCGCGGACCCGCGTGTGTACACCACCGTCGCCGGCTGCCCGATCTTGAGCAGGTCGAGCGCATACGTGTAATCGTAAATGTTTGCGATCGACTGGCCAGCCAGTTCCACGATGATATCGCCTTTCTGCAGGCCCGCCTGTTCTGCGGGGCCGCCGCCGATGACGCCGCCGAGCAGCAGGCCCTTCACCTCGGTGGCGTAGTCGGGAATGGTGCCGGTGAAGATGCGCAGGCCGGCCCGCCCGCCGGTGTCGGTCTTCTGCTCGACCTTGGTGAACAGGGGCGGCTCATCGGCATCGAGCAGGCGGCGGGCGATGGTGCCGGCAAAGCCCGCGATGCGATCGAGGTCGTCGTAGTTGATCTTCTCAGCCGTGTCTGACGGCTTGTGATAGTCGGTGTGCGCCCCGGTGAAGAAGGCGAGTGATGCGACCCCCACGCCGTTGAAGCTGCTCACGTCGGTCGGCTGATAGGGGTCTTCCTGCAGGACCAGATCGAAGCCGGCGGCCACATTGGCCTGCTCGAGCAGGCGTGGCCAGGCCGGGCTGGTGCCAGTGGCCTGCACGGTCAGCTTGTTGTCCGTGGAGCGTCCCACCATGTCGAAGTTGAGGTAGGCCGCCATCTCGGCGATGGGCACGGGCGGGGCGTTCACAAACGCGGTCGAGCCGATGAGCCCGAGTTCCTCACCCGACCAGAAGGCCACCACCAGATGGCGTTTGCGCGGCACGCGCGCCAGCGCGTCGGCAATGGCCAGGACGGCGGCGGTACCCGAAGCGTTGTCGTCGGCCCCGTGATGAATCTGTCCGGCCTGGTCAGCCGCGGCCAGCGAGTTGCCGGCACTGCCGCGCCCGAGATGGTCGTAATGTGCCCCGATGACCACCCAGGGCCTCGATGCCGCTGCCGCGGGTGTGGCGGGCAGATAGGCCACGACATTGCGGCCGGTCTGCTGCTCGCGCACCACACGCGCCGACACTGTCAGCGTCAGATTGGGAATGGCAAAGCCGGTGGTGTGCGGGTTGCCGGCGTCAAATTCCTTCTGCACCCCTTCGAGCGTCTTGTCGTCGAGTGCGGTGAAGATGGCCTCGGCCACCGCGCCGCTGGCGCTGGCCGCGACGAGTCCCGAGCCGGCCAGGGCGGTGTCGAAGCTCATCGGTACCACGGCGCCCGCATTCGGCGACCGCGGGCCGGTGATGACCACGAGTGCCTTTGCGCCGCGCTGGCGGGCGGCCTGTGCCTTGTAGCGCAGATCCGAGTAACGGGCGAGAGCGGCGCGGGTCGTGGCGTCGGCATCCTCGGGGAAGTAGCGCAGCACGACGACAATGCGGTCCTTGACGTCGAGCCCCTGATAGCTGTCATAGCCGAACGTGGCAGACGAGGGCACGACGATGCCGTAGCCGGCGAAGACGACAGGGCCGCTCACCTCGGCGGAATCAGAGAACGACAGGGCCTGCACCTCGGTGCTGCTACGGAACGTCGACGGCGTGGTGCCGCGCGTGACGGTGATGGACGAACCGCCGTCCTTCGACCCTGCGGTGAAGGTGAAGGGCGACAGCATCGAGGTCTGCCCCGGCAGGGGGCGGGCGCCCATGCGTGTGAGCTGCTCGACCAGATACTGTGCGGCCTGCTGCTCGCCGGGCGATCCGGCGAGGCGGCCTTCCATCGAGGGTGAGGCCAGCCGCTCGACGTGTGCGCGTGTCGTGGGGGGGGCTGCCGACTGGGCCGAGGCCGACGCCGCGATGCCGGCCAGCAGGGTGAGCAGCGGAACGAGGCGAGAGCGGAGCAGAGTCGCCATAGACATCCTCATCAGTCTTCAGTGTCAGGTCGGGTGCTGTTAACGTGGCGGCGCAGCCGCCAGCGCCGTCCGCACGGCCTCGTGATTCCACTGCGCCAGGAAAATCTGTCCGGCACCGCCGCCCGAGCGGCTCGAGGTGAATGCCACCTGACGACCATCGGGCGAGGGCACGGGCAGACCATCGAAGCCATCCGAGTAGGTGATGCGCACCGGCTCTTTCGTGCCCGCCGTGTCGACGACGAACACTTCGAAGTTCTCGAAGCCGAGCTTGTTCGAGGCAAACAGCAGGTACTCGCCTGACGGATGCTCGTAGGGCGCCCAGCTCATCGCCTTGAAGGCCGTCACCTGTCGCTTGTCGCTGCCATCGGGCTTCATCGTCCAGATGTCGGCGATGAGCCCCTGCTCGTCGAAGCGTCGCCACACGATGCGGTCGCCCTTCGTGGTGAAGAAGGGGCCGCCGTCGTAGCCGGCCGCGGTGGTGAGCCGGCGCTGATCGGTGCCGTCGGCCTTCATGATGTAGATCTCGCCGAAATAGCTCGGGTCGGTCTCGAGCTGTTTCTGTTCCGCCGCCGTCAGGGTACGGTTGTAGGCGTCGCGCATCGACGAAAACACAATCCACTGGCCGTCGGGGGAATAGCCCGCCTCGGCGTCGTAGCCCCGGGCGGTGGTCAGGCGCGTGAGCGTGCCCGATGATTCCGCGACCGCGTAGATGTCCATCTCGGGGTCGTAATCCCACGCGTAGCGGCGTTCCTTGCCCGAGGCGCGGAAGTCGAGTTCCTCCTTCTGCAGTTGCAGGGACCGCGGGTCGTGGTGCGTCGACGCGAAGAGAATCTGGTCGGTGCCCGGCCGGAAGAACGCGCACGTAGTCTTGCCCGTGCCGGGCGACACGCGCTTCGTGTCTCCGGTGGCGAAGTCGAGCGTGTAGATCTGGTAGAAGGGGTTGGCCGGGTCGCGTTCACTCTGGAAGACGAGCCGCGTGCCGTCGGGCGACCAGTAGCCCTCGCCCGCGCGACGGCCCTCGACGGTGAGCCGACGGACACGCGACAGGTAGTCGCGCTCACGGTTGTCGGCAGGTGCCGGCGGGGCCTGCGCCCCGAGCGTGACGGCCCCGATGCACAGCAGCGCCAGCGCCGGCCAGATTCGCGGTGTCATACCGTGGATGGTACGCCGCCCGCCCCGCGCGGGGCAACCGCGGCTTCAGGGCAGCAGTGCCTGGCTGCCGGGGCGGAACCGCGCGCTGAGGGCCATGATGCGCTGGGTGCCCTCGCGGATGACGGGGAACACCGCCACCAGCCGCCCCCCCTGGATGTCGATGCCGTTGTAATCGCCGACGAACGATGAGGCCGCGCAGCAGTCGAAGGGATCGACCGGCACACGGTGGTTCATGAACGTACGCCCCCCGTCGATGCTGCGTGCGAGGGTGACGCCGGTGAGTGTGCCCTTCTGCCCGCGGCGGTCGTGAAAGATCACATTCAGGCTGCCGTCGGCCGGGTCAACGGCCATCCACGTGAACATCTGGTCGGCGCCTTTAGGGTCGTCGTTGACCCTGACGGGCGCATCCCACGTACGGCCACCGTCACGCGAGGCCAGCACGAACACATCGGTGTCGCCGTTGCGCTGGTCGATGAAGTTCACGTAGAGGCTGCCGCGATGGGGGCCGCTGCTGAGGTCGACCGCTGTCACGGGCATGCCGTTGTGGCGCTCGAGTCCTGGCAGTGGAATATCCCAGCCCCCGGTGAGCGGCGTGATGATGCGGTCTGCCCCGAAGGTCCATCCTCCATCGTCCGAGCGATCGAGGACGAGGCCCTTCGGGCCAGCCCACACCACATAGACCTCGCCGTTCGGACCCACGGCCGGAACGGCCCCCTCGACGGTGTTGTCGCCGTCGAGCGCGTCTCCCGACTCGTCGGAGATGCGGAAGGGCGGCTGGAATGTCTGGCCCCCGTCCTTCGACCGGGCAAACCAGATGTGTGTGCGGTGCGTCGGGTCGTTGCTGCCGTAGACATCGAATCGCGTCCACGCGACGTAGACCTGCCCCCGGTGCGGCGACGCGGCAGCGCGGTCGACGACAAGCCACGGCTTGTCTTCGAACGGCATGGCCGTGTTCACGTGATCGATCACCGCAACGGGGGCCTGCCACTCGACGCCGTCGCGCGACCGGCGCACAAAGATGCCGCTGCTGGCGACATCGGGCCGTTCGACCCTGATGCCGTCAAAGGCGATGTAGCTGTGAAAGGCCGTGCCGTCGCGGCCGAACGCGACCACATCATCACCCTGCACGCGGCCGCCCGGGTTGGCGGCGGGCGTGCCGACCCAGGTGCGGCCCCCGTCGGTCGACACATAGCCCCAGTTCGATGAACGTGGCTGGCGTCCCGGCTGATTCGACTGGATCAGCGTGGCGATGACGTGCAGGGGATTGGTCGGATTGATGGCGACCGAGGCCTCTGCGGGCCGCAGCGCCTCGCTGCCGGTGACGGCGGTCACCGCCATCTGTCCGGCGACTGGAGGCAGGGGCCCCGGCGTCTGTGCCAGGACGGTGGCCATGGCCAGCACGGCCCCGCACACTGAGAGCCCGACAGGCGAGAACTGTCTCCGCATGTCCTGCACTCTACTGCATCGCGAATGTGATCGGCACCGACTGGCCCGCAGTGACGGAGACCATCTGCGTGGAGGCGCGCAGCTGCTCGTGCCACACCGCGATTTCGTATCGGCCGGGTGGCAGGTCGGGCAACGTGAATGTGCCATCGGTGCCGGTCACGGCCGATACCTCGTCGGTAACGACGATCCAGCCGCGCATCCACTGATGCGTGCTGCAGCCGACGCGCAGCGTGCCGGTGCCCGGCAGCGGCCGCCGCAGCTCGACGGCTGGCGAGGGCAGGGCGAGGTTGAGCACCTGGCGACCATCGGGGGTCTGCAGCACGGTCGTGTGCAGCACCGGATCGCGGCTGCTCGTCGCCATCGTGCCCCCCGGGGCGACGACCTGCACGCGGGGCACGAAGGCGCAGCGCTCGTTCACGACGCGCACCTCGCGCGCCGGCGTGCGCGCCGTGAGTCCCCGGACGGTGACGACGACGTTGGCGAGGGCGCCGCGAGGCCCGACAACAATCGCCTCGTTTGGCTGCTGCGCCCCGCACACCTGCTGGTCGAAACCGACGCGGATGGCGCGGGGAGTTGAGGCCGTGGTGGTCACGGTACCGGTGATGCGGCCGGGTCGGGCAGACTGCGCCGCGGTCAGTGGCATCACCAGCGCGGCCACGGCAAGGCTCAGCGTCGCGCACTGGGCCGCGCCCCATCCACTCATCCCATGAAAACGACCATTCATGAAAATCTCCGTGGTGCTGATCGGTCAGACCTGTTGAGTGGCCCCCGGTCGCCGGTAGACTAGAAATACTATGTTTGTCCGAACACTCTCTATTCTACTGTTCACGCTGAGTCTCGTTTGCTCCGGCGCGGCCATGGCGCAGACCGGCACGACGCTCAGCGGCACCATCACGCAGGCCGACGGCGGACAGCCGCTGGCAAATGCGGTGGTGGTTATTGACGAACTGCGCCGCGAGACGCGCACCGATGCCACTGGCCAGTATCGCTTCGAGGGGGTGCCTGCCGGCGAGTATCACCTCGGGGTGCGCGCCGGCGGCTCGACCACCCGACGGGTCGAGGTGACGGTCGGCAGCGCGCCTGCGGTGCAGGACATCGCCGTCGAGTTCGACATTCATTTCGCGGAAGTGCTGTCTGTGAGCCCGACGCCGCGCCCGCAGTTCGAGGCCTACCAGCCGACCACCGTGCTGGGCGGGCAGGATCTGGCTCAGCAGCAGGAAACCACGATTGCCGGCACCCTGCAATATTCGCCCGGTATCTCGACACGCGCGTTCGGTGCCGCGCCCGCGCGCCCGGTGATTCGCGGGCTCGATGGCGACCGCGTGATTGTGCTGGAAGACGGTCAGCGCATGGGCGACCTGTCGAGCCAGTCGGCCGACCACGGCGTGCCGATCAATCCCGCGGCGGCGCGGCGGGTGGAAGTGGTGCGTGGCCCTGCGACGCTACTCTACGGCGCCAACGCCATTGGCGGTCTGGTCAACGTCGTCACCGACCAGATTCCAACGCAGCCGGTGACGGCGCCCACGGGCCGGGTCAATTTCGATCTGGCCAACAACGGCAATCAGGTGGGCTCGGCGGCCGGCATCACGGTCGGTAACGGGCGCTTTGCCTTCACGGCTGGCGGCAGCGGTCAGGACAGCGGCAGCTACTTTACGCCCGAGGGCAAGGTGCCCAACTCGCAGTCGTCTCTGGCCACCGGTAACGTGGGCGGATCATGGACGGGCGACAACCAGTATGTCGGCGCGAGCTACAGCTACACCGATATAAAGTATGGCGTGCCCTTCATCGAAGAGGGCAACGTCAGCCTCACGCCCCGCCGGCACTCGCTGAGCGCACGCGCCAGCGCCACGCAGATGAACGGCTTCTTTCAGTCGTATCGCGCGACGTTCGGCTTCCGCGACTACGAGCATCAGGAACTCGAAGGCACCGAGGTCGGCACGACCTTTCAGAACCGCTCGGTCGAGGGCGAACTGCTGCTGTCGCACCGCAAGACCGCCAACCTCGTCGGCACCGTGGGCGGCTGGTTCATGCAGCGCGACTTCAACGTGAGTGGCGCCGAGGCGCTGTCGCCGCCGGTGGGGCAGCGCAATGCCGCAGCGTTTGTGTATGAGGAAGTGGGCAACGCGCATGCCACCTTCCAGTTCGGCGGTCGCGTCGACCGCACCACCTACGAACCGCAGGGCGTGCTGCCGGCACGTGACTTCACCGAGTGGTCGGGGTCGGCCGGCGTGCTGCTGCGTCCGTCGGCTGCACGCGACAATCTGGTCCTGGCGGCCAGCTTTGCGCGGGCGGCGCGGGCCCCGGCCATGGAGGAGCTGTACTTCTTCGGCCCCCACCTCGGGAACTTTGCCTATGAGATCGGAAACCCGACGCTCGACGCCGAGCGGGCCCTGGGCGCCGACGTCTCGCTGCGCGCCCGCGGCGGCCGTTTCGAGGGAGAAATCACGTTCTTCTCGAATGACATTGCCAACTACATCTTCCGCAACCCGATTTCCGAGGAGGAATTCGAGGAGCGCGAAGAGGAGTTCGATGACCGCTTCGGTGTGGTCCACGGTGAGTCTGACGACCACGGGGACGACCACGGCGACGAGGGGCATCACGGCCACGGCGAAGGCCTGCCCTTCGTTGAATTTGTGGCCCGCGACAGCCGCCTCTGGGGCATGGAGGCCCACGGCGACTTCAAAATCACCGATCGCTGGATTGCCGATTTCACCATCGACATGGTGCGGGGGCGGCTGAAGGACACCAACGAGGCCCTGCCCCGCATTCCTCCGGCCCGCGGCATTTTTGGACTCAAGTATCAGGGCACCAGCCTGCAGGCCGGCGGCAGTATCGTGACCGCGTCGGCCCAGAACCGCGTGTTCGGTGAGGAGACCGCCACAGACGGCTATGCGATGCTGCGGTTCTTCGCGTCATACTCCTTCGTGCAGGGCCGCGTCTTCAACACCATCACGGCACGCCTCGAGAACGCGACCGATCGGCTCTACCGTAACCACCTGAACTATTTGAAGGAGATGGTGCCCGAGCGCGGCCGCACCTTCCGGGTGGTCTACACGCTGGGCTTCTAGCGGCAGGGACATCCGGGGGCCGCGCAACTGAGCGCAGCCCCCGGGCCCGCGATACCGCATCGACTGGCTGATGCCGCACCTGTCCTCCTCCGGGTGCCGGCGTGCAGCAATCATCGGGGTCGGGTGTCCGCATCGGCGGAGGCCCGGCCCTGTGGTGTGTCTGACGGTGAAACGATTCAGGAGCGGCGCGTGTCGGCCGTGCGCGTGAGCGCCATGAACACGGTGCAGGCCATGGCCAGCATCACGAGGATGACGGCCGTCGCCGAGGGCTCGAGGCCGCGGCTGTAAAAGAAGGCCGCCACCGAGGTCCAGGCCGCACCGACGGCGATGGCCTTCACGCCGCGCGTAATGCTGCGCTCGGCGTGATAGCGGTCGACGTGCGTCATGGCGTCGCGGAAGAGCGGGGCGGCACGCAGCCAGTCGTGCAGATGGCGGCTCGAGCGCGAGAACGCCCACAGCGCAAGCAGCAGGAACACCGTGGTGGGCATTCCGGGCAGCACGGCCCCGATGGCAGCCAGGCCCACCGAGATGAGACCCAGCCCGATATACAGCGCCCGCGTCACGACGCCCCGATTATAATCCGCGCTCATGGCCCGCCTGCGACCGTTTGTGCTCCTCGCGCTTCTCGCTCTGGCCGCTGTGCCTCTGGCACTGCCGGAACCGGTGCTCGAATTGCCCGCGCTGGCCCAGGAGGCCGGGCCGACTTGGCTGCAGCCCTATCGTCGTGATGCCCAGCGCCTCATCACAGCGGCGACTGCCGATCAGTTCGCCTGGAACCGCCTGGCCGAGCTGACCGACACCTACGGGGCGCGCCTGACCGGATCGGACAACCTGACCCGGGCGATTGTGTGGGCGGCTGACACGATGCGCGCCGATGGGTTCGAGGGTGTCCGCACCGAAAGGGTCATGGGCCCCAAGTGGGTGCGCGGCCAGGAACGGCTCGAAATCATCGAGCCGCCGCATCACGTCCTTCCGCTGCTGGGGCTGGGCGGGTCGGTGGCCACGCGACCCGAGGGGCTCGAGGCCGACGTCATGGTGGTCAGCAGCCAGGACGAACTGCAGCGCCGGTCGGCCGAGGCCCGCGGACGCATCGTGCTCTTCGATGTGCCCTACACCAACTATGGCGAGACCGTGGTCTATCGCGCGGGCGGGGCCAGGCTCGCCGCGCAGCACGGGGCCGTGGGTGTGCTGCTGCGGTCAGTGGGGCCCATGGGCCTGCGGACGCCGCATACCGGCGGCATGCAGTACGGCGACGATGCCCCGAAGATTCCGGCGGCGGCGATTTCCGTCGAGGACGCCCAGCGCATCCACCGCATCATCGACCGCGGGCGCCGCGTGCGCGTGCGCCTGACGATGGAGGCGCACTTCGAGCCTGATGTGGAATCGGCCAACGTGATCGGCGAACTGACGGGACGCGAGCGCCCGAATGAAATCGTGCTGGTCGGGTGCCACTTCGATTCGTGGGACGCCGCCACGGGCGCCTCCGATGACGCCGTGGGATGCATTGTCACGTGGGAAAGCCTGCGGCTCATGAAGGCGCTGGGCATCAGACCGCGTCGCACCGTGCGGCTGGTGCTCTTTACCAATGAGGAAAACGGATTGCGCGGAGGCACGGCCTATCGTGATGCCTATGTGAAAGCCGCCGGTGATCATGTGCTGGCCATCGAGTCAGACTCGGGCGTGTTCCAGCCTGCCCGTCTGGCCTTCAGCGGATCAGAGTCGGCCCGGCGCATCATCGCCGACATCGGGACGCTGCTGGCACCGATTGACATGCAGTACGTGGGGCCCGGCGGGGGCGGGGCCGATATCGGCCCCATCGCCGAGGCGGGCCGCGTGCCGATGATGGCCTACAGCGGCGACTCGACCAAGTACTTCACCATTCACCACACACCGGCAGATACCGTCGAGCGCATTCCGACCGAGGATGTCTCGAAGGCGGCGGCCGCGCTGGCGGTGATGACCTACGTCGTCGCCGAGATGCCCGAACGCCTGCCGCGCTAGGCGGTGCCGGGCCTGCGGCAGTTTGACGCATGGGCAACCGGAGCCACGACGCGCACAATGGGGTCGTGCCTCTGCCGCTCGCCACCCCCGTCGTCACGGCCGCCTGGCTGGTGCAGTTCCGCTGGTGGGTCATCGCCGGGGCCGTCGTCGCGCTGACGGCCTCGACATGGCTGCTGTCGGCGCTGCTGCCACTGGGCTGGGTCGCGGCGCTGCTGGCCGTCCAGTTCCTCAGCAATCTGTGGCTCTGGCGTCAGCAGCACGAGCGCGAGGCCCTCGAGGGACGCATGGGTGGCTGCCTGCTGCTTGATGTGGGCATTCTGACGGCGCTGATGCTGGCCACGGGCGGGCCTTCCAATCCGTTCACCATCAGCTATCTCGTGTACATCACACTGGCGGCGGTGACGCTCACGGCGCGGTGGGCCTGGGCCACGGCGGCAGCGTCGACCGTCGGCTATGGCCTGCTCTTCGTCACGCCGCTGCGCACCACCATCGACCCGCACGCGGCGCACGGGGCCATGGGGCCCGACCTCGGGCATCAGGTCGGGATGGGGGTGGCATTTGCGGTGGCGGCCATTCTCACGGCGGCGTTTGTGACCCGCATCAGGCGGGCGCTCGAGGAGCGTGAGCAGGCGCTGGCCGAGGCCCAGCGCGTGGCGGCCCAGCAGGAGCGCCTGGCGTCGCTCACGACGCTGGCGGCAGGCGCGGCCCATGAACTGGCCACGCCCCTGAGCGCCATCGCCGTGGCCGCGCGCGAACTCGATATCGCCGCGACGGCGGCCGGTGTGCCTCCGGGGCTGGCCGAGGATGCCCGCCTGATTCGCTCGCAGGTGGAACGCTGCCGCGAAATTCTCGACCAGATGAGCGGTCGCGCCGATGCGTCCGTTGCGCACGAGGCCCAGCGCATATCGGCGCAGCACCTGGTGGACGAGGCCCTGCTGACCCTGACAGACGAGGCCCTTGCGCGTGTGTCGCTGCGTGTGTCGGCCGATGCGCCGCTTGTGTCGGTGCCGCTGGCATCGGCATCGCGTGCGCTCCGCACGCTGGTGCGCAATGCGCTCGACGCCTCGACCAGCGGCCAGGGCGTCATCGTCTCCGCCAGTGCAGACAATCGCGGCACACGCTTCGACGTCTCTGATCAGGGCAGCGGCATGACCCTGGACGTGCTGGCCAGGGCCGGAGAGCCTTTCTTCACGACCAAGCCGGTCGGCAGCGGATTCGGGCTGGGCCTCTTTCTGGCGCGCACCTTCGCCGATCGATGGGGCGGTGTGCTGCGTCTCGCCTCGACACCGGCACACGGCACGCGCGCCACCCTGTGGCTGCCCGCCGCAGGTTCCGACGAGAGGCACGCCTGATCATGTCTGACGCGCAGAGCCTGCTGCTTCTGGATGACGATGACGTGTTTGCGTCGCGCATGGCGCGGGCCCTCGAGGCGCGCGGCTTCGAGGTGACGCGTGCGGGAACGGTCGAGGCCGCCCTGCAGGCGGCACGGCTCGACAGTCCCGAATGCGCGCTCATCGACCTGCGGCTGCCCGATGGCCATGGCCTCGACGTAGTCGCCGCCCTGCACGCCATCGACGCCACCACCCGCATCGTGGTGCTGACCGGCTACGGCGCGATTGCCACGGCCGTCGAGAGCCTCAAGCGCGGTGCGGCCGACTACCTGACCAAGCCGGTCGATGCCGATCAGGTGGCCACCGCCCTGCGCGGCAGCGGCGCGGATGCCGGGATGTTGCGCGAGTTCACCGTGCCTTCCCTGGCGCGTGTCGAGTGGGAACACATCCAGCGCGTGCTGACCGAGTGTCAGGGAAACGTTTCATACGCCGCACGCGTGCTCGGGCTGCACCGGCGGTCGCTGCAGCGGAAGCTGTCGAAGTTTCCCGTACAGCGCTGATCGGCGGCAGAGACCGCGGGCGGGTGATGGCATACTGAGGCGCCGACCGCCTGCGGGTCGGCGTGGAGACGCAGATGCACACGATGATAAAGAACGTCGGCCTTGCCCTCGCGATGGCCGTGATGGGGGCCGTCAGCACACGGGCCTCGCAGGCGCAGCCGTCGGCGTCCGAGGCGTGGGTGGCCGCACCGGCAGCCGGCGCGATCACCGCCGTCGGGTACGTCGCGATCGACAACCCGACGATGTACGAGATCTATGTCGTCAGTGTGTCGAGTGAAGTGGCCGGTTCGGTCGAGATCGCACAGGGCACGCCCGAGGCGCCGACCGTGGTGAAGGAACTTGCCGTGGCCTCGTTTGGCGGCGTGGCGCTCAAGCCCGGGGGGATGTTCCTCCGCCTGTCGGGTCTGAAGAAACCCCTTGCCGCTGGCGATCAGGTCCCCCTCGTCCTGACGACCGACGGCGGCGTGGCGATGAAGGTGACAGCCGAGGTGCGGCGGCCCTGAACGACAGAAAGCCGGCCCCCTCACGCGGAGAGGGCCGGCTTCCCTGCACGAACGCACTCGGGCGCAGCTCAGCCCTTGAGCCGCTTGTTGACCTCGGCCCAGTTGATCACATTCCAGAACGCGCCGATGTAGTCGGCCCGGCGGTTCTGATACTTGAGGTAGTAGGCGTGCTCCCACACGTCGAGGCCGAAGATGCCGCGCTTGTTCTCCATCGACGGCGTGTCCTGGTTGGCCGTGCTGTGAATGACCAGCTTGCCGTTCTCGTCGCTCAGCCACGCCCAGCCGCTGCCGAAGCGCCCCGTGGCCGCCGCCGTGAACATCTCCTTGAACTTGTCGAAGCTGCCGAAGCTGCCGTTGATGGCATCGGCAATGGCGCCGGTGGGGGCCCCGCCGGCATTCGGGGCCAGCAGCGTCCAGAACTGAACGTGGTTCCAGTGCCCGCCCCCGTTGTTGCGGATGCCGGTGCGGATGTTCTCGGGTACCTGATTGAGATTCTTCAGCATCTCGTCGAGCGGCATCTTGCCGGCCGCTCCTGCGGTGGCGACGAGGTTGTTCAGGTTGGTCACATACGTCTGATGATGCCGGTCGTGGTGAATCTGCATCGTCATCGCGTCGATGTGCGGCTCGAGGGCGGCGAACGGATACGCGAGTGCGGGCACGGTGTACGGACCCGTGGGCGCGGCCGGTGCCTGTGCAGTGGCGCCCAGCACGGCACCGCCGCGTGAGAGCATCAACCCGCCAAGGCCCAGCGTGGAGAACATCTGTCGTCGTGTCAGTGTCATCGGGCAACTCCGTGAAAAAAGAGGACGCGCCAGTCTACACCCGCGCATATATTGGTGCCATGCGCTGCACCCGTTACGCCGCCGTTACGACGCTGATGCTCTGCGCAGGGGCGCAGGCCCATGCGCAGCCCGCCAGACGTGCCATCACCATCGACGACCACTCGCGCCTGCAGGCGGTGTCTGACCCGCAGCGCTCGCCCGATGGTCAGTGGGTGGCCTACACCCTGACGACGATTGATGCCGAGAAGGATCGCCGCAACACCGACATCTGGATGGTGAAGTGGGACGGCACTGACCGGCTGCAGCTCACCTCCTCGCCCGACAGCGAGTCGTCTCCGCGGTGGAGCCCTGACGGGAAATACCTCGCGTTTGTGGCGTCGAGGGGCACCGAGGATGACAAGAAGCGCGGCGCACAGATCTGGCTGCTCAACCGGGCGGGCGGCGAGGCGCAGAAGGCCAGTGATGTGAAGGGCGGCGTGTCCGATATCCAGTGGTCGCCCGACAGTACACGCATCGCGTTTGTCATCACCGACGAGAATCCCGATGACGAGCCCGAGAAGAAAGAGGGCTGGAAGCGCAAGACGCCGCCGCCGATTGTCATCGACCGCTATCACTTCAAACAGGATCGCGCGGGTTATCTCACACGCCAGTACAGCCATCTCGCAGTGTTCGACGTGGCCGCGCGGACGCACACCGTGATCACGAGCGGCCAGGTGGACGACGAGAGCCCGGCGTGGTCGCCGGATGGCACGCGCCTGGCCTTCCTCAGCAAGCGGGCGCATGCTGATCCCGATCGCACCGTGAACACCGACGTCTGGGTGGTCGAGGCACGCACCGGTGCCGCACCGCAGCAGGTGACGGCGACGCCCGAGGCCGAGACCGGACGACCGCAATGGAGCCCCGACGGCACGCGGCTGGCGGTGCTGACCGGTGATACCGACCGCAACTTTGCCTACGACATGAACAAGCTGGCCGTGTTTGCGGCACCGACCGGGCCCGCTGCCCCCCTGACGACGCTGCCGCTGTTCATGACGCAGCTCGACCGGGCCGTGGCCAACCCGCAGTGGGTGAACAACGGAGCCGAGATTGCATTCCTGCTGCAGGACGATCGCCGCCAGCAGGTCGCCACGGTGCCGACGGCGCGCGTGGCGACCCGCGGAGTCGAGCCCATCACGACGGGCGAACGCGTGATCAGGGCCGTCAGCCCGGGGCGCGACGGCCACTATGCCGTGCTGATGTCGACACCCGCCGCGCCATCCGAGGTGTACGCCCTGGAAGGACGGCAGCTGCGTCCCCTGACGTCGCACAACGCGGCGCTGATGGGCGAGCTGCAGCTGGCCACCACCGACGACTTCCAGTCAAAGAGCCAGGACGGCACCGAGGTGCACGGCCTCATCGTCAAGCCCGCGGGATACACGAAGGGCACGCGCTATCCGACAGTGCTGTACATTCACGGCGGCCCGAATGCCCAGGATGAGCATGCGTTCGCGTTCGATCGCGAGGTGCTCGCGGCGCAGGGCTTTGTGGTGCTGGCCATCAACTATCGCGGCAGCGCGGGCCGTGGCGCGGCGTATCAGAAGGCCATCCATGCCGACTGGGGTCGGCTCGAGGTCATGGACCTGTTGGGAGCCGTCGACGAAGCCGTGCGCCAGGGGATTGCCGACCCGCAGCGGCTGGGCATCGGCGGATGGAGCTACGGGGGCATTTCCACCAACTACACCATCGCCACTGACACGCGCTTCAAGGCAGCCATCAGCGGGGCCGGCAGCGCGATGCAGTTCGGCATTTACGGCGTTGACCAGTACATCGTGCAATACGACCAGGAGATGGGGCCGCCCTGGAAGAACCCCGGGGTGTGGACCAAGGTGTCGTATCCGTTCCTCCATGCCGACCGCATCCGGACGCCGACGCTCTTCATGGGCGGCGAGAAGGATTTCAACGTGCCCATCATGGGCAGCGAGCAGATGTACCAGGCCCTGCGCAGCCTCGGGGTGCCCACCGAACTGGTGGTCTATCCGGGTCAGTTCCACGGCCTGACGATTCCCAGCTACGAGCGCGATCGGCTGCAGCGCTACGTGGCCTGGTTCAGCCGCTATCTGACGCCCGGACAGCCGACCTCGGCTCCCTGAGCGGATGGCCGTTCGGGGGCAATTCAGCGTGGTAACATGCCAATTCTGAGACAGAATCTCAGAATTGCGCATGAGCCCGAGTTCGCATCGATTGCTTGCCCGCGTCCCGGTCGGTTCGACCGCTGTGGTCTGCCGCATTTCCGGTGAACGCCCCGTTGTCAGGCGCCTGCTGGAGATGGGCCTCGTGCCCGGTACCCGGGTCACGGTGCAGCGGGAGGCCCCGCTCGGGGACCCCATGGAATTGCGGGTCAGGAACTACGCGCTGAGCATCCGGCGGGCTGACGCCCTCCGCATCGAAGTCGAGTGACATGAGCACCCCGCTGCCGCCTGTCGGTGCCGTCACGCGCCGACCGCTGGTGCTGGTCGCCGGCAACCCCAACTCGGGCAAGTCGAGCCTGTTCAACGCGCTCTGCGGCACGCGGACCAAGGTGGCCAATTACCCCGGCGTCACCATCGAACGCCGTTCGGCGACGATGCAGGCCGAGGGGGCCGGTGAGGTCGAGGTGGTTGACCTGCCGGGCACCTACTCACTGGCTGCCCGCTCTCCTGAGGAACAGATCGCGGTCGAATCGCTGATGGGCCGCGGGGTGCAGCGGCCCGATGCCATTCTCGTCGTGGCCGATGCAACCGCGCTGGCCCGCGGGTTGTACCTGACGCTCGAAGTGCTCGAGATTGGCCGTCCAGTCATTCTCGTGC
This sequence comes from Acidobacteriota bacterium, assembly GCA_016871195.1. Classification (GTDB taxonomy): domain Bacteria; phylum Acidobacteriota; class Vicinamibacteria; order Vicinamibacterales; family UBA2999; genus VFZN01. Next base: position 194,190 of record VFZN01000002.1, on the reverse strand, counting down.
TCAACATGGCCGATGAAGCCGCTCGCGACGGCATTGTCCTCGATGTGCCGGCGCTTGAGCGGCTCACCGGCGCGCGCGTGGTGCAGACCGTGGCGAGCCAGGGCGTGGGTGTTGATGAGCTGCGGCGCGTGGTCGCTGAGGTGCTGGGGCACCCGCGCCCGGTGCCGGCGCCGGCGCTGACCCTGTCGCCGGCGGTCAGGGCCGACGTCGAGGCGCTGGCGGCGTTCATCATGACCGAGCGCTGGCTGACGCACCAGACGGAGGCGGCGGCATGGGCCCGGTGGCTGCTGCTGTCGGTGGAAGCCGATGGCAGTGACGGCCTCACGGGCATTCCCGCGACACTGCGCGAGGCGGTGGTGGGTATTCAGCAGCGGGCGTCTGACGCCGGGCGTGACATCGACCTCGAGATCATCGCCAGCCGCTACCGGCTGGTCGACGAGTGGATGACCGCAGCCTCGGCCGTGCCGAGGGCCGAGCGCCGCAGCCTGACCGACCGCGTCGATGCCGTGCTGACGCATCGCATCGGGGGCGTGGTCGCGTTCGGCCTGGTGATGCTGGTGGTGTTCCAGGCCCTGTTCACGTGGGCCGAACCGGCGATTGAGGCCATCGAATCGCTGGTGGCCCTGGTGCAGGACGGTGTGCGTGCGGTGATGCCGCCCGGTCCGCTGACCGCCCTGCTGGTCGAGGGCGTGGTGGCGGGTGTCGGCAATGTGGTCGTGTTCGTGCCACAGATTGCCCTGCTGTTTTTCTTCATTGGCCTGCTGGAAGATCTCGGTTACCTGGCGCGCGCCGCCTTTGTCATCGACCGGGTGATGCGTGCGGTCGGCCTCCACGGCCGTGCCTTTGTGCCGATGCTGTCGGGCTTCTCGTGTGCGGTGCCGGCGGTCATGTCGACGCGCACGCTCGAGCAGCGCAAGGATCGCCTGCTGACCATGCTCGTGCTGCCGCTGACCTCGTGTAGTGCGCGGCTGCCTGTATATGTGCTGATCACGGCGACGGTCTTCGATGCCGGCTCAAGCGTGATGGGCATCCGCTCCGGCGCGCTCGCGCTGTTCGGGATGTACGCGCTATCAGTGGTGGCGGCACTGCTTGCGGCTGGCGTGCTGCGGCGCACCGTGCTGCCCGGCCCGGCGCCGACGTTCGTCCTCGAGCTGCCGCCATACCGTCGTCCCGTGCTGTCGTTTCTGCTGCAGGGCGTCTGGCAGCGCGTGCGCACGTTCCTCATCGATGCCGGCACCGTGATTCTGGCGCTGACCATCGTGCTGTGGGCCCTGCTGTCCTACCCGCGCGATCCCGAGGTGACCGCGCAGGCCGAGGCTGATCGCGCGGCGGTGATGGCGCTGGCCCTCAATGACGAGGCGAGACAGGCCCGGCTCGACGACATCGACAGTCGCGAGAGCGGTGCGCACCTGCGCAACAGCGTGGCTGGCCGGCTGGGGCGGGCGTTCGAGCCGGTGATCGCGCCACTGGGCTTCGACTGGCGTATCGGCGTGGGCATCCTCGGTGCCTTTGCGGCGCGTGAGGTCTTTGTCGGCACGCTCGGTGTGGTCTTCGACATCTCCGGTGCGGATGAGGCCAATGAGCCGCTGCGCGAGGTGCTGCGACAGGCCACCTGGCCCGATGGTTCGCCGCTCATGACGCCGCTGGCCGGTGTCTCGCTGATGGTGTTCTTCGCGCTGGCCTGTCAGTGCATGAGCACGGTGGCCATTGTGCGCCGTGAATCTGGCGGATGGCGGTGGGCGCTGTTCATGGTGGCCTACATGACCGTGCTGGCCTATGCGGCGTCGCTGCTGGTGTACCAGGGCGGCCGCTGGATGGGGTGGGGCCTGTGATCGACTGGCAGATGATCGGGGTGGTGCTCGTCGTAGGTGCCGCAGTGGTCTATCTGGGCCGCAAGGTCTTCGGCCAGGACGAGCCTGCGCCGCCTCCGCCGTCGTTCGTGCCGATGAGCCAGTTGCGCCGGTCGTCGGGCGGGGCGGGGCCCCGGCCCGCGGCACCGCCCTCAGCGCCCGCAGAGCCTCCCCGCGCCTGACGGAGGCCTCGCACGACCACGGCCACAGGCCGCGACCTTCCGTGTGTCAGTCGACATGCCTGTGCGTCGGGAAGGCTGACCAGTCCACCGATGATGCCGGTCGGTCATCGAAAATCATCGGGAATGCCGCACGCTTCAAGGCTTCGTGATAGGCGGCGACCGAATCGAGATACGCCAGGTGTGCCTGAAGGTCGGTGCGGGCCTGTCGCATGAGCCACTGCTGCAGGGCCGCGGGCGGCAGCAGCCACGACACGCGCTGCACCCACTGGTCGCGGGCCTCGAGCGAGCGCCGATAGCGCGCGGCGGCCTCGCGTGCGGCGGCGTCCCCGCGCTCCTGCATGGCGTAGTACCAGGCATTGGAATAGCGGCCCGTCGGCACCTCATGCCCCCGCCATTCGGGATAGCGCTCGTAGAACACCTGCATCACGACGGGCAGCGGTTCATCCCAGGCCCCGTGGTAGCCCTGACGCTGCAGCACGGTCAGTTCCAGCGCTTCGGGCAAGGGAAAGCGACCGGCCGCACCGACACTGACCAGCGCCGGTCCCAGCGCCGTCCAGAACACCCACACCCCGAGCAGGACGAGCATGTTGACGTCGGATGGGCGTCGCCACGCCGCGACCAGCCACACGGCGGCGAGCCAGGCCATCAGGTAACCCGCAGAGGCCAACGCGATGCCGACCCACGTCACGTCAAGAGGAAGGCTGAAGACAACGACTGCCACCAGCAGCAGCGCGACGATGGGCAGCCACACCAGCGCGGTGCGCAGTGCGGCCCGCAGCGCCAGGACGCGCCAGGGTGCCACGGGCTGCGCCTGGAGCAGCAGCCAGGTGCCCAGCTCGGCTTCACCCGACCACAGGTTGTAGGTGAGCGCAATCAGCAGAAGCGGTGCGAGCACCACGATCACAAACGTCAGATCGAACTGGCCGAGTGAGGCGAGCAGGGGGTGGCCCAGATCGCTGGCGTAGAGCTGCCCCTGCAGGGCCAGCAGGCGAATCTTCAGATTGAAGGCCTGCACGTCGCGCTGCCCGATGACGAGGCGGGCCCACGGCGAGGGATGACGCTCGGTGTGGTACTCGAGGTAGTAGAACTGGTCGCCGGCAATCGCCGAGGCTGGCAGCGGTGCCAGGATGTGCGATTGCTGGGTGGCTTGCCGTCCCTGACTGCCGGCCAGTTCGGCTTCCTGCCGACCGACGACCGTGTTGCCGTGCCGAAGGGCGAACAGGCCCGCGATGAGAAACAGCGCCAGACCAAGTGGCGCGGCCGTGCCTCGCCACAGCAGTGCCCACTCGAGGCGCAGGCGTCGTTGCATCACGACCGCACCTGCCAGCGGCGACGGCTGGTGATCCCCAGGGCGCCGAGACTGGCGACGAGCATCCAGACGAAGCACCACACGCCGATCTGCTGCTGTGCCATGGCCCAGCGGAGATCGGGCCCGACGTAGCTGAATTCGGGCAGGTCCTCGAAGAAGGCACGATCGATGCGCTGGCGTGACGGCGCGCCGTTGAAGCTGCCGTCGTAGCGATCGGCTGCGGCCGCGACCTCGTTCATGTGCAAGTCGTTCAGCGCCTGGATGAGCGTGTAGCGATAGGCTTCGGCCTGCCGCTCGAACTCGAGCTGGTGTGCGAGATCGGAACCGGCGATGGCCATCGACAGCGGCCGGGTGGCCAGGTACGGGCTGATCAGTCCGGCCCACTGCACCCAGCGTTCCTGTCGCCGATAGGTGTCGACGAGGGTGGAGAGGTGCTGCTGATACGCGGCACTGGTGTGTGCCTCGCCTTCCTTCATGACCAGCCCGCCATAATTGAACGGCAGCTCGTCGACGCCCGAGACTCCGTAGCGCGCGAGGGTTTCCTCCCGCAGCCGTCGGAACGACGGGTCGTCGGGATTGTGGCTGTCCCCGAGCTCGCGCACGCGCGCTTCCACGTCTGATTCGAACGAGGCACGCGCCGGCGTCGGGTGTGCGGCCGTCGCCGCGGCCGGCAGCGCGCGCGGCAATACCACCCACACCAGGAACCACAGGCTCAGCACGGCCATCAGTGCCTGCCGTGACGTGGCGATGCGGGCCGAGACGGTGACACCGATGGCCGCACAGGCCACCACCAGCCCGAGCTGCGTGGCGAGCAGCGCCGCCATCCGCTGACGCAGGTCGGGCGTCCACGCGGTGGCACTGTCAGCGGCCAGCCACGCAGCGCACAGCACCAGTGCCGGCAGCAGCACAACGCCCACGATCAGCAGCTGCCCGAGCAGCTTTCCCCACACCAGCATCAGCCACGAGGCGCCTTGGGTCGACAGCAGCGGCAGAGTGCCATCTTCGCGCTCGCGGGTGATGCTGACCGCGGCCAGCGCGAGCACGAACAGCGGCAGCAGAAACTGCAGGACGAGGCTCACGCTCAGCTCACCGAAGCGCTCGGTGCTGCTGCCCTGCGAGGCACTGCTGAAGGTCGGCAGGTTCTGTCGGTGGGCTTCGAGGAAGAGCGACGAGCCGGTGAAGCTTTCGATGCCCGGATCGAGAAAGCCCAGAGGAGCACGGGGACGAAAGACCAGGTAGCCGTAATGCGAGACCCGGTGAGGGTGCCGATCGGGTTGCGAGGCAAACTGCTGCCCGACGACGTCCTGGTAGCGCATCCGCTGCGACGCGTCTGCGCGATGCCGGGCCGTGCTGACGACCGCTGCCGTCAGGCACAGCGCGGCCATCACGGCCCCGAGTGCGGGAATGACACGCGAGCGCCAGGCCAGGCGCAGCTCCTGGCGCGCCATCGCGCGGATGGCGGGCCAGGTGCCGAGGGCGCGTGGCGGGGCCGTGGTCATCGCGACGTAAAGGTCAGCGCGACCGAAACGGTGCGCGGCTGACCGGGGAAGTTGCCGGCACGCGCGGCGAAGAGCGCGCTGGCGGCATAGCGGGCATCCATCAGGTTTTCACACCGTATCAGCAGCCGGACACGCGACGCAAAGGTCTGTGTGTACTGCATATCGACGGTGTGATAGCCGGGTGCGGCAATGCCGGCAAACGGTTCCTGTCGGTCGCCGACCACCTCGGCCGCGACACCGAGGGCCGCCTGCCACGGCAGATCGAACCTCGCGAAGAGGCCCACCGCGTGCGGGGCGGCATTGGGCATCGGCTTGCCGACCAGCGCCGCGTTCAGGTCGTCGAGAATCTCGGAACGCAGGTAGGCATAGTTGGCGGCGATGTTGAGGCGCGGCAGGATGGCGCCGGCGGCATCGATCTCGAAGCCGCGATTCCGAATCTTCCCGACGGCCAGCACGGCATTGCCATTTGCGCCGGTAGGCCCGAACTGCGGGTCGGGCCGCAGCACATTGCGCTTGGTGATCGAAAAGGCCGACGCCGTCAGCTGCAGCCGTCCCTCGAGCCATTCCGACTTGGCCCCGACTTCGAACTGGTCGGCCGTTTCCGGATCGTGCGGGCCGTTCGCACCCGGAGTCTGCGACAGGATGGGTGCGCGCACAAAGCCATTGGCCACCGAGCCGTAGAGCGAGAGCCCGGTGACCGGCTTGAACACGAGCCCCGCGCGTCCGGTGGCTGCTTCGCCCTCGAACCCCAGCGGCGTCGTGCCGCTCTGCCCTTCGTCGTCGTACCGATCGACACGTCCGCCGAGCATCAGATTGATTTTCGGCGTGAGATACATCAGGTCCTGCACGTAGAGGCCCGCGCGCAGCGTCGTGGCGATATCGGTGAAGTAGCGATCGGGCGTGAGCCCGTATCTGGTTGGCGAGGTCTGCCCGTAGACGGGTGACACCAGTGCCAGCGGAGGCACGGGCCCTCCTGCGCTCTGCTGCCGCGCTGTGGCAAAGCGGAAGAGGAAGTCCTGCGTTACGACCTCGGTGCCGACAGACAGGTCATGCCGCACCGATCCAGTGCGGAACGGCACGTTCAGGTTGGCATTCCAGCTCCAGTCGTCATTGGTGCGGACCTGGTCGCGGAACTCACGCTGCATGAGGGTGCCGCCGCCCGTGATGCCGCGCGGTTCGTGATAGTTCTCGTCGCGGGTTGACGACAGCCAGCGGAAGGTCGAGTCGAGCCGCAGGCGGCCGGCGATCTGCTGGTCGAGCCGCACCTGCGCCACGTGGGCCTGCAGGTCGGTGTAGTCGTCCGGCTCGGTGGCCGTCCATCGGTAGTCGGCGAGAAACGTCCCTGCCGCATTGACCGGCACGCCCCGCAGCCGATGCGCCGCATTGCGCTGGTCGATGTATTCGTACTCGACGGCGAGCGATGTCTTCGTGCTCGGACGCCACAGCAGATTGCCGACGGCGTGCGCGTTGCGGGTGTTGCCGTTGGTGCGGAACGAGTCGCGGTCTTCGAAGAACACGGCGGCGCGCCCCAGCAGGGTGCGCGAGCGATTGAGCGGGCCCGTAATTTCGGCTTCGGTCAGGGCCTGCGAAAACTGGCCGGTGCCGACCATGACGCGCGTCGCCAGGCGGTCCTTCGGCTTTTTCGTGACGTAGTTGATCACACCACCAGGCTCGGCGGCACCGTAGAGCACCGACGAGGGCCCCTTCAGCACTTCGATGCGTTCGAGATTCGACAGGCGGAACTGGCTGGTGCTGAACCCCGAATTGTTGACGTCTCCCTCGAAGCTGCCATACGGATTGCCGCGGCTGCCGTTGACCAGCACTTCACGCTGGGTGAATCCGCGGACGACCGTCGAACTGTAGGGGCTGTCCGAGACGCCGCTCATAAACTTGTAGAGGTCTTTCGTGTCGAGGGCGCCGATGTCCTCGATGAGCCGTGCCGGCAGCACGACGATCGCCTGCGGCACATCGATCAGCGCGGCCGAGGTGCGGGCCGCGCCGGCGCTGGTGTCGACATAGTCATTCACGCGGCCGACCACCGTCAGGCCCTCGGTGACCGATACCTGTCGGGGCATCTGCACGTCGAGCGTTGCGCCGCGGGCGGCATCGACGGCCACATCGAGTGTCAGCGGGGCATAGCCGTCGCGCGTAATCAGGACGACCTGCGTCCCGGCAGGGGCAGCGATCTCGAAGCGTCCGTCGGCGCCGGTCACCACCAGCGGTCGTTCGCCGACGACCGAGACGGTGGCGCCGGCCACGGGCGTCGAGCTGGCGGCGTCGACGATGGTGCCGCGGACGAAAGGAAGGGAGGGTTGTGCGAACACGGTGGACGCGGTGAAGACTGCCGAGAGCAGCAGCCACTGGCATGTGCGAATCATGGCTGCGATTGTGCGGGAGCAGTCGGTGCGCGAATCACAGGCCTTTGCCAACGGCCGGCATCTGGCGATGAGTGGGCGATCCGGATGCATGAGTGGCTGATCGTGCGGTCTCGGCCTCTGGCTGGCCTGCTGACTGCCACTGGCGGGTTGAAATCGACCATCCATTGAATTCGGGCGGAGGGCGCCGTGGCGCCGTGGCACGGTGAGCGTTGGGAGACCACCTGCGATGCTCGAGGCTCGACACCTGACCAAGCGCTACGGCACGACGACGGCCCTGGAGGCCCTGACCCTGACGGTGAGTCCGGGTGAGGTGTTCTGCCTGCTGGGCGCCAACGGCGCCGGCAAGACCACCACCATCAATCTGTTCCTCAACTTTGTTGACCCGTCCGAGGGCCAGGCGCTCGTGAACGGTGTCGATGTCACCCGTGCGCCGCTCGAATCGAAGCGCCACCTGGCATACATCCCCGAAACGGTGATGCTTTATCGCAACCTGACGGGGCTCGAGAACCTCGAGTATTTTGCGGCCCTGGCTGGCAGCACTGATCTGTCGCGCGGGTCACTGCTGAAGGTGCTCGAACGGGTGGGCCTGCCTGCCGACGCGGCAGACCGCCGTGTCGGGGGCTACTCGAAGGGCATGCGGCAGAAAGTCGGCATCGCCATCGCCGTGGCGAAGGGCGCGCGGGCCCTGCTGCTCGACGAACCGACCTCGGGGCTCGATCCGAAGGCCTCGAACGAATTTTCCGAACTGCTGCGGCAGGTCAGCGGCGACGGCGTGGCGGTGCTGATGGCGACGCACGATCTGTTCCGTGCGAAGGAGAGCGGCACCCGCGTGGGCATCATGAAGCGCGGGCGGCTGGTGGCGCTGCACGGCACGGACGAGTTCTCGCATGCGGACCTTGAGCGGCTCTATCTTGAGCACATGCACGACTGACCGGGCGAGCGCCGCTGGCGCAAGGAGTCACACTGATGATCGGGACGATTGCACGGAAGGAACTGACGGAACTCTCGCGTGATGGCCGCTTCCGTCTGCTGGCTGCGGTGATTCTGGTGCTGGCCGTGGCCTCGACGGCTGCGGGGTGGTTGCAGTTCACGGCGGTCAGCCGACAGCATGCCGAGGCGCAGCGCGAGACGCGCGAGCAGTGGCTCGGCCAGCAGGAGAAGAACCCTCACTCGGCGGCGCACTACGGGGTCTATGCGTTCAAACCCGCCTCGCACCTGTCGATTGTGGACACGGGCCTCGACCCGTATCTCGGCGTCGCCGTCTGGCTCGAGGCGCATCGGCAGAGTGAGATGAAGTTCCGTCCGGCCCAGGATCGCACGGCCATCCAGCGCTTCGGCGAGCTCAACGGCGCCGAGGTGCTGCTGGTCCTGGTGCCCCTGTTCATCCTGCTGGTGACCTTTCCCGTCTTCGCGGGCGAGCGCGAGCAGGGCACGCTGCGTCAGCTGATGAGCCTGGGCGTGGCGCCCCGGCTGCTCGTGGCGGGCAAGGCCCTCGGCACCCTGGCAGCTGTGGCCCTGGTGATTGTGCCGGTGTCGGCCCTGGCGGCCGTGGCGATGGCGTGGGCCTCGGCCGACAGCTATCTGGCGGCTGATGTCTCGCGCACCGTCGCCCTCGGGGCCACGTGCCTCGTCTACTTCCTGGTGGTCACCGGCGTCGGTCTGGCGGTGTCGGCATGGGCGCCCTCGTCCCGGGTGGCTCTGGTGACCCTGCTCGGTTTCTGGTTTGCCACCTCGCTGGTGGCGCCGCGCATCGCGACTGATGTGGCGGGGTCCCTGCATCCGACCCCCAATGCGGCCGAGTTCCAGCGCGCCCTCGACGCCGACCTGAGTGATCCGGAGGAGGCCCGCCAGCGCCTCGCGAGGCTGCAGGCCGAGACCCTGACGAAATACAACGTCACCTCGCTGGATGCCCTGCCGGTGGCGTTCTCGGGCCTGTCGCTGCAGAGCGGCGAAGACCACGGCAACGAGGTGTTCGACCGGCACTTCGGCCGGCTGCATGATCAGTTTTCGAATCAGGCCCGCGTGTATCAGTGGGCGGGGCTGGCGTCGCCCCTGCTGGCTGCGCGCTCGCTGTCGATGGCCCTCGCCGGCACCGACTTCGAGCAGCATCGGCACTTCGCGAAGGCGGCCGAAGCGTATCGCCGCGACATCCAGCGCACGCTCAATGACGACATCGCCCGCAATCAGCGGGCGGGGCAGCCGTATCTCGCCGGGACCGAGTTGTGGAGCCGCGTGCCCGACTTCACCTACGATGCCCCCTCCATCGGCTGGGTCCTGGGGCGTCAGGCCACCGCACTGACCGTGCTGGCCGGCTGGCTCACGCTGGCGGGCGCCCTGGCCCTTCTGGCAACTCGCCGACTGTCGGCCACGCTCGGGTGACGCCATGCTCGCGCGCATCATCCGTCACGAATGGCAGATGCTCAAGGCCGACGCCGTCCTCTGGGTCATTGTCGCCATTGTGGGCAGTGCGATTGCTTACGGCGTCTGGAACGGGACCCGCTGGGTGCACTTTCAGGAAGGGGCCATCGAGGCCGCCCGCAGTGAGGAACGGGTGCGGTTCGACCGGCTCACTGCCCAGCTTGAGAAGGTCGCCGCCGGCGAGCGCGTCAGCCCGTTTGCCGACCCGAGGAGTCCCTCGAACCTGGGCAGCCGCCTCGCGGCGAAGGTGGCAGTGCTTCCGCCTGCGCCCCTCGGCGCGCTGACGGTCGGGCAAAGCGATCTGCTGCCGTCCTACGTGCGGGTCTCGACCGAGTCACGCGAGGCGGTGCTGGCCTCGACCGAGGTCGAGAGTCCGCTGCGACTGCTCACGGGCCGCTTTGACCTCGCCTTTGTGGTGGTCTACCTCGTGCCGCTGCTGGTGCTGGCGCTCGCCTACAGCATGGTATCGGGCGAGAAGGAACAGGGCACGCTGTCCATGGTGCTGGCGCAGCCGGTGTCGCTGGGCACCCTCGTGGCGGCCAAGGTTGTGGTCCGAGCCGCGGCGCTGCTGGTCATCATTGTCGGGCTGGGGCTCGGAACCCTTCTGATGACCGGGGTGTCGCTGGCCGATGCGGCCACACGCGAGCGACTGCTGTGGTGGGTGGCGTCCGTGGCCGCGTATATGGGCCTGTGGTTTGCCATCGCGCTGGTGGGCGTGTCACTGGGGCGCGGGTCTGCCGCGACAGCCACGCTGCTGGCCGGTCTCTGGCTGCTGCTGGTGGTGATCGTGCCGTCGGCCCTGACGCTTGGCGTACAGCAGCTCTATCCGGTGCCCTCACGGGTGGCCCTCGTCCAGGCGACGCGGGTGGCCTCGGACGAGGCCAATGCTCAGGGGGCCCGCCTGCTGGCCGCCTACTACGAGGACCATCCCGAACTGGCCACCGGTGATGCCGAGCAGGCCATGACCGACTTCAACGTCGTGCGACTGGCCGTGAACGACGATATCGAAAAGCGGGTGCGGCCCGTCGTGGCGCAGTTCGATGAGCAGCTCTCCAGCCAGCAGGCCCTGGTCGAGCGGTTCCGGGTGCTGTCGCCGGCGCTGGTCGTGTACGAGGCGCTGTCGGACCTCTCGGGCAGCGGGCAGCAGAGGCATCGGCACTTTGTGAGCCAGGTGTCGGGCTTCCACGACGAGTGGCGCCGGTTCTTCACGCAGAAGGTCGTCGCGAAGACCCCAGTGGCCGACCTGTCGAGTCTGCCGACATTTACGTACAGCGAAGAGCCGTCATCCGCGCTCCGCGCCCGCATGATGGCGACGCTGGCGACCCTGCTGGTCCCCGCCGTGCTCCTGGGCGGCCTGGCCTTTATCAGGCTTCGTCGCTACGCCATCGCCGGCTGATTTCGGGTCCGCTCCACTCCCCCGGAGGGACCTGTGCGGCCCCTCCCCGGCATTGCCTGTCGCCACCCTCCCCTGGCAGGCACGCCGGGGAGGGAGTCTGCCCCTTCAAGAAACCCATTGATCCGGACCAAAAAGGTCGCATATTCTGATTCCAGAAATGCGAACCATTCTCACTTTGGTAGGCCGAGGCTCCCTCGTCGTGCTTGCCAGCCTCCTGTCCGCTGATGTGCGCGCCCAGGGACCCGACCGCACGGTGCTTCAGGGGATCGTCGTCGATGTGCTCGGCAGTCCGGTGGGCGATGCGTCGGTGGTCGTGCGGACGGCTGCGGGGACGGAGGCGGCCCGCGTCACGACCGACGCCGCCGGGCACTACCGCATCGAGGTGCCCGGGCTGTCGGCTGCCGTGCTCGCCATCGCACGCGACGGGTTCGAGCCGCGCGAGCTGCCGTTCGATGCCGGCCGCAGCGCCCAGCCCCTGCGAGTGGTGCTCGCCGTGGCCGGCGTGACCGAGCGGCTCAGCGTGCAGGCCGAGCGCCTGCTGGGGTCTGAAGACGAACGCCGCCGCATTCCGGGGGCCTTCTTCCGCCTCTCGCAAGACGACCTGCGTGCCAGCCGCGTCTTCACCACGAACGAAGCCCTCCGGAAGGTGCCGGGCCTCGTGGTGCGCGACGAGGAGGGCCTCGGGCTGCGGCCCAACATCGGCATTCGGGGGCTGAATCCGACGCGGTCGAGCAAGACGCTGCTGCTGGAAGACGGCATGCCCGTGGCCTTTGCCCCCTACGGCGACAATGCCAGCTACTATCACCCGCCCATCGAGCGCTTCGACCGCATCGAAGTGCTGAAGGGCGCCAGCCAGATTACGCAGGGCCCCGTGACCCTCGGCGGCGTGGTGAACTACATCACGCCCGACACGCCCTCGACGTTCGGCGGGGTGGTCGACCTCGCCGCGGGTACCCGCGCCTTTGGCCAGGCGGGTGTGGCTCTCGGCGGCACCGTTCGCGGCACTGGGCTCTATCTGCAAGGGGCCCGCAAGCAGAGCGACGGGGCACGGGCGCACACCCACAGCGACCTCGTCGACGTGATGATGAAAGCCCATCGCCCGGTGGGGGCCACGCAGGCGTTTGTCGGCAAGGTCAACGTGTACGACGAGCGATCGCAGGTCACCTACAGCGGCCTCCGGCAGGACGAGTGGGTGGCCGATCCCCGGCAGAATCCGTTCCTCAACGATCGGTTCGATGCCGCACGCGGCGGCGGCACGCTGGGCTGGCGCGGTCTCGCCGCGGGGCGTGTGGCCCTCACCGCGACGGCGTATGGGTCGACCTTTCATCGCGACTGGTGGCGCCAGTCAAGCCATTCGGCGCAGCGTCCGAATACGGCGTCGACCCCGGGCTGTGGTGGCATGGCCACCCTCCTGACCACCTGCGGCAACGAGGGGCGCCTGCGGAGCTACTGGCACCTGGGCGTCGAGGTCCGGGGGCGCGCGGGATGGACGCGCGGGGCGACCCAGGAACTCGACTTTGGTGTCCGCACCCACACGGAACATCAGGACCGTCGCCAGGTGAACGGCGCGTCACCCACCGCCCGCACCGGTGTGCTGGTCGAAGACAACCTCAGGACGACCGACGCCTGGTCGGCATTCGCGCAGCACCGGCTGCTGGCCGGTCGATTCACACTCACCCCCGGCGTGCGCATCGAGCGCATCAGCTACGGCCGCACGAACCAGCTGCTCGGCACTGCGGGGACGACCGCGCTGACCGAGCTCATTCCCGGGGTGGGGGTATCGGTGGCCCTGACGCACGAGACGGTCATATTCGGCGGCGCCCATCGTGGCTTTGCCCCACCCCGCGCGGAGGACATCATTTCCAATACCACCGGCGGCACGGTCGACCTCGAGCCCGAGCGCAGCTGGAACTACGAAGCCGGTGTCCGCACGCGCGTGTCGTCACTGCTGACCGCCGAGGCGACGGCATTCGAGATGCGCTTTTCCAACCAGATCATTCCGGCCAGCCTGGCGGGTGGTTTCGGTGCGGCATTGACCAATGGCGGCGCGACGATACAGCGTGGCGCCGAGGCGGCCCTGCGGCTCGAACTCACGCAGCTTTGGGGCAGTGCCCACGACCTCTACAGCCGCGTCGCTCTCACCTGGGTGCCCGTGGCCCGTTTCACCGGCGTGCGCACCAGCGCGGTGCCCGGCGCGGGCGACGTCAGTGTGTCGGGCAACCGCCTGCCCTATGCACCCGAGTGGGGCAGCACGGTGACCGCAGGCTATCGGCATCGGGCGGGCCTCGACGCGCAGGTCGAGTGGCAGCTGGTGGGGCAGCAGTTCGGCGACGACCTCAACACGATGGTGGGCTCGGCCGATGGTCAGCGCGGGTGGCTGCCCGCCTCTCTCTTCATCAACGGCACCGTTTCGTGGCGGCTGCCGCGGCTGCAGGCCACGCTCTTTACGACCGTGAAGAACCTCGACAACCGGCTGGTGCTGGTCGACCGCATCCGGGGCATGCTGCCGGGCCCCCCGCGCCTCGTGCAGGCCGGTGTGCGCTGGACGTTCTGACCGCCGGCCGTGCGCCGATCGGGCGTCACACGCAGGTAGAATCACAGGATGCGCAGTCGCGTCCTGATGCTGGTGATGATGGTCATGGCCGGTGCCGGCACGGTCGGCTCGGCTCAGGGCGTGGCGCCCTTCGCCTTCGGCGGACGCGACATTGCACCGGGCACCCGGGCAGAGATCGACCTGCCTGTCTCACGCGGCAGCAGCGACCCTGAGACCGTCATTCCGGTCACCGTCTTCCACGGCGCCCGCCCGGGACCGCGGCTGGTCATCACGGCCGGCGTGCATGGCTATGAGTTTCCCCCCATTCTCGCGGCACAGCAGCTGCTGACCCGCATCGATCCTGCGCAACTGGCGGGCACTGTCATTCTCGTGCGGCTTGCGCATGTCTTGGCGTTCGAGCACCGCACGCCGTTTGTGAATCCGTTCGATCGGAAGAATCTGAACCGTGTGTTTCCCGGGCGCGCCGACGGCACGCAGAGCGAACGGATCGCCCATGTGCTGTCGACGCAGGTGATCAGCCGCGCCGATCTGCACGTCGAACTGCACAGCGGTGATGGTGCCGAATGGCTCGAGCCGTTCGTCGGCTTCTACGGAGGCACGCTGGCCCGCAGACAGGAGGCCGCTGCCCGTCGCATGGCTCTGTCATTCGGACTGCCGAACATGGTGCGCTATGCCATGGAATCGGAAGAGCAGATCGACACCAACCGATCGCTGAACCGTCAGGCGGTGTCGGAGGGGGTGCCCACGATTCTCGTGGAAATCGGCGAGAACGGTCGTCGCGACGAGGCCTTCGTCACGCGCATCGTCGACGGTGTGGGCAATCTGCTGCGGGCGCTCGACATGCAGGCGGGTCCGGTCGCCATGACTGCCACCTCGCCGCGCCAGTATTCTTCGACCGCCGAGGCGGTGGCCACCACCACGGGCATCTTCACCCCGGTGGCGGTGCAGGGCCGTGCCGTCAGTCGCGGTGATCTGATTGGCACCGTCACCGACTATGCCGGGCAGGTGCGCGAGCGGATTGTGTCGCCCGTCGACGGCTATGTGCTGTACGGCATCACCGGGCCTCCGGTGCGTGCCGGCGATGCGGTGGTGACGATCGGCGTGACAGGTACCGCCGAATGAATGACACCGGTCGCACCCGTCCGCGCGTCGTCGGACGTTTCCTCGAGGCCGGTGGCCAGCGGCTGCTGATCAAGGGCGTCAGCTACGGCACCTTTGCGCCCGATGCATCGGGGGCGCAGTTTCCCGTGCCCGAGCGGGTGCGCCAGGACTTCCGCCTGATGCGGGAGGCTGGCCTCAACACCGTGCGGGTCTACACGGTGCCCGAGCCGTCGCTGCTTGACTGCGCGGCAGAGCACGGCTTGCGGGTGATGGTCGGTGTGCCCTGGGCGCAGCATCTGGCCTTCCTTGATGACCAGGCGCTGACACGACGAGTGCGGCAGGATGTGGTGTCGGCCGTGAGGGCCCTCGGCAGTCACGAGGCAGCGCTGCTGTTTGCGCTCGGCAACGAGATTCCCGCGTCGGTCGTGCGCTGGCACGGGCAGCGCCGCATCGAGGTGTTCCTGCGCGAGCTGTATGACGCGTGCAAGCAGGCTTCCCCTGACAGCGTGCTTACCTACGTCAACTTTCCGCCCACGGAGTTTCTCGACACGTCGTGCTTCGACGTGTGCAGTTTCAACGTCTATCTGCACCGCGAGGCAAACCTGCGCGCCTATCTGGCGCGCCTGCAGCATGTTGCCGGTCACAAGCCGATGCTGCTGGCCGAGGCGGGGGCCGACAGCATCCGCGAAGGCCTCGACGGTCAGGCCCGCATCACGGCCATGCACCTGCGCGTGGCGTTCGAGGAAGGGGCCTGCGGGGCGGTGGCCTTCGCCTGGACTGATGAATGGTGGCGCGGCGGCCACGATGTGCACGACTGGGCGTTTGGCCTGGTCGACCGCGCGCGCCTGCCCAAGCCGGCCCTCGAGGCCACGCGGCAGGCGTTCGCCGATGCGCCGTTCCCTGCCGAGGCGCAGCGCCAGTGGCCCCGTGTGTCGGTGGTCGTCTGTGCGTACAACGCCGCGGACACACTCGACGAGTGTCTCGCCTCGCTGATGGCGGTGCGCTATCCCGATTACGAGGTGATCCTCGTTAATGACGGGTCGCGCGACGCCACGGGCGCGATCGGGCGACGCTATCCGAAGGTCAGGGTCATCGACATTCCGAACGGGGGCCTCAGCGCTGCGCGCAACGTCGGCATGCACGCCGCCGACGGCGAGATTGTGGCGTATACGGACGCGGACGTGCGCGTCGATCCTGACTGGCTCACGTATCTGGTGCAGCCCTTCCTCACCGGCGACTACATCGGGTCGGGCGGTCCCAATGTGGTGCCGCCCGATGACGACTGGGTGGCGCAGTGCGTGGCGCGGGCACCCGGCGGCCCGACGCATGTGCTGCTCGATGACCGCGTGGCCGAGCATGTGCCCGGCTGCAACATGGCCTTCCGTCGCGAGTCCCTGATGGCCGTCGGCGGTTTCAATCCTGTCTATCTGCGGGCCGGCGACGATGTGGATGCCTGCTGGCGGCTGCAGGCGGCGGGCGGACGTATCGGCTTTGCGCCCTCGGCGCTCGTGTGGCATCACCATCGCTCGACCATCAAGGCCTACTGGCGGCAGCAGGTCGGCTACGGCGAAGGTGAGACATGGCTCGGGGCCTTCCACCCGGAAAAGTTTCTGCGCGGGCAGATGCTCTGGAGGGGACATATCTACAGCCCGCTGCCGTTTGTGCGCGGGCTGAGCGGTCGTCGCATGAACACGGGCGTGTGGGGCTCGGCCCCGTTCCCGTCCATTTACAGCAACGAATCATACCGGCTGTCGTACCTCGTGCACGCGCCGATCTGGATGGTGGCATCACTGGGACTGCTGGCGCTGGGGGTGCTGGGGGCGCTGACGGGTCACCCGCTGACGGTGCGGGCGCTGACGCTGGGCGGTCTGGGTGTGCTGATGACCGCCGTGCGGTGCCTGCGCTTCGCGTGGGATACCGACCTCGCGGGGCTGCCGGGCATCGGCGAGCGCACGCCCGACACGAGCCGGTGGATCTACCGCGTAGTCATTGCCTGGATGCACTTCATCCAGCCGCTGGCGAGGTTCAAGGGGCGGATGCAGGGACGCCTGTCGCCACCCGAGGTGCTGTCACCCGAACACGTGATTCGTCGCCCCTGGAAGGCGCCGTGGCCGACGCGGGCCGACGTTCGGCTGGGCGTGCGGTTGTGCATCGGTCGTCCCGAATCGCGCGCATTCTGGAGCGAGCGCTGGCATGCGCCGCACGACATCCTGATGGAACTGGTGGGCACACTGCGCGCAGTGCGCCCGGCTCCGCGCGTGGCCGTCGATGACGGATGGTGGCTCGACTGTGACTGCAGCGTGGCCGTCGGTCGCTGGGGCTGGCTGCAGATGCTGGTGCTCATCGAGCAACACGCCGAGGGGCGGACACTGCTGCGCACGACACAGCAGCTGCGTCCGAGCGCCAGCGGTGTGCTGGTGGTGCTGCTGACGCTGGTGGCGCTCGTGGTGGTGACCGAGACGGTGGCGGCCGCCTATCTGCCCTCGGCGGCCGTGGTGCTCGGTGTGACACTGCTTGGCGGGGCGCTGCGCGCCGGGTGGCAGGCGGTGCGGATGCGTGCCGTGGTCGACCAGGCCCTCGGAGAGGTGTGTGCCGCAGCGGAGTTCACGCCCCTGCCCCCCCGACAAAGGCGGCGCGCTGATGGATGAGTTCCGCTGGAGCCTGTCGTTTCTGCGGCCCTACCGGGCGCGTGTGACCGCGGTGGTGGGGCTGGCCCTGCTCGAGGTGGGCCTGTCGGCGCTGGCCCCGTGGCCGCTGAAGGCCATGGTCGACAACGTGTTCGGCGGGCAGCCGTTTCCCGAGCCACTGCAGTCGCTGGCCACTTCGGTCAGCGGGGGACGGACGTCGGTGCTGCTGGTGCTGGTGGCCCTGACCGGCTTTGCCCTGCAGCTGCTGCACGAGCTGGCTCGTGCCGGCAACACCCAGCTCCAGGTCGCCACCGGCCAGCGCATCGTCTATGAGCTGCGGGCGCGGCTCGTCTCGCACATTCAAGCCCTGCCGATGCGCCATCACGTGATGGGGCGGACCGCGGATGCCGCCTATCGCATCGATGCCGACGCCTACTGTGTGAATGACCTGTTGATGGGGGGAGTGTTCCCCCTCGGTGTGGCGGCGCTCACCCTGACGGTGATGTTCACGGTGCTGGCCAGCCTCGACGCGGGGCTGGCCGCGCTGTCGCTGTCGGTCATGCCGTTCCTGTATGTGTGCCTGCGCTACTACTCGAAGACGATGACCGAGCGGGCCGAGCAGGTGAAGGCCCAGGAGTCGAATCTGCTCGACCGTGCGCTCGAGACGCTGTCGGCCATCGGCGCCGTGAAGAGCTTTGCCCGCGAGGGCTACGAGGCGCAGCGGTTCCGGGCCGTGGGGGCCTCGACCATGGAGGCGCGCATCAGGCTGACGTGGCAGGAGTCGCTGTTTTCCATCTGGGTGACCGGCATCACGCTGGCCGGCACGGCACTGGTCCTGATTATGGGCGGCCTGCATGTGGTGGAGGGCCGACTCTCCGTCGGCAGCCTGCTCGTGGTGGTGGCGTATCTGGCGGCCGTCTACGACCCGCTCTCGTCGATCGCGCACACGACAGGCACGCTGCAGCAGGCACGCGTGAGCGCGCGGCGGGTGCGAGAAACGCTGGCGCTTCGGCCCGAAGAGCCCGAGGCGGCGGGGTCGTGCGATGCTGCCGGCATCCGCGGGCACGTGGTGTTCGATCAGGTCGGGTTCGCCTACGACGAGACACGCCCCATCGTCGAGGACATCAGCTTCGAGGCGCACCCCGGAGACCTGGTGGCGCTGGTCGGGCTCACCGGCGCGGGCAAGTCGACGCTGGTCAACCTGATTCCGCGTTTCTTCGAGCCGACGAGCGGCCGTGTGCTGATCGACGGGCGCGACATTCGCGAGTACGGGTTGCGCCAGCTGCGCGAGCAGATCGCCATGGTGCCGCAGGACCCGATCCTGTTCGGCGGAACCATCGGTGACAACATCCGCTATGGCCGGCTCGAGGCGACCGATGCCGAGGTGCGCGAGGCGGCGCGACTGGCCCTGGTCGATCGTTTTGTCGAACGGCTGCCGCACGGCTATGACACGGCCGTGGCCGAGGCCGGTGGCTCGCTGTCGGGGGGCGAGCGCCAGCGCATCGGCATCGCCCGCGCGGTGATCAAGCAGGCGCCCATCCTCGTGCTTGACGAGCCGACCTCGGCTCTCGATGCGATTTCAGAGGAAGCGGTGTTCGAGGCCCTGCAGCGCCTGAGGCAGGGGCGCATGGTGCTGGTGATTGCGCATCGGCTGTCGACGATTCGCGATGCCAGCCGCATCCTGGTGCTGCACGAGGGGCGCCTGCTGGCGCAGGGCACGCACGACCAGCTGCTGGCCGGCAACGAGCTGTACCGGCGCATGTGCGCACGGCTGTCGGTGGGCCGTTCCCTCGATGAGCCCGAGTCTGTCGACGACATCATGAAGGCCCTGCCATGAAGATTGTCGTCGCCGGCATCATCGCCCGCTATCCCTACGGCGGGGTCACCTGGTGTTCGCTGATGTATCTGCTGGGTCTGCATGCTCTCGGGCACGAGGTCTTCTACCTCGAAGACACTGGCGAGTGCATCTACGACCCGGAACAGAATGCGCTGTCGACCGATCCGTCGTATGGCACGCGCTATATCCACCAGGCACTGGAACCGTTCGGCCTGGGCGACCGCTGGAGCTTTGTCAACTATGACGGCGTGCACCACGGCGCCAGCCGTGAGACGGTGCGCCAGTGGTGCCGCGAGGCCGACCTGTTCATCAATCTGTCGGGCGGGTCGTGGTTCTGGCGCGACGAATATGCCGCCATTCCGCGCAAGGTGTTCATCGACACCGACCCGGTGTTCACGCAGCTGGCCCTCGCCAAGGGTGACGCGTGGTACGTGCGCTTTTTCGAGACGTTTGACCGCGTCTTCACGTTCGGGGCGAACATCGGCACGCCGGCGTGCGCGATTCCGACCGGTGGCCTGACGTGGCACAAGACGTGGCAGCCTGTGGTGCTCGACCAGTGGGTGCCGACGGTCCCGCCGGGCGAGGCCTTCACGACCGTGATGACCTGGCGCATCGAGAGCTTTGCGGATGTCGACGCCAACAAGGATCGCGAATTCATGAACGTCATCGACCTGCCGTCGCGCACGTCGGTGCCGTTCCATCTCGCGGTCAATGGCCCCCAGGACCTGCTGAGACAGCATGGGTGGCAGACGGTCGATGCGATGAGCGTCTCGCGATCGCTGTGGGATTACCGCGCCTTCCTGCACCAGTCGAAGGGCGAGTTTGCGGTGGCCAAGCATGCGTATGTGGTCCACCGGTCGGGATGGTTCAGCGACCGCACCGAATGCTACCTGGCATCGGGTCGTCCGGCCGTCGTCCAGGACACCGGCTGGAGTGCCCACCTGCCGTCGGGGCGAGGGCTGCTGGCCTTTTCCACGGCAGACGAGGCACTGGACGCGCTCGCACAGGTAGTGGCCGACTATGGCCGCCACGCCCTGGCGGCGGCCGAGGTGGCGCGTGAGCATTTCGACGCCAGCCGCGTGCTGACCCGCCTGCTGCAGGTGGCTGTCGGGTAGGATGCGCCTGTGACCGACGCCACAGCTCCGCTCCGCATCGCCGTGGTGGCCCCGGTGGCCCAGTCGATTCCGCCCGAGCGATCGGGGTCCATCGAGACGCTCACGGCGCAACTGGTCGATGGCCTCGTGGCGCGCGGCCACGACGTGACGCTGTTTGCCACCGGCACCTCGCGCACGGCCGCCCGGCTCGAGGCGCGCTTCGCGCAGGGCTATCGCGAGGATCCGACGCTCTGGCCGTGGGAATTCTGCGAGGTGGCCAACATCGCCGCAGCCGTGGCCGTGGCGGCTGATTTTGACGTGGTGCACTGCCAGGCCGAATACGCGCCGCTGTCGCTGCCGTTCACGGCGCTGTCTGCCGCGCCGATGATTCACACGGTGCATCACCTGCCGCAGCCGTCCGAGGTGGCGCTCTGGAATCGTGATCCCGATGCGGTGTTCTCGGCCGTCTCGCAGGCGCAGGCGTCAGCATTGCAGCCGCTGACCGTGATCGGGGTCGTGCCCCACGGCGTTGATACCGAGGTCTGCATCCCCGGCGACCGCGTCAGCGATGCGCTGCTGTTCCTCGGCCGGTTCACCGAAGGCAAGGGCGTGCTGCCTGCCATTGAGGTGGCCCGGCGTGCTGGTCGACGGATAGTGCTGGCCGCCGAGGCCAACGAGTATTACCACACGCATGTGGCGCCGATCGTCGATGGCGATCGCGTGCAGTACATCGGCGAGCTGTCGGCGACAGAGAAGGTGCGCGTGCTGCAGTCGGCCGCGGCGCTCATTTATCCGGTGCAGCAGCCGGAGTCATTCGGGCTGGTGCTGGCCGAGGCCGCGGCGTGCGGTACCCCGGTGGTCTCGCTCAATGCAGGCGCGGCGGCCGAGCTCGTCGACGATGGCGTGACGGGTGTGGTGTGTGGCACGGTCGATGAGATGGTGGCACGGCTGCCCCTGGCGCTCGCGCTCGACCGTATACAGATTCGTCGGCATGCCGAGGCGCGATTCAGCCTGAGTCGCATGACCGAAGGCTATGAGGCGCTCTATCGGCAGCATGTCGCCTCTGCCCGCGGGCGCAGGCAGTGACGGTCATGGCCTCGGTGCTCGCGGTCTTCGCGCATCCCGATGACGAAAGTCTCGCCGCAGGCGGCGCGCTCGCCCTCAGTGCGGCGCGCGGGCATCGGGTGTCGCTGCTCTGCCTCACGCGGGGTGAGGGCCGCAGCGTGTTGATCAGCGGTGCAGAGGCGGTGGCGCACATCAGAGCGCGCGAGCTGGCGGACGCCGCTCGGCACCTGGGCATGACCACGGTGCGGCTCGAGACGTTTCGTGACGGCTATCTGCCCTGGGAAGACGCGACAGCTGTGCAGGCGCACATCCGCACCATGATCGACGATGTGCAGGCGGATGTGGTGGTGACGTTCGACGAGGACGGACTGTACTGGCACCCTGATCACATCGCGGTGCATCAGCACGTGATGGGGGTGGTCGCGGCGATGGGGCCGGCAGCCCCGGCGGTCTTCTGCGTCACGATGCCCGCCGGACAGATGCGTGAGCTGGCCTCGGGCCTGCCTGTGCTGGGCATCGCGGCCGAGGCGTTCGGGGCCGATGCTCCCGCGCCCACGTGGCGCCTGAATGTCGCCGACGTGATCGACGCGAAGGTCACGGCGCTGCGCGCGCATCATTCGCAGGTGACCGGCGACCCGCTGGAGTCGGCCACGCCGGCGCAGCTGCTGGCCGCGCTGGGAATGGAACACTATCGCTGTGCGCACCCGGGGCCGGGCGGCGCCGACTGGCAACACTCACTGGAGGCTCGGCATGACTGACGCGCACCTGCTCCACTGGCTGCGATGCCCTTACTGCGGCGGTTCCCTGGGCCTTGCCGACAATGCGGCGCTTGTCCGCACCGATGACCGCATCGAGTCTGGTGTGCTCGGCTGTGACTGTTGCGCCTTCCCGATTGTGGCAGGCATTCCCGTGATGCAGACGACCGATGTCACGCGCGCAGCGATCGAGGCCCTGGAAGCCGGCCGCCACGATGAGGCACTGCTGACGCTGCTCGAGGTGGATGACCTCAACCGCGAGCTGGTGCGCGGCTGGCTGCGCGCCGGCGGGCCGCCGACCTTCCGTGCAGGTGTCGATGGTCTCAGTCGCGACGCTGAAGGCGTGTGGGCCATTTTCCGGGTGGCCGATCCGACGTCGACCAACACCGAAGCGTTGCTCGACGCCCTGTGTACCTCGCCCCCGGTCATTCGTGGCCCGGTGCTCGACATGTGCGGTGGCTTCGGGCATCTGTCGTGGTGGCTGCGCGCCCGACTGCGGAATGTCGACCTCTGCATCGGCGATATGTTCTTCTGGAAACTCTGGCTGGCCGGTCAGTTTCTCGCGCCGGATGCACTGCCGGTCTGCTGCGACGGCAACGCGCCCCTGCCCTTTGCACGTGGCACGTTTCCGACGGTCGTACTGTCTGATGCGTTCCCCTACATCTGGCACAAGCGGATGCTGGCCGATGAGATGATGCGGCTCTGCGGTGAGGACGGCCTGATCGTGATGCCGCATCTGCACAGCAGCCTTGGTGACAATCACTCGGCCGGAGTGACGCTGACGCCGGCCGGATATGCGGCGCTGTTTGCCCCCATGCAGCCGCACTTTTTCCGCGAGCGCACGCTCCTGGCTCAGGCCGTGCGCGGCGAAGGGCTCGATCTGTCAGCCGATGCGTCGCCCGAGGCGGTGGGCGATGATGCGGCCCCCACGATGTTGGCGTGCCGGAACACCGACGTGTTCACGAGGTATCCCGAGGTTGAACCACCACCCGTGCAGGGACAGTTGTGCTTCAATCCGCTGTACCGCGTGACCGAGTCGGAGGGGCAACTGCACCTGGTCGTTGCATTTCCCACCGACGACTATGCGGATGAATTCCAGCTCTGCCTGACCTACCTGCCTGAGACGCTGACGTTGCCGGGCGACGTCCTCGACCGTGCGCGTCTTCAGCCCATGGCACTCGACGTGGTGGCGCTGAGGCGACAGCGCGTGCTGCTCGATCTGCCGCGTCGCTACTGCTGAGCGGCAACGGCGTCGTATGGATAGACGCGATAGAAGTGGCGGCCGACCCATTCCTGAATGACGACCGTTGGCTGCTCGCGGGTGATGAGCTCGAGGTCGATGTTCGGCTGCCACGCGTAGACGGCGCGGCCGAAGTGCTCTGACAGATACGGAATCATCGCCGACCCGAACGAATCGCGGAACACCACGGCGCGGGGCCAGGGGCCAGGCTGGGTGGTGACCACGCGTGCGTCCATCAGCGCGCGGCTTGGGGGATTGGGCTCGATGACCGTTGCCCGCCGCGGTGCGGCGAACTCGAGGCGAAGGTCGACCTCCTGCATCACACTCATGAGGCCCAGCATGCGGGCCAGGTCCATGCCCGGCCGCGTGAAGGGCACGACGCGGAAGTCATGGCGGGGGCGCGGCTCGCCGACGCCGACGGGCTGCAGTTCGTCGATCATCCGGCGATAGGCGGCATACGCGCCGAGCTCGTTCCAGTGCGTGTCGGTGAGGTGATAGACGCGCTCGTGCCGGCGTGCCTCGCGGAGCGTGTCGGTGAGGTCGAGCACGGGCAGCGGGTCGTGCGCGCGCAGGTGCCGCATGAGCTGCGCCGTACGTGACTGGGTGCCCACGCGCTGCACCGTGGCCGGCAGGTGCTCGGGATAAATCACGGGCTTGTCCGGCGCAATCACGAACAGGTAGGCGATGCCGCGGGCCTGCAGCCAGTCGCGCGTGTGCGTGAGCGTGGTGCGCCACGCTTCCAGTTCTTCATCTGTAAACGACCGGTGGGCACCGATTTCCTCGAGGCCGCCGTCATCGGTGTAATACAGCCATCCGTCGGTGCCGACAATCACGTCGGGATTCGCGCTCGAGCGTAGCGCCTGCACGCGGACGCGGGCCTGCGTGCGAATGAGATCGGTCCTGAACGCGACGTGATCGGTGAACCACTGTGTGAGGGCACCGGGCCACTGGGCCCACTCGGCGCGGCTGGCTGGTGTGCCGGGCCATGCGGCACGCTCGCGGTTTTCCTCGAGCGCTGGTGTGCGATCGACGCCGGCCAGCGTGGCGACGAGCGGGGTACCGAGGGCCAGCACGAAGCAGGCACTGAGCAGCCGATTGATGACTGGTGAGAAGCCAGGCGCGCCCATGGTCAGAACCGGAAGTAGATGAAGGGCGAGAACGAGCCGAGGGCCACCTGGGTGGCTGAGGCGAGCATCATGGCGATCAGCATGGCGACCGTTCCCCACTGCCACCACAGCGGCAGCCTGCCCGTCGGGCCATTCGCGGCGGCGCCGAGGCGCATCAGCTGTGGCACCGCAGGCAGCGCGCCGACAAGGCCTGCGCCGATCGCCAGCACTCGCTCGGGTGAGAGGAAGTAGCTCACCGTGAGCGGCGAGGCGGCTGCGGGGCCCGCCCCGGCCATCGCGGTCAGCATCGCGGTGGCCTGCGGCAGTGAATCGGCACGGAAGAAGACCCACGTCACAATCACCGCGAGCAGGGTATAGGCATGCCGCAGGGGGCGTGGCCACTGGCGCATCCACTCGCCGAGTCCGGCCCGCTCGATGATCAGCAGGCTGCCATGCAGCGCGCCCCAGGCGATGAAGGTCCACCCGGCGCCATGCCAGAGGCCGCAGAGCAGGAAGACGGTCGCGAGGTTGGCGTAGACCCGGCCTTCCGACCGGCGATTGCCTCCGAGCGGAATGTAGAGATAGTCGCGGAACCAGCTCGAGAGCGATATGTGCCAGCGTTTCCAGAAGTCCTGCACCGATGCGGCACTGTACGGATAGCGGAAGTTCTCAGGGAATGTGAACCCGAACATGGCGCCGAGGCCAATCGCCATGTCCGAGTAGCCCGAGAAGTCGAAGTAGATCTGCAGCGTGTAGCAGATGGTGGCCAGCCAGGCGTGCGCCGTGGTCACCTCGCTGGCCGGCCACGCGTAGATCGTGTCGACCGGATAGGTGACGACGCCGGCGATGAGCAGCTTCTTCGCCAGGCCGATCACGAACCGGCGCACGCCCGACGCGAACATCTCGGCGGTGACGGTGCGCTGCGCCAGCTGCGCCGCAATGTCGTGGTAGCGGATGATGGGCCCGGCAATCAGTTGCGGGAAGAAGAGCAGGTAGAGCGTCGAACCCACCAGGCCCTTCTGGGCCACGGCATCGCGGCGGTACACGTCGACGATGTAGGAAATCGAGTGGAATGTGAAGAACGAGATGCCGATGGGCAGGACGAGTGACAGCTCGGGCACGGACGGCAAGCCGGTCAGCGGGCGCAGCGCATTGACATTCCCGATCAGAAACCCCGAGTACTTGAAGACAATCAGCGAGGCCAGGTTGGCGGTGATGACGCCCTGCAGCAGCCTGCGCGCGCGAGGCGTATCGCGCCAGCGTTCGATCCACAGCGCGGCCTGAGTGTTGACCGCGATTGACCCGAGGATGACCCAGGTGAACACGCCGCCGTCGCGTGCGTAGAAGAGGACGCTGGCGATAACGAGCAGCAGGTTGCGCCCGGCCGCAGGCGTCAGCGCATACAGCGCCAGCACCACGGGCAGAAACGCATACAGAAACGCCGGCTCGGTAAACAGCATCGTCAGTGGCTGCCGAACGCACTGAGCAGCAGCGGCAGCAGGGTATCCATCCGCGCGCGGGTGTCGGCAGGCGGGGCGAGGCCGTCAACAAATCCCCGGTCGCGGAGGCGCTGCAGCAGATCGGGACGGCGCGTGATCACGTGCGCGGGCACATCCCATGTGGCGCCTTCGCCGGTGATGAGGGCGGCAGGCTGGTGGTCGCCGATGACGACGAGCACCAGGTCGCGGTCACCGTGGGTGCGCAGATATCCGGCGAGCGTGTCGTGTGTGTAGGCGAGGGCCTTGCTGTAGCCGGGCGTCAGATCGGTCCAGTCGGGAATGTCTTCGTAGGCACGCTGAAGCTCGGCCTCGTCGTAGGGCGAGGCCGTGAGCATGCGCGACCAGTCGGGCTGGTAGGGCGGCACGGGCATGAACGGGGCGTGGGTGCTGATGCTGGGCATGAACGCCATCACCGGCTGCCCTGCGCGGCGGGCGTCGGCCGCGAACTGATCGAGCCGTGCGAGGGCAAACTGATCGGTGACATCCCACCAGCCGAACGAGGGGCCGGCGTATTTGAGGTCATTGAACGCGTGAATGCGATCGAAGCCGTAGAACCGTCCTTCGGGCCAGGCGAGCTGGATGCCGGGCATCACGGCGAAGGTGTGATAGCCGCCCTGTGAGAAGACCTTGGGCAGCGTGGTGCGCGTCTCGAGCATGAGGCGGCGGTTGATGTCGGGATCACGCACTTCGATGCCCGACAGCAGGCTGATGTGCGCCAGCCACGACTCGCCGCCG
Organism: Acidobacteriota bacterium; assembly: GCA_016871195.1. Lineage (GTDB taxonomy): Bacteria > Acidobacteriota > Vicinamibacteria > Vicinamibacterales > UBA2999 > VFZN01. Next base: position 167,545 of record VFZN01000002.1, on the reverse strand, counting down.
AAGGTGGTCGACTCGACGCGCGTGGTGGCCACGCCGTAGCCGCTGTCGGCCAGGGCACGGGTCAGCCGTTCGCGCGCGGGTGTGACCACCGTGGTGATCTCGGGGCGGTCCCAGCTGGTCATGCCGTACGACTCGAGAAACAGCACCAGCACGTCGGCGCCCTGCACCGAGGCGAGTGACGTGTCGAGCGCGGGCGTCTCGGGTAGCGGTCGGCGATGGAGTCCGGAGGCCTCGACGGCAAACTCGGCGGTCTCCTCAGCGATCGACCAGACCACCGAGCGGACGGCGCGCGTCTCGCCTCCTGGGGGTGTGGTCCACCAGAAGCCCAGCCAGCTCGCGATGAGCGCGCCGCCGATCGCGGCGATGCCCTGCCGGTCGCGGACGCTGTGACAGGTATCGACCACACGCGTCCACGCGAGGCGCGTGGGCAGATAGAGGGCCAGTGGTACGAGCAGGGTGACGGCGGCGACGGCGGCGAGCAGTTCGGGACGCGCGACGAAGGCGAACATCGACCCGACGTCAGGCAGCAGCTTGAGATCCCAGTAGATGTTGACGCTGCGTCCGTAGAGCGCACGCGCGGTGGCTTCGATGTAGTGGCCGATGATGAGCACGACCCACACCCACGACCAGCGTCGAATCGCGTGGGCCGAGAGGTCGTGGGCGGGCGTGCGACTGCACCACAGCGACAGGGCCAGCAGGGCCAGGCCGGTGTCGAGCGAGATGCCGTCGGTCAGCTTGATGCCGAGCGTGGGCCAGATGTTGGCAAAGGCCAGCGACGTGTGGAGCCAGCCGAGGGCCAGCGCCAGGCTGACCCCCGCCGAGAGACGTCGCAGGTGCATGGTGCCGTGCGGGAAGAGGTGTGGCCAGGGTCAGGGCGCGACGAGCACGTAGCCCTGCTGCTGCAGGGCGATGATGGTCGTCAGGGCCCAGAGGTCGAGCTGGACCTCGGGGGTGATGTCCTTCGGATCGATCTTCCGGGCGAGCGCAGCCTGCCCGCAGACGCGGAAGTCGACGCCGGCCTTCTTGAGGGCCTGCATCATGGCGAGATTGGGGTTGTCCTGGCCATCGTGACGGGCGCGGTAGGCCTGGTTGGTCATGATGTAGTCGGTCGATCCCTGATGCAGCACCACCGCGATCTTGCGGTTGGCGGCGGGCACGCCTACCTTGGCCAGGGTGTTTACGTAGCGGGCGACGGCGCTCAGCATCGGATGGACCGGGGTGTCCTTCGGATTGGCCGTGGCCATGTCGAAGACCACTTTGTGCACGAGCGTGGTGCTGGGCATTTCCTTCGCGCCCGGCACATCGCGCGCCGGGGCGACGCCGGGCACCGGCAGCTCCTGAGCCGACGCGGCCGGCACGACCGTGGACAGCAAGGCGGCCAGTGAGAGAGTGAAGGCGAGCAGGCGCATGGGCAGATCTCCGTGGCGCTGCGCGGCGGTACGCTGCTGCACCGCGGCGACCTGCGCCCCTGCCAGTGTACTCGTGTCCGGGGGGCTCACGCGCAGCCATGGCAAGATGTCGGCATGCTGCCTGCCCCCGTCGCTCGTCACCTCCGTCGGCTGCTGACTCTGGCGTTCTGCGCCACGCTCGCGGCGCTCGCACCGGACCCGGTCGCCGCCCAGGCCCGGGCACCAGAGGCCCCGCGGCTGCTGCCGCCCTCGCAGCAGATGACGCTGCGCGAGCAATGGCTCGAGCGGCGCCACGCACAGCTGCTGCCACTCATGCGGAAGCACGCCGTCGCCATGTGGATTGTCGTCAACGAAGAGTTCCATGACGACCCGCTGACCAGCTGGGTGGCACCGCCGCGTCCGTATGCCGGCAATCGTGATTTCTTTGTATTCGTCGATACCGGTACCGCCGGTCTCAAGCGCATCGCGATCACCGGATATTCCGAAGACAATCTCAAGCGCTTTTTCGAGTCACCCGACGAGCCCGTGCCGGCCGACGTGCGGCTGGGCCAGCTGATGGACGAATTCGATCCGAAGACCATCGGCCTCAGCATCGGCGGCACACGCGGCGTCACACGGTCGCTGACTTTCGATACACATGCTTTCCTGCGACGCGCTGTCGGCCCCCGGTATGTCGAGCGGTTCGTCAGCGCGGCCGACCTCATCGAGGAGTATCTCGACACGCGGCTGCCCGAGGAGCGCGAGCACTATACGGCGGCGACGGCGATGACCGAATATCTGGTGCAACGGGCGCTGTCGAACGAGGTCATCACGCCCGGTGTCACGCGGGTGGGCGACGTGCGACGCTGGCTGTACGACGCGCTGGCCGCGCACGGGGTGCGCACGTGGTTCCAGCCCGACCTGCGCGTGCAGAAGCCCAACCGGCCTAATGCCACCTCGCGGGGATTTCTCGCCGTGGCGCCCGAGTCGACACTCATCGAGCGGGGCGATGTGGTGCACGTTGACTTCGGCATCAGCTACATGGGCTTCGACACCGACTGGCAGAAGATGGCCTACGTGCTGCGCGAGGGCGAGCGCGACGTGCCCGAGGGACTGAAGCAGGCGATGCGGAACACCAACACGCTGCAGGATGCCCTGATGCGGCGGCATTCACGGCCGGGCCGCCTGGCAGGCGATGTCTACCTCGACACGATGGCCGAGATGGGCGAGCGGAAGATCGAGGCGATGATCTACTCGCACCCCGTGGGGGCGCAGGGGCATGGCCTCGGGGCGTCGATCGATTTCCGCGCATCGCAGCGCGCCGACATCGGGCAGCAGGCCCAGCGGCGCCTGCGCGCCGGTTCCTACATTTCCATTGAACTCAACACGGCCACCGCCGTGCCCGAGTGGAACGGGCAGAAGGTGTTCGTGATGATGGAGGACGTCGCCTGGCTCGCCGACGATGGCTGGACGTTCTTCCGGCCGCGTCAGGAGTTGTGGTATCTCATCCGATGAGCGCGTGCGCCGGCACCGGCGCACGCCGGTCAGCGAACGCGGTCTGGCAGACGCCGATGCTGCGTGCGCTGCTCGTACGCGTGGGCCATCTCAAGGAGCGCCTGATCGGCCCACATCCGCCCCAGCAGTGACAGGCCGACCGGATAGCGCCCGCCCATGAACCCGGCGGGCACGGTGACCTGCGGCAGGCCGGTCGCGGCGCTTTCCTCGCAGGTGCCGGGCTCGGTGCCGTAGCGCTCTGCGCCGCCTTCGTGGGTGTGCGGCCGTGCAAGATTCGCCGGATAGATCAGCGCGTCGAGCTGATGACGGTTCATGAGGTCGACCAGCACCTGCCGATAGGCCTCGCGTGCGGCCGTGAACCTGGCAGTGGCTGCCTCGAGCGCTGCGCCCTGCGGCACTGGGACCAGTGCCGATTCCAGACGCCGCTGTCCGGCCGGGGCCATCTTCCCCGAGGCAATGAGCTGCTCGATGGTCAGCACCGGTTCACCCGGCCGTGCCCCCCGTGTGAGGTAGGCTGTCCACCCGGCCTTCAGTGAGCCGGGCGCCGTGCCCCGAGCCCGTGCATACACCGCGTCATAGTCGGGAATGGCCACGTCGATTACCGTCGCACCTGCCGCGCGCAGGTCGGCGATGGCGCGGTCGATGATGCCCGCGGCTTCCTGCTCGCCGGTGATGCCGACGAAGCGCTGCCGGAAGGCCCCGAGGCGTTTGCCCTGCAGTGAGGCGCGCTCGAGCCCGGCCGTGAACGACGCGGGTTTGTGTGCGTCAGCGTCGGCGGTGATCGGGTCTTCGGCATCGCGGCCGGTCACGAGGTCAAGGGCCAGCGCGATGTCCCTGATCGAGCGTCCCATCGGGCCCACCGCATCGTTGTAGGTATTCAGCGGCATGACGCCCGCACGGCTGGTGAAGCCGCGTGTCGTACGAATCGTGGCGAGCGCCGCAAAGCCGGCAGGGTTCGAGAGTGAGTTGCACGTGTCGGTGCCGAAGGCCAGCGCCGCGAGGCTGGCGGCCGTCGCCGTCGCACTGCCGCCGCTCGAGCCTGCGGTGCTGAGTGACGAGTCGTAGGCGTTGCCGACCGTGCCGCCGACGGTGCTGATGCCGAAGTCGCCGAAGGGGAATTCGTCGAGGTTGGCCTTGCCGAGGATGATCGCCCCGCCGCGCTTCATGCCGGCGGCCATGCGCGAGTCGAGCCGCGGCCGATGATCGGCCAGTGCGCGCGCGCCTCCGGTCGTGGGCAGTTCCGTCGCGTCAATGTTGTCCTTCAGCACGATGGGCAGCCCGTGGAACGCTCCGCGCACCGTGCCCGCCATCCGTTCCGCATCACGCATCCGCGCGTCGGCCATGGCGCGGGGGCTGATCGACAGCACCGACCGATAGGTGGGCCCGTGGCGATCGAAGCGGGTCAGGCGTGCCAGGTATTCACGCACCATGTCGACGCTGGTGGCCTGGCCGGCGGTGAGCGCGGCCTGCAGCTGCGTGACCGACTGCTCGACGACCGTGAACGCCGGCAGGCCTTCGGTGCCCGGCAGCTGCCAGTTGATGATGGCGGCGCGCTGGCGAGGGGTGAGGCCACGCAGGTCAGGCGAGGCGACCAGCTGCTGCGCCACCTTCGTCACCCGCGCAATCTCGCTGCCGGCCGCAGGCACGCGGCGGTCGGCACCGGCATAGACCGGATCAGACCACGTCGACAGCAGGGCATCGGTGCGCGGGATGGGATAGCCTCCGCGCGGGTCGTAGACCTCGCTCTGTCCCTTCACCACAAAGGTCATCAGCGAGGCCGTCTCTCCTGCAGGGACGGTGATCGTGAACACATAGCCGATGTGCGCCGGGTCATACCCAGGCCACGCATCGGTGAACGGGTTGGCATACATGTCTCCGGCCCCGGTGAAGAGGCCGGGCATCGTACCCAGGACGTGCGCCGACGGCCCGTGGCCCGACGGCCCGCGCATCGGGTCATCGACGTTGCGGGCGTTCTGCATCACCGTGACGAAGGTATCCGTCGCATCGATGCGCCGATCGCCACTTGAGGTTGTCGCCACCGCCACACGCCCCCCATCGTCGAAGGCCCCGGTTGCGCCGCCCCATGCGACGCGCAGCGTGCGTGAGTCGCGTGTCGTATTCCGGAACGTGTCGACGTAGCGCAGATAGTCGGCATCGCGGGGGGCGAACAGCTCGCGATCGATTACGAAGCCGTCTTCCATGAGGGGCGTGAGGCTGTCGACGCGCTCGGCCCCGTCGTGGGTCAGCCCGAATCCCCGAAGTGGCAGGGCGTCCTGAGTCGAGGACGATTGCCACTTGAGATAGCCGAAGCCGTTGAAGGGATGTGACCGGCCGCCGGTGGCAATGCTGCCGCTGTCCTGCGCCCACGGCGAGGTGTCCTGCACATCCCAGAACTGGCCGTCGGCGGAGGGCAGCGGGGTGACGGCGGTGGCCACCTGCTGCAGCAGGCCGGCCAGCAGAACCGCAACGACAAGATGACGGGCAACACGCATGAGGCGCAGTGTAGGCCCGTCTGTCGCCACGGGCAACCTCAGCGGAACCAGCCCTCGCGTTCGAGGGTGGCCCACAGGCGTCGGACGACCGCTCCGCCGCGTGCGGCCACGGCCTCTTCATCATCGGCGATGAAGCGTCCGTGGAAGACCTGTACGTGGCCGTGTGTCATCACGTGGCGCACCGAGAGGCCGTGGCCATACAGCAGCAGATTGAGCGGCTCGGGCGGAAGGGCGCCGGTGCCGACGAGCAGGCCGCTGACGTCGATCGACACGAGATCGGCCTCGGCTCCCGGGCGCAGGCGTCCGAGGTCGGGCCGCTTCAGGGCCTGTGCCGGCACCAGGGTGGCACTGCGCAGCGCATCGGCCACGGTGGGCCGCCTGACCGGCACCGGACTCGAGGCGCGCAGCAGGCTCTCGCGCGCCTGCCCGTAGAGCACCGCGAGCTTGAGATTCTCGAGATAGTCGTTCGAGTGCGTGTCGATGCCGATGTTGACGGGTACCCCTGCGGCGAGGGCTTCGGGCCAGGGCTGCGTATCGCCCCCGGCCCCGCCCGCCGAAGGGCAATGGGCATAGACCACTCCGCGTGCTGCGAGCAGGGGACCATCGGCGGCCCAGTCGACCCCGGCCATGTGTGCTCCGAAACAGGGCATCGAGAAGGCGCCGAGCTCATCGAGCCAGCGCACCGGCGATTGTCCCCGGAGGCGCTGGACCGTGGCGGATTCCCGAGCCCCCTGCGCCAGGTGCAGGTGCAGGCCTTCGCCGACGTCACGCGCGGCCTGAATGAGGGCACGCATGGTGTCCGGCGTGTGAGTGTCGGTAGCGTGGGCGGCCATCTGCGGGCGAATGAGGCCGTCGTTCCTGCGGGCGTGCATGAGCGCAAAGGCCCGGGCGTCGGCAATCTCGCGGAGCGTCTCGGCTGTGGCGTCCTGCAGCACCGCGTCGGTGCGGCGATACCAGATATCGAAGAGGCGACGCGTGCCGGGAATCATCGGTGCCGGATAGCCGCGTGCCCGGAACCGTGTGGCTACCCGCACGAACGACTGGGCCTGACGGAGGCTGAGGCTCATGTCGAGCGTCGTGGTGCACCCGCTACGGATGAGCTCGGCCAGATTCGCCGCGGTGACTGCATCGAGGTCCTCGTCTGGCAGCTGGTCGAGCAGTTCCAGCGGACGCTGATACGAACGCCCGCCCTCGATGATGCCGCGGGTCGGTGTGCCGCTGGCGACGTGGGTGTGTCCGCTGATGAATCCGGGCAGCACCAGGTGCGTGCGGGCATCGATGCGCGGCAGCCCGCGACCGACAGCGCGCCCCACCTCTTCGATGCGACCGTGACGGACCACGATCGACACCTCGCGCTGCAGCGCGGCGGTCTCGTCGCCGGATGCGATCCACGCCCACCCTGCGTCGATGACGTACGGGCCCGAGGGAGGACGCAGGCGCGGCTGCGCCGCAGCGGTCGACATGCCGACCCCGGCCGAGGCCGCACACAGCCCGGCAGCCGAGCGCAGCAGATCGCGGCGCGAGAGCGACGCAGCACCGATACGGGGGAAGAGACGTGGGGCTGTCATGCGCATGCGCGATTGCGTCCGTCGTGCTTGGCTGCGTAGAGGAGGGCATCGGCGCGGGCGATCACACGTGAGACGTCTGTGTCGTCGATCCCGACGAACGTGGCTCCGGCGCTGGCGGTCAGCGGCATCGTCAGCGTGCCCGTCTGCACGCGTTCACGCGCGATGGCGGCAATCAGTCGCAGGGCCATGCCGTGGAGCTGCTCTCGCGTGAGGCAGTCCGAGGTGATCACCGCAAACTCCTCACCGCCGATGCGGAAGACCCGGTCCGTGCCAGACCGTGTGTGCGATGACAGCACACGGGCCACGGCCTGGAGGGCCCGATCGCCGGCGATGTGACCGCAGACGTCGTTGATGTGCTTGAAGTGATCGAGGTCGATGAGGATCAGGGCGGCGCGCGTCTCTGCGTCCCCGTCAGCGGTGAGGCACTGCTGGAGGCACGCGTCACAGGCACGTCGGTTGGCGAGCCTAGTCAGGTGGTCGGTGAACGCCGCGTCGATGAGCAGCTGGCGACGCGCGGCCTGCCGCCGGGCCTCTTGCCGCCGAGCGCTCACGGCCTGCCGCCGGCCGATCTCCTCAGCGAGCGCGGGTGCCACGCGGATGATGAGCTGTGCCACAAGACGACGCATGATCGCCGCCGCATCCTACCGCAGGCCGCGCATAATGAGGACCATGAAATGCTACCCTGCTGCCCGTCGCCTGTCGATGCGTGGTCGCCTGCTGATGGCGAGCGCGCTCATCCTCGCGGCCATCTTCGTCACGACGGTGACCGCGCAGACGCCCCGCCTGGCCGACCACGTGGTCGTGATTTCCATCGATGGATTCCGCCCGCAGATGTATCTCGACGCCGACCGCAGTCCCGGCGCGCTGCCGGCCCTGCGTGCGCTGTGGGAGGCAGGGTCACGAGCCGAAGGCGTCGAAGTGGCATACCCGTCGATGACCTATCCGTCGCACACCTCGCTGGCGACCGGCACGAGGCCGGTGCGGCACGGCATCACCAGCAACACGAAATTCGACCCGCTCAGGGGTTCATCGGCCTGGTACTACGAGCACGAGGCCATGAAAGTACCGGCTCTGTGGGATGTCGTGCGTCAGCATGGTCTGACGGCGGCCGGGGCCTCATGGCCTGTCACCGTGGGTGCGACGATGGACGTGCTCTTTCCGGAATCGAACCAGATGCCCGAGGGCGAGTCGTGGCTCGAGCGGGCGCGCCGGGATTCGACGCCGGGTCTCGTGGATGCGGTGGTGGCTGACCTCGGCGGATTCGGACCGCGTGACAACCTCAGTGCGGTGCAGCGCGATCGGTTCACGACGGCGGTCGCCGAGCGCATCGTCCGGACGCATCGGCCGAACGTCCTGCTCATCCACCTGATGGAGACCGATTCGGTGCAGCATGCGGAGGGCCCGGGGACGCCTGCGGCCCACGCGGCGCTTGCGCGAGTCGATGCACACATCGGCCGGCTCGTGCGCGCCACGGAGGAGGCCGGCATTCGGACCCGCACCGCCTTCATCATCACGGGCGATCACGGGTTCTCGCGCGTGCACACGCTGATTCAGCCGAACGTGATTCTGCGCGAGGGCGGATGGCTGACGACGGGGGCCGACGGGCGCATCAGCGCGTTCGAGGTGGCCGCGCATGCCACGGCCATCCGGCTGGCGAATCCGGCCGATGCGGCGCTGGCCGCCAGGGTCGAGGCGCGGTTCCGTGAACTGGCGGCCGGACGCTACAAGGGCATCTTCCGTGTGGTGAGCCGCGCGGAACTCGATGCGTTTGGCAGCTATCCGGAGGCGGCCTTCTTCATCGAACCTGCCGAGGGTTACTACGTGTCGGACGGTGTGGCCGGCGGCGAGGTGCTGGTGGGGACCACGCGACGTGGTGCACATGGCTTCCTGTCGACCGAGCCGCGCATGCACACCGGATTCATTGCCGCCGGGGCCGGCATCCGCCCGGGCGTGCCGCTGCCTCTGCTGCGGCAAATCGACATTGCACCCACCGTGGCCCGGCTGCTGGGGGTGCCGATGCCGTCGGCCGATGGCGTACCGATGGTGGGGCTGCTGCAGGACGCGGCACCGGTGCCGCGGCGCTAGCGACTGTCGGAGGTGAGGTCCGTGGGGGCGTAGAGAAAGCCGAACGACTGCGCACCGTCGCGCGCGTGCGTCTTGTGGTGTACCAAGTGCGCCATGATGATGCGCCGCAGATACGGCCACTGCGGTACGCCGCGCAGGCGGATGCGCCGGTGCACGACGACATCGTGGAAGAGGAAGTAGATGATGCCGTAGCCGGTCATGCCGAGACCGACGGGCAGCATCCACGACTGATGCGTGACGCCTTCGTTGATGAGCCAGATGGACGGCAGCGCAAAGAAGACACCGAACAGGTCGTTCCACTCGAACGCGTGCGTGTGCGGCTCGTGATGTGACCGGTGCAGGAACCACAGCGGGCCATGCATGAGGTACTTGTGGGTGAGATAGGCCACGCCCTCCATCGCCAGCAGTGCACCGAGGAAGAGCGCCAGAAACACAAACGCCGAGGCCATGGGTTCAGCCTAGCACGGGGGGCAGCGCCGGAGTGAAGAGGCCGGTGCGCGCGGGCCGCGCAGGGCTGCGCGGCACGACTCGACCGATACCCACCTCGACGAGTGCCTGCAGAAGCCGCATCAGCTTCCAGCGGGTTGACGTCGAGGCCCGCGTGTCCCAGGCGCGGGGCCCAGCGCGTCGCACGAGGGGGCCGATGTCGCCATAAACGTGCCGCGCCGTGGCGACGGCCCAGGCGGCACGCCAGGGCAGCGCACCGACTCCATGCCACGCCGAGGCGTAATAGGCGTCGGCACTGTCGAGCAGGCGCGAGGCGGCGCGCAGCACGGCCACGCGGGCCTCGCCGGCCGGCAGCGGCTGCCCGAGGGTCATCACGACGCCCTCCTCCTTCAGCCAGCAGGCCGGCACATACACTCGCCCGTTCATGGCATCGTCCTGGACGTCACGCGCAATGTTGGTCAGCTGGAAGGCCAGGCCGAGGTCGCAGCCACGCAGCAGCACGTCGCGGTCGCGCACGCCCATGATCCACGCCATCATCAGACCGACGACGCCCGCCACGTGGTAGCAGTAGCGATACGTATCGTCGGGCGCGTGATACGTGACACCATCGGCATCCATCTCGAAGCCGGTGAGATGGTCGTGCACGAAGGCGGACGGCAGATTCGTGGCCGCCGCCACGCGTGCCAGCGCCGCGAACGGCGTGCCCGGCGCGGCCTCGCCTTTCAGGGCGCGCGCCGATTCGCGCCGCAACTCTGCGACGACGGCCCGTGGATCCGACACGGTGGCCCGACCATGACCGAGCTGCTGGCCATCGGTGCAATCGTCCAGATGCCGGCACCAGGCATACAGATCCCAGACGAGGTGTCGCGTGCGCGCATCGAACAGCCGCGACGCCAGCGCGAAGCTCTTCGAGCCCTGCGCGATGGCGGCGTCGGCGCGAGGCTCGCCGCTCATGCGCGGCCGCGGGTGAGGTGCGCCAGGTCCTCGAGCATCACGCCGGCAGTGGCCTTCGCCGAGCCGACCACCCCGGGCATGCCGGCTCCAGGATGTGTCCCCGCACCGACGAAGTAGAGCCCGCCGATGCGGCTGTCACGGTTATGCACGCGGAACCAGGCGCTCTGCGTCAGCACCGGCTCGAGCGAGAACGCCGACCCGTGGTGCGCGCCGAGCTGCTGCTGGAAGTCGAGCGGCGTGAAGATGCGCTGCGTGACCAGGTCGGCACGCAGGTTGGGAATGTAGCGCGACTCGAGGTACTGCAGGATGCGGTCGGCATAGCGCGGCCCCTCGACCATCCAGTCGATGTCGGCCTTCCCGAGGTGGGGCACCGGCGAGAGCACGTAGAACGCCTCACAACCCTCAGGGGCGAGCGAGGGATCAGAGACCGTGGGTGCGTGCAGATAGAGCGAGAAATCATCGGCTAGGTGGCCGCGGTGGAAGATGTCCGACAGCAGGCCCTCGTAGCGCGGCCCGAGGATGACGTTGTGATGCGCCAGGTGCGGATGGCGCCGCTTCGTCCCGAAGTAGATGAGGAACAGCGACATGCTGAACCGCGACTGTTCGAGACGACCGGCCTTGCGGGCCGCGACCGGATCCTGGCGCAGCAGCTTGCGGTACGTGGTGACCACATCCGCATTGCTGGCCACGGCGGACACCGGCGTTTCTATGCCGTCGACCGTGCGCACGGCCACGACCTTTCCGTCGCGGGTCACGATTTCGTCGACGCCGCAGTTGAGGCGCAGCGTGCCGCCAAGCCGCTCGAAGAGCCTGGCCAGCTGACGCACCAGTTCGCCGGTGCCGCCCCGGGGGAAGGTGACCCCCCAGGTCTTTTCGAGCACGTGAATCAGGGTGTAGATGGCCGAGGTGTCAAAGGGATTGCCGCCGACCAGCAGCGAATGGAAGCTGAATGCCTGCCGCAGGCGCTCGTCGCGGATGTACTTCGATACCACCGAGTAGACGCTGCGGTATGCCTCGAGCTTCACCAGCTGCGGCGCGACGCGAATCATGCTCCACAGGTCGAGGAATGGCACGTGCGCGAGCTTGACGTAGCCTTCCTCGAACACTTCGGCGGCGTATTTCAGGAACCGCTCGTAGCCGTCGGCATCAGCGGGATCAATCGCGCGCATCTGGCGAGTCAGGGCCTCGGTGTCATTCGAATAGTCGAAGACCGTGCCGTCTTCCCAGAACAGCCGGTAGAACGGCATCACCGGCATGAGGTCGACATGGTCGCTCAGCTGTTCGCCTGCGAGGGCATAGAGCTCTTCGAGGCAGTGCGGTGCGGTGATGACCGTGGGGCCGGCGTCGAAGGTGAAGCCGTTGTCCTGATAAACGTAGCCGCGGCCTCCGGGCTTGTCGCGGGCCTCGAACAGGATGGTGGGAATGCCGGCGGCCTGCAGGCGGATGGCCAGGGCCAGGCCACCGAAGCCGGCACCGATGACGGCGACGGGGTGGGGAGATGCGGAAGTCTGTGATGACATGAGGTCCTAGGAACGCAGGTGCGCGAGGGCGCGTGTGACAGGCACCGGCGGCCGACCGGTGAGCAGGCGCAGCCGATCGGGCCACGTCAGGCGCCCGGCATAGAAGCGGGCGATGGTGGGTTCGGCTCGCCGGTAGAACTGCTCGAAAATGATGCGCCGCTCGGTGGGGCGTGCGGCGCGGAACAGCCACCGGTTGAGCAGCCGGTTGAATGCCCCGGCCTGCCACCGTGCCGTCACATACGCATGCATACGTGCATAGACGCCCGGAACCTCGTTCAGGTGCCCCTCGGCGATGAGCGAGGCTGTGGCCACGGCCTCGGGCAACGAGTAGCCGGTGGTGGGCTGGAAGAGCCCGGCGCGCACACCGATGGCGAGTGCGGGCGACAGGGCGCGGAAGTCGTCGAGCGTGCCTCCCAGGGGAATGGGCAGCGCCCCGGCTTCCTCGCGCACGACCTCGGCAATCGACCAGCCCCGATCGCGTGCATAACCCGCAATCGCCGCGCGGCACTCGTGTGCGTCAATCGCCGGTCCGTCGATGTAGTAGGTGTCTTCGATCAGCAGGGTGTCGGCCGTGAAGGGCAGCACATAGATGAAGCGATAGCCGCCACGCTGCTCGACGGTGGCATCCATGAGGATGGGCCACTGCAGGCCGTGCGGCGCCTGCAGCCGCACTTCCTGCCCGAGAAACGATTGCCAGCCGACCGGCACATGCTCGGGGCCGCCGCCGCGCGCATCGAGCACCAGCCGCGCCGTGATCTGCGTGCCATCACCCAGCGTGGCGCCGTCGCGATCGACCGCCTGCACCGGCGTGGCGAGACGCAGGCGCGCGCCGAGGGCCGGCGCTATCACCGCATGCAGTCGCTCGGACGTGACCGTGGCGTAGCCACCGTCGAGTACGCGCGCATATGCGGGAAACCGCACTTCGTGCCGTGGCCACTGTGCCGTGACGAGCGGCTGCAGCCACGCACGCTGTGCGGGCGTGATGTCGGTATCGTGGAACGACCACGTGTGGTTGCCGCCGAGCGTGTCGCCCGACTCAAGCAGCAGCAGTGATACGGAGGGGTGCAGGGCGGCGATGCGCCATGCGGCGAGGCTGCCAGCGAGTCCCCCGCCCACGATGAGCACATCAACGGACACGCACGGGTGAGCGTATCACGCACGTGACAGGGGGTCGCTATACTAGCCGGGATGTCCGACGCGCCTGCCGGGAACCTGCCGTGGCCGCTTGAGGTCACCGGGGTGTCTCGTCGCATCGGTGAACGGCAGGTGCTTGACGATGTGTCACTGACGGTCGGTCGCGGCCGCATGTGTGCCCTGGTCGGGCCGAACGGTGCGGGGAAGACCTCGCTGCTGCGCGTCATCTCGGGTCGCCTCCGCACGGACCGCGGACAGGTGCAACTGCTCGGTCAGTCCATCGGTGAGGCACGCCAGCACGGCGTGCTGGGCCTGGTACCGCAGGACCTCGCCGTCTATCCGTCGCTCACCATTCGTGAAAATCTCGAGGTGCTCGGCACGCTCGCCGGCGTCGCTCGTCGTGCGCTGTCCGATCGCATTCGCGAGAGCCTGCAGTGGGCCGGTCTCGCCGACCGCGCCGAACACCGTTTGTCGTCGTTGAGTGGCGGCATGAAGCGCCGCGTCAATCTGATCGCCGGTCTGCTCCACCAGCCGTCCCTGCTGCTGCTCGACGAACCCACGGTGGGTGTCGATGCCGCATCGGAGGGGCGCCTCTACGTCTTGCTCTCGTCGTTGCGCGCCTCGGGCATGGGCATCGTGCTCGCGACCCATCATCTCGACGATGCCGCCGCGTGCTGTGACGACGTGGTCGTGATGCACGAGGGGCGGGTGGTGGCCTCGGGTGCGGTCTCAGAGGTGGTAGCGCGTGCCTTCCCCGAGGGGCGTGAAGTGGTGGTACTGCTGGCAGACGTGCCCGGCGACCGCAGTGTGTCGGTGATGCAGCGTGATGCGTTCAGGCAGATCGGTGCGCGCACATGGGCACGGGCGTGGTCGGCGTCGCTGGCCGATGTCGACCGGCTTGAGGCCGACTGGCTGGCCGCCGGGGTGGTCGTGGCCGAAACCCGCGTGCGCCAGCCGAGCTTGCGTGGAGCCGTCGCTGTGCTGACGGGCCATGCGGCAGGAGGCGAGTCGTGAGGGCAGCCGTCGTGCGTGTGCTGCTGCTCCAGCTGTGGCGCGATCGCGGTGCGCTGGTCATGGGCTTTGTCTTGCCCGTCGTCGTCTTCGTGGTGTTTGCAGCGATCTTCGGCGGTGCCAGCGGTAACACGTTGCTGCTGCGCGTGGTGGTTGCCGACGAGTTGCAGACGGCCGAGAGCCGTCGCCTGGTTGAGGCGCTGTCGACGCTGAAGACCGTGACCGTCACGGCGCAGGTGCCTGCGCGTGCGGCGGCCGAGCAGGTCGTGGCCGAGGGCGCGGCGGATGCGGGGCTGGTGCTGCCCGCAGGCGCGCGTCCGCTGACGCAGCTAGCCGGCGACGGTGAACCGCCGATGCTGGTGCTGACGCATCCGGCACGCTCGGTGGCCGGGTCGTTGCTCGCGGGACACGTCGAACGCCTCTACTACGAACGGCTGCCCGATGTGGCGCTGCGCGGCGTGGTGAGTCTGGTCGATGCGCTCGTCGTGCCGCTCACCGACGACCAGAAGACCGAAGCCGATCGCCAGCTGGCGGCGATGGCACCGCAACCCGGCGAACCTGCCGACGCTCCCGAAGACGGCACCACCATGGCGCCGATGGTGGCCCAGGCGCCGGCGACCACGCGCGGGGCCTCGATCGATGAAGTGGCGTATTACGCCGGTTCGGTCGCGATCCTGTTCGTGCTGCTCGCGGCGGTGCACGGCGCGGCGTCGCTGCACGACGATGTGGCGTCGGGTGTGGTTGATCGGGTGCTGACAGGTCCGGCGACACTGGCCACACTGGTGGATGGACGTGCGGTGTTTCTGGCGGGTCAGGCGCTGCTGCAGGTGCTGGTGATCTTTGCGGTGGCGTGGCTCGGATACGGCGTCGATGTGCCTGCGCGGCTGGGGCCGTGGGCCATCGTCACCGTCGCCGTGGCAGTTGCCTCGGCGGGACTGATGCTGCTGGTGTCGGTGCTGTGCCGGTCGGCGCAGCAGGCGGTCGCCGTGTCGAACGTGGCGGTGCTGGTGGTGTCGGCCGTCGGTGGCTCGATGGTGCCGCGCTTCCTGATGCCCCTGTGGCTGCAGCAGATGGGCTGGCTGACCCCCAACGCCTGGGCGATCGATGCCTATGGGGAAGCCCTGCGGGCCGGCAGCGCGTGGTCGGGCATGCTGCGTCCGTCGCTGGTGCTGCTGGTGATTGGCCTCGGGGGATGGCTGCTGGCCCGGCAGCTCGCCCGACGCTGGGAGACGCGTTAGGATGCCTGCGATGACGGTGTCGTTCGAGGTGTGGGCGCACGCGCGCCGCGAGCAGGTCGAGCAGGCGCTGCAGGCCGCCGTGCCCGCGTCGCCGCCGTGCCCGGCCGTGGTCTCCGAGGCCATGCGCTACTGCCTGGGCCGCGGTACCAAGCGCGTGCGACCGGTGCTCGTGCTGGCCGCCGCCGAGGCCGTCGTCAGGCGCGGCGGGGCGCACGCAGACGATGCGGCACTCGAGGCCGCGCGGCAGCTGGCCATGCCGGCCGCCTGCGCCATTGAGTTCATTCACACCTACTCGCTCGTGCACGACGACCTGCCGTCGATGGATAACGACGCGCTGCGCCGAGGCAAACCCACGCTGCACGTGGTTTACGGCGAGGCGCTGGCCATTCTCGCCAGTGACGGCCTGCTCGCCGAGGGCTTTTCGATCCTGGCCCGCGAGCCCGACGAGCGGTTGCAGCCGGCGCTCGCCCTGCGCAAACTGCAGGTGCTGCGGGAAGTGGGACGCGCCGTCGGTGCCGCCGGCATGCTTGGCGGCCAGGCCATCGACCTGCAGTGTGCCGGCCGCATCACTCACCCATCGCATCCCGTCGGCACGGCGACCCCGGAGGCGCTGCGCGACATGCATCTCCGCAAGACCGGGGCGCTCATCCGTGCCGCGGCGGTGACCGGGGGCGTCATCGTCGGTGCGCAGCCGGCAGAGATCGAGTCCCTCGAGCGATTTGGCGAAGAGATTGGTCTGGCCTTCCAGATCGTCGACGACATCCTTGACGAAATCGGCACCAGCGGTGAACTCGGCAAGACCGCCGGGAAGGACCGCGCCGAGGGCAAGCCAACCTATCCGGCGCTGTTCGGCCTCGACGAGTCGAAGGCTCTGGCCCGGGCGCATGTTGATGCGGCAGGTGAGGCGCTGGCCGGGGCCGGCCTTCCTGACGAGCACCTGCTCGGCATTGCGCGCTGGGTCGTCGACCGCCGCTACTGAGCGGCCGACGCGTCGTGCTCGCGGCGCAGCGTGTCGATGTCGCCGACGAGGCGATCGATGTCGAACGGGACGGTGCCGTTGTATACCCCGCGCAGATGGCCCTCGTGATCGACCAGCAGCACCTTTTCCGTATGAAGGATTTGTGTGGCTGCCGGCTGTGAGAGGTCGAGCCGGCGATCGTCGGCGAAGTACGACTCCCGGGCCAGGCGGTAGATGTCGTCTGCCGGTCCTGTCAGTAACGACCACCGTGCCGGATCGATGCCGTGGGCCTTGCCGAATGCCTCGAGCACCGCCGGTGTGTCGATGGTCGGCGTCACCGAATACGACACCATCACCACATCGTCGTGCCCCGCCAGGGCTGACTGGGCGCGGCCGAGGGTGTCGACGAGCAGCGGGCAGATCGTGGTGCAGGTGGTGAAGAAGAACGAGGCGACATGCATGCGTCCGCGCAGGTCGCGTCCGCTGAGTGGTGCGCCGGTCTGCGAGGTCAGCGTGAAGTCACCGACGCGGTGCGTGCTGTCGCGGCTCCAGCGCGGTGTGAAGTCGGCGCTGTCGTAGAACGGGAGCCCTTCCCCGGGCCGACGACTGGTGCCGCACGAGGCCAGCAGTGCCAGCAGGCACAGCAGGATGACGCGCGTCATGCTCCGGGTGAGGCCACCGGCATGCAGGGCCGCGCATTGAGATACCCGTAGCGGCGTCCCTGCCACACTTCGTAGTTGAGGAAGACGTCGCCGGCCTCGGTGAACGACTGCTGCCGGCCTTCCTCGCGCCCGTGCACGTAGTGTCTGACTTCGAAGGGTTGCCCCGACGCGTAGTAGGTGCGATAGGTGCCATGAAACCGGTCGTGGCGCAGATGAACTTCAAGCCTGACGCGTCCATTGGGCCAGTACTCGATACGCGTCTGCGTGATCGACGAGGCCCCGATCGACACGAGGGCCACAAGGCAGAGCGCCGCGCATCGCAGGGGACGCCACAGCACCGATGATGCCGCGCGGGGCGGGGTGAACGGCATCACTCAGCCCACACTGCCGCGCACACCGTGGTAACACCCCGCGAGGTACGGGACGGCCTCGGTGAAGTGGTAGTGATACATGCCGGCCGGGAAGTCGCTGGTGGCGTGTGTGTGGCCGTTGCACGAGTCCAGGCCGGACGGCACGGCACCCCCGGCCTCAGCCGGTCCGTACGCGGGATAGCCGTCGAGCAGCACCCCGAGCAGGCGCGAGCGCCCGGCCTGCGTCAGCCACAGCGGCTCGAGGTGATAGTGATACTGGTTGGTCGGCGTCGGGTGGCCGTTGTAGCGGTCGAACGAGAGAACTTCGAAGGTCAGCGGCTGCCGCTGCGCGGCGTACTGGTTGAAGAACACCACGCCGTTGATGGCCACGCCAATGGGGCCGAGCGGCGTGTCGGTCGGTGTCGATGCCATGGACGGCGTCACCGGCACACGCAGCGTCACGGTCTGTCCCACAATGCGGTGCTGGTTGGGCTGCATGCCGGCATGGGGCGCTTCATAGCTCGCGTGGCCGGCGCCGAAGTAGTAGCTCGCGTGGTCGGGCACGCTGTTCGTCCGCAGCATGACTTCACTGCCGGACACACTGACCTGCACGGCCGATCCGAACTGGGCATACCAGGCCGGCAGCGATGTGGTTCCCGAGCCGGTGCCGCCTGTCGTCGGCGTGGTGGCTGCGGTGGTTGAGGGAGCCGTCGGGGTGGTGCTCGTGGCACCACCCCCGCAGGCCAGGGCGGTGACGGCACTGGCGAGAGCCAGGGCCATCAACCGTGCGCGGACGGATCGGGTCAGCATGTCGTTCAGTGCATCATGGACCCGCGCCGTCACTCGTGACATTCGTCGTTCCGTTGTTAAGCCGATTAACGCGACGTGCCGCGTTCGACCGGTTCCATGCGATAGACCGGCGTCGGCTTGCCGTCGCGATCTTCGATCACCAGATAGATGAAGCCGTCGAGGCCCTGGCGCACGTCGCGGATGCGGCCCATGCCCGGCACCAGCGATTCACGCATCGTCACCGTGGTCCCCTGCAGCGTCAGCCGGTCGAGACGCTGGCCTGCGAGGCCGCCGACGAAGAGGTTTCCCTTCCACTGGGGGAACCTGTCGCCGGTGTAGAACATCGCGCCGGAGATGCCGATGGACGGCACCCATACCTGGGTCGGCTGCTCCATCCCGTCGCGCATGGTGCCGCTGTGAATGGCCTTGCCTGTCGTGTAGTTCACGCCGAAGCCGATGACCGGCCAGCCGTAGTTGCGGCCCTTCTGGATGAGGTTGAGTTCGTCCCCGCCCTGCGGGCCATGTTCGTCAGCCCACACATCGCCCGTCGTCTGGTTGATGGCGATGCCCTGCACGTTGCGGTGGCCGTATGACCAGATCTCGGGCCGCGCACCCTGACGTGCCACGAACGGGTTATCGGCCGGCACCCGGCCATCGTCGTGCAGGCGAATGAGCTTGCCGTGGTGATTGGTCAGGTCTTGCGCGGGATGCGCCTCGAGGTTGCCCTCAGGCGGCACCTGGCGATCGCCCAGAGTCAGATAGAGGAAGCCCTTGCCGTCGAAGGCAATCTTGCCGCCGTAGTGGCCCTGGCCCTTTGAGACCGATTCGAAAAGGGGCTGGATGTTAGTCAGGCGGTCGTTCTCGAACCGTGCCCGGATGAGGGCTGTCGTCGACTGGCCGTCGGGCTGGGGCTTGGCGTAGGTCATGTAAAGCAGGCGGTTCGACGCAAACTGCGGGTGCGGCGCCACTTCGAAGAGACCACCCTGGCGGCTCTGGAAGACCGCGGGCACGCCCTCGACCGGTGTCGGCACCAGCGTGCCCTTGCGGACAATGCGGAGGCGCCCGGGGCGTTCGGTGATGAGCACGTCGCCGTCAGGCAGCGTGGCGACCGACCACGGCTGCACCAGATTCTCAGCAACCGTGACGAGGCGATAGTCGTGGAGGGCCGAGCGCAGCACCGGATCGGCCGCGCGTGTTGAGCTGCCCAGCACCAGCAGGCCGGCAGCGACCAGAGCGAGACGCGTGTATGCCATAGGCTCATTATTCGTCGCGCCTCACGGTGGGTCAAACTCAGGGAAGGGCCGCTGCATAGAATGAGGGCCATGACACGACCCGAGACGACCGTACCCGCCCGCGACGGCCTGCACCTGCTGGTGCGCCAGTGGCTGCCCGAGGGACAGCCGTGGCTGCATGTGCTGCTGGTGCATGGGCTCGGCGAGCACAGCGGTCGTTATGCCGCCGTGGCCGCCCAGATGACCGCTGCCGGCATCGCGGTGCACGCCTATGACCACCGGGGCAATGGCGGGTCTGATGGAGCCAGAGGTGACGTCATGGCCTGGTCGCAGCTGCACGACGATCTGGAAGATCGCCTGGCCGAGGTGCGGCGCCAGGCGGCCGGCCTGCCGGTGGCTCTCTACGCCCACTCGATGGGCGGGCTGATTGCGGCGGGGTACTGTCTGTCTGGTCGTCCACGGCCCTCGATGGTGGTGCTGTCGGCCCCGGGTTTCGACTCGACTCTTGCCGGCTGGAAGAAGGCGCTGGCCCCGTGGCTGGCGCGCGTGTGGCCCGGGTTGCGCCTGCCCAATGACGTCGACCCTGCGACGCTGTCGCGCGACCCGGCGGTGGGCGAGGCCGTGGCCCGCGATCCGCAGTGCGGCACCACCAGCACCGCCCGCTTCGGGGCAGCGGGCGTTGGCGAGCAGCGACGCGTGCGGCCGCTGCTGCCGCAGGGCCTCGGGGTGCCGACGCTGGTGCTGCACGGCTCCGACGATGGTCTGGTACCTGCCCGGGCGAGCGCTCCGCTCGAGGGAGCCCCGGGCGTCGAGCGCCGGCTCTTTCCTGGCCTGCGCCACGAACTGCACCAGGAGCCCGAGGGGCCGACTGTGGTCGGCGGCGCCATTGACTGGCTGCACAACACCGCCGCCCAGATGCGCTAGAGTGAAGGCATCATGCGTTCTGGCATCGTCACTCTGATCTTTGCCCTGCTGATTTCCACGATGGTGGGCGCGCAGTCGTACCAGCGCGTCGACTTCAGCAAGCTGAGCAACTACGAATACGAACTGCCCGACCCCTTCGACCCGACGCCGCGTACGCTGCAGAACAAGATTCCCGATGCGGTCAAGTCGCTGAGCGGCACGATGGTGTCGATCGAGGGCTTCATGCTGCCGCTCGACCTCAACCCGGACGGCGTGTCGATGTTCATGCTGAATGCCAGCATCGACATGTGCTACTTCGGGGCCCCCGTGCGGATGAACGAGTGGGTGCTCGTGCGCATGAAGGGCGGCAAGCGCGCCAAGTTCACGCACCTGGCGATGAGTGTCAAGGGGCGGCTCGAGGTCGGCGAGGAACTGAAGAACGGCCGCGTCACAAGTCTCTATCGTCTGGAAGCCGACCGCGCCGACATCGAGGATGGCCGGTGACAGCTGCGGCGGGAGGCGACGCGCCCGTCCTGCGCGTCGAGTCCTTGACGAAAGCCTACCGGGCCCCGGACGGCGAGGTGACGCCGGTGCTCGACATCCCGTCGTTCGAGCTGGGCGCCGGTGAACAGGTGGCGCTGCGCGGCGCGAGCGGGTCTGGAAAGACCACGCTGCTGCACATCATCGCCGGCATTCTCACCCCCGACCATGGACGGGTGCTGATCGACGGCACCGACATCACGGCACTTGGCGAGGCAGACCGTGATGCCCTGCGGGCCGAACGCATCGGCTACGTGTTCCAGACGTTCAACCTGCTGCAGGGCTACTCGGCGCTCGAGAATGTACTGCTCGGCATGATGTTCGGCCGCGGATCGGACGCGACGGCCGCTGCGGCACTGCTGACCCGCGTGGGTCTGGGGGGACGGCTGCATTACCTGCCGCGGCAGCTCTCGGTGGGCCAGCAGCAGCGCGTGGCCGTCGCCCGCGCCCTCGCAGGGCGTCCGCGACTGGTGCTGGCCGACGAGCCCACGGGCAACCTCGATGCCCGACACGGTGCAGAGGCGCTGACGCTGATTCGCGAGGTGTGCCATGAGCAGGGGGCGGCCCTGCTGCTCGTCAGTCACGATCCGGCGGTGCTGGGGCAGTTTGATCGCGTCGACGACCTGGCCACGCTCAATCGCGTGCTGTCTGCGCCAGCGGAGGTGAGGTGATGCGGCCCGGGCTCATGCTGATCGTGCGGCGCAGCCTGCGGCAGCACGCGTTGTCGACGTCGGTCACGGTCGTGTCGGTGGCGCTGGCGTGCGGCCTCGTCATGGCCGTGTTCGCGATCAAGCGCCAGTCATACGATGCGTTCACGGGTGGGGCGCAGGGGTTTGATGCCGTGCTGGGTGCGCGGGGCAGTCAGCTGCAACTGGTGCTGAATGCGGTCTTCCATCTGGAAACCTCGCCCGGGAACATTCCCTGGCAGCTCTACGAGTCGGTCGAAGAGGACCCCGGAGTAGAGCTCGCGGTGCCCTATGCCGTGGGTGACAGCTACGAGGGCTTTCGCATCATCGGCACGACCACGGATCTGTTCACGCGCTTCCCGGGGGAAGGCGGGTTGACGGTGACGTCCGGCGGACGCCTGTTTACGGCGGATGCGAAAGAGGCGGTGGTCGGCAGCGTCGTGGCCCAGCGCACCGGCGTGCGCGCGGGCGATCACCTCGAGCCCTCGCATGGCCTCGCCGATGTCGAGGGCAAGGCACACGACGACGAATACACGGTCGTGGGCGTGCTGGCCCCCACAAACAGTCCACTCGATCGACTCGTGTTCATTCCCATCGAGGGCGTGTTCCGCATGAGCGGGCATGTGCTGCGCGGCACGGGACGCAACTATCGCCCCGAGGAGGGCGTGGAGATACCCGACGAGCATCGGGAGGTCAGTGCCGTCATGCTCAAGCTGGCCGATCCGCAGGCCGGCATGTTTCTCGACCAGGCGATCAACCGTCAGGGTACACGCGCCACGCTGGCCTGGCCCATCGGCCGGTCGATGGCTGATCTGTTCGAGAAAATCGGATGGGTCAACCAGGTGCTTGAGCTGGTGGCGTACTTTGTCGTGGTGGTGGCGGCCGGTACGATTCTGGCCAGTCTCTACAACACCATGCACGAGCGGCGGCGCGAGTTTGCCATTCTGCGTGCGCTGGGTGCGCGGCGGCGCACGGTATCCTCGGCGATCGTGCTCGAGGCCACGACGATCACCGCGCTCGGGGCGCTGGTGGGCTATGCCGTGTATGCGGTCATTCTCGGTGTCGCGTTCGTGATTGTGCGCGAGCAGACCGGGGTTGTACTGCAGGTCTTCAAACCCGATCAGGCCCTGTGGCTCACGCCGCTCGGCATGGTGGTGCTGGGGGCTCTGGCCGGACTGCTGCCGGCCATCAAGGCCTACCGCACCGATGTGGCCGGCAACCTGACGCCGACTTCGTAAGCGTCCTGGCGGGCCGCGTCACTTTGCCGCAGACGCTCCACGGGGCGCTCCTGCTACGCTCTGAGCATGCGCGCGCGGATGCTGACGATGGCGGTGGCCATCACGCTCGTGTCGGCCTGTGGTCGACCGACGCAGGCCACAGATGCCGAAGACCTGCTGACCGGCGCGCGTCTCTATGCCGCCAATGGCTGCGGCACGTGCCATGGTCGGGAGGGACGCGGCGACGGGCCGCTGGCCTCAACGCTGTCTCCCCCGGCGCGCGACTTCCGCGACCCCAACGCCTTCAAGAACGGCAGCGACCCGACGTCGATTGCCACCACGCTGGCCACCGGGCTGACGCGTGATGGTGGTCAGATGCAGTCGTATTTTCATCTCTCCGACCGCGAGCGCTTCCTGATTGCGCGCTATGTGGTGTCTCTCCGTACTGCCCCCGTGTCGTCTTCTCCTGGAGCTTCCCATGACTAATCGCCGGATGTTTGTGGCCGCCTGTGCGGCTGTTCTGCTGCCGCTCGGTGCGGTGGCCCAGTCAACCGTGACCGTCAGCGGCGTGTGGGTGCGCGAAACGGTGCCGGGCCGCAACGTGACTGCGGCCTACGCGGTGGTCGAGAACCCGGGCAGCACCGACTTGCAGATTACGGGCGCTGCAGCCGAGGTGGCCGGGCGGGTCGAAATGCACGAGATGACACGCGCGGGCGACATGATGAAGATGTCGCCGGTGAAGGCCATTACCGTGCCCGCGAAGGGCAAGGTCGAGCTGAAGCCCGGTGGCTTGCACATCATGCTGTTCGACCTCAAGCGTCCGCTCAAGGAAGGCGAGACGGTGGAACTCACCCTCACAACCGACAAGGGGGCCACCGTGAAGGCACAGGCCCCGGTGAAAAAAGGGATGATGATGCAATGAGACAGGCCCTGCTGCTGCCCTGCGTGCTGCTGCTGGCCCTGGTGGCCGCGTGCCGCAGCGAGCCTGCGGCGCCCCCGGCCGCTGCGGCCGACGAACTGCCCATCCTGCCGATTGGCGGCGACTTCACGCTGACCAACCAGGATGCGCAGCCGTTCGAGCTGGCGTCGCTGCGCGGCAAGGTCGTGCTGGTGTTCTTCGGCTACACGATGTGTCCCGACGCGTGCCCGACGACCTTGTCGAAGCTGAGTGCGGCCTATGCGCGGCTGACCGACGATGAGCGCGGGCGGGTCAAGGCGATTTACATTTCGATCGATCCGGAACGCGACACGCCGACGGTCATGAAAGAGCACCTCACCTACTTCGGAGTGGATGCGGTGGGCCTGACCGGGACCCCCGAAGACACGGCCAGGGTGGCCCGGCAGTTCGGAGCACATTTCGAGCGATCGTCAGAGCCGACGGCCGCGGGCTACCTCATGTCGCACACCGTGTCGATCTTCGGCCTCGATGCCAGGGGCCAGACGCGCCTGCTCATCGACTATGAAGCCAATGTCGATACGGTTGTGCGCAGCATCCGGCAGCTGCTGGCGGCTGCCTGAGCGGATGCCCCGCCTATGACCATCGCGTTTTGCATCGCGACGTTTGCGCGGCTGGTCAGCACCGGGGGTGCGCGCACTCGTGCTCGCGGGTCGATGCGCACCGGGCGCCGACGGCTCGCGCACCTGCCGGCACTGGTGCTGCTTCTGCTGGTCGCAGGGCAATCCCCGGCGTTGCACGCGCAGCCGGTGTCTGGCGAGACGCGTGAGGATGCGCGCCTGTTCCGAGAGGTGATGAGTCCCTTCTGCCCGGGACTCACGCTGGCAGACTGTCCGTCGCCGGCGGCGTTTGAGCTTCGGCAGACCCTCGCGGGGCGGCTTGCGCGCGGCGAGTCGCGCGACTCGCTCGCGAATGAACTGGTGGCGCAGTACGGGCCGCAGATTCTGGCCGACCCGTCAGACACGCCCATCGGGCGCGTCGTGTGGGGCGTGCCGATTGCGGGGTCACTGCTCGGGGCCGCCGGGCTGGCGTTGATGCTGCGGCGATGGAAGCGCGCGCGTCCGCATGAGGCCATGGCGGGGTCGTCACCCGTATCTGGCGATCTGACTGTGCGCATCGACGAAGAGCTGGCGGCACTCGACTGACGTGCGAGCGGCCCCGGACCGTCTGCGGTCTGCCGCGACTCCCGGCGGTCAGCACGCAGGCCACGCCGTCCGACTGGCCGCGCCCGCGTGAGCGCGACCGTCCGCTGTGCGTGAGGTCGCGATGCCTCAGGGCCTGATCAGATAAAACTCGGTCTGCCGTCCGTCGACCCAGTCCCACGATCCATCGGGAAGAATCGCGGCATCTTCCTCGAGCGCGAACCGCACGGCGAGGTTGTCCCACTCGGGCACGGCGTGCGTCGCATTGAGTTCGATCGAATGCCAGGTGTTCGGCAGAAACGCGTAGTCGCCGCGCACGGGCACACCTTCCTGATAGTCGGTCATGCCAATCGGCGGACCGGCCGCATGCCCGTGATAGCCGATGGCGTGGCAGTAGATGCTGGGCACGATGCTCTCGCGTGTGGCCTGCGTAAGCGCATCACGCAGCGCCTGGTTGCCCGTCCGTCCCACCTTCGCAAACTGCATCGTCAGGTCCTGAAGCCGGTTGGCCTTGGCGAGGCCGTCCTTGAGACCCTGCGGGGCGTCGGTCTCGCCGGGGCGCAGCACGTAGGCGTTGTGCTGCGTATCGGTCGAGAACCCCATGTAGACGATGCCAAAGTCGGTGTGCAGCATGTCGCCGGGCTGAATGACGCCCTGCATGGTCGACAGATTGCCGCCCTTGCGCCAGATGGTGACCGACGGCTGGAACCACGACTCGAGGCCGAGCTCGGCCACGCGCTGGCGCATCCACCACACGACATCCTGCGAGGTCGTGGTGCCGGGCGTGATGACCT
Organism: Acidobacteriota bacterium; assembly: GCA_016871195.1. Lineage (GTDB taxonomy): Bacteria > Acidobacteriota > Vicinamibacteria > Vicinamibacterales > UBA2999 > VFZN01. The sequence goes on along the minus strand of VFZN01000002.1, from coordinate 141,965 downwards.
TGTTCGAGAAGGCCTCACGGATGATCAGGTGCGCCACCTGCATCGCGTGCCGGTAGGCGTCGAGCTCCTCGGGCATCTTGACCTCGAGCCACCCGACGGTCAGCAGTTCGGCCGACTTGACGCGGGCGGCATAGACCGGCCCGAGTGCCTCGAGCAGCCGGCGCTTCTCGTTGGCGGTGATGCCGTCGGCGTGATTCCAGGCGTCCGACTCGTTGATGCCGATGACCTTCGGCTGCTTTTCCTCGACCAGCTTGCGCAGGCCCTCGTGCTGGCCGTCATTGGTCGTCGGGTACATCGTGTAGAGCTTGTCGTAGTCGAAGCGCCCGATTGAATAGCGCTCGACGGGCCGGCCACCCCCGGGGTTGTAGAACACGAGGATGGTGCGGCGGCGCGAAGCGAAGTAGGTGAGCGGCGACATCGACCGGAAGACCGGGTCTTCGTTGTACTCGCGTGTGGGAACGATCCACATATCGATGCCGGTGCGGCTCATCAGGCCCGGCAGCACCGTGTCGAAGCGCCGCGAAATCCAGGGCGTGACGAGTGCGTTCTGTTCGCGGTGGGTCAGCACCCGTGACGCGGGATTGGGAAACGTCACCGGCCCCTGCGCCTGCAGCGCAGTGGCGGTGATGAGCAGGCCGGCACAGAGACTCAGCAACCGTCGGCGTGTCGTCATGGGCGGTAGTGTACTGCGGGAATCTGGCATGATGCCGGGTGCATGTGGACAGCGTGGCTGGCAGTGGCGGTGCTCTCGGTGCAAGTGCCCGTGACCCCGAGTGGGGCGCCTCAGGGACCGCCTGCCGAGCAGCGCCCGGCCGATCCGGCACCTGCGGCAGACGAGCCGCCGGTCGACCAATATGTGGAAGCGGTGACGGTGCGGGGGCAGGCGACTGACGTGCCCGAGCCTGGCGTGGCCGCGCGGCGCGTCATGGACGCGACGCTGCTGCAGGCGGTGCGGGGTGTACTGGCCGATGACCCGGTGCGGGTGGTGCAGTCACTGCCAGAGGTGGCGGCTGGCGACGACTTCAATGCGCAGTTTGCCGTGCGCGGCCACGGGCCGACCCATCTGGGGCTGGCCATTGACGGTGTCGATTCGCCGTTGCTGTTCCACACGGTGCGCGGAGTCAACGACACCGGGTCGCTGGCGTTCATCAACACCGATGTGCTGGGCGGGGCCGCCCTGATGGCCGGCGCGTATCCCCAGCGAGCCGGGGCCTATCTCGGGGCACGCGTCGACTTCACGACGCGCGATGGTGCGCGCGACAGGCTGAGAGGCCGGGCACTGTTCAGTGCGTCCGGTGTGACTGCAGTCGCCGAAGGACCGCTCGGCCGGGTGCGGCCCGATGGCCAGGCCCGTGCCTCGTGGATGGTGGCGGCGCGCAAGAGTTATTTGGGCTGGCTGCTGGGGCAGGTCGATCCGTCGCGCACTGAGCGGTTCGGCTTTGTCGATGGCACGGCGATGCTGACGGCCGACCTGTCACCGACGCAGAGCCTTCGCCTGCTGGCCATCGGCGGTGACGCCGCGCTCGACGATCGCATCAGCGCGCCCGGGCTCAATTCCCTCGTGCGTGCGCTGAACCAGAGCGGGGTGTTCTCGGCGCAGTGGCGCTATGCCCCGGGGCGGCGCATCGTCTGGACGCAGCAGGCCTATGTGGTCGCCGCCCGCTACCAGAACCGCGTGCCCGACGGTCGCACCCGCGAGGAGGGCCACGATCGCGACGTGACGGTGCGGTCGACAGTGCAGGTGGCCCTCACCCCGACGCACGGCCTTGAGGTCGGCGCGCAGCAGCAGTGGATGCGCGCCGACCGGCTCGACCGCAGCTTTTCGACGCGCGGCGAGACGGTGACGCTCGATCGTGATGGCGCCTGGACGGCAGCGGGCACATGGGCCTACTACCGCTGGCAGGTGACGCCGCGCCTGCAGTGGACGGGCGGGCTTCGGGCTGATCGGTCATCACTGACCGGCACCAGTGCGCTGTCGCCCGTCCTGCTGGCCGAGTGGGCACCCGCGACGGCCTGGCGCGTGCGTGGCGGCGTGGGGCGTCAGCACCAGCTGGCGCGCTTCGACGATACATGGCCCCTGCCTGCTGATGGACGGCAGCCCGATGCGGAGCGCGCGTCAACGACCGACCTCGGCCTCGAGTGGCGGGGCGCGACGCACTGGCGGCTGCATCTCGATGGGTACGCGCGCCGCGAGCGCGATCGGCTGCGGCTCGAGCAATCCGAGTATCGCCGCGTAGGCACGACGCTTGTTGCGCCGCGGCAGCCCTTCCGCCTCAATGCCATGACGGGGCGTGCGCACGGGGCGACGGCGACGCTCGGCTACCTGCGACCGCCGCACGTGCAGGCGATGCTGTCGTACTCACTGGCCTCGGCCACCCTGCACGATGTCACTACCGGCGAGTCGTTTGCCTCGGACTTTGATCAGCGGCACACCGTGAATGCCTCTGTACGCGTGCAGCCGGGCCGGGGTGTCGGCCTCACCTCACGGATTCGCTACGGGTCGAACTTTCCCATCGTGGGCTATCTCGATACGGTGAGTGCCACGCAGTGGCGCATCGGCACACGCCGCAACGAGAGCCGGTTGCCCGCCTACTCGCGAGTGGACGTGCGGGCCGACTGGACGCCCGCCTGGCGTGGTCGACGCGTCACCGTGTTTGCCGAGGTCATCAACGCCCTTGGACGCCGGAACCTGGGACCGCAAAGCTACTCGGTGCGACTGCCGGCCGGGACGGTGACCGGTGCGACCGAGCCGCTGTTTCCTGTGGTGCCATCGGCGGGTGTGCTCGTGCAGTTCTGACGCGTAAGATGGCGGCATGACTCCGCCGACCCGACGCGTCCTTCCCTATGGCACCTGGCCCTCGCCCCTCAGTGCGGCCCGGGTGGCCGCCGGTGCCCTGCGCCTCAGCGAGGTGCGTGCGGATGGCGACGCGCTGTACTGGATCGAGGGCCGGCCTGCGGAAGGCGGGCGCGCGGTGGTGATGTGCGCGGAGGCAGACGGTATGTGCTGCGAGGTGATGCCCGCGGACTTCAACGCCCGCACCCGGGCGCACGAGTATGGCGGTGGCGCCCTGTGTGTCGACGGCGGTGTCGTGTACGCATCGCACTTCGCCGACCAGCGGCTGTATGCGATGCCGCGCCGCGGCATGCTGAGGCCACTGACCGCCGAGGGCTGCGCCTTTGCCGAAGCCTGTCCCGATTCCGCACGCGCCCGTCTCATCGTCGTGCGTGAAGATGCGCGGTCGCCTGATAGAGAGCCGAGGGCCGCCATTGTGGCGGTGGCGACGGACGGCCGCGACCGCGGCGGCCACGGCACGGTCCTCGTCGAGGGGGCTGACTTTTACTCGGATCCGATCGTGTCGCCAGATGGCCGGCACCTGGCCTGGCTGCAGTGGAACCATCCGCAGATGCCGTGGGATGGCACCGACCTGTGGGTGGGCACGTTCGATGCGGAGGGCCACGTCACAGACGCCCGGCACGTCACCGGAGGCCCGCGCGAGTCGGTCTTCCAGCCCACGTGGTCGCCCGATGGGGTGCTGCATCTCGTGTCCGACCGCAGCGGATGGTGGAATCTCTATCAGGCGCATGCGGCGATCGATGGCGCCTGGCATCTGCGTGCGCTCTGCCCACGCGACGACGACTTCGGCAAGCCGCAATGGGTGTTCTCGATGGCGACCTACGCGCATCTGCACGATGGCAGTCTGGCCGCCACCTATGTGCACGAGGGCCGGTGGCGACTGTGTGTCATCGACCCGCGCACAGGGGCCGTGAAAGAGATGCCCACCCCACTCGATGTGGTCGAATCGATCGTGGCCACCCGTGACGGCCTTGCGTGCGTGGCCGGATCGCCGACCGACGCCCCGGCGGTGGTGCGACTGTCGTGGCCCGGCCCGTCGATGCACGTCGTGCGCCGCTCTCTCGAACAGACACTGCCACCGGACCGGGTGTCGGCGGCGGTGCCCGTGCACTTCAATGCGCCGGTCGGTGCCTCAGCCGACGAGGCGCGCACGGTGCACGCGTTCTACTATCCGCCTGTACATCCCGAGGTGGTCGGGCCTGAGGGCGAGGCGCCACCGCTGCTCGTCATGAGTCACGGCGGGCCCACATCGGCGGCTGACCCGACACTCGATCTCAAGGTGCAGTTCTGGACGAGTCGGGGCGTCGCCGTCCTAGACGTCAACTACAGCGGCAGCACGGGATTCGGTCGCGCCTACCGCGACCGGCTCAAGGGCCAGTGGGGGCTCATGGATGTCGAGGATGTGGTCGCCGGGGCCGTCGCGATGGCCGACACCGGTCGCGCCGATCGGGCGCGCCTGGCCATCCGCGGCGGCAGCGCCGGGGGATTCACGACCCTTGCGGCCCTGGTGCGGCACCGCGTGTTCGGGGCCGGGGCCAGCTATTACGGCGTGAGCGACCTCGAGGTGCTCGCGCGGGACACGCACAGGTTCGAGGCGCGCTACCTCGACAGCCTCGTGGGGCCCTACCCGGCGTGCCGCGACGAGTATCGGGCGCGGTCGCCCCTGCGCATGGCCGACCGGCTGCGGACGCCGATCATCCTGTTCCAGGGTCTCGACGACAAAGTGGTGCCCCCGAACCAGACCACGCTGATGGCCGACGCCGCCCGGCAGCAGGGGGTGCCGGTGGCCTGCGTGATGTACGCCGGTGAATCGCACGGATTCCGCCAGGCCGCCACCCTGGTCCACGCCCTGGAATCGGAACTGGTGTTCTACGGCCGCGTCTTCGGCTTCTCGCCCGCGGGTCCGCTACCCGCGCTGGCGATCGACGGCCTGTCCTGATCGTCAGGCCGCCCGGGCCCTTGCGTCGCGGCCACGTCGTCAATATATTACTAATTAGTCATATATCAATATTTGAGGTGTTCCATGCATGTTGCCCGCATTTACGAACCGCTCGTGGCCCAGACGTCCTACCTCATCGGATGCGCCGCCACGGGCGAGGCACTGGTCATCGATCCGACGCGCGACCTCGATCGCTACCCCAAGGAGGCCGCCCGCGAGGGCCTGCGCATCACGCACGTCACCGAGACACACATCCACGCCGACTTCCTCTCGGGCGCGCGCGAACTGGCGCAGCGCACCGGCGCACGGCTGTTCCTGTCGGACGAAGGGGACGCCGACTGGAAGTATCAGTTCGCGCAGGAGGCCACGCTGGTGCGCGACGGAGACCACTTCATGGTGGGCCGCATCCGCATCGATATCGTGGCCACGCCCGGACACACGCCCGAGCACATCGCCTTTCTGATCACCGACACCGCCGCCGCTGACCAGCCCATCGCGATGGCGACCGGCGATTTCGTGTTCGTTGGCGATGTGGGCCGCCCCGACCTGCTCGAACGCGCCGCCAACTATCTGGGGACGATGGAGGTGGGGGGGCGTGTGCTGTGGCAGAGCCTGCAACGTCTGTCGGCGTATCCCGACTGGCTGCAGATCTGGCCCGGGCACGGAGCCGGCTCGGCGTGCGGCAAGGGCATCAGCGCCATTCCCTCGAGCACGCTGGGCTATGAACGCCGGTTCAACTGGGCCTTCCGGATGAAGACGGAGCAGGCGTTTGTTGATGAGGTGCTGACAGGCCAGCCCGAACCTCCCGCCTACTTCGCCACGATGAAGCGGCTCAACAAGCAGGGGCCCGCCCTGCTGGGGGCGCTCAGGGCCGCCCCGCGCCTCGATGATGACGCGCTGCTGTCGCTGACACAGCGGGGAGCCGTCGTGGTCGATACGCGCGCCGGCGCGGTCGCGGCCGCGCAGTCGCTGCCCGGCACACTCAGCCTGCCGATGACCGCCAGCTTCGTCACTTGGGCGGGCTGGCTGCTGCCCTTCGGCACCGATCTCTATTTCATCGTCGAAGAGCCCTCCGAGGCGCGCCTTGTCGAGATGGCCCGGCAGCTGGCCCTCATCGGACTCGACCGCATCGCCGGCGTGTGGGATGCCGGTGTGGTGCAGCGTCTGGCCGCGCGCGGTGTCGACATGCAGACGATTCCGCAGCTGTCGGTGGATGCCGCTGCCGGTCGCGTATCAGCACGCGAGGTCATGGTGATCGATGTGCGGGGGGCCAGCGAGTGGCAGCAGGGCCACCTGCCGGGCGCGACGCATATTCCACTGGGCTATCTCTCGACGCGTCTGGACGAGGTTCCGGAGGACCGGCCGGTGGTGCTGCAGTGTCAGGGCGGCGGACGATCGGCCATGGCGGCGTCGCTGCTGGCCCGTGCCGGGCGCCGCAATGTGACCAACCTGGTCGGGGGCTTTGCGGCGTGGCGCGGGGCCGGACTGCCGGTCGTGACACCGGAAGGCCCAGTCTCGTGAGACGCCGGCCGATGTCTCCGGTGATGCTGGCATCGGTGGCGGCCCGCTTCAAGGTGCTAGCCGAGCCGGCTCGACTGCAGGTGCTGCAGGCCCTCCAGCGGGGGCCGCAGCATGTATCGGCACTGATGGCGCTCACCGGGCTCAACCAGGCCAATCTGTCGCGGCATCTGCAGCTGCTGCACGCCCAGGGGTTCGTGTCGCGCCGTCGGCAGGGCACGTTCATCCACTATGCCATTGCCGATGCGCGGGTATTCGCGTTGTGCGACCTCATGTGCGAGGCGGTCAGGCGTCCTGCCGCGCCCCCCGAGCGACGCACGACGGCCTGACGCGTCAGTCCAGAGCCCTACGGCTGGTTCCCGTGCCGTGTGGCTATACTGCGAGGTATGCGCTCGCTCTTCTCGGGGTGCCTGCTGTTTCTCGTCGTCGTTGGGACCGCCGTGGGCGGCCTGCTCTACGTCGGGTATCGGAGCGTGCGTCCATATGTCGAGGGCGTGTCTGACCTGGTGGCCCAGGTTCGGTCGCTCGAGGCGCTGGGCGATGCGGTGGCGAACCGCACCCCATTCACGGCGCCGGCGTCCGGGGAACTGACTGCGGCACAGGTCGACCGTTTCCTTGCGGTGCAGCGCGAGGTGCAGGCGCAGACCGGCAGACGTTGGAAAGCCATGAGCGACCGCCTGATGGTGTGGGAGCGGGATGAGCATGAAGGGTCGGTCCCTCCCCCGGGGGCCAAGGTCAATCCCGACACCGACCTGCTGCTGTCTCAGCTGGGCCAGCTGCTGTATGACACGCGCGTCACTCAGGTAGCAGGCATGAATGCCCAGCAGTTTTCCGTGGACGAGTACGCGTGGGTGCGTCACCAGGTCTATGCGGCAGCGGGCCTTCAGGTCGCCGAGCATCTCGAGTGGCACGAGATGCTTGACATCCTGCGACGCAGCGCCGGGATGGCCACCCCTGATGCCACGGCACCCCCTCCTGCGACGGTGCCCGACGCCAACCGCCAGCTGGTGACCCCGCACCTCGAGACCCTCAAGGCCGACCTGCCCTACGCCATGCTCGGCTTCTAGACGTCGTCCCGCGGCCCCCGAAACCGGCCGGGCCTCCTTCCCCCCGGGAGAGACACGTCTGTTACCCGGATGGCACCCGATTGTGCCTAGGTTCCATTACACTTTCAGACCTATGCGGAACCTTCTTGTGCGGACATGGGCGCTGGTGGGCTTGCTGGCTCTGACATCGGGCACGGCATGGGCCCAGTTTGAAACAGCCACGGTGGTGGGCACGGTGCGCGATGGGTCGGGGGCGGTCATCCCCGGGGCGACAGTGACACTGACCAATACGGCCACGGGCGTGGTGCAGTCGCGCCCCACCGAGGCCGGCGGCAGCTACGAATTTTTTAATGTACGCATTGGCACGTATGTCATCACGGCCGAGCTGTCGGGCTTCACGACGGCCCGCGTCGAAGGGGTGGTGGTGACGGTCGGGGCCCGCCAGCGCGTCGACTTGACGATGGCCATTGGGGGGCTGGAGGAGACGGTGCAGGTGCGGGCCAATGCCGTGCTGCTGCAGACCGACTCGAGCGACCGCAGTCAGGTCATCACCGGGGAGCAAACACGCGCGCTGCCGCTGAACGGCCGCGAGTACTCGGCGCTGGCGCTGCTGTCACCTGGGGTGCGGCAGTCGGCGCTCAACAGCGGCGGCTTCACGCCGCGCGAGGGCGCTTTCAACGTGAACGGGCTGCGCTCGACGTTCAATAACTTCCTCATCGACGGTGTCGACAACAACGCCTACGGCACGTCGAACCAGGGATTTTCGAACCAGGTGATGCAGCCGCCGCCAGATGCGGTGGCCGAGTTCAAGGTGGTCACCAACAACATGAGTGCCGAATACGGGCGCTCGGGCGGCGCCACCATCAACGTGGCCTACGCCAGTGGCACCAATCGGTTCCGCGGATCGCTGTGGGAATTTGCGCGCCGCACCGACTTCAATGCGAGCGGATTTTTCCGACCGGCCAGCGGACAGAAGCCGCAGTTCGACCGCGACCAGTACGGCGGCGTCGTCGGCGGGCCGATTGTGAAGAACCGGGCGTTCTTCTTTGCCGACGTCGAAATCTTCCGACAGACGCGTGGCCAGGCGGCCAACACGAGCATTCCGACGATGGATCAGCGTGCGGGCATTCTCGGCGTCGATGTGCGGCACCCGATCACCGGGGCACTGTATCCGGCCGGCACACCCATTCCGATGACGCCGTTTGCGCGCAAGGTGCTGAACGACCTGCCGGCGCCGTCAAATGCGGGCACGGTCAACAACCTCCAGATCCTGCAGACCTTTACGAATTCGACCGACAAGGCCGGCGGGAAGGTGGACGTGCAGGTCAGCCCCCGCCTGACGGCGTTCGGCCGCATCGGCTGGCGCGATGCCGACATCTTCGACCAGCCCTCGATCTCGGGTCCGTCCGGTGGTGGCGGCAACGCTGAAACCTACGTGAACAACAAGCAGTTTGCGGGGGGCTTCACCTTCACCGTGACCGACACGTCGCTGCTGGAGGTCCGCATGGGATGGTCGCGCACGGTGGCCGGCAAGAATCCGTTCGCGTTATTCCAGAAGCAGGGTACCGCTGATGCGGTCTACGGCATCACGGGCCTGCCGAGCGATCCGCGTGTGGCCGCTGGCCTGCCGACGCAGCTCATCAACGGCTACTCGGATCTCGGACGCCAGGCGACCAATCCCCAGTGGCAGTATCCGGAAGTGTGGAACCCGAAGGTGAACTATTCGTGGCTGATGGGCCGGCACTCGATGAAGGCGGGCTACGAATACCAGAAGGTGTTCACCGAGGTGCAGGACGTCAATCCTCTCTACGGCCGCGACTCATATGCCGGGCAGTTCACCCGCCCGACCGGCGCGGCGTCGAACAACCTCTACAACATGGCCGACTTCATGTTTGGGCTGCGGTCGACATATGCGCTGAGCAACCTGCTGGTGGCTAACCTTGTGCAGGACATGCATTTTGCGTACGTCCAGGACGACTGGCGCGTGAACGACCGGCTGACGCTCAACCTCGGCCTCCGGTATGAGTTCGCGACTCCCTGGGTCGAAGAGAACAACCGGCTCTCGAACTACAACCCGTCCACGCGCAGCATGATGATGGCGCGTGACGGATCGATTCAGAATCGGTCCACGATTCGCCCCGACACGAACAACTTTGGCCCGCGCATCGGCCTGGCGTATACGCTGAATCCGCGCACGGTGGTCCGCGGCGGCTACGGCATCAGCTATGTGCATTTCCATCGCGCCGGTGGTGCCAACGTGCTGGCCATCAATGGCCCGCAGGTTATCAACGCCGTCGCTGTGCAGACGCCGGCGCAGGCCAACTTCCGGACGACCCAGGAAGGCTATCCGACCGGGTTGACCGACCCGTCACGCTTCAATCCGCTGGCGGCCAACATCACCTACATGCCCGAGGACTACCGCTCGAGCCGTGTGCAGAGCTGGTTCGGTTCGGTACAGCGCGAGCTGTGGGACGGCATGCTCATCGACCTGGCGTACGTCGGCAACCGCGCCGACGGGCTGCTCTACTTTGCCAATCTGAACCAGGCGCGCCCGAACAATGCGGCGGGCACGATTCCTCTGCAGCAGCGGCGTCCCATTCCCGAATTTGCCGACATCACGTACTCGTATAACGGCGGCAAGAGCGACTATCACGCGTTCCAGAGCAAGCTGCAGTGGCGTGTGGGCGCCGGGTTCAACGTGCTGAGCTCGCTGACGCTCTCGCGGGCCCGAGACAATGGCGCCGGGTCGCTGGAAAACCCGAACGGCGACTCGCCGGCGCCGCAGGATTTCAACAACATCGACGCCGAGTGGGGCCTGTCGGCCTACCACCAGCCCTACAACAGCACCACGAGCCTGGTGGCCGACCTGCCGTTCGGACGCGGCCGCAAGTGGGGGGCGTCGATGCCGGCGGTCCTCGATGCGATCCTCGGCGGCTGGCAGGTGGCGGGCATCAACACGGTGACGGCGGGCGAGCGCGTGACCCTGCGCTACACGCCGACGGCCGCGCAGCAGGTCTCGGGCATTCAGCAGGATTTCCGCGGGGCCAACGGGTACCGTCCCAATGTGCAGGGGACGGTGGTCGTGTCGAACTGGACAGTGCAGAACTATCTCAACCGCGACGCGGTGATCATCCCGACCGATCCCAGCCAGCCGTTCGGTAATGCCACCCGTAATAGCGTGGCGGCCCCGATGTTCTGGGGCGTAGACTTCCAGGCCTCGAAGCGCTTTGCGCTGTGGGCCTCGAGCCAGCTCGAACTGCGTGTCGAGGCGTTCAACCTGCTGAACCGGTCGAACTTCCGTGCCCCCAACGGCAACCGCAGCAGCGTGGCTTTCGGCACCATCACGGCCACCTACGATCCCCGCATCGTGCAGGTGGCGGCGAAGATTAGCTTCTAACGCACGCTCAGACGGCATCGCCGGGCACGTCGCCCGTCGGTGCCGCCGTTTCAAGCGTCACCACATCGCCGGTGTGAATGTCGCCGTGGTCGAGCACTTCGGCAAACACCCCTCCGGCCCACGGCGCACGTAGGCCCTGCTGCAACCCGGGTGCGACCTCATCCATCCGTTCACACGGTTTGGTCTCACCGTGGACGAGCAGTCGGCAGCGGCCGACCCTGAGCACCTGGCCGCGACTTCCGCGCAGGTCGAGCCCACTCACCAGGAGATTGGCGCGGCGTTCGATCGGATCGATGGGACCGGCCACCCCGGCAGTGATGGCCGTCCATGCCTCCAGCGACAGGACCGTCACCTGGCGGCGTCCACCCTGATTGGCATTTCCGGCCAGGCCGCGGTGGGCAACCAGCGTGGCCTGTGCCACGTCATCCATCGGACCACCCTTGGCCCGCTTGATCCAGATGCGCTCGAGACGTCCGTACATGACCTGTCATCTTAGCGGGATCCGGAAGCGGCGTGACATCCGGAGACACCGTTTTTCCTCGGAAATATGGTTCACTCAAGGGCTACGGTAATGCGTCGTCGCGTCGATTTCCTTCGAGTGCTGGCCTGGTTGCTGACGGGTGTGCTGTGCGTGGCCTCACCCGTCCTGGCGCGGCAGGACAATGCCGCCCCGCCAGCCCCGTCGGCCGCGGCGCAGCTGGGTGGGGTCACCCTCCTGGGGCCGCCGCCACCGGAACCTCCGGCCGTCATGGCGCGCGATGCCAGTGGACAGGTCACGGTGCGGACGATGCGGGTCCCGTCGCCGCTGGTGATTGACGGCATACTCGACGAGGCGCCGTATCGTGACGTCCTGCCATGGACCGACTTCGTGCAGCAGGAACCGGCCGAGGGGAAACCCGCCACTGATCGTACCGAGGTCTGGGTCTTCTTCGACGACAAGAACCTGTATGTGTCGGCGAAGATGTACGAGGAGTTTCCGGATCGTCGCGTGACCAGCGACATGCGCCGCGACAGCTTCAACATGTACAACAACGACCACTTCGCCGTGGTCGTCGATACCTTCTACGACCATCGCAACGGCTTCGGCGTGTCGACCAACGCGCAGGGTGGCATGTTCGACTATGTTGCGACCAACGAGCAGCCCAACAACAACTGGAATGGCATCTGGTGGACGCGCACGGCCGATTTCGACGGCGGGTGGTCTACCGAAATCGTCATTCCGTTCCGCTCGCTGCGCTTCCGGGACGATTCGAAGGTCTGGGGGATCAACATGCGCCGCATGGTGCGGTGGCGCAACGAACTCACGTTCCTGAACCCTGTCCCCCGGGCCTGGGGCCGCCGCGGCCTGACGAAGATTTCTTCGGCCGCGACGATGGTGGGCCTCGAGGTGCCGTCGCAGAAGATCAACCTCGACATCAAGCCCTATGCGCTGGGGTCGCTGCTCACCAACAACCGTGCGTCGCCGCCCATCAGCAATGACACCAACGGCAACTGGGGCATCGACGCCAAGTGGGGCATCACGCAGACGCTCATCGCCGACCTGACGGTGAACACCGACTTTGCACAGGTGGAAGACGACGAGGCGCAGGTGAACCTGACGCGCTTCAGCCTCTTCTTCCCCGAGCGTCGTGATTTCTTCCTCGAAGGGCAGGACATCTTCGCCTTTGGCGGCACCGGTGGTGGCGGTGGTGGTGGTGGTGGCGGTGGTGGCGGCGGTGGCGGCGGTGGCGGCGGTGGCTTTGGCCCCAACAACACGCCGATTCTGTTCTACTCGCGTCGCATCGGGCTCGATTCCGGCACCATCGTTCCGATCACGGCGGGCGGTCGCCTGCTCGGCCGGGCTGGCCCCTACAATGTCGGCGCGCTCAACATGCAGACCGACGATGTGCCGGCCGTCGGCAAGGTGGCCACAAACTTCTCGGTGTTCCGCATGACGCGCGACGTGCTAAGCCGCAGTCGCATCGGAGTGATCGGATCGGCCCGCAATCCCTCGGCTCTGGGCTCGCAGGCCAGTTACACCTTCGGTACTGACGCGCAGTTTCAGCTGTTCGACAACGTCAACATCCAGTCGTACTACGCGCGCACCGACACGCCGGGCTCCACGGGCGACCAGAGCAGCTATCGCACACGCTATGACTGGAATGCCGACCGGTGGGGCGTGCAGGCGGAATATCTGAACGTCGGCGACGGCTTCAACCCCGAGGTCGGCTTCCTCCGGCGAAAGGCATTCAAGCGGTCGTTCGCGCAGCTCCGGTTCAGCCCCAGACCGAAACAACCGTCACGGGTGCGTCGCCACTATTACGAGGCCAGCCTCGACTACATCACGGGGATGACGCACCAGCTGGAAACCCGCGAGGCGCAGCTGTCATACCGCGTGGAAACCAACGGCGGTGACTTTGCCTCGGTTGAGGTGACCAACAGCTACGAAGGCCTCATCGCCCCCTTCGCCGTGAATGCCGGTGTACGGGTGCCCGTGGGCAATTACACGTTCACCCAGACACGGGCCAGTTACTTCTTCGGCCCCCAGCGCCCCATCAATGGCGGACTCAACGTGGTCTACGGCGGGTTCTTCGGGGGTACGCTGAGCGAAGTGTCGTGGCGCGGTCGGGTTGAACTCGGTTCCCGGTATCTGGTTGAGCCGAATATCTCGTGGAATCGCGTCACCACCCAGTGGGGCAACTTCACGACCAACCTCGTCGCCAGCCGCTTCACCTGGACGATGACGAACCGGCGGTTCTTCTCGGTGCTGGCGCAGTATCAGTCGGCGACCAATTCGGTGACCACCAACGCACGGTTCCGCTGGGAATACATTCCGGGCAGCGAACTCTTCGTGGTCTACAGCGACGGGCGCAACACCCTGAACCAGGGGTTCCCTCAGCTCGACAACCGGTCGTTCATCATCAAGGTGACGCGCCTGCTGCGCTGGTAACCGGCGTCCTCGCAGACACCGGCGTCCGGGCAGCGCGTGTGCGCCGCCGGGCCTGCTAGGCGAAGGGCACGTCGATGTGGCGGTCGCCCGTGCGCATGTCGGCCTCGAGCAGCGCCAGCAGGGCCCCGGCCACAGGCCCCGGGCGTCCGTCCCCGATGGGCTGGCCGTCCCACGCCACAATCGGCGCCACCTTGACTGAGCTGCCGATGAGCAGCATCTCTCGGGCGGCGCGCGCCTGCGCCACAGGAATATCGCAGACCTCGACGCCGGCGAGACGGCCGTCGGCCACCAGTTGCCGTGCGAGCTCAAGCATGCGCAGCGATGTGCAGCCCTGCAGGATGTGATCAAACTTCGGATGGCGCAGCACGCCATCGGTCGTGACAAACGCCACATTCATGTTCGAGCTTTCACCGACGTGGCCCTGTGCGTCGATGAACACGCCGTTATCGACGCCTGCGGCCTTGGCTTCCATCTGCATCAGCACGTTGGGCAGGTAATTGGTGCTTTTCGTCACCGCGTAGAGCGCGGGCTTGATGGGATAGGTGGTCGTCATCACCCGCAGCCCATCGGTGTACCACCGCTCGGGGTAGGAGAGGCCGGGGAAGACCATGACGAAAAATCCAGGTGCTGCACCGGGGGCAGGGCTGAGCTCGAGGCTGCCGGGCCCCGATGACAGCCAGTAGCGAATGGCGCCGTTGCGCGTGCCGCTCGCCGCCACCGTGCCCACGATGATGTCGCGCATCGCCTCGCGCGACAGCGGCAGCGTCAGCCGCGAATGCGCCGCGGATCGTTCGAAGCGGTCGAGGTGGGCCTCGAGATCGTAGATGCGCCCGTCCACCAGTCCGGCCGTGTCGAAGATGCCGTGGCCGCGATGCACCATGTGGTCGTCAAACGGCAGCACCATCAGGGCCGGGTCGGTCACGACGCCGCCGAGCTGGCTCGAGTAGAAGGCCGCATACTTCACCGGCTGCGACTGGCGCAGCGACGAGAGGGCGCTGAGAACGTGGGCAGCATCGAGGCGTGGCAGCGTGGGAACGGACATCGTGGCTCGACTCTAACATGGGGCTGCGGGTTACACTGAGCGCGCCATGTTCACCACGCTTATCACCCCTGCCGCGCTGGCTGCGCACACGGGCCACCCCGACTGGGTGCTGCTCGACTGCCGGTTTGACCTGACGAATCCCGATGCGGGGGCGGCCCAGTATGCTGCCGGGCACCTGCCCGGTGCCCGCTATGTGCATCTCGATCACGACCTGTCGGGCGACAAGACCGGCAGCAACGGGCGCCATCCGCTGCCGACCATTGACGAGATGGCCGCA
The DNA here is from genome assembly GCA_016871195.1 of Acidobacteriota bacterium. Classification (GTDB taxonomy): domain Bacteria; phylum Acidobacteriota; class Vicinamibacteria; order Vicinamibacterales; family UBA2999; genus VFZN01. The sequence continues at coordinate 126,963 of VFZN01000002.1, read as the reverse complement.
CGCTTCGGCCGCGTGGGCGTCGGGCCAGGCGTGCAGGTGGTGCTGTATGACGGCGACATCGGCATGTATGCCGCCCGAGCGTGGTGGATGCTGCGCTACCTGGGCCACGATGCGGTGGCCGTGCTCGACGGGGGCTATGCGCGCTGGGTGGCGGAAGGACACGGCGTGACGACCGACCTGCCGGCCACGACGGCCCGGATCTTCACCCCGGCGCCACGGGCCGGGTGGCGGCTCAGCGTGTCTGAGGTGCAGTCCGGCGTCGAGGGCGTGCTGGTCGATGCCCGATCACCGGAGCGGTTCCGGGGCATCAACGAAACGCTCGATCCGGTGGGCGGACACATTCCCGGAGCCTGCAATTACTTCTTCCAGCAGAACCTGACGCCCGAGAAGACCTTCAAGTCGCCCGATGACCTGCGTGCCCAGTGGACGACGCTGCTGGGCGGGCGCCCGGCAAGCGATGTGGTGATGTATTGCGGGTCGGGGGTGACAGCCTGCCACAACCTGCTCTCGATGGAAGTGGCAGGGCTGTCGGGAGCGCGTATCTATCCCGGATCGTGGAGCGAGTACTGCGCCGATCGCTCGCGACCCGTCGAAACCTAGCGGGCGGCCCGCAGCGCGGCGATGCGCGCCTCGAGCGGGGGATGCGTCGACAGCAGGGCCATCCAGCTGCCCGCCCCGGCGATCTTCATGGTGGCCAGCGCCGGCTGATCACTTTCGATTTGCTGCGTGTGCTGCTGAAGGCGCTGCAGGGCGGCAATCATCTTGCCCGAGCCCGCCAGGGTGGCGGCACCGGCATCGGCCCGGAATTCACGGGCGCGCGAGAACCACGCCACGACGGCCATGCCGAGGACACCCAGCACGACCTGCAGCACCATGTAACTGAGGAAATACACGGCGCCAGAGGCGCGCTCGTCTACGGTGTTGCGCAGGATATTGGCGATGATGCGGGCGAAGAACATGACGAAGGCATTGACCACGCCCTGGATGAGCGTCATGGTCACCATGTCCCCGTTCTGGATGTGCGCCACTTCGTGCGCCAGCACCCCTTCTACTTCGTCGCGGCTCATCGTGCGCAGCAGGCCCGTGGACACCGCCACAAGGCTGCGGCTGCGGCTGGGGCCGGTGGCGAAGGCGTTGACCTCGGGCGACTCGTAGTAGCCCACCTCGGGCATCGGCAGGCCCGAGCGGTCGACCAGTTGCCGGACCGTGGCGTGCAGCCAGTCGAGGTCTGCGTGGCCCGTGCGGCCATCGACAAGCTCGACGCCCATCGCGCGCTTAGCCATGAAGCGGGAGATCTGCAGGGACAGGAACGCCCCGCCCATGCCCCAGAACAGACAGAACACCAGCAGGCCGTCAAGCCCACCGCCGCCTGTGATGCCCAGCAGGCTGAGCACGAGCGACAGCGTCAGCATGATGGCCAGGTTGGTTACCATGAACAGCAGAATTCTTTTCATAGATCCACTATAGACCGGTTTCCCGCCGATCAGGCGGTGGCTATCGAACGGGCGCGTAGCCCTGGGCGAGCTTCTTGCGGGCGGCCTCGACGTCCCGATGCAGGACGAACAGCGCATCGGCATTGGCGGCATTGCGGTCGGTGAAGTTCCAGGTCTTGCCGCCCTTCTGCTTCACCCGAAGATTCTTCTCGAGATAGTCGACCGTGAACGTCTCGATCTGGTCGTACGTCAGCTTGAAGGCATCGCTCTTGTTGGTCGTTTCGTAGGTGAGCCCGTCGAGCGTCGCGATCAGGGTGCCCTCGCAGCCGCCACCCATGCCGTGTTTGTGCGACACGGCCTGCCGCTTGTTGAGCCGCACTTCCTTGAAGCGCATCGACACGTCATTGGTGCCCAGTGTCAGGTCGACGACGCGCTCGATGCCTTCGTAGCCTTCGGCGGTGAGCTTGATCTGCTTCGACCCGGGTTCCAGATCGGCCAGACGCAGCGGTGTGATGCCGACGTACTCGCGATTAATGAAGACGGAAGCGCCCGGGACGTCACTGCCAAGCACCAGCGTAGCAGTGGTGGCAGCAGCGGGGGCGGCCGGGGCCGCCGGCGTCGGCTCGGTGTCGTCGGGTTCGTTGCGGCGACGGGGCGCTGGGCGTGTAGACTCGCGTTCCGGTTCGGGGGCCTTCGCCGTTGGCGGGGCGGGTCTGGCCACCGGTGCCGGTCGCGTCTCGGCGACGGGCGCTTCTTCGGCCGGCTGGGCCGGTTCGCGTGTCAGAAAGAAATAGGCACCCGCAGCGAGCACGAGTGCGGCACCAGCGATGAGGGCAGCTCTCACGCCTCAAATGGTAGCACCGCCCGGGGCGACGGAGGCCCCGGGCGGTCGCGGTGTCAGTTGCCGCCGGAGGAGGGCGGGACGATGCCCTTCAGGCGCATGTAGGTGACGAGGTTGCCGTAATGCTCGTAGCTGTGCGCGGTGTTGAAGGCCAGCACGCCGAGTTTCGTCGACGGCCCGAGGAAGAACTTGGTCACGTCCATGCCGGATGTGTCGTTCATCTTTTCCATCACGGCATCGCAGTAGGCGATGGAATCGTTGAGGGCTTTCACGAGCCCGGCCTTGGTGGTCACCGTCTTCTCGATGCCCGACTGTGCGGGCTTCTCTCCGGCGGCCGTCGCGCACAGGCCGAACTGCGAGTCGGCAATGTGACCGATGAGCTGGCCGAACGACCGCACATCGGGGGTGGGCTTGAAGCTGTACACGTCCTCGGGCACCTTTTCGGCCGTCTTGGCCAGGTTGCCCTTGAGGCCACGGAATCCCGCAGCGATGGATGTGGTCATCGGGTTGGCCGGGGTCTGGGCTGAGGCAACGGTAGCCAGCAGCAGCGCGGCGGCAGTGAACGACAGCAGGCGTGTCATCATGAGCTCCTTGGGAAACGCGAACACGTGCGTCTGAGGATTGTGCCACGAACACGGGCCCTGACCGCGGCGCTGCTGGGGGCCCTGCTGACGGTGTCATGCGCCCCCAGGCAGACGCGCGCTGCCGTTCCCGTGGCACCACCCTCCCTCACGCTGGTCGACGCCGTCGTCTGGCCGAGCACGCCGGGCGGCAGTGGCCGCGCCGAGGTCATCGGCAGCCTCTCCGGACTGACGCGCGACCCGCGCTCGGGTCGCTACGCGGCGGTTATTGACGACGGGGCGCTGTCGCGCATCGCGTGGTTCGACATCCAGTGGAACGGACGCCTGCAGGTGGCACCTGTATCGGTCACGCCGACAGTCGCGGGCCCGGGCGTCGATGCCCGGCTTGTGCAGCACGCCGACCTCGAGGCCATCGTCGCGCTGGGTGATGGCCGGTTTGTGGCCACGGAGGAAGGGCACCGCTTTCAGCCGCCCGCAGGGGCGTCGGCTGCGGTCTCTGGCCGCGGGCGGGTGACGGGCGACTGGCCGACATCGTTCCTGATGTTCGCTGCGGACGCGGTGGTGTCGCAGGTGGTGCCGTGGGGGGCACCGTTCGACCTGGGTGAGACGGCGGGCGGCGTGCGGGACAACCAGGGTGCCGAGGCGCTGGCCCGCTGGCCCGATGGGCGCCTGGTGGCCGGGCTTGAGCAGCCGCTCTACCGCGATGCGCCGGCGTCGGTGCGGAATGGGCGGCCATTCGGCGGCGGGCAGGGGGGGCTGTCACGGCTGGTCGAGTGGCAGCCATCGGACGGGGGCTGGCGCATGGGCCGGCAGTGGGCCTATCCTCTCGACGCCACGCCGCTGCGCGAGGGCTTCGGGGCGATTTGCGACGATGGCGAGCTGGGCCTCGTCGAGTTGCTGGCCCTCGACGCCGACCGCCTGCTGTCACTCGAGCGCGCGTGCCTCATCAATCCCGAAACACGCCGCGTCAGGAACGTGATTCAGATCTTCGACGTGCGTGTCGACGGTGCGGACGATGTGTCTGGCCGGTCGCTGCGGGAGGCGACTGGCGTGCGTGCCGTGTCGAAGCGGCTGGTGCTCGACCTCGACACGGTGCGTGCGTCGCTGCCCGCGCCGCTGGCGCTGCTCGACAATTTCGAAGGCATGGCCGAGGGACCGCGTCTGCCCGATGGGCGCCGCACGGTGATCGTGGTCTCTGACGACAACTTCCGTCAGACGCAGGTTACGGCGTTCCTGCTGCTGGCGCTGCAGTGACCGCTGCCGTCGGGTCGTCGGGCATCAGCTTGTACCCGATGCCCCTGACGGTGAGCAGCAGGGCGGGATCACCGGGGTCGTCTTCGATATAGCGGCGCAGCCGCACGATGAAGTTGTCGATGGCCCGGGTATCGGTGTCTTCGCGCAGGGCCCACACATCCTCGAGAATCGCCTTGCGCGAGACGGCCCTGCCGGCATTCCGAATCAGGTAAGCGAGCAGGTCCGATTCCATCTGCGTCAGGTGATGCGTGGTGGGGCCCACCCGCAATTCCAGCGCATCGAGATCGAGCGTGCGTCCATGGAAGGTCATCACGGCATGCCGGCCGCCCTCGACCTGCGCGCGCTGTGCCCACTGTCGCCGGCGGAGCAATCCCCGGACACGGGCCAGCAGAATCGCCAGCTCGAATGGCTTGGGCAGATAGTCGTCGGCACCGGCCTCGAACCCCTGCAGCACGTCTTCAGACCGGCCGCGGGCCGTCAGCATGAGCACCGGCGTGTAGAGTCCCGCGTCGCGCATGCCTCGCACGACTTCGAATCCGCTGAGGCCCGGCAGCATGACATCGAGGATCACCGCATCGACCGAGTCGCCGGCGGCGATCAGGCGCTGGAGGGCACGGGTGCCGTTGTCTTCGACCATGACGGCGTAGCCGTCGGCTTCCAGATTGAAGCGCAGGCCTTCGGCGAGGTGATGCTCGTCCTCGACGACGAAGAGGTGGCTCATGCGTGGGTGCGGGGCAGTTCGAGGGTGAAGGTCGATCCGGTGCCGGCGCCCTGGCTGCTGGCGGTGACCTTGCCACCGTGCTGCCGGGCGATGGCCCGTACCAGGAAGAGCCCGAGGCCGGTGCCCTTGACCGAGTACTGCTTCATCTGGAAGCGGTAGAACCGGTTGAAGATGCGCGTCAGCTGCGACGGCGGAATGCCGACGCCCTGATCGTGCACCCGCACCCGCACGTGTTCGGCATCCGGTGCCGAGACATCGACGCGTACCATGACGCCGTCGGGCGAATACTTCACGGCGTTATCGAGCAGGTTCGACAGCGCGGTTCGCAGGTCGTCGGCATCCCCGACGATGGTGGCTGCGGGTCCTACCACCTGGAGGTCGAGGGCGACCGCCGAGTCGGGCAGGCGATGGCGGAGTCGTGCGGTGTCGACGCACTCGCGCGCGAGCGTGGCCAGGTCGACCGGAGCGCGCTGGGCATAGCGGCCCTTCTGGCCGGCCGCGCCGGCCTTGAGCACTTCCTCGACGGTGCGCTGCAGGCGGTCGGTGTCGGACAGCATCACCTGATAGAAGGTGCGCCGCTGCTCCTCGCTGACGTCTCGGGCCTGCAGGGTTTCCAGGTAGAGGCGAATCGAGGCGATGGGCGTCTTGAGTTCGTGGGTGACGGCGTTGATGAAGGCGTCGTGCTGATCGTTGCGCCTGATTTCGCGAATGAGAAACACCGTGAAGACCACCAGCCCGGCGATGATCAACATGAACGCCAGGATGCCGAGCACCAGCGGCAGCACGCGCCGGCCATTCACGAGAATCCACCCCACGTTGAGTGAGATGGCGGCGGCGACGAGGATGACGCAGAGGGCGATGAAGACGGCGGTGGCCGTCTGGCGGCCGGGGAACGTGCTCACCCGCCCACGGTACCAGAGATCGGGTGTGGGTCGGTTCCCCGGAGAATGGGGCCACGGTGCGGTGCCTGCCACGGCCGTTGCCCGTCCCTGCTAGGCTGCGGCGCGCGCCTCGTCGGCACGGTCGCCGTCAAGCCGGGCAACTTTGACGTCCCAGACCAGACCCAGCATCGCCAGCACCCGGATGGCCAGGTAATTCATGTCGAGTTCGTACCAGGCCAGCCCGTGACGGGCCGATACCGGATGCGCGTGATGGTTGTTGTGCCAGCCTTCGCCCCAGCTGAGCAACGCCACCCACCAGTTGTTTCTCGAGTCATCGCGCGTCTGGAACCGGCGCGAACCCCAGAGGTGGCTCGCCGAGTTGACCAGCCATGTGGCGTGGAGACCGAATGTGGTGCGGAAAAACGTACCCCACAGCAGATATGGCACGCCACCCAGCCCCAGCAGCAACAGTCCGACCACGACCTGGGGTATCCAGTGCCAGCGCGTGAAGGCCACATGGACCGGATTTCTAGCCAGGTCGGGGGCATACCGGCTCAGCATGTCCGCATCGTGATGCAGCGAACGGCCGCTGAGGACCCAGCCGACGTGCGCCCAGTAGGTGCCTTCGTGCGGCGTGTGGGGATCACCGTCGTGGTCCGAGTGCTGGTGGTGAATGCGGTGAGTCGACACCCAGAAAATGGGGCCACCCTCGAGGGCCAGCATTCCGCAGAGGGTCAGGAAGTACTCCACCCACCGAGGCGTCTTGTATCCCCGATGGGTCAGGAGGCGGTGGTAGCCCATCCCGATGCCCCAGCTGAGGGACACGTAATACAGCAGGGCAGCGACGAGGAACGCACCGCTGTCCCAGAAAAAGAGCGCGGCGGCCGCCCCCACGTGATACGCCGCCATGGCGATGCTGGTGCCCCAGTTGATTCCGTTCGAGAACCGGCGACCATAGATACGAGCAGCGTCGAAGCGTTCCATAGATACGCCAAACGGTAGCAAGGCGGCCGCCGCGTGACTGTAATACTTCTGTACGGGTGTGGATGCGGCGAGTCAGACGGTCGCAGTGACGGGCAGTATGACGCCGGGCATGCGCACTTCGAGCGTGGTGCCGGTCGCGTCGCTGCGAGCCACGCGGATGCTGCCGCCGAGCAGGCCCAGCACCTCCCGGCAGATGGCGAGTCCGAGTCCGCTGCCGCCGGTATGCCGCGCGCGCGACTGGTCGAGCCTGTGAAAACGCGTGAAAATCCGTTCCTGTTCGTCGGCGGGAATGCCCGCGCCCGTGTCTGACACCTCGACGATGACGAGCGGCGTGGCCCACGCGTCGCCCTCGGGCTCGTCCACGCGGGTCGACACGCGCACGTCTCCCTGGTCGCGGTTGTAGAGCACCGCGTTGGCGATCACGTTGTCGAGGACGCGGGTGATGAGGGCGGGGTCGGCGTAGAGGTGCACGCCGTCCGGAATGTCGTGAGACAGCCGTACGCTGCGTGCCTCGGCCAGCGGGCTGACCCTAGCAAAGGCGTCGGTGATGAGGGGCGTCAGCGCAACCTCGCGCAGCACCACATCGCGTGACCCTTCCTGCGAACGTACGAGCAGAATGAGGTCTTCCGTCAGCTCGGTCAGCGATGCGACGCGGCCGCGCACATGCTGTAGCGTCTCGGCATAGCTCTTTGCAGTACGCGGATGTCTCAGGGCCACATCCAGCTCGCCGGCCATGGCCGTCAGCGGTCCCCGCAGCTCGTGCGAGGCATCCGCGGCAAAGCGGCGATTGGCTTCGACCGCGTGCTGCAGCCGATCGAGCATCGAGTTGAGCAGCTGTGTCATGCGGCCCAGCTCGTCCTGCACGGTCGGCAGGTCGAGGCGCGCGTCGAAGTTGCCCCGGGCAATCCAGGCGGCGCGGTCGGTGATGCGCGCCACCGGGTCGAGCGCCTGCGAGGCCAGTGAGGCGCCAATCGCCGACGTCGCTGCGATAGACACGAGCCAGACCCCCAGCAGCAGCCACGCCAGACTGGCCAGCCCGTCCTGCACATCGTCGGCGAACAGACCGACGGCGATAGCATAGGCGTCGGCATCGCGCGTTTCGGTGAGCACCACCACGCGCGCGTTGCGGCCCAGGACACGCACCCAGAGCATCGGCGTCCGTCCGGTAAACGCGTCGGCAAGTGTCGCGGGCGGCAGTGTGGTGCTGTCAGGCCCGAGCGCCGACGAGGCCAGCACGAGTCGGCCCCGCCGATCGTAGATCTGCACAAACTTTTCCGTGAACGCGCCGCCCTCGAGCTGATCGAAGGCGCGCTCGTGCAGGTGGACGCCTTCGCTGCCGTCCGTCGATGACGCGGCTTCCGTTGCGCCGATGGTGCGCACGTTGTGGTCAAACCAACGGTAGACGTAGGTGTGCGCAGCCGCATAGATGGCGATGTTGGCCAGGCCGATGAGTGCACCGGCGGCGATCGTCCAGCGCAGCGTCAGGCGGGCACGGAATCCGGTGGGCCACGCGGGATGGATCATGAGGCCGGGACCTGCCGCTTGAGCATATAGCCGAGCCCGCGCACGGTGTGAATCAGCGGGTCTGCGGTGTGGGCCTGCAGCTTGCGGCGGAGGTAGCCCACATACACATCGGCGTTGTTCGACAGCGGGTCGTAGGCGCCGCCCCACACATGCTGCGCGAGCTGGTCGCGCGTGACGATGGCCTCGGCGCGCCGCACGAGGAACTTGGCCAGCCGGTATTCGGTGGCGGTCAGCGGCAGCGCGTAGCCGTCGACGGCGACGGTGTGGGCCACCGGGTCGACGGTGAGCGGGCCATAGTGCAGCAGGTGCGTCAGGTGCCGCGTGCGTCCCCGCCGGGCGAGTGCCCTGAGGCGTGCGAGCAGCTCATCGAAGGCAAAGGGCTTGGTCAGGTAATCGTCGGCGCCTTCATCGAGACCCGTCACGCGGTCGCGCACATCATCGCGCGCCGTCACCATGATGATGGGCGTGTCGAGGCCTGCGTGGCGCACGGCCCGGCAGACGGCAAACCCGTCCTGGCCAGGCAGCATGATATCGAGCACGATGGCATCGAACTCGTCGGCGGCGACCAGTGCGGCCACATCGTGGCCGTCGGTACGCAGCACCACGCTGTGATGCTCTTCCGTGAGGCCGCGGATGAGAAAGCGGCTGATCTCCGGGTCGTCCTCGACGACGAGTATGCGCATGAGGTCAGGGGGTCGTCCGCGCCTCGCGACGGGCGATGCGCCGTTCCATCATGTCGTACACCGTGGGCAGCACAATCAGCGTCAGCAGGGTCGACGTGATGATGCCCCCGACGACGACGGTGGCCAGGGGACGCTGCACCTCGGCACCGGCCCCCTGCGACAGCATCATGGGCATGAAGCCGATGGCCGCGACCGTGGCGGTCATCAGCACGGGCTTGAGCCGGGTGGCGGCGCCCGCGAGGGTGGCGGCGTGCACGTCAAGCCCTTCCTCTTCGCGCAGGGCCTTGATGGCCGCGAGCATCACCACCCCGTTGAGCACCGCGACGCCGAAGAGCGCGATGAAACCCACCGACGCCGACAGGTTGAGATTGAGCTGGCGCAGCCACAGCGCGGCGATGCCGCCCACGGCCGCAAACGGCACGTTGAGCAAGATCAGCAGCGACCAGCGCACCTTGCCGAAGGTGACCATCAGCAGCAGAAAGATGATGGCCAGCGACAGCGGCACCACGATTGCCAGTCGCGCCGTGGCGCGCTGCTGGTTCTCGAACTGGCCGCCCCAGGTGATGTAGTAGCCCGACGGGATGGTGATCTCGGTGGCGAGACGGCGCTGCGCCTCGGCCACGAAGCTGCCGACGTCGCGACCGCGCACGTTGGTCTGGACGACGAGGCGCTTCTCGGCATTCTCGTGGGTGACGGCTTCGGGGGTTGCCGCAAGACGGATGCGGGCGAGCCGGCTCAGCGGCACGCGTGCACCGCCGGGGGCGGTCACCGTCAGGGCGCCGATGGTCTCGGCGCTTTCGCGTGCGCCAGCGGGATAGCGGATCACAATCGGAAAGCGGCGCGCCCCATCGAGCAGCTCGCTGGCGCGACGGCCCCCGATCGCGGCTTCGACCACCTCCTGGACATCGGTGACGTGCAGGCCGTAGCGGGCAATGGCGTCGCGGTCGAGCGTGATCTCGAGCTGGGCGGCTCCCGACAGGATTTCGACCTGTGCATCGGCGGCCCCGCTGACCCCCTCGACCACCGAGAGCACCTGCGCGCCGATGCGCTCGAGCACCGCCGAGTCGGGCCCGAAGACCTTGACGGCCACGTCGGCCTTGATGCCGGACACGACCTCGTCGAGGCGCATCGCCATCGGCTGGGTGAAGTTGACCGACAGCCCGGGCACGTGCGCGAGCGAGGCGGCCATGGCGTCGATCAGGGCCTCCTTGGTGCGTCCGCTTTCCCACGAGTCTTCCGAATGCAGCAGCACATACACGTCACCCTGATAGATGCCCATGGCCTCGGTCGCCAGGTCAGGGCGGCCCATCTTGGTGACGATCTGCGAGACCTCCTTGAAGTCGCGGAGCAGGATCTGCTCGACGCGCGTCGAGATGGCCACCGATTCTTCGAGCGAGACCGAGGGCAGCTTGCGCGTTTCGATCAGGATGGACCCTTCGTCGAGCTTCGGCATGAACTCGGTGCCCAGGAACGGCACCGACGCGAGCGCCACCGAGACGACGACCAGCGCGGTGGCGACCGTCGCCGCGCTGCGGCGCATGCAGCCGGCGAGCAGGCGCTCGTAGGCCTGGCGCACGCGGACGAACCAGGGCTCCTCGGCATGGTGGCCCTCCAGCCGCAGCAGGAACGACGAGACGACGGGCACGCCGGTCAGCGACAGCAGCAGCGACCCGAAGAGTGCCGAGCAGACCGTGATGGCCATGGGGCGGAACATCTTCCCCTCGAGCCCCTTGAGCGTGAAGATCGGCAGGTAGACCGCGATGATGATGAGCACGCCGAACAGCACGGGGCGTGCCACTTCGATGGCCGCGCCGCGGAACAGCGCGAGGCGGGCCTCCGCGGCATGCTCGCCGGCGGCGTGTGCCAGCCGATCGCCGACGTGCGACCGGCGCCTGACAAAGTTCTCCATCATCACGACGGCGCCATCGACCAGCAGGCCGAAGTCGATGGCGCCGAGCGACATGAGGTTGGCCGAGACGCCGAACAGGCGCATGCCGATGAAGCCGACGAGCATCGACAAAGGGATGACGGCCGCGACGATGAGGGCGGCCCGCACGTCGCGCAGGAAGAAGAACAGCACGACCACCACGAGCAGGCTGCCCTCGAGCAGGTTTCCGGTGAGCGTTGCCGTGGTGCGGTCGATGACATCACGCTGGTCATAGAACTTTTCGATGCGCATGCCCTGAGGCAGCGACGCGGCGATATCGTCCATACGTGCGCGCACGCGGTCTGACAGGTCGAGGGCATTTTCGCCCTTGAGCATGATGACCATGCCCCCCACCACTTCACCCTGGCCGTTGCGTGTGACGGCACCGTTGCGGGGCATCGGCGCCACGGTGATGGTAGCGACATCACGCAGCAGCACCGGGCTGCCGCCGGGCGACTTGAGCACGACCCGCTCGAGGTCGGACAGCCCCGTGAGCAGGCCGACGCCGCGCACGGTGTAGCGTTCCGACTGATACTCGATGAAGCCTCCACTGAACGACTGGTTGCTGTCAGCCACGGCCTGCAGCACGTCGCCGAGCGCCAGCCCGTGCTTCTCGAGCCGCACCGGGTCGACGATCACCTGAAACTGTTTGGTCAGGCCACCCCACGAATTGATCTCGCTCACGCCCGTGATCGAGCGCAACCGGTTGCGGATGTCCCAGTCGTGCGTCGTCTTGGCCACCATCGGGTCGATGCCCTCGCCGGTGACGACATACTGGTAGATTTCGCCGAAGGCCGTGGCGACCGGGCCGAGCACGGGCTGCAGGCCCTCGGGGATGCGCGACCGCACATCGGCCAGCCGTTCGGTCACCAGCTGGCGCGCAAAATAGGTGGCCACATCGTCACGGAACACAACGGTGACGATCGACAACCCGAACTTCGAGAGTGATCGCACCTCCTGCGCACCGGGCACGCCCATGAGCACCGTCTCGATCGGATACGAGACCCGCTGCTCGACCTCGGTGGCCGCCAGGCTGGGCGCCTCGGTGATGACGACGACCTGATTGTTCGTCAGGTCGGGAAAGGCTTCCACCGACAGATCGCGGAACGCGAAGACGCCGGTCACAATCAGCATGGCCAGCGCCAGCAGCACGAAGGCGCGCTGGCCGAGGGTCGCGTTGACGAAGCGCTCGACGAGGCCCACGCTATTCCTCCTCGCCGCCGGCGGGCTTCGACAGCTCGGACTTGAGCAGGAAGGCCCCGGTGGTCGCGACCATGTCGCCCTCGCGCAGGCCGTCGACAATTTCGATTTCGCCGTTGAGATCGGTGCCGACGCGCACCGACCGGCGGTCGTAGCGGTTGGGCGCGGCGCGGACGAACACTACGGTTTCCCCTTCCAGGGACTGCACGGCAGCGGAGGGCACCACGGCCACGCGACGCGGGGCTGAGGCCCCGAGTGTGAGGGTCACGAACATCTGCGGCTTGAGGCGCCGATCGGCATTCGGCACCTCGATGCGCAGGGTGACGCGGCGTGTCTCTGGATTGATGACATCGCCGACGGCGGCCAGCGTGCCCGTGAATGATTCGCCGGGATAGGCCGGCGTGGTGATCGTCACCTCACGTCCCGTGACGATGCGGCCGATGCGGGCCTCGTCGATCTCTGCGGTGATCCACAGCCGGCTGAGATCGGCGACGACAAGCAGCGGTGTACCGGGCGTGACGGCGGCCCCCGGCGTGATCAGGCGCTCGATCACCGAACCGGCGATCGGCGCCGTGACTGGCACTTCGTCGTTGGTGACCGGGTCGGCATCTTCGCGCGGCACGATGTCGTAGTGGCGCAGTTCCTGTTCGGTGCGCGTGACTTCCGCCTGCGCCGCGCGCAGGGCCTGTTCGGCGGCCTGTCGCTCGGTCTGTGCCCGTTCGAGTTCCTGGGGCGACAGAGCCTTGTCCCTGACGAGCTGTGCCGCCCGCGATTCGGCCGTGCGCGCATAGGCCAGCCCGGTCTCGCTGCGGCGGCGTCCGCTGATGGCGGTGAAGTAGGCGGCCCAGGCGTCGTGCGTGGCGTGGCTGTGCAGGTGTGCCAGCACTGCCCCTGCCGTTACCCGTTCACCCACCTGCACCCGCACATCGTCGACGACGCCCTCGACGCGTGCGCCGATGCGGGCAACGCGCCGTTCGTCGAACCCGACCGTACCCGGAACGGTGAGAGGTTCACTGCGTTCGATGAGGCGCACGGCGGCAGCGGTGATGCCGGCGGCGGTGGCATCGGCCTCGCTCACGTCGACCGAGGTGCGCGGGGCACTGGCGTTCGGGGTGTCGGTCTCCGTGTCGGCCACGCCTCCGCCTCCGCAGGCGACGGTGAGGCCGATCAGGGCCAGGGCCAGGGCCAGGGCGGTGCGGGTCAGCGGGTATGTCATGGCAGCGGATCCTCTCCAGCCGACAGCCGGGCCTCGATGGCAGCGGCGAGGGCATCGACCTCAATTTCGAGCGTAACCAGTCGGGCGTCGGTGTAGACACGCTCGGCGTCGACCAGGCGCATCACATCCAGCGCCCCCGAGGCGAAGGCAGCACGGGCGGCATCGCGAGCGGCAAGCGCGGGCGCCACGAGGGTGGTCTGCAGCTCGCGGGCATGGGCGATGAGCCGCTCGGCCACGAGGCGCGTCGCGGTGACTTCACCGCGGGCGCGACGTTCGGTGGCCGCCAGTTCCTGACGGGCGCTGTTGACCGCACCGAGGGCCAGCGTGCGCGCGGCCTGGTTGCGGTTGAAGAGTGGCAGCGGCAGGGTGAAGGTCATGAGGGCCGTGTCGAACCCGGCCGTGCGCTTGTAGCCGGCATTGACCGCAGGGTCGGGCACACGTCGCGCATCTTCAAGGCGCAGAATCTGTACGGAGGTGTTGACCGTCTGCCGCGCCGCCAGCACATCGGGTCGTCGCTCGAGAGCGGCGTCGACTGTGGTGTCTGGCAGCACAGGCATGCCGGGCATCGAGAGCGCCTCGAGGCCGACCTCGGCCCCGGTGCGTGCGGCGAGCAGTGAGAGGGCGCGCCGCGCCGTGATGCCGCTGCGCGTGGCCTCGACCGTGGCGCGGGCCAGTTCGGTGCGCATGCGCAGCAGTTCGGCTTCGGCCGTGACGCCCACCGTCACGCGACGGTCGAGCACCCGTACGGCTTCGGTCAGGTCCGTGCGCTGGGCCTCATGGGTGGCGGTGCGATCGCGGTGGCGCAGGGCGTCGAGATAGTCGGCGATGACCTGGCGCTGCACCGCCAGCCAGATGAGCGGCTGGGCCGCCTCTTCCGAGGCCCGACCCGCATCGGCAAGGCGCTGCCGGGCGGCGCGCTTGCCGCCGAGTTCAACGACCTGTGTGACTTCGGCGAAGACATCGAGGGGCAGTCGCGTCCGCGACACCCCGGAGAGCATATTCTCGGCGCGGAACTCGGCGGTCGGATTGAGCCAGCGGCCGGCCTCGGGCACGGCCAGACGCGCGGCCTCGATGCGTGCCTGGCTGGCGGCCAGTTCCGGGGCCTCGCGGCGCGCCCGCGTCAGGGCATCTGACAGCGTCAGGGCCGCGGGGGCCGGCTGTGCGCTCACCCCGGACGGAATCACCCACAGAGCTGTCATCGCCACTACTACGAGGAAGCCGAGTCGGAAGGTCATGGCACCCGGGTTGTATCACGACGGCATGAGACCACCGTGAGAACACGTTGAGCCGGGATCCGTGTGGCGGAAATATCGTCAGATGGGGCACACTGCATGGATGATGCCGCGCCGCCGTGCTGTGAGCCTCGGAGTCTCGGGTCTGGTGATGCTGTGCCTGCTGCTGCCGCCATCGGCCTCGGCGCAGGGGCGGCTCGACGTGTTTGAGCCACTCACCGGGAACGTGCTGCCTGCGTCGAGACCGGCCCGTGAGCGCACTGACGGCGGACCGAGAGTCGAGCGCAGTCAGGCGTGGCGCGTGCGGTTCGACCGTCTGGCTGATGCGCTCGCCTCATCTGATCGCGGTCCTGCAGCATCGCTGTCACTGGCACTCTTCGATGATGTGGCGGTGGAGGCCGACGTCGAACGCACCGAGTCGACCAGTCAGGGCTTTGACACCTGGGTCGGACACGTCGCTGGCGAGGGCAGCAGTCACGTGGCCCTCACGTGGAAAGACGATGTGCTGACCGGTGTCGTGCAGACGGGCGGTCGGCTGTTCCAGCTCTCGGGCACTGGAGGCATCGTCGAGGTGAGTGAGCTCGATGCCTCAACCTTTGGCCGCGAGGCACCGCCGGTGCGGCAGAATGAGCGCGCCCGTGATGTGCCCGCCGCAGATCCGGCCTGGCCCGATCCGCTGGCCGCCGACTCAGGAAGCGGCGCTGTCAGTCTCTCGGCGAGCGACGTGCTGCAGGCACGCGCGCGCGCCGAGGCCGCTGCTGCGGTGCGGGCCGCGGGTGACGTCTCACGCGACGGCGAGCCGCTGGTCGACATCTACGTCTACTACACCGCGCAGGCGCGCGTGAACGCCGGCAGCACGGCCCTCATGCAGGCCGAAGTCGCGGCCGCCATCGCCAACTCGAACACGGCCTACAGCCGCAGCGGCATGGCCGGGCGCGTGCGGCTCGTCGGTATGTCGGAGACGCCGCTGGTGCAGAGCACGAGCGACATGCTCGACGATCTCAGGAACTTCACCAACTCCGCGGCTGTCGCGACGATGCGGAACACGACCGGTGCTGACCTGATGCATTTGATTGTGGCGAATGTCGTTCAGGGCACATGCGGCATCGCATGGCTGGGTCCCGCTGTGTCGTTTGCCCACGGCGTGACGGCGCGCACGTGTCTGGCGCAGTACACATTTACGCACGAGATTGGGCACAACTTCGGCAATGAACATTCACTCGAGGATTTCCCGGATGGTCTGCCGACAGATTCCTTCCGTGCCTACAGCTTCGGGTACAAGCGATGCGGCGGGAGTGCGCCGCAGTTCCGGTCGATCATGGCCTACGTGTGCCCGACCGGCAGCACGGCGCGCGTGCTGAACCTGTCGAACCCGCAGGTGACCACCGCCGAGTTCGGCGCGGTCACGGGCACGGCCCAGCAGAACAACGCCCGGTCACAGCAGGAGGCGTTTGCCACCGTGGCCAGCTTCCGTCAGTCGCTGACGACGTCCGTGCCCGGGGCCCCCCGCAATGTCGCCGCCAGTGCCGCCGGCAACACCCTGTTTCTGTCGTGGGAACCGCCTGCGACGGGGCAGCCCGTGACGGACTACTGGGTGCAGGCCGGTACGGCGTCGGGAGCATCCAACCTGTTTGACAACACCGTCGGTCAGCTGACCGCCGTGTCCGGGCCCGTGGGTAGTGGCACGTATTTCCTGCGCGTCTTCGGCCGGAACGCTGGTGGAAACGGCACGATAAGCAGCGAAGTGTCTGCGCGCGTCGGTGGCGTGCCCGGGGCACCGTCGGGCATGGCAGCGACGACCGTCGGTGGCCGCGTGTCGCTGTTCTGGAATACGCCTACGGAGGGCGGGATGCCGACGACCTATGTCGTGCAGGTGGGCACAGCCCCGGGCGCGTCGAACATCTTCAGCGGCCCGGTGGGCGTTGTGACTTCGGTCGCCGGTGACCTCACCCCCGGCACCTACTACGCACGAGTGTTCGCACAGAGCGTGGCGGGTGCCGGCGGGCTCTCTCCCGAGGCGTCCTTTACGATCGCGTCCTGCACGGCGGCTCCCGTGCTGTCAGGCGGACTGGTGAACGGATTGATCAGCCTGCGCTGGAACACGCCCGCCGGTGCATCGGTGACCGGCTTCACCATCCAGGCCGGCCCTACGTCCGGGTCATCGTCTTTCTACGGCGGCCCGATCGGGCTGACCACGCAGCTCGATGCCCAGGTGGGCTCGGGCACCTACTTCATCAGGGTGCTGGCCGACACGGCGTGCGGACGCGGTGCAGTCTCGAACGAACTGCGCGTCACTGTCCCCTGATGCCCATGGCCTCCGCGGCAAACGCCCACTGGTCGGCACGCTCGGCAATGAGCTTGTCGGTGGGACGATAGCCGTGCGACCCCGACACCTCGACCCTGATCAGCGTGGGACGCGGGCATGACTGCGCGGCCTGCAGCGCAGCGGCATACTTGAACGAGTGACTCGGCACCACGCGGTCATCGTGGTCGGCCGTCGTCACCAGCGTGGCGGGATAGCACGTGCCGGCCTTGACGTTCTGCACCGGCGAGTACTTGATGAGGAACGGGAACTGCGCGGCATTCTGCGCTGAGCCGTATTCACTCACCCAGAACCGGCCGCCCGTGAAACGCTCGTAGCGCAGCATGTCCATCACGCCGACGGCCGGCAGTGCCACGGCATACAGGTCAGGCCGCTGGTTGACGACCGCGCCGACGAGGAGTCCGCCGTTCGAGCCCCCCATCACACCGAGCCTCGCCGGTGACGTGATCTTCTCCGCAATCAGATGCTCGGCGACGGCGATGAAGTCGTCAAACACGTTCTGCTTGCGATCGAGCATGCCCGCCTGATGCCAGGCCTCACCGTATTCCGCTCCGCCGCGCATGCTGACGGTCACCCAGACGCCGCCCAGTTCGAGCCAGGCCGGCACGTCGGCGCGATACGTGGGCGTCGTGGAAATCGAGAAACCGCCGTAGCCGTACAGCATCGTCGGGTTGCTGCCATCGGTGGGCAGGTCCTTGCGTGCGGTCAGGAAAAACGGCACCCGCGTGCCGTCCTTCGATGTGGCGAAGAGCGCACGCGTTTCGTAGCGCGACGGATCGATGGGGGCGGTCGGTGCCTCGAACGCCTGCGACTGCCGCGTGTCGGGGTCGTAGCGATACACGGTGGATGGCGTCAGGGGCGCGCTGAAGCCGTACCAGATATCCGGGGCATCCTCGCGGCCGCTGAGTCCGGCCACGGTGCCGACGCCCGGCAGGGCGATGTCCCCCTGCGGCGCACCATCGAGGCCGAAGAGTGTCAGGCGGCTTTGCACATCGACCAGATACTGGGCGACGATGCGCCCGCCGATGAGCGCGACGGCTTCGAGCGCTTCTTTCTGCTCGGGGACAATGGTCATCCACGCCGAGGGGGCCGGGTTGGTAACGTCGATGGCGATGACGCGGCGGTTCGGGGCGTCCTTATCCGACCGCAGATACAGCACGCTGCCTCGGTTCCCGATCGGCGCAAACTCGGCATCGTCCGTCTCGATGAGCGGACGCACGGGTGCGGAGAGGTTCGGGACCCGGCCCGTGCCGAGGTCGGCGTAATACAGGCGATTCTGGTTGCCCGACCCTTCGGCCATCGTGATGAGCAGATAGCGACCGTCTTCGGTCACCAGACCGTTGATGAGCCACGAGGCAAGGTCCTTCCGCTCGTAGACGAGCACATCGTCGCTCTGGGGCGTGCCAATGCGATGGTAGTACAGGGCCTGACCGGAGAGGGCCGCTTCGAGCACCTTGTTTTTCGGTGGCTCGGGATAGCGTGAGTAGAAGAAGCCCTTGCTGTCCTTCGTCCACGACAGGCCTGAGAAGCGCATCCACCTCACCTCGTCCGGCAGATCCTGCCCTGATGCGAGGTTCCGCACCTTGAGCGTCTGCCAGTCGGCGCCGCCTTCCGACAGGGCGTAGGCGAGGTGCGCGGCGTCGGGCGACGGCGCATACTGCGCGAGTGACGTCGTGCCATCCGGAGAAATGACGTTGGGGTCGAGGGCGACCGTCGGCTCGGCGTCGAGGGCCGTGCGTGTGTAGAGCACCGACTGGCGCTGCAGTCCGGTGTTCTTCGCGTAGAAGTACGTGCCGCCTTCGCGCGTGGGCAGGCCGACGCGCTGGTAGTTCCAGAGCTCGGTGAGGCGCGCGTTGAGCGAGGTGCGCAGCGGCAGCGCCGCGAGATAGGGATCGGTGACCGCATTCTGGGCCGCGACCCACTCGGCGACGGCCGTGGCGTCGAGGTCTTCCATCCAGCGATACGGATCGGGCACCTGCGTGCCGTGATACGTGTCGATGACATCGCCTTTCGCCGTGGGCGGATAGGTGATGGGTGGCGGAGTCGGTTGCACGGGACCACAGGACACGAGGGTCATAACGGCGAGGGGCAGAGTCAGAGGCGTGAGACGCATGATGCGGAATCCTCAGCGCGCCGCGATGTCGTTGACGGTATCCCAGAGGAAATGCACAAAGCGATACAGCTCGCTTTCGAGGATGCGTTCCTGATCGCTGTGCGCGCCGAAGCCGAGGGGCCCGTCTTCGGTGTCCGTGGCCGGGCCCACGCCGTAGCACTGCATGCCCTTCGCGCGCAGGTAGGCCATGTCGGTGGCCCCGGTGCTCATCGTCGGCAGGGTGACGGCTTGGTAGTGGCGCGTGAGGTTGGCTTCGATGGCGCGGAAGGCATCGGACGACAGGTTGGCGTTGCCGGTGCCGGGCCGCACATCGCGCGCGGCCCACTCGACCGTGACGTTCTCGTCGTTGACGACCTGGCGCACCAGTTCGAGGAACTTCGCCGGGTCTTCATCGGGCGTGGTGCGCACGTCGATGGTGGCGGTGGCTTCCGAGGGAATCACATTGACGCGATAGCCCCCCTGAATGATCGTGGGCGACAGTGACGTGCGCAGCGTCGACCAGTGGCGCGGCTC
The DNA here is from genome assembly GCA_016871195.1 of Acidobacteriota bacterium. Taxonomy (GTDB): domain Bacteria; phylum Acidobacteriota; class Vicinamibacteria; order Vicinamibacterales; family UBA2999; genus VFZN01. The sequence goes on along the minus strand of VFZN01000002.1, from coordinate 107,537 downwards.
GTTCTTCCGAAAGTACCGGTCGGCCGGTCCGCTGACGTTCGGGTCAGGGCTCAGGATGTCGCGGTAGCGTGCCGCTTCCTCGGGCGACGAGATGCCGGCGAGGCGCTTGAAGTAGGACGCGGTGGTTTCGTTGAGGCGAATCGGCGGTGTCCAGGTGGCAATGGCGCCGACGGCCTCACCGAGGCGCGCGACGGCGTTGTTCTCGAGCGGCACCGACCCGTGACCGGCCGGGCCACGCGCAGTCACCGAGAGGGCACGGGGAATCTTCTCGAGCGTCTGCACCGAAGCAAACTTGACCTGCCCGCCGGTGCGCGTGACGCTGCCACCCTCGGCCAGGCAGTATTCGGCATCGATGGCGCCGTAGTGCCGCTCGACCATGAAGTTGATGCCGACGCGCGTGGTGCCTTCCTCGCCGGCTTCCGCCAGGAAGATCACGTCACGGGTCAGCGGCACATTCCGCCGCTTGAGCATCACCATCGTCATGAGCGAGGCGACGACGTTATCTTTGTCGTCGATCGTGCCGCGTCCGTAGATGTAGCCACTATTCCGCTCGGCGCTGAAGGGCGGGTACGACCACTTCTTCGCATCGACGTTCACCGTGTCGGTGTGGGCCATCAGCAGCAGCGGCTTCTTCGCGCCTGTGCCCTTGAGTCGCGCGACCACGTTGGTGCGGCCGGGTTCGAGCTCGAAGGTCTGCACCTCGATGCCCTCCTTCCGCAGCACGCCGACGAGATAGTCGGCCACCGGCTTTTCGCCGCCGGGCGGGTCGGTGGTGTCCATGCGGACAATGGCCTGGAAGTGCGCGAGCGTTTCCGCATCGAGCGTCGTCCAGTCGGGGGCGGCCGGGGGCTGTGACGCCTGCAGGGTCGTGGTGGTGAGCACGAGGGCGAGGACGAGAGAGCGCATAGCGCGGATGTTAGCAGAGGGGGCCGCGCCGGCGGTGTAGAGTGGGGCGCATGCAGAGCAGGAACAGGTGCGGTAGGCGGTGGGTGGCGGGGACGCTGGTGGCTGTCGGGCTGGTGGCGGGCCTGGCTGGGGTCGGGCCGGCCCCTGGGGTTGCCGGGGCTGAGCGACAGTTGCCGACACCCGTGCCCATCGAGGAAACCACCATTGCGGCCGTCCACGGAGAGATGCGGGCCGGCCGACTGACGTGCGAGGCGCTGGTGCAGTACTACCTGCGCCGCATCGAGGCGTATGACAAGCAGGGCCCGGCCATCAATGCGCTGGTGCTGGTCAACCCGCGGGTGGTGGACGAGGCCCGGGCGCTCGATGCACGCCGCCGGGCGGGCGAGTCGATGGGCGCGCTGCACTGCGTGCCGATGATTGTGAAGGACAACTTCGAGACGCGCGACCTGCCGTCGACCAACGGGTCGCTGGCGCTGGCGGGATTCGTGTCGGTGAAGGATGCCTTTCAGGTGGCTCGCGTGAAGGCGGCCGGGGCGCTGGTGCTGGCCAAGTCGAACATGGCCGAGTGGGCGTTTACGCCGTACGAAACCGTGAGCTCGATTCTGCCGGGCTACACGAAGAATCCCTATGCCCTCGACCGCGTGACGGCCGGGTCGAGCGGCGGCACCGCAGCGGCGGTCGCCGCGAACTTCGGCCTGATTGGCCTCGGCAGTGACACCGGCAACTCGATTCGCGGACCCTCGTCGCATCAGGCGCTGGTCGGCATGCGCTCGACGATGGGGCTGACGAGCCGGGCGGGGGTGATGCCGCTCAACCTGTGGGCCGATATTGCCGGTCCCATGGGACGCACGGTCGAGGATGTGGCGCGGGTGTTTCAGGTGGTGGCGGGAAACGATCCCGACGATCCGGTGACGCGCGCCGCACAGAGCCACCCCGTGCCCGACTATGTGGCGGGCCTGCGGGCGGACGGGCTGAAAGGGGCGCGCATCGGTGTGCTGCGGCAGGCGTATGAACGGCCCGACATGGATGCCGAGGCCGTGGCGGTGTTCCGGCAGGCCCTGGCTGATCTCGAGCGTGCGGGAGCGGTGGTCGTCGACCCGGCGACGGTGGAGGGCCTCTCGGCCATCAGGCGTCCGCAGGGGATGGAGCCCTGTGGCGGCTTCAAGTACGACATCAACCGCTATCTGGCGAGCCACGGTGACCGGGTGCCGGTGAAGAGCCTCAGCGAGATTGTGGCCTCGGGGCGCTTTCATCCCTCGGTGCGGCGGCAGCTCGAGCAGACCGAGCAGGGCCCGGCGCACGGGCCCGACACGCCGGAGTGCGAGGCGGACCGGGCCTATCGTGCGCGGATGCGCGACGCCGTGCTCGAGACGATGACGCGGCTCAGACTTGATGCCTTCGTGTATCCGACGTGGAGCAACCCGCCGCGGCTCATCGGTGACCTGAACACGCCTCACGGCGACAACAGCCAGCTGTTCTCGCCGACCACGGGCTTTCCTGCACTGCAGGTGCCGATGGGTTACACGCGGGGCGGGCAGCTGCCGGCGGGCCTGACGTTTTTCGGCCGTCCGTGGGATGAGGCGACGCTGTTCCAACTGGGCGCGGCCTATGAGGAGGCCACGCGACATCGGCGACCGCCTGCCTCGGCCCCGCCGCTGCGGTGAATGTCCCGAGGAGTGCGGTGGCGGACGGCGTGTCTGAGGGGGCGCGCGTCGGCAGGGGCTCCCGACCGGCTCGGACGCGCGGCTCGCACGCGGATGGCTTCTCGCTGAGTCGCGGTCTGCAGATCGTCGCCGGTGACACGCGGCACGCGCGCGGAGGGAATCGCGAGCGCCAGGGCCGAGACCCAGGCGTGGCGAGTGAGCTGGGGCGATGCGGGGGCTCAGCACCGCCGGGCGACGGCGTAGAACACCTCGAGCGTCAGCGCCGACACCCGGGCGGCATCGAGTCGGGCGGTGACCTCGGCACGGACGCGGGCCTGGGCGTCGGGCGACAGTGCTTCGAGGGTGCGGCGGTTGCTTGTGCCCAGAATGACAGGCCAGAACGCCACTGGAGATTCGAGGGGCATCTCCCAGCGGTCGGGGGTGATCGAGGGTTGAGGCAGGCCCGCGTCGGCGAAGACCTGGCGCAGCTTGTCGGGGGTGTTGAGGCGGGCCGCGTGACCGGCGGTAGCGATGCCGGGTTGCTCGCGTCGCGCCGCCTCCCAGAACCAGTCTTCACCGGGCGCGAGCACCTGATCGCCCCAGGTGGTGATGGCCATCGCCCCCCCGGGGGCGAGCCAGTGCCAGGCCCGGCGCAGCAGAGCGGGCATGTCGTCGACAAAGAACAACCCGAAGACTGCGATTACCGCGTCGACGCTGGCCGGCGGCTGGTCGACGTGCGTGACATCGGTGCACTCGAAGGTCGCCTGGTGCAGTCCGGCCTGGGCGGCCCGGGTGCGGGCCACGGCGATGAGGCCGGGGCTGATGTCGACGCCGGTCACCCGACCGGTGGGGCCGACGGCCCGGGCGGCGGGTAGGGCCGAGGCCCCGGTGCCGCAGCAGAGGTCGACCACGGTGAGGCCCGGGGTGAGCCCGAGGGCGGCCACGGTGCGCTCGCCGAACGTATGCCAGAACGGCAGCTGGTCGAAGTGGTCGGCAGCGAGGTCGTAGGTGCGGGCGGTCGAGGCGACGTCAGCGGCCATGGTGAGTACGGGAACGGTAGCGGGACTGGGCAATCCAGCGAAATAATAATTAATAGCTACTCGTAAATACCAACTACTTTGTATTGCCACGGCGTCACTCAACGGTTGAAAATTCCGAGGCGTGTTTCTGTGTAGTTCGGGACCATTCGGTCCATTGGCTAGGCCTGTGTACGAGTGTTCTGGTCGCGCGACCGGCAACGTGAGGAGGATGACATGACGTTCCCCAAGGCGGGGCTTGTTCTACTGATGTGGGGTGCGCTGGCGGTCAGCGCGTGGGCACAGGGCGGCGGTGCGAGCACCACCGGTACCATTCAGGGCCGCGTGGCTGACGCGCAGGGAGCAGTGCTTCCCGGCGTGACGGTCTCGGCGACCAGCCCGGCGATGCTGGGTCAGCAGACCACCGTGACGTCCGAAACGGGCAACTACCGCTTCCCTGCGGTGCCCCCGGGCGTGTACACCGTCTCGTACGAACTGGCCGGCTTCAACACGCTCAAGCGTGAGGGCGTGCAAATCTCGCTGGGCTTCACGGCCAACCTCAACGTCGAGCTGACGCTCGCCACGCTGCAGGAAACCGTGACGGTCACCGGCGCCTCGCCCGTGATTGACACGTCGGCGACGCGCATTCAGCAGAACTTCAAGGTGGAAGAGCTGCGGTCGATTCCGAACGGACGTGACATGTGGGCGCTGCTGGCGGTGACCCCGGCGGTGCAGATGACCCGCATCGACGTCGGCGGCAACCGCGCCGGCACCCAGACGGGCTACTCGGCCTACGGCCTCAGCGGTCAGGTGCGCGTGCTCATCGAGGGCATCAACACGACGGAAGGCACGGGCGGTGCGGGTTTCTACTTCGACTACTCGTCGATTGACGAAGCCTTCCTCGGCACGACCGGCCAGGGCGCGGAAATGCCGAACCCCGGCGTGCAGAGCCAGTTCATCACCAAGTCGGGCGGCAACATGTTCTCGGGCGAGCTGTACTACGACTGGTACAACAACTCGCTGCAGTCGTCGAACATCCCCGATGCGGTCATCGCGCGCGGTATCCGCAAGGGCAGCAACGAAATCAGCACCTACTACGACCGCGCCATCAACATGGGCGGCCCGGTCGTCAAGGACAAGCTGTGGTGGTTCGGCACCTACCGCGAGCAGTTCAACGCGGTGGCGCAGCCCAACTTCACGGGCCCGCTGGCCAGCCTGACCTCAAACACCAAGCTCTGGAACCCCATCGGCAAGCTCACCTACCAGGTGAACCCGAAGAACAAGATCATCGGCTATTACCAGTGGGGCCAGAAGTTGATGCCGAACCGCCTCCCGTACGGCACCTATATCTACACCGATGCCCAGCAGACCAACAAGCAGAACTCGGGCAGCTGGGTCTACAAGGGCGAGTGGAACTCGACGATCAATGACAAGCTGTATGTCGAAGCCCGCTACGGTGAGTTTGGCTACTACTTCCCGCTGTCGGCGAACGGCAGCGCCGGCTTCCACTGGCGCGATGCGGGCCTCGGCGTCGTTGAGGGCACGCACCAGCAGTGGCAGCTCGACCGCCAGCGCAAGCAAATCACCGGCGCGGCGACCTACTTCCTCGACACGACGAACGCCGGTACGCACACCTTCAAGTTCGGTGGCGAGCAGCTGTTCGAGACGGGCTGGGAAGGCTACCAGGAGCGCTTCGGCGGCAATCGCGACCTCGTCTACAACAACGGCGTGAGCAACCAGGTGACGTTTGCCTTCCCGACGGCCACCAAGGTGAACTCGCTCGATGCGCGTGAGGAGCTGTTCTCGATCTCGAAGCTCAACGTGACGGGCCTGTTCTTCACCGACACCTGGAACGTCGGCCGCCTCACGATGAACCTCGGCGCCCGCTGGGACCGCTACTCGGGCTTCCTGCCCGAACAGCAGCAGCTCGGTGGCACCAACGGCCCCGTGACCATTCCGGCGCAGACCTTCGCCCAGACCAATCTCTACACGTGGAACGGCTTCGCGCCCCGCATCGGTGCCACGTATGACTTCTCTGGCACCGGTCGGTCCGTGCTGAAGGCCAACTATGGCCTCTTCTGGCACAACCCCGGCGTGGGCCTCGGCGGCAGCGCCAACCCCAACCAGGCGTCGAAGACCATCACCTACCAGTGGAATGACACGAACGGCAACCGTCGCTTCGACACGGGTGAACAGGGGGCTCTCCTCTCGAACGCGCTCGCCGGTGCGGTCCGGTTCGATAACGGCATCAAGCAGCCCTTCACGCACGAAGCCAGCCTGTTCTTCGAACAGCAGCTGACTGACGTGCTGGGCGTGCGCGCCGGCTACGTGTTCAAAACGGAAGACCAGTTGTGGGGCCAGTGGAATCGGGACCGCCCCGCCTCGGCCTACACCGTGCCCTTCACATGGCGCGGGCCCGGACTCGATGGCGTGCTCAACAGCGCCGACGATGACGTCCTGAACCTGCTCGGCCTTCCGTCGGCGCAGGCCGCGAACTTCCCTGTCACCTCGTGGGTCTCGAACATTCCTGACCGCCAGTCGCGCTATGACACGGCCGAGTTCTCGTTCAACAAGCGCTACGGCAACAAGTGGTCCGCTCAGGGCGGTGCCGCCTACACCTGGCTGAATGATTTCCAGACAGGCGTGACGGGCAGCAGCAACCAGCATCCCAACGCACCGGGTCAGGTCAAGACCTCGTTCTGGAGCGTCAAGCTGACGGGTAGCTACGATGCGCCTCTCGGCATCCGGATCTCGCCGGTCATGCGTCATCAGTCGGGTGCAAACTTCGCCCGGGTGATCGCCGTGCCGTCGACGGCCGGCAACCCGTTCGGTCTGATCATCCCCGGCCTGAGCTACTTCGCTACTGCTGCCAACGCCAACCGTAACGACAACATCTGGGTGTTCGACGTCCGCCTGGACCGCACCTTCAACTTCGGTAACCGCTTGAAGTTCCGTGGCTTCCTCGACTTCTTCAACATCACCAACAGCAGTGCCGCTGAAACGATCACCACGACGACAGGTGCGAACTACCTGCGTCCGGCGAACATCCTCGGTCCGCGCACCCTCCGCCTGGGTGGCCGCATCCTCTGGTAAACACCTCGTCCGGTATCCTGTGGCCGCCCCTCGGGCGGTCACAGGGCCGAACGACGCACGACCGGGTCACCGTCAGGTGACCCTGCACAGACACGGGTCCCCGCTCGGGGGCCATTGCAGCGGGAGGCCTTCTCCTCGGCCTCCCGCTCTTTTTGTCTTCCGACCCAATCAGCAGTAGCATGGCGGGCGTGTCGAGCCTGCGCACCGCGTCGAGTCACAGGTCGGATCACGCACGAGACCGCCGCGGAGTCGGTCAGACGCCATGGGTCCCACAACACCTTAGTGCCGTCTACGTCACCATCGGCGCAGCGGCCCTCGCACCTGCCTGTCGCCTCGTCGAGTGGTTCGGCACCCTGATCAGACACGCCGATCTCCTCACGGGCCAGCCGCTCAGGCGGTTGCGCATGGTCCGCCACGGTGTGCGCACACCGGCCTGCAGCCACGGAGCCTGTCGCCATGCCTGACATCAGGCTGGTGCTGGCCGATGACCACACGCTGTTCCGCGAAGGGCTCGCGCGGCTGCTCGATGACGTCCCGGGATACACCGTCGTCGGAGAGGCTGGCGACGGCATCGACGCCGTCGAACGCGTCACCACACTTGCGCCCGATGTTCTGGTGCTCGACATCGTGATGCCGCGCATGAACGGCATCGACGCGGCCCGCGAACTGACACAGCAGAAGGCGGCCACACATATCGTGATGCTGTCGGCCCATGCAGAAGAGACGTACGTGACCCGTGCCCTCAAGGCCGGCGCATCGGCCTATGTCACCAAGAGTTCGGGCGTCGTCGAACTGCTGCAGGCACTTGATGCGGTCACGCAGGGGCGGACATTTGTCAGTCCGGCCGTCTCAGCGACGCTGGTGGATGGTCTTGTCCGGCGCGGTGGCCAGCCCGCTCCCGATACGCGACTTGACGTGCTGACGCCGCGCGAGCGGGCGGTGCTTCAGTTGGTTGCCGAAGGGTTCAGCAACAAGGATGCGGCTGGGGTGCTGAGCATCTCGCCCGCGACCGTCGAGACTCATCGGGCGCGCCTCATGCAGAAGCTCGACGTGCGCAATACGGCAGGACTCGTGCTGTTTGCCGTCCGGAATGGACTGGTGACCTGAACGGGGCCACTCTCGCGCGACCGCAACGTGCGCGCGGGCGTGCGCGACGGCATCGCTTCCTCGACTGCGCCCGGCGCTCATGCCCCCCAGGGGCCAGGAATTCTCAGGAGGCGACGCAGGTTTGGCTCGTCACCATGGGACTGGGCAGGTCGCACAGCGACAGCGCAGCGATATGCTAAAGCCGATGCCTGCCGCCGTCGTGGACGAGGCCGCCCGCGCCGTGCGACGGCGGCTGGTGCCGTTCCTCTTCCTGCTCTACATTTTTGCGTATCTCGATCGCATCAATATCGGCTTCGCCGCCCTGCAGATGAATGCGGCGCTGGGCCTGTCGTCGGCGGTCTACGGTCTCGGGGCGGGCATCTTCTTCCTGAGCTATACCGCCTTCGAAATTCCCAGCAACCTGATCCTCGCCCGCGTCGGTGCCCGTCGCTGGATTGCACGCATCATGGTGACCTGGGGCCTCGTCTCGGCCGCGACGATGCTGGTGACCGGACCGGTGTCGTTCTACGCGCTGCGCTTCCTGCTGGGCGCAGCCGAGGCCGGGTTTTTCCCGGGCATCATCTACTACCTCACGCGCTGGGTGCCGGCCCGCGAGCGCGCCCGCACGATTGCCACATTCATGACTGCCACCGTGACGGCCGGCATCGTGGGCGGTCCCATCTCGGGTGCCCTGCTCGGTCTGGACGGCGCTGGGGGCCTCGCGGGCTGGCAGTGGATGTTCGTGCTGGAAGGCGTGCCGGCGGCCCTGCTGGGCCTTGTGGTGTGGCGCTGGTTGCCCGATACGCCGGCCGATGCAACGTGGCTGTCTCCAACGCAGCAGCAGGCCCTGCTCGACGCGGTGGCCGACGAGCAGCGCCAGCATCCCAGTGAGACGCACGGACTGCGAGGCGTCTTCACCCACCGATGGCTCTGGGTGCTGGCCTGTGTGTACTTTGTGGTGCCCGTGGCTCTCTATGCGTTCGGATTCTTCCTTCCGCAGATTCTGCAGGCGCAGTTTCCCGGCACGCCCTTCCAGATTGGCCTGCTGAGCGCCGTGCCCTACGTCGCCGGGGCGATCGGCATGGTCGCGGCGGCCCGGCACTCGGACGCCACCGGCGAGCGACGCCGGCACATTGCCGCGGCGGCCCTTGTCAGTGCCCTCGGGTTCGCGGCGACCGCGTGGGTGCAGGGCGTGTGGCTGTCGCTGTTCTTCCTGTCGGTGGCCATGCTCGGCCTGGCCTCGATGTTCGGCCCCTTCTGGACGCTGGCGACATCGTTTGTGTCGGGTGCCGGCGCGGCCGCCGGCATTGCCCTCATCAACTCGGTGGGCAACATCGGCGGGTTTGTGGGGCCGTCGCTCGTGGGGGCACTGCGGGCGTCGAGCGAGGGTTTCACCAGTGCGCTGCTGGCCGTCGGGGCTACGGTGCTGCTGGGGGGGCTGCTGGTGCTGGCAGTGCCGGATCCGCAAGCGACGCCAGCTGATCGACATCGGTGAACTGCAGGGATTCGGAATTGACGCAGTGCCGCTGATGTGTCGGCGCCGGACCGTCCGGAAACACGTGGCCCAGGTGCGCATCGCAGCGCGCACACAGAATCTCGACCCGCACCATGCCGTAGCTGGTGTCGCGCTTTGTGGCGACGTTCTCATCGGCGACCGGTTCGAAGAAACTGGGCCAGCCGGTGCCCGAGTCGAACTTGGCCAGTGACGAGAACAGCGGCAGCCCGCAACAGATGCACGAGTAGACGCCGTGGCGCTTGTTGTCGAGCAGGGTGCCACAGAACGGTCGCTCGGTGCCATGTGTGCGGGTGACGCGGTACTGCTCGGGCGTCAGCCTGGCGATCCACTCGGCCTCCGTGCGTACGACGCGCGCGAACTCGAACGGGCCGACCAGCTGACCCTGTGCGTTGAACACCTTGACTGGAACGGGTGACGGCATAGTTCCTAGGATGCCTGAATACGCGGGTGCGTTGCGCACGTGAATGTGCGTCGCCAGCCGACGCATGGTGACCCCAGCCATCAGCCAGGGCAGCCAGTCGATGGCCATGCGCTGGTAGTATTCGGAAGACAGCAGGCTGCGGCCCTCGATATCCCACGAACCCGCCAGGGTAATGCGCGTCGCGACGATGAGCCACGAGGCGGTGGCCCAGACAAGCGGCAGCAGCATGACGGCCGTGCCAACCCGTGTCCACACCGCCGCGCGCGCGACCTCTGTGTCGAGATCGGTGCGCGCCGTACCTGTTCGTGAGGTCGCAGGCTGGCTGTCATCGAACACCGGGCTGACAAGCCACAGCAGCGCAGCCGCCACGACCCAGCGTCCGCGCACCGGGAGTTCGGCCACCACCCACCACGGGGTGCCGCTGCCGAATGCGCGAATCGACACCGCGTCGACCAGCACCTGCAGCACCGCATTCACGACGAGCGCAATCGTCGTCGCGGCCAGCAGTGCCGCGGCCATCGGTCGGGCGGTGTGCGTCATGGGCGTTCAGCGTTCAATCGGTGGTCGTGCAGGCGCACACCTCTCGCGGCCTCGCCGCCGGTCAGCGCTGCGGCCTCGGCCTGGCGAAGTAAGCACGCCGCAGCGCCTGGACGAGCCGCTCGTCGACCAGCCCCGGTGGCGTGCCGGCATAGTTGAGGCGCTGATCTTCGCGAAACTTGTCGACGGCGGCCACGGTCTCTTCATCAAACCGCGCGTAGTCCTGCTGATAGGCGGCTGCGGCCCGCCGTGCCTCGGTCTGGGCCTGCTCGAACGCGGCCGGGTTCGACTGCCGCAGTGCCTGATTGGCCTGCGCATTCATCACAGGCGCCTCGGCAAACTGCGCCAGCGACGGACGCCAGTAGCCGAGCGCATGCAGCATGCGCTTCAGCTCGATGACATCAGCGCCTTCAATGCGTGAGAAGGTGCGATAGCCCAGCCGACGCCCGGTGGTGTAGTAAATGCGCTTCATCTCACCCACCGGCTCGGCATGCTCGCCGACCTCGATGGCGAGGCTGATGTAATCGCCACCGCGACCAGGATCCTTCGGGTCGGCAATCTTGATCGCCGCCGACTGCAGGTTGCCCCAGCGGCGGTCACCGCCCTTCTGCTGTCCGGCTTCCATTGCCAGAATCATGCGTTCGGCGAGCGGCAGTCCCGTTGACTCGAGGGCCTCGAAGGTGGTGGCCACGGCCTCTACGACTTCGGGCCCCACCATGATGTTGGCCTGCACGGTGTAGTGGCGCCCCTGCCGGCTGCCGGCCCAGTCACCGTTGTTGCGGCCCGAGTGCGCGGCCGCCCGCCCCTGCATGTCAATCATGCCGAGCTGCCGCGACTCGCGGTTCGCGTCGGTCGACAGCAGCTGCGAGATGGCATCGGCTGGCGCCACGCCCTTCGCCATCAGGTCAAGCCCCTTCACGCCATACTCGACCATCGTCGAAGCCTGCGTGCAGACCGCGCCCACACCGGCGCGCACCCACGGCACGGCACGGCCCACGAAGGGCACGCGCGTCGTGACGGCCGCCCCCGACTGCCCGGTCGCCGGGTCGATGGCACAGAGGGAAAACGTCGAATATTGCGGATCGCCCAGGGCGTCGATGGTGACGCCGTCCGTGGCACGGAACTGCGCCGACGCCACAGACGCCGTCAGCACGATCAGGGAGCACAGCAGCACGCGGGAGCGGATCATCGGGCCTCCATCCGTCAGATGGTAGACTGATTTCCTTCACGCCGCCCGGCACTTTTTCCCTCAGTGTTTTTCCGCGTATGACATCCATTGCCCAACGCTTTGCTGACCAGCTGTCGGTGCAGGTCCGTCAGGTCGATGCGGCCATTGCCCTGCTCAACGACAAGGCCACCGTGCCGTTCATCGCCCGCTATCGCAAGGAGGCGACCGGTGGCCTCGACGATGTGCAGCTGCGGACGCTGGAAGAGTAGCTGGGCTATCTGCGTGAACTCGAGGACCGTCGCGCGACCGTGCTGAAGGGCATCGGGGAGCAGGGCAAGCTGACGCCGGAACTCGAGACGCTGGTGCGTGCGGCTGACACCAAGGCGCGGCTGGAGGACCTCTATCTGCCCTACAAGCCCAAGCGGCGCACGCGCGGACAGATTGCGCGCGACGCGGGCCTTGAGCCGCTGGCACAGACCCTCTACAGCGATCCGGCGCAGCAACCCGAGGCTGCGGCGGCTGCCTATGTGAATGCCGAGGCTGGTGTACCTGATGTGGCGGCAGCGCTCGAGGGGGCCCGCTGGATTCTGGTCGAGCAGTGGGCCGAGGATGCCGAATTGCTGGGCACGCTGCGCGACCTGCTGTGGCAGAAAGCCGAATGGCGGTCGACCGTAGTGCCGGGCAAGGAAGACGAAGGCGTGAGGTTCTCTGATTACTTCGCCGCCAGCGAGCCGATGGCGAAGGCGCCGTCGCATCGTGCGCTGGCCCTGCTGCGCGGCCGCAACGAAGGGGTGCTGCGCCTCGGGGTGGTGCTTCCCGACGAAGGGCTGCCGGCCGGCACACCCGCTGAACCCGAGCGGCGGATCGCGGCGCGCGTCGGCGTCGAAGACCGTCGACGTCCGGCCGATGCCTGGCTGCGCGAAACTGTGCGGTGGACGTGGAAGTTCAAGCTGGCGATTCACCTCGAGCTCGAAGCCGAGCAGCGCATTCGTGAGGCTGCTGAGGCGGAAGCGATTCAGGTGTTCGGCAGGAACCTGCGCGATCTGCTGCTTGCCGCCCCCGCCGGTCCGCGCGTGACGATGGGGCTTGATCCCGGCATTCGCACCGGGGTGAAGGTGGCCGTGGTCGACGCGACGGGCCGTCTGCTCGACACGGCCACGGTGTTCCCGCACGAACCACGCAATGATCGGGAAGGGGCACTGCGAACACTGGCGGCCCTCTGCGCCAGGCACCGTGTCAGCCTGATTGCCATCGGCAACGGCACGGCGTCGAGGGAAACCGACGCCCTCGTGGGAGCCCTTCTTTCGCAGTATCCCGAGGCGGGCCTGACCAAAGTGATGGTGTCGGAAGCCGGGGCCTCGGTCTACTCGGCGTCGCCGCTCGCCTCGCAGGAGTTTCCCACGGTCGATGTGTCGCTGCGCGGGGCCATTTCCATTGCCCGTCGTCTGCAGGATCCGCTCGCCGAGCTGGTGCGCATCGAACCGAAAGCCATCGGTGTTGGGCAGTATCAGTACGACGTGAGTCAGGTGCAGCTGGCGCGCACGCTTAATGCCGTGGTGGAAGACTGCGTGAATGCCGTCGGAGCCGACGTGAACACGGCCTCGGCGCCGCTGCTGACGCGCATCTCGGGTCTGTCGGAATCGCTGGTCCGCAACATCGTCGCCCACCGGGACGCGCACGGACCGTTCCGCACGAGGCAGGCACTCCTCGAGGTGCCACGCATCGGCGAGCGCACGTTCCAGCAGGCGGCGGGCTTTCTGCGGATCATGCAGGGCGACAATCCGCTCGACGCCTCGGCGGTGCATCCCGAGGCCTATCCTGTGGTCGAGCGCATGGCGGCGCGTGCGGGCGTGGCGCCACGCGAGCTGATTGGCCGTGCCGACACGCTCAAGGCGCTGCGGCCTGCCGAGTTTGTCGATGCGCAGTTCGGCGAACCGACGGAGCGCGACATCCTGCGCGAGCTCGAGAAGCCGGGGCGCGATCCGCGGCCCGAGTTCCGCACGGCCGTGTTCAGGGACGGTGTGCATGCGCTGTCTGATCTGGTGCCCGGCATGCCGCTCGAAGGTGTCGTGACCAACGTGGCCAACTTCGGTGCGTTCGTCGACATCGGCGTTCATCAGGACGGGCTGGTGCATGTGTCGCAGCTGGCCGATCGCTTTGTGAAGGATCCGCACGATGTGGTGAAGGCCGGGCAGATCGTCACGGTCACCGTGCTCGAGGTCGATCTCAAGCGTCACTGCGTCTCGCTGACGATGAAGCGGCAGGCGGTGATTGAACGTCAGCCACGCGAGGCCGGTGCACGGCCGTCGGCCCCTGGTGGAGGGCCGCGCCGCGATCGTCACGAGCGGCCGGCGCCGCCGTCACGGCCCGCCACGTCGATGGCCGCTGCGTTCGCCAGGGTCAAGCCGACGCCGTAGGCACGGCCGCGGGCGGCAGCCGCGAGCAATGCGAACCACCAGCGCCGCAGGCGCGGCCTTCGACGTCGATGGCTGCGGCCTTTGCGACGGTCAAGCCGTCGGCATGCTCGGGGGACGACGTCGCTGGCAGGGCCGGCTGTGCCACGGGCAGAGTTTCGCATCGGCCACCGGCCGCGCAGTGCGAAGGGCGGCGTGTGCAGGCTGGGTCCAGCAGAACCCGTATAATTCCGCGCATGCCTGAAATTCAGCTGGCTGGCACACGCGTGCAGGCGGGGACACATCAGGTGGTCCATGTACCTGTGGCGCACGATCTCACAGGCCCGGTCACGATTCCGACACACGTGGTGGCCGGCGCCCACGACGGTCCCACGCTGCTGCTGCTCTCGATGCTGCACGGCAACGAGTGGTTCTCGGCGCTCATTCTCCGCGAGCTGGTGGCCCGGCTCGACCCTGCGACGCTCCGCGGCGCTGTGCTCGCCGTGCCCGTCGCCAACCCGGTGGCGTTTCTGACCGACAGCCGCTGCATCCTCGACAACGCCGACGAACCTGACGCCAACCGCACCTTCGGCGGGCCGTATCAGTGGCTGAGCAATCAGGTGACGCGCGCGATTGCCGATCACCTGATGCGCCAGTCGCACGCCATCATCGACTATCACGTCGGCGGGTGGGGTGCGACGATGGCCGATGTGAGCTATGTGACCGACTTCACACGGGCCGATGTGTCGTCGCAAAGCCGCGCCATGGCGCTGGCGTACGGTTTTCCTGTGGTGCACTGCCTGACGATTCACTCGGGGCTGCGCGGGCCGCGTACTTCGCTGGGGTACGCCGGCGAGCAGTTCGGCATTCCGGGCATCGTCGCTGAAGTGGGAGGACTCGGCTGGGGGGTCGCGCGCGAAGCGGAATGGATTGAACAGAACCTGACGGGGACTGTGGGCGTTATGCGTCACCTCGGCATGCTCGACGGCGAGGTGCCGTCGCTCTCTCGCTATCTGGAAGTGCACGATTACTGGCGCGTCGGTCCGAAGGCCGGAGGATATCTCGAGCCGCTTGTGGATCTCGATCGGCAGTTGACCGAGGTCGCTCCGGGTGAACTGATGGCGCGTATCGTTGATCCGCAGACGTTCGCCGTTGTCGATGAGGTGCGGTGCCCGGGCCGCGGCGTGCTCTTCTATGCGTGTCGTGCGCACATGGTGCGTCCGGGAGGCTGGGCGTACGGCGTCGCCAGCCTCGAGGACGGACGCACGCGGTGGGTGACGGCATGAGTAACAATCGTCTGCCGCACGCCGCGACCGTTGTCGCGCTGCTGGCGCTGGCTGCTGCCGGCATCGGCTGCGGCGGCAGGGGGCAGGCGCCCGAGGCCACGGCCCCGCGCGACACGCTCGTGTTTTCAGCGCCAGCCGATGCCACGACGCTCGACCCGCACAACACCACCGACACCGAATCCGATCAGGTGATTGGCATGGTCTTCGAAGGGCTGCTCGGCTTCGACGACCAGATGAACATCGTCGGTCGCCTGGCCGAGCGGTGGAACGTGGAGTCTGACGGCATCACGTGGACCTTCCACCTGCGCCGTGGGGTGACGTTCCATGACGGCAGCCCGTTTAATGCCGAGGCCGTGCGGGTTTCGTTTGCCCGCGTGCTCGATCCGGCACAGAAGCACAAACGGCTGTCGCTGTTCGTCATGCTCGACCGCGTGGAAGCCGTTGACGATTTCACGGTGCGCTTCGTCACGAAATATCCATTCGGCGCCTTCGAGCCGACCATCGCGCACATTTCGTCGACCATTCTCAGCCCGGCAGCGATGGCCACCCACGGCGCGGCCTTCGGCACGACCGCGACGTCGACGGTGGGCACCGGTCCCTATCGTGTGATCAGCTGGAAGCGCGACCAGGAACTGGTGCTCGAGCGCGTCGAGCAGCACTGGCGCCTGACGCCACCGACCCGGCGCATTGTGTATCGGCCCATTCCCGAAGGCGCGGCACGCGTGCTCGCCCTCGAGGCTGGTGATGTCGACGTCATCTCGCGCGTGCCGCCTCCCGAGCTCGACCGGCTGGGGGCGTCGCCTGCGATCGCCGTGACCAAGACGGTGAGCATCGGTGCCCAGCAGTTCCGCTTCAATGTGACGAAGCCACCGCTCAATGACCGGCGCGTGCGCCAGGCCATATCACTGGCCATCGATCGCCGGGCCATCGTCGATCAGCTGGTGCAGGGATTTGCGACCCCGTCGACGAGTGCGCTGACCCCCATCATGCGCGGCTATGCGCCCCTCGGCGAGATCGCGCGCGACCTAGAGAAGGCGCGGCAGCTGCTGGCCGAGGCCGGTCACCCGAACGGGTTTCCCCTGAAGATTGCGACGACACCTCGTTATCCGATGGGCGTGGAACTGGCTGAAGCCATCGCCGCGCAGCTGCGCGACGTGGGTATTGTGTCGACCATTCAGGTGCATGACTGGGCGACGATGGTGCAGTTCTGGGCTGGCCTTCCTCCAGAAAAGAATCCGCAGGAGCTGTTCATCATGGGCGCCGGCGCCTCAACCGCTGACGCCGACTGGGGGCTGCGTCCAATCTTCCAGACAGCGCCGACCAACGAAAACAATTACGGCTATTACTCGAATGCCGAGTTTGATGATGTGATCACGGCGGCCATGCGGGAGACCGATGCTGCACGTCGTCAGGCGCTCTATCGTCGGGCGCAGGAGATTGTCTATCTGGAAGACCCCGGCGCCATTTGGATGTACGACAACTACTACGTCATCGCCTCGCGCCGAGGGGTGAGTGACCTGTCGCCGTCGGCGCTGGGGGTCGTGACCTTCGAGCGCGCGGTGGTGCGCTAGGCGTGCGGCATGCCGCGGCCGCCGTGCTGCGTACTGTGCCGACGCTGCTCGGGGTGTCGGTGCTGGTGTTCCTCATCATGCACGCCATTCCCGGCGACCCGGCGGCAATTGCGGCCGGACTCGATGCGAGCCCGGAGACAGTGGCCGCGATTCGGGAGTCGCTGGGCCTCAACCGTCCGCTGCACGAACAGTTTGGCGCGTTTCTGTCGCGCACGCTGCGTGGTGATTTCGGCGTGTCGATCAGAACGGGTCGCCCCGTAATCGAGGAAGTTGCGGCGCGCATGCCGTACACGCTGCTGCTGAGTGTGGCCAGTGTGGTGCTGGCGGCGCTTGTCGGGGTGACGGCAGGTGTCGTGGCTGCCGTGCGGCATCAGCGATGGCTCGATCACGTCGTGATGACGCTGACGCTGGTGGCCGTGTCGACGCCGTCGTACTGGCTGGCCCTGATGCTGATGCTGGTGATGGCCGTGTGGCTGGGCTGGCTGCCAGCCATTGGCGCGGCCACGCCAAGGCACTTCGTGCTGCCGGTGCTGACACTGGGACTGCAATCGGCAGGCGAGGTGGCGCGCATGACGCGGGCGACACTGCTCGATGTGCTCGGTGACGAATTTCTGCGTGCGGCGCGGGCACGGGGCGTGAGCAGCCGTCGCATGCTGTGGCGTCATGCGCTGGGCAATGCGGCCGTTCCCATCGCGACGGTGCTGGGCCTGCGCATCGGCGGCCTGCTGGCCGGCACCGTACTGGTCGAGAGTGTGTTTGCCATTCCCGGGCTCGGCCGCATGATGGTTGACGCGGTGGTGGCCCGTGACTTTCCGATGATTCAGGGCGGTGTGCTGGTCGTGGCCACCAGTTACGTGCTGATCAATGCCGCAACCGATGTGCTGGCGGCGAGGCTTGATCCGAGGCTGCGCACATGACGGCCCGCGCAGGCACGGGTGCACCCGCACGGTTCCTGCGGCATCGCGCGGCTGTCGCCGGGGCGGTGTGTCTCGGCCTTGTGGTGATTGCCGCGATCGGTGCGCCGTGGCTGGCACCGTACGACCCGCTGGTGGTGGATCTGGCGAACAATTTTGCCGGACCCTCGGCGATGCATCCGCTTGGCACTGACCAGTTGGGGCGTGACACACTCAGTCGCCTGCTGTTCGGGGCACGCGTGTCGCTGCTGCTGAGTGTGGGGGGCGTGCTCAGCGCGCTCGCGATCGGTGCCACGCTGGGCCTCGCGGCCGCGTGGGCTGGCGGGTGGACTGACCGGGCGATTGTGTGGCTCGTCGATGTGCTGCTGTCGTTTCCGGATATTCTGCTCGCCATCGCCGTGATCGCCGCGCTGGGCCCGGGGACCGGCAGCACACTGGTGGCTGTGGCCGCCTATGCCGTGCCCACATGCGCGCGCGTGGTGCGGGCGTCAGCGCTGACGGCCGTCGGGCGCGACAGCGTGGTGGCCGCGCGTGCACTGGGGGCATCGACGCTGTGGATTATCAGGAAGCATGTGTGGCCGCTGTGTGTGTCGCCCGTGGTGGCACAGACGACCGTGCTGCTGGGCAAGGCTGTGCTGGTGGCGTCGGGGCTGTCGTTTCTCGGGCTCGGGGTGCAGCCGCCCGAGCCTGAGTGGGGGGCGATGCTGAGTCGCGGACGCGACCTCACGCGCACGGCCCCGCTCGGCGCCTTCGCGCCTGGGGTTGCGATTACGCTCGTCGCCCTCAGCTTCTCGCTGGTGGGCGACGGCCTGCGCGATGCCCTCGACCCGAAGCGCTGACACGCCAGGGGCGAGCGCTGGCTACGACCAGAGCTGTTCGAACAGCCGCAGGTAATTGCCGCCCAGCAGGCCGTGCACCTGCGCATCGGTATAGCCGCGCTGCAGCAGCCGGCCGGCGACGTCGGCGATCTGCGCATAGTCGTGGAAGCCGTCGAGCGCGCGCTGGTGCGACCGGATGTCGGAGGTGACATGCCGGCCGTACTCTTCGGAAATCGACACATAGCGGGGCTCGCCCCAGGGGTCACTGCCATGCGGGGGATAGCTGCCGAGTGACATGTCGGTGGCGATGCCGATCTGATCGGCTGTGCCGGCCATCTGCGCCACGTGATCGATGCACGCAATGAACTCATCGAGCGTGGGCCAGTGCGTCGTCCCCTTGCGCATGACCAGCGGTCCCCACGCCACACAGCCGATGATGCCCCCACGCCGCAGGCAGGCGCCGATTTGCTCGTCGGTGATATTGCGCGGATTGTCCGCGAGGGCCTTCGGATTCGAGTGGCTGAAGATGACGGGCGAGGCGCTGCGGTCGATGATGTCGAGACTCGAGCGGTGGCCGAGGTGCGTGCAGTCGAGCACGAGGCCCAGCCGGTTGCACTCGTCGACGACGGCGGCGCCGAAGCGGCTGAGGCCTCCGTCGGTCTGGTCGAGGATGCCGTCGCACAGGTGATTGGTGCGGTTGTAGGCGGGAATCATGACCCGAAGGCCCAGGCGATACATCGCTTCGACGCGGTGCAGCTTCCACCCGATAAAGTCGCCGCCTTGCGCGAAGAGGACGAGGGCGGCCCGACGGTCGCGCTTGGCCTGGCGGATGTCGTCGACCGACTTGGCTACCAGCAGGTTCGGGTGGCGCCTGGCCGTGAGGTGCCAGAACATCATCTGCTCGACGGCCTGTTCGAATGAATCATGCGGCTCGAAGGCCGTCACGCCGTAGGCCGTGACGCCGTGCAGATGGGTCGAGGCAAAGTCGGCATCGGGCCAGATCTGCATGCACGAATCGAGGAACAGATACGGGTGATCGTGCTCGAGCGTCGAGTGGAAGCCGCCGTGCGGCCGGTTGGTCAGCGTCGCCATCGGCGCTCAGGATGTCACATCGGCGGCAGACTGTCATGCGGGGACGCCCCGGGGCGCGCACACCTGCAGGTCTGGATTACACTCGGGGCGTCGCACTGGCGTATGTCTGACCTGCTGCTGTCGGTCGAAGGACTGACCACCGAATTCCACCTGCCGGGCTTTCGGTTCACCGCGGTCGATGACGTGTCGTTCGCGGTGCGCCGCGGCGAAACGCTGGGGCTGGTCGGCGAGTCGGGCAGCGGTAAATCGGTGACGGCATTCTCGCTGATTCAGCTGGTCGCGCCTCCGGGGCGCGTGACGGCTGGGCGGGTGCTGTTCGGCGATCGCGACCTGCTGGCGCTGAGCGACGCCGAGTTATGCCGTGTGCGTGGGGCCGAGATCGGCGTGGTGTTTCAGGAGCCGATGGCGGCGCTCAACCCCATCATGCGGATCGGGGCGCATATCGTGGAGGCGCTCGAGGTCCATGGCCTGGCGCGCGGCGCCGAGGCGCGTGCGCGGGCGATCGATCTGCTGCGAGCCGTGCGTCTCAGCGATCCCGAGCGGCAAGTCGACAGTTATCCGCACGAATTGTCGGGCGGTATGCGGCAGCGGGCGATGCTGGCCATCGCGCTGGCGTGCGGTCCTCCGCTGCTGATTGCCGATGAGCCCACGACGGCGCTCGACGTGACGGTGCAGGCGGCGATGCTCGAGCTGCTGCGGTCGCTGCAGCGCGAGTCGGGCCTCGGTCTGCTGCTGATTACGCACGATTTCGGCGTCATCGCCGAGATGGCCGACCGCGTCGCCGTCATGTATGCCGGCCGCATTGTCGAGCAGGGGCCTGTGCGCGATGTGCTGCAGTCGCCGGCGCATCCCTACACACGGGGACTGCTCGAGTCGATGCCCGGGGGCACCCCGGGGCAGCGCCTGCGTGCGATTGATGGCACCGTGCCCTCGCCAGATGCCCGCCCCGAGGGGTGTGCCTTTGCTCCGCGGTGCCGCGAGGCGCGGCCTGGCTGTTCGACGGTGCGACCCCGTGAGGTGTTGCTCACGGAATCGCGGCGTGTGACCTGCCATCTCTACACGGGCGATGTGCCGGCGGCAGCCGATGGCCAGGCGGAGGCGCGCGCATGACACCCCTGCTCGAGGTCGCGGGCCTGTCGAAACACTTTGTGACGCGACGCGGCTGGCTGCGGCCGCCGCACACCGTGCGGGCGGTCGAGGACGTGTCGTTCGCGATTGCGCCCGGCGAGACCTTTGCCCTCGTGGGTGAGTCGGGCAGCGGCAAGAGCACCACGGGGCGCTGCGTGCTGCGGCTGACCGAGCCGACCAGTGGAGCCGTGCGGTTCGACGGCGAGGATGTGCTGGCCTTTCCGCCAAAGCGCCTGCGGGCGGCACGCCGCGACATGCAGATGGTCTTCCAGGACCCGTACACGTCGCTCAACCCGCGGATGCGGGCGGGCGCCATCGTGGCCGAGCCCCTCGAGATTCATCGCGTAGGGTCGTCGGCCTCGCGTCGTGATCGTGTGGCCGAGCTGCTGGCGCTGGTCGGGCTCGATGCCGCGCACATGAGCCGATACCCGCACGAGTTCAGCGGCGGGCAGCGGCAGCGGCTGGGGCTGGCGCGCGCGCTGGCACTCGAGCCGAAGTTTCTGGTCGCCGATGAGCCGGTCTCGGCCCTCGATGTCTCGATTCAGGCGCAGGTCATCAACCTGCTGATGGACCTGCAGGCCAGGCTCGGCCTGACGTATCTGTTCATTGCGCATGACCTGCGGCTGGTGCGGCACATTGCCACGCGGGTGGGGGTGATGCACCAGGGCCGGCTGGTCGAGGTGGGCCCGACGGCCGAGCTCTTCGAGCGGCCAGCCCACCCCTATACGCAGCAGCTGCTGGCCTCGATTCCCTCACTCGATCCCGACGCCAGGCGACGCGCGTCCTAGCGGGCGGAATGATGGTTGCCGGGTCGCTCACCACTAGGGTGAGAGACGTCAGACGTTGAACTTGAACACCAGCACGTCGCCGTCTTTCACGACATACTCTTTGCCTTCCATCCGGTAGAGGCCCTTTTCCCTAGCGGCGGCGACCGAACCACAGGCGACGAGGTCGTCATAGGCCACGGTCTCGGCCTTGATGAAGCCGCGCTCGAAATCAGAGTGGATGACGCCGGCCGCCTTCGGGGCCGTGTCGCCGACGTGAATCGTCCAGGCGCGCACTTCCTTTTCGCCCGCAGTGAAGTAGGTCTGCAGGCCGAGCAGGTGATAGGTCGCGCGGATCAGGGCGCCGACGCCGCTTTCGCGCACGCCGAGTTCCTGGAGGAAGGCCATGCCTTCCTCTTCGCTGAGGTCGATGAGCTCGCTCTCGATCTGCGCCGAGATGACGACGGCCTCGCACGACAGATGCGTGCGCACATAATCGCGCACGCGCTGCACATAGGGATTGGCATCGGCCGTGGCCAGTTCGCTGTCGCGCACGTTGCAGGCGAAGATCGTCGGCTTGTCGCTCAGGAGGAAGCACTGGCGGGCAATGGCACGCTCGTCTGCCGTCAAGTCGACCGTCAGCGCCGGACGACCGGCCTCCAGTGCCTCGATGAGCTTGTTGAGCACGGCCTCTTCGGCCTGCGCGTCCTTGTCACCCCGCTTGGCGTCCTTGGCCACGCGTTCCCGTTTCCGCGTCGCCGAATCGAGATCGGCGAGCATCAGCTCGGTGTTGATGACCTCGATGTCGCGCACCGGGTCGACGGTGCCCGACACGTGATGCACGTCGTCATCCTCGAAGCAGCGCACCACCTGGACGATAGCGTCGACTTCGCGGATGTGAGTGAGGAACTTGTTCCCCAGCCCCTCCCCCTGACTGGCGCCCTTCACGAGGCCGGCGATGTCGACAAACTCGATAGCGGCGGGAATGACCACCGAGGTCTTCGCGATGGCCTTGAGCACGGCGAGGCGTGCATCGGGCACGGTGACTATCCCGACGTTCGGATCGATGGTGCAGAAGGGATAGTTGGCCGCCTCGGCCTTGCGGGTTCGGGTGACGGCATTGAAGAGGGTCGACTTGCCGACATTGGGCAGACCGACGATTCCGGCGCGCAGCATAGTCGTACAGGATAGCGCGGCCGCGATACGATCGGCGAATGACATCGGCACCGCTGCAGTGCAGCGTCCGCACCTGCGGGGCCTCTCTCGAGTCTCAGGGGCGCACCTGGCGGTGCACCCACGGGCACAGCTTTGACGTGGCGCGCGAGGGCTACGTGAACCTCCTGCAGCCGCAGGATCGGCGCTCGGCCCAGCCCGGTGACCCGGCCGAGGCCGTGGCCGCACGCGCCTTCCTCGGCGCCGCGGGGGTGGGGCGGGCGCTCAACCAGTGGCTGGGCGACCGCGTGTCCGCCGAGGCGGGGCTCGCGGCCGACGAGGTGCTGCTCGACGTCGGCTGCGGCACGGGCGACACGCTCGCCTGTCTGGCCGAGGGCTGTTCATGCATCCGGGTGGGCATCGACCTGTCGACCGACGTGGCACGGCGTGCCATCCGTCGCGCGCCAGGGGCGACCATCGTGGTGGCCAATGCCGACCGCCACTGGCCCCTGCAGGCCCAGTCGGTGACGGTGGCGCTGTCGCTGCACGCGCGCCGGCATCCGGCCGAGGCGGCCCGTGTGCTGCGGCCCGGCGGCCTCCTCGTGGTGGCCGTGCCCGCGGCTGACGACCTGCACGAGCTTCGGCAGGCCCTGCACGGGGCCGGGAGTACCCGCGAACGACTGACGGCGGTCATCGAGGCCCACGCCGATGGCTTCCACTGCGAGGCACAGGTGCGGGTGCGGCAGACGTTGTGGTTCGAACCCGACACGCTTCGGGCCCTGCTCCAGGCGACCTACCGGGGACAGCGGACGCAGGCGGCCGAACGCGCGACGACGTTGTCGGGGATGTGGGTGACGACCGCGTCGGATGTGGCGATGCTGCGGCGGGGGTGAGCCGCAACAGGGGCATGACCCAAGGGCCATGCCCCCGTCTGGAGGGTGACTGGAACGTCAGGCGTGCGCCGACGCGAAAGGTGCGCGGCGACAGCACGGCCGTGGGTCGCAGGAAGGCCGTGCCCGTGGTGACCGTGCGGGTTTCGACGGCGTTGCTGTTGGTGATACTGAACGCATCGGCCAGCAGGCGCAGGCGCAGCGAGCCCTTCAGGGTGACGGTCTTGTCGACACGGATGTCGAACACGGTGATATTGTCCTGCCGCCGCGCATTCTGCGCCTCGGCGTCGATGGTGCCGGCGGTGATCACGCTGGTGGAGTGACGGCCTGCGAGAAGCCCCGGTCATGCCGGATCGGCCCCGAGCCGCGCGTAGTAGTCGGCCACCTGGGCCGCGGCGCCTGCGCGCGTATAGAGGTCGGGCACCCGCGTCGCCATCGCCTGGCTGATGACACGTGCGATGTCCTCCGGCAGCTGTCCCCCGGGGAACGAGCGCGAGTCGGCACCGCCATGCTCGGCATTGAGGCCGAAATCGGTGTAGACCACGCCCGGCGAGACCAGCGTCAGCTGGATGCCGGGATGCGTCGCCTGCATCTCGTCGCGCATCATGATCGTCAGGGCGTTCAGGAAATGCTTGGCCGCTGTATACGCCGAACGAGGCAGCGCATAGGGCAGCCGGCCGAGCATCGACGACACGTTGATGATGTGGCCGGTGCCACGGTCACGGAAGTGCGGCAGCACCGCCTGCATGCCGTAAAGGGCCGTCAGCACATTGACGTCCATCATGTGCTGGATGTCGTCGGCCGTGAGGGCCGAGGGCATCCGCGTGATGCCGCGGCCGACGTTGTTGACCCACACATCGATGCGGCCGGACTGTGCGAGCGTCGACGCGGCGACGCGGTCGGCATCGTCCCTGCGGGTCATGTCGGCCACGATGGTATGCGTGGGGCCCGGGCACGACCGGGCAACCGCCGCGAGCGCATCCCCCCGACGGGCCACCAGGACGACCGTGTGGCCCTCTCCGGAGAGCTGCCGGGCCGTGGCAGCCCCGATGCCGCTGCTGGCACCCGTGACGACGATGACGGACGCTGACATGGGCGCAGTGTAATGCTTCGGGCCGTATAATTTTCGGATGGCCGAACTGCACCCCATCATCGTTCACTTCACTGTTGCGCTCACGGTCGTAGGTGTGCTGCTGCGTCTGGTGTCACTGACCGGTCGCGTTCCGTTTGCCGGTCCGGCGGCGGCACTGCTCATCATCGTGGCGGCTGCGACATCGGTGGCTGCAGTCACGTCGGGCGACGATGCGCACGGACCGGTCGAGCGCGTGCCGGGTGCGCGTCCCGCCGTCGTCGAGCATGAGGAATGGGGTGAGCGCGCCCGAAACGCACTGCTGGTCGTGGCGGCCCTCGAACTGGCCGCACTGGCCCTGCGCCGGAGTCCCCGCGTGCGCCTGGTGCATGCCGCGTCGGCGGCCTTCGGTCTGATGGCCCTGTTCATGGTCTACGAGGCCGGTGAGCATGGCGGCGATCTCGTCTACGCGTACGCCGGAGGGGTGGGCATCCGCAGCGGTGACCCGCGCGATGTCGAGCGCCTGCTGGTGGCAGGGGCCTATCATCAGTCGCAGGCCGATCGGAAGGCGGGCCGTGCCGACCAGGCGGCGGCGCTCGCCGACATGCTCGCCGAGCGGTTCCCGTCCGATGTGGAGGTGCAGCTGATGGCCGCCGAGTCGCAGCTGGTGGATCGGAAAGCGCCTGAGGCCGCGCTCCGCATCTTGACCGGGGTGGTGCCTGTGGCGGCCAATCGCGCCGCCGTGTCGCGCCGCGTGTCGTTGCTGGCTGATGCCTACGAACAGCTGGGCCGGCCGTCGGATGCGATGGCCGCCCTCGAGGCGGGCATTACCCTGCTTGGGGAAAATCCGCGCCTGCAGAGCCGCCTCGACACGCTCAGAGAGACCGCGGCCAGCCCGCGCCAGCCCTGATCGCGGCATCGACGAGGGCACGCGTGTCTGCCTCCGAGGCGAGACGCGCGTGCACCTCGTGCACGCCCGTGTCGCGCATGATCTGTGCGACCGAGTGGGGGCGCACTGTGCCGGCCGCGACCACCGTCAGGCCTGTACCTGCCTGTTCGACCAGTCGCCGGAGCACAGCAGTGCCCTCGGCCGCGGTGGGCGCCCCGCCCGATGTCAGCAGGCGCGCCACGCCGTAATCGAACAGGTCATCGATCGCCGCCACCTGATCACGCACCACATCAAAGGCCCGATGGAAGGTCACCTTGCCGGGATGCGCCGCCCACGCCCACGTGGCGAGGGCCTTCCGGTGAATGGTGCCCTCGGCCGTCACGGCCCCGACGGCCACGCCCTCGGCGCCCCTGGCCATGGCGTGCTGCACCTGTCCGGTCATCCGATCGATTTCCCCGTCAGAGTAGATAAAATCACCGGGTCGACAGCGGATCAGCACGACCACGGGAATGGTGACTCGTGCGAGGATCTGGTGCAGCACCAGCGGATCGGGGGTGACGCCGTGTTCGTCCGGGCGGGCGCACACTTCGAGGCGCCGGGCGCCGCCCTGTTCCGCGGCCACGGCCTCGTCCACGGTCGAGACGCAGGCTTCGACGACGATGGTGGGGGAGGGCATGCGTGCCCTATTGTGACCGAGGGTTCGATTCCATGCGCACATCGCTTCTGCTTCCTCTGATTCTGCTGCTCTCGGCCGCATGCTCGACGCCCGACGCGCCGTCCACGTCGGCGACGCCTGCCGCACCGACTGAGCGCCGCTATCTGCTCGAGCGCGTCGACGACGCCGCGGTCGTGCAGTTGTATGCCGACGGCTTTTCGGCGTTGCCCCTGCGCGAGAAGACGCTCATCTATCACCTTACGCAGGCGGTGCTGGCCGGGCGCGACATCTACATCGACCAGAAGCATCCGCGCGCACTCGAGATGCGTGGCGTGCTCGAGCAGATCGTGGCGCATCCCTCGGCCGTGGAGGCGGCGACCCTCGCCGAAATTACGCGCTATACCAAGCTGTTCTGGCTGAACAATGGCCCGTACAACAACCTGACCGCGCGCAAGTTCGTGCTCACCTGCACGCCCGAGGCACTGCGGGCGGCGGCGACGGCAGCGGCGGGGCAGGGCGCGCGCTATGCGACGCGCGAGGGTGAAACGCTCGAGGCGCTGCTCGCCCGGCTGCAACCGATGTTCTTCGACCCGGCGGTCGATCCGATTGTGACCAACAAGAATCCGGCCCCGGGGCAGGACCTGCTGCTGGCCAGCGCCAACAACCTCTACTCGGGGGTGTCGATGGCCGACCTCACGGGCTTCCGCGAACAGTACGGCCTCAACTCGCGGCTGGTGAAACGCGACGGCCGCCTCGTCGAGGAGGTCTACAAGGCCGATGGTCTCTATGGCCCGCAGATTCGCGAGATCATCCGCCATCTGGAAGCCGCGCAGCCGTTTGCCACGCCGGCGATGGCGAAGGCACTGGCGGCGCTGGTGACGTTCTACCGTACGGGCGAGATGCGCGACCGCGAGGCCTATGACATCGCGTGGGTGCAGGACAACAACTCGCCGGTTGACACCATCAACGGGTTCATCGAGGTGTATCTCGATGCCCGCGGCATCAAGGGCAGCTGGGAGGGCATCGTCTCGTATGTGAATCAGGAGAAGACCCAGCGCATCAGGACCATCGCTGCGCAGGCCCAGTGGTTCGAGGATCACATGCCGTGGGATGCGCAGTACCGCAAGCCCAATGTGCAGGGCATTGTGGCCAATGCGATCGACGTGGTGGTGGAAGCGGGCGACTCGGGTCCCGTTACGCCGATTGGCATCAATCTGCCCAACGATCAGGCGATTCGCGAGCAGTACGGCAGCAAGTCGGTGGCGTTGTCGAACGTGGTGGAAGCCTATAACCAGTCGACACCCGGGACGATGCGCGATGAGTTTGTGTGGACGCCCGAGGAAGGCGCACGCTCGGCCAGACATGCGGAGTTTGCCAGTGCGCTCACGACCGACATGCACGAAGTCATCGGGCACGCATCGGGTCGACAGTCAGCGCGGCTGACCGAGCCGCCGCAGGCCTACATCAAGGAGTATTTCTCGGCGCTCGAGGAGGGCCGGGCCGATCTCGTGGGGCTGTATTTCATTGCCGATCCCAAACTGGTGGAACTGGGCATCATTCCGGCCGCCGATCAGGCCGCCGTGGTGCAGGCCGAATACGAGTCATACACACGGAATGCGCTGGTGCAGCTGCGCCGCATTCGCGAGGGCAACCAGATCGAGGAAGACCACATGCGCAACCGCCAGATGATTGTGCGGTGGCTGATGGCCAACACGAAGGCCATCGAGCAGCGCACCCGCGACGGCAAGACCTTCCTGGTGATGGTCGACGCGGCGGCGTTCAGGGCGGGTGTCGGCACACTGCTCGCCGACGTGCAGCGCATCAAGTCGGAAGGCGACTATGCGGCGGCCAAGGCCCTGTTCGATGCGCATGGCGTGCGGTTCGACCCGGCGCTGCGCGACGAAGTGGTGCGGCGCGTCGATGCGCTGAATCTGCCGTCGTACACGGGATTTGTGATGCCGGTGCTGACGCTGGTTCGCGGTGCGGACGGCAGCACCACTGACGTGACCATCAGCTATCCGATGGATCTGACGGCGCAGATGCTGTCGTTCTCGGGTGTGCGACCGACGCCCTGACGCGGCTGTGCAGACGTTCCGGCTTGCGCTGCACGCCGCGTATGCGTGTGGACACTCCGGCGTCTGCTGCACCTCGGGCTGGGCTATTCCGGTCGAACGCCATCGGCAGCCGCGGCTGGCGGCGCGTGCGGAGGCGTTGACCACTACGCGCATCACCTGGCTGACCCCGGCCCCGGGCGGGGCGCCGGATGAGGTGGCCGGTGTGCTGGCGCAGCGCACCGACGGCGCGTGCGTCTTCCACGCGCAGGGGCGCGGATGCCTGGTCCATGACGCGCGTCCGGTCTCGTGCGAGCACTTTCCCTTTGTCGTGGTGGTCGACCCGCGGGGCGTGCACGTGTCGCTGTCGCACTATTGCCCGACGGCCGCGGCGCTTCTGTTCAGTCGAGACGCGTCGCTCGAGATTGTCGCTGGCGACCCTGTGCTGCCCGACGGACGACTGCCCGAGGGACTCGACGCGCGCGAGGCGCTGCCTCCGGTCGCCGGGGGGGCGGGTACTCCGAGGCTCATGGAGTGGAACGAGGTGTCTGCGTGGGAGCAGCAGGCCGTGCGGCGGTGGGCGGC
This sequence comes from Acidobacteriota bacterium, assembly GCA_016871195.1. GTDB lineage: Bacteria > Acidobacteriota > Vicinamibacteria > Vicinamibacterales > UBA2999 > VFZN01. The sequence continues at coordinate 78,894 of VFZN01000002.1, read as the reverse complement.
CTCGGCGTGCGAGACGCCACCGACTCCTGATGCGGCTGCGCTCGCGGCTGTGTATGCCACGGTGCCGGCGGGTCTGCCGGCGTGGTACGTGCCTGCTGACCTGACCGGGGCCTGGGTGCGATGGGGCCTCACTGGATGGCACACCTGGCACACCGTGATCGGCCGCTACCTGGCAGCCAGGGTCGTGGCGTCGTGGGCGCTGCATCTCGGCGAGGGCGTCGCGCTCGTCGACGCCTCGGTGGCCCAGGCGCGGAACGTGTTGCAGGGGGAAGTGGCGCGGATCTGCGGCTCCGAGCAGGCGCCGCTCACACAGGCACGACTGACGCGGGCGATCAGGCAGGCCGATCTGCTGCTGCTGCACCATGCCGACCTGCGCGCATTGGCTGACCTAGCGGCGAACACTCTATCATGAGCGGCGTGACCTTTCGTTCCCTGATGCCGCTGCTGGCGGCTGGTGTGCTGGCGACCAGTGTGATGGCCCGTCCGCAGTCACAGGAACCGTCTGCCGCGAGCGACGCGTTTCGACTGACGCGGGTGGCAGAGGGCGTGTATCACGCTGTGGGCACCGGCGTGATGCCCGTCGGCAGCAACGCGGTCGTCATCATCAACGAGGATGACGTGGTGCTGGTTGATTCGCACAGCACGCCTGCGGCTGCCGAGGCGCTGCAGCGGCAGGTACGGCGCCTGACCACCAAGCCGGTGCGTGTGGTCATCAATACGCACTTCCACTGGGATCATGCGCACGGCAATCAGGTCTATGGCTCCGGCGTCGAGATCATCGGCCACGATTTCACGCGCCGCATGCTGGCCAGCGGAGCATCGATGCGGGGCCGGTCGTATGACATGTTCATCGGGGGGCTGCCGGCTCAGGTAGAGCAGCTGCGCACGCGCATCGCGCAGACGCCCGAGGGCCCCGACCGCGCCACGCTGCAGCAGCAGCTGGTCTCGCAGGAGCGCTATCTGGACGCCACCAGAGCGGTTGTGCCGACGCCGCCCACCACCGTCGTGCGCGATCGCCTCGTGCTGACGCGCGGGTCGCGCGAAATCCACCTGCGCTTTCTGGGCCGCGGGCACACGGGTGGTGACCTCGTGGTCTACCTGCCGCGCGAGCGCCTGGTGGCGACTGGAGACCTGCTCACGGCCGGGCCCGCCTATCTCGGTGACGGCTACTTTGCCGACTGGCTGACGACGCTTGATGCGCTGCGCGGGCTCGACTTCGAGACCGTGCTGCCCGGGCATGGCGATGCATTGACCGGAAAGGCACGCATCGACCACTTCCAGGCCTACCTCCGTGACTTCCTCGCGCAGGTGCGTCGGCTGCACGCCGAGGGCCTCAGTGCCGAGGAAGCGGCACGGCGCATCGACCTCCGGTCGCACGCCGAGCACTATCCGACGATTCGGGAAGCAGGCATCCTCAGCCACGGCGTCTATCGCGCCTACGATGAGCTTGACGGACGCACCCCCGACGCACCGGGACCGCTGCCGTGGTAACAGTCGCCACGTGGAACGTGAACGGCGTGCGGGCGCGCCTGGCTGATGTCGATGCCTGGCTGACGGACGTGCGCCCCGATTTGGTCTGCCTGCAGGAACTGAAGGCCGAGCCCGACCAGGTGCCGGAACCGTTGCGTCACCATCCCGAGTACTGGTCGGTGTGGCACGGGCACAAGGGCTATTCGGGCGTCGCCCTGATGATCCGCAAGTCGATCGTCGCCACCTCTCCGCGCTGGCACGTGCCCGCCTGTGATTTCGAAACGCGCATCGTCACCGCACAGGTGCCGATCGGGCCGCATCTGGTGACGCTGGCGTCGGTGTATGTGCCCAATGGCGGGAAGGACTATGACGCCAAGCTGCGGTTCCTCGGCGACCTGCAGGCCTGGGCCGCCGAGACCCGGCGACAGGCGGGTCCGGTGCTGCTGTGCGGCGATCTCAATGTGGCGCGCACCGACCGCGACATTCACCCGAAGGAACGTCGCCCGCAGCAGATCGGCACGCGCACCGACGAGCGCGGGTTGATAGAGGCCCTGCTCAGCGACGCACTCGTGGACGTCGGTCGTGCGCTCGACCCCGACAACGACGCGCTGTTTACCTGGTGGCCGCCCTGGCGACAGATGAAGCTGCGCAACATCGGCTGGCGCATCGACTATGTGCTGGCCTCGCAGGAACTGGCCGCACTGGCCACGCGCAGCGACGTGCTGCGCGAGACCGGGTCGAGCGATCACGGGCCGCTGGTGGTGACCCTGACGCTCGGCGAGCCGCACGACCCCACGGCTGCAGGAGCAGAGTCATGACCATGCGTTCCCTGATGCCGATGCCATTCGTGGCGACCTGGCTGCTGGCGGCGTCGATGTTGCCTGCCGCACAGGCGCACGCGCAGACGGCCACGCCTGAACGGCCCGATGTGATCTACGTGCCGACACCGATGGCCGTGGTGGACGCCATGCTGCAGCTGGCGAAGGTCACCAGCGCCGATGTGGTGTACGACCTCGGCTGCGGCGATGGGCGCATTCCGGTCACCGCGGCGAAGAAGTTCGGGGCGCGCGGGGTGTGCATCGACATCGATCCCGAGCGCATTCGCGAAGCCGACGAACACATCGCCCGCAGTGGCGTCGGCGACAAGGTGCGGACGGTGCAGGGCGACCTGTTTCAGCAACCGCTCGGCGAAGCGACCGTGGTCACCGTCTATCTGCTCGATTCGATCAACGAGCGCCTGCTGCCGAAGCTGCGCCGTGAACTGAAACCAGGCACGCGCATCGTGTCGCATGCCTTCCGCATGGGCGCGTGGGAGCCGGAGCAGACGCTGACCGTCGATGGCCGACGCATCTTCTTCTGGACGATTCCTCCGCGCTGATCGCTGGCGCAGGGGGCTGCTGGCGGCCGCGCTGGTCGCACTGCTGACGGCGCTGACGGTCGCGACCACTGGCGGCGGGGCCGGCGTGCTGCTGGGCCTGCGGCTGTCGATGCGCTCGCCGCGTGGCGCGTTGTGGGTGGCCGGCGGCCTTGTGCTGCTGTGGATGACGCTGGCGGTCCGCGCCGGTGCCGTACGACGTGATGTCGACATGTGCGGCGACACACTCGACCGGCACCTGGTTCACCTGCCGAAGCTGTTGGCCCTCGGCATGCTGATCGGCACGTGGTCGCTCGGTACGGCGTCACCCGCCGGGGCCGATGCCTCGGGCTATCTCAGTCAGGCAGCCCTGTGGGCCCACGGACATCTGTATCTTGCTGATGACCTGGTGCGCATTCCGGAGTGGCCCGCTGTGCCCATGGTGAGTGTGCCGCTGGGATGGCGCCCCGCACTGATGCCCGCAGCGCAGGTGCCGACGTATGCGGCAGGGCTGCCGCTGCTGATGGCTCCACTGTGGGCGATTGGCGGTGATGCCGCGGCGCGACTGGTGACCGCCGGCGCGGCGGCGGTGCTGGTGCTGATGGCCGGTGCTCTGGGACGCACGACCGGAGGCGCCGCGGGCGGCGCCGTGGCAGCCGCACTGATCGTCGCCTCGCCAACCGTGTGGCATCAGTCCCTCGGCGTGATGAGCGACGTGCCTGCCGCTGCGGCGTGGGCGCTGGCGTGGCACGGTGCAGCCAGGCAGCATGCGGGGCAGACCGGGGCCATGACCGCGCTGGCCGTGCTGATCAGGCCCAACCTTGCGCCGCTCGCCCTGCTGCCATGCTGGGTGCTGGCGTCGTGGGCCAGGCGACGCGTGGCCGCCTGTGGGTGGTGGCGGCGGGTCTTGTGGTCGCAGGCCTGCAGTGGCAGTGGTATGGATCGCCTCTGCAGTCGGGCTACGGAACAACAGCCGAGCTGTTCTCGGCTGCCTACATCACCACCAACATCGGCTTGTATGCGGGGTGGATGCTCGAGGCCGAGTGGCCGATGCTGGTCGCCCTCATGATGGTGGCCGTGGGCATGGCCCTGCCTGCGGGGGATGACGCACGCCCATCGCACGCGTGGCCGTTCGTGTGCTTTACCGCGGGTGTGATCGCGGCCTACCTCATCTATGCACCGTTCGAGCGCTGGACGTACCTGCGGTTTCTGCTGCCCGTGTGGGCTCTGCTCGCTGCCGCAGCGGGAGGGGCGGCACAGCGCATCCTGGCACTACTGACACGGCCCCAGGCGGCCCTCGGGACGCTGACACTGGCGGCGGTGCTGCTCGCCACCGGGGCGTGGCGTGCACGCCAGCTTGAGGTCTGGGCGTTCACGCCGCTGGCGAATCGCGTGACGGCCCTGGCCGAGGAACTGCGCCCTCGACTCGAGGGCCGCACCGTGCTGGTGGCGGGCGAGCAGAGCGGCGCCATGCGCCACCTGACCTCAGCGCCGATCATCCGCTGGGATGCGGTCGACACGGTCACGCTGCAGCGCGCCCTGACCGCCGCTCGGCGCGACGGCTGGCAGGTGTGGTGGGTGCTCGATCAGTCGGAAGAAGTGCTGGTGCGTCAGCGGCACGCCGCCTTGCCCGCTCGCGCCATCGATCGCCCGGCCGACCTGGCGGCCGGGCGCCTGCTGGAAACACGGGCCTGGCGGGAGCCCTGATCGCGACCGGATGCGCTGTGACGCACCCGGCCCGGTCATCACGCGAGCGGGTCGCCGGTGAACAACGGTTCGGTGTCGAGCGTCTGCGGACCGTTCTCGGTGCACAGGGCAAACTTCGAGGGATACATCGACACGGCTGCCCACTGGCCACGCGTATTGAGCACATAAAAGTTGAGCCCGAAGTTCGGCAGGCCGCGACTGTTCAGCAGCCGCTTCTCCACGGTGTTCTTCTGCACGCGCCGCAGCGCCTCCATGGCCGCATCCTTCGGAGATCGACCCTGACGCATCTGCTCGACGATGAGGAACGACGAGAGGTTGTAGAGGTTGGCCTCACCACGCCCGGTCGATCCTGCGGCACCGACGTCGCCGTCGACATAGAGGCCGGCCCCGAGAATGGGCGAGTCGCCCACGCGCCCGGGAATCTTCCACGCCATGCCGCTTGTCGTCGTCACGCCGCAGATCTCGCCGCGCGAGTTGATGCCGTCGCAGTTGATCGTGCCCCAGAAATGATTGGGATCGATGAGACCGTCGCGCACCATCGACAGGCCGGCGACCAGCGCGGCGTCGCCGCGTCGTGCGGGGTCGAGATAGTGCTGGGGATCGACGCGCCGCTTCCACTCGAGCCACAGCTTCCGCGAGGTTGGCGTATTGAGGTCGCCTTCGACGGTGAAGCCGAGGCGCCGTGCAAACTCCTGCGCGCCAGTACCCGTCAGCAGGTGATGGTCGGTCTGATCCATCACGGCGCGCGCCACCAGCGACGGCGTGCGGACGCCCTCGATGCCCGAGACGCCACCGGCCTGCTTCCGGGGGCCGTGCATGCAGCACGAATCGAGCTGCACCACACCATCGGCATTCGGCAGGCCACCGTAGCCAACGCTGGTGTCTCCCGGGTCGAGCTCGCAGAGATTGACGCCGGCGATGAGCGCGTCGAGCACATCGGTGCCGCCGGTCATGAGGTCGAAGGCCAGCTGCACGCCGGTCTTCGGCCCGCCATTGCGGTAGACATTGCCGTTATCGGAGGCAATGACGACGGGCTTGATGCCGGTCTGCACGGCGGGGGCCTGACCGAACAGTCGGGTGGAGGCGGTCAGCGCAGCGCCGGCGGCAGCACCGGTCTGCACGAACTGGCGACGAGTCAGCGGGGTCGACATCGGGGAGACTCCTTGAAAGGGTGGCGCCATGCTAGCAGAAGGCCCGGCAGGGGATAATCGATGGGCGATGGCTGGCACGACACGCACCCCCTTCATGCGGCTGGCACTGTGGACGACCGCGCTCACCTACGCGCTGATTCTGGTGGGCAGCCTCGTCAGGGCCTCGGGCGCCGGACTCGGCTGTCCCGACTGGCCGCGCTGTTTCGGCTCGTGGATTCCCCCGATGTCGGTCGAGGCGCTGCCGCCGCAGTTTTCCGCCGACCAGTTCAATGCCACGCTCATGTGGACCGAATACCTCAATCGCCTGCTCGGCGTGACGGTCGGCTTCTTCATCTTCGGCACGGTTCTGTCCGCGTGGCGACACCACCGTCGCGAAGGGCACATCCGGTGGCCGTCGGTGGCGGCACTGCTGCTGACCGGCTATGAGGGCTGGCTCGGCGGACGCGTGGTCGCACATGAGCTGGCCCCGTGGATTGTGACCGCCCACCTCGTGGTGGCCATCGTGATCGTGCAGCTGCTGCTGTACGCCACGGCCTACGCCTGGTACCGTCGGCCGCAGGCCGCGTCTGCCGCGCTGCCTCCCGAAGAGGCGGCACACCGCCGCACGCTGGCCCTCACCATTGCCGCCACCATCGTCCTGACGTATGTGCAGGTGGCGCTCGGGACGCAGGTGCGCGGTGCCGTCGATGACGGACTCGATGCCGGAGTGGCACGGGCCGTGGTGCTGTCGACGGTGGGATGGTGGGACGGGGCCCACCGCGTGCTCTCACTCGGCGTGGTATCGATGACGCTGGTGTCGCTGCTGGTCGTGTGGTCTCGCCACACGCATGAACGACTCGTGCGTCGCTGGACGCACATTGTCGTGGGCCTCGCCGTGGCACAGACGCTGCTCGGTGCCGGCCTGGCCTACGTGGCGCTGCAGCCGGCACCCCAGGTGCTGCACCTGAGCCTGGCGAGCCTGCTGATGGGCGCCCAGCTGGTGCAGTGGCTGGTCGTGCGCTGGGAGGCGGCCCCGGAGGCGTGGTGACGCCGCTGCTGCTGGCCTATCTGAGCGTGACGGCCCTGCTGGTGCTGACACCGGGGGCCACGACCGCCGTGGTGGTGCGCCAGACACTGGCCGGCGGACACCGCACAGGACTGGCCGCCGCGTTCGGCGCTGCGGCGGCCAATGCGACCCATGCCTCTCTCGCCGGGCTCGGGCTGTGGGTCGCCGTCGGTCGCTGGCCGTTCGTGCTGTCGGTCATCAGGCTTGGAGGCGCGCTGTATCTGGCGTGGCTGGGTGTGTCGAGCCTGCGTCGCGTGGCGCAGTCGTGGACGCTGGCCCCGGCGGTGCTCGACACCGATCGCCAGGTGTCATCGGCGGGTGCCGACCGGCCGCATCGCACGGCTTTTCTCGAGGCCGTGGGCGTCAACCTGCTCAACCCGGCCATCATCAGCTTCTATCTCGCGGTCGTGCCGACCTTTGTGCCCCCGAATCCGCCGCGCGGCTACTATGCGCTGCTGGCGGTGTCGCACGTGTCGATGGCCTTCGCGTGCCACTCGGCCTGGGTGATGGCCTTCCACGGGCTGCGACGCATCGTGGCCCGCAGGGACGTGGGCCGCACACTCGATGTGCTGACCGGCACCGCGATGCTGTGGCTCTCGTGGCGTGTCGGGGCTGAGCTGCTGCCCTAACGCGGTCCCGTGGACTCGTCCGCGGTCGGCCTGCCTGCGGCTGCGGTCTCAGCACGCTGTTGCCGATAGCGCGACGTGAAGAGCGCCGGGGCGCCGCCGGTATGCAGGAACACCACCGTCTCGTCCGGGCCGATCGCGCCCTGGCGGATGTGCCGCAGCAGGGCCGCACACCCCTTGGACGTGTAGCACGGGTCGAGCAGGATGGCTTCGGTCTGTGCGAGGAGCTCGATCGCGTCGAGTCCCTCGGCGGTGGGAATACCGTAACCCTCGCCGATGAAGCCCTGTTCGGTGAACAGATCCTCGTGCGTCACGCGGGTGTCCACGCCGAGCAGTGCTGCCGCATCGTTCGCCGCGCGTCTGGCGCGTTCAATTTTTTCGGGTTCACCGGCACTGACCGCCACGCCCCAGAGACGATAGGGTGCGTCGCTCAGCTTTGCCCCCAGCGTGAGGCCTGCTTGTGTGCCTCGTGACCCGCTGGCGTAGTAGAGGCGCGACGGCGCAATCTGCAGGGCCTGCAACTGGGCCACCAGTTCGGCCGTGCCCTGCACATAGCCGAGCGTGCCCACCGGACTCGAGCCACCCACCGGAATCACATACGGCACGCGCCCGGCGGCCTGCTCGTCGGCCACCGCCTGCGCCACCACCGGGGCATCATCGCCCACCGCCAGCATGGGATCGGTGGACGGTACCAGACGGATCTCGGCGCCGAACAGGTGATCGAGCAGGAAGTTGCCTTCGAGGGCCGGTGCCTCGCTGTGTGCGGTGAGCACGAGGATGCACCGGAGGCCGGCGATGCGGGCCGCCGCCGCTGTCATTCGTGCGTGATTCGACTGCACGGCCCCGGTGGTGATCAACGTGTGTGCCCCGGCGGCCAGGGCATCGGCCACCAGATACTCGAGCTTGCGCGCCTTGTTGCCCCCGAGCCCGAGCCCGGTCAGGTCGTCCCGCTTGATCAGAATGCGGGGGCTGCGTGCCGGGCCCCCCAGAGCCTCGCGCAGCCGCACCGCGTCGGTGATGGGCGTCGGCAGGACGGCGAGCGGTACACGGGGCCTATGATCCATACAAAACCTTTCCACCGATGATCGTCTTCACCACGCGTGTGTTCAGCAGCGCGTCATCAGGCACGGTCAGCAGGTCCTGTGACAGCACGGTGATGTCTGCCAGCTTGCCCACCGACAGCGACCCCTTGATGGCCTCTTCGCGTGCGGCATACGCGGCATTCCATGTGTATGACCGCAACGCCTGCTCGCGCGTCATGCGCTGGTTGCCGTAGAACACCGACCCGTCGCGTGTGCGCCGCGTGACGGTGGCGTGGAAGTTGGCGATCGGGTCGATGCGTTCGACGGGCACATCGGTACCATTGCTGACGATGACGCCGGCGTCGAGGAAGGTCTTCCAGATATAGGCCCCCGAGGCGGCGCGATCGGGGCCAAGCCGGGCCAGCACATAGGGCGCATCGGACGTCGCGTGAATCCCCTGCATCGAGGCAATCACACCCAGCTGCGCGAAGCGGGGCACATCGGCGGGCGACACATGCTGTGCATGCTCGATCCGCCATCGCCAGTCGCTGCGCTCTGGATGGGCGCGGAAGGCGGCCGCATACACATCGAGTGTTTCGCGGTTAGCCCGATCACCGATGGCGTGCACGGCCAGCTGCGTTTCCGTCTCGGCCGCGATGGTGGCGGTCTCGGCAATCTGGGCCATGGGCACGGTGCTGAGTCCGGTGCTGCCCGGGGCATCGCTGTAGGGATCGAGCATCCAGGCGCCGCGCGAACCGAGTGCGCCGTCGGCGGTCACCTTGATGGCGGCCACCGTTAGCCGCTGTTCGGCCATGCCGATGACGCGTTCCTGCGGCAGCCGGGCCCGGAGCCGCTCGTTCGAATCGCGCACCATCACCCACAGGCGCACACCCAGTTGTCCGTCACGGGCCATCTGCTTGAAGAGCGCCACGGTCTCGAACGAACTGCCGGCATCCTGAAAACTGGTGATGCCGTGTTCGATGGCCGTCTGCGCGGCCAGTGTGACCTGGCGCTGCATGTCGGCCCGGCGTTCTTCGGGCGTGCGGGACGCCTGCCAGCGCTCGAGCGCCTGTTCGATGAGGCCCGAGGCGGTCTCTCGGAAGATGCCCGAGGGCTGCCCGCCGCGTCCCATGAGGATGTCACCACCCGCCGGCGCCTTCGTGGTGGATGTCACCCCCGCCAGTGCCATCGCGCGGGCGTTGGCCAGCAAGGCATGGCCGCTGGCATGTTCGAGGACGACGGGGTGGTTTGGCGCTACGGCGCTCAGGGCGTCGTGCACAGGGAAGCCTTCGACGGCAGGCACGGGCGGGGTAGACCATTTTTCCTGGTGCCAGCCGCGGCCCTGAATCCACGTGCCTGGTGCGGCGGTCTTCGCGGCTGCTGCGACGGCGGCCACGATCTCGTCGTAGCTCTTCATGTCCATCAGGTCGAGGACCATGCGCGACTGACCGAGCGCGAGGAAGTGTCCATGTCCCTCGATGAGGCCCGGCACGGCAGTCTGGCCGGCCAGGTCGATCACCGTCGTCTCCGGCCCCGCGTAGACGGCGAGAGCCTCATTCGTCCCGAGGGCCACGATGCGGTCGTTGCGGACGGCGAGGGCCTGCGCGGTGGGCCGATCCCGATCCATCGTGACGATGTGTCCGTTGCGCAGGAGGAGGGTGGCCGGCGAGACCTGTGGTGTTGAGGGGGTGCAGCCGAGGAGGCCGGCGACCGGGAGCAGCAGCAGGCGGAAGGCGAGACGCATGCCCAATTGTCGCCGCGTCGTGGGGAATTTCAACGGAAAGTGGCAGCGGCACACCTCGGCGTGCCGCCCGGGGACCTCAGGGACGCAGCGTGGCCAGTTCCTGGCGCGACAGGCGAATTTCTCCGTTGCGCGCGAATGGGGTCAGGGAGACAGGGCGCCCATTGACGATGAGTGTGACACCGTCGGCTGAGCCCACGGCCAGATAGACGGGAAAGCGTTCGAGGTCGAGGCTGGTTCCGCCGGCGATGCTGCGTTCCAGCGTGGCGTTATCGTCGAAGCGTGCGAAGACCCAGGTGCTGTTGCCGACGGCGACCCGAATGCCCTCAAGGGAGGTGTCGGTGTCGCGGGCACTGAACGGCACTGGCTCAGTCGGTGGGGGAGGAAGGTCGGCGTCAGGCGCGAGGGCCGACGTGCCCGAGGGTGCGAGGCCGGGCACTTCGTCAGAGGGTGGAGGCACAGACTCGGGTGCGGCCGGGGGTAGCCCCTGCGGTGGCGCGGAGGGCAGATCAGCGACGTTGATGGCCGCGGTCTGCAGAGGCAGCCAGTCGGGGCGGCTGCTCCAGACGAGATACCCGGCAGCCGAGAGGACGACGAGCGCCACGGCCGCAGCGGCCGGCAGCCGCGACCGCGTGGTGTCATCGTCAAAACTGACCGAGGGTTCGCCCACGTCGCCACGGGACGAGATGCGACCCGGGTCGGCCCCGGACCAGTCGATGCGGTGCAGGCGGTCGATGGGAAGGCCGACGGCGTCCACGTATTTCCGCAAGGCCATGCGGTAATACGAGAGGCCATAGAAGCCAATGAGTTCTGCCTGTTCGAGGCTGACCAGCTGGCGCTTGGATAGCAGGAGTCTGGCGGCCATCGCCTCCTCGGACAGGCCGCTGGCCTCTCGGGCCGCAGCCAGCTCTGCACCGAGGGTGCGGCAGGGCGGGGGCAGGGCACTCATATCGGTGTTTCCGTCGCCGACTCTATCACTGTCAGCCATGGTCGCCTATCGGCCTCAAGAGTTCCGGCGGCATGCCGATTAGGGTGGAGAGTCGTTCCGTCGCCATGCCTAAAGATCAGCGCCCCTCTCCTTCCGTTCCCCTTCAGGTGCTGGTCGTCGACCCCGACGACCTGACCCGACAGCAGGTGGCTGACTTCATGGCGGGCCAGTCGTTGCGGATCACGACCGCCGTCGACGGCCGGACGGCCATCGGCACCCTGCAGCGGTCGGGGGGACGCTACGGGCTGGTCGTGACCGAACTCAACCTGCCCGACGCCGACGGCTTCGCCATTCTGCACGCGGCGCGCCAGTCCCGCGCGACGTCGCAGGTGCTGATTGTGACCAGCCAGGCGTCGCTCGAGGCCGCGATTCTCGGGGTCAGAGTCGGGGCCGCTGACTATGTGCTGAAGCCGCTCGACCTCGACGAGTTCGAGCACACCTATCAGCGGGTGATGGAGCGCAGCAAGGAAGTGGAAATGCTGGGCGAGTTCACCTCGGGCACGCCGATGCACACCGTGGGCAGCCGTGCTCGGGCACTGCTGAGCGGGGGCCTGAGCGGTACATTCGAGCAGCGCATGGCCGACAATCCGCTCGACCCGAGGAACCGGCGCATTAGCATCATTGTGAAGAGCCATGCGGCCACCGAGCTGGAAAAGTCTCTCAGGACGGCGCGTTCGAAGTAAAGTATGCGCCATGCGCACCGTGGCTTCACTCGTAGCGGGGCTGACCCTCGCCTCTCTCGTTATGGGGCCCGCGATGTCGGCTCAGGCGCCGGCATCCGCACCCGTGGCGGTCCAGCCGCCTGGGGCCCGTCCCGTGGCCCGTCCGACGACGGCGACTCGCGCGGCGAACACCGCGGCGGTACCGACCCTGACGCTCGACCCCGGGCGCCTGGGACGGCTGCGCCAACTGGTCGAGCAGTATGCGGCTGATCAGAAGATTGGCGGCGCGGTGGTGCTGGTGCTGCAGGACGGCGTCCCGGCCCTCGAAGTGGCGGCCGGCTGGCGTGACCGTGAAGCCAAAGTGCCGATGACGGCCGACAGCCTGTTCCGCATCGCGTCCCAGACCAAAGCTGTCACCAGCGTGGCCATCATGATGCTGGTGGAAGAGGGGCGCATCGGCATCACCGATCCGGTCTCGCGATTCATTCCTGCGTTCGCGAAGACCTCGGTCAGTGTCGTGGGGCCCGACGGCTCGGCTGCGATTGTTCCTGCGAAACGGGCGATCACCATCAGCGACCTGCTGACACATACCGCAGGCATCTCGTATGGCACGACGCCGCGACTGGCGAGCCTCTACGAGGCCAAGGGACTCGGGCCCGCGGCTGGCATGGGCTGGTATACCGCCGACAAGGCCGAGCCCATCTGCGACACCATGGAACGTCTGGCGACGCTGCCGTTTGATGCACAGCCGGGCGAGGCCTGGGTGTATGGCTACAACACCGATATTCTCGGCTGTGTGGTCGAGCGGGCCTCGGGACAGACCCTTGATGTGTTCTTCCGCACCCGTATTTTCGAGCCGCTGGGCCTGCGCGACACGCACTTCTTTGTGCCCGCGGACAAGCGCGCGCGGCTGGTGACGGTGTACGCCAGCGAGCCCGACGGCTCGCTTGTGCGTGCGCCCGAGGGCCCGCGCGGGCAGGGCCACTACGCCGAGGGCGCGCGGCGCAGCTTCTCGGGCGGTGCCGGCCTGGTGTCGACGGCGCGCGACTACGGCCGGTTTCTCGAGATGGTGAGGCGTGGCGGGGCGATTGACGGCGTGCGGCTGCTGTCGCCGCGCAGCGTGGCCCTGATGACCACCAATCAGATCGGCACGATCTACAGCACGCGCGGAATGGGCTGGGGACTGGGCTTTGAAACGACCGACCGCACGGGCGGCAACGGTCTCGAACCGGCCGGTGCCTTCGGATGGGCGGGCGCCTATTCGTCGGTGTATCGCGTCGATCCCGAGGGGCGCCTGGTGATGCTGCTGATGATCAACCAGCTGCCCAACACGTCAGACATTCGCAGCAAGTTCCAGACGCTGGTGCACCAGGCGATGGTGCCGGCCGTCGAACGCTGAGCGGCGGCTCAGTCGCGGGCGTGCGGGGCCAGACGCCCACCAGGTGACACGGCCGGAGCCCGAGCCCCGGCCATGCCGCGTGTGTGCGCTACTTCGCGTTGAAGCAGTAGAAGTAGCCGTTGCCGCCCGTGGCAATCAGGTTCGGCTGGCTGCAGCCCTTTGAGGCGTGTGCGTTGTTCCATGACGTGGGGTTGGCGCCGCCGCCCTGGCGGTCGTGGTGGCCCATCTGCGCCGAGCCGGCATCCTGGCTCGTCCAGTTGCTGCACGTGTGGTCTTCGCCGGCCGGGAACGCCGTGCCGTCGAGATTCGAGCCCGTGAGGATGTCGTGCTGATTCGGCGTGTCACCACGACCGTTGACGACCTGGCCCTTCTCGTTAAGCTGCGTTTCCTTGGTCAGGCCATTCTTGTCCGAGTGCAGGTCGGCCACGCTCGCAGCGATCTGCACGCCCTCGCTGTTGAACCACGGTCCCGCGCCGATGCGGTCCTTGGCGTGCACGGCATTGGGGCCCTGCGTGCTCAGGTAGGCGCGCCACTGCTTGCTGCCGGCCCCGACGGCACCGGCCAGCTTCTGGCAGTGCGCATCCGCTCCCGCCAGGCCGCCCAGGTTGGCCCCGTTGCCCGAGCCCACGCTCGTGATGAAGAAGCTCATCTTCGCATCCGCCTGCGCCGCACCCTGTGCCTGCACGAGATGCACAGCGGCTGCCAGGCCTGCCGCCACCACCACTGCCCATGTCATCTGCTTCACGGTGATTCCTCCCGCCTGACCAGTCATGGGGTCAGAACGTCCCATCGTAGCGAATTTCCCGCCTTCCCCTATCATGGGCGCCATGACTTCAGAGGAATTCCGTCGTTTCGGGCACGCGATTGTCGACATGGTGGCTGACTATCGGGACCAGGTGGCCACACGGCCCGTGCGCGCCACGGTCGCCCCGGGTGACATCAAGGCGATGCTACCAGCGGCACCGCCCGCCGACCCCGAGCCGTTTGCGCAGGTGCTCGCCGATGTCGAGCGCGTGGTGATGCCAGGGCTCACGCACTGGCAGCATCCGTCGTTCTTTGGCTATTTCCCGTGCAACGGCCTGCCCGCCAGTGTGCTCGGTGACTATCTCAGCACCGGACTTGGCGTGCTGGGGCTCACCTGGCAGTCGAGCCCGGCCCTGAGTGAAATCGAGGAAGTGACGACCAACTGGATGCGGCAGATGCTGGGCCTGGCCGAGGGGTGGCACGGCGTGATTCAGGACACAGCCTCGACGTCGAGCCTGCTGGCACTGCTGTGCGCGCGCGAGCGCACCACCGGCTTCGGCGCCACCCGGGGCGGGCTGCAGGCTGAGGAGGCGCCGCTGGTCGTGTACGTCTCGGCCCACAGCCATAGCTCGGTCGACAAGGCCGCACTGCTCGCCGGGTTCGGGCGGGCGCATGTGCGGGTGGTGGCGCACGATGCCACGTATGCCATGAACCCCGAGGCGCTCGAGGCGGCGGTGCAGGCCGATCGTACAGCGGGGCTGCACCCATGCGCGGTCGTGGCCACGACCGGCTCGACCTCGACGACCGCGTGCGATCCCCTGGAAGCGATCGCGCAGGTAGCACGGGGCCATGGCCTCTGGATGCATGTCGACGCGGCGATGGCCGGGTCGGCGATGATTCTGCCCGAGTGCCGCCATCTGTGGGCCGGGGTGGAACACGCCGATTCGCTCGTGCTCAATCCCCACAAATGGCTCGGGGCGGCATTCGACTGTTCGCTCTACTGCGTGCGCGACCCGCAGCATCTTGTGCGCGTCATGTCGACCAACCCGAGCTATCTGCGCACCGCGGTCGATGATCGTGTGACGAACTATCGCGACTGGGGTATTCCCCTCGGGCGGCGGTTCCGTGCACTCAAGCTGTGGTTCCTGATGCGCGAGCAGGGCGTCTCAGGGCTGCAGGCGCGGCTGCGCCGTGATCTCGACCATGCACGGTGGCTCGATGCCCAGGTGCGCACGTGCCCTGACTGGTATGTCGTGGCACCGGTGCCGCTGCAGACGGTGTGCGTACGGCACATTCCGGCTGGGTGCGCCGGCGAGGCGCTTGACCGGCATACCCTGGCGTGGTGCGAGCGTGTGAATGCGTCGGGTGCGGCCTATCTGACGCCGGCGCTGCTCGACGGGCACTGGATGGTGCGCGTCTCGATCGGAGCAGAACAGACCGAGCGCATCCATGTGGAGGCGCTCTGGAAGGCGATGCGCGCGGCCGCCGAGCAGCCCGACGCGCCGACGGCCTGACGCATCGGGGGCGCGACGGGCCCGTTCGCGGCCCGTCGCCGGGTGCCGCGCCTCAGTCGCGCAGCGCGGCCAGCAGGGCGTCGACGGTCTTCTTCGCGTCGCCGAAGAGCATGCGCGTGTTACCGAGGTAGAACAGCGGGTTCTCGACGCCGGCATAGCCGCTGGCCATGCCGCGCTTGAGCACGATGCTCGTGCGGGCCTTCCACACCTCGAGCACGGGCATGCCGTAAATGGGGCTCGACGGATCGTCGAGCGCACCAGGATTCACGATGTCGTTGGCGCCGATGACGATGACGACATCGGTCTCGGGGAAGTCGTCGTTGATCTCGTCCATCTCAAGGACGATGTCGTAGGGCACCTTGGCCTCGGCCAGCAGCACATTCATGTGCCCGGGCAGGCGACCGGCCACCGGGTGGATGGCAAAGCGCACCTCGACGCCGCGCTCGCGCAGCAGTTTGGTGATTTCGTAGAGCGGATACTGGGCCTGGGCCACGGCCATGCCGTACCCGGGCACGATGATGACGCGCGAGGCCTGCCGCAGCAGGTCGGCCGTGTCGGCGGCGGTAATCGCCACGACCTCGCCCTGGGGGGCGGCACCGGCGGCCGGGGCGGCTCCTTCCGCCGCTCCGAAGCCGCCGAGAATGACGCTCAGGAACGAGCGGTTCATGGCCGCGCACATGATGTAGCTCAGAATGGCGCCGCTCGAGCCGACGAGGGCACCGGTGATGATCAGCAGATCGTTGGCCAGCATGAAGCCGGCGGCCGACGCCGCCCAGCCCGAATAGCTGTTGAGCATCGACACGACGACCGGCATGTCGGCGCCGCCAATCGCCATGACCAGATGAATGCCCACGAGCGCGGCGAGCCCGGCGCACAGCACCAGCGGCATCACGGGTGGATGGCCCCCCGGGCCTTCCACGCCGACAAACTGCATGGCCAGCACGATGCAGGTAGCAATCATCCCCAGGTTGAGTACATGGCGGCCGGGCAGCAGCAAGGGCTTGCTGGCGATGACACCCTGCAGCTTCCCGAATGCGATGACTGAACCGGTGAAGGTGACGGCCCCGATGAAGACGCCGATGAAGATTTCCACTTCATGGATGCGGGCTTCGGCACCGGCGAGCCCGGTCGACGGGCCGAGCAGCGAGGCAAAGCCCACGAGCACGGCGGCCGCGCCGACAAAGCTGTGCAGGATGGCAACCAGCTGCGGCATAGCGGTCATCTCGACGCGCGCCGCAAGCACCGCGCCGATGGCTCCGCCCACGACCAGCATGCCGATCAGCAGACCGTAGCTGGTGACCTGAGGGGCGAGCACCGTGGCCAGCACCGCGAGCAGCATGCCCAGGATGCCGTAGAGGTTGCCGCGCCGTGCGGTGGTCTGCGCCGAGAGGCCGCCCAGGCTGACGATGAACAGCAGGCCGGCCAGGATGTACGAGACGGTGACAAGAGAGACAGGCACGAGATTCCCCGAAGTGTTCGACGGTGTGTGACCGCGCGCCTAGTCGCGACTGAACATCTTCAGCATGCGCTGGGTGACCAGAAAGCCCCCGGCGATGTTGATGGTGGCCAGCAGGATGGCCAGGCCGCCCAGCACGACGGCCGGGTCGGAGATCGGGCCGCTCACCTGCAGCAGGCCACCGATGACAATGATGCCGCTGATGGCATTGGTCACGCTCATGAGCGGCGTGTGCAGGGCCGGGGTCACATTCCAGACCACCTGCCAGCCCACCACGCAGGCCAGCGCAAACACCGTGAGGTGCGCGAGGAACGACGGCGGTGCCACTAGGCCAATGCCGGCAAACGCCAGCGCACCCACGCCGACGGCGATGAGGCTGCCCGATCCCGGAGGGACGTCGCTCGCGGCGCCGTGTCCGTGTCCGCTCTTGGCCTTTGGCGTTGCGGGTTTCGTGGCGGGTGCCGCGGGGGCGGGGGCCTGCGCGGGTGCGGCCGGGGCCTTTGCCGCAGGCGCGGGTGACGGTTCACGCGTCGGTGCGGGCCATAGCAACGTGCCCTCGTGCAGCACAATCGCTCCGCGCACCACTTCGTCCTCGAGGTTGATGTGGAAGCCGGTGCCGCCGCCCATGTCCGACAGCAGGTGGGCGAGGTTGTTGCCGTAGAGCGTGCTGGCCGTCGGGGCCATGCGACTCGGCAGGTCGGTGTAGCCGACGATGTGTACGCCGTGGCGCACGACGGCCTGCCCGGGCACGGTGAGGGCGCAGTTGCCACCGGTCTCTGCCGCCAGGTCGACGATGACCGAGCCGGGCCGCATGCTGGCGACCATCTCGTCGGTGATGAGCACCGGCGCGGGCTTGTTGGGAATGAGGGCCGTCGTGATGATGATGTCAACGTCGCGTGCCTGTGCAGCGAACATCGCGATCTCGGCTGCGATGAACGCAGGGCTCATCTCTTTCGCATAGCCGCCGCCACCGTCGCCATCCTCCTGCACGTCGAGTTCGATGAACTCGGCGCCCATACTCTGCACCTGCTCCTTGACGGCCGGGCGTGTATCGAACGCTCGGACAATCGCGCCAAGCCCGCGCGCGGTCCCGATGGCGGCAAGCCCGGCCACACCGGCGCCGATGACCAGCACCTTGGCAGGCGGCACCTTGCCGGCCGCGGTCATCTGGCCGGTGAAAAAGCGGCCATAGCACGTGGCGGCTTCGACGATGGCGCGGTAGCCGGCGATGTTGGCCATCGACGACAGCGCGTCAAGCTTCTGGGCGCGGGTGATGCGGGGCACCGCGTCCATCGCGAACACGGTGGCCTTGCGGGCCTGCAGCCGCTGCACCAGGTCGGTATTGCGCCCCGGATAGAGGAGGCTGATCATCGTGCCGCCCTGGCGGAGCAGGTCGGCTTCATGCATGCCGAGCGCCGGATGCGTGTCTGGGGGCTGCACCTTGAGTACGATGTCGCCGGCCGTCCATAGCGCGCGGGTGTCGGCCTCGATGCCCGCCCCGGCGGCCCTGTAGGCATCGTCACTGAACGAGGCGGCGAAGCCTGCGCCTGATTCCACCGTGACGGCAAAGCCCATGTTGACGAGACGCGCGACGTTCTCGGGGCTGGCGGCCACGCGACGTTCGCCGGCGCGGCACTCCTTCGGAATGGCCAGAAGCATGATGGGCGGAATTATACGTCCCCCCTCTGCATTCACGCGCGCGCGGGGGCGTGCCGATTACAGGACGATCGGCTGTGGGCGCGCCTGTCTGTCCGTCGTTACCTTCCCGGCGGACGCGGCGTGGCCCGCGGTTCGAGCACGAGGGTATTGCCGACGTATTCGGTGATCGAGAGCCGGCACGACCACGGTTCGCCGATGAACCGGGTGGCGTGCCAGGTGTTGGACGGCACATACACGACGTCGCCCGCACTGGCGATGAATGGCGGCTGACCTTCGAAGGCATAACGAATCTGGCCGGCGAACACGAGCCAGGCCTCGGCACTCTCGGCGTGGAAGTGCCCGCGATCATTCGGGTCGAGCGGCGGCATGTTCCGCTCGTAGCCGCCGATGATCAGCATCTCGCTCTTGTCGTCGCGCACGAAGCGCCCGCCGGTATACAACGGGTTGCGCGCGACCTGCTCGTGGATGTTGACATGCGGCTGGTTGAACTCGTCATAGCGCCCGGGATTCCGGTTGATGGTCGTGGCCATCCAGGCGGCACCCGGCGGCGGTGCCTGCGCGGGCGGCGCAGATGACTCGGCCACGAAAAACGTCTTCGCGTTGGCCACGTTGAGCACGAAGCGCAGGCTGGGGCGGGTGCCGAGGGTCTCCACGGTGTAGACCGTCTGCCGGGGAATGTTGACGAGCGAACCCCCGGTCGCAGTGATCGACGGCTGCCCCTCGATATCGACGCGTACTTCCCCCTCGACCACCGCGAACCACTCGCGCGTGTCTGGATGGAAGCGCGCCGTCTGCCGCGTGCCGGGTGCCGCCGACACATACTCGGCCATCAGGCGACCGTCATTGAAGAGCGCGTCAGTCCAGTTCTGCTGTCCGGCGTGCCGGGCCTTCACGTCAGCCAGCGTCACCCAGGGCCTGATGCCCTGCGGATAGGGCGGCAGCGTCGTGGGCTTGCTGGCCCAGACGGCCGTGGGCACCGGACGAGGGGCCGCCGGGGCTGAGGGGGCAGGCGACTGGCCGGAGGCATCGACGGCCACAACGAGCAGGGCAAGGGCAGGCAGCAGGCGCATGCCGCGCATCATACGCCCGCCTGACACCGGCCGGCACCTCTGCGCTACACTCGCGCGCATGCGCACCCTTCGCCGTTCGCTTTCACTCATGTTCGTGCTGGCAGCCCTGACCTCGGTGGCTCATGCCCAGGCCGTCGGCGATCGCAGCATCACGCGGCCCGTGGCCGGCGATCCGGGCCTCTTCTCGGGGCAGGTGCTCAACGAGCCGCCATACCGGGTGCTGCGCGATTATGCCGAGCCCGGCGCGACACGCCGGATGCACAACCACCCGGATGCTACATTCCATGTGTTCGTGCTGCTCACCGGCAGATTGCGGCTGACCGTCGAGGGCGAGGCCCCGCGCGAGGTGAGCCCCGGCGAGGTGCTGGCGCTGAAGGGTGGCGTGATGCACACCTTTACCAACCTTGGCGACCAGACCGCCACCATCGTGGAAGTGTTCGGGAAGGCACAGGCCGCCGGGCAGGATGCCGCGCTCGGCGTCGCGCTCGCCGCGGCCCTGGCGCCCGGCAGAACGCCTGAACGCTAGCCCTCGTGGCTGAACTCGACGGTGATGGGGTCGCGCGCCGTCACGTCGAACACGCGCAGGATCTCTTCCTGCCGATAGAGGAAGATGCGCTCGAGGTCGCGCTTGACGAACAGGTCGTGCATCAGCGCGCCCCCGATCGGGCGGTAGCGCACCGTATCTTCCACCATCGTGCCACCGTCGACGGGTGTAAAGGTGTGCGTGTGGTGCCACAGCCAGTAGGGACCGCGCAGCTGCTGGTCGACGAACATGTGCGGCGGATTCCATGCGGCGATTTCCGTCTTCCACCACACCGGAATGCCGTGAATCCGGATGCGGTAGTCGATGAGCGCGCCCTTGCGCATCGGAATCGGCTGCGGCGTCAGGATGCGGAAGTTGAGGAAGGCGGGGGTCAGCCGCTGCAGGTTGCCGGCGTCGGCAAAGAAGGCAAAGGTCGTCTCGAGGTCGCGCGCCACAAAGAGGCGCGTCCTGAGCTGGTAGGTGCGCGGCATGATACCCGGTAGGACGCTCGGACCCCCGCCCCCGTCGCATAGAATCAGGCCTGATGAAGCCCATCGCCGACATCGCCCGCACCCTCGACCTGCCAGACGACCTGATCGAGCCGTACGGGCGATACACCGCCAAAATTCGCCTCGAGACACTCGAGCGTTTTCCCATCCGTCGCGGTCGCCTCGTGCTGGTCACGGCCATGACACCGACGACAAGTGGCGAGGGCAAGACGGTCAACACCATCGGCCTCACGCAGGGGCTGGTCATGCGGGGCCACCGGGCCGTCGCCGCGCTGCGCGAGCCGTCGCTGGGACCGGTCTTCGGGCAGAAGGGAGGGGCCACCGGCGGGGGACGCGCCACACTCGTGCCGGTCGACAAGATCAACCTGCACTTCAACGGTGACTTTCACGCCATCACCGCGGCGCACAATCTGCTGGCGGCGCTGCTCGACACGCATCTGCACTTTGGCAATGCGCTGCGGATCAACCCCCTCGACATCACCTGGCCGCGCGCCCTCGACATGAACGACCGCGCCCTGCGCCGCATCGTGACGGGCCTGGGCGGACGCGAGGGCGGACCGACGCGCGAGACCGGATTTGTGATCACGGCGGCCTCGGAGATCATGGCGATTCTGTCGCTGGCCGAGAGCCGCGCCGACCTGCGGCGGCGGCTGGGGGCCATCGTCGTGGGCTTCAACACCGACGGGCAGCCGGTGACCGCCGCAGACCTCAAGGCCGTCGGGCCGATGATGGTGCTGCTGAACGATGCACTCATGCCGAATCTGGTGCAGACCGGCGAAGGCGTGCCGGCCATCGTGCATGGCGGACCCTTTGCGAACATCGCGCACGGCACTAGCAGCGTCCTCGCGCAGCGGCTCGGCCTGCACCTGGCCGATTACGTCGTGAACGAGACCGGGTTTGCCGCTGACCTCGGGGCCGAAAAGTTCTTTGATCTGGTGATGCCCATGTGCGGACATGTGCCCTCGGTGGCCGTGGTCATCGTGACCCTGAAGGCGCTGCGTGCACAGGGCGGTGCCGCTGATGGTCCAGTCGCGGCGGGTTATCCCAACCTCAATCGACACCTCGACAATCTGCAGCGGTGGGGCGTGCCTGCGGTGGTGGCCCTCAACCGATTTGCCGGGGATGCGGCTGACGACCTTGAGGCGGTGCTGGCGCATTGTCGGGCGCGCGGGGTCGAGGCCGCACTCTCGGAGGGCTATCTCAAGGGCGGGGCTGGCATGACCGACCTGGCCGATCGCGTCGTGGCGGCCGCTGCCGCGGCAAATGTGACGCAGGTCAGGCCACTCTATGCCCCAGACGTGCCGCTGGTGCAGAAGATCGAAGGCGTGGCGCGTCAGGTCTACGGCGCGAAGGCGGTGGCGTTCAAGCCGGGGGCCCGCGCCCGCCTGCAGCGGTTGGCTGCGCTTGGCTATGATCGGCTGCCGGTGTGCATCGCCAAGACGCAATACTCGTTCACGGATGACGCCACCCGGATGGGGGCACCCGATGACTGGACGCTCACGATCAGTGACGTCAGCCTGTCGGCCGGCGCCGGGTTTGTCGTGGCCATTGCCGGCAGCATGATGCTGATGCCCGGACTGGGCAAGGTACCGCAGGCGCATGCCCTCGACGTGGATGACGCTGGCACGATTCTGGGCATGGACTACTGAGGCACTCCTGAGGTACGCCGTGACCACGCTGATCAAGCAGTATCCCCTCGAGAGCGGAGCGCTCGAGATTCAGTTCATCGAAGAGCACTTTGGCGAATTCGGCCGTCGCAAGACGGCCGCCGACATCCTGACCCGCCTGTCCGATCGACCGTCGCTGATTCTGATGGTCGAAGCCCCCATGCCTGACGAACCTGGCTCGCTCGTGCCGGTGGCCTATAAGGTGGTGCACGAGCTCCGCGCAGACGAACGCGAGCCCAAGCTGTGCGATCTGGTCGCACGGGTGCGCGACCATGTCGACTTTGCCGGGCAGCGCGTGGCCTACTCATGGATCGGCGGCACGCGGCGCGACTGGCGCGGCCAGGGCCACTTCCGAGCGCTCAGCGAAGAGGCCGAGTTGTGGGCCTCGGCCCTCGGCTGTGGCGTGATGCTGGCCAAGACCAAGAACCGCTTCCACGACATGCGCGCGGCACTGGCGCAGCTGCACTTTGACGTGTTCAAGTTCGAAGCCCATGCCGCGGACAACACCCACTCGAAGGTCTACTACGCCAAGCGTCTCGAGGCAGGCATGGTGCGCGATCAGCGGTCGAACCGCACCGTGGTCGTGATGGATTGATCGGCGCCCGCCGAGCCCCGAGCCGCTCTGGCTACGCTCCGTCAATCGTCTTCGTCATGAAGACGTTGAAATCGGTGGCCGCATAGTCACCGAAGGGGCCACACCAGCTGAAGCCGTTCCGAAGATAGAGCGCATGGGCAGCGGCGAACGCCTCGCCGCTGCCGGTCTCGAGGAAGAGCTGCGAATATCCGCGGTCATGTGCCGCGCCGATGATGGTGTCGAGCACGGCCTGCCCCACGCCCTGCCTCAGGAAGAGTGCGCGTGTGCGCATCGACTTGATCTCACCCGATGACGCGTCGAGTTGCTTGAGGGCGCCGCACCCGCAGAGTGTCGGCCCCCGCCAGGCGGTCCACAGGGTGATCGACGGATGCCGCAGGGCGTCGATGGCCATGGCATGCACGTGTCCCTCAGGGGTATTCGCGTGCATCCCGGTGAGATGCTCGGCGATGAGGGTCTGCACCTCGGTGATGACAGATCCCCAATGCGCACGCTGACGCGATGCTGCCGTCGGCGCATGTCGAGGGAGGCAGCACTGATGAGGGCCTCGGCCTGTCGTATCAGGTCTCCGTCTCCGTCCGTCAGCTTCACGTGCCGCATAAACCGTCCCGAACCCTCGAGGACGCCTTCCGGATCTGGCAGCACGGTGCCATGGAAGAACCCGATCGAGACATGCGCCCGGTAGACCCCGACGTAAGCAAACGCGCCATCGCCGATGCAGGCCGTCGCGCAACCGTCATGCATCAGCTCGCACACATCGCCTCCGCTCTCGCGCAATCGGGTGAACCAGTGACGGGCGATATCACCAAGAGGCCCGCTGTGCGAGTCGAGCCACTGCTGCACCTCGGCCGATCGGCGGACAGCGTCGGGAAAGCGCATGACCTCGCGCGTCTGGCTCATGGAGGTCTATTCCAGGGGAGGCGTGCGCGTGTGCCAGTCGGTCGCGTCCTGATAGGCCGAGGCCACCCGCAGCACCACATCTTCCTGCCACAGGCCGCCGGTCACCATCAGCCCGATGGGCAGGCCGTCGACGAGTCCGGCCGGCACCACCGCCGCCGGATGCCCGGTGAGGTTCGTAATGGTGACACTGTCGCTGGACGAGGGCGCGAGGAACACGTCGACGCTGCCGAGCAGGGCATTCATCTCGCGAAGCAGCAGCGTGCGCACGCGCTGGGCGCGGATGTAGTCGACCGCCGGAATGAACCGCGTCCCGCGCAGCTGATTGGCACGCCCGTTCTCGCCGGCATCGGCGAGCATGTTGATGCGGCCCGAGCGCAGCAGTTCATCGAACATCGCGCCTGCCTCTGCATTGAGCAGCGCATACACCGACGCCGCGGGCAGTGTCGGCAGCGTCACCGGCACGAGCGTCGCGCCGGCGGTACGATACACGTCGAGTGCAGCCGCGAAGGCGGGGCGAGTGTGCTCCCATCGCGCCCGCGCCTCGGCCGACGCATCGTCAGATGGTGCGTCGAACTCGCCGCGTACGATCCCGATGCGAAGCCCGCGCAGGTCGCGGCTGCCGCTCCAGACCCACGGACCCGGGGCCACCGTCTCATCCTGCTCGTCAGGTCCCACCAGCCACTGCAGCACCAGCCCGGCATCGTCAGTCGACCGTGTGATGGGGCCGACTTTGTCGAGCGTCCAGCGAAGGGTCATGCAGCCCGTGCGCGGAACACGGCCGTATGTCGGTCGCAGCCCCGTTGCCCCGCAGGTGGCCGATGGTCCGATGATCGATCCACCGGTTTCGGTGCCGATGGCAAAGCCCACGAGCCCGGCGGCTACAGCCGAGGCCGGCCCCGCCGACGAGCCGCCCGACCCGCGCCGTACATTCCACGGGTTGCGCGTCTGCCCACCGAACCACAGATCGCCAATCGCCAGTTCGCCCGTGGCGAGCTTGGCCACAAGCACGGCACCGGCCGCTGCCAGACGGGAAACGGTCGTCGCATCTTCGGTGGGAATATGCGTCGCATACGGCGCAGCGCCCCATGTCGTGCGGATGCCGCGCGTCGCAAACAGATCCTTGATGCCGTACGGAATGCCGTGCAGCGGTCCGCGGTAGCGACCCTCGGCGATGTCCCGATCGGCCTGAGCGGCCTGTGTCAACGCCAGGGCATCGGTCAGGGTGACGACACAGTGCAGCGCCGGGTCGTGCTGCCTCAGCCGGCGCAGATACATGGCGGTGAGGTCGGTACTGGTCACGTGCCGTGCCCGCAGGTGGGCGGCCAGGGTCGTCAACGGGGCAAACGCCAGCGCATCGATTTGCGGGGGGGCCACCACCGTCCGTGTGAGCGCGGCAACATTCGGAATCGTGAACGCCGAGGTGCCGGCGACCGGGCGACCGCCGGACGGCCGAAAGGAAAACGCCGGGTCGACACCGGCGTCGACCTCGACACTCCGGATGCGCTCGATGTGCCCGCGTGCGCGCGAGACGAGAGGAAGCGCCCTGGTCAGTTCCGCCTCTGGCAGCGTGACGCCGGCGATGCGTTGCGCGGCCGTGAGGTCTGCCGTTGTGAGCGGCGTCGACAGGGCGGCCGGGCCTTGCGCGGCCGGCGCAGCGGTGCCTGCGGCCGGTGCGGACGGTGCCTGCGCGTCGGCCATCGAGGGCACCAGAGCCCCGGCGGCCACAAGGCCAGGCATTTGCTGCAGGAAGGCGCGGCGGCCGCGCACGGATCGGCGTGAGACGGTCATGCGCGCGATGATACGCCCAAAGCCGCGCGGCTCTGGGGTGGCCGTAGACCTGTCGTAAGATCGACGCACAATGGCGGGCCCTGTCACTACACTTGATCTCACCTGGACCGGCGACCTCACCTTCGCCGCGCAGACAGCAAAGACCACGTTCACCCTCGATGGGCACAGCACTGCAGGTCCGAGCCCGGTCGATGCCCTGGCCGGTGGCCTGGCCGGATGCATGTCGGTGGATGTGGTCGATATTCTCAGGAAGGGCCGCCACCCGATCACCTCACTTGCGACGCGCCTGACGGCGCAGCGCGCGGCCGAGACGCCGCGGCGGTTCGAGGCGGTGACGCTGCACTTTGTTGTCGGCGGGGACGTGCCGGCCGAGGCCATCGAGCGGGCCATCCAGCTGTCGCGCGACAAGTACTGTTCGGTCTGGCACACACTCCGGCAGGACATCGCGTTCACCACGACGTACGAGGTCATCTCCTGACCGAGCGCAAGTGCTACCTCGATGCGGTCCGGGGCATCGCGGTGGTGACCATGGTCGGCGCCCATGTCACCGATGCCTGGGTGCGTGAGGCCGACCGTCACGACTCGCGCTTCTTTGCCACCGTGTTCGTCAACGGGCTGGCGGCTCCGCTGTTCATGCTGCTGGCCGGACTGGCGCTCAGCATCGCCGCCGAGCGCCGGGCCCGTCAGGCTACCGTCGACGAGGCGGGGCGGGTCGCGCTGCGTCGCGGATGGCAGGTCTTCGGTCTGGCGTTCCTGTTCCGCGTGCAGTCACAGATGCTCGGCTGGGGGCCGCTCTTCAACCTGCTCAAGGTCGACATCCTCAACATCATGGGCCTGTCGATGGTGCTGGCGGCCGTACTGTGGCGAGTCGGCCGAACGTCGCTGGGACGCAGCCTGCTGTTCCTGGCAACGGCGCTGGCCATCATCTTTGCCACGCCCCTGGTGCGAGAGACACCGATGCTGGCGGGGCTCCCCGACCCGCTCGAGTGGTATCTGCGGCCCACCCCTGGCCGCGCCACGTTCTCGGCGTTTTCGTGGACGGCGTTCCTGCTGCTCGGGGCCATGCTGGGCGAAGGGATCGATGCCGCGCGCACCCCTGCGCGTGAACGCGCCCTGCAGGTCGGTCTGGCTGCGATGGCGGCCGTGACGGTGGCGGGCGGCTATGCGGCCTCGTTCCTGCCGGCGATCTATCCGGTCGTGAATTTCTGGACGACCTCGCCGACGTTCTTCTTCATTCGGCTCGGAATCGTCGCCGCGCTCATTCCCCTGGCCTGGATGCTGGGGCTACAGTGGGGCCCGCTGCTGACACTCGGGCGTTCGTCGCTGTTCGTCTACTGGATTCACGTGGAAATGGTCTACGGCGCCCTCGGCTATCCCCTCAAGCGCCTGCTGCCATGGGAAGCCGCCATCGTCGCGACGGTCGCCCTGTGTGTGCTGCTGCACTGGCTGGTGCAACAGAAGGACCGCTGGCTGGCAGCGCATCCCCTGCCCCCCGGCCTGCGCATCTTCGGACCCGTGCTGCGCTGACGGCGGCGCACGGCCAGGCCCCGGCCCGACTACAATCGCGGATATGCGTTGCCTCTTTCTTGCCCTGCTGTGGTTGGGTCTCTCGGTCGGTGACACGGCTGCCCAGGAAGCGCGTCGCCGCTGGGAGATGGAGCGCCAGATTCGCCTGGACAAGTTTGAGCAGGTGCTGCCGCGCGCGATGCGCGACAACGGCATCGACATGTGGATTGTGGCGGTGAAGGAAAACCACTACGACCCGCTCTGGAAAGACCTCGGTCGCGGGTATGTCACCGGCGTGGGTTACTACATGTTCACTGACCGGGGCGGTGACCGTATCGAGCGCATCGCACTGGGACCCTCGGGCTACCTGCTGAATGAGTCAGGCGCCTACGACGGCATGTCGGCCGCGACGATGCTGGCCGACTTCGTGCGGCAGCGCGACCCGAAACGCATTGGCGTGAACATGTCCGACGAAATTGGACCGGCCGACGGACTTAGTGTCACCATGTTCGCGCACCTCAAGAAGACACTGGGCGAGCCGTATGCCAGCCGGCTTGTGAGCGCCGAAAAACTGGTGGTCGACTTCCGGTCGCGCCGCGTCGCCACGGAAGTCGTGGCGTTTGGCGAGGCGGCTGGCATCGCCGTGCAACTGGCCGAACGCGCCCTGTCGAACGAGGTCATCACGGTGGGGAAGACCACGCTCGAGGATGTGGCGTGGTGGCTGCAGGATCGTCTGCTCGAGCGCGGCCTCGGGTCGGAGTTCGACATGCCGTCGGTGTATGTCACGGGTCCCAACGGCATTGTCGCCACGTCGACGGCGCGCGTGATTCAGCCGGGCGATGTGATGATGATCGACTGGGGCGTGCAGCTGATGAACTTCGGCACCGACGTCAAGCGGGTCGCCTATGTGCTGAAGCCGGGCGAGGCGGTGCCGCCCCGCAGCATCCAGCAGGCCTTCGACAAGGCCGTCGCCGTGCGCGATGTGCTGAAGCGGGCGATCAGGCCCGGCCTCACCGCCGACGACACCGCGAAGAATATGGACAAGGCCCTCGCGGCCGCAGGCTACGGTGTGATCGAGTTCAACCGCCCCAACCGCGATGACCGCACCGATGTGGTGTACGGCTTCCATCCCGTCGGTAACACCGGTCACGATATCGGTCCCTCGATGACGACCTGGCAGCCGAAGCAGCGCACCTTCACCCTGCGTACGCAGCACCTGTTTTCGTTCGAGTTCTTCGCGTATTCCCCCATTGAGGAATGGGGCGGTGCCAAGCTGCGCGTGCCCATCGAGGACGATGCGTTGCTGACCGAGGACGGTGTGCAGTTCGTCCATCCTTCCAACTATCGGCTGCTGGTGGTCAAGTAAGTCTTCGCGATATCCGAAGTCTGAGGCTCGGGCGGCAGGCCCCCCGGGCCTGCCTAGGGTTTGTGCCGGCGCTGCGTGCCGTCGCGCACGGGTCTGCGGCCGTTCGGCTCAGTCCCAGCGCCGCACGTCGACGCCCGCCTTCGTGAGTGCCGCCCGCACGAGAGAGGCCACAATAGAGGCCCCCGGCGTGTCGCCGTGGATGCAGAGCGTATCGACGGGCAGGGCAATCGACGGCCCGTCCACTGTCGGAACGGTTTTTGTGGTCACAATTGTGACCGCACGCGCTGTGGCGAGATCGAGGTCGTGCAGCACCGCCCCGGGCACCGCGCGCGACACGAGGCGGCCATCGGAATGGTAGGCACGGTCGATGAACCCTTCGTTTACGGCGCGCAGCCCGGCGGCGTGCGCGGCGTCAATCAGCGCTGAGCCGGGCAGGCCCAGCACGGCGAGGCCCGGACTGCAGGTGGCCACGGCACGGCAGATGGCGTCGGCCATGTCCCGCCGCCGGCACGCCATGTTGTACAGCGCGCCGTGGGGCTTAACGTGGCTCAGGGGCACATCTTCCTCACGTGCGATGTCCGCCAACACCTGCAGCTGCGTCCGCACGAGGTCTTCCAGCGCAACAGGCGACAGGTGCTGTTCGCGGCGTCCGAAGCCGTCCCGGTCGGCAAAGCCCGGGTGGGCCCCGGCGGCCACGCCGTGAGCCCGTGCCAGCCGCAGGGTGTCGCGCATCGTTGCCAGGTCGCCGGCGTGAGCCCCGCAGGCAATGCTGACCGAGGTCACATGGGGCATCAGCGCGCGGTCGTCGCCGACCACCCGGGTGCCGGATGATTCCCCGACATCGGCATTGAGGTCGATCTGCATCACACAGGTATACCGCAGTCCGCGGCAGCGATGGTGCCGCGCCACGCGTGAGGGCGCAGACGGCGTTCACCCGATGTGGTGGCTTGGCACGACTCGGGCATCAGGCACCCCGCGCGCGATGCGGTACCGGGTTTCGGGACGGCTCAGTGACCGGCGAGCACCTTGAGCAGCATGGCCTTCTGTGCGTGCAGGCGGTTCTCGGCCTGGTCGAACACCACCGAGGCCGCCGACTCGATGACCTCGTCGGTCACCTCCTCGCCGCGATGCGCCGGCAGGCAATGCATGAACACGGCGTCATTTTTTGCCAGCGCCATCAGCGACCGGTTGACCTGATACGCCGCGAACTTGCGCTTGCGCTGGGCATATTCGACTTCCTGCCCCATCGACGTCCAGACGTCGGTGTAGACGGCATCGACATCGCGCACCGCCGCCTGCGGGTCGGTGAACTCGGTGAGGCCCGCGCCCTGCTGCGAGACGGCCGCGGCCTGGTCAACAACCTCATCCGGCAACTCGTATCCTGTGGGCGTGGCGACATGCACCGACACGCCGAGCATCATCGCCGCATGCACCAGCGACGCGCACACGTTGTTGCCGTCGCCGACAAAGGCAATGCGCCGTCCCTCGAGGCGGCCATCCCACCGTTCGTGCAGGGTCTGCATGTCGGCGAGCGCCTGGCAGGGATGTTCCTCGTTCGACAGGGCATTGATGACCGACAGCCGCGGCGTAGCGTCGATGAAGTCGAGCAGGCGGTCCTGGCCGAACGTGCGGATGACGACCGCGTCGATCCAGCGTTCGAGGTTGCGTGCGACATCGACCAGTGGCTCGCGATCGGCGTGCATGACGTCTGCGGGAATCTCGACCAGTTCGGCCCCGAGTTCGCGGACGCCAATCGTGAAGGTGACGCGGGTCCGCAGCGAGGGCTTTTCGAACAGCAGGCCGATATGCCGCCCCGCGAGCGCACGGGCCGTCGGGGCCTGCGGACCGAGCGTCCGTTCGGACTTGATGCGCCGCGCCAGGGCCAGCGTGTCGCCCAGTTCTTCGGCGGAGAAGTCGAGAATCGAGAGGAAATGACGGGACACGCGGGTGCTCCTACGTACGGTACTCAGCGTTGATCTTCACGTAGTCGGCGGTGAGGTCGCACGTCCACACGGTGGCGGTATGCAGGCCGCCGGCCCCGACGTTGACTTCGATGGCGAGGTCGGAGCCCTTCAGATACTCGGCGGCCTGGGGTGCCCGCTCGTCAAAGGGACGCCCGTCCTCGAACAGCACCAGCGGACCGATGCGCACGCATGCCTGCTCAAGCACGAACGCGGCTCCCGACCGGCCGGCGGCCGCGATGAGGCGTCCCCAGTTCGGGTCGGCACCGTGCACCGCCGTCTTCACCAGCGGTGAATTGGCGAGCGCCCGTGCGGCCATCCAGGCATCGGCATCCGTGGCCGCGCCGGTCACGGTGATGGCCACCAGCTTAGTCGCGCCTTCGCCGCCGCGGACGATAGCCAGCGCCAGTTCGTGAGCCACCACGCGGAAGGCCTCGAAGAGCGCAGGGTAGAGCGCCTCGCCAATGACCACCCCGCTGGCGCCGTTGGCCAGCGCAAAGACGCAGTCGTTGGTCGACGGCTCACCGTCGACCGTGATCGCATTGAAGGTGTAGCGGCACGCATCGGCCAGCGCGCGCGACAGCATGGCCGGGTCGACCGCGGCGTCGGTGGTCAGGTAGCCGAGCATGGTCGCCATGCGCGGCTCGATCATCCCTGAGCCTTTCGTCATTCCGCCCACGGTGAACGTGCCCATCTCGGTGGTCACGCGTACGGCCGCGTCCTTCGGAAACGGATCGGTCGTCATGATGGCAACCGCCGCGGCGCTGCCACCGGTGTTTCGCAGCACCTGGACGGCGCGGGGAATGCCTGTCCGCACGGCGGGCATCTTGAGGTTGACGCCGATGACGCCGGTCGAGGCCACCAGGACCTGCGAGGGTTCGCAGCCAAGCTCGGCGGCCGTCAGCGCTGCCATCTCGCGGGCATCGGCCATGCCCTGGGGACCGGTGCAGGCATTCGCACACCCGCTGTTGGAGATGATGGCCCGCGTCTGGAAGCTGCTGAGGGCCAGGTGCTCCTGGCTGAGCACAACCGGGGCGGCCTGTGCGCGATTGGTGGTGAAAACACCGGCGGCACAGGCCGGAATGTCGGACACGACCAGCGCGAGATCGGGCTTGCCAGAGGCCTTGATGCCGCAGTGCAAGCCGGCGGCCCTGAACAGGCGCGGCGCGGTGACGCCGCCGTCATTCATTTCAAGATGCATGGGACAGTACCAGAGCAGAGGCCGCAGCCGGACGCTCTCCCGACCATGCGGCATCGCAGTCGGCCAGCCGTCGCAGCACGGCCGACTGGCCGCACTGACGGAACAGCGCACAGCCGGCGCAGTCGACGGCGATTTTCTCAGGAATCCACTGATGCGGTACTAGCGAGAACCCCAGCTGCACAAAGAACATCGGGTCGTGAGCGAAGGCGCACACCCGGTCGAAGCCGTCGCGGCGCGCGCGCTGTGCCAGCGCCGCCACCATACGTCGGGCGACGCCCTGTCCACGGGCCTCGGGCGTCACGACCAGTGACCGTACCTCGGCCACCTGTGGTGACAACGGTGCCAGCTCGGCGCACGCTAGAACCTCGCCATCTGCGTCGGCCACCACAAAGCGGGAGGCACGTGCGCGCAGTTCACCGAGGGTGCGCGGCAGCAGGTGGCCCTCGTCGGCGTGGGCCGTAATCAGCCGCAGCACGGCCTCGGCATCGTCGGTGCGCCCCTGGCGCAGCTGAACGGGGGGCGAGGCATCGCGCAGCAGCGATACCGGTGACAGCGACCGCGGGGTCATGCCGCCACCTCGGTCAGCACGCGGTCGAGGATCGCGACCGCGGCATCGATGTCGTCGGTGGAGACGATGAAGGGCGGCAGCATGCGCACGACGCACTCGGCCGTGCGGTTGACCAGCAGGCCTGCCTCGCGCGCACGATCGACCACGGGCTGTGCATCGATGGTGAGGGCCAGACCGCGCATGACCCCGGCACCGCGCACATGATCGACGATGGCGTGTCGCTCGCGCAGGCCCTCGAGCTGCTCGCCGAAGTACTGGCCCACCTCGCGCACATGCCCGATGAGGCCCCCGTGTGCATAGGGCACGGCGTCAGTCGTGCCGGTCAGCTGCTCGATGACATAGAGCGCGGCGCGGGTGGCCAGCAGGTTGCCTCCGTAGGTGGTGCCATGGTCGCCCGCAGCGATCTGCGCGGCGACGCGACCTGACACGAGGGCCGCGCCGACGGGCACGCCGGCGCCAATGGCCTTGCCGACCGTGACGAGGTCGGGCTGCCAGTTGAATGACTGGAAGTGGAAGGGCCAGCCCGTACGGCCGAGGCCGCACTGCACTTCGTCGGCAAGGAGCAGGGTACCGGTGGCACGGGCCACATCGGCGATGGTCGCGGCCATCACCTCGGGCAGCGGCCGTACCCCGCCCTCGCCCTGCAGCGGCTCGGCGATGATGGCGGCGGTTTCGTCGGTGACGGCGGCGCGCAGGGCCGACGGGTCGTCTGGCGAGACGAAGGTCACGCCCGGAATGAGCGGACCGAACGGTTCGCGATAGTGCGGGTTGGCCGTCACCGACAGCGCACCCAGGGTGCGGCCCGAGAAGCCATGCTCGAGTGCCACGAAGCGCGTGCGCTGCGAGCGCCCCTGCGAATACCAGTAGCGCCGCGCGAACTTGAGGCACGCTTCCATGGCTTCGGCGCCGCTGTTGCAGAAGAATGCGCGCTCGAGCCCCGACAGGGCCGCGAGGCGCGCCGCCAGCTGGCCCTGCAGCGGGTGATAGTAGAGGTTCGAGGTGTGCAGCAGTGTCTGCGCCTGATCGGCGATGACCGTGGCGAGCCCCTCGTGGCCGTGGCCCAGCACCGTGACGCCGATGCCCGAGATGAAATCGAGGTGTCCGCGGCCGTCGCTGTCATACAGGTGCATGCCGCGACCACGCACCAGCACCAGCGGCTGGCGCTTGTAGGTCTGCAGCACATGCCGAGATTCCAGATCCTGAATGACGGTGGCAGAGGGCATGTTCATGACAGCACCCGGGTTAGCGGTCGTGAATCGAGATCAGGCAGGCGCGGCGCCAGCAGCTGCATGAGGCCGCGCGTATCGTGGCCGCTGGCGATGAGCACGTCATGCACGCCGGCTTTCACAGCCTCGGCGCAGGCAGTGAGCTTGGCCACCATGCCCGCATTGGCCGTGCCCGAGCGCACCAGGGCGCGCACCTCGGCGCGGGTCAGTTCGGGAATCGTGGCGCCGGCGGCATTGAACACCCCGGGTGTGCCGCCGGCGATGATCAGTCGCCGCGCGCCGATGCGGGCGGCCAGACTGCCGGCCAGCGTGTCAGCATTAACGTTGTAGAGCAGGCCGTCGCGTCCGGCACCAATGCAGGCCACGACCGGAATGAAGCCACCCTTGAGCAGGCTGGTGATGAGTGCAGGAGACGGGGCGGCCGTCGGGGTCCCCACCAGTCCGAGGTCGACCGCGTCACCGGAGGTCGCCTGATGCGGCAGTGCACGCCGTACCGGTGCCACACCGGCGTCGGCACCAGTCAGCCCCACGGCTCGGCCCCCCGCGGCGTTAATCGCCGCCACAAACCGCGTATTGATGGTGCCGGCCAGCACCGACACGACGATGTCGAGCGTGGGCGCGTCGGTGACGCGCAGGCCGTCGACCTGTCGCTTGGCGATGCCGGCCGTGGCCAGGGCCGCGTCGATCTCGCGGCCACCGCCGTGCACCACCACCAGCGGGCGCGTGCAGCGCGCCACGACGCGCGCCATGGCCGCCATCTTCTCGGGCGATTCGAGCAGTTCGCCGCCGACCTTGAGCAGGGAAATGGTCACAGCAGGCCAGTCCGTTCGTCGAAGCCGTACATGAGGTTGGCGTTCTGCAACGCCTGGCCGGCCGCGCCCTTGACCAGGTTGTCGATGACCGAAATCACGCAGAGCCGCCCGGTGTCGGCATCGAAGGCCCAGCCGATGTCGCAGAAGTTGGTGTGCACCACATCCCTGATTTCCGGCAGCGTGGTTCCGGTCACCCGCACAAAGGGGGCCGACGCATATGCACCGGCGAATGCCTCGGCCACAGCGGCCGCGGCGGTGCCGGGTGTGAGGCGCACGTGCACCGAGGCCATCAGGCCGCGGTCCAGTGGCACCAGGTGCGGCACAAAGGTGACGCGCCGGCCCCCGAGGGCCTGCACCATCTCGGGTGTGTGGCGGTGATGGAAGGCGCCGTAGGCCGCCACGCTGCCGTGGTTCTCACAGAAATGCGTACGATCGGTCGGGGCCTTGCCGGCACCCGAGATGCCTGACTTGGCATCGATGACCGGTTCGCACTGGTCCGCAAGCAGGCCGGACTGCATGAGCGGAAGCAGGGCCAGCAGCGCCGCCGTGGGATAGCAGCCGGGATTCGAGAGCAGGCGCGCCTGACGGATGGCGTCGGCCTCGAACTCGGTGAGACCATAGGCCACGCCCTCGGGCAGCGCGCCGGTGGCCGGATACCAGCGCGCGCGGGCCTCCTCATCGCGCAGGCGGAATGCACCCGACAGATCGACGACACGGCAGCCGGCGTCCAGCAGCGCCGGGCCGACCGATGCCGACGCAGCTTCAGGCAGGGCCAGAAAGACGACATCGCTCGCCGCGGCCAGCGCCGCCACGTCAAGCGGCACCACATCGCCGTCCCACACGCGGGCCAGAGCGGGCAGCCGGCGCGTCGTGGTTGCGGCGGGCGACCCGGTGGCCTGCGCCAGCACAAACTGCGGGTGGCGCGCGAGCAGTCGGATAAGCTCCTGGCCCGCATACCCGGTGGCGCCAGCGAGGCCGACTCTGACAGGAAGGGCGGCAGTGGTCATGAGAAAGGAATAATATTCACCGCGCCTTCCCCTGTGTCAACAAAATCCCTTTAAACGGCGACGGAGACGTCTGTATACTGATTCAAGAGACTGCATAACCATGAAGCAACGCCGCCTTGCCGCCATCCGCGCTCTCGTCGAGCGTGACGCCATCCGCAGCCAGGAACAGCTCAGGCAGCGCCTCGCGACCCGCGGCTTCGATGTGACGCAGGCCACGCTGTCGCGCGACATCAAGGCTCTGGGGCTGGTCAAGCGCGCGGCCGATGGCGCCTACCAGACGGGCGGGCCCGAGAATGCCCCCGCGTCCACAGTGCTGGTCACCCTCGGTCGCGCCCTGGCCGAGTATTTGTCGTCGGCCGAGGCGGTCCAGCAGCTGGTGGTGCTGCGGACCGGACCGGGTCAGGCCCCGCTGCTCGGGCTGGCAATTGATCGGGCGCGGCTGGCCGGTGTCGTCGGCACGCTGGCCGGCGACGACACCATCCTCGTGATCGCGCGCGGTCCACGACAGGCGCGAACGCTCGTGCAGCGCCTTCATCACTTGGCGGACCCCCGGGAGTTGGCGTGACCGGTCCGATCGTGCTGGCGTGGTCCGGAGGCCGGGCGTCGACCCGTGCCCTCACGCACCTGCGGGCGCAGGCAGCCCCGCTGATCGTGGCCGTGGCGTGCGGATTCCGCGCCGCTGATCCGCTCGAGGCGTGGGCCGCACAGGCCCGAGCCGCCGGGGCGCACCAGTGCCACCTCATCGACGTCGCCGATGCCTACGCACGGCAGGTGGCCTGGCCGCTGGCGGTGCAGGGCCTCGATCCCTGGCCCGTGCCCGTCGCGCAAGCCGCGCCGCTCATCGCCGAGGCGCTGGTGCGTGTAGCCCGACTGGAACATGCCGACGTCATCGCGCATGGGGCACGCGGCGCGGATGCTCGCGCGCTCGCCGCCGCCGTGCATGCCCACGATGCGGCACTGACCGTCGTCACGCTGCCACCCCCCGCCATCCCGGCCGAGGCCTGCGTGCTCGCGCTCACCGTCGAGGGCTCGCAGCCCACCGCCCTGAACGGCGTGCCGCTGCCGGTGCGTGAGCTGTTCGAGACACTCGAAGTCCTGGTCGGGGCCGACCAGGTCGTGCCCGTGATCACGGCGGTGTGGCAGCAACTGGACGCCACAGGCCAGGCCGCCGCGCGCACCGGCACTGTCACACTCAGGGTCGAGGGAGCGGCGATCATGCCCGTGCCCTCGCATTCCCCTGCCTGATGGCCACGTGAAGGACACACATCTCTGATGACACAGCATCTCTGGTCTGGACGTTTTGATGCCGCCCCCGATCCGGCGGCGTTTGATTTCGGCCTGTCGTTCCGCTTCGATCGCCGGCTCTTTGAAGACGATGTGACGGGCAGCCTGGCGTGGGCGGCGGCGCTGGCTGACGCCGGCATCCTGTCGGCCGACGATGCCGCGGCGATCACAGGCGGGCTGCACGCGATCCTGGAGCAGGGACGCCGCGATCCGTCGTGGGTCGATGGACCCGACGAAGACGTGCACAGCTTTGTCGAGCGTCAGCTCGTGGCCCGCATCGGCGATGCTGGCCGCCGGCTGCACACCGGCCGCTCTCGCAACGAGCAGGTCTCCGTCGACTTTCGCCTGTACCTCCGGCGTCGCATTCCCGAGTTGCAGGCCCGCATCCGCGAGGTCATTGCGGCGCTGGTGCAGCAGGCCGATCAGGCGGGCGATGCGCTGATGCCGTCCTACACGCACCTGCGCCGTGCCATGCCCGTACTGGTTTCCCACTATCTGCTGAGCCATGCCGCGGCCCTGCGCCGGGACCACGAGCGACTCGACCAGGCCCGGCGCGAAGCCGATGCGCTACCGCTCGGCTCCGGGGCGATTGCCGGCACCGGGTATCCGGTCGACACGGCACGTCTGGCCGAGCGCCTCGGGTTCAGCCGGGTGGTGCCCAACAGCATGGATGCCTCATCCGACCGCGACTTTGCCGCGACGTTTCTCTATGCTGTCAGCCTCGCCATGGTGCACCTGTCGCGCATCGCCGAAGACGTGATTCTCTTCACGAGCGAGGAATTCGGCTTCTTCGAACTCGCTGATGCCTCGGCCACCGGCAGCAGCATGATGCCTCAGAAGAAAAACCCCGACCCGCTCGAACTGGTGCGGGGCAAGGCCGGCCGTGCCATTGGCCACCTGACCGGACTGCTCGTCACCATGAAAGGCCTGCCGACCGGCTACAACAAGGATCTGCAGGAAGACAAAGAGCCGGTCTTCGATGCAGAAGACACGCTGGCCGTGTCGGCGGTGGCTACGGCCGCCGTGCTGCGCAGGCTCACGCTGCATCCGGCGCGCACCGGGCGTGCGGCCTCGGGTCTGCTGCTGGCGACCGATGTCGCCGACTACCTCGTATCACGCGGCATGCCGTTCCGCCAGGCACACGAAGTGGTCGGGGCCATGGTGCGGCAACTGCTCATGGACGGCCGCGCGTTCGAGGCACTCTCGATCGACGAGTGGCAGCAGTTCAGTGCGCTCTTCGCGGATGATGTGAAGGCACGAGTGACGGCCGCTGCATCCGTGCGCGCGCGGCGGACGCCGCAGTCGACGCATCCCGAGGCGGTCGCGGCGCATCTGGCCGCCCTGCAGCAGTGGCTGGCGGCCTGCGCCTGACACGGTGCGGGCCTGTTGCCCCGTGCGCGGCCCCTCTGTTACACTCGCCTCGTCACCCGGGGCCCCGCTGTTGCGCGGTGCGGCCTGAGCGTTCCCCCCTTCGCCGAGTGCTCACCACGGGTGGTGTGTTCTAGAGGAACCGAGTTCGGGAGTAACGGATGCAGTCACGCCAATACCGGGCGGGCGACGCACTGGACGATTACTGTCCACGCGAACGCAGAGTGACCGAGCACGCGGTGGTGGCCCTCGTCGAGGGTACCGTCGAACGCACACGCTGCGTGGCCTGTGATGTCGAACACGAGTACCGGCACGGTCGGGCACCTGCTGCGCGGCGCGCCAGGGTTCCGGCCACCGCGGCACTCTACGCCCAGGTGCTCGAGGCCATCGAGGTGCCCGCCGGGCGCGTGTCTGCCACGCCCTCGCGTCCCGCCCCGCCGACCGTGCCGCCCGCGGATGACGCCGATGCGCTGCCCGGAGGGGACGTGGCGCCAGCACCCGCGCCAACGGCCAGTACGCCGAGACTCTCCAGTGCCGCTGCTGCAGCACCACCGGCAGCCGAGGCCCCTGCACCGCAGGCCGCCGCTCCGACACCACAGACACCCTCGACACCACAACCAGAGACGCCTGCCCCCGACGCCGAGGCTGACGACCGCCCCTTCCGCCGGACACTGCTGCGTGCGCAGCTACCCAGACACGAAGGCCAGGTGGCGACGACCCGGGCCATTCCTGAACTTACGATGCATCAGCCGCCCCCCCCGCGCGGCCAGCGCCACCGTCGCTTCGGCGGTCGTCCGGCGCCCGGCTTCGAAGGGCCGATGCGCAGCAGCCGCGACTTCAGCCACTCGCAGGGACGCGGCCCTGTCGCGCCACCACAGGGCGCAGCCTCCTCGGGCGAAGGGCAGGGGCCCGCTGGTGGCGACAGCCGTCGCCGGCGTCGGCGTCGGAAGAAGCCAGCCCCCCAAGGCTGACGGCAGACCGAGACACAGGACCGACACACCCAGGCACGCGGCCCGAGGCGGCCGCGCAGGAGTTGCACGTGACCGCACGCATGTCAGGCAAAATCGGATTAATTGTCGGAGTGGCCAACCACCGCTCGCTGTCGTGGGCCATTGCGCAGGCGGTGGCCGCCGACGGGGCTCGCGTAGTGCTCACCTATCAGTCGCGCTTCGAGGAACACGTGCGCGAACTGGCGGCCACGCTGCCCGGCGATCCGGTCGTGCTGCCCTGTGACGTGCAGAATGACGAAGAGATCGCCGCGGTGTTTGCCCGCATCAGCGAAGAGTACGGTGGTCTCGATTTTCTGGTGCACGGGGTGGCCTATGCCGAGCGTGCCGATATCGCTGGCGGGTTCCTGCAGACCTCGCGGGACGGATTCCGCACGGCCCTCGACGTCAGCGTGTACTCACTCATCGCACTGGCCAGGGGCGCGCAGCCCCTCATGGCCGTACGAGGCGGCGGCAGCATCGTCACACTGTCATTTCTCGGGGCGGATCGCGTGTTTCCAAATTACAACGTCATGGGAGTGGCCAAGGCCGCCCTCGAGTCGACGGTGCGTTACCTGGCCAGCGATCTCGGGCCCCAGCAGATTCGCGTCAATGCCATCTCAGCAGGGCCTGTGAAAACGCTGGCCGCTGCCGGCATCGGCGGGTTCTCGTCGATTCTCGGCGTGGTGCGCGACAAGGCCCCGCTGCGCAGGGCCATCGAGGCCTCGGAAGTCGGGAGCACCGGTGCCTTCCTGCTGGGCGACGGCGCGCGCGGCATCACCGGCGAAGTGCTGCTGGTCGACGCGGGCTATCACGTACTGGGTATGTAAGCACGCGGGCACGCTGAGGCGTGTGCACCGCGTTCAGGCGTCAGTATCGCTCGCGCAGGATCTGCGCGTCAGGCACGCCCAGCGTCAGCAGCGCCGCGCGCACATCCCGCACAAAATCTATGGGTCCGCACACCAGGCTGACGACCGCCGCGGGCGCAGCAGGCAGTGCCTGCCGCAGCAGGACGTGGTCGACGCGGCCCTGACGGCCCTCCCACCGCCG
Source organism: Acidobacteriota bacterium (assembly GCA_016871195.1). GTDB lineage: Bacteria > Acidobacteriota > Vicinamibacteria > Vicinamibacterales > UBA2999 > VFZN01. The sequence goes on along the minus strand of VFZN01000002.1, from coordinate 38,972 downwards.
GTCATCGCGCGAGACGGTGAGTACCAGCCGCAGCGCTCCTCGGGACTCCAGCGACTGCAACTCGTCCACATACGCAAACTCGTCGGCGGCGCGCACCGAGTAGACCACGGTGATCGGCCGAGGCTCGGCACAGTTGACCAGCTCGCGCAGCATGGGCCGCAACGGGGCGATGCCGGTGCCGCCGGCAGCCACGAGCACCGCGTGCCCCGGGTCGACGGCGGGTGTCGTGAAGTGCCCGAAGGGTCCCTCGACACGCACGCGCTGCCCGACGTGCAGCAGGTCCGTGCCTGACGCGTCGTGGCCTAGCCCGGCTGTCCCTGAATCGTCTGCGCGTATCAGCAGCTCGATCAGGCCGCTGCGCGCCGTATCGGCAGGCGTCGACGCGATCGAGTAATGCCGCGCCGGCAGGCCTTCGCCGACCGTGATGCGCACGGCCTGCCCGGCCAGATAGGGGAAGGGGTGGTCGCCAAGGCTCAGCCGGATGCACAGTATACGGGGCGTGGCGCGGAGCACCTCGCTGACGGGAAGGGTGAGCACGATGGCGGCCGATGAATCCACGTTACACGGTGTCGAACCGAGATGCTACCCTAAGGGCGATGCCGCACCGAGCGCCGGGTTCACCACAGAAGCAACGCAAGGGATTTCTCTCAGGGAAGCCCATCCACTATTATCGCCCCACGGGCGCGCGCGCCATCCGGACGCTCATCGACGAGGGATTCCAGGCCTTCAATGCCGCCCGCCTCGGCGAGGCCTGCCGCATCTTCACCGACAAGATGCTGTCGAAGGAGCACGACACCACCATCGGCCTCACCATCGCCGGGGCGCTCACGCCGGCCGGCCTCGGCGGCTGCATCATCTCGATGATGGATCGCGGGCTAGTCGACTTCATCATCAGCACAGGCGCGAATCTCTATCACGACCTGCATTACGCCCTCAATTTCACGCTGCGCCGGGGGTCGCCCTTCGTCGACGACCGCGTGCTCTATGACGAAGGCGTCATCCGCATCTACGACGTGCTCTTCCCGGCACAGGTGCTACTCGACACCGACCAGTTCATCCGCGAGTTCCTAGTGCAGAGCGGACTGGATGGCCCCGTGTCGTCCGCCGACCTGCACTACGCCCTCGGCCGTCACCTGCTCAAGGTGCGGCCCGGATGCGACGAGTATTCGCTGGTGGCACGCGCCGCCAAGTGCGGCGTTCCCATCTACACCTCGTCGCCGGGCGACAGCTCGATCGGGATGAACATCGCCTATCACGAGCTGATGAACGGGGCGCGGCTGATGATCGATCCGAACCGCGACGTCAACGAAGTGTGCGCGCTGATCTATGCCGCCGAAAAGAACGGCTGCGTCATTCTCGGTGGCGGCTCGCCCAAGAACTTCTATCTGCAGGGACAGCCTACCCTCTGGGAGGTCTACAACATTCCCAAGGGCGGGAACGATTACTTCATTCAGATGACGACCGACCAGGTCGTCTGGGGCGGCCTCTCGGGTGCCACGCCGGCCGAGGCCGTCAGCTGGGGCAAGGTCAATCCGGGTGTGCTCCCTGACACGGCCGTCGCCTACTGCGACTCGACTATCGCGTTCCCGCTGTTCTGCGAGTACGCCGTCGGGCACAAGAACGGGCGCCGCAAGCGCAAGGGGCTCGTCCATCGCCGCGCAGAACTCGTCGCGTCGCTCGAAAAGGAAGCCCGCAAGCGCACGGCCAGGGCAGCACGCGACCGCGCGCGCAAGGCCGCAAAGGCCTGAGCACGGAGGGGGCGATGGGCACGCTCTGGTCCGAGCTGGGTCCGCTCGCCGAGCAGGTCTCGGGCCGTCCCCGTGTCTACGCCGACGCCAACGTCCCAGCCGGGCTACTGCGCCACATGCGGCACACGCTCGGCTGGGACGTGCTGGCCGTCATCGAACAGCCCGATCTGCGTCGCGCACCCGATCGTGAACACTTCCGCCTAGCGCGCCAACTGCGCCGCACCCTGGTGACGCTCGACCATGATTACCTCGACGCCCACCGCTTTCCGCCTGCGGAAACGACGGGCGTACTGGTGCTTGAGGCGCCCACGCCTGAGGCCTTCGAGCACCTGCTGTCCGTGGCCGACGACACGCTGTTTCAGCACGGCGCCGTACCGCTGCCGCTCGAGCATCAGACCCGCCTGCTGACCCCGGAGCCCGAAGCATGATCGCCATCGCAGCTGCATCGATCGTGCTGCCGCACCGGCAGACCGGTGCCGCGACCCTCCTCATCGCCCACGGCCGCATCGTCGACATTCTGGAAGGGCAGCCGGTGCCATCGGGCGCAGCGGTGCACGCCCTGCACGACTGCCTGCTGGCGCCGGGTTTCATCGACGTGCATGTGCACGGCATGCAAGGCGCCGACGTCCTGAATGGGGCAGACGCGCTGCAGCATGTGGCGGCCGCACTGCCGCACTCCGGAGTGACCGCCTTCTGTCCCACATCGGTGGCGTGCGCACCCGGCGTCTTGCAGTCGCTGCTCGAGGACGTCAGACTCGCGCGACGGAGACCGCAGCTCGGGGCGGCGCGTGTGCTGCCCGCGCACCTCGAGAGCAACTTCATCAATCCCGTATGGAACGGCGCACAGCCCGCTGCGTGCCTTCGGCTGCCGCCCTCGCCACACGCCGTCGCCAGCGGCCCGGGTGACTACTCGGGTGACGACGTGCTGCGCATCATCGAGGCCCATCACGATGCGGTGGCCATTGTGACCGTCGCTCCCGAGCTGCCCGGTGGACTCGCCCTGGTGCAACAACTGCGGGATCTCGGCATCATCGTCTCGATCGGACATTCCGGAGCCACGTTCGATGAGGCCTGCCGCGCCATCGACGCCGGTGTCACGCATGCGACGCACCTCTTCAACCGCATGACACCACTCACGCACCGTGACCCCGGTGTCGTGGGCGCCGTGCTGGCTTCACCACAGGTGCGCGCCGAGATACTTGCTGACGGCCATCACGTGCATCCCGCGGTGATGCGCGTGGCGATCGCGGCCAAGGGCATCGCGGGCATCATGGCCATCACTGATGGCACCGCCGGGTCGGGCCTGCCCGTGGGCACCCAGACCACACTCGGCGGACAACGCGTGACCGTCACCGACCGATGGGCCGCGCTGGACGATGGAACACTGGCGGGCAGCGTGAGCACGATGGAGCAGGTCTGGAATGTGCTGACGGGACCGGTGGGTCTCTCGCCGGTCGATGCGGCCCGTGCCTGCGCGACGACACCAGCCGAACAGCTGCGACTCGCCGAACAGGGACGTCTCGTGCCGGGTGCGCTCGCAGACATCGTGGCCCTCGGGCCGGATGGACGCGTCAGGCAGACATGGGTCGATGGCGTCGCCGCACTCGCGCCCCCGGACAGGGCATAGCCGACCGGGCGGATCGTCGGGTGGTCGTCAGTGCTCAGCGCGGCGAGGCGTGCGCATAGGACGTCGGGTCGGTGACACCGGCCTCGGCGAAGGCGTCGCGCCGCTCGCGGCACTTGCTGCACCGTCCGCAGTGCACGGCCGGCAGCGCCTCCAGCGCCGCGGTGGCCACCGGATTCATGCACGACAGCGTGTCCGTGAAGTCGACGCCCAGTGCCACGCCTCGTCGGATGACGTTAGATTTCTGCCAGGTGAGAAACGGCGCCTCGATGACCAGCGGATGGTCGAGGCCCAGAGACATCGCCGTGGCCATGGCCTCGAAAAACGGCGGACGCGCATCGGGAAACGGATTGCCCGCCAGTGGCCCCAGGACGATACGCATGGCGCGCCGACGCGCAGCGACCACGGCCGCCTTGCCGAGCAGCAGCACGTTGCGCCCGATAAGATACACGTCCTCGTCGGGCGTGTCATACGCCGGTGGATGTCCGGTCAGGGCCCAGTGCCCCGGAGGATACACATCAGTGACTGGCACGTCGACGACCTGCAGCGGCCACACCGAGGGCTGTGGCAGGTGTGTCAGCAGCCGTGCGACCATCTCACGCTCGAGGGCTTCCCAGGCGAGGCCCGAGGCCACGTAGAGCGGCAGCACGGGCGCCTGCGCGCCTTCGTGCGCGAGCAGCACCGCACTGTCGAGTCCGCCCGACAACAGCACCACCGTGGCTGGGGACGCGTCGGTGTTCTCGCGTGGTTCACGTGACCGGGCAGCAGGCGCTGGCATCAGGGGCGGTGTCCTGTCACACTACCGTACACGCTTGCCATGATTGCGTTTGATCTCGACGGCACACTCATCAACTCATCCCGTGACCTGGCCGAGTCTGCGTCGGACCTTGTAGAGTCATACGGGGCCGCTCCCCTGAGTGTGCCCGAGGTTCAGGCGATGGTGGGCGACGGCGCCTCGGTGCTGGTGGCGCGTGCTCTGGCCAGTCGTCAGCTGCCGGCCGATACCCCGGGCGCGCTGGCCCGCTTCCTCGACATCTACGACGGACGCCTGCTGAACAACACCGTGCCGTATGACGGCGTGGCCGAGGTATTGGCGCTGCTGCTCGAGACCGGTCCGCTCGCGGTGCTGACCAACAAGCCCCTCGCCCCGGCGCTGCGCATCCTCGACCATCTCGGGTTGCGCGGGTTCTTCGTCGAGGTCATCGGCGGCGACAGCCACTTCGGGCGCAAGCCGCATCCTGCGGGACTGCAGTCATTAATGCGTGCTGGTGACGTCACCGTGATGGTGGGCGACTCTCCGGTCGATGCCCAGGCGGCCGAGGCGGCGGGGTGCGGGTTCGTGCTGGCGGGCTATGGGCCAGGTGCGGCCAAGTTCGACGCGCCGTTACCGGCGACGATGCGGGTGGCGCATCATGCGCGCGAGCTGGCCTGGCTGGCCGATACGCGTACCTTCGACGCGGCACGCGTGCCGATCGTCAATCGCTGACCATCGGGCCCCGACAGCGACACCGCATCGGCGGCCTCGTCGCGCGCCACCACTTCAAGTTCGTGGCCGGGCATCAGCCCGTACTGCTGCACGAACCGAAGAAAGCCGGCTTCCTGATCGGTAATGCGCGTGACGGTCACCGGCGTGCCCGTGTCGCACGTCATGAGCGTGGTCGATTCGTGCGCGGGAAACTCTCCGGCCGCGTTGGGGATGGGGTCGCCGTGCGGGTCGACCTGCGGGAAGCCCAGCATCTCGTCCATTCGGGCGATGAGCCGGTCTGACATCACATGCTCGAGATGCTCGGCCTCGTCGTGCACCTCATCCCACCCCAGGCCCATCACGCGTACGAGAAAGAGTTCGATGAGCCGGTGCCGACGCAGCACAAGGGCCGCGAGGGTCAGTCCGGCGGCGCTCAGCCTGACGCCATTGTAGGGTTCGTAGTCGACCAGACCCGATTCGGCGAGGGCCTTCACCATCGTGGTGGCGGTGCCGGGGACGACGCCTAGGGCGGCGGCAAGATGCCCCATGGGCAGCCGGTCGCCATCCGGGCGCTGTGAGGTGCCGAGGTAGATCGCCTTGAGATAATTCTCGACGGTGCTGGACGGAAGCATACCGTGCCTCAGAGGGTAGCAGAAGTTTTGATCTGTAGGCATTGACTTTATGTAAAGGGTGGCATTAAATTTTGGTTAGTCAAAACCAAAATGTCTGTCGGTCTTCTCATTCTCGGGTTCGTCGCACTGACGGTCGCAGGTGCGATCAGCCTCGGGGCCCGGACGCAGGCACTGTGGCGCCATTCGCGCGAGCTGAGGCACCGCGAGCAGCTTGAGAATGCCCTCAAGCACCTGCTGGCCGGGGCGGCCGACCGACAGGCGGTGCCGCTCGACCAGCTGGCAGGGGCGCTGCGGGAGCCCCCGGCCACCACACGGGAGACGGTCGACCATCTTTACCGCGAACGCCTGGCCATGGCCGATGCCGACGGCGTACGCCTGACAGACGCGGGCGTGCGCCTTGCCCTGCAGGTCGTGCGGGCCCACCGGCTCTGGGAGCGATACTTCGCCGATGAGGCGGACATGCCGTTGGCCCGCATTCATGACGCGGCCGAACGCGCGGAGCACCGCCTGACCCCCGAGGCGCTCGAGCAACTCTCTGCCGCCCTTGGTCATCCTGAAATCGACCCCCACGGGTCACCCATTCCCTCCAGCACAGGGTCGCTGCTCGCCGCCGAACCCGCCGCCGCGCCTGCCCTCGAACGCGCCCCGGTGATTCCAGACGATGCCCTGCCGCTGTCCGAGTGGCCGGCCGGGCAGCCCGCCGCCATTGTGGCGCTCGACACTGCCTGCCGCGGGTTCCTCAGGCGCCGGCTACTCGACCTCGGCTTTACCCCCGGCACCTCCATTGCCCCCGATCTGGCCCCCTTTGCCGGTGACCCCCGCGCCTACCGGCTGCGGGGCACCACCATTGCCCTCAGGCGCGACCAGGCGCGTCGCGTGCTGGTTCGTCCTCGCTGAGCCGGGGCTGATTCATGCAGACGCCGTCTTCTGCCTGCGACACCTGTCCGGTGCACACGGAAATGGCCCGCCTCGGCGCGGTCACCACCGGCGTCGATGCCGTCGTCGCCCTGGCTGGCAATCCGAACACCGGAAAGTCGACGCTGTTCAACGCGGTCACCGGCCTGCGGCAGCACACGGGCAACTGGCCCGGAAAGACCGTGACCCGTGCCGAGGGGGCGTTCCAGTTCGGCACCCGTCGCTACAAGCTGGTCGACCTGCCGGGCACCTACTCGCTGCTGTCGGCCTCGCAGGATGAGGAAGTGGCCCGCAATTTCCTGCTGTTCGGGCGCCCTGACTGCACGGTCGTCGTGATGGATGCCAGCGCCATCGAACGCAATCTGTATCTCGCGCTGCAAGTGCTGGAAATCACCGACCGCGTGGTGGTGGCCGTCAATCTGATCGACGAGGCCTCCCGTCGAGGCATCGAGGTCGACGTGCGCAGTCTGGCCCGTGACCTCGGTGTTCCGGTCGTGCCCATCGTCGCCCGCACCGGCGAGAACCTGATGGCCCTGCTGACCGCCGTAGCCGGTGTGGCCTCTGGCGAGACGCGCACGACGCCCCTGCGGACGGCTGGCACCGCCGACTTTGAACGCGCCGTGCAGGAGCTGCTGCCCATGATTGAGGCCGTGGCCCCGGGCCTGCCAAACGCGCGGTGGGTCGCCATCCGGCTGCTCGACGGCGACGCGGCTGTCGAGGTAGCGCTGACCTCGGGGGAACTTGCCGCCCTCGTGGCGCGACAGCAGCAGCCTGATCGGCGTTTCAGTGATCGCCTCGCGCTGCAGGGGGCGCAGTGAGCGAACCGGCCCCGTCCCCCGCCCCCGTGGCGGTGTCTCCGCCGCAGGTGCTGGCCGAGGCGGCGCGCCTGCGGCGCACCCTGGCCGGCGGTTTCCGCGAAGAGGTCGTGTCGTCGATTTACGCGGAAGTCGAACGCGTGTCACGACGGGCGGTGCGAACCATCGGCACATCCGGCACTGATCTCGATCAGCGCATCGATCACATCGTCACGTCGCGCTGGCTCGGCCTGCCGCTCATGGTGCTGCTGCTGGCGGTGGTGTTCTGGCTGACCATCACCGGCGCCAACGTGCCCTCGGCCATGCTCGCCGACGCGCTGTTTGCGGTGGAAGACTGGGCAGCCGCGCTCTCGGCGTCGATCGGGGTTCCGGGATGGCTGGTGGGCTTCGTGTGGCACGGCGTGTTTCGCGGACTGGCATGGGTGATCAGCGTGATGCTGCCGCCGATGGCCATCTTCTTTCCGCTGTTTACGCTGCTCGAAGACCTCGGTTATCTGCCGCGGGTGGCCTTCAACCTCGACTTTCTCTTCCGCCGGGCGGGGGCCCACGGCAAGCAGGCGCTCACCATGGCCATGGGGTTCGGCTGCAATGCCGCGGGTGTCATCGCGACGCGCATCATCGACTCGCCGCGCGAGCGACTGGTGGCGATTCTCACCAACAATTTCGTGCCGTGCAACGGCCGGTTCCCGACCCTTATCCTGCTGGCCACGGTATTTGTCGCCTCGGCGTTCCCGCCTGCGGTGGCCTCGCTGGTTGCGGCCGGGTCGGTAGTGGCCATCGTCCTGCTCGGCGTGGCCTTCACGCTTGTGGTGTCGTGGTTGCTGTCACGCACGGTGCTGAAGGGTGAGGCGTCGGCCTTCACGCTTGAGCTGCCGCCCTACCGCAGGCCGGGTGTGCTGCGCATTCTCTACACCTCGCTCATCGACCGCACCATTTTCGTGCTGTGGCGTGCGATGCAGACGGCAGCGCCGGCGGGCGCGGTCATCTGGGTGCTGGCGAATGTCTCCGTCGGCGATCAGAGTCTGGCGCAGGTCGTCGCGGCTGGCCTGCAGCCGCTCGGCCGGCTGATGGGACTCGATGGCGTGATTCTGCTGGCCTACATCATTGCCATTCCCGCCAACGAGATTGTCGTGCCCACGATGATGATGGTCTACATGGCGGAAGGCATGATGATCGACGTGCCCTCGGTCGACGCACTGCGCGCGCTGCTGGTCAACCAGCATGGATGGACCCTGCTGACCGCCGTGAACCTGATGCTGTTTTCGCTGCTGCACAACCCGTGCGCCACCACGGTGATGACCATTTACCGCGAAACGCTCAGCGCGAAGTGGGCCGCCGTTGGTGCCCTGCTGCCGCTGGGGCTGGCTGTCGTGGTGACGATGGCCACGGCCGCGTTCGCGCGGCTGGTGTGGGGCGTGTAGTCGCGTGGTGGCACCGGCCTCAGGGCAGGTGCCGGGCACAGGGCGTGCGTCTTACCCCAGCCAGGGTGTGACCATGTCGAGCAGCATGTCGAGCACGTCGTCTTCGGTCAGCGCGGCGGCGCCAGGCGTGCCCAGCTTCACGGGACGTTCGACGTGGGTCATTCGACTGCCGCGGCCGTAGGTCACCGTCACCATCGGCTGCGGAGGCGTGGCGGTGGCATCGAAGGCCAGTGAGATACCCTCTTCGCGGCGGCGGTCGGGGACCAGCCGCACTTCTCCGGACGGAGTCATCACTTCCCACCAGAGCCCTTCCGACTTGAGCACGATGGCCAGCGAGCGGAAGGCCGGAATCGCGCGCTGTTCAAGGAACTCGTCGTAGGCCCGCTGGGCGTCGTGCACGAGCGCCCGGTGGTCGGCGGCCTCGCGGCGCGCCTGTTCAATGGTTTTCTGCACCCGTTTACGGAGCTGGGCGACGTCGGTCACAGCCTGATCACTCCCGACGCGGACAACTGTTCGATCATCTGCTGATCGTAGCCCAGTTCGGTCAGCACGTCGCGGGTGTGCTGCCCGAGCAGGGGAGGGGGCGTGCGCACCGACGGAGGCGTGGCCGACAGTTTGAGGGGCGAGCCCATGACGCGCGTGGGGCCCACGGTGGGATGGTCGACCGAGGCCACCATGTCGCGGGCCTCAATCTGCGGGTCTGACAGCACCTCGTGCAGGTCGCGGACGGCACCGCACGGCACACCAGCGGCGTGGAAGCGCGTGGTCCACTCGGCGCGCGTGCGGGCCTGCAGGGCCTCGACCAGCAGTGGCCGAAGTTCATGGTAGTGCGTCAGGCGATCGCGGTTGGTCAGGAAGCGCGGGTCGTCGGCCAGGGTCGGTCGGTCGATGGCGGGACAGAAGCGGCGCCAGATGCCGTCATTGCCGACCGCCACCACCAGATCACCGTCGCGTGTCGGCAGCGTTTCATACGGCGCAATCGTCGGATGCCGGTTGCCCAGCCGTCCGGGAGCCTGGCCGGTGGCGAAGTAGTTGCCGGCCTGATAGGTGAGCAGGGCCGCCGTGGTATCGAGCATGCCGATGTCGACGCGCTGCCCCTCGCCCGACTGCGTGCGGTGATACAGCGCCGCCGTGATGGCCTGCGCCGCGAACATGCCGGCGACAATGTCCGAGATCGCCACGCCCATGCGGAGCGCGGGCCCGTCGGCCTCCCCGGTGAAGCTCATCAGTCCGCCCTCGGCCTGAATCACGGCGTCGTAGCCGGCCTCGCTGCGTCGCGGGCCGGTCTGTCCATAGCCCGAGATCGACGCGTAGATGAGGCGCGGATGACGGGCACGCACGGCATCGGCACCGAAGCCGGCGCGGTCGAGTGTGCCGGGCTTGAAGTTTTCCACCAGCACATCGGCCTGGGCGATGAGGCGCGCGAGCACGGCGGCGCCCTCGGGCGACTTGAAGTCGAGCGCGACGCTTTCCTTGTTGCGGTTGATGCTGAGAAAGTACGCGCTTTCCCGACCGACGAAGGGCGGGCCCCACGCGCGGGTGTCATCGCCCGTGCGGGGATGTTCCACCTTGATGACGCGTGCGCCGAGGTCAGCCAGCATCATCGTGCAGTAGGGACCCGACAGCACGCGTGTCAGGTCGATGACGGTCAGGCCATGCAGCGGGCCGGTCATGAATGCTCCTCTGGAATCGGGGATCGGGCGATGCAGGCCAGATCGGAGATGACCGCATATGCGGTATGCGTCAGTGTGCCGCCCCGCTGGACGATGCCGAGTTCACCGAGCGGATCGAGCGACAGATACAGGGCATTGTCGGTGTCGTCCACGCCGGCGAGCGGGTCGTGCGCGGGCAGGGCCTGCGGAGCGACCGAGGCACGAATGCCGTCGGGAGTGCGTGCGGCCGAGGCCACCAGGCGCAGGCGGTCGCCGCTGGCCTCGACCTTCCGCACGGCGTCTGCGGTGAGGTGGCCGATGCCGGTGCGTGCCACCTCGTGTGGTGAGAGCCGGCCCTGCATCAGCACGTTGACGAGCACGGCGGTCTTGGCGGCGGCGTCCCAGCCGTCGATGTCGAGTGACGGATCGGCCTCGGCGATGCCGCGGGCCTGCATTTCGGCCACGGCATGGTCGAACGATTGCCCGCCGGCCAGAGCCGACAGCACGAAGTTGGTCGTGGTGTTGATCACGCCGCGGAAGCCATCGACGCGCACGCCCGGCAGGGTGTCGCGCACCAGATTGAACACGGGAATGCCGTCCATCACCGCGCCTTCGTGCAGGAACCAGCGTCGCGCCTGTCGCGCCTGTGCCGCGAGCGTCTGTGCGGCAAACGCAGCCGGTCCCTTGTTCACCGTGACGGCGTGCAGGCCGTGTGCGAGGGCGGTGGCGATGTGGGTACAGGCCGGCTCGCCGCGTGTGATATCGAGCACGGTCGATTCGATGCAGACCACGTGCCCGCGGGCAGCATCGGCCGCGCAGCGTTGCGCCACCGCGGCGATGAGGCCGGTGCCTGTGGCCTCGTCAGGGGGCGGCCCGGCGTGCAGGTCAGAGAGGCGATCGCCGCGGATGACCTGCTGGAGGGCGCGGGCGGTGTCGAGTCCGCGGGCGTCGATCGCCAGACCGTGGCGACGTGTGCCGATCGCGATGACATCGGCGGTGAAGGGAAGCGCATCGGCCATCTCGTCGAGCAGGGACACGAGGCGCCGACCGACGTGGCCGAAGCCCACGAGAGCCAGTCGCAGATGCGGTCGGCCCGATGGTGCAGCGGCATGCATGCGCGGCAGTATACTTTCGACATGTCGCGCCTGCCGATGATCGCGCTGTGCTCGGTGCTGCTGCTGCGTCCTGATGCCGTCACGGCGCAGGCGGTGTCGTCCGCACCGGTGGTGGTGATGCAGGGCACCGGTGTGGTGCGGCGCGCACCCGATCAGGCGCTGGTGCGCATCACCGCCGAACAGCGTGCGCCGGCCCCGAGGGCTGCGCAGGAGGGCACGGCCGCGGCGATGACCGCCGTCATGGCGCAACTGACGGCCGCCGGCATTCCGCGCGATGCGGTGCGGACCGTGGCGGTGACGGTGCAGCAAGAGTTCGACTACCAGAACGGCCGTCAGGTGCCGCGGGGCTTCGTGTCGCGCAATGCGATCGAAGTGCGCGTTGACGACCTCGCACGGCTGCCGCAGGTGCTCGACGCCTCGGTGGCTGCGGGTGCCACGGCGGTGGAAGGGCTCGAGTGGACAATCAGGAACCGTGCGGCGGCCGAGCGTGAGGCGGTGACGCTGGCCGTGGCCGATGCCGTGGCCCGAGCCGACGCCGCCGCAGCCGTTGCACGGCGCAGCATCGACGCTGTGGTGCGCATCGAGGAATCGGGCGCGGTCATGGCGGTGCGCAGCGAGCCGATGGTGATGCGGGCGCGTTCCGCACAGGACGCCGTCACGGCGACGCCGGTCTCGGTGGGCGAGATCGAGGTCCGCGCCTCGGTGACCGTGACCGCCACGCTCAAGTGATGGCGCTCCCCGATGCCGGCGCACTGCCGTCACTGACCCCGGACGAAGTGCGGCGCTACAGTCGCCATCTCATCCTTCCGGAAGTGGGCGTCGAGGGACAGCGGCGCCTCAAGCAGGCGCGTGTGCTCTGCGTGGGTGCGGGTGGCCTGGGGTCGCCGGCGGCGATGTATCTGGCGGCCGCGGGTGTGGGCACGCTGGGCCTAGTTGATTTCGATGTCGTCGACCTCAGCAACCTGCAGCGCCAGCTGCTGCACGGCACGGGTGACGTCGGCCGTGCCAAGCTCGCATCGGCCATCGATCGGCTGCACGCGATCAACCCGCATGTGCACGTCGAACCGCACCACACGGCGCTGACCTCGGCCAACGCACTCGACCTCATGCGCGGCTATGACGTCATTCTCGACGGCACCGACAACTTTCCGACGCGCTATCTCGTGAACGACGCGTGCGTGCTGCTGCGCAAGCCCAACGCCTTCGGCAGCATCTTCCGCTTCGAGGGACAGGCCTCGGTATTCGGGGTTGAGGGCGGGCCGTGCTACCGGTGCCTCTACCCCGAGCCCCCGCCGCCCGGGCTGGTGCCCAGCTGCGCCGAGGCCGGGGTGCTGGGCGTGCTGCCGGGCATCATCGGCACCATCCAGGCCACCGAGACCATCAAGCTGCTGCTGGGCATCGGACAGCCGCTCATCGGGCGCTTCCTCGTCTTCGAGGCGCTGCGGATGCGGTTCCGGGAACTCACTCTCAGACGCGACCCCGAGTGCCCGGTCTGCGGCGACCATCCGACGGTGACGGCCCTCATCGACTATGAGCAGTTCTGCGGGGTGTCGCCTGCAGCGCTCGCCTCAGGCCCCGCCACGGCGTCGCCCGGGGCGCCTGTGCCGGCGCCTGACATCACCCCGAAGGCCCTGCGCGACTGGATGGCGGCCGGCACCCCGCTCGTCGTCGTCGATGTGCGCGAGCCGCAGGAGTGGGACATCTGCCACCTGCCGGGGGCGGTGCTCATTCCGCTCGGCGAGCTGCCCCAGCGCATCGGCGAGCTCAACCCGGCCGTGCCCGTCGTGTGCCAGTGCCGCTCGGGCATTCGCAGCGCCAGGGCCGCGCAGTTTCTGCGTCTGCAGGGGTTTCAGGATGTGCGGAATCTGACCGGCGGCATTCTGGCCTGGGCCGACGAGGTCGACCCGACGGTGCCCAAGTACTGACTCTGCCCGCTAATCCCGCTGGCCTCCGGGGCCGACAGCCCCGGTCCACGCGGGTGACTCCCGCACCCTAAGAGCCGCCGCGAATCCCCCCGGCGGGGAAATCGGACTTGTCTGGTCCGATTCCTGAATCTAAACTAGGACATTGTGAGTCGTATTTAACGCGTCATGCTGAGGCTGTCGAAAAAATCAGACTACGCCCTGATGTCAATGAAGCATCTGGCCACCCGTCCGGGTGACGCCGGCGCGGCGAGCGCGCGCGAAATCGCCGAGGCCTACAGCATTCCGCTCGACCTGCTGGCCAAAGTGCTGCAGCAGCTGGTGCGGCAGCACCTGCTGGTCTCGGTGCAGGGCACCCACGGCGGCTATCGCCTCGCCCGCACCCCCGACGCCATCACCGTCGCCGACATCGTGCAGGCCATGGACGGCCCCTTCAGCGTGACCGCCTGCTCGCCAGACGACCATGCGTGCGACCAGTACAGCACCTGCAGCATTCGCGATCCGCTGTGGAAGATCCGCAACCGCATCTTCCAGACGCTCAACGATGTGACCCTAGCGGAAATGGCCGGCGATGCCGTGCCCGAGCCCGGCGTGTCACGGCTGACCTTTGTGGGGTCGCGTCCGTCATGAGCATCTATCTCGACCATCACGCGACGACGCCAGTCGATCCCCGGGTCGTTGAGGCGATGCTGCCGTGCTTCACCGAGACCTTCGGGAATGCCACCAGTCGCCTCCATCGTCACGGATGGGAGGCGCAGCGGCTGGTCGAGGCGGCGCGCCGCGATGTGGCGGCCCTCGCGGGTGTGCCGGCCCGCGCCCTGATTTTCACGGGCGGGGCCACTGAGGCGAATTTCCTGGCTATCGACGGGGTGACCGAGGCTGCGCCCGACACCCGCCGCACGATGGTCACCGTCGCCACCGAGCACGCGTCGGTCCTCGAGGCCTGCCGCCGGGCAGAGGCGCGCGGGCTGCGCACGGTGATGCTGCCGGTCGATGCCGAGGGGCGGCTGTCGCTCGACACGCTGCGCCGCGCCGTCGGACCCGACACGCTGCTCGTCAGCGTGATGCTGGCGCAGAACGAAGTCGGTGTGATTCAGCCGCTCGCCGAGATCGCACGCGTGGCGCACGACGCCGGCGCACTCGTGCACACCGATGCCGTGCAGGCCCTCGGAAAGATGCCGGTCGACCTCGCGGCGCTCGATGTTGACCTGGCGTCGTTCAGCGCCCACAAGGTGTATGGCCCGAAGGGCGTCGGCGCACTCTACGTGCGGCCCGGCATCGAACGCCGCCTGTCACCGCCGATGCGCGGCGGCGGTCAGGAGCGCGGGTTGCGCGGCGGCACCCTCAACGTTCCCGGCATTGTCGGTTTCGGGGCGGCCTGCCGCATCGCGCGTGCGGAACTCGAGGCCGAAGCGCCGCGGGTGGCGGCGCTGCGCGATCGGCTGTGGCATGCGCTCGAGGCGCAGGTACCGGGCGTGCGGTGCAACGGCGCGGCCGCGCCCCGGCTGCCGGGCAACCTGCACGTCACGTTTTCCGAGACCGACGGCGAGGCGCTGATGCAGGCGCTGTCGGATATTTCTGTCTCGTCGGGTTCGGCGTGCCAGACGGCGACGCCCTCGCATGTGCTGCTGGCGATGGGACTGTCGCCCGCGCAGGCGCAGGCCTCGCTGCGCTTCGGCCTCGGCCGGGGCACGACGACCGACGACATTGACCGTGCCGCTGCGCACGTGGCTGCCGTGGTGGCGCAGGTGCGCCGTGCGGCGAGGGTGGCGTAAATGACTGCCGAACCGACTGTGACCAACCCGCGTGTCGACATGACGGACAGTGCCGCGCGCGTCATCGCACGTCAGCTGGCGCGCCAGCATCTGACGGGGGGCGGCCTCCGCATTGCCATCAAGGCCGGTGGCTGTTCGGGCTTTGCCTACACGTTCGCCTTCGAGGCGGCGCCGCGCGACACCGACCACGTGTTCACCGGAGCCGACGGCGCCCAGGTCTTCGTCGACCCGCGCAGCCTGCGCCTGCTCGACGGCACGGTGCTCGACTTCGACGAACAGAACCTGATGGCCACCTCCTTCACCCTGCGCAACCCGCACGCCACCAGCACCTGCGGGTGCGGGTCATCCTTTTCCGCGTAATCCGACTTATGTCCACTTCCACTGACGTTATCGAACAGCTTGCCACCACCGACTACAAGTACGGCTTTGTCACCGACATCGAGCAGGACATCGCGCCGAAGGGGCTCAACGAGGACATCGTCCGTCTGATCTCCTCGAAGAAGCACGAGCCCGAATGGCTGCTCGAGTGGCGCCTGCGGGCGTTCCGCACGTGGCTGCGGATGGAAGAGCCCGCGTGGCAGAACGTCCAGTACGACCGGGTCGACTATCAGGCCATCTCGTACTATGCCGCGCCCAAGGAGAAGAAGAAGCTGAACAGCATGGACGAGGTCGATCCGGAAATCAGGGCGACGTTCGACAAGCTGGGCATTCCGCTCATCGAGCAGCAGATGCTGGCGGGCGTGGCGGTCGATGCCGTGTTCGACTCGGTGTCGGTGGCCACCACCTTCCGCAGCAAGCTGGCCGAGCTCGGCATCATCTTCTGCTCGTTCTCGGAAGCCGTGAAGGATCACCCCGAGCTGGTGCGGCAGTATCTCGGGTCGGTGGTTCCGCACACCGACAATTTCTTCGCCGCGCTCAACTCGGCGATCTTCAGCGACGGCAGCTTTGTGTTCGTGCCGAAGGGCGTGACGTGCCCGATGGAACTGTCGACCTACTTCCGCATCAACGCGAAAGAGACGGGCCAGTTCGAGCGCACGCTCATCATCTGCGAGGACGGCGCCTCGGTCAGCTATCTGGAAGGATGCACCGCGCCCAAGCGTGACGAGAACCAGCTGCATGCCGCGGTGGTCGAGCTGGTGGCGCTCGACCGGGCGACCATCAAATACTCGACGGTGCAGAACTGGTACCCCGGCGACAAGCACGGCGTCGGCGGCATCTACAACTTTGTGACCAAGCGCGGTCACTGCCGCGGTGTGGCGAGCAAGATCACCTGGACGCAGGTCGAGACCGGATCAGCCGTCACGTGGAAATACCCGAGCTGCATCCTGCAGGGCGACGACTCGGTCGGCGAGTTCTACTCGGTGGCCGTGACCAACAACCGCCAGCAGGCCGACACCGGCACGAAGATGATTCACCTGGGCCGCAACACGCGCAGCACCATCGTGTCCAAGGGCATTTCGGCCGGTCAGGGTCAGAACACCTATCGCGGTGCCGTCAAGATCGGCAAGCACGCGACCAACGCCCGCAACTATTCGCAGTGCGACTCGCTGCTCATCGGCGACCGCTGCGGGGCGCACACGTTCCCATACCTCGAAATCAAGAACACGTCGGCGAAGGTCGAGCACGAGGCGTCAACGTCGAAGGTCGGCGAGGACCAGATTTTCTACTGCGAGCAGCGGGGTATCTCGAAGGAAGACGCCATCAGCATGATCGTGTCTGGCTTCTGCAAGGAAGTATTCCGCGAGCTCCCCATGGAATTCGCCGTCGAGGCCCAGAAGCTGCTGGGCATTTCGCTCGAGGGCTCTGTCGGTTAACCGCGTCGCCGCATTCTTCAGGAATCATCACGTCATGTCGCTACTGAGCATCCACGACCTCCACGTCACCGCCGAAGGCAAGCACATCCTCAAGGGGGTGTCCCTCGACATCCAGCCGGGGGAAGTGCACGCCATCATGGGCCCCAACGGATCGGGCAAGAGCACGCTGGCACGTGCCCTGTCGGGCCATCCCGGGTATGCGGTCACCAGCGGCCGCGTGCTCTTCAACGGCGAAGACCTGCTCGACATGGACCCAGACGAGCGCGCGCGCAAGGGCGTGTTCATGGCGTTCCAGTATCCGGTCGAGATTCCCGGCGTCAACAACGCCTATTTTCTGAAGGCGGCCCTCAACGCCGTGCGCAAGGAGCGTGGCCTCGACGATCTCGACGCCATCGACTTCATGGCGGTGGTCAAGGAGAAGGCGCGGTTGCTCGAGATGGACGACTCGATGCTGCAGCGTTCGGTCAACGAGGGCTTCTCGGGCGGCGAGAAGAAGCGCAACGAGATTTTCCACATGGCCGTGCTCGAGCCCACGCTGGGCATCCTCGACGAAACCGACTCGGGCCTCGACATCGATGCGCTGCGCATTGTCTCGCACGGTGTCAACACTCTGCGCCGCGAGGACCGGTCGTTCATCGTGGTGACCCACTATCAGCGGCTGCTCAATTACATCGTTCCCGACTTTGTGCACGTACTGAGCGAGGGTTGCGTGGTGCGATCTGGCGGCTGCGAACTGGCGCTCGAACTGGAAGAGAAGGGCTACGGCTGGATCGAGGCGGGGGAGGCACGCGCGTGAGCACCGCGACTCTCGACGAGCGACAAGCGCCGTATTTGGCCGAGCTCGACCGCTTTCTGCGTGGACGCGGCGATGCCGCGCCCGCGCGCGTCCGGACGCTGCGCGAGCAGGGGCTCGCCCGCTTCCAGTCGATGGGATTTCCCTCGACGCGCGACGAGGCCTGGCGCTTCACCAATGTACAGGCGCTGACCTCGACGCCGTTCCGCCTGGGCGACGGCGTGCCGACCAATCCGATGCCACTCGTGCAGCGGGTCGCGCTCCCGGGCGCGGTGCGCCTGGTGCTGCTGAACGGACGGTTTGCCCCTGAACTGTCCGACCTCTCTGCCGTGCCGACCGGACTCAAGGTCGGCAGTCTGGCCACGGCACTGGCGCAGGGGGCTCCCGAGTGCAGCCATCTGGGCGAAGCGCCGATGGACGCGCATCCGTTCGCCGCCCTCAACACGGCCTTCCTCGAGGACGGTGCGCTCATCGCGATCCGCAAGGGCGCGGTCATCGACACGCCGATTCACATCGTGGTCATCACCGGGGGCACCGGCAAGACGATGGTGCATCCCCGAGTATTGCTGGTGGCGGGCGAGGCGAGTCAGGCCACCGTGAGCCTGACCCTGCTGACCTCCGCCGGTGAGGCGCACTATACAAACCTCGTCACCGAGGCCGTCATCGGCGAGCAGGCCCACATAGAGTGCGTCCTCGACCAGCGCGGCACCGAGGGGGCGTTTCTGACCTCGAACCTGCACGTCAGTGTGGCGCGGCAGGGCACCTTCCGCCTGCGCACCGTCACGCTGGGCGGACGCATCGTGCGCAACGACGCGTCGGCGCTGCTGGCCGGCGAGGGCGCGCATGTCGACTTCGACGGGGTCTATCTCGTCGACGGCAGCGGTCTGGTCGACAACCACACCACCATCGATCACGCCACGCCGCACTGCACGAGCCACGAGCTCTACAAGGGCATTCTCGACGGCAAGGCCCGCGCGGTGTTCAACGGCCGCATCATCGTGCGGCTCGACGCACAGAAGACCGACGCCAAGCAGACGAACCGCGCGCTGCTGCTCTCGAACGACGCTACCATCAACTCGAACCCACAGCTGGAAATCTTCGCCGACGATGTGAAGTGCACGCACGGGGCGGCGGTGGGCCAGCTCGATGACGAGGCGCTGTTCTATCTGCGGGCACGCGGTCTCACCGAGCAGGCGGCGCGCGACCTGCTGATTCACGCCTACGCGGGCGAGGTGCTCGGGCGCATCAGCGTGCCGGGGCTGCGCCAGCAGCTCGAACGCGAACTGTTCCGCCAGCTCGAGCGCGACCTTGCGGAACACACCCAGGCCGGAGCGGTACCCGCCGCCGGTGCGACGGTCGATCAGGAATGACCCCATCCACGGCGTTCGAAGTCGGGGCGCTTCGGGCGCAGTTTCCCATCCTGGGCACGTCGGTGCACGGCAAGCCGCTCGTGTACCTCGACAACGCGGCGACCACGCAGAAGCCCCGCGTGGTCATCGACGCGCTGGTCGACTATTACGCCACGAGCAACGCCAACGTGCACCGGGGCGTGCACTACCTGAGCGGGCGCGCCAGCGACCAGTTTGATCAGGCGCGCGCGACGATCGCCAGGTTTCTGGGAGCGGCATCGCCCTCGGAAATCATCTTCACGCGCAACGCCACCGAGAGCATCAACCTCGTGGCGCAGGCCTGGGGACGGGCCACAGTGTCGGCCGGTGACGAGATTGTCATCTCGGCCATCGAGCATCACTCGAACATCGTTCCGTGGCAGCTGCTGTGCGAGGCGACCGGGGCTACGCTGCGCGTGATTCCGATGTCGGACGCCGGCGAGCTCGACCTCGACGCCGCGCGGCGCCTCATGGGGCCGCGCACGCGCATGCTGGCGGTGACCGCGCTGTCGAATGCCCTCGGTACCGTGACACCCCTGGCCGACCTCGTGGCCATGGCGCGCAGCGTCGGGGCCTGTGTGCTGGTCGACGGATCACAGGCGGCCTACCACATGCCCATCGACGTGCAGGCCCTCGACTGCGACTTCTTCGTGATGACGGGGCACAAGGTGTATGGCCCGACCGGCATCGGCGTGCTTTATGGCCGCGCCGCGCTGCTCGAGGTGATGCCGCCCTGGCAGGGGGGCGGCGACATGATTGCGTCGGTCACCTTCGAGCGGAGCACATGGAATGTGCTGCCGTACAAGTTCGAGGCCGGCACCCCGGACATCTCGGCGGCGATTGTGCTGGGTGTGGCTGTCGGGTTTCTCACTGGCGTCGGCCTCGACCGCGTGCAGGCGCACGAGTCGGCCCTGCTGGCCTATGGCACCGAGGCCCTGCAGCAGGTGCCCGGGCTGCGCCTCATCGGCACGGCGGCGCACAAGGCGAGTATCCTCTCGTTTGTGATCGACGGCATCCATCCCCACGACATCGGGACCATCGTCGATCTGTCGGGCGTGGCCATCCGCACCGGACACCACTGTGCGCAGCCGGTCATGGATCGGCTGGGCATTCCAGGCACGGCGCGGGCCTCGCTGGCCATGTACAACACCCGCGAAGACATTGACGCGCTGGTGGCCGCTCTGCACCACGCACGAAAGGTGCTGCTCTAATGTCAGACCTCAGCGAGCTCTATCAGGAAGTCATTCTCGACCACAACCGACGGCCGCGGAATTTCCGCGTGATCGACCCGGCGACGCGTGCGCAGGAGGGCTACAATCCGCTCTGCGGCGACCGCCTGACGCTGTATGTCACCGTGGCTGACGGCCGCATCACCGATGTGGCCTTCCAGGGCTCGGGCTGCGCCATCTCGAAGGCGTCGGCCTCGCTGATGACCGAGGCGGTCAAGGGCAGAACGGTCGATGAGGCACGGGCACTGTTCGACCAGTTTCATCACATGATCACCTCGCCGCCGGGCTCACCGCTGCCCGAGCTCGGCAAGCTCAGCGTGCTGTCGGGCGTGCGTGAGTTTCCGACCCGTGTGAAGTGCGCCGGCCTGGCCTGGCACACACTGAAAGCCGCCGTGGCCGAGACGCCCTCGACCCCAGTCTCGACCGAGTAAGGAGCCGCTTGCGCATGCTGCCGATGATGCCTCCGGGCACAATGCCACCCCCGTCGGTGCCCCACCCTCACGGGGGCGCACCCGCACCGGCCGAATCCGCAACGACGGCCCCGGCCGCCACCGAGCCGGTCAGCGACCTCGTGCCATCCGTCGAGCGCACCGAGGCGCTGCGCCCACTCGTGATTGAGGCGATCAAGACCGTGTTCGATCCGGAGATTCCGGTGAACATCTACGAACTCGGTCTCATCTACGACGTCATCGTCGATGCCGAGTCGCGGGTCGGGGTGCGCATGACGCTGACGGCCCCGGCGTGCCCGGCGGCGCAGACCCTGCCCGTCGAAGTGCGCGAGAAGGCCTCTCGCGTGCCCGGCGTCACCTCGGCGCGGGTCGAGGTGGTGTGGGATCCGCCCTGGACCAAAGACCGCATGTCCGACGCGGCAAAGCTGCAGCTGGGGATGTTCTAGCCGCCATGCGCGTGCTGGTCTGCACGGCCACGCCGCTCGAGAGTGCGTGGCTGCGCGCCGAGTTGCCCGCCGGCGAGTCGCTCGACTATGCCGTTACCGGCGTTGGCCCCGTCAACGCCGCACATGCCGTGACGCAGGCCATCATAACGCGCCGCCCCGATGCGGTGGTGGTGTGCGGCATCGCCGGGGCGTATCCCTCGGCGGGCCTGACGGTGGGCGATGTGGTCTGCGCGTCGAGCGAGTGCTACGGCGATCTGGGTGCGCAGAGCCCGGGCGGCTTTCTCGACATGGAGGCCCTGGGCTTCCCCGTGATCGCCGGTCCGCCGGCGTACTTCAACCGCCTGCCCCTGCAGGTGTTTCCACTGCCGGCCTGCGTGCCCCATGTCACCGTGTCGACCTGCACCGGCACCGATGCCGATGCGCGAAGCATCGAGGCCCGCTCTGGCGGCGCCGTCGAGAACATGGAAGGCGCAGCCGTGGCGCACGTGGGCCTGCTGCACGGTGTGCCCGTGGGACAGGTGCGCGGCATCAGCAACATGGTGACCACGCGCAACCCGCGCGAGTGGCGCATTCACGACGCGGCGCTCGCTGCGCAGAAAGCTCTAGCCGCGTGGCTGACGACGCGCTGACGTTTGCGTTTTCGCCCTGCCCGAACGATACGTTCGCGTTTCACGCGCTCGTGCACGGCCTCGTGCCCGGCGTGCGCGTGCAGCCGCAGCTCGACGACATCGAAGCCCTCAACCTGCGGGCCGAGCGCGGCGAGGCCGACATCACCAAAGTGTCGATGGCCGCGTATGGTCGCGTGCGGCAACACTATGTGCTGCTGCGGGCGGGTGGTGCCGCCGGGTTCGGCGTCGGGCCCATCGTCGTCGCACGCACGAAGTGCGCGGTCGGCGGACGCGTGGCCATACCGGGCGAGCGCACGACCGCGGCCCTCCTGCTGCGCCTGCTCGGGCGGTTTGAGACGGTGCCGATGCGGTTCGACCGCATCGAAGACGCGGTGCTGTCGGGCGACGTCGACTGCGGCGTGCTGATTCACGAGGGGCGCTTCACCTACGAGGCGCGCGGCCTGACGCTGATCGCAGACCTGGGCCGCGTCTGGGAGACCACGCACCAGTGCCCCCTGCCGCTGGCCGCAATCGCCATCAGGCGCGACCTGGCGGACACGTGGGGCCCGCGCGTCGATGCCGCCCTGCGGGCCAGTGTCGACTATGCCTTCGCACAGCCCGAGGCGAGTGCGGCCTATGTGGCGGCGCATGCCCAGGAGATGGACCCTGACGTGACCCGCCGGCACATTGCGCTGTATGTGAATGACTACACCCGTGCACTCGATACGCAGGCGGTGTATCGTCTCGTGCAGTGGGCCGAGGCCGAAGGCGTGTTCCCCGCCGCCGATCCGACGTTGCCACTGTTTCTGGCCTGATTTGTTTCCTGGGCACCGTGCTGCGGCCGGTCGCCCTCCTGAGGACGCTGATGATGAGACGAGCCATCTGCACCACGATGCATCTGCTGCTGCTGGGACTGGCAGTGTCTGCCGCCCACGCACAGTCGGCACCGGCCCAGCCCCCGACCCCGACGGATGTGCGTCCGGGGAGCATCACATCCGAGGACGTGCCGTATCCCTACCCGTCGTCGTATCTCGACTTCACCACCTATGGGCAGGCGGTGCGCATCGCCTACATGGATGTCGCCCCCATCGGCACGCCGAACGGGCACACCGTGGTGCTGTTCCACGGCATGAACTTCGCCGGCTTCTACTTCGGCGGCCCGGCCGAGGCCATCCGCAAGGAAGGCTTCCGCGTCATCATCGTCGACCAGATTGGTTTCGGCCGATCGTCGAAGCCGATCATCCCCTACAACTTCCATGACATGGCATACAACACGCGCCGCATTCTCGATCACCTGAAGATCGAGAAGGTGATGGTGGTGGGCCACTCGATGGGCGGCATGCTCGCGGCGCGCTTTGCGACGCAGTATCCCCAGCGCACCGAGCGTGTGGTGATCTACAACCCGATTGGTCTCACGGACGGACGGTTCGACCGCCCGTGGACGCCGGTGGACGAATCGTATCCGCGCAATCTTGCCTCGACCTACCAGACGGTGCGAGCCGGACTGTTCCGCTATGTGTCGCACCGGCCCGAGGCCTGGAATGCCGACTTCGAGCGGTGGGCCCGCGTGCGCTACTCGTGGACGCTCAGTGCCGACTGGCCGCGCTATGCGATGGTGCAGTCGCTCATCAGCCAGATTACGTATCTCGATCCGGTCGTCAACGACTGGGCCAACATCAAGGCGCCGACGCTGGCGTTCGGCGGGGCCGAAGACAGCCTGGCCGGACCGGTCTCGGTGTTCCAGGGCCGGATGAAGCACATCGCCGATACCGTGCCCAATGGCAACGGTCGCCTGCTGCTGCTGCCCGGCCTCGGACACGTGCCGCATCTGGAAGATCCGGGTCGCACCTATCCGCCGCTGCTGGCGTTTCTGAAGGAAGGACTCACGGCGCGCTGAGGCGCGCGCGGCTGACACGAGGGGTGACGGTTCCGCGCGACGGCTCGCCTACTGCGAGCAGCGCGGAGCCGCCACCGATTGCCCGGCCATCACGGCCGCGCGATAGTCGGCAATCTCCTGCTCGCATCGCGACTTTTCGCTGCGCTGGACAACCTTGAAGAGGGCCCAGCCCGCCAGACTCGACAGCGGCGCGGGCGGAGAGCGATAGGCGATCGGCGTCCACTGGGAAATGAAGTCGCTGTGTGTCGGGGCCCCGAATGGCGTCGGCGCGCCCTTGCGGATGTCGAACCCCCGCATGATATCGATGCGGGGTGCCGCCCCGAACACCTGCACCTGAAACTGCAGCTTCAGACCGCTGGCGTTCTGCTGCTCGCGAGCCTCGGAAATACGCAAGCCTCGACGGATTCTCGCCATCGACACCCCAAGGCGGTCAGGGTCGAGCGGCACGACCGGTGCGTCCTGCGCGTCGGGAGTGCTCGCGCCCGTAGCCCCTGCGGGCGCCGTCAACTGGGCCCAGCCGGGAACGGCCAGGATCAGCAGCATCGCGAGGTTCAGCAGCTCGCACCGCATGCGCTCAGTATGACGCATTCGGGGACCCGGTGGTCTGGAGGGCCTCGGGCGGCAGGCCCAGGGTCTGACGCAGACACCGATGCACTCGCGCCACGCCTTCGGTGAGCGCGGCGGGGCCCGGCTGCAGGATGAAGGCCGATTTCACCTCATAGAGGTGCCCATGGCGCACGGCGGGAATCGTGTCCCATCCGGGCCGTGCCTTCACGCGTTCGGGCCGGAAGGGCTTGCCGCACCACGACCCGAGAATCACCTCGGGCTGTGCGCCGATGACCTCGTCGCTCGTCACAATACGGTCGCGGGCGAGTGATGCCCGACGCCGATCAGGAAAGACCGGCTCACCACCGGCAATCTCGACCAGCTCTTCGACCCAGCGGATGCCGGAGATGAGCGGCTCGTCCCATTCCTCGAAGAACACCCGGGGCCGTCTGGGAAATGCACGCGCCTGCATGCGAATCTGCTCGAGCCCGGCGCTGAGCTGCGCCACCAGCGCCTCACCCCGCTGAGCGGCACCGACGATGCCGGCCAGCACGCGAATCATCTGGAAAATGTCGGCGACCGATCGCTGGTTGAATGTGAAGACCGGATACCCGCGTTTGACGAGCGTCGTGGTGATGTCGGCCTGCAGATCCGAGAACGCCAGAATCAGATCGGGTTGCAGGGCCTCGATCTTCTCGTAGCGCGCGTGCAGGAACGACGACACTTTGGGCTTCTGCCTGGCCTCGGGCGGTCGCACGGTATAGCCACTCACACCGACGATGCGGTCGCCTTCCCCCAGCAGATACAGGGTTTCGGTGGTCTCTTCCGTGAGGCAGACGACGCGCTGTGGATAGGGCATGCGGTGATCAGGGATGGAGGGCCGTCGAGAAGCGAGCGATGGCGTCACCCACGCGCGGCCCCGGCACGGTCAGCCATGACCCCGACAGCACGACGAGGCGGCCTTGCTTCACGGCGGGCACGGAAGCGAGCGCCTGCCAGGGTGACGTGTCGGGGCGTGCATCGGCACGCGACGGGTCAGTGCCTCCGCGAATCTCGAGAATGACCTCGGGGGCTCTGGCCAGAATGGTTTCGGTGGTGACCTGCACCGATTCCTGTGTCACGTCGGCCAGCACATTACGACCGCCGGCGGCCTCGAGCATATCGTGCAGGAATCCGGTGCCTCCGACGGCATAGATGTTCCTGAGACTGCCTGGTTCCCGGCCAAACACGAGGAGCGTGCGGGGGCGGGGACGGCCGGCGACGCGTGCGCGTGTGGCGGCGATCTGCTGTTCCAGTCGTCGTGCCAGCGCCTCGGCCTCACGGGCATGGCCGGTGCGCACCCCGAGGGCGCGCAGGGTGGTGAGCGCATCGGTGAGTCCGCCGTGCCGATAATCGAAGGCGGCGATGCCGGTGCGTGCCAGTTGCGCCTTGAGCTCCACCTGCGATCCGTAGGTGATGACCAGATCGGGGCGCAGCGACAGAATGCGCTCGACGTCGGGATCAAGCAGCGCACCGACCCGAGGCAGTGTGCGCACGGCCTCAGGCTCGCGGTCGAAGCTGCTGACGGCCACCACCTGCGGCCCTGCGCCCATCGAGAACAGCGATTCCGTCAGATTCGGCACCAGCGAAATGATGCGCTGCGGGGCCTGCGCCACGAGGGATGTGGCGCTCAACAGCACGGCCAGCATCAGCGCTAGACCCTGCGTGCGGCGCCGTGTCGTCGCCATCGTCATGCGTGCCTCACCAGCAGCCAGAGGAAGAACGGCCCGCCGATGACGGCCGTGATGATGCCTACCG
The DNA here is from genome assembly GCA_016871195.1 of Acidobacteriota bacterium. Lineage (GTDB taxonomy): Bacteria > Acidobacteriota > Vicinamibacteria > Vicinamibacterales > UBA2999 > VFZN01. The sequence continues at coordinate 12,921 of VFZN01000002.1, read as the reverse complement.
GCACTTCCACCGGGGCCAGCAGCGTGCGCGCCACGACGTCACAGAGCACGAGAAACGCGGCACCGAGCAGCGTGGAGGCCGGGAGCACGAGGCGGTGATCGGCCCCCACGATCAGGCGCACGAGGTGCGGCACGATGATGCCGATAAATCCGACCGGACCGCCGAGCGACACGGCCGCGCCGGTGGCGAGCGAGGCGCTGAGGAAGGCGAGGCGCTGTGCGCGGTGCACGTCGACACCGCGTGACGCCGCGACCTCGTCGCCCATGGTCAGCAGGTTGAGGGCGCGCGGCAGCACGGCCATAGCTGCCGCCGCCAGCAGCAGCAGCGGCAGCGCGCCGGCGAGTGGGGCGAGGGTGCCCACGTCGAGATCGCCCATCAGCCAGCGCACGGCGCGCAGGGCATCGGTCATGTCGGCGAAGTACTGCACGAACAGAATGAGGGCCGAAAAGAAGGCATTCAGGGTGACGCCGGCCAGCAGCAGCACGTTGGTCGACAGCCCCCGGCGCTGCGAGGCGGCGAGTCCGTACACGATGGCCGTGGCGAGCATCGCGCCGGTAAAGCTAGCGAGGGGCACCGCCGAGATACCCAGCAGCGTGGCTTCGAGGTGGAAGGCCGTGGCGAGCATCGCGCCGAGCGCGGCACCCGACGACACGCCGAGCGTGAACGGCGTGGCGAGGGGATTGCGCAGCAGCGCCTGCAGCACCACACCTGCGGCGGCCAGTGCGGCGCCCACAAGGGCCCCGGCGAGCACACGGGGCAGGCGGGCGACGAAAAAGATCTGCGCATCGACGTTCGAGGCCCAGTCAATGGCCGGATCAAACACACGCGCGAGGCTGATCGGCGTGCTGCCGACCGTCGGTGCCCACACGATCGTGGCCAGGGTGGCGAGGCTGCTGACAGCCAGCACGAGGGGCAGCCGCTGCCGCACCATCATGACGCGTGCCGTCCGGTGGGAATGATGGTCAGGGCGCCGGCGGCGTCGTTCGGCAGCACGGTGGCATCGACATCGAAGACGGCCCGAAGGTGCCCGGGCGTGAGCATCTCGCGTACCGGGCCGCTGCCGATGATGCGCCCCTGCCGCAGCAGCACGAGGCGGTGGCACACCGACGCAGCCAGATGCAGGTCGTGCGTGGAAATGACCAGCGTCACCCCGTGTTCTTTATTCAGACGAAGCAGCAGCGCGGCGAGGTGGAGCTGTGCGCCGAGATCGAGCGCGGTGGTGGGCTCGTCGAGCAGCAGCACCTGCGGCTGCTGCGCCAGCGCGGCGGCAATGATGACCCGCTGCTGTTCGCCGCCGCTGAGGGTGCGGAACAGACGATCTTCCAGCGCCGATGTGCCGGTGGCCGCCAGGGCGGCGCGGGCGTGCGCATAATCAGCCGGACCTTCGACCGTGAACAGCCCGAGGTGCGGATGCCGGCCCATCAGCACGAGGTCGAGCGCGGTGTAGTCGAACGCCAGGTCGACACCCTGCGGTACCACGGCGACCTTCCGTGCCACCGCCCGCCGCGACAGGTCGCTCATCACCTGACCGTCGAGGCGCACTACCCCGGCTGTCGGCGTGCGCACCCCGCTCAGCAGACGCAGCAGCGAGGTCTTCCCCGAACCGTTCGGTCCGAGCAGGCCGACGACCTCGCCCGGCCGCACTTCGAGCGAGATGCCCTCGAGCACCAGCGGCGCCCCGGGGCGATAGCGGAACGAGACGTCAGCGGCCTGCAGCAATGCGCAACCCCAGCGTGATGATGCGGCCCGGTGAGGGATAGCCGAGCACTTCCTCGTAGCGGGCATTGCCCAGGTTCATCACGCGGCCCGTGACCGCGAGGCGCCCGCGCACCGTGACCGCGACACCGGCATTCACGAGGGCATAGGCCGGATTGGCGTAGAGACCACCGGAGGGACCCCAGAACGGTTCGGCATCGAGGGTCTGGCCCCGCCACTGCCACTGGCCAAAGGCGCTCAGTCGACCGCGAGTGAACTGCGCATCAAGCCCGCCCTGGTGCGTCGGACGTCGCAGCAGGCGTTCGCCGACCGTATACGGAGCCGGGGCGCTGGCGGTGCCATCGACGGCCAGCACGGCCGATGCCGTAAATGTGTAGTGGCCCTGCAGCGACCACATCCGCGATGGACGCCACGCACCGGTCAGTTCCAGGCCCCGGGCGCGTGCATTGGCGATGTTGTCGGTGCGCCACCGGCTGACCCCGGTGAACGACCGGCCGACGGCGATGATGAGGTCGTCGAACGTGTTGAAGAACGCCGTGGCGTCGAGGTGCACGCGTCCGTCGGACAGCGTCTGCGCCAGGCCGACGTCAATACTGCGGCTGCGCTCGGGACGCAGGCCATCGTTGTCGGTGAATGCCATTTCAAACGCGTCTGGCGGCCGGATGCCGGCACCTGCGGCGGCGTGTAGCCGGGTGGTGCGGCCCGCGCCGCTGCCGGCGACCAGCCACTGCGCGGTGACTTTCGGATTGAAGGACCAGCGCAGGTCGCGGAGAAAGGCGGGGCGCGGCGTCCAGCCCAGCGGGTCACCCGGCAGCGGGTCGCGCGCGATGCGCTCGGCCCTCGCGCCGGCCACCATCGTCAGACGGGGATGCAAGGGCAGGCGCGACTCGGCAAAGAGGCCCAGTTGCTGCCGGGCGACGGGCATGGCCTGCCCGCTGGCCGTGATGAAGGTACTGCCGCCTTCCTCGTGCATCCAGTCGGCGCCGGCGCTGAGCCCCGCTGCGCTGCTGGCGGCCACGTCGGTCTGCGTGCGGACGTGCCGTCGACGGGTATAGCCCTCTGAGGGAAAGGTGCCGCCCGCTGAGGCCAGCGTGAACTCGGAGAGGTCGACATCGGTGCGTTGCCGAACACGACTGTCGCGGCTAAACCACGGATGCGAGAGACGCGCGGCGCCGGTCTGGCGTCGTGTTAGGTTGCGACTGGTACGATCGACCGACGCGAAGCGCTGTGCGGGATCGCTGCCGGCGGGGCCCGGCACGCCCCGGTCGGTATCGACGAGGCGCCAGGTGCCGCGCACATCCAGCCCACCCGTGGTGCGCCAGCCCAGCGTGGAGGCAGCCTGCCAGAGGCGGGCGTCATCGTTCGACACCGCCGTGCCGTCGGGGGCAGGGCCGGTGAAGCCGGCCTCGGAGAATCCGTCAGCACCGGCCTGCCAGAAGACCCGCCCGTATTCACCCGTCGTCGACACGGCTCCGCGCCGCAGCTGCCGACTGCCGCCCTCGGCCGTCGCCTGGACGGTCGGGGGACCCCCGGTGCGCGTGATCACCTGAATGACGCCGGCGACCGCATCGCCCCCGTGCAGCGCGCTCTGGGGACCGCGTATCACTTCGATGCGGTCGACATCGGCCAGCGGTATCTGCGACAGGTCGAGGCCGCCGCCAAGGCTGTTGGCGCGGACGCCGTCGATGAGCAGCAGTGTGAAGTCTGACTCGCCCCCACGGAGGAAGAGCGAGGTCTGTGCCCCCGGCCCGCCCGCCTGCTGCAGGGTCAGGCCCGGCACCGAGCGCAGGGACTGAGCGAGACCGAACTGCTGGCGCGACTCGAGGTCGGCCCGGTCAATGACCGTGACGCTGTCGGCCAGTGCCGACAGCGTCTGGCCGGTCTGGCTCGCGGTGACCACGACCCGTTCATCGACGGCGGTCAGGGCGAGGACCAGCGTGAGTGGGACGTCAGTGCCCGCCGGCACGTCGACCGGCGCGGCCACCAGTCCTGGCGCACTGGCCCGCAGCGTGACCGGGGCGGCCCCGGGATTGGGTACCTCGAAGCGGCCCTGAGCGTCTGAAAGGACGGTTGTTGGTCCGCGGGAGCCGCGGTCCACCTGGATGGTGGCCCGGACAACCGGTTGGTGGTCCGGGTCAACGACATGTCCGCGGATGACAGGCACGGGCTGGGCAGAGGCCCGGGCGATTGAGGCGAGGACGAAAAAAACGCCGACCGCTGATGCCATCCGCCGTCTGTGAGTGGATGGACTGCGGCCCGCATAGCACTGGCAGAGCATCTGAGGCCTCCCCCGGCGTGACCCGCGCCGGTTGCCCGCTGCCGGGAGTGGCAGGCGGGCCGAAGGACGTTTTCCGAATGGCGGAAGGTCTCCTGACTTGCGGATCGAGGCGCGCGCCCGGCGTCTTCCCATCGCCGAGGCGACAGTGACGGAGCGTTCCCGGAGGGGAACGTTCACTGGCAGGCACGCGCTCCCCGCTTACAGTGGCGGGACCGTGTGGGAGTTGCACCCATCTTCCCTGACCGCCGGGAACGCGTCGTGTGTCGGGGCGGATTGTAGCATGCGCGATCGCGGGTGCGTGGGCCCGGTCGTGGGGGGGCTGGTGGAGGCGCCGCGCGTGAGTCCGGCGGGCGTTTGCGAGTATAATACGAGGTTGGTACTTTTTTCGGCGGGCCCGCGGCAGCGGCGGGTCGACTTTAATGAGGAACGCATGAGCAAGAGTTCGACCGTGACCGTTCGCGAGACTCCCGTGCAGCAGGTGTCCACGGCGACGGCTGGCGGCCTTGTCATTCACTCGGAAAACCTGGTCATCGATACCGACGAGCGCATTGAGCTGGTCGATCTGACCGAGCGTCTGATGGCCTTTGTCCGCCCCTTCGGTATCAAGGAAGGGATGATCACCATCTGGTCGATGCACACCACCTGCGCGGTGTTCATCAACGAATTCCAGAAGGCCCTGCTGGTCGACATCAAGAAGTTCCTGGAAGAGATGGTCGCTCGCGATCGCTATTACATGCACAACGACCCCGACCACTCCGACTGCGACCGCATGAACGCCGACTCGCACCTGCGGGCGACGCTGCTGGGGCACTCGCTGACGCTTCAGATCAGCGGCGGCGAGGTGGTATTGGGCCAGTGGCAGCGCGTGCTGGCGGCCGAGCTCGACGGCCCGCGCGCGCGCACCCTGCGCGTGCAGGTGTGGGGGATTCGCTAGGGAGCCTGTCGATGATTGCCCGCGTGCACCAGGCAGGGCTTGACGACATCGCCCGCAAGGTCGACGCGGGCGGGCGCCTGTCATTTGAAGACGGCGTCAGGCTGTTCGAGGCGCCCGATCTGTTTGCGGTGGGCTGGCTCGCCAATCAGGCCCGCGAGCGCATTAACGGTCACCGCACCTACTTCAACTACAACCTCCGCATCGAGGCCACGAACGTCTGCGAGGCGTCGTGCCTCTTCTGCGCCTTTGCACGCCTGCAGGAAGGGGCGCCCGGCGCCCGCACGCTGACGCATGAGCAGATGTTCGCGCAGCTGCGCAAGCGCGACGACCAGCCGCTGACCGAAGTGCACATGGTCAACGGCCTGCATCCCGACCTGCCGTTCAGCTATTACACCGAATTGCTGACCGGCCTCAAGCGCATCAGGCCATCCATTCATCTCAAGTGCTTCACGGCCATCGAGATTGCGTTCTTCGCCGAGAAATACGGAAAGTCCGACCGCCAGCTACTCGAAGAGCTGCGCGCGGCCGGGCTCGACTCGCTCACCGGGGGCGGCGCCGAGATCTTCGCCCCCCGCGTGCGTCAGAAAATTTCCTCGGACAAGTGCGATGCCGACCGCTACATCTCAGTGCACCGCACGGCACACCAGATGGGCATGGCCAGCACCTGCACGATGCTGTACGGTCACATCGAGACGATGGAGGAGCGGGTCGATCACCTGCTACGGCTTCGCGCGCTGCAGGACGAGACACGCGGCTTCCAGGCCTTCATTCCCCTGGCCTTCCACCCGGACAACAACCAGATGCGCAAGCTGCCCGCGCCCTCGGCCGTCGAGACGCTGCGCGTGCTGGCCGTCTCGCGGCTGCTGCTCGACAACATCGCGCACATCAAGGCCTACTGGGTGTCGTGCGGCGTCGACGTCGCGCAGACCGCCCTCTGGTTCGGGGCCGACGACCTCGACGGCACCGTGCAGGAAGAAACGATCTATCACATGGCCGGGTCGAAGACCCCGTCCGTGCTGTCGACGCGCGACATCGAGCAGCTCATCCGCGACGCGGGCCGGGAGCCGGTCGAGCGCGACACGCTCTACAACGTCATCCGCACGCCCCAGGCCGTCGGGGCCTAGCCCCGGCCGGTGCACCGGGGCCCCGGCTGACAGCGTCTTCATCATCAGGCGTCACATCCATCATTGCTGGAGGATTCAACCGACATGGCTCATTCGCTCGCCCCCCTGCCCTACGACTACGCGGCGCTCGAACCGCACATCGACACGCAGACGATGCAGATTCACCACGGCAAGCATCATCAGGCGTACGTCACCAACCTCAACGCGGCGCTCGACAAGCACCCCGCCCTCCACGGGCACCGCCTTGACGACCTGCTGCGGAACCTGGCGACGGTGCCCGAGGATATCCGCACCGCCGTGCGCAACAACGGGGGCGGTCACTGGAACCACACGTTCTTCTGGAACCTCATGGCCCCGAATGCGGGCGGCGCGCCGACCGGCGCCCTGGGCGAGGCCATCACCGCCAGCTTCGGGTCGTTTGATGCGTTCAAGGAAAAGTTCGCGGCCGCCGGGATGAGCCGCTTCGGCAGCGGCTGGGCCTGGCTGGTCGACACGGGCAGCAGCCTCGAGATCATGAGCACGCCGAACCAGGACAACCCGCTGATGGACGGCCGCAAGGCCATCCTGGGCGTCGACGTGTGGGAGCACGCCTACTACCTCAAGTACCAGAACCGCCGCGCCGATTACCTCGCCGCTTTCTGGAACGTCGTCAACTGGCAGGCGGTCGCCGCCCACCGGAGCTAGCGGCCGACGACCGCGTGGTCATTGCGGCTCGCGATCGCGCCGGCCTGCGCCGGTGACGATCGCCACCGCGAGAATCGCGAGCAGACTCCACGAATAGACATTGGTCACGCCTGCGGCCCACGGGCTCAGGCGTGGCCAGCCCACCGCCTCGCCCGACGTCGTCGCTCCTGCCATCAGGATCGGCGGCAGAAAGTACGGCAGCAGAAACGGCCAGGTGCACACCGACAGATCGAGCAGGTTTGCGCGCCGGTAGGCCGGAATGCCCGAGGCCTCGCCGAGGCGCCGCACATAGTCGCCCACCGTTAGCAGCGCCACGACCGCATGCGTCGTCAGCAGCACGGCGCCCATGGCCACGCCCACCATGCGCCACTCGACGCGCGCAGGTGAAGCCCCGGTCGTGTCCATGTGACCGATGGCCCGGTCGAGCACACCCGAGTCCTCGAGCGGACGCACGAGCCCCACCAGCAGCAGCGTGAACACCGAGACGCCCACACCGCGCTGCAGGCCGTCGATGATGAGGCTCGATGCCGCATAGCTGCCCGGTTCGAGGCGCAGCAACTGCATCGGCTGCAGCAGCCCGAGGCCGAGGCCGATGGCGATCGTGAGGGCGATGCCTCCGAGCAGCGCTTCGATGAGGTGACGCTGACGCAACAGCAGGCCCACGATCAGCAGCGGAACCACGGCCAGGGGCCACCCCGCGGGCGATGCGGCGATGGCGGCCTCCGCGCCGCGGCTCGCCGCGCCCCCTGCGAGGGCGTAGACCACCAGCGAGAGCAGCCCGGCGGGCAGCACGTAGCGCAGGCGGGTGCGCACCGTGCCTCCGATGTCGGTGTGCTGCGTGCCGGCCGAGGCAATCGTCGTGTCGGAGATCGGCGAAATGCTGTCACCGAAGGTGGCCCCGGCCAGCAGGGCTCCGGCAAGCCATGCAGGATCAGCCCCGGCCCCGGCGCCGGCCGGGTAGAGCAGCGGACCGCAGACGAGGATGGTGCCGAAGCTGGTGCCAGTGGCCGTGGCGACCAGTGCGCTCGACAGAAAGGCTGCGGCGACATACGCACCGCCCGAGAGCCCCAGGGCCCCTACGGCCCAGGCCAGCGCCTGCACGAAGCCGGCGGCCCCGAGCAATGTGCTGAGCACGCCGGCCAGCAGCCAGGCCACGATCATCAGCAGCACGAGCGGTTGCGCCATGCCGCTGATGAGCGCCTCGGCATAGCGCTGACGGTCGGTGGCCAGTGCGAGCCCGACCGTCCACGCCGCGAGCAGGACGGGCCAGAAACCGCGTTCGTCGGGGGCCCCTGCGAGCGCGAGTGCCACAACCCCGATCAGGAACACGGCAAACGGAGCGACGGCACCGGCGGCACCGGCGTGAAAGCGGAGGGGCGGCGACGTCATCAGCGGGGCTATAGACTACAGCCGATGGACGATCGCTTTCAGCTCTATGACCTCCGCGTCGAAACCGTGGCCACCGACCGCCCGTTTGTGTGCGGCCATCGCGCCGGTGACGTGTTCGAGGTGCACGGCGAGCAGCTGATCTTTCCGGCCGGGCAGCCCTTCTCGATGTATGCGCTCGCGGCCCTGCTGCCACTGCTGCCCGCCAAGCAGCGGATGACGCACGGCAACGACTGGATGACGACCGACACCGACATTGCGTGTCCCGATCCGCACTGCGGCGCACGTTTCCGCATCACGCGCACGGGCGTGCGCACGTTCCGTCACAGCGAGGTGACAGCCGTGCCGCTGGACGGCGAACTCAGGGCAGTGGCCAGTATCGGTATTGCGGGGCAGGCATCGCTGCGCGCCTCCGCGCCCGTCGGCACGCCGGGGCGCACCGTCGTGATCACGGCACCGCCGGTGGTGCGCATTGATGAGGTCGCCGTGCCGCAGGTGCGGCTGGCGGCGGGCTATCACACGTCGCAGATCATCAAGGGCGGCTGGCAGCTGGCCGGCGGGCACGGCACCGTGGCCACCGATGCCGCACTGGCGGACATGGCAGCGTTTGTCGAGGTGGGGATCACGACGTTTGACTGCGCCGATATCTACACCGGCGTCGAGTCGCTCATCGGCACGTTCCTCGCACAGCGGCGCGGCAGCGGACGACTCACCGGTGTGCAGGTGCACACCAAGTGCGTGCCCGATCTCGATGCCCTGCCCACGCTGAAGAAGGCCGACGTCGAGGCCCTGATCGATCGATCGCTGCGTCGGCTGGGCGTCGATCGCCTCGACCTCGTGCAGCTGCACTGGTGGGACGAACGCATTCCCGGGGCCGTGCAGGCGGCGCAGTGGCTGCACGACTGCCAGCGCGCCGGCAAGATTCGCCATGTGGGGCTCACCAACTTCGACACGGCCCACGTGCAGGCCATCGCCAGTGCCGGCGTGCCGATCGTGTCGCACCAGGTGCAGTATTCCGTGCTCGATCGTCGCGCGGCCGGCACGATGACCGAGGCCTGCGCACGGCGGGGCATCGGGCTGCTGTGCTACGGCGCGGTGGCCGGCGGGTTTCTGTCAGAGCGCTGGCTGGGCCGTCTCGAACCGCAAGGCGACCTCGAGAACCGCTCGCTGGTGAAATACAAGCTGATCATTGACGAGTTCGGCGGCTGGGCGCTTTTCCAGCGGCTGCTTGAGGTGCTCGCCGCCATCGCCCGCAAGCACGAAGCCTCGGTGTCGGCCGTGGCCATCCGGTGGGTGCTCGATCAGCCGGCCGTGTCGGGCGTCATTGTGGGGGCGCGGCATGCCCGGCACCTGCCCGATACGCTGCAGGCCCTGCGCCTGCGGCTCGATGCGGACGATCACGCGGCCATTACCGCCGTGCACGACGCGGCGCACGGTCCGAACGGCGACGTCTACGGACTCGAGCGCATTCCCGCCGGACGCCACGCGGCGATCATGTGCTATCACCTCAATCGCAGCTGATGATCAGGACTGCGCTCACGGCCCTCAGAACAGCGTGACGAGGACCGGTGTGCCGCGCGGGACGGCCGTGACGTCGGCCTCGATTTCCATGTAGCCATCGGCGAGGGACATCGACGTAATGTCGCCCGAGGCCTTGAAGACCGGAACGGCGGCGGTCCCGTCGAGCCGCACCGGATAGAACTGGTGACGCCCCGGCACTGAGGTGACATCGGCCGCGAGTGTGCAGGCCACCGTGCGCGGGGCCGTCGACGGCAGCCCGGCCATCTGCCGCAGCGCGGGCACGAGGAGAATGTAGCCGTTCGACAGGCACGAGGTCGGATAGCCCGGAAGACCGAAGACGGGGCAGTGACCGATGCGGCCAAACAGTGTGGGCTTGCCGGGCTTGACGGCAATGCCGTGGAAGATCACCGAGCCGCGCTCGCGAACTACATCGAGAATCAGATCGCGCTCGCCGACAGAACTGCCGCCCGAGAACACCAGCAGGTCGTGCTGCAGGGCGTCGTCCACGGCCCGGTGCAGCTCGGCAAGTGTGTCGCGCGCCGTGCGCAGGCGCGACGCGAGGCCGCCGTGTTCCGTGATGAGCGCGGATAGCGTGAACGCATTGATGTCGTAGATGTGGCCGGGGGCGAGCGGGCGGCCCTGCTCGGCGATCTCGTTGCCGGTCGACAGAATCGCCACGCGGGGACGGGCCAGCACATCGACCTCGGCCAGGCCGAGCGCGGCCAGGGCACCCAGGCGGCTGGCGTTGATCACCTCGCCCTTGCGCAGCACCGTGTGTCCGTCGGCGATGTCGGCACCGCGCGCCCCGACATTCTGTCGCGGGCGCACCATGGCCTGCACCTCGATGCGGTCGCCGTCGATACGCGTGGCTTCCACCATGACGACCGCATCGGCACCTGAGGGCAGCGGCGCTCCCGTGGCAATCTCGATGCAGGTGCCGCAGCCGCCATGCGCGATGGGGGCATCGCCCGTGTAGGCGCGGCCAGTGAGGCGCAGCCGCGCGCCGGGCGCGGTGGTGTCGGCGCTGCACACGGCGTAGCCATCCATGCTGGCGCGGTCGAAGGGCGGCACGTCCTGCGAGGCCACCACATCAGCCGCGAGCACGCGGCCATGGGCATCGGCGAGCGCGACCGACTCGCGGCGCTGCAGTGGCGTGATGTGCTGCGCGATGGCCGCCCGGGCCTCGTCCATGCTGATGATGTCGCCGAAGGGTCGCATGCTCATCGCCTGACCTCTGCCACCAGGTGACCCAGCTCGGGAAGAATCAGTCGGGTCATTGCCAGCCGTACGGCCTTTTCCGAACCGGGAAGGGCGATGACGATCGTGCGTCCGCAGGTGCCGGCGCAGGCGCGGCTCAGCATGGCGGCGGCTCCGATCTGCTCGAAGCTCAGCATGCGGAACAGCTCGCCGAAGCCGGGCAGCCGCTTGTCGAGCAGCCCGTCGATCGCCTCGAATGTGCTGTCGCGGTGCGTGATGCCCGTGCCACCCGTGGTGAGCACCGCATCGACCAGGCCCGAGTCTGCCAGCTGGCGGATGGTCTCGGCGACCGGTGCCGGGTCGTCCTTGAAGATACGCCGCCCGGTCACGACATGGCCCTCGGCGGTGAGCAGGTCGGCGATCGCGCGCCCACCCGTGTCGGTGTCGAGTGTGCGCGTGTCGCTGATGACCAGCACCGCGCAGCGGATGCGGGCCGGCGCGGCTGCCCGGTGCGTCTCTGTTGACATCGTCTGTCGATTATCGCCCGAAGCCGGTAGGATACCGGGGTGCGAATCCTTCCAGTAGTCCTGCTGCTGTCTGCGGTGGCGGCGGTGCCGGCGGCGCAGTCGATGCGGCCCGCAGCCTCCGCGGCCCCGACGGTATCGGGTGCGCAGCCGGCAGCGATGGCGCAGACGGCGCGTCCCTCTGCGTCGCAGGCATCGGGTGCGCGTCCGCCCGCGCCGGGCGCGGCAGCGGGGGGGCCTGCGCCGGGGACAGCAGCGGCGACCCCCCTGCCGCCAGTGCTCGACCGCGAGGCTCAGCGGTGGGTGACGCAGACGCTGGCGGCGATGAGCGCCGATGAGCGGATCGGCCAGCTGATCGTGCCGGCCTTCAACGCCACCTACCTGCCGACCGACACCGAGACCTACGACACGCTGGTGCGCACTGTGACGGCCACGCATGCGGGTGGCGTCATTGCGTTTGGTGGCACCGAGCCGGCCCCGCAGGTGCTGCTCAATCCGACGTATGGCACGGTCGTGCTGGGGCAGCCGCATGCGCTGGCCTCAACGCTCAATCGTCTGCAGGCAGTGTCACGGGTACCGCTGCTCGTGTCGAGTGACTTTGAATACGGGGCCGGCATGCGCATCGCGGGGGCCACACGCCTGCCGCGTGCGATGGCGATTGGCGCGACGGGCGATCCGAAGCTGGCCTACGAGGCGGCGCGGGTCACGGCGCGCGAGGCACGGGCCATGGGCGTGCACATGAACTACGGCCCGGTCGCCGACGTGAACAACAACCCGCGGAATCCGGTGATCAACACGCGTGCGTTCGGCGAAGATCCGGCGCGCGTGGCGGCGATGGTCGAAGCCTCGGTGCGCGGCCTGCAGGACGGGGGCGTGCTGGCCACGCTCAAGCACTTTCCCGGGCACGGCGATACCGACGTCGACTCGCATCTCGGCCTGCCGCTCATTCCGCATCCCCGCACACGACTCGTCGCGGTGGAATTGCCGCCCTTCCTCGCAGGACTCCGCGCCGGGGCCGCAGCCGTGATGGTCGCGCACATCGAGTTGCCGGCCCTCGATGCCACGGCTGGCCCGGCCACGTTCAGCCGCGCGGTGGTCACCGGCCTGCTGCGCGACGAGATGCGCTTTGGCGGTCTGGTCGTCACCGACGCGATGAAGATGGACGCGATCACGCGGATGGTCGGTCCTGGTGAGGCAGCGGTGAAGGCCGTGCAGGCCGGAGCCGATCTGGTGCTCGACTCGCCCGACCCGATCGCGGCGTTCGAGGGGCTCAAGGCCGCTGTCGAGGGCGGAGCGATTCCCCGCGAGCGCATCGAGGCGTCGGCGCGGCGCATCCTCGAGGCCAAGGCCCGACTCGGGCTGCATCGGGGGCGGATGGTCTCGATGGACGCGGTCGCCGATCAGGTGGGCGGCCGGGCGGGTGCCGAGGTGGCGCAACGCATTTCGGCGCGGGCGATTACGCGGGTGCGCGGAGACACCAGTGGCAGCGAGTGGCAACCGTCATCGACGCGGCGTGTGCTCTATCTGTCGCTGCTCGACTATCCCTCGGGCTGGCGC
>VFZN01000001.1 GCA_016871195.1 Acidobacteriota bacterium | reverse complement strand
TCGTTTAAACGACAACGGAATCATTAGTAGAGATCCTAGGTAATAAGGTGCGCGCTGATCGTAATTAGCGTCAAAATCGAATTCTGACTCTCGCGTATCTTTCTTTGATCGTTGACTACGCTCGACGTGCGAAAGTGTTTTTGATCGAGCAAACCCCTGTCAAAAACCCGATATTTACTTACACACTTTCTTACACACAGCTTGGTGACACGTGTAAGTCATTGATGGCCAACAGGGATTGCTGAGTCCAGTCTTCTCATCTCCGGGGCGCTCGTCGAACGCCTCAGGTTTTCGGTCTATCTCGCGTTCATCAGCATCTGGCTCCTCGTGGTCTATGCCCCGGTGGCCCACTGGATTTGGGGCGGCGGGTTTCTCGCCGGCGACGGCGCACTCGATTTCGCCGGCGGCACGGTCGTTCACGTGAACGCGGCCGCCGCCGCACTGGTCGCCGCGCTCGTCGTGGGGCCGGGGCCCGCGGGGCTGGCAGCCGCCGCGCAGCTGAACCGCACCGGGCATACGGTGACCGTGTTCGAGAAGGCAGACCGCATCGGTGGCCTGCTGCGCTACGGCATTCCTGAATTCAAGCTCGAGAAACGCGTGCTCGATCGGAGGCTGGCGCTGCTCGAGGAAGAAGGAGTGGTCTTCCGGACTGGCGTGAACGTGGGCGTCGACGTGCCAACCACCGACGTGCAGCACCACTACGATGCGGTGCTGCTGGCGGGCGGGGCCGAGCGCCCCCGGGAGCTGCCGCTTCCCGGCCGCGACGCCACGGGGATCGTGCAAGCCATGACCTACCTGACGTCGCAGAACGAGCGGTGTGAATCACCGGAGCGCGCGGTGGACACGGCACTGTCAGCAGCCGGGCGCCATGTGGTGATTATTGGCGGAGGTGATACCGGGGCCGACTGTGTAGGCACGGCACACCGCCAGGGTGCCTCCTCGGTGACGCAGCTTGAACGCCTGCCGATGCCACCGTCGACGCGCGCCGCCGACAATCCCTGGCCGCTGTGGCCGCATGTGTTTCGCACATCGACCGCGCACGAAGAGGGCGGCGTGCGCTCGTATGCCGTCGACACCACGGCGTTTCTGACCGATGCATCGGGCAGGGTACGCGCGCTGCGCACACAGCAGCTCGACCCGTCGCCAGACGGGCGGGCAGGCACGTTCGTCGCACGTCCGGGGAGCGTGAACGAGATTCCTGCCGACCTCCTGATTCTGGCGCTCGGCTTCAGCGGGCCTGCCGCTTCGCCCCTGCTCGACGCGCTCGGCCTGGCTCGCTCTGCGGCAGGTACGATCGTCCCGGACGAGGAGTGGCGCACCTCGGTGCCCGGGGTGTATGTCGCCGGCGACATGCAGCGCGGCGCCTCGCTCATCGTCTGGGCCATCGACGACGGGCGAAGAGCCGCGGCGGCGATTGACCGCGACCTGATGCGGCAGGCATGAAGATCCCATAGGGGGGAGGAACAGGTGTGCGCACGCGGGCTCATGGGAACCCGGAGCCCGGGGGCGCGATGCCGGTTCCGTCAGCCGTTCCGATGCGCTGCCGCGTCAGCGAACGCCGGCAGACCGCACCGCCCGAAGCCCCTGCACGCCCTGTCGGACGATGATGTCGGCCAGCGCTCCACTCGACACCATGTCGCGGATGAAATGATCCACGGCGACCGCGGCTTCCGCAGGGCGGCCCTTCGGCACGGCGAGTCCGTGATTCACGGTCGTGAATCCGCCAGTGAGTACGCGCACGTCGGGCGAGCGATCGTAGGCCTCGTGCAGTGTGGGGGCGAGCCCGGCCACAGCATCGACCTCGCCCCTGCGCAGCAGGTCCATTGAGGCTTCGTTGGTCGCCGGGCGCAGCAGGGTCGCCTGCTGCAGAGTGCGTGTCAGGAACAGCTCATAGCCCGTGCGTGGAGCGGCCGCAACTCGACGGCCCGGCCGATCGATGTCGGCCACAGTCGTCACCGTTGAGTCCCGCCTCACCACATAGGTGGCCTCGATCTCGGTCATCGGCGATGAAAAGGTCACGACATCGGCGCGAGCCGATTCGATCGCCAGGATGGCCACGTCCCACGTGCCGCTGCCGGCGCTGGCCGCCACATCGCCAGGCGTGGCGTGTATGACATGCGAGACCGGCACGCCGAGGCGCTGCCCAAGGGCTGCGACGAGGTCGATGCCGACGCCTCGCGGCGCGCCGGTGGCCGGGTCGCGTGTGGTGAAGAGGGCATTGCCGAAATTGACGCCCACGCGAAGCGTGCCGGTGGGCGCGATGAGGGCATGGGCGTCAGCGACGGGATCCGTCGCTCCCCGCGTGGCGCCGATGCCGCCTGACGCGCTCATCACCAGCCACCCCGCAAGAACGCACCCGACGGTCGGCCAACGTGATGCGCGCATGTGGACCTGAGCCTGCGAGTGATCCGCCCCATGGATGCTGGCGGAGGGAGAGGGATTCGAACCCCCGGTACCGTTTCCGGTACAACGGTTTTCAAGACCGCCGCGATCGACCGCTCCGCCATCCCTCCGCGTGCCCCTGATTATCGCACCATCGCGCCCGGCGGCGTGCGCCACCGCGGCACCAGCGTCTCGACCTACACCCGCGGCGTGCCAATCACCGTGCGCCCGCCCATGTAAGGCCGCAGCGCCTCGGGAATGATCACCGTCCCGTCCGCCTGCTGATAGTTCTCGAGCACCGCAATCAGCGTGCGCCCCACAGCCAGCCCTGACCCGTTCAGTGTGTGCACATACTCGGCCTTGCCCGTGCCGTCAGGCCTGAAGCGGATGTTCGCCCGCCGCGCCTGGAACGCCTCGCAGTTTGAACACGAGGAGATCTCGCGGTAGGTCTGCTGGCTGGGCAGCCACACCTCGATGTCATACGTCTTCGACGCCGAAAAGCCCATGTCGCCGGTGCACAACGCCATCGTCCGATACGGCAGCTCCAGCAGCTGCAGCACGCGCTCGGCGTTCGCCGTCAGCGAATCGAGCTCGTCATACGACGTGTCGGGGGCAGCGAACTTCACCAGTTCGACCTTGTCGAACTGATGCTGACGGATGAGCCCGCGCACGTCAGATCCGTACGAACCGGCCTCACTGCGGAAGCACGGCGTATAGGCTGTGTATCTGAGTGGCAACTGCCGACCGTCAAGAATTTCGCCGCGATAGAGATTCGTCACCGGCACTTCGGCCGTCGGAATCAGGTACAGGTCCCATTCGCCCGCAATCTTGAAAAGATCAGGGCCGAACTTCGGCAGCTGGCCCGTGCCATACAGCGTGCTGCCCGACACGAGAAACGGCGGCTCAACTTCCGTATACCCGTGGTGAGTCGAGTGCAGCTCGAGCATGAAGTTGATGAGCGCGCGTTCCAGCTTCGCGCCGTCGCCCATCAGGAACGCAAACCGCGAGCCCGACACGCGCGTGGCCCGCTCGAAGTCGATGATGCCGAGTTCGGGACCGCTGTCCCAGTGCGCCTTCGGCGTGAAGTCGAAAACGCGCCGCTCGCCCCACGCCCGCACCTCGACATTGTCGGCCCCACTGCGGCCCACCGGTACCGACGCATGAGGCAGATTCGGCAGAATGTCGAGGATGGCCTGCCGCTCCTGCTCGAGCGTCTCAAGCTCGGCTTCAAGGCCCTTGATGGTCTGGCCGCGCTGCTTGTTCGCCTCAAAGATGTGCGAGACATCCTCGCCGGCCTTCTTGGCGCGGGCAACGGCCTCGCCCGAGGCATTCTGATCACGTTTCAGACCCTCGACCTGTGGAATCAACTGCCGGCGTTGCTGGTCGAGCGCGGCGAGAGTGTCGAGCTCACGGCTGGCATCCATGCCGCGCGCTGCCAGGCCGGCACGCACACGGTCCAGGTGGTCGCGGACGAATGTGGGATCAAGCATGATTCAGGTGCTTTATTCTAGTGCTGATGCATCCGCCCTTACGGAAGGCCGTGTTCCCCGCCGCCGGCCTCGGCACCCGGTTCCTGCCCGCCACCAAGGCGCAGCCCAAGGAAATGCTCACACTCGTCGACAAGCCCGTCATTCAGTATGGCGTCGAAGAAGCGGTGGCCTCAGGGCTTACCAACATCATCCTTGTTACCGGGCGGGGCAAGAACGCCATCGAAGATCACTTCGATGTGTCGGCCGAACTCGAGTCGTTCCTCGAAACCCGCGGGAAGACCGACCTGCTCGAAGAGGTGCGGGCCATTTCGAACCTCATCAATGTCGCCTATGTGCGGCAGGGCGAACCGCTCGGACTCGGGCACGCCGTCCTGGTCACCGAGGACCTGGTTGCCGGCGAGCCGTTTGCCGTGGTGCTGGCCGACGATGTGATTGATGCCGAGCCGGCGGGGCTGCGGCAGATGATTGAGGTCTATCAGCGTACCGGTGCACCCGTCATCGCCGTCGAACGGGTGCCTGAAGACAGTGTGTCGAGCTACGGCATCGTCGATGTGGAGCCGGCGCCCGAACTCGGCCTGGGCGTGCACCGCATCAGGCACATGGTCGAGAAGCCGCCGCGGGCCGAGGCCCCCTCGAATCTGGCCATCATCGGACGCTATATCCTGACGTCTGACATCTTCCCCGCCCTGCATGACACCGCGCGTGATCGCTCGGGCGAGATTCAGTTGACCAATGGTCTGCGGCGCCTGCTCGACACGAGGCCCGTGTATGCATTTGAAATCGACGGCGTTCGGCACGATGCCGGCAACAAGTTGGGCTTCCTGAAGGCCGTCGTCTACTTCGCCCTCAAGCGTCCTGACCTGGCCGCGCCGTTCCGCGAGTATCTCGCCTCACTCGACACCACGCGCGGCCGGTAGCAGCGCCGCGCCTACGTCGACGGGGTGTCCGTCTTGGCCGGGGCTGGTGCCGACGGAGCAGGGCTGCCTTCGGTAGCGGCTGCGGACGAGGCCGATGAACCACCCGACTCATTCTTGCCAGGCGAGACGTTGCCGCCCGATGACCCCGAGCGGGCATAGTCGGTGATGTACCAGCCCGAACCCTTGAACTGAATCGCCGGTGACGACAGCAACTTGGCCACCGGGCCCGCGCAGGTGGGGCACTGCGTCAACGGGGCATCCGAGAACTTCTGAATCACCTCGAAGCGGTGTCCACACGCCTCGCACTGATATTCGTAGAGAGGCATCTCGGTTTACTCCAGGGCCTCGCCGTCGGCGTGCGCCAGCATCAACCGGCGCAGCTGTGGAAACGTCGCAGCCCCCTGCGACAGGAATGTGTCATGGAAGGCGCGCAGCGTGGGCTTGCCTGACTGTTCATCCATCCAGTCACGACGCAGCTTCTGCAGCATCAGCTTGCCAGCCGAATAGACCAGATAGGTCGGGTCAAACGTGCCCCGCTCTGATTCCCGACGGGC
Organism: Acidobacteriota bacterium; assembly: GCA_016871195.1. Lineage (GTDB taxonomy): Bacteria > Acidobacteriota > Vicinamibacteria > Vicinamibacterales > UBA2999 > VFZN01. The sequence continues at coordinate 306,483 of VFZN01000001.1, read as the reverse complement.
CGCCGCTTCTTCCAAATACGCCTCTTCGCGGAAGAAGCGCACACCCTGCTCGACCGACCAGTCATCGGTATGCAGCCTGATGCACACCACAAAGCGCGCCAGCCGCACCAGGGCCTCGCCCAGTTGGCCAAGCTTCATCGCGTGGTCGCCACGCCCGAAGCCGGCCTCAAGCATCATCTCTTCGCAGTAGTGCGCCCAGCCCTCGACATACGACAGTGGCGCCAGTAGTGTCGAGCGGCGCACCTTGGAGGCGACCCGCCGCAGGTGCTGAAAGTGCAGGTAGTGCCCCGGATAGACCTCGTGCATCGAGATGTTCCACAGCGTCGGACTGTTGTAGTCGCGCAGATGCTCGTCCTTGCGCTCGGCCGACCACCCTGGCTCCACGTCGGTCAGGCAGTAGACGGCACGGGAGAGACGCGTTTCAAACGGCCCCGGGGTCCACATACTGGCAAAGGACCACCGCAGGAAGTCCGGAGTCGGTGCCACGAGCACATCGTCGACCTCGGGAAGTTCGACGACCGAACCCTTCGCAAGGAAGGCCCTGAGCTGCGCCACCTGATCGTGGGCGGTGGGAATCAATGCACCCGCTGACGGATGCTGCTGCCGGATCTGAGCCCAAATTTCCAGCGGGTCTCCCGGTCCGATGCGCGCGGCGGTCTGCCGGAATTCCTCCTGCACCCGCGAGAGTTCACGCAGGGCAATGGTCAGCAGCCGGTCAGACGATAGCTGAATGCCTTCGTCGAGCCGCAGCTTCTGCTCGAACACATCGCGACCCAGCCGGAATGACCCCTTGGCCCGGGGGCGCAGGTCGTTCTCGAGATACGCCAGGTAGTCGTCGATCGCCTGCACGGCCTCAGTCGAGGCGTCCGCCAGGTCGGCCAGCAGATGCAGGTCGTCGACGTGCGAGAACGCCCGAGGAATATCGGCGTCGATAAACGTCCGCACGCCCCGCCAGCTTTCCAGCCCAATCTTCACGAAGATCGACGGCGGTTCTTTGACGTTCTCCCGGGCAGCCAGAATCAGGCGGGGTACCTGCCGCAGCTTCGACAGAACCCGGCGCGCCCGGTCTTCCTCGGCCGCATAGGTGAAGAGGGCCTGTGCGGCCAGTGACGAGGCGAGCAGGTCGGCATAGACGTGCGGGTTCTTCTCCCACGCCCGGGTCACCTCGAGGTTGAACTGGCGCGACCGGATGTTCGCGCCAACCAGCGCCCGGTCGGCCTGCTCACCAGGGGTGAGGCCCTCCACAGGAATGGCATCCAGCCGGCGCGCAAATCCCGCAAGCGCACCCAGGTGCCGGTCGATGGCGGCCCTCCGGTAGTCTTCCAGCAGATCGTCGTGGAGATGAACTCCGTCAAAAGTCGCCTGTGTCGGGCACGCCTCGTAGAGATAGGTCAGATAGGCGTCGACGAAGTGGCTCAGCGGTTCCGCAGCATGCATGAGTGGAAGACAGCAGACTCGGTCCACAGCGTCTCACCGCGGACATCTCCCAAGGTTACAATAATTTCGTGGCAGGTACGCTCTTTGTCGTCGCAACGCCCATCGGGCATCTCGACGACATTTCCACGCGCGCGCTGCGGGTGCTGGGCGAGGTCACCCTGGTCGCCGCTGAAGATACCCGGCGCAGCGGTAACCTGCTCAGGCACTTCGGCATCTCCACGCCACTCGTGTCGTGCCATGCCCACAACGAGGGCTCCCGGGCGCCCCGGTTGGTCGAGCAACTGCTCTCGGGTCAGTCGATTGCATTGGTGTCCGATGCCGGGACTCCAGGGATTTCAGACCCCGGTGCCGAACTGGTGCAGATGGCTCGTGCGGCCGGCATCCGCGTCGAAGCCATCCCCGGTCCCAGTGCGGTGGCCGCCGTCATCTCAGCCGCCGGACTCGACCGTCCAGGATTTTCCTTCCTTGGGTTCCCTCCAGTTAAGGGAAAAGACCGAAAAAAGTGGTTCCAGTGGTTGAGCCTGGCGCTCGACCACGGTGCCGTCGTCTGCTTCGAAGCCCCGCATCGGGTCAGGACGACCCTACAAGAGCTTCAATTATTGGTTGATTACCCTATTATTGTATTCCGCGAGCTGACCAAACTGCATGAAGAGACGCTGGAAGGGACGCCAAACGAGTTAGTCGAGAGGATCTCGACGCCCCAGGGCGAGTTCACCCTGGTCATTCCCGCGCGTCCTGAAGCGGCGCTGCCGGTCGCCCTCCCCTCACAAGATGCACTCAGGGCCATGGTGGCCGAGGCCGCAACCGCAGGCGCACATTCACCACGCGAAGCTGCCAGAATAGTGGCCGATAAATTCGGTCTTTCGACAAAATTTGTCTATAACCTCTCGAAAGACACCTGACATGCCGACCCCCTCTCCCGTCCATATCGTTGTGCTCGCAGCTGGCAAGGGCACCCGCATGAAGTCGGCCAGACCCAAGGTGCTGCACGAAGCCGCAGGCCTCTCTCTTCTGCGCCATGTGCTGCGGACGGCCGATGCCCTGTCGCCCACCTCCACCACCGTCATTGTTGGACACGAACACGCCCAGGTCACCGCGCACCTCGCCGACCTGCCCGATGTCACCACGGTCCTCCAGGAACCCCAACTCGGCACCGGGCATGCCCTGCTGCAGGCCGAGGCGGCACTGGCGGGGCGGTTCGGGACGCTGGTGCTGCTGTCAGGCGACGTGCCGCTGCTGACGCCAGCCACCCTCAGCGCGCTGGTCGCCACGCACGATGCCACCGGTGCGGCAGCCACCGTCATGACCGCCATGCTCGAACGGCCCACAGGCTACGGACGCATCATCCGTGCCGAGGGTGGCGACATCTCACGCATCGTCGAGGAACGTGACGCATCCCAGACCGAACGCGACATCAAGGAAGTCAACGCCGGGATCTATGCCTTCGACCTTGCGCCGCTCTTCGAGGCCCTGCGCGGCATTGGCGCCACCAACGCCCAGAACGAGTATTACCTGCCCGACCTCATTGCCATCTACCGGCAGCAGCGCCGCACCGTCGCCACCTGGACCATCCCTCATGCCGCCGAAGTCCGTGGCGTCAACAGCCGGGCAGAACTCGCCGAGGTCGCCCGTCTGCTCTACAGTCGCAACGCCGACGACCTGATGGCCTCCGGCGTCACGCTCATCAATCCGGCCACCACCTGCATCGATGTCGGCGTCTCCGTAGGCGCCGACAGCATCCTGTATCCAGGCGTCATGCTACAGGGTCACACCTCAGTCGGCCGCGAGTGTACGATCTACCCCGGCTCTCGGCTGGTCAATGCGTCACTGGGTGACGGCGTCACGGTCCTTGACCACTGCCTCATCACAGACACGCACATCGGCCATCAGGCGCAGGTGGGGCCCTTCGCGCACCTGCGCCCCGGCTCGCGGCTCGGCAACAAGTCTAAGGTGGGGAACTTCGTTGAACTCAAGAAAGCGTCACTCGGCGACGGGGCCAAGATCAACCATCTCTCATATGTCGGCGATGCCACGGTTGGCGACAAGGCCAACATCGGCGCCGGCACCATCACCTGCAACTATGACGGGGCGCACAAGCACCAGACCGTTATCGGCACCGGAGCCTTTGTCGGCAGCAACTCGACGCTGGTGGCTCCGGTTACCATCGGAGACAATGCCTATGTGGCTGCCGGGTCGACTGTGACGCTGCCGGTACCCGCAGATGCCCTGGCTGTTGGACGTACGCGCCAGCAGAACAAGGATGGCTGGGCAGCCAGACGCCGCGCCAGGCAGCAGGCGTCCTCACACGACTAAGGTCTCGACCACACCATGTGCGGCATCATCGGATACATCGGCTCGAAGCCCGTCGTGCCCGTGATTCTCGACGGGCTCAGGCGCCTCGAGTACCGGGGCTACGATTCGGCAGGCATCGCGGTGGTCAACCACGGACGCCTCGACGTGCGCCGCAGCGCCGGCAAGCTCGCCAACCTAGAACAGGTCGTCTCACAGCAGCCGCTCGCCGGACAATACGGCCTCGGTCACACCCGCTGGGCTACGCATGGTCGCCCTACCGAAGAGAATGCGCATCCGCACCGAGACAGCACTGGACGCATTGTCGTTGTACACAACGGCATCATCGAAAATTATCTCGACCTGAAGCGCGAGCTCATCGGTAAGGGCCACCGGTTCCTCTCGGAAACCGACACGGAAGTGGTAGCCCATCTCATCGAGGACTGCTGGCAGGACGACGGTCTTGAGGCCGCTGTCAGGCGCGCCATGCCGCTGATGCGCGGACTCTTCGCACTGGTGCTGCTGTCGGCCGACGATCCGAACACGCTCGTTGCTGTGCGCTGCGGCCCGCCGGTCGTCATTGGTCTTGGTGAGGGGGAATATTTTGTGGCCAGCGATGTGCCGGCCATCCTTGCGCACACACGACGGGTCGTGTTTATGAACGACCAGGAGATCGCGGTCGTCACGGCGAACGGGGTCACCTTCAGCGGGGTGGATGGCACCGTGCGGCAGCCCGTGCCCACGCGCATCACATGGGATCCGGTACAGGCCGAAAAGGCGGGCTACAAGCACTTCATGCTCAAGGAAATTCACGAGCAGCCCAACGCCATTCGAGACACCATTCTGGGCCGCGTGTCTCCGGACACCGCCCTCACACACCTGGAAGAAATCAATATCACCCCACGCGACCTCGCCGACATCCGGAAGGTCACGATGCTGGCCTGTGGCACGTCGTGGCATGCGGCGCTCGTCGGTAAGTTCATGATCGAGCAACTGGCGCGCATCCCGGTTGACGTCGACTATGGGTCTGAGTTCCGCTACCGCCAGCCGCTGGTCGACGTGCAGACGCTGGCCGTCGCCATCACCCAGTCGGGAGAGACAGCAGATACGCTGGCCGCCCTTCGAGAAGCCACCAGCCGAGGGGCCCGCAGCCTCGCCATCTGCAACGTCGTCGGCAGCATGGCGACCCGCGAAGCCGAGGGCACGATCTACACGCACGCCGGGCCTGAAATCGGCGTGGCCTCGACCAAGGCCTTCACCACGCAACTGGTCGCGCTGTATCTGCTGGCGCTGCGGCTGGCGGAAGTCAGGGGCACGCTGGCACACACCGACCAGCGTGCGGCGGTCGATGCCCTGCTGACCCTTCCGTCCGTGATCGAACAGACCGTGCGCCTGTCCAAGATCACAGAGGAGATTGCGGCCCGATTCCATAACAGGCGCGACTTTCTGTTCCTGGGCCGTGGCATTCACTACCCCATCGCACTCGAGGGAGCACTGAAGCTCAAGGAGATTTCCTACATTCACGCCGAAGGATACCCCGCCGGCGAGATGAAGCACGGACCCATCGCGCTCATCGACGAAGCAATGCCTGTCGTCGCTCTGGCACCAGCGGATGCGGTCTTTGAAAAGATGATCGGTAACATCCAGGAGACCAAGGCGCGCGGCGGATCGGTAATTGCTCTCGTGACTGAAGGCCACCATGGTCTCGACGGGCTGCTCGACCCAACGACCGACGCCCTGATCACGGTGCCCTCGACCACGACGCTGCTGGCACCGATTGCCTTCACCATTCCACTGCAGTTGCTGGCGTACCACGTGGCCGTGCGGCGGGGATGCGATGTTGACCAGCCGCGCAACCTTGCGAAGAGCGTCACGGTAGAATAGCGGGCTTGGATCTTCTGTCATCGCTCAATGACGAGCAGCAGGCCGCAGTTCAACACATCGAGGGCCCACTGCTCATCCTGGCGGGCGCCGGGTCCGGTAAGACCCGTGTCATTGCGCATCGCATCGCCTATCTGATCTCAGAGGGCCATGCCCGCCAGGACGAACTGCTGGCTGTCACTTTCACCAATAAGGCCGCCGGCGAAATGCGCGAGCGCGTCGAGGCCCTCCTTGACACCGGCTGCCGCGCCATGTGGATCGCCACATTCCACGCGATGTGTGCCCGCCTGCTTCGGCGCGAGGCCGCACACATCGGCCTCTCGCGGGACTTCACCATCTACGACGCTGCCGACCAGCAGTCGGTCATTAAGCAGCTCGTCAAGGACATGGGACTCGATGACAGCGTCTTCCAGCCTCGGATGGTGCTGGGGCGCATCAGCCACGCCAAGAATCGCATGGAGGGCCCCGAGACCTTCGACACCACGTGGAATCCGCGCGACCGTGAAATCGGCAAGCTGTATGCGGGCTATCAGAAAAGCCTGCGTGACGCATCCGCCGTTGACTTCGATGACCTGCTGCTGAAGACCGTCGAGCTGTTTGACCGCATGCCCGACGTGCGGGTCCGCTACGCGCGGCGGTTCCGGTTTGTGATGGTCGACGAATATCAGGACACCAATCGTCCTCAATACATGCTGGTCAGGCAGCTGGCCAGTGCCCACAGGAATCTGTGTGTGGTCGGCGACCCCGATCAGTCCATCTATAAGTGGCGTGGTGCCGACATCGCCAACATCATGGATTTCGAGACCGATTTTCCCGAGACCACCGTCGTACGCCTCGAGAGAAACTATCGCTCAACCCAGGTCATTCTCGACGCAGCTTCGGCGGTGATCGCCAACAATCGTAACCGCCGTGAGAAGATGCTCTGGACCGACCGTCAGGGCGGCGCGAAAATCGCGTTCTTCAGAGCGGCCGATGAACTTGAGGAATCGGAGTTCATCGTGCGCGTCGCCCGGCAGGCGATGCAGGACGATATCGACGCCACAATGGCGGTGCTGTATCGCACCAACTCGCAGTCACGGGCGGTCGAAGATGCGATGCGTGCCGCAAACATCCCCTATCTCATTGTCGGGGGGGTCGGTTTCTACGAGCGCAAGGAAATCAAGGACGCCCTCGGCTACCTCAAGCTGCTGTTGAATCCTTATGACGACGTGGCCCTGCGCCGCGTTATCAATACCCCGACCCGGGGCATCGGCAAGGGCGTCATGGACGCTCTCGAGAAGGTCGATACCACCCAGTCGGCCTCAGAGCTGCCGCCGCTCTTTGCCGGGCTTCAGCCGGTCGTCGTGTCCAATTCGCTATGGTCCAGGCTGCTGGCGGCCGTCGACCAGCGCCTGCTGACGTCACGACAGGTCGCATCACTCGCGGCCTTTCGCGATCTCATCGTCGCGCTCGCCAATACGGCTCGCGACGAGACCGTTGCCACGACACTCGGCAAGATTCTCGACCAGTCCGGTTACCTCCGGGACCTGCGCGAGGAACGCTCTGAAGAGGCTGAAACCCGCATCGCCAACCTGATGGAACTAGTGTCAGCCGCACGCGAATACGAGGCCCGCGACGCCGAACCGTCGCTCGGCGGGTTTGTCGACCGGTTGGCCCTGCTGTCTGATGTGGACAAGGAGCAGGGTGGCCGCGATGCCCGCGTGCTCATGATGACCCTGCATTCGGCCAAGGGTCTAGAATTTCCGGTGGTCGTCATGTCCGGCATGGAGGACGGCCTGTTTCCGCACTCACGCTCGCGGGATGATGATGCCGAGCTCGAGGAGGAGCGCCGCCTCTGTTATGTTGGCATCACACGAGCGCGACGGCGGCTGGTCTTGACGAGCGCTGCTCGCCGTCGGGTGTTCGGCGAGTATCAGAACACCGAGCCCTCGCGGTTCATTGACGAGATCCCGTCAGAACTGATTGAAGAGGAGATGTCGTCGGGCAGTTTCGGTGGGCAGATGCGGACCGGTCGAAGTGCGGGCTGGGAGTACCGTGTCAATCCGTACACGAGACCACCACAGCGCGGGGCCTCGCGCAGCGATGGCGAGTCTTCAGCGTTCAAGTACGAAGAGGAGGACCAGTCGACCGGCCTTCGAACGGGCATGCGCGTAAAGCACGCCCAGTTCGGCGTGGGCACGGTGATCAGCGTCGAAGACCTTGGCGACGACCACAAGGTCGTCGTCCGCTTCACGCTGGCCGGGTCAAAGACGCTGCGCGCGCGATTTGCAAAGCTCGAGCGGGCCTGACGGCCACGCCGCTGCGGGAGACCCCTGCCGTTCCCGGTATCAGCTCTCGGACGGCGCCTCGTCTGATGGTGTCTCGCCGCTGTCGGCAGTCTGGATGGTCACCGTATCGCCGTCGGCAACAGGCACCTCTGTAGGGTCGGTGAGTACCAGCGCCACCGAACTGACCGCGTCATCGGCTTCGAGGTCCATCAGGCGAACGCCCTGAGTCGCTCGACCCACGACACGAATCGACTGCACGGGTGTCCGAAGAATCTTGCCCTTCACTGTGATCGCCAATAGGTCGGTGTCCGCGTGCACCTGAGCGATGTTGACCACTTCACCGTTCTTCTCGGTGACTTCAACGTTCTTGATGCCGAGCCCGCCGCGACCGGTCTTGCGGTAGTGTTGAAGTGCTGTCTGCTTGGCGTAGCCGCGCGCTGTGACAGTGAGCAGGGTACCGGTGGGCTTGGCCACCTGCATCGCCACCACCTCGTCACCGTCGCGCAAGAGGATGCCACGTACCCCGAACGCCGTTCGGCCCATGGCGCGGACATCGTCCTCATGGAAGCGAATGGCCTTGCCCTGCCTCGTGCCGATGAACACATCGCTCATCCCGTCAGAGAGCTGCGCGGCAATCAGACGGTCGTCGGTCTCAATGCCCATGGCGATGATGCCGCCCGTCCGTGGATTGCTGTAGGCGTCAAGCTCGGTCTTCTTGATGGTGCCGAGGCGGGTTCCCATCACCACATATCTGGCGTCGTCAAATGACCGGATCGTGATCACGTCTGCCAGCTTCTCATCAGCCGTCATCTGCACGAGGTTGGCGATCGACTTGCCCCGGCCGTCTGGCCCCACATCGGGAATCTCGTATACCTTCAGCCAGTACAGCCGTCCCCGATCAGTGAACACCAGCAGGTATGAGTGCGTGCTGGCCACGAACAAGTGCCGAACGACGTCTTCCTCGCGCGTACGCATGCCAATACGGCCCTTGCCCCCGCGGCTCTGGGCACGATACGTCGTGGTAGGCGTCCGCTTGATATAGCCAGCTGCCGTCACGGTGACGGCGACTTCCTCGTCCTTGATGAGGTCTTCGATGCGGAAGTCACCCTCGTCAGGGACGATGTCGGTGCGACGGGCATCGAGGTACTTGGTCTGCACGGCGCGCAGCTCGTCGACGACGATGCGCATGAGCAGCGACTGGTTGGCCAGGATGGTGCGCAGTCGCTCGATCGTGCGCATAAGCTCGGCGAGCTCATCCATAATTTTCTGGCGCTCAAGACCCGTGAGCCGCTGCAGTTGCATATCGAGAATGGCCTGCGACTGCACATCGCTGAGGCCAAACTGCGTCATCAGGCCGACCTTGGCTTCGGCCGGGTTCTTCGATCCTCTGATGAGGGCAATCACCGCATCCAGATGATCGAGCGCGATGCGTAGGCCCTCGAGAATGTGGGCGCGCGCCTCGGCCTTCCGTAGCTCGAACTCTGTGCGTCGGCGCACCACATCGCGTCGGAACTCGACGAACTGCTCAAGCATCTCGACCAGCGTCAGCACACGGGGACGGCCGCCAACAATGGCGAGCATGGTGATCCCGAAGGTCTGCTGCAGCTGCGTCTGCTTATACAGGTTGTTCAGGACCACGTCGGGCACTGCCGCCTGCTTCAGCTCGATGACGATACGCATACCATCGCGGTCTGACTCGTCGCGCAAATCGGAAATGCCGTCGAGAGTCTTGTCCCGCACTAGGTCGGCGATGCGCTCGAGGAGGTTTTTCTTGTTGACCTGATAGGGAATCTCGGTGACGACAATCTGCGTGCGGTCTCCCTTGCGCGAGGTTTCCACCTCGGCGCGTGCGCGCATCTGGATGCTGCCGCGACCGGTCAGATAGGCGTCACGAATGCCGCGTCGACCGACGATGAGGCCGCCCGTGGGAAAATCGGGGCCCGGGATGCGCTGCAGCAGCTCGTGCGTTACTTCTTCGCGCGAGGGGATCGCATGGTCGGCGCCACCCATGTAGACCTGCTCGATCAGCCATACCGCGCCGTCGATGATTTCCCCCATGTGATGCGGGGGGATATTCGTGGCCATGCCGACGGCGATGCCGGTCGATCCGTTGACCAGCAGGTTGGGATAGGCGGCCGGGAACACCGTCGGTTCGTCAGTGGTTTCGTCGAAGTTCGGGACGAAATCCACCGTGTCCTTGTCGAGGTCCTCCATGAGAACCTCGGCCAGGGATTCGAGCCGGGCCTCGGTGTAACGATAGGCGGCCGGCGGGTCGCCGTCGACCGAGCCGAAGTTGCCCTGACCATCGACCAGGGTCTGCCGCATGTTGAAATCCTGCGCGAGGCGTACGAGCGTGTCATACGCGGGCGCATCACCATGAGGGTGGTAGTTGCCGATGACTTCGCCGACGATCTTGGCGCACTTGCGGTACGCACGGTTGCTCGTCAGGCCCATCTGGCGCATGGCGTACAGCACGCGCCGGTGAGCCGGCTTGAGGCCGTCACGAACATCGGGCAGCGCTCGACCAATAATTACGCTCATCGCGTAATCAAGGTACGAGCGTTTCATCTCATCTTCGATGGTAACGGGTAGTCGTGAATCGGTCGTGGACATGAGACTAGATGTCGAGGTTCCGTACGTCGAGCGCGTGATCTTCGATGAAGCGGCGGCGCGGTTCCACCTGGTCACCCATCAGCGTGGTGAAAATCTCATCGGCACCGGTATGGTCGTCAGTCTTCACCTGCAGCAGCGTGCGGGTGTCAGGGTTCATGGTGGTCGCCCAGAGGGTGTCGGGGTTCATCTCGCCGAGGCCCTTGTAGCGGTTGACGGCCACGCCCTTGCGACCCATGGCCAGAAAATGTTCGACCAGTGCGTTAATGCTGCTGATGACCACGGGGCCCTGCTCGCGTCGTGCGGGTGTAGCGACCACCTCGTCGTCTGTTGCCGCAACCTCTTCCGCCGATGTCTCGTCGTCTGTCTCGTCAGCGGCAGTCGTGATGGTCGTGCGAGTCTTCACAGTCAGCGGACCGGCAGCCAGCGCCGCCACGAGGTCGCGGATGTCTGCGACGTGTGCCAGCAGCTGCCGGTAATCGCCCGTCTGGAGCAGGTCGAGACCGACGACGCTGACCTTCGAATAGTTTGAGGCGCGGTCGTCCGCCCTGAGGGCGTGGCTGCCGCGCGTCTCGTCCCGGAGCACGGTCACCTCATAATTGGCCGTGGTCAACCTTGTGGCCATAGCGGCCAGGGCGTCGGCGTTGTCGAACGTCGAACGATCGCGGGCGTCGGCGAGCAGGAGGACCTCGACCAGACGACGGTCGTGGCCGCGTCGCTCAACCGTGGCCATGATGCGCTGGTAGGCAATCACCGCATGCAGGGCCTTCTCAAGGGCGTCGCCGCTGAGGTGGAAGTCGTTAACGCCGGTGACCTCGCGCTGGTCGGTTGCGCGATGCAGCAGAAACTGCTCAAGGGCGCGCTCGTCCTTGATGAACGTTTCGACACGACCACGTTTGGCGCGGAACAGGGGCGGCTGTGCAATGTAAATGTGGCCCCGATCGACCAGGGCCTTCATCTGGCGATAGAAGAACGTCAGCAGCAGGGTGCGGATGTGCGAGCCGTCGACGTCTGCGTCCGTCATGATGATGATGCGGTGGTAGCGCAGCTTGTCTGGATTGAATTCGGTGCCGCCAATACCGCAGCCGAGGGCGGAAATCATGGTGCGGATTTCGTCGGAATCAAGCATGCGCTCGAGACGCGCACGCTCGACATTGAGAATCTTGCCCTTGATCGGCAGAATGGCCTGGAAGCGACGGTCGCGGCCCTGCTTGGCCGAGCCGCCTGCCGATTCGCCTTCGACGATGTAAATTTCAGCCTGCGCCGGATCACGCTCCTGACAGTCGGCGAGCTTCCCTGGTAGCGAACCTCCGGCGAGCGCACCCTTTCGGATGGTCTCTCGCGCCTTGCGGGCGGCCTCGCGGGCACGCGCCGCATCGACGGCTTTCCTGAGGATTTGCTTGGCCACCTCTGGGTTCATGTCGAGATATGCCGCTAACTTGTCATTGACGATGGTCTCGACGATGCCCTTCACTTCGGTGTTGCCCAGCTTGGTTTTGGTCTGACCCTCGAACTGCGGATGTGGAATCTTGACGGAGACGACAGCTGCCATGCCCTCGCGGATGTCATCGCCGGACAGATTGCCGTCTTTCAGGTCCTTGGTGAGATTGTTCGCCGTGGCGTAGGTGTTGATGGTGCGGGTCAGCGCCGCCCGGAAGCCTGAGAGATGCGTGCCGCCCTCGTGCGTGTTGATGTTGTTGGCGAACGAGTATTCGAGGGGGCTGTATGTCTTGTTCCACTGAATCGCGATCTCGACATCGATACCTTCACGGACGCCTCTCATGAAGATCGGCGACGGGTGGAGAGGCTCCTTGAGGTGATTCAGGTGCTCGACAAATGACGAGATGCCGCCTTCGTAGTGAAACCGATGTTGTTTGCCGTCGCGCTCATCGTTGATGGTGATGATGATGCCGGCATTGAGGAATGCGAGTTCGCGAAGGCGGTTCGACAGGGTGTCGAAACTGAATTCCAGGGTCTCGGTGAAAATCTGTTCGTCGGGAGTAAATGTGATTTTCGTGCCACGCGACGAGGTGGAACCGACCACCGTGAGGGCGTTGATCGGTGCGCCCCGTTCATAGGTCTGTCGATGGGTCTTGCCGCCGCGCCAGATTTCCAGGTCGAGTGTTTTCGAGAGAGCGTTGACCACCGAAGAACCGACGCCGTGGAGACCGCCCGAGACTTTGTAACTGTCGTTGTTGAACTTGCCACCGGCATGCAGCACGGTGAGCACGACCTCAGCAGCCGGTCGGCCACTCTCATGCATCTCGGTGGGAATGCCGCGTCCGTTGTCGACAACTGTCACGGCACCATCGGCATGCAGCGTGACATTAACCTCGGTGCAATAGCCTGCCAGCGCTTCGTCGATCGAGTTGTCGACAATCTCGTAGACAAGATGATGAAGGCCTGCGGCTCCGGTCGAACCAATGTACATGGCGGGTCGCTTGCGCACCGCCTCGAGCCCTTCCAGCACCTTGATGCTGTCGGCTCCATATTCAGGCGCAGTAATCCGCTCTTCTGTCGGGGGCACAGTCTCAGACACGCAGTGGTCGTCCGTTCAGTTGGGTCACACCCGCATGGGCATGATCACGTAGGTGTAGTCGTAACCATCAACACCGACCGGCTTCAGTAGGGCCTGGCTGACTTCGTCCTTCAGATCAAGCGAGACGACGTCTGATTCGACAGCCGTCAGAAAGTCAATCACATACTGCGCGTTAAAACAGGTGGTGAGCGCCGGACCACTGTAGTCGACGGCGAGCGGTTCGTGGGCTTCGCCAAACTCCGGGCTGCTCGAGGTGACCTCGACCGTGCCCGCCTGCACGACAAACTTGAGGGCGCGCGAGCGCTCGTTCGAGAGCAGTGACACACGACGAACAGCGGAGATCAGACGATCGCGCTCGAACTCGAGGTGCTTGTCGTTCCCTTTCGGAACGACCTTTTCATACGCCGGAAATTGACCATCGATCATCCGGGACATCAGCAGGCGATTGCCGACCTGAAAGAACAGGTGGTTTTCGCCACGCTGGAAGGCAATGTCGCCCTCGCCGTCCGCCAGCAACCGACCCAGTTCGGCGAGTGCCTTCCGCGGCAGGATGGGTTTCTCATCGTCGGTAGGCTGACCTTCGCGGGTAGCGGTGACCAGCGCAAGTCGGTGACCATCAGTCGCGACGAGCGTCATCTGGGTCGGCTTGAGCACAAACAGAGCGCCGTTGAGGTAGTAGCGCGTATCTTCGCCTGTGATGGCGAACTGCGTCTTCTGAATCATCTGCGCGAGCGCAGAACGGTTCAGGGTAACAACTGGTGTGTCAGGAGGCTCGGTAACGGTGGGAAAGTCTTCACGTGGCAGGGTAGGCATTTTCGAGCTGAACTGCCCACCAGTCACCTTGACGTTCTGCTGGTTACGGTCCGCCTCAAGACGCACGTCTCCGTCGGGGAGGGCCCGAACGATCTCATAGAGTTTTTTGGCTGGCAGTGTGACGGCACCGTGGCGGGTCACTGCCGCTTGTGTCTGGCTACGCAGGGTGACCTCGAGGTCGGTAGCCAGAAGGACCATCTCGTCGCCCGTGGCTTCGATCAGCACGTTGGCGAGAATCGGAATCGTATTCTTACGTTCGACGATCTGCTGGAAGAACTGCAGCTCCCGAACGAGATCGGCTTTGCGAACGACCAGGTCCATGCGACGCGTATCCTCAAGAAAGAAGAGACAAAAGGAGAGACAATGAATTATACAGGAAGAAGGTCCTGCGGAAGAAATTTTCTAGGTCTGTAAGTGCTTTTAAATCAGATATTTAAATTGTGGATATTTCTGTGGACGTGTTGTGGGTCGATGGTGTGTCCGGGAGGGGTCGTCCGCCCCATCCACAGGCGTCCACAGTTTGTTGTGGAAAACGGTGTGGATTACTTGATCGTAGTCAGAAAGTTGCTAACAAGTGCATCGAAGTCGGCATTTGTGCGCCGAAGTTCTTCAACCTTTTTTATAGAGTGAATGACGGTCGAATGGTGCTTGCCGCCAAACGACCGGCCGATCTCGGGCAGGGATGCCGTTGTGAGCAGTTTAGCGAGATACATCGCGACCTGTCGAGGCATCGAGACCGATTTTGCATTGTTGCGCGACTTAAGGTCGACGAGGCGCAACTGGTAGTAGTCAGCCACGAACCGCTGAATCTGCTCGATGGTGACGGCGCGGTCATCCAGGTCGAGGGTGTTTCTTAAGACATCCTGAGCTAGGTCGATTGTCAGGGGAAGTCCTTTAAGGGACGCGTAGGCGACCAGGCGTGTCAGGGAACCCTCCAGTTCCCTAATATTCGACTTAATGCGAGTAGCAATGAACATGGCTACGCTGTTGGGCAGTGGGACCGCCTCGGTCTCTGCTTTTCGTTTCAGGATCGCAATCTTCGTCTCGATGTCGGGTGTCTGGATGTCGGCGATCAGTCCCCATTCAAATCGCGAACGGAGACGCTCTTCGAGGGCAGGAATCTCGTGCGGGGGACGGTCGCTGCTGATGACAATCTGCTTCTGTGCGTCATGCAGGGCGTTGAAGGTGTGGAAGAACTCCATCTGGGTGCCTTCCTTGCCTGAGACAAATTGAATGTCGTCGACCAGCAGGATATCGACGCTGCGATACTGAGCCCGGAAGTCGAGAATGCGGTCGAACCGGAGCGCATTAATCATCTCGTTCATGAAGCGCTCGGACGAGATGTAGGACAGCGTGAGCCCGGGGTTATGCCTGACGACGTATTGACCGATGGCGTGCATCAGATGTGTTTTGCCGAGGCCGACGCCGCCGTAGATGAACAGCGGGTTGTAGGAGCGCGACGGCGCCTCGGCTACGGCTCGAGCGGCCGCATGGGCAAACTGGTTCGACGGTCCGACGATGAACGTATCGAACGTGTATCGGGGATTGAGGCCGCCCGGAAGCGGTCCGGCGGAAGAGCGCTCAGCCTGAGACTCGATATGGAGGGGTGCCTGCTCGGTCGTTGGTGCGGGGGGTGCGTCAATCGTGAAGACCTGAGGCTCGCGCGCCGGTTCGGGCACGCCCACCTCGAAAACCAATGTGCTGCCGGCGCGTCCGGCTTCCTCGAGGGCCTCGTGGAGCACACTGGAGTAGTGGCGGGGAAGCCACTCGGTAAAGAGCGGAGCCGGGACCAGCACGGTCATCTGATGGCCGACGTCGGCCTTGAGGCTGGTAGGTTTGAACCACGTCGAGTAGCTGTGTGGACCCACCTTCCCTTCAACAATATGCAGTATCTGGTCCCAAATCGTATCCGTGGCCATAGTGCGAATGTGTGAGATGTGGTGTTTTTCCACAAGGTTTCCACAGATGTGGAAATCTCTGGACGCGCCTCGCCACTCTAGCATGCGCTTCAGGACTTTACAGATGGATAGATCGCCGACTAGAATCGGTGGTCCGTTCTGAGGAGTTTATGGCACGAGCTAAGAAGGGCAAGCGTACGTATCAGCCGAATAACCGCCACCGGGCAAAGACCCATGGGTTTCTTGTGCGGATGGCAACAAAGGACGGCCGCGAGGTCATCAAGCGTCGGCGGGCCAAGGGCCGCAAGCGTCTGACCGTTTCTGACGAAGCCTAGGCCCATGGCCAGGTTCCGCGCGCATGAGCACATCAGGACGCGCGAAGAGTTTGAGGCGATCTATAACGACGGACGTCGCGTGTCGGGTCGTCTTATGACGCTTTTTATTGGGTCAAACAACAGAAAGACAGTCAGGCTCGGCATCGCGGCCACAAGAAAAATTGGTGGAGCAGTCGTCAGAAACCGAGCAAAACGTCTGGCTCGCGAGGTCTTTCGGCACCATAAACCTGAGGCGGGCCTCGATGTCGTCGTCGTCGCCCGCAGGGAAATGGCCCATGCCCCCTACACCGCTGTCGAGGCCGAGTTCCGTGGCCTCCTCGAACGACGCACCGTATCAGGGCCCCCGCGGTCCATCCCTTCCGGCCCGGGTCGTACTGTGGCTGATCCGCGGGTATAAAGTGGTCTTCTCGCCCTGGTTTAGTGGATCCTGCCGGTATACACCCGGCTGTGCCGATTACACCGCTGAGGCCGTCGTTCGCTTCGGCCTGACGCGCGGAGGCTGGCTCGGTCTGCGCCGCATCGCCCGGTGCCACCCCTGGGGGGGATTCGGCATCGACCCTGTTCCCGATCATCACCGTCAGTAAGCCGTCACATGGAACGTCGCGTCCTTCTCGCCATTTCACTGTCGTTTCTGGTGCTGTTCCTGTACCAGACTTACGTGATTCCTCCCCCCCCACCGGAATCTTCACAGCCTACGGCGGTACCCGAAGCGCCGGCGGCGGAGCCGCCGGCCGCCGCCGAGGCTGCGGTGTCCGCACCCGGGGTGACGGTGACTACCGGGGAGAGTCATGAGCGCGAGATCATCGTCGAGACCTCGACTGTTCGGGCGGTGTTCACCAACCGCGGGGCCCGTCTCTCGCACTGGGTGCTGAAAGACTATAAGAACGACGAGGGGCGACAGCTCGACCTCGTGCCTGACGCAGACAAGCTGGGGCCGGCCCTGCAGCCCTTCTCGTTGAGGCTTCCCGACCAAGCCATGACGGCTCGCGCCAATGGCGGGCTCTACCGGGCGTCGGCGACGAGCGTCGATGCCACGTCGGCGCCGGCGTCGGTGACGTTTGACTATGGCGATGCGTCGGGGCTCGCGGTCTCCAAGACGTTTGCCTTCGATCCCACCAGTTACATCGTGACCACGACTGTGACGGTGCAGCAGGCGGGCAGCGCCGTGACGCCGACGATTGAGTGGGGCCCCGGGTTAGGGGATGATATCGCCCGCGCCAAGCCTACCAGTTTTTTCTCGCCCAGCTACTCGACGCCGGCGCAGGCGATTTACCATCAGGACGGCACGGTCGAGCGCTTGTCCCAGGCCACCCCAGGTCGCCTCACGGGCGCCTATCGCTATGTGGGCGTTGACGACCACTATTTCGCGGCACTGGCACTGAACGACTTTTCCGCGCCGTCACCGTTGACGTTCGACCACACGCCCTTTGTGGTGGGTGCGGCCGCCGATGGCACCCCGGCGGGCCGGTATGTCGCGTTTTCGGTGCGGCCGTCGTCTTCCGGCACACCCCAGCGGTTCTTTGTGGGGCCCAAGGAGTTTGACACCCTCCAGGCTGTCGACACGGAACTGGTGCGTGTGATCAACTTCGGGTTCTTTGCGCCGCTTTCGGTGCCGCTCCTGCGTGCCCTCAAATGGGTGCAGACCTACGTCGGTAACTGGGGCTGGTCGATCATCGTCCTCACGATTCTGATCAACATCGCCATGTCGCCGCTGCGGCAGAAGTCGGTCAGCTCCATGCGGAAGATGCAGGAGATTCAGCCGCAGATGAAGGTAATTCAGGATCGGTATTCGAAGTACTCGATGACCGACCCCGCACGGCAGAAGATGAACGAAGAGGTCATGGCGCTCTATAAGGCGAAGGGTGTCAACCCGGCAAGCGGGTGCGTGCCGATGCTGCTGACCTTTCCGTTCCTGTTCGCGTTCTACGGCATGCTCTCCCAAGCGATCGAGCTTCGGGGTGCCGAGTTTTTCGGATGGATCGTCGATTTGTCCAGGCCCGATCCCCTGCTGATTACCCCGCTGCTGATGGGCGCGACGATGTTCTGGCAACAGCGCATCACGCCGACCTCAGCGGATCCTGTGCAGCAGAAGGTGATGATGATCATGCCGGTGATGTTCACCTTCATGTTCCTGTCGTATCCCAGCGGCCTGGTGATCTACTGGACGCTGAGCAACGTGTGGGCCATCGGCCAGCAGTATCTTTCCACCACGCTGGCTCCATCGCCGGCCAGAAAGTAAGGAGTCATCGCCATGTCGAAGTCGGCAGAGATCGCCCAGTTTGTCGAGACCATTGCCCGCCAGATGGGCCTGGACCTGACGGCGCAGGCGGAACAGATGGAAGACGGCCTCCGGATAAATCTTGAGGGCGAACAGGGCGTGATGCTGACCCGTCGTCAGGGAGAGGTGCTGGCGTCGCTGCAGCATGTGGTGTCGTCGGTATACCGTCAGGAGACGCTGGAAGGCCGCCGGTTGGTCATCGACTGCAATGGCTTTCGCAAGGACAAGGATGCCGAGCTAAAGCAGATGGCCATCTTCCTTGGAGGGAAGGCCAAGTCGACCGGGTTTGCCCAGGAAATGGGTCCGCTCAATCCCTACGAGCGGCGCATTGTGCACCTGGCCATTGGTGACATTCCCGGAGTGTCGTCCGAGAGTATCGGTGACGCGTTCGAGAAGACGGTCATCATTTCGGCCGAGTAGCTGGTCGCAGGCAGGGTCAGCCTGTGTTCTCCACGTCCGATACCATCGTCGCGGTGGCGACCCCTGCCGGACGTGGTGCCGTGGGGATGGTGCGGATCAGCGGGGCTGACGCCGTCCCGGTCATCCGGCGCCTGACAGGCCGTGAGGCGTTTCGGCCCCGGCGAGCGACGCTGTGTCGCCTGACCGTAAGGGGCGACGAACCGCTGGCCGATAAGGTACTGGTCACCTTTTTTCCAGGGCCGGACTCGTATACTGGCGAAGACGTCGTCGAGATTGCGGGACACGGAAGTCCGCTGCTGCTCGCGTCGATCGTGGACGCTGCGTGTGACGCCGGTGCGCGCCTGGCGGCGCCGGGCGAGTTCACGCTGCGGAGTGTGGTGCTCGGCAAGCGTGATCTGGTGCAGGCCGAGGCGGTGGCCGATCTGGTCGACGCGGTCACGCCGGCGCAGGCGCGGGCGGCCTTTGAGCAGCTGGACGGAACCCTGAGTGCCGCGATTGGCCGCCTGGAGGCTCGCCTCTTTGAGGTACGAGCCGCACTTGAGGCCTCGCTCGATTTTCCAGACGAGGGCTATCACTTCATCACGCCGGAGGCGGTGCGGCAGGGGCTCGGCGACGTCTCGACCGACATCAGCCGCCTGCTCTCGACGGCGGCGAGCGGTCGCCTGATTCGCGAGGGTGCGCTGGTGGTGCTCGTCGGCGCACCGAACGCCGGAAAATCGAGCGTGTTCAACGCGCTGGCGAACGCTCCGAGAGCGATTGTCACACCCGTTCCTGGGACGACCCGTGATGTGTTGACCGAGCGACTGGTGCTGGAGGGCGCGTCGGTCACGCTGGTAGACACGGCCGGTGACCGCGTGTCGCCCGACGTGATTGAACAGGAGGGCGTGTCTCGTGCACGACAGGCGGCCCGTTCTGCGAGTCTGGTGCTGGTGCTGGTCGACGGCTCGCGTCCCCGGTCGGTCGACGATGACACGGTGCTGCAGGCGACAACCAACCAACCTCGCCTTGTCGTCGTGAACAAGTGCGACGCGGAACGGCAGGTGGAGCGCTCCTGGACGAGGGACGAAGAAGTCGTGGTGTCGGCGCGGACGGGCGAAGGTCTCGACAGGTTGCGAACGGCGGTGGTCCAGCGCCTGGGACTGCGGGCCGCCGTCCACTCGGATGACCCGCTGGTCACGAATGTGCGGCACATACAATGCCTCGAACGTGCACAGGCGGCGGTCGCGCGTGCGGCCGAGGCGGCTGGTGCGGTAAATGATACCAACACGACACCGGGCGGCGTGCCTGAGGAATTCCTCGTGGCAGACATCGACGAGGCGCAAAGATGTTTGCAGGAGGTGACCGGGGCTCGGTCGAGTGACGACGTTTTGGCCTATGTGTTCTCGCGCTTCTGTCTCGGAAAATAGATTGACATCATGACTAAATTCGATGTCATTGTGATTGGTGCAGGCCATGCTGGTGTGGAAGCGGCATGGGCCGCGGCCCGGTTGGGATGTCACGTCGGCCTGTGCTCGCTGTCGAGAGAGACAGCGGGCCACATGCCCTGCAATCCAGCAATCGGGGGCACTGCCAAGGGGCATCTGGTCAGGGAGATTGACGCGATGGGCGGGCTGATGGGCCGCGCCATTGATGCCACGGGGGTGCAGTTCAAGTTGCTTAATCGCAGTCGCGGGCCTGCGGTGTGGTCACCGAGGGCCCAGGCGGACAAGTCCGCCTACAGCATGTGGATTCGCCGTGCGCTTGAGTCGAACCCAGCGATTGAGTGGATTGATGGTCGAGCTGGTGCCCTACTGACGACGGCCGGACAGATTTCAGGCGTCGAACTCGAGGACGGCCGCATCTACCGATGCCGGGCGCTCGTCGTTACGACCGGGACATTTCTGAACGGTCGGGTGCATGTGGGTCGTGACCAACAGCCGTCTGGCCGCGCGGGCGAACCACCCTCCGTCGAGCTTGCGGAATCGCTTCGCTCGTGCGGATTCACGATGGGTCGGCTGAAAACCGGGACGCCGCCGAGGCTCGACCGAGCATCGATTGATTTCTCGGGAGGTGAAGCGGCAGGAGTGTTCCACGTGGAACATGGGGACGAGCATCCTGTGCCATTTTCCTTTTCGACGACAATATCGCCCAGTAATCGGATGGCGTGCTGGCTGATCCATACGACGCCAGACGTACATCGGCTGGTCCGACTCCACATCGACGAGAGCCCCCTCTATAACGGACAGATTTCAGGGATTGGTCCGCGTTACTGCCCTTCTCTTGAAGACAAGGTCATGCGGTTCCCTGATCGGGAACGCCATCAGTTGTTTCTCGAACCCGAGGGGATGGACGCTCCGGAAATCTACGTCAACGGGTTTTCGATGAGCCTCCCGTCCGATGTGCAGGAGCGTCTGGTGCATGCGCTGCCTGGACTTGAGCATGCGCGGATGCTGAGGCCAGGCTACGCCATCGAGTACGATTTCATCCAACCGACAGAACTGTCGTCGTCTCTTGAGGCGCACCGGATGCCCGGGCTGTTTCTGGCCGGACAGATCAATGGCACCTCCGGTTATGAGGAGGCCGCCGGTCAGGGCCTGATGGCCGGGGCCAATGCCGGGCTGCGCGCGCTGGGGCGTCCGGCGCTGACGCTTCGTCGCGATGAAGCCTATCTGGGCATCATGGTCGACGACCTGGTGACCCGCGGATGTCTCGAACCGTATCGGATGTTTACCTCCCGAGCCGAGTATCGGCTGCTGCTACGCATTGACAACGCCGATCTCAGGCTGACCCCGACGGCTCACGCGACTGGACTGGTGTCCGACAACCACTGGGATCGATTTCTGGAGCGGCGATGGCGTTTCGACCGGAACGTCGAAGCGATTCGGTCGGCGCGGGTCAAGGTGGAGAGCGGTCAGACCGTCGCTGCAGACCAGTGGCTCAGACAACCCTCGTCCCGCCTTGATGCCTTAATTGACTCTAGGCAGATCGACTGGCAGGAGCCCTCTGAATCTGCCGCGGCCGGGATTCGGGCCGTCGAAAGGTTGTCGGTCGAGACGACCATCAAGTTTGAGGGCTATCTTCGGCGTCAGGTGCAGTCGGTCGAGCGAGGGCTTCGTCAGGAACACAGGAGAATTCCTGCGCCGTTTTCGTATGCGCGCGTGCCGGGCCTGTCGAACGAAATGGTCCAGCGGTTGACCGAGATTCGTCCGGATACCTTGGGCCAGGCGCTCAGAATTCCGGGCGTGACCCCAGCCGCTGTCGCCGTGGTCGGTGCCTATGTGGAGCGATGGGCGCATGACCATGAATGACCTTCGGCGCCACATTGTCGCCAGGGCGCAGGTGGCACATCTCGTCCTTGACAGCGCTCTCCTCGAGGGACTCGTCGGCTATTACGAGCTTCTGGCAAAGTGGAACGCCAAGGTGAATCTGACAGCCTTCAGGCTGACGCCGACTGGCGAGGACGACGCCATCGACCGTCTGCTCATCGAACCCGTCTTGGCAGCTCGCTCTGTGCCACGGCAGGCGGTCGATCTGCTCGATGCGGGCAGCGGTGGAGGCAGTCCGGCTGTACCGCTGAGATTGGCGCTGCCGCACCTGACGTTACGGATGATTGAGTCTCGGACGAAGAAAGCGTTGTTTCTGAAAGAAGCCATTCGCGTACTCGGCCTGACAGACGCCAGGGTCGAGACAGCCCGCTTTGAAGAACTGGCCGGAGATCTGTCTCTCCGGGCATCGATGGACGTCGTGAGCGTCAGAGCCGTCAGAGTGGAAGCCGATGTGCTCGCGACTCTTCAGGAGTTTCTGAAACCTGGTGGCCACATCATGGTGTTCAAGGGCGCAGGCGCTGCAGACGTGGCCAGCACGGCACCCCTCCCCTTGCGCTGGGCGGCGACGTACCCGCTGCTTCCACATCTGAATAGCAGGCTTGTGTTGCTGGAAAAATCAGGGCTCTGAGTGAGACAATAGACGGGTGTTCCACGTGGAACACTTTTAGGTTAAACAACCAAAAATGAACGTCATCACGGTGACCAATCAGAAAGGCGGTGTTGGAAAGACCACTACCGCCATCAATCTGGCAGCGGCCCTCGCAGCCACCGGCGACCGTGTGCTGCTTGTGGATATGGACCCGCAGGCCAACGCCACCAGTGGCGTCGGCTGCAAGGGACAGCGCGCGGCCGCTGGCACCGTCTACGATGCTCTCACCCTGACAGAGCCGCCTGCCTCGCCTCTCGACTTTGTCCTGGCCACCTCGACAGAGCGGCTGTCAGTGATCCCTGCCTCACGGGAACTCGCCGGCGCCGAGGTCGAACTCATTCCCCTGCCCGCACGCGAGTATCGCCTGAAAGCGGTGCTCGATTTGCTGCGGCCGCAGTTCGATACCATCCTCATAGACAGCCCCCCGTCGCTCGGCCTGCTGACACTGAACGCCCTGGTCGCCGCTGACCGCGTCCTGATTCCCCTCCACTGCGAATATTTCGCCCTCGAGGGTCTCGCAGATCTGGTCGGCACCATGCGCCGCGTCCGCGGTGGCCTTAATCCCACCCTCGACGTCGAGGGCGTCCTCCTGACCATGAACGATGACCGGACGAATCTTGGCCAGCAGGTGGCACGTGATGTCCGCGAGTTCTTCCGGGAAAAGGTCTACCACACCGTCATTCCGAGAAATGTCAGGCTCGCAGAAGCCCCCAGCCACGGACTGCCCGTGACCGTCTACGATCCCAAATCCCGAGGGGCGGAGGCGTACACGTCACTGGCCACCGAATTCCTCAAGCGACGACAGGCGGTGTCGTAATGGACAAAAAAAAGCCCGCGCTCGGTAAGGGCCTGAGTGCCCTCATTCCTGACGCCACAGCCTCAGCAGAGATGCCCCGGGCGACCCTCGAGGTGGACATTGACCAGCTGGAGGCTAACCGCTACCAGCCGCGCACGCACTACGATGGCGACCGGCTCACCGACCTTGCCAACTCGATTACCTCCTCCGGCATCATCCAGCCGATCGTCGTCCGCCGCATCAGCGGCCAGACCGGGGCTGTACGTCCCCGATACCAAATCATCGCCGGCGAACGACGCTGGCGAGCGGCCCAGCAGGCTGGCCTCGCCCGAGTCCCTGTCACCATCAAGGACGTAGACGAGGGACAGCACCAAGCGCAGCTCGAGATGGCGCTCATCGAGAACATCCAGCGCGAGAATCTTAACCCGCTCGAAGAAGCCCTTGCCTATCAGCGGCTGGTCGACGAGTTTCGGCTGACCCAGGAAGACATCGGCGTGCGGGTCGGCAAAGATCGCGCGACCGTCGCCAACATCCTCCGACTGCTGCGACTGCCTCAGGAGGTGCGCGACGCCATCGCTGGTGGGGCTCTGTCGATGGGACACGCCCGCGCGCTGCTCAGCCTCGCTACCGACGCCGAACAGCGACGGGTGGCCCGGCAGGTCATGGACCGCGGGCTGTCGGTGCGCGATACCGAGGCATTGACGCGCCGGTCGGCCTCACCGTCGAACCCCGCGTCCCAACCGCCGGCCGTCCCGACCAAGGACGTACACACGCGTGAGGCGGAGCAGCAGCTGCGATTTGCCCTGGGTACTGCCGTGACGATCCATCGCCGGCGCAAGGGGGGCAGCATCGAGGTGGGGTTCTCGAACGAGCAGGAGCTGCAGCGACTCTACGAATATCTGATGGCGAGGCGGTAGGCAACTGCCTACAAAGGAGACAAGGTCGATGTCACTGTTCGGACGCAAGCGGCTGACCGAGATGGTCAGCTGCGCCGGTTGAGCCAGTAAACTCGCCGCCGGCGAGCTCGCTCACGTGTTGAGCGATATCCCTCCGTCGAACGATCCCCGTGTCCTGATTGATTTCAGGACGGCGGATGATGCCGGTGTATACGAGTGGGAGGGCGGGCCGGCCCTCGTCCAGACCGTCGACTTCTTCACGCCGATTGTCGATGACCCCTACGTGTTCGGCCAGATTGCGGCGGCCAACTCGCTGAGTGACATCTACGCCATGGGGGCACAGCCCCGCACGGCGCTGGCCATCGCGGCTTTTCCCAAGGACGGGCTTGAACCGGGGACCATCGAGGCCGTCTTCCGGGGCGGCTTTGACAAGCTCCGTGAGGCACAGACGGCGCTGCTGGGTGGCCACACCGTCCAGGACCCGGAGATTAAGTTTGGCTACGCCGTGACCGGAGCGGTCGACCCCCGCGGCCTGCGGTCCAACGCGGGTGCGAGGGTTGGTGATGTCTTGCTGCTGACGAAGCGGATCGGCACCGGCATCATCGGCACGGCCATCAAGGCCGACCGTGCGCCTGCCACCCTGGTTGACCAAGCCATCGCGTCCATGACCGCCCTCAACAAGACCGCAGCCGATGTGATGGCAACCGTGGCGGGGGTGCATGCCTGCACCGACATTACCGGGTTCGGCCTGTTGGGCCATGCCTCGGAGGTGGCCCAGGCCAGCGGCGTCAGCCTGTTGCTGGATGCTGACAGCATCCCCCTCTTCGATGGCGTCGAAGCCCTTGTGGCGCAGCACCGCTCCGGGGGGCTGTCGGCCAACCGGAAGCACTTCGGCGGGGCTGTGCAGCTGTCCGAGGGCATCCCCAGGGACCGGGCTGATCTGTATTTCGACCCCCAGACGTCCGGGGGCCTCTTGATCGCGGTGGCAGAACCGGCCGCCGATGCCCTACGTCAGGGCCTGCGAAACCGGGGGGTGGATGTCGCTTCAATCGGGCGGGCGGTCGAGCGCCTCGACGAGGGGCGGCTGATTCACGTGCGATAGCCCCGCCGCTCAGGGTGGCTGACCGTGCTATCCTTAGTCGTTTGTCATGATTCCTGACATCTCGACAATTTGGGTCGTGTTCTTCCTGCTGCTGTGCACGTGGCTGCTGAACACCCTGATTTTTCAACCCATTCTCAGGGTCATCGATGCGCGCGCGGCGGCGGTGAAGGACGCGCGCGATCTGGCCGACACGGCAGCGTCTCGGGCCGCCGACGCCACAGCGCGGTATGACACCGAAGTGGCTGCGGCGCGTGCCGAGGTATACGGCCAGATCGATACCACTCGGAAAGCGGCGCTCGACCGTCGCGCAGAGATGCTGACGGAGACCCGGGCGCTTGTGGAGCGCGAGACAAAGGAAGCCACGGCCGCCGTGGCCCGCGACTCTGCCGCTGCCCGGGAGGCCCTCGAACGCGATGCCCACGACATGAGTCGCGCGATTGTGACGCGCGTGCTCGGACGCGCGTCCTGACAGGCACGACGAGAAAGTGGAGAGCACGACATCGTGAAGACACTGCATCGAACAGCTTGTGAATTTATGCACAGGGTGATGAAACCCGCGGCAGTGTTCCTGCTGTTGGTCGCCTCGTCCGCGGTGGTGCGCGCAGCTGAAGAGGGTGGACATCACCAGTCCAGCCTGGCCGACCTGCTCTGGCCCGCGGCCAACTTCGCCATCATGGTCGGCGTTCTGGTTTATCTGCTGCGCGTGCCCCTGACGACCTACCTGGCGGATCGCAGCACCAGCATCCGGAAGGACCTCGTCGACGCGGCCGCTCTCAAGGCCAGCGCCTCCACGCAGTTGTCGGAGATTGACCAGAAGATGCGTGCGCTCCCCGGCGAACTGGCCAGCCTCCGCGCACGTGCCGAAGCCGAAATCCAGGCTGAAGAACAGCGCATCGCCCAGCAGGCCGTCGCCGACCGCAACCGACTCGTCGAGCAGGCGCGCAAGCAGATGGAACTGCAGGTGCGCATGGCCCGGCGCGAGCTCACCGAGCATGCGGCCAACCTCGCCGTCGATCTCGCCACCCGCACCGTTGAACACGACACGACGACCGACGACCACGCACGCCTCATCGACCGCTATGTGTCGCAGGTGAGTCGCTGAGCCATGTCGACCCGCGCTTCCTCTCTCCGCTACGCGCGTGCCCTCTTCGACGTGGCACAGGCCGAGTCCGATCTCATGAAGGTCGATGCCGACCTCGCGGCGGTGGCCAAGGCCGTGTGCAATCATGCCGAACTGACGCGCGTCATGACCAGTAGAACGGTGCCCGACGCCACCCGGCGGCGTATCGTGGTCGCCGTGGCTGAATCACTGGGGGCACCAGCGCCGGTGGTCAAACTGGTCGCACTGCTCGCCGACCGACGTCGCCTGGCACTGCTGCCCGAGATTGCCGAACGGTTCTCGGCCCGGCTGCTTGCCCATCGCAACGTGGTTCCCGCGCAGGTGGTGACAGCGGTTCCGCTGGCGCCGCCGGCCGCAGCCGCCATCGAGCAGGGCCTCTCGCGAGCGACTGGCAAGACCGTCGCCATGCAATTTTCGGTGGATCCGGCGCTGCTCGGCGGCGTGCGGGCCACGGTGGGCGGCACTGTCTATGACGGCAGTGTCCGGACGCAGTTGAAGAAGATGCGCGACCATCTGGTCGCCCAGGGCTAAGACCATGAGCATTCGATCCGACGAGATTTCCAAGATCATCAAGGACCAGATTGGCGGCGTCGCCGTCGACATCGACGTCGCCGAGGTCGGCACCGTCACCTCGCTGGGTGACGGCATCGCCCGCCTCCACGGCTGCGATCGCGCGATGGCGGGCGAAATGCTCGAATTTCCTCACGGTGTTGTGGGCGTGGCCCTCAACCTCGAGGAAGACAGCGTGGGCGCCGTGCTGCTGGGCGAGTACCGCGAGATCAAGGAAGGCGACCCGGTGCGCCGCACGGGCCGCATCATCTCGGTGCCTGTGGGCGAAGAGATGCTCGGTCGCGTGGTCAATGCGCTCGGCCAGCCCATCGACGGCAAGGGTCCGCTGCTGGCGAAAGGGTCGGCGCCCATCGAGCGCCTCGCGCCCGGGGTGGTCGATCGTCAGCCGGTTCGTGAACCGATGCAGACTGGCCTGAAGGCCATCGACGGTATGGTGCCGATCGGCCGCGGCCAGCGCGAGCTCATCATCGGCGACCGCCAGACGGGTAAGACCGCTGTCGCCCTCGACACGATCCTGAACCAGAAGGACACCGGGGTCATCTGTATCTACAACGCGATCGGCCAGAAGCAGTCGACGATCGCGCAGGTCGTGCGCACGCTCGAGGAAGCCGACGCGATGCGCTACACGATCATCGTGGCCGCTGCGGCGTCCGACCCGGCGGCGATGCTCTACATCAGCCCCTACTCGGCGACGACGATGGGCGAGTACTTCCGCGACAGTGGCCGTCATGCCCTGCTGGTATACGACGACCTGTCGAAGCACGCGCAGGCCTACCGCGAAATCTCGCTGCTGCTGCGGCGTCCTCCCGGCCGCGAGGCGTACCCGGGCGACGTGTTCTATCTGCACTCGCGCCTCCTCGAGCGTGCGGCGAAGCTCAACGATTCGCTGGGTGGCGGATCACTGACCTCGCTGCCGATCATCGAAACGCAGGCAGGCGACCTGTCGGCGTACATTCCGACGAACGTCATCTCCATTACCGACGGACAGATCTTCCTGGAGTCTGACCTGTTCAACCAGGGCGTGCGTCCGGCGATCAACGTCGGCAACTCGGTCTCGCGCGTGGGTGGCTCGGCCCAGATCAAGGCGATGCGGCAGGTGGCCGGCACGCTGCGACTCGACCTGGCGCAGTATCGCGAACTGGCGGCCTTTGCCCAGTTCGGCAGCAGCGACCTCGACAAGGCCACGCAGCAGCAGCTCAACCGCGGTGCGCGTCTCGTTGAAATCCTAAAGCAAGCGCAGTATCAGCCGTTGCCGGTGGAACAGCAGGTGGTCATCATTTACGCCGGCACCAATGGGTATCTCGACGGCGTGGCGGTGAATGACGTGCGCCGGGCCGAGGGCGAGCTGCACCGCTTCATGACGTCGCGGTACGGCACGGTGCTCGAGGCCATCCGTACGAAGAAGACGCTGGACGACGAGATCAAGGCGCAGCTGAATGCCGCCCTGAAGGAGTTCCTGGCCCAGTATGCGGCGGCGGGTAGCCGCGCCTGAGGCACGGCCACTTCCGCCATATACGACCATGCCGTCACTGATTGACATCCGCCGCCGCGTCCGCGCTACCAAGTCGACGCAGCAGATTACGAAGGCCATGAAAATGGTCTCGTCGTCGAAGCTGCGCCGTGCGCAGGAGCGGATTGTCCATAACCGCCCGTACGCGCAGGAGATGCTGCGGGTGTTCAACAACCTGGCCACTCGTGTCGACACCTCGGCACATCCACTGCTGAACACCGATCCCACACAGGGGCGCACGCTGCTGGTGGTTATCACCGCCGACCGCGGACTCTGCGGCGGTTTCAACACGAACGTCATCAAGGGCGCGTCGCAGTTCATCGCCGATCAGGGACCCGAGCAGGCGGGACGCGAAGTGGCGCTGGCGCTGGTCGGCCGCAAGGGGCGCGATTTCTTCCAGCGGCGTGGCTTCGACGTGCTGTACGAGGAAGTCGGGCTCTTCCAGCAGGTGAAGTGGTCGCACGCTCAGGCGATTGCCCAATCGTGCATCGCCGAGTTTACTAGCCCTGATGTGAGCTCGGTGTATCTCGTCTACAACGAATTCCGTTCGGTTATTTCCCAGCGGGTCGTCGTCGAGCGACTGCTGCCGATTGCTCCCATCACGCCGAAGTCCGAGGCCATGGGCGCGTCGATTGACTACCTCTTTGAGCCGTCGCCGCAAGAACTGCTGGCGACGCTGCTGCCCTACCACGTGTCGGTGCAGGTGATGCGCGCACTGCTGGAATCGTCAGCAGCCGAGCATGCGGCCCGCATGACGGCCATGGATGCCGCCACACGCAATGCCAAGGAAATGGTCGAGCGCCTGACGTTGTACATGAACAAGGTCCGGCAGGCCGCGATTACCCGCGAAATCATCGAGATTGTGGCGGGTGCCCAGTCGGTGTAGAAAGCGACAGCCATGAGCACAGCTATGGAGCAGAAAGTCGGAAAGGTCATCCAGGTGATTGGTCCGGTGGTGGACGTCGAGTTCACAGAGGGCCATCTGCCTGCCATCTACAACGCCCTTCGCGTCGTCTCGGGGCCCGGACACGTCGGCGATGCCGTCGACGTCATCGTCGAGGTGCAGCAGCATCTTGGCGAAGGCCGTGTGCGCGCGGTGGCCATGAAGCCGACCGACGGTATGCAGCGCGGTATGGCCGCCGCCGATACCGGCGCGGCTATTTCGGTGCCAGTGGGCAGCGGCACACTCGGGCGCGTGCTGAACGTGCTCGGTGAGCCGGTCGACTTCCCCGATCGTCCGGTGCCCGCGACGCAACACTGGCCGATTCACCGCCCCGCCCCGACACTCGAGCAGCAGTCGACCGAGCTGAAGATGTTCGAGACCGGCATCAAGGTCATCGACCTGCTTGAACCCTACCTGCAGGGCGGCAAGATCGGCCTGTTCGGTGGCGCCGGCGTCGGCAAGACCGTCATCATCATGGAACTCATCCACAACATCGCCATGAAGCACGGCGGTGTGTCGGTGTTCGGCGGTGTCGGCGAACGCACACGCGAGGGCAATGACCTCTGGCTCGAATTTCAGGAGTCGGGCGTCATCGACATGAACGACATGACCAAGTCGCGCGCCGCGCTGGTCTACGGCCAGATGACCGAGCCGCCAGGCGCTCGTCAGCGCGTGGCGCTCTCGGCGCTGACGGTGGCCGAGTACTTCCGTGATGCCGAGAACAAGGACGTGCTCCTGTTCATCGACAACATCTTCCGCTTCACGCAGGCCGGGTCTGAAGTCTCGGCGCTGCTGGGCCGTATGCCGTCAGCGGTCGGTTACCAGCCGACGCTGAGCACCGAAATGGGCCAGCTGCAGGAACGCATCACGTCGACGAAGAACGGGTCGATCACCTCGGTGCAGGCCATCTATGTGCCTGCCGACGACTACACCGACCCGGCACCGGCGACGACGTTTGCGCACCTGGATGCCACGACCAACCTGTCGCGCCAGATTGCCGAGCTGGGCATCTACCCGGCGGTCGATCCGCTGGCCTCCAGTTCACGCATCCTCGACCCGCGCATCCTCGGCGACGAGCACTACAACGTGGCGCGCCACGTGAAACAGATCCTGCAGCGCTACAAGGACCTGCAGGACATCATCGCGATTCTCGGCATTGACGAACTGTCTGAGGAAGACCGTCTGACGGTGTCGCGCGCCCGCAAGATCCAGCGCTTCCTGTCGCAGCCGTTCTTCGTGGCCTCGCAGTTCACCGGCCGCGAGGGCAAGTACGTGCCCATCGCCGATACCATCCGCGGATTCCGTGAAATTGCTGAAGGCAAGCATGACGGCGTGCCCGAGCAGGCGTTCTATCTGCAGGGCACCATCGAGGATGTACTCGAGAACGCGCGCCAGATGAAGCAGTAGCCATGGCCACTCTTCCGACAAAGCTCACCCTGCACATCGTCACGCCTGACCGGTCGCAGTCGGTCGACGTCGACGAAGTGTCGCTGCCCGGAACCGAGGGAGATTTCGGCGTGCTGCCCGGGCACACGCCGTTCTTCACCTCGCTCAGAACCGGGCCGATGAGCTATCGGCAGGGTTCGGCCCGCACGGCCATGGTGGTGTCCATTGGCTTTGCCGAGATTCTGCCCGACCGGGTGAGCGTCATCGCACAGGTAGCCGACACCGTCGAGGGCCTCGATGAAGAGCGCGCGCGCGCAGGGATGACGCGTGCCGAAGAAATGATGGCCGACGTGCCGCACGACATCGACTTCGAGCGCGCCCGTGTCGCGCTGCTGCGCACCCTGCAGCAACTGCAGGGTGAGATGCGCCGCGGGGGCGGCCTCTAGCGACGCCCGGCGGGACCCGCGCGCCCGCCGGAAACACCGGCGCGCCGGGACCCTGAGGCCCGAGCATCTGTTCCATGTGGCACAACCTCGTAGCCCTGCCCCGCTACCGTGGCCTCATCCAGACGCTGGTCGTCCGCGATCTGAAGGCGCGCTACCGGGGGTCGGTGCTCGGCTTCTTCTGGTCGTTCATCAACCCGCTGCTGCTGCTGCTCATTTATAACTTCGTCTTCAGCACGGTGATGCCCGGCGTGCGGCCAGCTGACCTCGAGCCGTATGCCCTGTTCATGTTCTGCGGCATCTTGCCCTGGACGTGGTTCTCCTCGTCACTGCTGGAATCGTCGAGCACCCTGCTGTCAGGCGGCAATCTGATCAAGAAGGTGCTCTTCCCCGCCGAAGTGCTGCCTATCGTCACGGTGCTGGCGAACATGGCGCATTTCTTCCTGGGGTTGCCGATTCTCGTAGGGTTCCTGGTGTATTACCAACGTCCGCTCGACCCGGTCGAACTGCTCTGG
This sequence comes from Acidobacteriota bacterium, assembly GCA_016871195.1. Lineage (GTDB taxonomy): Bacteria > Acidobacteriota > Vicinamibacteria > Vicinamibacterales > UBA2999 > VFZN01. The sequence goes on along the minus strand of VFZN01000001.1, from coordinate 274,481 downwards.
TTCCCGGTGATCGTGCTTGTGCAATTCGTGCTGACGATTGGACTGGCACTGCTGCTGTCGGCATTGACGGTGCACTTCCGCGACCTGAAAGACCTGCTTGGCAACCTGCTGACACTGTGGTTCTTTGCCACGCCAATCATCTATCCGATCAGTCAGGCGCCTGACTACATGCGCTGGGCCATGAATCTCAACCCGATGACACACCTTGCGATTTCGTACCAGGAGGTGTTGTTCTACGTGGGTCCGCATGGCCACTGGCGCTGGCTGATGAGCCTCGCGCTGCTGGCGGTGATGACGTTCCTGCTGGGCTACTTCGTCTTCGATCGCCTGCGCGATTCGTTTGCGGAGGAGGTGTGAGATGACCCCGGCCATTGATGTCGTCAATGTCTCGAAGGTCTACCGGCGCTTTGCGCGGCAGCGCCAGTTTGCCACGCTCAAGAGCGCCTTACTCAAAGGCAGCCTCATCAGAGACCTGCAGCCCGACGAGACGTTTCCCGCGCTTCGCGGCGTGTCATTCCAGGTGCCGAAGGGCTGCACGTACGGAGTGATCGGACGCAACGGCTCTGGGAAGTCGACCCTGCTCAAGTGCGTGGCCGGCATCTCGCGCCCCAGTTCGGGAAGCATTACCGTCAACGGCCGCGTCTCGGCGCTCATCGAACTCGGTGCCGGATTCCATCCGGAAATCTCCGGGCGCGAGAACGTGTTCATCAACGGCATCATGCTTGGCCTCTCGAAGAAGGAGGTCGAGCGGCGCTTCGACGAGATCGTGGAATTCGCCGAACTGCAGGATTTCATCGACGCACCGGTCAAGACCTACTCGTCGGGCATGTACATGCGCCTCGGCTTTGCCGTCGCCATTCATGTCGACCCCGAGGTGCTGCTCGTCGATGAAGTCCTGGCTGTTGGTGACCAGGGCTTCACGCTCAAGTGTCTCGACAAGTTCGCCGAGTTCCGGCGCAAGAACAAGACGATTCTGCTTGTGACGCACTCGCTCGACCTCGTCGAGAAGTTCTGCGACCAGGCGCTGTGGCTCGACAAGGGACAGACACGAGCCGAGGGCGAGTCGAAGCGCGTCGTGGCGTCCTACATCATCGACGTTGAAAAAAGCGAAGAGCAGGAACTCGCAAAGGCCGAATCGGCCCGGCTCGCGGCCACGGCCTCGAAGACGGCCGCCGTTGCGGCGGCTGCTGAGGACGTGCCCTCCGACCCGGTCACCACCGGCGATGCCCCGACGGACATGTTCAAGGCCACCGAAGGCCGCTGGGGTACGCGCGAAATCGAGATCATGGCGGTCAGCCTGCAGGGCCCTGACGGCCAGACGGGGCATGTGTTCCATCACGGCGACGCGATTCGCGTGTCGATGACTGTGCGGGCGCACCAGCCGAACAAGGACTTTGTCTTCGGCCTGGGCATCTTCAACGCGGACGGCGTGTGCTGCTACGGCACGAACACATACCTCGAAGAATACCAGCCCGACGAGTTCACGGGTCAGGGGCAGGTCACCTTTGCCGTCGACAGCCTCCAGCTGGTTGAGGGCACCTACCGGCTCGACGTGGCCGCGCACAAGCTTGACGGCTATCCGTACGACTATCACCGTCTGCTCTATACGTTTCGCATCAAATCGCGCACAAAGGACGTCGGCATCTATCGGCCCGCGCACCGATGGGAGTTCTCGCCGGGCATCCGTTTCAAGGCGCCTGATGCGCCCCGCACCTTCTGATCATCGTCGCCCCCCAGCGACGACGCTGACGTGAACATCCGGTCATCTGCCCCCCTGACAGCCGCTGATGCCCGGGCTCTGGCTGCCCGCACGCAGGCTGCTGGCGGCTGTGTCGTCTTCACCAACGGCGTGTTTGACCTGCTGCATCCAGGCCATGTGCGGTACCTGACGGAGGCCCGCGCACTGGGCGACCTGCTGATTGTGGGTATCAATGCCGATGCCTCGGTTCGCCGCTTGCACAAGGGACCTGACCGACCCATTAATCCTGAACACGAACGGGCCGAAGTGGTGGCGGCCCTTGCGTGCGTGGATGCGGTGGTGATCTTCGGTGAAGACACGCCCCATCAGACCGTGAGCACCATCCAGCCTGATGTGCTGGTGAAAGGCGCCGACTGGGCGGCCGACGCCATCATCGGGCGCGACGTGGTTAAAGCCCGGGGCGGGCGTGTCGAGCGCATTGCCCTTGCGCCCGGTTACTCGACAACGGCCCTGCTCGAGCGACTGCGCGGCGGACGGCCATGAGCACCCCCTTCCTCGCCCTGCAGTCGATTCTGCTGGCGGCGGCTCAGCGGTCGGGGCTCACTAGGGAGGTGTACCACCTGACCGGCCTCGATGGTTCGGCACGGGCGCTGGCCATCGCTGCCACGGCGGTCAGGGTCCGTCCGCGTCCGGTGCTGGTCATCACAGCCACGGATGCGACCATCGACACGATGGTCGATGACACGCGCTTCCTGCTGGCTGCTCTCGAGGGACTGAGCACCGACGCGGTCGAACGTATCGTGCTGCCCCTGCCCTCCCTGCAGGTCGATCCGTACTGGGGACTTGCGCCCCATTTCCGTGCGGCCTCGTCACGAGCCCAGGCACTGCATGCCCTGGCCAGCGGACAGGCGCGCATTGTCGTCGCCTCGGCCGCAGCCGTGCTGCCCCGCGTGGCACCACCGACCGCCCTGCGGAGCCTGTCAACCACCCTCAAACCAGGCCTCGACTATTCGCCAGAGGACCTCGTCCAGATGCTGACGGACGGTGGTTATCAGCGACAGGATCCGGTCGACGAGCATGGCGAGTACTGCCTGCGCGGCGGCATTCTCGATCTATTCGGCGCAGGCGAATCCCAGCCGATCAGGCTCGAGTTCGTGGGCGACACGATCGAGTCGATTCGACGCGTTGACGCCGCGACGCAGCGATCCATCGAATCACTCGATCAGTACACCGTGGTGCCCGTCCGTGACTTCTCTGGGCACGACACCGAGCGCGGGGACTCCCCCACGGCCAGCCTGCTTGACTACCTCGGACAGGCGACGCTGCTGGTGCTGGAAACCGATGATGTGCGCGAGCAGATGGTGCAGACGTGGTCACGCGTGCAGTCGTCCTACGACGAGTTGCCCGAGGACGAGCGAGACCGGCGACCCGCGCCAGGCGACCTGCTCATCGAACCGTCGCGTGTGGAAGCCCGATGGCCTCAGGCCATTCGCGTCGATGCGCTCGCACTGGACGAGGCTGGCGTCGGATCGTTGCATGTGCCCTCGCAGCCCACACCGGAATTCAAGGGACGCATTCCCCAGTGGGTGGCCGACCTGCGTCAGGCGCGGGATCGTGGCGACACGGTCGTGTTCGTGGCCGGTGCGCGTGGGCGGGCCGAACGTGCCGTGGAACTGCTGCGCGACTATGACATCAGGGCCGTGTGGGCTGGTGCACCGACGGGTGTTGCTGCCACCGGAGCGGTCATTGTCGTCGATGGCCATCTCTCGTGCGGGTTCCGGTTGCCAGCGGTGCACCTGCAGGTCTATGCCGAAACCGATGTCTTCGATGAAGCCCGTCACCGGCAGCAGGGTCGTGGGCCACAGCGATCGGCCAGTGCTGCCTTCCTCTCGGACCTGCGCGACCTGAAGGTGGGCGACCTGGTCGTGCACGTTGACCACGGCATCGGCCAGTTTGTCGGGCTGAAGCAGATTACGGTCGGTGCTGACACGCGGGAGTTTCTCGAGCTGCGGTATCACGGCGATCACAAGCTGTTCGTGCCGGTCGAACGCCTGGACCTGATTCAGAAGTACGGCGGTGGCGGACAACCGCCGCTCGACAAGCTGGGGGGCACGTCGTGGGAGAAAGCCAAGTCACGCGTGCGCAAGGCCATGCGCGACATGGCCGAAGAGCTGCTGAAGCTCTATGCCGCGCGGAAGGCCGTGCCGGGTCATGCCTACGGGGCCGACACACACTGGCAGGAAGAATTTGAGGCGGCCTTTCCATGGGAGCTCACGCGCGACCAGGCGACCGCGGTGGCTGACATCAAACGCGACATGGAATCGTCGACGCCCATGGACCGCCTGCTATGTGGAGACGTGGGCTATGGAAAGACGGAAGTGGCCATGCGGGCGGCTTTCAAGGCAGTGATGGACGGCAAGCAGGTGGCGCTGCTGGCGCCGACCACGGTGCTGGCGTTCCAGCACCTCACCACCATGACGCAGCGCTTTGCAGCGTTTCCGACCCGCATCGACATGATTAGCCGATTCCGCACCCGGCAGGAGATCACGCAGTCGCTCGAAGACCTGGCGGCCGGCCGGCTCGACATCATTGTCGGTACACACCGCCTGCTATCGAAAGACGTGCAGTTCCGTGACCTGGGTCTGCTCATCGTGGACGAAGAGCAGCGCTTCGGCGTGGCGCACAAGGAACGCATCAAGCAGATGCGCAAGAAAGTCGACGTCCTGACGATGACGGCCACGCCGATTCCCCGGACGCTCAACATGTCACTTGTCGGCATCAGGGACATGTCGGTCATTGAGACTCCGCCCCGCGATCGTCTGGCGATTCAGACCAGCGTGGTCAAGTTTGACGCAGACGTGATTACAGAGGCGATCAGGAGCGAGCTGTCGCGCGGGGGGCAGGTGTACTTTGTGCACAACCGCGTCGAGTCCATCTTCTCGATGGGCAACCTTCTGCAGCGCCTGATTCCCGAGGCGCGTGTCGTCGTCGGGCACGGGCAGATGGGTGACGAGGAGCTTGAGCGCGCCATGCTCGACTTCATGGCACACAAGCACGACATTCTGCTGGCCACCACGATCGTCGAAAACGGCATTGACATTCCGAACGCCAACACCATCATCGTCAATCGCGCCGATCGCTATGGCCTGTCGCAGCTCTACCAGCTGCGCGGCCGGGTGGGGCGCAGTGATCGGCCGGCGTACGCCTACCTGCTGATTCCTCCTGAAGAGTCGCTGTCGGCCGTGGCCCGCAAGCGGCTGTCCGCGATTCGCGAGTTCAGTGAACTCGGCAGTGGCTTCCGCATTGCAGCTCTTGATTTGGAAATCAGGGGTGCAGGCAATCTGCTGGGCGGTCAGCAGAGCGGACATATCGACGCCGTCGGCTTCGAGATGTACATGAAGCTGCTGGAGGAGACGATTCGCGAGCTGAAGGGCGAAGACCTCGAAGACGATGTGCGCGCGGTGGTGAACCTGAAAGTCGACTTCCGTCTGCCGGAAGGGTATGTGCCCGACATGAACCAGCGGCTGTCGATCTACCGGCGCATTGCAGGTGCGAGGGCGGATGACGAGATTGCCGGCGTGGTGGATGACGTTCGCGACCGGTATGGTGTGCCGCCGGCGGCCTTGTTGAATCTGGCCGACTATGCCCGCATCCGCGTGCTGGCCGACCGTCTGGGCATTGAGACCCTCGACCGGGACGCCTCGGGCGTCGTTATACGGTTCAGGGACAAAAAATCAGGCGTCGACCCGGTGCGCCTGCTGGCGATGGTCCGGGAGCGGCCTGACCTGACGCTGCTGCCGCCCTCGGGTCTGCGGCTGTCGCTGCAGGCTCCGGCCCAGGCAGCGCCTGCCCCGGCACCCAGCGGGCCGACGCGGCTGGTCGGGGGGTTGCGACCGGGGCAGTTACTACGCCGGGCGGCGCGAAAACCCGCGTGGTGGGCGGCGAGGGCCACGGCTGGCGAAGTGACGGCGGGTTTCAGCAAGGCTGAAATCCTGAGAGCCCCCGATGAGGACCCGCGGGCGGCTGATGGTGTGCTCGAGCGGGTGACCGGCTTCTTGCTGACGCTGACAGACGAGCAGTAAACTCAGAGGTTCAGGATGCCTATGACCATAACCAGACGACTGCTTGCCGTGGCTGCGATGGTGGCCGTGGCCGTGGCTGCACCCCGCGCCGACATCCTTGAGCAGGTGCTGGTCAAGGTGAACGGCGACATCATCACGAAGACCGACCTCGAGCAGCGGCAGATTGCGGCACTCCGGCAGCGCGACCCGAACATGCGCCCGAACAGCGACGCCGAGCTGCAGCAGGCGCTGACAGATATCACCCCGGTTGTGATTCTCGAGGCGATCGACGAGCTGCTCATCACGCAGCGCGGCAAGGAACTCGGCTATTCGATGACGAATGACCAGTTCACGGAAATCCTTAACAACATCAAGAAGGAAAACAAGCTCGAGGACGATGCGCAGTTTCAGGCAGCGCTGCAGCAGGAAGGCCTGACGCTCGCCGATCTGCGGCGGCAGCTCGAGCGCACGATGATCGTGCAGCGCGTGCAGCAGACCGAGGTGATGTCAAAACTGCAGGTGACCGACGCCGAGCTGAAAATGTATTACGACAGCCATCGCGAGACCTTCACCAGCAAGCCGCAGATCACGCTGCGCGAACTGCTGGTGGCTGTGCCGCAGAGCGATCAGGGCGTGAACGTGGGTCTTGAGGAAGAGGCAAAGGCGAAGGCCGACGACATCCGGAAGCGGTTGCTGGCTGGCGAACCATTTGCGCGGCTCGCAGCCGATCTCTCCGATTCGCCGTCGAAGGCCAATGGCGGCCTGGTGGGGCCATTCACGGCTGATGTGCTTGCCCCTGAGCTGCAGAAGGCGCTGGATCCGCTCAAACCCGGCGAGCTCACACCGGTGCTGCGCACGGCACGAGGCTTCCAGCTCATCAAGCTCGAGACCAGGGAGGCAGTGACCGTCAAGTCCTTCGACGAAGCCCGCAGCAATATTGCGCAGCGGCTGTCGAACGACAAGCGCCGAGCGGAATTCTCACGCTTCATCGACCGCCTGCGGGGCCAGGCGATCATCGACTGGAAGAACGCTGATCTCAAGAAGGCGTACGAGCTTGGTCTGAAGAACGCCGCGGCTGAGCTGGCGGCGTCGGCCGTGCCGTGAGCGACGAGGGTCGGCTGGGATGGTATGCGGTCTGGACACGATCGCGTGCCGAAAAGTCGGTGCGTGATCAGCTGATCCGCAGAAGCGTCGAGGTCTTCCTGCCGACAGTCATCCAGTGGAGCCGCTGGAAAGATCGCCGCAAGCAGGTCGAGTGGCCGCTCTTCCCGGGCTATTGCTTCGTGAAGATTGACCCGCGCCACAGGCTTCCTGTTATTTCCTGCGACGGTGTCGTGCACATTGTGAGCGTCGACGGACGGGCCGCCGAGATTCCCGCACAGGAAATCGAGGCGATTCGGCAGCTTGTGGGCAGCACGCTGGCGCTTGACCCCTGCCCCTTTCTGGACGAAGGCGACCCGGTGCGCGTTGTGGCCGGCCCGCTCACGGGCGTGACCGGCCGACTGGTGCGCAAAGGTGCGGATGCGCGCCTGGTGGTGTCGATTGAACTGATTGGCCGAGCCGTCAGCGTGCAGGTGCACGCGGCTGATGTGCGGGCCCTCTGAGACGGGAGATTCTGTGGAGACGGTACAGCCCCCGGCGATTGGCACGGTGTCATTGCCGTCACCCTTTGTGGTGTCGCCCATGGCCGGCATGACTGATACGGCATTCCGTCGCCTGGTGAAGCGCCAGGGGGGCTGCGGGCTGGTCGTGTCGGAAATGGTCAGCAGCGAGGGGCTCGTGCGCGGCATTGGTCGCACGCTCGAGTATGCCGAGTACACCGAAGAAGAGCGTCCGGTGTCGATCCAGATCTTCGGCGGCGATCCCGAGCGCATGGCCGAAGCCGCGCGCGTCGTCGAGGGCATGGGGGCAGATATCGTCGATGTGAACATGGGTTGCCCGGTGCCGAAGATTGCGAAGCATCATGCGGGCTGCAGCCTGATGCGCGAACCCCGGCATGCGGCCGCGATCATCGAGGCCATGGCCAAGGCGGTGCGCATTCCGGTCACAGTGAAGATGCGCAAGGGATGGGACGAGACCGACCTGACCGCGCCTGAGGTGGCCCGACGCGTGCAGGACGCTGGAGCGGCGGCGATAGCCATTCACGGGCGCACGGCGAAGCAGTCATACACGGGACAGGCCGACTGGGATTTCGTGAGCGCCGTGGCTGCGGCAGTGCAGATTCCCGTGTTTGGGTCCGGTGATTGCATTGAGCCCGAACAGGTGGTGGAGCGCCTCAAGGGTGGGGTGAGCGGCGTATTTGTTGGGCGAGGCGTGCTTCGGAATCCGTGGATTCTCGCCCAGGCCCGCGACCTGCTCGAGGGACGCGTCCCGCGCGTCGTCACGTCGCAGGAGCGCGGCGAGTTTCTGCTCGATTACATCGACCTGCTGCTGCACGATCAGTCACAGGAAGCCGACGGCTTCCGCCATCAGGCGCCGAGTGCGGCCGTCGCCGAGCCACCGGCCCGTGTGCTGGGGCGCGAGCGTTGGGTGGTCAACAAGGTGCGGGCCCTGTGCAGCTGGTATACCAAGGGTCTCGATGGTGGTTCTCATCTGCGCACTCGCGTCAATGCGGCCGAATCGCTGACCCATCTGCGCGCGATCATCGACGAATTTTTCAGCGAGGACGGTCACGACGGGCGCCGGATGCCCGGTGGTGCAGACGAGTAGCTGATGTGGCCCGGCCGTGCAGTCTGGCTTTCGGGTATAGTCGCAGCCGACTGGAGGTGTGAGGTGGGAAGACTCTGTGCGCTGTTTCTGGTGAGTGTCTGTTCCGCGTCCGCAGGATGGGCGCAGACCTCTGCGTCGCCGGCCACTGATCGGGGCAAGGCCACGATTTTCACCGCCGACGATCTGACGGCCGCACTCGCGAAGCTGCCTGCGGATCGACCGTCAGGGGCGGCCCGGGTGTTTTCGCTCGCACCTTACAACGTGAATGTCGAACAGCGGCAGCCGCGTCCGCAGGGGGCCTCGCTGCATGAGGCCCAGGCGGAGTTTTTCTATGTGATTGAGGGCTCGGCGACGCTGCTGACCGGAGGCTCGGTCACCTCGCCCACCCGCAACGGCACGAACATCACCGGACCTGGCATCGAGGGCGGCGTGCGGCAGACGTTCAAGAAGGGCGACTTCATGATTGTGCCCTCGGGCGTGGCGCACCAGTTTCTCGACATCACCGCACCTGTGCGGCTACTGCAGATCTACCTGCCGAACGCGCCGCAGTAGCGCACACCGGGAGGTGTGGCTCCGCCCGCCCGTTCAGGCGATGAGCGCGGTCTGACCGAGGTTCGCCAGGGCTATTGCAGCGTGTCGGGATCGACGAGCGACCGCAGCTGTCCGGGTTCGACGGTGTCAAAATCGTTGGCGAGCGCGACCTGGGCGCACGAGCGGAATTGCCGGCCGAGCTCGAGATGCGCCGGATGTTTCAGGTAGGCATCGAGGTCGTCGACGGAGTGAAACTCGAGGACGGCGAGGAACTCGAACTGCACCGGTGAGAGTTCGTCGTACGAGTACCCGAGGCGCCGCCGGCGACCGACACGGGCACGCACGATCGAGGGAATACCCGAGAACGCGTGTTCCATGGCCTGCGCCATGGCCTCGCGCTCGTCAACAGTCAGCGTCTCCCGAGGCGTCAGCAGGACGATGTGCGTGATCATTCGTCACCTCGCGTCGGGTCGGAGCCCGGGGTGGGACGCGGCCGTCGCGGGGGCATGGTGCCGTCGCGGCGGCGCTCGATGTTCTGTCGGATGTTCTGCTTGAAGCGCGTCCACTTGGCTTTCTTCGCGTCGATGTACTTCTGGCGCGGGTCGCGATGATTGCCGCCCGGGCGCCACTTGCGATCGCGCGGCGGTTCGTCGGGCCGGCGCTCCTCGCGCTTGCGCTCGGTGGCGGCGCGACGTTCGGCGACGAAGGTGTCCTGGGCATGCTCCGGCGAGTCCCACAGGCGTCCCGACTGGAACCACATCATGCGTGCGCCGGGATGCCGTGCCTTCAGCCGATTGAACGTCGGCAGGAGCTCGTGGTAGTCGCGTGCGCGAAACGCCGTGGGTTGCCCATCGACCAGCACGGTCCAGTAGGAAAAGCGCGGAGGCACTTCGGTATCGTATCGCGAGAGCCGCTCAGGATGCTGGCGTCGCCAGCCGCAGGCGCTTGAGTTTTTCGACCAGCGTGGTCCGTTTCAACGACAGCAGCCGCGCCGCGTCGCCGCGGTGGCCCCCTGTGCGTTCAAGGGCCTGGGTGATGAGCTGCCGCTCGAGATGCGTGACCAGGGCGGGCAAGTCGGTGCCGTCGTCGGGCAACGTCGTAGAGAAGGCCATCTCCGGGACGTCAGGCTGGAATTCATTGGGCAGGTCGGGCACGTCGACGCGCTGGGCACTGGCGCCGAGGATGAGGGCGCGCTCGATGACGTTTTCGAGTTGGCGGATGTTGCCGGGCCAGTCGGCGGCCATCAGGCGGCGCATGGCGTCCTGTGTCACCACCACGGGCGTGGTCCCCTCAGAGCGGCGCTCAATAAAGCGGTTGACCAGCAGGGGAATGTCTTCGGCCCGGTCTCGCAGCGGGGGCAGCTCCAGCGGCACCACATTGAGGCGATAGAACAGATCCTCCCGGAAGGTGCCCTCGCCGACCATGGCGGCCAGGTCGGCATTGGTGGCGGCGATGACCCGGACGTCGACGTGGATGGTGCGCGTGTCACCGACGCGCTCGAACGCGCGTTCCTGCAGCACCCGCAGCATCTTGACCTGGAGGGCCGTCGGCATCGTCCCGACTTCGTCGAGAAACAGGGTGCCGCCGTCGGCCTGCTCGACCCGGCCTGGGCGGTTGGCCACGGCACCGGTGAAGGCGCCGCGCACATGACCGAACAGCTCGTCCTCAAGCAGCGGTTCCGGGATGGCCCCGCAGTTGATGGCGACGAACCGCTGCGAACGTCGCGGGCTTCCCTGATGGATGGCACGGGCGACCAGCTCCTTGCCTGTGCCTGTCTCGCCGGTGATCAACACGGTGGCGGCCGTCGGAGCGACGGCCTCGATACGCTGATAGAGGGCGCGCATGGGGGCACTGCGCCCGACGAGGGCTCCGAGACCGAAGCGCTCGTCAAGCTGCTGGCGGAGATAGGCATTCTCTGCCTTGAGTCGCCGCTGCTCGAGGGCGGTGTCGATGATGTGCCGCAGTTCCTCGAAGGGGAAGGGTTTGGCGACAAAGTCGGTGGCGCCGCGCTTGAGCAGGTCGACCGCATCACGAACGGTCGCGTAGCCGGTCAGGACGATGGCAATCAGCGAGGGATAGCGGGTGAGGGCCGCATCGATGACGGCCCGACCGTCGATGCCCGGCAGATGGAGATCGACCAGCAGGATATCGTAGGCAAACCGTTCGAGCCTGGCGAGCGCCTGTTCGCCGGAGACGGCCTCCGTCACCTCGAACCCCGCGTCCCTGAGGCGTTCGGCCACGACCTCCCGCAGGCTCTCTTCGTCGTCGACAAGCAGGATAGTTATTGTGGAATCAGGCACTTAGCGAGATTGTCAATCCATTGACGCATGTTGTCAATGCTGCACATCTAATCTCATGGTGGCAGAAACCGATACACCGGCTGAAGACAAACCGCACTTTGCGCTGTTGCGAGGTGCCCGAAGGGGGCCGGGACACTGGCCAGAAGGGAACAGCCGTGGAACGTCAGACAGTCAGTATTATGAAGGCGTGTGAAATGGTGGGCGTCAGCCGTCGCACTATCTATAACTGGATTGCGGCAGGCAAGGTTGAGTATGTGCGTACGGCCGGTGGCAGCATCCGCATCTTTGTCGACACCCTGTGGCGGCAGCCCGATGGTGCGTCAGTGACAGCGTCGACGCACGTCTAGCTGTCGTGCAGCGATGGCGACCCTCGAGCCGGAGTCCCGGCGTGGACCAGGCCGTATGTCCACGCCGGTGACGGGGTCGCCCCCTGGAGAGGAGATATGGACAGATGCGCCTGGTGTCAAGAAAATGACCACGGTGCCTGCGCATCTGTCACGAAATTGACGAACTTCACATTTTTACTCGTCGATTCCTTAAAGCAATCAATACGGCAAGTCTCATTTAATCAGTCAGTTAAAAGATATTCCACGTCGAGAGCCGGAATTGCACGGTTCTGGCATCGCGGTTGCCTCCAGTAGGGGGCATGAAGATGCTCGACGCATTTACGAGTGACCGTGTGACGGCCGGCCTTCCGTTCGTCGAGGCGCTGGCACGACGCATGGTCTCGACCATGCCACACTCTGTCGAGGTTGGCGATCTGGTCCAGGACGGGGTGCTGGGTCTGATTGATGCAGCACAACGCTTCGATGAAGCGCGGGGCATCAAGTTCGAGACCTTCGCCGAACGCCGTATCCGGGGCGCCATGATCGATGCGTTGCGGAAGGACGCCTGGCCGCGCGGCATGCGACGCATCCGCCGCGACATCGAAGCCGCGCGCGTGACGCTGCGCGAACGGCTCGGGCACGAGCCCTCGCTCGCCGATCTGGCCGAGGCGCTTGGCAAGGACGAAGACCACCTGCAGCGCACGATCGTGCGTATTGCGACGATCGAGTCGACGTCCGCACAAACGGCCCCTGATGTGGGTGTCGAGTATCCGCACAACGGCGTGCTGGTCCCTGCCGAACCTGCCCGCCCCGATGCGATCTATGAAGCCGACGAGCAGCGCCTTCGTGTGCGCAAAGCCATGGCCAGCCTGCCAGCACGCGACCAGCAACTGATCGCGCTCTACTACTTCCGCGAGACGACGATGAAGGCCATCGGTGAGCAGCTTGGCGTGAATGAATCGCGTGTCTCACAGCTGCACACCCGGGCCCTGCGCCGCCTGCGTGAGGCGATGATGGCGCCGCCTGTCTCCAACGTTGCGGTAGCAGCGCCGAGTGCCGCGGTGCTGCCCTTCCCGCTCCGCCCGGGGATGGCGCGGGCCACACTGTCGGGCCGCGACTCCGCGGCGACGGCTCAGCCGATGGTATCCCGCACGGCGCGCACCACGTCAGTCAGCCTGAAGGGTTTCGAGAGCCAGCGGCAGGCCGTTTCGTCGAGAAAGCGCTCGGCCTCGGTGCCGACCACATCGCCGGTGACGAAGATGACCCGACGCGCCAGCGCCGGCATGGCCGCGGCCATGGCTCGATAGAACTGCATGCCGTCGACCCGCGGCATTTTCAGATCACACAGCACCACGTCGTAGGACGCCTCGGCAATGCGAGCGAGGCCCTCGGCGCCGTCGCTGGCGCGGTCGACGACACAGCCTTCCTCGAGGAGGGATTCGGCGACGGCGGTGGCGAGCTGGGGTTCGTCCTCAATGACGAGGACCCGGGTGCCCGTCAGCGGCAGCGCCGTTCCAGCCGCCGCCGTCGGCGCTGACCCACCGACCAGGTCTGCCGGTGATGCACCAGCTGCCGCTGGCAGTTCCATGACAAAGGTGGCCCCGCCCGTGGCGGGCGATGAGACCCGCAGGCGTCCACCGTGCTCGCGCATGAGGGCATAGGCCACGCTGAGGCCGAGCCCTGTGCCTTGCCCCACATCTTTGGTCGTGAAGAACGGATCGAAGATGCGACCTTCTACCTCGGACGGCACGCCTGGCCCATCGTCGCTCACCTCGACGAGCACGAGGCCCTCTGCGGGTGCATGCCACGACCGCACGACGAGCACGCCGCGACCGTGGGCACTGCGCATCGCCTGCTCGGCGTTGATGATGAGGTTGAGCAGCACCTGCTTCAGCTGGTGGCCGTCGGCGAAGACGGCCGGCAACCCGGTGGCCAGGGCGTCGATGACCTGAATATTCTGCGCGCGCAGATCGTGGGTACGTAGCGTCAGCGACTCGCGTGCAATGCGTGTCACGTCAACCATGCCGCGCGTCGACTGCCGCTTGCGGGCCACGGTCAGCAACTGCCTGACGATGCGGGCGGCGCGTTCGGATTCGCTGAGAATAACGCCGAGTCCTCGGCGCATCCGTTCATCGCCAGGCAGGGCGGCGAGGCGCTCGGCCCACGACAGGATGGTGGCGAGGGGATTATTGAGTTCGTGCGCGACGCCCGAGATGGTGTGACCGAGTGCCGCCAGTTTTTCGGACTGCCGCAGCTCGTCCTGCAGCGCGCGTGACTGCTCGTCGAGGGCCCGTCGTTCGCCGACGTCCCGGCAGACCGCGTCAAGCTGCAGCTGCGTTGGGTCCGTCGCATCGGGCGTGATGCCTGCGGTCACTTCGATCCAGGCGGTCGAGCCGTCTTCGCGCCGCAGCCGCACGAGGTAATCGGTCAGCACACCCACCGTGCGGAGGCGCGCGAAGAACTCATCATAGGACTGCCCGTCGGCAAAGCGCTCGCGCGCGAACGGGGTCACCTGTCCGACCGGAGTCTCGAACGGCTGTCCGAGCATGAGCCTGAGGTGGGCATTGGCGGCGATGGTGTGCCACGCAGTGCCATCGAACCGCGTCACACAACACCCGAGGCGCAGCCGCTCGATAAAGCCGGCGGCCAGATCATCGGACATGGCCATCAATCTACTTCAGTCGCGCGCGGTATGATGAGCGGCTCGTGGCTGACACTCACTCCGAACGTAGACTGGCCTGGCTGGCGTGGGTCACGATCTGCCTGGTGTGGGGCACCACCTACCTCGCCATCAGGGTGGCCCTTGAAACCATTCCGGTATTTCTGGTGGCCGGCTTGCGCTGGATGACCGCAGGAGTGCTTCTGACGGTCGTGACGTTGGGCCGGGGTCGTCCGCTGCCGCCGGCCAGGCAGTGGGGCGCACTGGCCCTGCTCGGCTTCCTGATGAATGTGCTCGGAAATGGCTTTGTCGTGTGGGCCGAGCAGTACGTCGCCAGCGGCCTGACGGCCGTGATCATTGCGTCCGTGCCCTTCTGGTCGGTGGGCTTCGAGGCCCTGCTACCTGGTGGCGACCGCCTTCGAGGGGGCACGCTGCTGGCGCTGGCCGTCGGCTTTGCGGGCATCGTCGTCCTGGTGTGGCCAGAGATGTCGGCGGGTGGACAGGCCGGGGCCGCGATGTTCGGTGGCGTGGTGGCCATCCAGATAGCCTGTGCCGGATGGGCCCTGGGAACGTCGTATGCCAGGCGGCATCCGTCAGCGACCGACCCGGTGGCAGCGTCGGCCATCCAGATGCTGGCCAGCGGAACGATGCTGCTGACCGTGGCCACCATAACGGGAGAGTGGTCAGCCCTGCACTTCACGACGCGCAGTCTCGGGGCCCTGGTCTATCTGACGCTGGCCGGATCGGTGGTGGCCTACACGGCGTATCTCTACACCGTGGCGCACCTCCCGCTCACGACCGTGTCGCTGTATGCCTATATCAACCCGCTAATTGCGGTGCTGCTCGGGTCGGCGCTGCTGGACGAACCGCTGTCGCCACGCATAGCCGTCGCGTCGCTGCTGGTGCTGGGCGGAATGGCCCTGCTGCGGCGAGTACAATCCTGATGTGGCCCGTCTTCCCCGCCTCTCGGAACTCACTACGGATGATGCCGGCACGGGATTCTTCCTGTGCACGATGAAGGAACTGCGGCCCACCAAGGGCGGCGGTGAGTTTCTCGACCTGCGGCTGCAGGATGCATCCGGCCAGGTGGTCGGGCGGCTGTTCGACGACGTGAGCCGCTACAGCGCGCAATTTGAGGCGGGCGACTTCGTGCGTGTTGATGGCCGTGGCCAGACGTTCAACGGTCAACTGCAGCTGAAAGTGTCATCGATTCGTCGCGTGCATGCGGAGCAGGATCGGCGCGAGGGCTTCCGTGAGGAAGACTGCGTGCTGAGTGCGCCCCGCCCGATCGGCGACATGTGGAACGAGCTCGAGGCGCGTGTGGCGGCGGTGTCGCATGCCTCGCTGCGGGTGCTGCTGCGGCGCGTGCTGGATGACCACGGCGCTGCGCTGCGCGAGTGGCCGGCGGCGCAGGTCATTCATCACGCCTATCGCGGCGGCTTTCTCGAGCACCTGTGCACGATGGCTGCGGCGGCAGCTGATCTGGCCCGACTGTATGAGGCCGACCCCGACCTGCTGCTCGCCGGCGTCGTGCTGCATGACATCGGCAAGCTGCAGGAGCTGTCGTATGACCGGGGCCTTGTCAGCTATACGCGCGACGGCAACCTGCTGGGACACATCACGCAGGGCATGCTGCTGGTGCGGTCGATGGCGGCACAGATTCCCGACTTTCCTGAAGACGTGCGAGTGCATCTGGAACATCTGATCCTGTCGCACCACGGCTCGAAAGAGCATGGGAGCCCGGTGGAACCGAAGACGGTGGAAGCCTTTATCCTAGCGGCGGTGGACGACCTCGATGCCCGCCTCAACCAGGTGCGGCGCGCGATTGCGGAAGATGCCGGCGACAGTGAGTTCACCGCCTGGCACAAGAAGCTGAACCGCGTGTTCTACAAGGGGTCATCAACGGGCTGACCCGGCGGAGGCTCTTCAGGCTTCAGCGTCTTCGCGGCCGCCGAGCGCAAAAGCCATTGTGCCGTGCGCCACGAGGCGCCGTCCGACCCGGGCGCGGCCCTCAAGCACGCCCATGCGGGGCCTGAGGCGCTTGACCCGTGCCTCGACAGTCAGCACATCACCAGCATGCACCGAGCCGCGATAGCGCACGCGCTCGATGCCCCGGAAGAAGATCAGCAAGCCACGGTTTTCCGGCTTGGCCAGAATGAGGATGGCGCCGATCTGCGCGACAATTTCGGTGAGGATCGTGGGCGGCAGCGCGGGGCGGCCATCCTCGGATGTCGTCGACAAATAGCGTTCGTTGATGGTGAGGTTCTTGATGCCGACGATGCGCGTGTCGGTCTCGAATTCGGTGATGCGATCGACCAGCAGAAACGGGTAGCGATGCGGCAGAATCCGTTCGATGGCCGAATAATCGAGCGGCAGTGTCAGCACTTCGTCGTTCTGCATGAGCGGCGCCCTCAGTATACTTCCCGCCACGCACTGCATGAGTCATCCCCCTACGCCTCCCCCATCGACCCCTGCGGCCCTGCCTCCGCCCGACGGCCGTGATGCCACCGAACTGCTGGTGCTGGCCGAGCTCGGCCGCGAAGTGTCGTCGGTGCTCGATCTTGATGAGTTGTTGCGGAAGATCCCGGAACTGATTGCCAGGTTGACCACGTTCACGGTGTTTTCCGTGTACCTGCTGGACGACGCGCGCGAGACGCTGCGCATTGCGTATGCGGTGGGCTACCCCGAGGAAGCCGCGCGGACGGTGCGGCTGCGGCTGGGCGAAGGCGTGGTGGGCACTGCGGTCGCCGAAGGGCGCCCGGTGCGTGTCGATGATGTGTCGACCGATGTGCGGTATGTGCCGGTGGTGCCCGGAGTCGTCTCAGAGCTGGTGGTGCCGCTGCGGCACAAGGGCCAGGTGCTCGGGGCGCTCAACCTGCTGAGCGACCGCCGCGGCGAGTTCACCGAACAGGACGAGCGCGCCTTGCGCCAGTTTGCGGCGCATGTGTCGCAGGCGTTGGTCAACGCGCGCCTCTTTGAGACGGAGCGGTCGTATGCCGACACGCTCGAGACGCTGGCGGAAATCGGCCGCGAGATGAGCGCGATTCTGGACCTCGACGCTCTGCTGACGCGGATGGCGCAGCTGCTACGGCGGCTCATCAACTATCGGATTTTCGGCATCGCGCTGCTGAACCAATCGACGCAGATGCTCGAGATGAAGCTCGCGATTCAGTACGGCGACAGCCCGCGCATCCTGCAGCCAGTCAGGCTCGGGGAAGGCATTGTGGGGCATGCAGCGCTGACGCGGCAGCCGGTGCTGGTGGACGATGTGGCGCGTGACCCGAGGTATATCAGCGCGGTGGAAGGCGTGCGGTCGGAACTGGCGATTCCGCTGGTGCATCAGGACCGCTGTATTGGAGTGTTCGACCTCGAGAGTCCTGAGCTGGCCGCCTTCACCAAGCAGCACGTCGAGCTCTTGACGCTGCTGGCGTCGCAGGCGGCGGTGGCGATTGAGAATGCCCGGCTGTACGAGGAAATTGTCGCGAACGAGCGGCGGCTCGAGAAGGAGCTAGCGTTTGCCCAGCAGGTGCAGCGGGCGCTGCTGCCGCAGGAGCTGCCCAAGCGGCTGAAAGGCGTGGATGTGGCCTGGCATTTCGACTCGGCGCGCGAGCTGGGCGGCGACCTCTACGACTTTCTGTCGCCTGAGCCGCAGACGCTGGCCGTGGTCGTGGGCGATGTCACGGGCAAGGGGGTGCCTGCGGCGCTGTATGGGGCGTTTGTGGGCGAGCTTGTGCGCGGGCGCACCTTCCGCCGCCGACTCGAGACGCGACGGAGCACACCCGCCAGCGTGCTGATGGCGATGAACCGCATCCTGCACGAGCGGCAGCTCGAGGGCTACTTCTGCACGTTGTGCTATGCCCTGTTTGACCTGCGGCGGCGTCAGGTGACGTTCGCCAACTCGGGGCTGCCGTATCCGATTCGCGTACGGGGGGGCGAGGCCGAATCGATTCCCATGCCCGGCATGCCGTTGGGGACATTCGATGCGTCGACGTATGACGAGGTGACGCTCGACCTGCAGGACGGCGACTGCTTCGTGTTCTGCTCAGACGGGATCTTCGAAGCCTTTAACGATTCCGGAGAAGAGTTCGGCACGGCCCGCGTCATCGATTCGGTGCGCACGCTGGGAGCGAGACCGGCGCGCGAGGTGGTGCACGCGGTGTTCGGCGCGATGCAGGCGTTCAGGGGCGATGCCGCGCAGACCGACGACCAAACGGTGGTCGTGGTCCGTCTGACGGGTGCGTGACGAGCGACAGACCGTGTTGACGGCCTGTGTCGCGTGAACGCGCTGCCCCCGGACCGGTGGTCGCCCCCGGGGCCCGTCCAGCGACGCTCATCGCCGCCTGACTGCTGTCTCAGGGCCGCGGTTTCCCGGCCGACTGCTTGCGCGTGTCGGGAGTGAAGTACCTCCGTGCGGGCATCACCACTGCGGGCAGCGTGTTCCTGTCCATCACCGCACCGGCGGGAATCACGGCGTTGGCGTGCAGCAGGAACGCAGTGAGCCCGTATACCTCCTCGTCAGTCAGCGAGCCTGGCGCCGTCGGCGGCATCGCCCGGCGAATGTAGTCGAACACCGTCGTGGCGTGCGGCCAGTAGTTGCCGATGGTATGCGGCAGTGTCGGGTCCTGCGAGAACGGGAAGCCTTCCGCCGGCAGGCGGCCGACCAGCACGTCGTTCGGACCTTCCTTCCCCGTCGGGCCGTGACACCGCGCGCACTTGGCAGCGTAGGTCGCGGCGCCGTCGGCCGACGTACCGCGTCCGGCCGGCAAACCCGTGCCGTCGGGCATGATGTCGATGTCAAGCCTGGCGATTTCGTCCGGCGTCGCCGCGCGCCCCAGACCGAATCGGGTCGGCGCTTGTGCCGATATCGGCGTTGCGAGGGTCACCACAAGTGCGGCGGCACACACCGCGTGCAGACGGCTGCGCGTCATGCCCACGGTTCCTCCTTGTAGATGACCCGTCCATCGGCCTGCACCACCCAGCCCGTAATCGGGTTGAGGTGATAGCCCGTGGTCCCCGGGCCGCGCAGCTTGAGCAGTTCCGCGCGCGTGGGCTGCACGTAGCCGGTTTCGTCGACGGCCCGACTCATAATGATCGTCTCTGTGCCCGTGAATTCCCAGAGGTGACGGAACCGCGTGTGTGCCAGCGGCAGCACGGGCTCCTGGAGCCGGGCCGATGCCCAGGTCTTGCCACCATCGGTGCTGACCTCGACACGGCGGATGCGTCCGGCGCCGGTCCATGCGATGCCGGAAATCTCGACCCAGCCTCGCTCGAGCCGCGTGGGAAACGCCGGATGGGTGATGAGCGACCGCGCATCCATGCGGAAGCTGAACATGCGCGACGTGCCGTCAGCGAAGGGCTCGGTGTACTTGGAGGTTTCTTCGCGGGTCATGAACGGCCGGTCGGAGATATCGATGCGCCTCAGCCACTTGACGCTGGCGTTGCCTTCCCACCCCGGGAGGAACAGCCGCACCGGATAGCCCTGCTCGGGCCGCAGCGCTTCACCGTTCTGTCCATACGCGACAAGCGCATCGTCGAGCGCCTTCTCGATCGGCACGCTGCGCGTGAGCACGGCGGCGTCGGTGCCCTCGGCGAGCAGCCACTTCGCGTTCTTGTGCACACCGACTTCGCGCAGCAGCGTGGCCAGCGGCACACCGGTCCACTCGCTGGTACTGGTGAGCCCGGCCAGCTGGCCGGGCGTAGTCTCGGGACCTGCGGTGCGCCCGAGGTTGCCCGAGCATTCCAGAAAGTAGATTTGCGAGTGCGAGGGAAAGCGCTTGAGATCGGAGAGCGTGAAAATGGTCGGCCGGTCGACCATGCCGTGGATCAGCAGCGAATAGCTGGCTGGATCGATCTCGGGCACGCCGCCATGATGCCGCTCGAAGTGGAGATCGGATGGAGTGATGGTGCCCATCAGATCCTGGTGCGGGGTGCCGGACGAGGTTCCACCTCGGACGAGGCGTTGCACCTTCGCGGTGGCGGCACGCTCGCCGTTTGCGCGCGGGGGTTTTCCGCGCACCTTGCTGGGATCGGTCGGGGCCTGCGCCTCGCTGCGGGCCGTCTGGCTCAGGGCCATCGCGCCGGCCGCGCCGGCAATGAGCTCACGTCGGGTGACTTTCATGGTCGCGCCTCAGCGGCCGAACGACTGGCCGCGCGGGCGAGTATAGCGGACGGGGGAGCCGCTGTGCAGGAGCCACTCATGTGCGTGCAGTGACCGCTCATCAGAACCCTGGTGTGATGTTACGGGGCGTGTGATACCTGTGCCAGAGAGGTGATACGTCGTGAATCAAGTGTCTCCGGATCGACGCCTGCCCGTGACCGTGCTGTCAGGATTCCTGGGGTCAGGCAAGACCACCCTGTTGAACCACGTGCTGCGCAACCGCCAGGGTCTGCGTGTGGCGGTGATTGTGAACGACATGAGCGAGGTGAACATCGACGCCTCGCTGGTCGCGCGCGGCGATGCGCGCCTCGATCGCGTGGACGAGCGCCTCGTCGAACTGTCGAATGGCTGCATCTGCTGCACGCTGCGGGAAGATCTGCTCGAGCAGGTGGCGGCGCTGGCGCGGGAGGACCGGTTCGATTATCTCCTCGTTGAGTCCACGGGGATTTCCGAGCCGCTTCCGGTGGCCGAGACCTTCACGTTTGTCGACGGACAGGGGCAGAGCCTGTCCGATCTGGCCCGGCTCGACACGATGGTGACGGTCGTCGATGCCGCGGCGTTCCTGCGCGACTGGGAAGCCGGCGACGGTCTCGATGATCGGGACATGGCGCTCAACGAGGACGACGATCGCACGGTGGCCGACCTGCTCGTGGATCAGGTGGAATTCGCCAATGTGCTGCTGATCAACAAGACAGACCTGGTGACCGAGGCTGCGCTCGCGCACCTCGAGGCCGTTCTGCGCCGGCTGAATCCCGGCGCCCGTATCCTGAGGGCCACAGAGGCCTGCGTGCCGCTGGATCAGGTGCTCGACACCGGACTCTTCTCGTTCGAGGAGGCCTCGCGGTCGAGCGGCTGGCTGACAGTGCTGCGGGGTGAGGAGACGTCGGAGGCCGATGAATACGGCATCGCGTCGTTCGTCTATCGGGCCCGGCGACCGTTCCATCCGGAACGCTTCTGGCAGATGATTCACGAAGACTGGCCCGGGGTTGTGCGATCCAAAGGCTTCTTCTGGCTCGCGTCCCGCTGGGACATCGTCGGCGAGTGGTCGCAGGCCGGCACCTCGTGCCGTACCGAACCGGCGGGCATCTGGTGGGCGGCAACGCCGACGGTCGAGTATCCCACCGAGCCCGAGGTGCTGACTTCGGTGATGCGCGACTTCCAGGAACCGTGGGGTGATCGCCGGCAGGAACTGGTGATCATCGGCCTGTCGGTGAACGAGGCGGCACTGCGCACACGCCTCGACGCCTGCCTGGTGACGGAAGACGAGCTGGCGGCTGGCCCGGAGGCCCTGGCAGCCCTGCGCGATCCGTTTCCCGAATGGCCACTGGTGGAGACTGAAGAAGACGAGGGCGCGAATCGTCGGGGCGACATCGTCCACTGAGGCGGCACGCCGGCCGATGACAGACCGGCGTGCGCCCGGGTCGGCGTCAGGGAAACTGGATGAGATCGCGCGGCGTGCGGTAGGAGCGGTCGGGGAAGGCAGCCCATGGCAATGCCCGCAGCGTCTGCTCGCTGTCGGCATCCTGCCCGAGGGCCCGCTGCGCGAATGCGAGGCGAAGCCGCGCCTCGACATTGTCCGGGGAGGCCGTCAGCGACTGCCGGGCGAGGCGTCCGATGTCGTCGGCCCTGCCGGTCTCGCGCAGCACGGCCGCGTAGCGCTCGGCTACCCACCAGTCGGTGAGGGGAAAGCTCGTGACGACATCGCCGTAGCGCTCGCGATTGTCGTGGCACTGCTGGCATCGGGGCGTGGCCCACTCGGCCTGATGCCCGATCATCCATTCCAGATGTGTCTGCTCTTCGGCAGGCTTCTGCTCGAGCTGCGCGATGCGCGCCATGAGCGAGTGATAGCGCCGGCGTTCACGATCGTCCATGCGATCGGTGTCCTTGATGCGGCTGAGATACTCGCGCGCCGCAGGCAGGTCAGAGGCGCGCATGTAGCCATAGGCAGTGAAGACGAGATAGCCATTGGCGAACCAGTAGCGATCAGGCCGGTCACTGAGGCGGGCCAGCCAGGCGGCATCACCCGTCCGGACGGCGGCGTCCTCCGAGAGCAGGCGACGCCGGCGGGCGTTTTCGTCGTCCATGGGCTGTGAGGCCAGTTCCTTCAGCAGCCGTGCCGCCTCGGCGGGCTTGCGGTCGCGCAGCAGCTGGCTGGCGCGGGACAGCGGCGAGTCGGGGCTGCGCAGGGTCGTCGAGAGGCGCTGCAGGGCACGATCGGCCGCGCACATGCCGGTGTTGTCGCAGAGCCAGTCGCGCAGCAGCTCGGCGGCGCCTGACTTGCCCGGTCCGATGAAGTGGGCGCGCCGCTCGCGATACGACTTGAGGATGGGTGCGGCCTTCTCGACAATCGCGGTGTCGGCCGGGAGGGGTGTGTGCCCGAGTGGCACGGCCCATACGAAGTAGTTGGTGCCATCGCGGAAGACCGGCACCGAGAAGAAGTCGCGGTCCTTGCCCGGGCCGACAACCGGCTTGTCGGGCACGGTCGCCTCGACGAAAAAATCGACGGCGTGATTGGGAAAGCCGAACAGGTGCCCGAGACCGCGGTAGCGCTGCTCGCGGGGCAGGTGGTCGATCATGGCCATCACTTGCAGCCCCGGAGTGCCCGGTGTCAGGCCGAGCGGCGCGAAGAAGGCGCGGTGTTCCCGCAGCGTGTGGTCGAGCGCCGGCTGATTGACCAGCACCACGTCGGCAAACCGCTCGGTGCCCGAGGCGGCCGCGAAGATGTGGACGAATGCCGAGCCGCCACCGCAACTGAGAGCGGCGGCGATGCGCCGGGCCTGATCGAGGCCGGCCAGGTCAGGCTGTGCCGAGTCGAACTTCAGGCTGTGGATTCCGGTACTGATGGGCTTGAGCCCGCCAATGAGCGTGTAGAGGCCTTCGCGGTCGAGGGCCGCCTCGAGCCACTCGGCCGCCAGGGTCCGGTCTGCGGGTTCCAGACGATCGAGGGCGAAGCACTGCGTCTGATAGACAGCCGTCGGCGTCGGCAACGGCGCGGGGGCCTGTGCCGCGCGCAGCAGGCTGCCGGCGAGGGCGGCGAGGCCGAGCGTGGCCAGCACGGTGAGGCGCATCAGAACGACACCCGCAGTGACAGCTGCATCGAGCGCGGCCCGCCCACCTGATACTGCGCGTTGAGCCCCCCCGAGGTACCGCCCGGCCCGAGCGCACGATTGAGCATGCGCGTCGAGACGCCGAAGAGCGGTGAGTCGGCAGCCGGCAGCGATGCGCCGGGTTCAGCGAAGTTGGGCGTGTTGGTGATGTTGAAGATATCCCAGCGCAGCTGCGCCCGCGTGCGGCCGATGGGCACATCCTTGCGCAGCGACAGATCCAGCTGCTCGGCGGGAATCCACCGCAGGGAATTGCGTCCCATGTTGCCCTGCTGGCCAGGGGCCGGAACCTGGAAGGCAGCGAAGTTGAGCCGCTTGCCACCCGGCAGGGAGGCGTCGGTGATCCACGGGTTCTGCCCGGGCACGAGGTTCACCCGCCGGTTCGTCCCCGAGAAGTTGATGGGATCGATCGTCTGCGTCACCACGTGGAGCGGGGCAGCCGAGCGCCAGCGGCCGATCAGGTCGAGGCCCCAGTCGCCCAGCACACGCCGGGCGGCACCACCCGACGGCGATGGTAGGTTCCAGGTCACGCCTCCGGCGACGACATGGCGGATGTCGAAATCCGACGACCCGAAGTCATCGTCCACGGATGCGGTAAAGCCGGGAATACCGGTCGAGGCCAGGCCGGCCGTGACCTCGTTCGATACGGTGTCTGTCGCCTTCCCCAGTGTGTAGGACAGCATCGCCTGGAGGCCGCGCGACATGCGCCGCTGCAGCTGCATCTGCAGGGCATCATAGCGGGACGAGGCGGCATTCCTGGTGACGAACACCGACGTGGACGACGACACGACCGCGGGGTTGATGAAGGTCATGGTCGGGATGCCGAAGGGCACCTCGGTCGGAGCGGGGCGGTTGCGCAGCTGTTCCGTGCGCAGCAGGTCACGTCCGCGGGCGCCCACGTAGGATACGGTGATCGACTGGGCCGTGCCCAGCCGGCGCTCGAGCGAGACGTTCCACTGCATCGTGGACGGCAGCCGCAGATCGGGCTCGGTCACATAGAAGGTCGAGGCAATCGGCCGCGTGGTGGTGTCGAACGGCGCTGCTGCCACCGCCGAGGCCGGGGCCGGGAAAGGCTGGTTGGGCGTGGTGCGCTGCGAGTTGAACGGATAGCTGCTGTAGCCCCGCAGGGCCGTGCCGGTGCCCAGGTCGTAGAACAGACCGACGCCACCGCGCAGCACGAGCTCCTGACGCTCGGAGATTACGTAGGCGGCATCGAACCGGGGTGCGATGTTGGTGTGGTCCGTGCGCCACAGGGGCGTGCCAGCGGGCGCGAGGTCGGCCGTTAGCAGGTTGTCGACATCGGTGAACGTGTACGGCAGCCGGTCTCCGTTCGGCGGCGGGTTGAGTTCATAGCGTGCGCCGGCCGTCACGGTGAGCCGCGATGAGACACGCCAGGTGTCCTGCAGGAAGAGCGACAGGTTGTCGATGCGGA
The DNA here is from genome assembly GCA_016871195.1 of Acidobacteriota bacterium. Lineage (GTDB taxonomy): Bacteria > Acidobacteriota > Vicinamibacteria > Vicinamibacterales > UBA2999 > VFZN01. Next base: position 249,503 of record VFZN01000001.1, on the reverse strand, counting down.
AGTTGGTCGTGGGGGCAAGGGCCTGCACGCTGACCGAGGCCAGCCCGGTCTGCAGCGCCTGGGTGACCGATCCGAAGTTGTAGGTGATGCCCCGCTCGCGGAAATCGGTGAGGGGCATGAGTCGGCGCCAGTCGAGCCCCGCTTTCACTTCATGCCGCCCGCGCAGATACGTCAGCGTCTGCACCAGGTTGAACTGCTCCTGGTTGTTGCCGAGCGACTTGCCCTGCGTCAGCGATGTGGGATTAAAGCTGGACGGATTGACCTGCAGCGAGACCGACACGGTTTCCCGTGAGGCCTGGTCGGGGAACACGAGCGAGTCGGGCAGCAGGGTGGCACCGTCGATGGCGCGGACCGCAAACGCGAAGCGCCCGGTCTCGCGGCTCCAGTTGACGCGGGTATCACTCACGAGACGCGGTGACAGGGTCCACGTAACGCCGGTCGTGTTTGAGACGAAGTTCTTCGAGAACTCGTTCTGCTGGTTGGCAAAGACAAACTCCCGGTAGCCCGACGGGCTGTAGGCGGTGCGGTTGAAGATCTGCATGCGTCCCACGGGCACGTCGATGCGCAGGCTCGGGGCCTCGAACCACGAAGGAAAGCTGATGCGGTAGGTGTAGCGCTCGGTGTCGGTGGGGTCGCCGGGCAGCGACGGCGCATTGGGCTGTGGGAAGGCGTCAAACAGTGCCCGGATCGAGCCGGTGGCGCGCGCCCGTGCGGACATGGATGGCACGACGACATTCCGGATGTCGGGCTGGGGCTGACGCAGGCGCAGGCCCTCATACGAGGCGAAGAAGAACGCACGAGGCCGGGCAGGTGTCCGCCCTGGTCTGGCGATGGGGCCGCCGAGGGTGCCACCGAACTGATGCTGGCGCAGGGGCAGCTTCGACCGGCCGGCCTGGTTGTTGAACCAGTCGTTGGCATCGAACTGTTCGTGTCGGGCGAAGTCGTAGAGACTGCCGCTATAGCGGCTGCGGCCTGATCGGGTGACCAGCGAGACCTGCCCACCGGGCATGCGGCCGAACTCGGGAGCGAATGTCGAGGTCAGCATCCGGAATTCCTCGAGCGCGTCCACCGAGACGAGGCCCTGTGTTCCCCCGAGCGCGGTTCCTGCGGGCACCGTGCCGGCGGCCTGTTGAAATGACTGTGCGCTCATGCTGGTGCCGACGTTGGCGCCGACACCATCGACCATGACGTAGTTGGCATTGGCCCGCTGGCCGTTGACGCTGAACTGGCCTGTGTTGAAGATGTCCGGTTCCACAAACACGGCGCCGGGCACCAGTTCGAGCAGCGACTGCAGGCTGCGGCCGTTGAGGGGCAGGTTCTCGATGAACTGCCGGTCAACGACGGTGCCGACGCTGCCCGACTGGCGTTCGATGAGCGGCGCGGTACCGGTCACTTCGACGCGGTCGGTGACATCGCCAACGAGCAGTCGGAGGTTGACCGTGGTGGCCGTGGCGACGTTCAGGGCGATGCCGTCCTGGCGGAGCGGGCGGAAACCGGCGGCATTCGTCTCCAGCCGGTAGCTACCCGGTGGCAGGGCGGGGAAGATGTAGAGGCCGTCTGGAAACGAGACCGCCTCATGGCTGACACCGGTCGATGTGTCGGTGGCTGTGACGGTGGCGCCGGCGACAGGTGCGTCTGAGGGGTCGGTGAGGTGTCCCGAGAGTCGGGCCGACTGAGCGAAGGCCGGTGTGGCGGCCACCAGCGTCGTCAGCAGGGCGAACAGTACAAGAACAACGGGAGGGCGAGAGAACAGTCGCATCCTGCCACGCTAGGTGTTCCCGCGTCGACGAGCGACCACAGGTCAATGAATAGTCAACTGCGGCAGATAGACGGCCAACCGCATCAGGTAAGCGGGAGGGGCGCAGGGACACCCGGCGCTGTCAGGCACGGGGGTGCGCCGCAGGCACGGCGCCCAGGCACCTAGTGGTGCTCGTCGACGGCGACGGCCGCGGTCAGGTAGATGGCGCCCAGCGTCAGGAAGATGAACGCCTGCAGCGTGCCGACCACGAGGCCCAGGAACTGAATGGGCAGGGGCGCGATGAAGGGAATGATGCTGGCGATGATCAGCACGACGAGGTGTTCGCCGAAGACGTTGCCGAACAGGCGCAGCGTCAGCGACAGCACACGCGACAGGTGGCTGATGATCTCGATGGTGAAGATGATGGGCGCCATCGCGATGGGCACGCCCGGCATAACCGCGAAGTGCTTGAAATACGAGACCAGGCCCTGCGCACGAATGCCCTGAGCGTGATAGTAAATCCACAGCGTCAGTGCGCAGGCGAACGGCACATTGACATTGCTGGTGGGCGCGCCGAGACCGGGGATCTGGCCCATCATGTTGCCCATCCAGATGAACACAAAGAGGGCGCCGGGCAGCGCGAGGAACTGACGGCCCCTGGGACCCATGTTGGTCTCGAGCACCGAGACGAAGAAGCTGACGACATCCTCGAGGATGATCTGGAGCGACCCGGGATTGTCGACGCTGAGGCGCGAACGCACCATCAGGCCCAGCACCAGCACGATCAGACAGATGAGGGCCGAGAAGACGACGTGGTCGGGCGCGTGCACGTGCAGCGGAGCCAGCAGCGCGTTAATCAGCTCGACCAGTGGGGAGGGGTGCTCTAGCGCTTCCACAACCGACTTATTCTACTACGGCTTCACAAGCGGGGGAACCCGGGCAGGGGTAGATGGCCGCAGTCGGGTCGCCTGTCGAACCCCGGACGCACTCAGCCAGCGCCTGCCATGTGTGCGTCCGGTGACCCGCTGCAGCCAGCCGGGAGAGCATCAAGGTCTGTGCCAGCACCGAGTGACCTTTTCAGTGGTCGTGGCGTTTTGGGACAGTCGATACACTAAGGCGGGATATATTGATGATTAAATCCTAAACAGGCATACATTAGCCGCTAAAGTCTTATGGCGACATCTGGCCTCAGTTGGGAACCTGACCCGCGAGCCGCAACAGAGGAGCGGTCTCGTCGCCTAATCGAGAATCTGGCTGATGCGCTTCTCTTAGAGGACGAGGTCGGCGAAACCTCATCTGCCCTGCAGGTCAAGCTACTGCGCGTGAATGGCCCGGGCCACCAGTTCCTTGCCGGTGCCGCTTTCGCCGGTCACCAGAATGGGGGTCGACGCGTCAGCCGCCAGGGCGATTTGCTTGTAGACCTCGAGCATCTCGCGGGTGCGGCCCAGCAGTCCCGCCGGGAGTGCCGAGCCCACTGCCGGCGCGGTGGTGACCGGCACTCGTGTTTCTAGGGCCCGATTGACCGTGACGGTGACCTCGCGGATGTCGAACGGCTTGCCGATATAGTCGAGCGCCCCGGCGCGCACACCCTCGACGGCGCTGTCGAGCGTGCTGAAGCCGCTCATCAGGATGACTTGCGTCGAGGGATGCTCTGCCTTGAATGACTTCAGGATGTCGAGGCCCGATACCGCGCTCTTGAGGTTGAGGTCGGTCAAGACGACGTCGAACTGTCGGTCGCTGCGGGAGAGGGTGATGGCCGCTTCGCCCGAGGAGGCACACTCGATCCGCCGATTGGGTCGGGCGAGGGCGGTGGACATGACCTCGAGCAGGTCGAGGTCGTCATCGACGATAAGGATATCGACCACGACAGTGAGAATCTACATCACCGCGTCCGTGGCTGTGGTCAGTAGACGCCCAGGTACCGATTCATCTCCCATGGGGAGACGTGGCGGATGTACTCATCCCACTCCTCGCGCTTGGCCGCGAGGAAGTGCTCGACGATGTGCTCGCCGAGCGTTTCCCGAATCAGGTCGCTTTTCTCGAATTCGTCGAGCGCCTCGCTGAGGTTGGCGGGGAGGTCGTCGATACGGAGGTGGCGCCGCTCGCGGTGGCTCATACGCGAGATGTTCTTATTGACCGGAGGCCCGGGGTCGATGGCCTCGTCGATGCCCGACAGACCGGCGCGCAGCATGACGGCCAGGGCGAGGTACGGATTGCAGGCCGGGTCGGGCATGCGCAGCTCGATGCGGGTGCGGTGGTGCCGCGCGGCAGGCACGCGGACGAGCGGACTCCGGTTGCGCTCAGACCATGCGATGGCTGTAGGCGCTTCGAAGCCTGGCACGAGGCGCTTGTAGGAGTTGACCAGCGGATTGGTGATGGCGCAGTAACCCTTGGCGTGCCGCAGCAGGCCGCCGATGTAGTGGAGCCCGGTGCGGCTGATCTGCCACTCTTCATCCGGATCGAAGAAGGCATTGGCACCGTCGCGGAAGAGAGCCTGATGGGTGTGCATCCCCGACCCGTTGACACCGAAGATGGGCTTGGGCATGAACGTTGCGTGCAGGTTGTTCCTGAGGGCGACGTTCTTGACGATGAAACGACACGTGCCGATGTTGTCGGCGGTGGCCAGGACATCGTTGGTGTGGAAATCGATTTCGTGCTGGCCGGGCGCGACTTCGTGATGGGCGGCCTCGACCTGGATGCCCATCTGTTCGAGCGAGAGCACGATCTCGCGGCGCACGTCTTCGCCGAGGTCGACCGGGGCGAGGTCGAAGTAGCTGGCGGCGTCGTGGGTGTCGGTGGTGGGCCGTCCGTCGCGGCGGAGGAACAGGAAGAACTCAGTTTCCGGTGCCGCCGCCATGGTGAAGCCGCGGGCCTCGGCCATCGCGATGACGCGTTTGAGGGTCGTGCGCGGGCAGCCGACGAAGGGCGAGCCGTCGGGATTCGAGATATCGCAGATGAGGCGGCCGACGCGCGCGCCTCCGGGATCGGTCGAGGGGAAGATCTGGAAGGTATCGAGGTCCGGCGACAGGTACATGTCGGACTCTTCGATGCGGACGAAGCCTTCGATGGACGAGCCGTCGAACATGATGCGGCCATCGAGGGCATCGGCGAACTGGCGGTCGGGCACCTCGACGTTCTTGATGACGCCGAGGATGTCGGTGAACTGCAGCCGGAGGAACTTGACGCGCTCGGCGGCGGCGCGCTCAAGGATGTCGCGCTTGTCCATGCGTGCCTGTCCTTAGAGGGGCTGTGGATCGGAGAGTGCCGGCGGCGCCGGGTCGGAGGCGGACGTCGGGCACAGCGCGGCGAACTGCGTGGCGATGATGCGGGCCACCGGCAGCAGGCGATCGGTGCTGGCGCCGTCGGCCAGTTCGGCGGCCAGCACGCCGGTGGTGCCCCCGACGGTGACCAGGGGCACAGCCAGGGCGCGCGGCTGCGCCGCCGTCGAGGTGCTGACAGAGGAGGTCGATGTACGGAACGCCGTCGAGGTCATGGTCTGGGCGTCGATGGCCAGTGGGCCCCGCCGGGCGAGCTGCTCGACGTCGTAGCCGTGTGCGAGGGCCGGAACGAGTGCAGAGGCGTTGGCATCGCGGAGCCAGACGACCAGCACTCGTGCCGAGAGCACGGTGGCGGCGCGTGCCAGCAGGGGTTGTAGTTCCGCGGCGCTGCGCACGTGGGCGGCTTCGTCGCAGAAGGCCGCCAGACCCTCGATCTGCTGCTGTTCGCGCGCCGCGTTCTGCGGGGACGCTGTCTCGGCGGTGGCGGTGCTTGCGGGAGCGGCGGCGTTCCGCTCCTCAGCCGGGGTGACCTGAGGCGCGACGGGCGCGGCACCGCTGCCCGCCATCACGAGCACGAGCAGTGCCGTGAGCCAGATGCAGAGGAGTGAGCCGGCGATGAGCGACTGCTCGTGGGCCATGCCACCCTCACGCGACGAAGCGGCGCGGGCCATCGACTGCCTTGCGTCGGAGAGCTGCAGCAGGAGGCGCTGAATGTCGTCGCGCGTGGTGCCGAAGATACGTCGGCTGGCAGCCGACGGGTCACCGGAGGCCACGAGGCTGATGATGAGTCTGACCTGGCCACGCACGCGGTCGAACGTGGCACGGGCCTCGGTCAGGGGGGCAAAATTCTCTGCGGCGGGTGCTTCGAGGGCTGCAAGTTCACCGTCGAGCACATCAAGCTGCGCCGAGAGGTGGTCGGTCCAGAATGCCGCGCTCTGCTGGGGAGCGACGAGTGCGTAGAGCCCGGCCCTGAACTCGGCGAGTGTGAAGATCAGTTCAGCCGCCTGGCCGTCAAGGAGCTGTGCGGCGCGGCGTTCCTGCCCCCGACGCTGTTCGTTGACAGTGGCACGCCATACGGCCCCGGCCGAGACGACCAGAACGACGAGAAGCAGCAGGGCCTTGCTTGAGCGGCGATGCATCTGGACGGATGAGCCGTCGCGCGCCTACTCCGAGGCCCGCGCGACTTCTTCGGTGACCAGCCGCAGCGGAATGACCGTTGCGGGCGGTTGGTTCTCCATCTGCACGTTGTGCCCCTTGACCGGCGGCAGGTCCTGGAACAGGTCCTGCCACTTCATGCGCTCCATCGGGTTGCTGGACTGCAGCCAGTGCTCGGCTGTGACCGGACGGTTGAAGGTGGTGTCGGCGAGGGAGGCGTACGCTGGCTGGCTGGCCAGAGCGGCGGCCACGGCGGCACGCACCTCGTGGGACGAGGTGTAGGTGAACTCAAGGCCGAGAGCGGCACCCACCGATGTGAGAATCTGCCAGTCGTCCACGGCTTCTCCAGGCGGCGTGATGGCCTTCGAGCTGGCCTGCACGTGGCCCTGATCATTGGTGTACACCGCGTCTTTTTCAACCCAGGCTGAACCGGGCAGGACGATGTCTGCGACACCCGCCAGAGCGCTGGTGACCACCCCCTCGTAGACGAGGGTCGAGACGTGCCCGGCCATGCGGGCGTCGATGAGCCACTGCATGTCGCCCATCGAGCCATCGGCACCGAGGTCGACGACATACACAAGTGAGACAGAACCAGCGGCGACGGCGGTCTTGAGAGCCGACAGATCGGCATCACCCGACAGGCCGGCCCCGATGCGCAGGCCCAGGTCGGCGGCGCCTGTTAGATTGGGAGCGTCGGTCGCGGGAATGTGGAAGTGGGTCGTCGCCGGCTGCACCTTCTCGCGGCGGGTGTAGGTGATGTGCAGGGCACTGGCGCCGGCTCCTGGCGCTTCGGCGGCGAGGCGCTTGAGGAGGAACAGTTCTTCGACCGAGGCGTGTGCCGAGGCCAGGAACTGCACGGCCCCCTGACCGTTGCGCGCGGCTGTGGCCATCACATCACGGACGCGCGACAGTGCATCCTTCCAGGTGACATGCTGGAGGGCGCCGTCACGGGTGCGCACTTCAGGCCGACGCAGGCGCGTGTCGCTTTCGACCCAGCCGAAGTTGAAGCGCCCGATGTCGCACATCCAGTAGTCGTTGACCTGCGGGTTGTAGCGCGGGGTCATGCGAATGAGGCGCCCACCCTTGGCCCATTCGGGCTTGGCCTTGAGCCAGCCGGTGGTGCTGCATCCCTTCGAGCAGCCGGTGCAGATGGTGTCGACGGCGTGCGGGTTATCCCACGGTCGCGAGCGGAAGCGGTACTGCTTGGTGGTGATGGCACCGACCGGGCAGACATCCATGAGGTTGCCCGAGAGCAGCGAGTGGATGCCCTCATCATTGAAGGTGGCAATCTCGCTGCCGTTGCCGCGGTTGATGACGCCAATCTGTGCGTCACCGTCGACTTCACGCATGAAGCGCTCGCAGCGGGTGCACATGATGCAGCGGTTGCGGTTGAGCATGAGCGTCGGACCGAAGTCGACGTCGGCCTTCACGCCCTCGCCATCGAAGGTGCGCCGCGGAAAGTCCATGCGGCTGTCGGTGTTGCCGAACGTGTAGGAGAAATCCTGCAGCGGGCATTCGCCGCCCTTGTCGCACACCGGGCAATCGAGTGGGTGGTTGATCAGGAGGAACTCGAAGACGCCGGCGCGCCCTTCCACAGCCTCGCGGTCGTTGGTGTGCACGACCATGCCTTCGGCGACGGGTGTCGAGCAGGACGTCTGCAGCTTGGGAAACTTCTCAATCTTCACCAGGCAGACACGGCACGACGCGTCGACGCCGAGGCCGGGGTGATAGCAGTAATACGGCACCTGGATGCCAGCCTGAATGGCCGCCTGCAGGACCGTGGTGCCTTTCGGCACCGACACCTGACGTCCATCGATGGTGAGAGTGACGGTTTCCACGCGTAAATGATACCGCAGCCGCCGCACGTGACAGGGAGGGGAATCTCACGGACGTACCGGGGTGCGTCGTGGCGAGAAGCGGGCCAGGGCCATGCGGTCGTGATTGACCCTGATGTCGCGGACAGGGCTTGCGACCGGCAGGGTGACGTCCTGTCGCACCCGGTCGAGCCGCACCTGGTGCACGACCGTCTGTCCGTCAGCCATGCGCAACTGGACGGTCACGGGAATGTCGGTCACGGGCGTGCGCTGTTCGAACTCGAGGATGAGGGCCTGCGGTGTGCGCATCACGGTGTAGAACACCTCCGGCACGAGGTCATCGTAAACCCAGCGGTCGAAAAACCGGGTCAGTTCAAGGCCGCTGGCGTGCTCGAAGGCGCGGCGAAGGTCGTCGCTGCCGCCCTTCCGATACCGGTGGTCGGCGTAGAACGACCGCCATCCGCGGAAGAATGCCTCATCACCGACCCATCGCCGCAGCATATGCAGCACCGCCGCGCCCTTGTTGTAGACCAGTGCCCTGAAGATGCGGGGGTCGCGCCGTAGGTGGCCGAGCCGATAACCCAGACTAATAGGGCCTTCACCAGAAGCTGACAGGCTCGTCTGATGCCACTGGGCGGCCACATCGGCAAAGACCTTGTCGCCATGTCGCTCGCGGGCGAAGAGGCCCGCAAGATACTGCGCCATTCCCTCGCTCAACCACTGTTCGTGGTAGTTCTTCCAACCGACGGCCTGGCCGAACCACTGATGAGCCAGCTCGTGTGCCAGAAAGAACTCGGGGAATGAGGTGAAGGTAGCCGGGTCGCTGCGCCAGGTGATTGGCGCCATGGGTGGCGGATAACTCAGCAGCGACGCGTAGCCGGGGGCATGACCACCCGGAAGCGAGTCCTCAAGGAGACCGAGTCCGACTGATTCATAGGGCATATCACCAAATATTGACGTATAGAACCGAACGATATCTGACACATCGGTCATGATGGCCCGCCCCCGTGACTGGAGCTGGGGTGTCGCATCGACCGTGACCTCGAGGGTATTTCTTGGGGGAAGTCCTTGAAGCAGAAAATGTTCTGTTTTATGACCTAATTTTAGAACGCCGTCGAGCACGACGGTGGCGGCATCCGTTCGGATGAGCGTCGACACCGCCACGCTCAGATACCGCACCGGATGAATGGCCTCGAAGGTGTACCGACTCACGCCCGGCTGGCGAGGGGCAGCCGGCGGCCTCGACTCGGGCGACCCCTGTGGTTGCCGGCCGCTGCCCACCACCTGATAGCCGGTCGGCACACTGATGTGGATCGTTGCGGTGGCGTAGTCGGACACCGGAGTCTGCGGATACCAGGCGGATCGGTTGCTGAGCATCCAATAGCGTTCGGGGCGCTGCAGCATGAGATCACCGAGCGACGGGTCGAGTGGTCGGCCTCCCCCCTGGCCTCCTCCGCCCTGGCCACCGCCCTGGCCCACCCCCACCGATTCATCATGCAGGGTCTGTCGCCGCAACACGCCACGGTAGGTCACATCCAGTGTCAGCGTCGAGCCACCCGGCATCGGCCTCGGTAGGTTGACGACGACCGACTGCTGGTCGCGCACCCTCAGAAAGAGCAGGCGCCCGAGTTCTGGGCTGTGTACGTCACTGACGGTCAGCGTGTCGGCCAGCTTGAGCCGCAGGCTGGTCATCTCGGGTGCCCGTGTGATCAGGCGCAGCCGTGCGCGCCCGTCGAGCCACTCGCGCTCGGGATCGAATGACGCGTCGAGCTGAATGTCCGTGATGTCAATGTCGGCGAAGTCAGACTCGTCATAGAACCGTCCGCGCCGATCGAGTTGTTCGGGCGAGGCGTATTGGGCGATGGTGCGCTCGCGATCACGCTGGAACAGTGTGACGTCCTCCGCCTCCGCCCGCGTGCGCGCATAGGTCAGCCGGCCATGCCGCCTGGTGCGTACCTCGGCCACCATGTCGCCGGGCTGCGGCAGCAGCGACCAGATCGATCGACTGAGGTCGTTGAGATCGAGACTGTATGACTTGCCGACGTCCTCGGCGAAGACCTCGCGCGCATGCTTCAGCAGTGCCTGCTCGGGGCGTTGGCGCCTCGGTGCAAGCTCGCGCTGCAGGGACTCGGCCGCCAACGGATTGAGCCGCACGAACGCTACCGAGAATCCGGTGTCGATTGAGGGCGCACCGCTGAAGATCTGCAGCTGACCCTGTTCCTGCTTCGGCGCCGGCGCAAAGTGCATCTGGCCCTCGCCCATCAGCACGAGGCCGGTGATGCCATCAGGCGTGGGTATGACAAACACGTGTCCCTTCTGCAGCTCGAGGGTGAGGTCCACGGCCTGCACGGCGAACTGCGAGACGGCGTAGACCGTTGATGCATCGAGCGCGAGCTGAAAGAGTCCGTCGACCAGGCCAATCTGCTCGACGTTCACGATGCGCCAGGGCTGCGGATCATCAGCGACACGCGGGCGGCGGATATCGAGGGCCCACGTGAGAATCTGTCCACGACGGCCTTCGTCTGATTCGACGAAGATGTCGACCACCACCTGGTAGCCGTCGCCGGGCAAGGCCCCCGGGAGAGGCTGGTAGTCGCGCTCGCGCGTCACGACGTGCGTGGCCCCGGGCGGGGTCAGCTGCAGCAGCCGCTCGGCGACCACCTGGGCGTTGGTGATCTCCGACACCAGACCCTGCCATCGGACCGCCGATGGCGCGAGCACTACGGGTGCGAGCGCATCGAGGAAGAACTGGAAGGACGGCTCTTCAGTCGCTAGGCGTTCCTGCGCGGCGACGGTTGCCGGAGCGAGCCACAGCGCCACCGCAAGTGTGAGCCACCACCCCATGCCACGAAGGACGCACGAGCGACGCCGCACGTCTCGCCTGTGTCACCCGATGACGCCGAGGTCGCGACCGACGACACCGAACATGTCGAGCGCGTACTGCAGGTCTTCGCGTGTATGCGTGGCCATCGGCATGACGCGAAGCCGGGCCTGATCGCGGGCGACAGTCGGGAAGCCGATCCCCTGCGCGAACACGCCGCGGGCAAACAGTCGGTCGGACATCGCCATGGCGCGTGAGGCCTCGCCCACGATGACAGGCGTGATGGGGCTTTCGCTGTGGCCAGTGTTGAAGCCCAGCTGACGCAGGCCCTCTTTGAGGAACTGCGTATTGCTCCAGAGGCGTTCGATCCACTCGGGTTCTGTCTCGAGAATGTCGAGTGCCGCGATGCAGGCGGCCGCGACGGCCGGTGGATGCGAGGTCGAGAACAGAAAGGGACGTGCGCGGTGATAGAGAAAATCGATGAGCGTTCGCGAACCGGCGACATAGCCGCCGAGAACCCCGATGGCCTTTGAGAGTGTTCCTACCTGAATGTCGACGCGGCCATGGCACTGGAAGTGATCGACTGTGCCTGAGCCGTTCCGGCCGAATACGCCGCTGGCGTGTGCGTCATCAACCATCATGATGGCGCCGTATTCCTCGGCGACCGCGCAGAGCTCAGATACGGGGCCGAGGTCGCCGTCCATACTGAATACGCCGTCGGTGATCACCAGCTTGCGCGGTCCGGGGGGAATGTCCCTGAGGATCTGGCGCGCGGCATCGACATCCTTGTGGGGAAACACCTTGATGGTGGCACGGCTCAGGCGCGCCCCGTCGATGATGCTGGCGTGGTTGAGCGCGTCGGAGATGATGACGTCGTCTTTGCCGAGCACTGACGAGACGGTGCCGGCGTTTGCGGTGAATCCGCTCTGGAAGACGACCACGGCTTCCACATGCTTGAAGGCAGCCAGTCGGCGCTCAAGCTCCATGTGGAGTTCCATCGTCCCGGCGATGGTGCGCACGGCACCGGACCCGACACCGTAGCGTTCGATGGCCGCGATGGCCGCCGCCCTCAGGCGCGGATGCGTAGCGAGCCCGAGATAGTTGTTCGACGAGAGGTTGACCACCGACTGGTGGTCAAACGTGGCGTGAGCCAGTGGCTCGCCCTCGAGAACGCGCAGTGACCGGTACAGCCCCTGGGCCTTCAGCGCTGAGAGTTCATCACCGAGGTAGGACAGCGGATCAGGGCGCATGTCGCGAGTATACGGCACGCCTCGCCTGCCGGTCATCGCATTGCGGGCATCGTGTAGACGACGTCGCCGTCGCCGAAGGCACGATCGAAGGTTGCACCGTGTGCCACGAGCCAGTCGGCAATGACACCAGCTCGCTGGGGCTCTGAGAACGCGCGCCCGTGCAGCACCACATGTGTGGGCTGCGCCCCGGCCAACGCCTGCCAGGCGACCTCGGGTTCGCTGGGCAGCCGCGAGAATGCGGCCACGCGGTGCACATACTCTAGGGGGAACCAGCCGCTGTAGCCGTTCAGCAGTGTGCGGCGATGGAATGTGGCGGCGTAGAGATACCGCAGTTCCCATGCCTTGTCACCAAAGGGAAATTCGGCCACGACGGCGGAGGCCGGCAACTGCGACAGGTACCGGTAGACCGGTGGCGTATTGCGGGCGGCGAACACCTCGGCTGGGGGCTGGGCCTCGTGCTCGCGCCACGTGCGGTTGCGGTCGATAGGAACCGAGGCCCCATCGATCAGCACGCCGCCCATCGCGAGGGCCATCACCAGGCCGGCCATTCGCCCGCGCATCAGCGCCGCCGCGCCGACGCCGGCTACGATGCTCAGGAAGAGCCCGGCGACCATGATGTAGCGCGCCGGTATACGGAGGCCGTCGAACCCGGGCACGTGGTCGTAGAAGAACCCGTACAGGCCGATGTCGTTCAGTCGGAACACGCCCGACATGGGTCGCGGACCCATGGCCATCCACACGCAGAAAACACACAGCAGCAATGCGCCGAACGCGGGACTGAGGGCGACGCGCCGCAGGCGATGTCGGACGCGCGGCGAGAGCTGTGCGGCCAGTGCGAGCCCGAGGGTCATCTGCAGCAGCAGTCGACCGCTGCTCGAGGCACGCACGAGCCACGGACCCGCCGGGAAGACCACGCGTCCCAGCGCGAGCGTGCCGACACACAGGGCGGCATTGGCGGCGACCCAGACCAGCGCCACGGCGGCGAGCCGCGAACGCCACGCAGGCGCCGTGTCGGTCCCGGAGCCGCGGCTGTTCAGTGCCGCACCGACGCAGCCGATGAGGGCGAGCACCGCGATGGTGACACCCAGAAAGCCTTCGCCTTCAGCCACGGGCATCGCCTGCATCACCGGACCCCATATCGTGAGCGCCTGGCTGCTGGTGGCGAGGGCCCACAGGTTAGCCGAGAAGCTCAGGATTTCCTCGCGTCCTCGCTGGAACCCATAAGTCGCTCGCACGTTGAGATACGGCAACAGCACCGGCAGGGTGAGCGCGAGTGACACGGCGCCCGCCGTGATCAGCCCTGCCCAGCGCTGCGACGAGCGGAGATGATTCGCACGCCAGAGCTCGTGCAGGCAGAACGCGACAACGCACGGCGCAAAGAACAGGATGTAGTAGCCGCACGACCAGTGCAGCATCACCAGCGATGCGGTTCCGCCGGCGAGAGCCCGGCGCGAGCCGTGCTGAATGAACCGGTGCAGGCCCCACAGGGCCAGCGGCATCCACTGGGTGCTCAGCACCTGCAGGTGAGAGATCTGGGCCACACGATAGGGAAGGAACCCGAAGGCGAGGCCGCTGATGACTCCGGCGCGCCAGTCGCCAGTGAGGTCGCGTACCAGCAGATAGGTGCCGAGCGCCGACAGGAGGTAGGTCGACAGAAACAGCAGGTTGTAGGTGAGGACGAGGTTCCCGGTGAGCCAGTAGATGGGGGCGCCCTGCAGCACCTGGGCGATTAGGTGTTCGGACAGGGCCAGCGCGAGGGGCTCGGGATGAAACATGGGGGCGTTCCAGAACGCCGTCCATGACAGCGTTCCGGTCAGCAGCCCCGGCAGGGCATCGAAGCCCCAGGCCAGAATCCACATGTTGAGCAGGGCATCACCGAGGTCACCCGGCACGTCCCGACCGCGCCCGAGGGCCAGCGGCCAGGTCATGACGAGGGCGACTGCGGTGTAGCCGGCTGCCACGGCTGGCAGGCGCGTGTCACGCCCGGCGTGCGTCATTCGGTAAAGCGAAAGGCGGCCATCGCGTCGTAGATCTCCCCCAGTTCCTGCATTGACGCCAGGAACACCACGCGGAAGAACCCGTCCTCGGGCCTGGTGCCGAACCCCGACCCGTAGACGACGAGAATGCCTGTGGCGCGCAGCAGGGCCAGCACATAGTCGCGGTCGGTCTTGCCTGGGGGGAGCGTCATCTTCGGCATGGCGTAGAACGCGCCGCGTGGGGCGACGCACGACATGCCTGGTATCTGGTTGAGGCGCGTGGTGGTGAGCTCGGCGCGCATCCGCAGCTCGTGGCGGAATGTGTCTTGGTGCGAGCGGTCACCGTTGAGGGCGGCGATGACCGCGTACTGCATAGGCCCCGGACTGCAGAGCCTGCCGTCGGCCAGCTTCTTGATGGCTGCCAGCGCACCATCGAGCCGAGGCGAGCGACCGACTGCCATCCAGCCGGCGCGCCAGCCGGGCGCGAGGTACGCCTTCGACAGGCTCGAGTAGGAAATGATCGGGGCGTCCTGGTCGAGCAGGGCCATAGGCGGCACGGGTCCGTCGTAGGCCATGTCGCCGTAGACTTCGTCGGCCAGGATGACCAGTCCGTGGCTGCTGGCGATGTCGATGAGGGCGCGGCGCACAGCGTCGGGATAGATGGCGCCGGTGGGGTTGTTGGGATCGATGACGACGAGTGCACGGGTCTTCGGAGTGATGGCGCGGCGGATGTCGTCGAGGTCGGGCAGCCACCCGTTGGTGTGGTCGGTGCGGTAGTAGACCGGCGTGGCGCCAATCTTTGCGAGCACCGCGGTGTAGAGCGGATAGGTGGGCGAGGGCACCAGCACCTCTTCGCCTTCATCGACCATGGCGGTGAGGGCCAGCTCGATGCCTTCAGACGTGCCCGAGGTGATGAGGACCCGGTCGGGATCGGTCGGCACACCGCGGCGGGTGAAGTCGTTGGCCACGGCCTCGCGGGCTTCGGGAATGCCGGCCGAGGCGGTGTAGCCGTTGTGACCGTCGCGCATGGCTTTGGCCACGGCCTCAATCAGGTGGGGCGGTGTCAGGAAGCCGAACTGATTGGGGTCGCCGATGTTGAGGTAGCGGACGCGGGTGCCGGCGGCTTCCACCTTCTTTGCCTCGGCCACGATGTTGCGGATGGCGTAGGTGAAACGGTCCACGCGCTGCGCCGTGCGAATGGGAACTGAAGAATTCACGCTTCATGGTAGCAGGGAATGAACGGCTGTTCCGAGGGTGTAATTCCTACATTCTCCCGGGTGTTTCGGCTTGCCGTTCCGATGCGGCCTTCACGGTAAACTGTTCAGCTTCAGTATGTTGCGGGCTTGGCACAATGTTTGGAAAGGTTGGGGTATGGCGCGTCGACGCGTGGCGGTCCTGGCCGGAGCGTTTCACCTGATAAGCGGGGTACACGCGCAGGCGCAGACCGATCCGCTGTTTCGCAGTGAAGCGGCCCTGGTGCGCTTGGCCGTAACGGTCCGCGACGACCGGGGGCGGCTGGTGCGCGGACTGGGAATGGGCGACTTCACGGTGCGTGATCGGGGCGCGACACGGCCGATTCGGCAGCTGCTGTCTGAGCCGGCGCCGATGAGTGTGGCGGTGCTGGTTGACGTGAGTGGCAGCATGGATGTGGCGTTGCGGATGCAGGCGGCGCGCCTGGCGGCAACGGCGCTGCTCGGGGCCCTGGAACCGGGGCGCGACGAGGCAGCCCTGCTGGCGTTTGACAGCCGGCTGCATGACGTGGCGCCGTTCACGAGCGACGTGCGGACGCTAAACGGTGTGCTGGGGCAGATGGATTCCTTCGGTGCCACCTCGCTGCACGACGCCATAGCGGCGGCCGCTGCGCGCGTGGGCGCGCGCACGCATCCCCGGCGGGCTGTGATTGTGCTGACCGACGGGGTTGACACGTCGAGCCGGTTTACGCCGGCTGAGGTGTCAGGCCAGGCCTCGGCGATCGACGTGCCGGTGTATGTGATTGCGCTGGTGCTGCCGATTGACGACCCGGCCTCTGATCGGGCGACGCCGCAGGCCGGCCGCACGGCGCCGGCGGGCAGTGTGTCGGACCTGGCCCGATGGACCGGTGGCGTACTGCGGTATGCGAGTGACCCGTTGGCGGCGCGTCGGGTCGCGCGAGAGATGGTCGACGAACTGCGGCAGCAGTATGTGCTGGGGTTCGATGCCCTCGACGAGCCGGGGTGGCATCCGATCGAGGTCCGGACGTCCACGGCGACGCACTCGGTGCGTGCGCGTGGCGGCTATCTGCAGGCGCCGCGGCCCTGACCGCGCGCCTGACACACGAGAGGGTCAGGGTTGTCTGGAGGTGCGCATGCGTAAACAGCTGATGGCAGTGACAGTGGCGCTCGGTGCGCTCGTGGTGGCGCCGGCGTGTGCGACCAAGGGCTTTGTGCGCGAGTCGGTGGGCGACGTGAACGAGAAAGTGGGCACGCTGGGCAAGTCGCTCGAAGAGACTCAGGAGCGCGTGAAGCAGAACGAGCAGAAGATCTCGGATGTCGACGGCAAGGCGGCCGCCGCCGGCACGGCCGCGGGCAATGCGCAGAAGGCGGCAGACGCTGCGGCCGGCCAGGCGAAGGCGGCGCAGGCCACCGGCGCCCAGGCCGATGCCCGTGCGGCGGCCCTCGAAGCCGAGACGCGCAAGCTGCTTCTTGAAACGGTGATCAGCGAGGACAGCGGCAAGTTCCGGTTTGGCACGGCCGACCTGCCTGACGGTGCGAAGCAGGCGATTGACCAGTTGGTGGCGCGGGTGAAAGGCGACCGCAAGAATGTGTGGATCGAGATCGAGGGTCACACCGACAATGTGGGTGACGAGCAGTACAACGAGGCGCTGGGCCTGCAGCGCGCCGAGGCGGTGAAGCGGTATCTGTATGAGCAGCACCAGATTCCGCTGCACAAGATGAACACCATCAGCTATGGCGAGCGCAAGCCGGCCGCTGAGAACCGCACCCGCGACGGCCGTGCGCAGAACCGCCGCGTCGTCATCAAGGTGCTGTCGTAACGCGCAATTGATTCTCGGGAAGACTGCGGGTAGCTTACCCGTGGTCTTCCCGAGAGGTTCTGTGTCGATGATTCACGAAGTCTCCGGCGACATTCTGCTCACCCGCGCGCAGGCCATTGCGCATGGCATTTCTCCCAACGATCCGTTTGACCGGGGTCTTGCGCTGGCGTTGCGCGAGAAGTAGCCGGTGATGTTCACCGACTACCGGCACTATGCGCACCAGGCGCATCCGGAGCCGGGTGAACTCTGGGAGTGGGGCGGGTTCGGCGCGCGCATCCTCAACTTGCTGACCCAGGACGGCAGTTTTGAACACGGCGCCCATCCCGGGCGCGCCACGCTGGGGCACGTGAATCACTGCCTCAAGCGCCTGCGGCACTCGATTGAGAAGCACGGACTGACGAGCATCGCGCTGCCACGGCTGGCGACGGGCGTCGAGGGCCTTGACTGGAAGGATGTGCAACCGCTGGTCGAGCGGCGTCTGGGCGACCTGCCGATTCCGGTCATCGTCTACACCGAGTATCACGCCGGAGTTGCGGTCAGCGAGCCGCTCTGATTCCTTCTGACGACGGGCGGGACGACACGCTCCTCGGGTGAGGGGCGTGTCGGTCAGCGGTTGGACGCCGGCGGCGTCCAGCGCCAGAACTTCAGGATGGTATAGACGGCCTTGAACGCATCCTTGAGGCCGATCTTCTTTCCTTCTTCATAGGTGCGCCCGTGATACGAGATGGGCACCTCGTAGACGCGTGCACGCATCCGCGCGACTTTCTGCGTGATTTCGGGTTCGATGCCGAAGTCCTTCATCTGGATGTCGAGCCTGAGGGCGACGTCACGGACAAAGACCTTGTAGCAGGTTTCCATGTCGGTGAGGTTGAGGTCGCTGAACATGTTCGACAGCATGGTCAGCAACTTGTTGCCGACCGAATGCCAGAAGTAGAGGACGCGGTGACCGCGAGGCGAGCCGAGGAAGCGTGACCCATAGACGACATCGGCCTGTCCGTTGAGGATTGGAGCGATGAGTGCGGGATACTCGGCCGGGTCGTACTCGAGGTCGGCGTCCTGAATAATGAGGATGTCGCCGGTCGATTCCCGCATGCCGCGCCACACAGCCGCACCCTTGCCCTGATTGACGGGTTGCATGAACACGCGCACGCCGCGCTGTCCGTCCAGCGTCTTGAGGATGTCTCGCGTGCCATCCTTCGATCCATCGTCAACAATCACCAGCTCCTTTTCGACGGGACCGAGGTCCACGGCGAGCACGCGATCGACGATGAGGCGGATGGTGGCCTGCTCGTTGTAGGCAGGCATGATCACGGACAGTTTCATGAGCCTGAAAAGTCTACTGGATATGCCGTCCGCCATCTACCCGGATGGTTTCTCCGGTGACGAAGTCCGAGGCGATGAGGTAACAGACCGCCTGGGCGATTTCGTCGGCGCCTCCCCAGCGGCCAAGCGGAGTCACGCGGGTGACGGCGATCTGTTCGTTGGGTGCCATATCGTCGGGCGGGAGCATGGGCCCCGGTGCCACGGCATTGACCAGAATGTGGTCGGCCGCCAGCTCGAGCGACAGCGCCTCGGTGAGGCCAATGACGGCGTGCTTGGCGACATAGTACGGCAGATAGCCGAGATAGCGCGGGCGGCGGCTGGCAGCGGTCCAATCGGTGACGTTGATGATGCGTCCTCCGCCGCTGTCGCGCATGATCGGCACGGCGGCGCGGGCGCAGAGGAACGCGGCGCGGGCATCGACATTGAGCTGTGCATCCCAGTGGTCCACGGTGAGGGCATCGAAGGCGACCTGAGGATAGATTGACGCCATGTTGACCAGGATGTCGAGGCGCCCGAACGCGGCCTGCGTCGCGGCGACGACCCGCGTGCACGCATCGGGGTCGGCCAGGTCGGCGTGCAGGGTGATGGCCTGCTGGCCGAGGGCGCGCACCTCGTCGGCCGCCGTATCGGCGGCGTCTCGCGATTCGCGGTAGACCAGGGCGACGTCGGCGCCTCCCGCCGCGAGACGACGGGCCACGGCCGCTCCCATGCGGCGGCCCCCGGTGATCAGTGCGACGCGCCCGGTCAGCTCCATGACGCTAGGCCTGCGGCAGCCCGGTGAGCAGTGCCTTCATCGAGCCCAGCGCACCGGTCAGCTCTTCGCGGCTGCGGCACGTGCAGAAGCGCAGGTAGCCTTCGGAGGCCGCACCGAAGTCGACCCCTGGCACGCAGCCGATACGGGCCCCGCGGATGAGATGCTCGGCCATGGCCCACGACAGCGACTCGCCCGTGATGCCTGCGTCGCGTGCCCAGTCGGGGTTGATGTGGAGAAACGCATAGAACGCCGCATCGGGCGGCGTGCCGGTGAGGATCCCCGGCGCAGCGGAGGCGATGCCCTCAAAGAACAGATCGCGCCGCGCCTGCAGCTCGTCGCGGAATGCTCGGATGCAGTCCTGCGGGCCTTCCAGCGCGCCGATGGCGCCGTACTGCACAAGCGAGCTGACGTTGCTGGTGGTGTACATCAGCACCTTCAGCGCCCGCGCCCGAATCTCGGGGTCGTGAATGACGTAATAGCCCATGCGCACGCCTGTGACGGCGTAGGTCTTGCTGAAGGTGTAGAGCGAAATGGTGCGTGCATGCATGCCGGGCAGCGAGGCCATGCTGATGTGCGTGCCGCGGAAGACCACATCCTCGTAGGCTTCGTCGCTGAACACCCACAGGTTGCGCTCGGTGGCGATGGCCGCGATGCGCTCGAGATCGGCGCGCGTCAGCATGCCGCCTGTGGGGTTGTTGGGCGAGTTGAGATAGAGGGCGCGCGTCTTCGGTGTGATGGCGCGCTCGAGGGCAGCGAGATCCCAGCGCCAGCCGAGCGATTCGTGCAGCGGCACGGCCACCGGCACCGCGTGTGCGGCGCGCACAATGGCCATGGTGGGCGGCCACTCGGGATCGGGCACGATGACTTCGTCGCCGGGTTCAAGGAGGGCCTGCATCGCCACATACATGGCATGCGTGCCACCGTTGGTCACATGCACTTCGTCGGCCGAGTCGACGGGAATGCCGTTCTTCTGCCTCAGCTTTTCGGTCAGCAGCTCGCGCAGGCGGGGCACCCCGACGGTGGGCAGATAGTGCGTGTGATTGCGTTCCAGTGCCTCGCGCACACCCTGCTTGAACGATTCCGGTGCATCGAACGAGACGTCGCCCTGGTCGAGCCTGAAGGGGCGGTCGACCTTGTACATCAGGTCGCGGATGCGGACGATGGCTGAGAGGGGAATGGAATCGAGCGAGATACCCATGGGTGATGCCTAGACCTGATCGAGGATGGACTGCAGCACACGCAGGGTGCCGCGCTGGGGCAGGTTACTGATGTAGACGTGTCGTGCGCCTGCGTGACGCAGGGCCCGGATGGTGCGGGCACAGATGGTGGCGGGTGTGGCCCCTGTGGCGAACTCGCGTGTGAGCGCATCGACCGGCACGGGCAGAAACTGGCTGAGTGTCTGCAGCGTGCGCGCGTTGGCGCTGCGGTAATAGAACACGCCGAAGACGCCGGGCGTGTCGAGGCCGGTGCGTGCGGCTTCGTTGAGGAACGCGGCGATCTCGGCCTGCTGGTGGTGCGAGACGATTTGGGTCAGGAAGAAATCGGCGTGTGCCTGCGGGTCACGCAGGAACCGGACCTGCGCGATGGGGTCGGCGACCGGGTTGGCCCAGCCGCCGAGCTGCAGCTGGGGGTGGCGCGCCCGCAGCAGGGCGCGCAGCTGCCAGGCGTGTTCCACCACGCGTGGACGGCCGACGTGCTTGTCGCCGCCGAGAATCACCAGCGCCGGAAAGCCGTGCTCGACGGCCTGGTCGGCATATGACAGACAGTAGTCGAGCGAGTGCTTGGTCGTGAGGAACGGCACGATGCGGTTGCGCGGGACGGCATCGCCGAGGTTGGCGACCAGGTGCCTGAGGTTGTTTTCCTCCTGCGCCCCGACGGCACTGTCGGTCAGCATCACCCGGATGTCCTGCCGGGCCAGGGCCCGCACCGAGTGGTGCAGGTCGATCCAGGCATCCATGCCGGCGCCTGCCTCGAGTTCGGCGCGTGGCGGACGCAGCTCGACGGCGACCACCGAGGGCAGCGATTGCAGATCGTCGAGGAAGGCGGCCACGTGAAGGCGCCTCAGTATAGCAATCCGTCTGCCGCCGCAGCCTTCGCGGCGCCGAGACCCGCAAGGCGTCCGGTGGCCCAGGCCCAGGCGAAGTTATGCCCGCCGATGGGGCCGAAGGCGTCGAGCACTTCGCCGCAGAGATGCAGGCCGGGCTGTGTGCGTACCTCGAGCGAGCCTCCGTGCACCGCGTCGAGTGCGACACCGCCGCCGGTGACCTCGGCCTTCCGATACCCTTCGTGTCCGGTCCACGGCAGTGCGTGCTGCGTCAGCGCGCGCACCAGCGCGATGCGTTCGTCGCGGCGCAGCGACGAGACACGGCGATCGACAGGCACGCCGGCGGTATGCATCAGGGCGGTGACGAGCCGATCAGGCAGGGCGCGTCCCAGCACGGTGGCGGCGAGCTGATCGCCTGATTGCAGGCGCCCGTGCCAGTCGTCCTCTGAGCGGTCGCTGAAGGCCACCTGCAGACTCGCGAGGGCATCGCCTGTGCCCTGCTCGAGGCTGCGCACGCAGACGTGCGAGACGTCGAGCACCGCCGGTCCGCTGTAGCCGCGATGGGTGAAGAGAAAGCCGCCGGCGGCGTCGGCGCGCAGGGTGTTCCATCGAGCCCGCACCCGTACGGGCAGCGATACCCCGGCGAGCGTCGCGGCCTTCCACGGCCCGGGCAGCTGCTCATCGTCACAGGTGAGCGGCGTGAGTGCGGCATAGGTGGGGTGACACGGCAGGCCCAGCTGGCGGGCCAGCGACAGGCCCAAGCCATCAGACCCGGTGGCGGGTACCGAGAGGCCACCGGTCGCCACGATGACGCGGCTGGCGTCGAGGGTTCCGGTCGTGGTGCCGATGCGCCACTGCGAGCCGACGCGGCCGAGGCTGGTGACCCGGGTGCTCCAGTGGAGATCGACGCCGCGCGTGCGCGCCGTGCGGACGAGCGCGTCACAGACATCGCGTGCCTTGTGCGACGCGGGGAACCACTTGCCGGTGTCGGCTTCGAACGCGAGGGGCAGCGAGAGATCGTGCTCGAAGAAGCGCTGCATGCCGGCCAGCGGCCACGAGCGCAGCACGCCGCGCAGGATCGCCGGTGGCGAGTCGGTGACGAAGCGCTCGGGCTGAATGGCGGCGGGCAGGATGTTGCACCGGCCGCCGCCGCTGATGAGAATCTTGCGTCCGCCGTCGGCCGTGCCTTCGAGCACGACCACAGGCACCGGCCCTTCGGCCGCGAACAGGGCGGCGACGAGGCCAGCGGCCCCGGCGCCGATGATCACCAGGGGCGCTATTTGAAGAACTCCTCGACGGGCACCACGCGCAGCGGTCCCAGCTTGAGGGCCGCGATGCCGGGCTCGATGACCTTGCGGTCGCCCACCACCACGACCGCCATGCGATCGCCGCGGATGTACCGGTCGGCGGCCTGCTGTACCTCGGCGGCTGTCACGCGCGTGACGGCACCGACAAACGACTGGAACGTGTCATCGGGCAGCGAGAAGACGATCATCTCTTCGAGCTTCTGCGCGAGATCGCGCGAGGTTTCGAACTCGGCGGGGAAGCCGAGCGCCACATAGTTCTTTGCCTTGTCGAGCTCTGCGGCCGGCACGGGCTTCCTGATGCCGTCGAGCTCGACAAAGAACTCGCGGAGCGCCTCGGCGGTCTTGTCGGTCTGCACGCCTGCACCAGCGAGGAAGGGCCCCGCGGACGTGCGCATGTCGAAGCCCGACGAGGCCCCGTAGGTGTAACCGTTCCGCTCGCGCAGGTTCTGGTTGAGGCGCGAAGTGAACGACCCGCCAAGGATGGTGTTGAGCACCTGAAGGATCGCGTACTCGCCTGTGGAGCGCGGCACGCCTACCCAACCGATCCGAATCTGCGACTGTGCCGCACCGGGCTTGTCGATGATGACCACCTCGCGGCGCGTCAGCTGCGGGGCCGTGGGAATGGGGGCGGCTGTCGGTGCGGCGCCGGCCGTGCTGCTCCAGCCGGTGAAGGCCCGGTCGAGGCGCGCCTTCGCGTCGGCCAGCGTGATGTCGCCGACCACCACCACTGCCGCATGACCGGCCGTGTAGTGCTCGCGGTAGAACGCCCGCACATCATCAGGCGTGATGGCGGTGAGCGCCGGGGCCAGGCCGGTGGCTGGCGTGCCGTAGCGGTGCGCGGGCCCGAAGACCACGCGGGGGAACGCATACCCGATGATGGCTGCGGGATTATCCTGCGCCTGCACGAGTGCGGTGAGCCGCTCCTTCCTGAGTCGGTCGAGCTCGTTTGCGGGGAACGTGGGACGCAGCAGCACATCGGCCATCAGCGGCAGAGCGGCGTCGAGATTCCTGACGGGTGACGACATGCGGATGGCGCTGTAGTCGAACGAACTGCTGGTGCTGAGCTCGGCCCCGAGAAATTCGACGGCGTCGGCCAGCTCGAGTGCCGAACGCGAGCCTGCGCCCTCATCAAGCATGGCCGCCACGAGGCTGGCCATGCCGTAGCGCCCGGCCCGATCGAGGCTGCTGCCGCCCCTGAGCAGCACATTGACCTGCACCAGCGGCACACGATGCTGCTCGATGAGCCACAGCGGCACGCCGTTGGCGAGCGTGCCTTTCTGCACGGCCGGCAGGCGCAGCGCCGGGGGCGGGCCCAGCGGCGGCGGCTGGCGACGGTCGGGACCCTGTGCGCGGAGGGTGGTCACGGCCGAGGCGGCGGCCAGCGCCAGTGCACAGACGATGAGGGGACGGATGCGACGGGTCATGAACATGGCAGTCATCGCGTTACTTTCCCGCCGGGGTGGCCGGCATCACACTGAGTTCGACGCGGCGCGTGGCAGGCAGATAGCGGGCCGCAGCCGACTGGATGTCGGCGGGCGACAGCGCGCGGTAGCGTGCGAGATCTTCCTCGAAGAAATCGGGCATGCCGGTGGCGACGAAATAGCCGTTGAGCTGATCGGCCTTGCCGCCGAAGCCTGCTGTGCGCTCCATGCGGCGGTAGAACGATGCCTCGGTCTGGTTGAGCACGCGCATCATCTCGCGTGCCTCGGGCGGCTGCTGCTGCAGGCGGGCGATCTCCTCGTCGATGACCGCCTGAATCTTTTCGAGCGACTGCCCGGGCCGCGCGGTCGACACGACGAGAAAGGTGCTGCCGAGCGCAGATGACTGCTGCGCCGCAAAGACATCCTGCGCCATCTGCAGGTCGTACACGAGGCGCTTGTAGAGGCGCGAATTCTTCCCGCCGGTGAGCAGGCCGCCGATCATGTCCATGGCCGCGTCGCCGGGCGCGTAAAACGCCGGCGTGTGCCAGGCCATGTAGAGGCGCGGCAGTTGCACACGATCAGTAATGGTGCGGCGCACGACGCCCTCGAGCTGTACGGGCTGCGTCACCAGCGGCGACACATCCTTCCCTCGGGGAATGGCGCTGAACCACTTCTCGACCAGCGTGCGCGTCTGCGCGATGTCGATGTCACCCGCGATTACCAGGCTGGCGTTGTTGGGTGCGTAATACGTGGTGAAGAACTCGCGCACATCGTCAAGCTGCGCGGCCGAGAGGTCGTCCATCGACCCGATGACCGGCCAGCTGTACGGATGCCCCTTCGGGTAGAGCATCGAGGTCAGCTCGACGAACGCCTGCCCGTAGGGCGCGTTGTCGACGCGCTGGCGTTTCTCGTTCTTGACCACATCGCGCTGACCATCGAGTTTGCCCTGCGTGAGGGTGGGCAGCAGATAGCCCATGCGATCGGATTCGAGGAACAGCGCCAGCTCGAGCGCGTTGCTGGGCACGTCGGTGACGTAGTTGGTGCGGTCTTCCGAGGTTGACCCGTTGTTGCTGCCGCCGGCGGCTTCGAGCCAGCTGTCGAACTGGCCTTCGGCGACATGCTCGGAGCCTTCGAACATCACGTGCTCGAAGAGATGCGCGAAGCCGGTGCGCCCGGGCTTCTCGCGGCCTGAGCCGACGTGATACCAGACATTGACGGCGGCCACGGGCACGGTGGGATCGCGGTGCAGGATGACATGCAGGCCGTTGGCGAGCGTGAACTCGGTGTAGGGCACCGTGATGGTGGCCGGGGCCTGGGGGGCCTGCGCCAGCGGCACGGCAGTCAGCAGGCGGAGGCTGCAGGCGAGCGCGACGAGCGGGCGGATGGTCATGACTGCACTATACTGCTGAGCGTCTTCTTCCTCCATGCCGACTGCCGTCACGCCCCTTGTTGCCGTCATCATGGGCTCGACCTCCGACTGGGACACCATGTCGGCCGCGGTGACGATGCTCGAGCGGTTTGAGATTCCCTACGAAAAAGCTGTCGTTTCGGCGCACCGCACTCCGCAGTGGATGGCCGAGTTCGCCTCGACGGCCGAGGCACGCGGTCTGCAGGTAATCATTGCGGGTGCAGGCGGCGCGGCACACCTGCCGGGCATGGTGGCGGCGCACACGGTGCTGCCGGTGCTGGGCGTGCCGGTGCAGAGCCACGCGCTGCAGGGGATCGATTCGCTGCTGTCGATAGTGCAGATGCCGGGTGGCGTGCCGGTGGCGACGCTGGCGATCGGCAAGGCGGGTGCGACCAACGCGGGCCTGCTGGCGGTGTCGATTCTGGCCACATCGCGCCCTGAGCTTGCGGAACGCCTCCGCGCCTTCCGGTCTGAGCAGACCGCGCAGGTGCGGGCGGCCGAACTGCCGTGATCGACCGGGTGCTGCCGGGCGGCACGATCGGTGTGCTGGGCAGCGGCCAGCTGGGCCGCATGTTCGCGCTGGCGGCCCGGCGCATGGGCTACCGCGTCCACACGTATTCTCCTGACACCAACTCTCCGACCGGCCAGGTGGCCGACGTCGAAGTGACCGGTTCGTATGACGACCTCGCCGCCATCCGTCGTTTCGCCTCGGCGGTCGACGTCGTGACGATGGAGTTTGAGAATGTGTCGGCGGAGGCGGCGGCGGCCGCGGCCGAGGTCGCGGTGGTGCGCCCGAGCGGTGCGGCGCTGCATACGACCCAGCAGCGTGCGCGCGAGAAGG
Organism: Acidobacteriota bacterium; assembly: GCA_016871195.1. GTDB lineage: Bacteria > Acidobacteriota > Vicinamibacteria > Vicinamibacterales > UBA2999 > VFZN01. The sequence goes on along the minus strand of VFZN01000001.1, from coordinate 223,342 downwards.
CCTTCCTGCAGGCGCAGGGATTTCCGGTGGCCCCGTGCGTGCGCGTGACCTCTGCCGACGAGTTGCGTGCGGCGCTGTCAGTGGTGGGCGTGCCGGCGATTGTGAAGACAGCGGCGTTCGGCTACGACGGCAAGGGCCAGCAGCGTGTGCATGACGAGCGCGATGTCGCTGCTGTGTGGGCGCGACTGGGCGGGGGCGAGGCGATTGTCGAGCAGGTGATCGACTTTGCGTGCGAGGTGTCGGTGGTGGCGGCGCGCAGTGCCGACGGCAGGATGGCTGACTACGGCGCGGTCGAGAACGTGCATCGGCATCATATCCTGCACCTCACCATGGCACCGGCACGGGTGTCGGTCACGGTGGCGGCCGAGGCGAGTGCGCTGGCGCGCCGCGTGATGAACGCGCTCGACTATGTGGGCGTGCTGTGCGTGGAATTTTTCGTCACGCGCGACGGGCGGCTGCTGGTGAACGAGATTGCGCCGCGGCCGCACAACTCGGGGCATTACACGATTGAGGCGTGTGCGACGAGCCAGTTCGAGCAGCAGGTGCGCGCGGTGTGCGGCCTGCCGCTGGGTTCCACAACGCAGCATCGGCCGGCGGCGATGATCAATCTGCTGGGCGATGTGTGGGCCGGCGGCGACCCGCAGTGGGCTGCGGCCCTGGCGGTGCCGGGCGTGGCACTGCACCTGTACGGCAAGGCCGAGCCGCGCACCGGTCGCAAGATGGGGCACCTGACGGTGGTGGCCGACACACTCGACGAAGCGGTCGCGCGGGTGACGCAGGCGTACGACGCGTTGCAGATGCGCTAGTGGCGGGTGGGGCGGGGCGGTTACACGTCGTCGAGACGGCTGGCCCTGACGGCCGTCACCACCAGCGACTCTGACTGTGGCGGCGCTGTTCGCTCAAGCATCGACAGCTGGGAAAGATGTGAGTACTTTTTCCCGACCCTGAAAAACGGGTTCCGAGTGGGAACGCTCGTGCCTATACTTCTGGAACAGTCACAACTGCCGAAACGAAAAAGGGGCCGCATGTAGCGGCCCCTGCATCTGGTGCATCTTTCAGCGTGTTAGCGTCCAGAGCGCATATCCCAAGTCGCTAGAACCGAAGTATGACACACCCAAAGGCTTCTCAACAAACCGCTGTTCGCGATGCCCTTCCCACCATGCACTATCGCCTGGCCCTCGACCTTGGCAGCACGTCGATAGGGTGGGCCATGATACGTCTCGATTCGCAGGGCACCCCATGTGCGGTCACCCGCGCGGGGGTCCGCATCTTCTCGGATGGGCGGGCTGCTCCGTTCGGCGGCATCATCACACGGTTCTGTTCACACTGACCCTGCACGCCGGGCGGCCTGGGGATCGCACAGGGCTCCGTCACCGCGGCGGCCGTCCCCTGCGCAGGGGCTACGGCAGCCGCGGGGGCTTGCGGGTACGGGTCGCCTGCTCGTAGGCGTAGGCCAGTCGCAGCAGGGTGGCCTCGGACCAGTCAGGGCCCAGCAGCTCGAGGCCCACCGGCACTCCGATGAATGCAGTGGCCGTGGGTGCGCTGAAGCCACCCGGGAAGGTCAGCGCGGGAAGGCCGGTGCTGTTCGAGAGCACGCCATTCCGATCGGCCTGGTCTTCGCCAATCGGCACCACGAGGCGGCTCTGATGGGGATAGAGCAATGCGTCGAGCTGGTGATCGGCCAGCACCGTCATGATGGCCTGGCGCAAGGCGGCGCGACGCCGCAGCTGGCGATCGTATTCCGGTCGCTCGGGTCCATCGGTCACCTGCAGATATTCCTCCAGCACGGGTCTCAGCGTGGGATGCATCTCGCCGCGCGCCATGAACTCGGCAAACGTCTTCACCGGCGCCGCCGGCCCCAAGCTGGCGAGATAGCGGTTGAAGGACGGCTGGAACTCGAGTGCCATCAGGCTGAGGCCACGAGTCAGGTCGGTCAGCCCCGGAATCGACACGCGCATAACGGTGGCCCCCTGCGCGGTCATGGCTGCGACGGCCTCTTCAACTACGCGGTTGACCGGTGCATGCACGGCCTCGCGCCCCAGCACATCAGTCAGGAGTCCGAGTCGCGCGCCCTTCAGCGCCCCGCGGTCGAGTGTCGCCCGATAGCTGGCGGGTGTACGGCCGATGCCGAAGGCCGTGATGGGGTCGGCGCTGTCGTAGCCCACCATCACGTCGAGCATGCGCGCGGCGTCTTCCACCGTGCGGGTCATCGGCCCGATTTCATCCTGCGTCACACTGAACGGCATGATGCCGTCGCGGCTCACCAGTCCGCGCGTGGGGCGCAGGCCTACGATGCTGTTGGCCGAGGCCGGTGACCTGATCGACTGGCCCGTGTCACTGCCCGTGCCGAGCACCGCAAAGCCTGCCGCAATGGCCGCACCCGTCCCTCCGCTCGAGCCGCCGGGCGTGCGCGTCAGGTCGTAGGGATTGAGCGTCTGTCCCCCGAGCGAGCTTACGGTGACGCCCGTCAGCGCGAGCTCTGTCAGGTTGGCCTTGGCGACAACGATGGCCCCTGCCGCGCGGAACCGCTTCACCACAAAGGCATCGTCCGGGGGCACCGAGCGGGCGAGGGTGAGCGAGGCCCCGGTGGTGGGCATGTCGGCCGTGTCGAAGTTGTCCTTGAGGATGAGCGGAATGCAGTGAAGCGGTGCCTGTGTCGCGCCGCGTGCGGCCTCGCGGTCGAGGCGATCGGCCTCGTCGAGCGCACGGGGATTGACGGCGATGATTGCGCGGAGAGACGGCCCGCGGCGGTCGTAGGCCTCGATGCGAGCGAGATAGGCCTGTACGACCTGGCGGCAGGTGACCTCGCCCGCTGCGAGTGCGCGGTGGATGTCGGCCACGGTGGCGTCGGCCCACACGAGGGGTGTGGGCCGGGCCTGTGCGTGTGTCGATGAGACCATCGGGCTGTGATGCGTTACCAGCAGTCCCCAGAGGGCGAGCAGTGCCGTGCAGGTGCGCCTCACCGCTCGGCAGCCGGCTTGGGGGGCAGCGTACCGCCTTCCGCCAGGATCTTCATGTTGTCGAGGGCACGCACGAATGTGGCGCGACGCCGGGTCACGTCAGCCTGTCGTGCCGCATCGTCGGCCAGCATCGAGTTGTCCCAGACAAGCACGTACACGATGGACGAGGTCGTCGCGGTCAGTGACCTGACTTCCAGGGTGCCGTGGTACATGTTGTAGGGCCGATCATTGCGCACGGGCTGGGTGTAGGTGTAGGACCGCAGCGAGCGACCGACCAGAATCTCGTTGGCCACCGAGCGTACCGCGCCCAGTTCGCCGTCCTTGCCGGACGTGATGGTGCACGGCATCTGCAGCCATTCTCCGATGTCACAGTACTTGCCGATTCGCTTCCAGACATCATCCGCCGGGCGATTGACGGTGATGTCGAGGGCGATCGATACGTAGGTCGGGGCCGCCACGGCGGGCCCACCTGACGGGGGCGCCTGAGGCGCCTGGGCCCGAACCTCGGACACGGCGCTGCTGAACACAGCGATCATTGCGACTGCACAGCTGGCCTGCTTGTGAAAACGACGCATGGAGTCCTCCCTGGTGGCGACATCTTAGCGGGAGTGGGGTGCCGCTCGACAGCCTATACTCTGGGCACCTTCATTCCCGGGAGCGTCTATGCGGCTGCAGCGTCTGTTCGGCGTATCGTTCGTGATTGTTGCACTGGGGGCCACGACCCTCTACGGCCTCGCGCAGCAGCAGGCGGCCGAGGCGCCCGCGTCGGCGCGGCCGGGCCTGACGCGTCCCGCAGTGGCCGGTGTGCACGGGCTGGTGACGGCGGGCCATCCCATTGCGGCGTCTGCCGGCCTGCAGATGCTGGTCAAGGGTGGGAATGCCTTTGATGCGGCGGCGGCGGTGGGCGCGATGGCCGGCCTCGGCGAACCCGAGATGAACGGTATCGGCGGCAACGGCTTCATGACGATGTATCACCGGTCGTCGAGGAAGGTGTGGTCGCTGTCGATGGCCGGCGCGGCGCCGAAGGCCCTGAAGCCCGAGGCGATGACGCCCGAGACGCTGAATGCGGGCATGACGGCCGGCATCACGCCGGGCAACATCGGCGGCTATCTCGTCCAGCTCCAGCGCTTCGGCACGCTGTCGGTGGCCGATGTGCTGGCGCCGGCGATTGCGTATGCGGAGCAGGGCTATCCGATTGATGTGATGCTGGCGCAGTCGATTGCGCGGGGCCGCAACAACCTCGCGAAGTACCCGACCACCGCAAAGATTTTCCTGCCGAACGGTGAACCGCTGAAGGCGGGCGAGCTGCTGAAGAATCCGGATTATGCCGCGACCTTGCGCAAGCTGGTGGAGGCGGAAGCACAGGCCCTGAAGGGCGGGGCGAGCCGGGTGGCCGCGATTCAGGCGGCCTACGACCGGTTCTACCGGGGCGACATTGCGCAGGAGATCGATCGGTTCTTCCGCGAGAACGGCGGGGTGCTGACGGCGGCCGACCTCGCGGCGTATGCGCCGCAGTGGCAGGAGCCGTTGCATACGACGTACCGCGGCCACGATGTCTACAGCAATCCGTCGACCTCGCGCGGCGGTTTCGAGGTGGTGATGGGGGCGAATCTCATTACGCCCGTCGATCTGAAGGCCGCCGGGCAGCACTCGCCGGCGCACTTGCATGCGGTGATTGAGGCGATCAAGATTTCGAAAGCCGACATCTACCGCTATGTGGCCGACCCGGCGTTTGTGCGTGTGCCGCAGACGGGTCTGGTCTCGCGAGGCTTTGCCGAGGCCCGCTGGCGGCTGTTCGATCAGGCCCGGGCCATTCCGTATCCGGCGCCTGGTGTGCCTGAGGGCACACCCGAGGCGACGCCGCGTGCGCAGGGACCTGCGTGGGACGAGCACTACGACGGCGAGCTGCACACGACGTCGTTCTCGATTGTCGACCGGTTCGGCAATGCGGTGGGCTGCACGCCGACGCTCGGAGGACTGTTCGGGAATAACGTGGTGGTGGGCCGCACGGGTCTGCTGCTGAACAACGGCATGCGGATCGGATCGACGTCACCCTATCCGACCGACGTGAACTATGTGGGCGCGGGCAAGATTCCGATTCTGAACAACTCGCCTGTGGTGGTGCTGAAAGACGGCACGCTGGCGTTTGTCTTCGGTACGCCGGGTGGCGAGACGATCGGTCAGACGCAGTTTCAGGTGCTGCTGAACCTCATCGACTTTGCGCAGCCGGTGCAGGCGGCGATTGAGGCACCGCGGCTGGTACTCGAGGCGGCTCCGAACTTCTACAAGCCGGGTGCGGCGATTACCGTGCAGGTCGAGGGGCGAGTGCCACCGGCGACCATTGCGGCGCTCGAGCAGATGGGACACACCGTGCGTGTGTTGCCCGGGTGGGGCAGTCTCGGGCACATGCAGGTGATTCGCGTGGATCAGGTGACGGGTGCCATGACGGCGGGCGCGGACCCGCGGCGCACCGGGTATGCGATGGGGTATTGAGGTCTGGCGATGTGGATGCCACGCCACACAGGTGATCGACCAGTGAACCCGCGTCGCCCGCGGGTGTTGCTGGTGGTGGTCTGCGCGCTCAGCGTGCTGGCGACGGCGGTGACGGCGCTTGACAGAGGATCGCAGCCGGACAGCGGGGTGCCGAGGTTCGAGGTGGATCCGCGCTGGCCGACGCTGCCGACGCAGTGGATTCTGGGTCAGGTGTCTGGCGTGGCCGTCGACGCCCGGGATCACGTGTGGATTCTGCAGCGGCCCTGGTCGATCAACAGCGACGAGAAGCGGCAGAACCCCGAGGCTGCGTGCTGCGAGGCCGCGCCCCCGGTGATGGAGTTCGATTCGTCGGGAAACTTCATCCGGGGCTGGGGTGGAGAGCCGGCCGACAAGCGCTACGAATGGCCGGCGGATGAACACGGCATTCACGTCGACTTCAAGGGCCACGTGTGGATTTCGTCAGCGGGTGGGCCGCGCATGCGGGATCGGAAGGAAAACTTTCTGCTGAAGTTCACCCCTGACGGGCGCCTGCTGCTGCAGATCGGCCGGCGGGGCATGAGCCAGGGCAGCCTCGACACCCGCAACGTGAACAACGCGGCCGACATCTGGGTGCATGCGCCGACCAACGAGGTGTTCATTGCGGACGGCTATATCAACCGTCGGGTGCTCGTGCTCGATGCCGACACGGGCGCGTTCAAGCGGATGTGGGGTGCCTACGGCAACACGCCTGACGACGGCACGCCGCAGGTGTTTGCCGGCGAGGGACCGGGCCCCCAGCAGTTCAACACCGTGCACGGCATCAAGGTGTCGAACGATGGCCTCGTCTACGTGAACGATCGCCTGAACAACCGCGTGCAGATCTTCACGATCGACGGCCGGTTTCAGCGCGAAGTCTTCATCGAGCGGCAGACGCGCCTGCTGGGCACCTCATTCAGCACCGCGTTTTCGCCGGATCCCGATCAGCGATGGCTGTATGTGGCGGATGCCGGCAATGGGCGCATCCACATCCTCGACCGTCGGACGCTGACTGAGGTCGGCACCTATGGCCGCATCGGGCGCTATGCCGGACAGTTCGTGTTCATGCACAACCTGGCCACCGACTCTCGCGGCAACCTGTATGTCAGCGAGGTCGGCAACGGCCGGCGCGTGCAGAAGCTGATGCTGCGTCGGTAAGGCGAAGGGCGCAGCGATGGGGGGCCTCGCCGACGAGGCCGCGGCCCGGACTCTGCCCCCGCGGCAGCCGATCAGGGCACCAGGGTCAGTGTGTGCTGCGCGGGGCCGGGCACGAGCGGGATGGGTGTGCCCTCGACCCACTCGCGATGCATTGACCCGAAGAAGGGCGACAGCGGATGCGATGACTGGCCGGTCGGCATCTGCAGCAGCCCTTCGGCTTCGCGGCCCGGTGAGACGACGAGCCGTTCCGACGCGCCTGTGCGGGGTGACTGTGCACGCGGGGTGTAGGCATCGCCTGGCAGCGGATCGCCGGGCATGTTGAGCCACCGGCCCAGCAGCGGCACGGCCGCCGTGAGCGGATGGACGATCTGTGCGCGGTTGGCCTCGCCCCACGTCTGTCCGGCCAGCGGTCGACCGTCGGCGGTCAGTTCGGCATAGACCGCGTCGATGGCGTCGAGAAACAGCGCATCCCACGACTCATAGCGGGGGTCGAGCAGGTGCATCGGCCGTGCATCGACGATGGCCCAGACGGGGCCTTCGGTGCGGCCCAGCTGCGTGTAGTCGAACGTCGGGTCTTTCTGTTTCACGGGTGCGGTGACGAAGGTGAGTACGCGGCGGACGATGTCGGTGCGGAACATGCGGACCAGGCGGTAGCCGGTCGAGTCGGTCGAGGCCCGGCCGGTCCAGGTGCGGTCGATGAGGTCGCGCATCTGGCGACGCGCGTCTGCGCGGTCGGCTGGCGCTGCGGCTGCGGCCGAATCGAGTGTGCGCAGCGCGAGGGTGCGCCAGCGTTCGAGGAAGAGGGCGCGGTCGTTGAGCTGCAGCGCGAGCATGTCGCGCGGACTGGCCGAGGTGCGCGCCAGCAGGTGATCGCGGATGATGCGGGCGCGGATGCCGTCGGCATAGCCGCCGTCGCCGATCGTGGCGAGGCGCGCCCCATCGACCACGGGGGCGTTGGCGGTCCACACGCGGCCGACCTCGGGGTCGATGATGCGGGGCATCGCGGCGGCGGGAAGATAGCCGTCCCACCCGCTGGTGCCGTCGGCCCATGACACCGGTGTGGTACCACTGAAGCCACGCCTGACGGGAATAGCCCCGCCCACCGTCCAGGCGATGCGGCCATCGCGGCCGGCCATGGCGACATTCTGATGGGGCACGCCGAGTCCGACGACTGCTGTCATGAGCTCATCGATGGTGCGGGCCCGTTCGGGACGTGAGAGATCGCCGGCAATGACGTCGGGATCGTGGGCCACCCAGTGCTGGGCATAGTCGCGGCCGTCGACATCGGTCCAGACGACGGGCCCCCAGATGGTGGTGCGAATGGTGAGGGGGCGGGCGGATTCGCCACGAACCTCGATCGGCTCGGTGAGGTGCTCAAACGCGCGCGGTCCATCGGGCGTGAGGTAGCGATCAGGGTTGGCGGGATCGGGATCAATGCGGACCAGGTCACTCCAGTCGCCTCCCGTGTTGGTGAAGCCCCAGGCCACGTCGCCATTACTGCCGACGACCTGGACGGGCAGGCCCGGCAGGGTGACGCCGTGCAGCGTGCGGGTGGTGCCCGGCTGCGACGGGTCGGGGAACTGCATCGCGGCGCGGTACCAGATGTTGGGGACGCCGAGCTGCAGGTGCATGTCGTTGGCGAGCAGGGCGCCGTGCCCGCCGGTGTGCGCGGCGTCGACGGCCCAGTTGTTCGAGCCAATCGCGGCGTGAGCGATGGCGTCGGGATCGGCGGTTGTATCCGCGACGGGCAGGGCGGCAGCCGCCAGTGTGCTGCGCAGATTGAACTGCCCGGGCTCTGGCACAGGGGGGCGGCTGATGGCCTCGCCTTCAGCGGGGGCGTCCCACTCTGACCCTGCGCGGGTGAGGAACTCGAACACCTCGGGGGGCACGGCACTTCGCACCTGTTCGGCGCCCTGTTCAAACTCCATCTGGCGCCCCTGCAGGGCCACGAACATCGCCATAACGGCCAGAATCGAGTCTTCGGGCGTCCAGGGCTCGGGCGACTGGCGCAGCAGGGCGTACTCGAACGAGGGCGCGCCGAGGGCGGCGAGTCCTGCATTGACGCCGTCGGTGTAGGCGACGAGCAGGTCGCGCCACGACGGATCGGCCCTCTGGAGGGCCTCGCGGGCCACCTGACGGAACCGGTGGGGCCGCATGCGCTGGTCGGCGGCGACGGCCGCGGGTCCGACCAGGGCGCTGAGCTCGCCGGCGGGCTGGCGACGCTGCAGGTCCATCTGGAAAAAGCGGTCGTGCGCGTGGATGAAGCCGAGGGCGCGCGCGACGTCTGCACGCGATCCGCCCGAGATGAAGGGAATGCCTCTGGCGTCGCGGGTGACGGTGACCGGTGCCGACAGGCCCTTGACCGCGAGTTCTCCCTCCAGCACCGGCAGGCTGTCGTGGAGCCGGGTGCGCACCCACCATGCGGCTCCCAGTCCGAGCACGAGTGTTATCACCAGCAGGGGACCCAGCACCCGCCTGAGGACGGTTATCACGTCGACATTATGCCCCTGCATCGCCGGGGACGGGACCGTCGTTTCAGTCGATGACCTCAAGCTGCCGGACATATACTGACAGCTGGTCCGTATTTGATTTGGGAGGCTCCGCTCCATGCAGCGAACATTCCTGGCCCTGATGCTGGCGCTGGCCACCGCCGTCTCTGCGGCGGCACAGTCGACCGCCATCAACGGCACGATTGAAGGCACGGTCACCGACGATCAGAAGGCGGTGTTGCCGGGCGTCACCGTGACGGTGGTCAACATCGACACCGGCGACACGCGTGCGGTTGTGACGAACGAACGCGGGTTGTACCGCGCGCCGCTGCTGTCGCTCGGCACATACAAGGTGACGGCCGAGCTGCAGGGCTTCAAGAAGTTCGAGCAGACGGGTGTCACGCTGCGGGCGGGGCAGACCGCCGTCATCAGTTTCTCGCTGTCAGTGGGCACCCTGGAAGAAACGGTCACGGTCACGGCCGATGCGCCGATTGTCGACCTCGGCAAGATCGAGCAGGGCCGCACGCTGAGTCAGGCGGAAATCAAGACGCTGCCGCTGACCTCGCGCAACCCCTACAACTTCGCGCTGCTGCAGCCGGGCGTGGTGGGCTTTGAAACCAACGAATTCGGTGTGCCCCGCCTGACGGCGAACGGCGCGCTGCTGCGCGTCAACTATCAGGTGGACGGCAGCAACAACACGCAGAAGGATCGCGCCGGCCTGCGGCAGATGCCGATGTCGGAAGTGATGATTCGCGAAGTGAAGGTGGTGACCACCGGCTACGCACCCGAATTCGGGCAGACGATGGGGCTGGTCTATAACGCGATTACGCCGTCGGGCACGAATACCTTCCGGGGGCAGGGCAGCTACCGCTTCCAGCGCCAGCCGATGGTGGCATTTCCGTTCTACACGCAGGGCGAGCGCACGACGGCCAACAAGCCGCCGACGGACGTGAATGTCTACACGTTCGACCTCGGCGGTCCGATTGTGAAGGACAAGACGCATTTTTTCGGCGGGTACGAGCACACGGAACGTGACCTGTCGGGGCTGAGCGTCATCACGATTTCGGCGGCCAACCAGGCCGCGCTGGGCCTGACTGAACCGCGCTACATGCCGCGCGGACTCAACACCGAGTTTGCCATCGGCAAGATCGACCACCAGCTGAGCCAGGGCAACCGGCTGTCGGTGCGCTACATGTTCTTCGACAACTTCATCACGGCGAACATCGGCGGCGGGCTGACGTCGGTGCAGCGCGCGACCGACTTCACCGACCGCCAGCACTCGACGGCGGCGCAGCTGGTGTCGACGCTGGGGAGCAGCTTCCTGAACGAACTGCGCGTGCAGTATGCGACGCGCGCGCAGGCCCGCACGCCCAACGCACTGGCAGGCAAGGGCCCGGCGGTGAACATCACCGGCGTGGCGAACATCGGCGGCCCGGTGGGCAGCGTGTCTGATGCGGGCTTCGGTTTCACGCAGAACGTGCTGCAGGTGAACAACAGCACCACCTACCTGCGTGGCGATCACGCGCTGAAGGCGGGCTTCGACGTGCAGATGGTGCAGGACACGCGCACGGCCGCTCCGGCCGCGCAGTACACCTTCGCGAACGTCGCGGCGTATCAGGCAGCGGTGAGCGGTGCCAACCCCCTCGGCTACCAGACGTTCACCCAATACTTCGGCCAGCCGAATCTCGAGTACAACACGTCGCAGCTGGGCCTGTTCGTGCAGGACGACTGGCGCGTCACGTCGAACCTGAAGGTGCTGTACGGCGTGCGCTACGACCGCTACCGCACGCCTGATCCGGTGGCCAATGCCCCGATTGCCACGTCGCGCGAGTTCGCGATCGACAAGAACAATTTCGCGCCCCGCTTCGGTTTTGTGTGGACCCTCGGCAATCAGCGCCGCACGGTGCTGCGCGGCAACACGGGCCTGATGTTCGACCAGCCGCTCAACGCCATCTATGAGCAGGCGCTGCAGAATGACGGCACCAATGCGCGGGCGTCGGCATCGCTCCAGCCCACGCAGGTGGGGGCCCCGCGGTTCCCGGCGATTCTCAGCGCCGGCGCGGGTGCGCAGCCGAACACGGCGTGGACCGTGGATCCGAGCTTCCAGATTGCCCGTGCGTGGCAGAGCAACGTGCAGTTCGAGCATGCGCTGAACGATCGCTATTCGGTGGGCGTGGGTGGTTCGTATGTCCGCGGCTACAACCTGCCGGTGGTGACGAACATCAACCTCATCAACCCGATTGGCACGCTGTCGGACGGCAACCCGATCTTCAGCACGGCGGTCAACGCCTCGACGCGCGCGAATCCGCTCTATAACGTCATCAACGCCACGCAGTCGATCGGCGAGTCGACCTACAGGAACATGACGCTGCAGTTCACGCGGCGCAATGTGAACGGCATCGGCTTTGACCTGGCCTATACGCTGGGCAAGAGCGACGACAATGCCCCGATCACCGGCGCACTGTCGGTGCAGGGCGATGCGGGCCGTACTGACGTGACCAGCCTCGACCGCGACCGCGGTCCGAATGTGCTCGACCAGCGGCACACGTTTACGGGCAGCGTCGTGGCGACGCCGCAGGTCGACAAGGATGGCGCGATGGGCGCCATCCTGAACAACAACGTGTTTGGCATCGCGATGCAGTTTGCGAGCGGCATTCCGATCAACCTGCGCAGCAACCGCGAGCTGAACAACGACGGCACGGCGGCTGACCGTCCTGTGGGTGTGGCGCGCAACTCGCTGCGCCTGCCCGCGCGCTATAACGTTGACTTCCGCTATTCGCGTCGTGTGCGCGTGGGTGGCAACCGCGCCATCGAGGCGATTGCGGAAGTGAAGAACCTGTTCAACACCGTGCAGGTGTCGGGCGTGAACGCCGTCATTGCGACCGATACGCTCGGCGTGCCCACCGTGGCGCTGCCGAAGAGCGGCAAGGATCTGGTGCCGACCGGCGGGTACGAGCAGCGCCAGCTGCAGTTCGGTATCAAGTTCACGTTCTAGTGAGCGTTGACGATGCGGGAGGGCCCCTGGGCCTTCCCGCACCATCCCTCTCAGGATCATGTCGATGAAGAAGCTTGTGACCGGTGTTGCGGTGGCCGCCTCCCTGGCGGCCGTTTTTGTGTCTACGGTATCTACGGTGTCAGCGCAGCACCAGCTGCAGCCGGTGACAGGGCTGCGCGGAACGCCGGCCGTCGAGCTGGCCCTGCGCAAGCTCGAGACGGTGGGCACGCTGATGATGACCACAGCGCACCCTGACGACGAGAACAACGCCATGCTGGCCTACTACGGCTTCGGCAAGGGCATGCGGACGACGCTGGTGACGTCGACGCGCGGCGAGGGCGGCCAGAACGAGATCGGCCCCGAGCTGTTCGAGGCCCTGGCGGTGCTGCGCACCGAAGAGCTGCTGGCGGCCCATCGCTATGACGGCGCCGAGCAGTTCTTCACGCGCGCGGTCGACTTCGGGTTTTCCTTCAGCGTGGAAGAAACCATGGAGAAGTGGGGCAAGGAGGAGATTCTGGGCGACTTCGTCCGGATGATCCGCACGATTCGGCCCCACGTGATCGTCGGGTTCGTGTTCGACGGCGAGGGGGGCGGGCAGCACCACCAGACGTCATCGCGGCTGACGTCAGAGGCGTTCCGCCTGGCGGCTGATCCAACGAAGTATCCCGAACAGATCAAGGACGGCCTGCGTCCGTGGCAGCCGGCGAAGTTCTATTACACCGCCGGCTTCTCTGCACCCGGCGGCCAGGTGCCGTCGTTTTCGGGCACGCCGGGGGCATCGACGGCGCTGCAGTTCCGCGGCGGGACGCAGTATGACCCCGTGCTGGGCCGCACCTACAACGAGCTGTCGGGCGAGGCGCGCAGCATGCACAAGTGTCAGGGCATGTCGCAGCTGCTGCCGCTGCCGGGCGAGACGAGCATGATGGGGCCGGGCAGCGTACGGGCGTATCGCCTGCGCGACACGGTGCTGCCTGACGGTGTGAACCGCGTGGAACAGGATCCGTTCGACGGTGTGAACCACAGCCTCGCCTCGCTGGCGGGCTATGCGGGTGCCACGCCCCCGGCAGCGCTGACGGCCGCACTGACCGAGATTGCAGGACACGTGCAGGCAGCCCGGCGCGAGCTGGGTGCCCGTGGCAGCGCCGGTGCCGTGGCGCCGCTGGCGGCAGGCCTGACGTCGACGCGGGCACTGCGAGCCGGGCTCGCGGGCATGGGCCTGTCAGATGAGGCGCGCTACGAAATCGACTTCCGGATGGCGCAGAAGGAACAGCAGTTCATCAATGCCCTGGTGGCAGCCACCGACACGCGCATCGAGGCCATTGCCAATGACGGCATCGTCACCCCGGGGCAGCAGGTGGGCGTGCAGCTCATCGCCGCCGTGCGCGGGACGACGACGGTCAAGGTGAAGTCGCGTGTGCTGAACGGTTTCTCGCAGGCTACCGATCGCGGCGGCGTCATTCCGGCCGATGCGCGCCTGACGGCGGCGCACTTCCGCTATACCCCGGGGGTGTCGCGGTTCACGGTCGATCCCGATGTGCCGTTCGGATCCCCATTCAGGCCCACGCCGTTCACGGCCACGTTCACACTGGCCATGAACGGGGTCGAGTTTCCGGTGACCGTGCCGGTGCAGGCCCGCTCGGAAGGGAACCTGTTCAGCGGTGAGAAGCGCGCCGAGCTGCACGTGGTGCCTGGCTTCGCCGTGACGATGACGCCCGAGACGCTGATTGTGCCGACAAGTGCCTCGCCGGCGAATGCGCGCGGGACGCGCAAGGATGTGCGGGTGACGGTCGTCAACCATGCCAAGGGCGCCGCGCGGGGAGACGTGGTGCTGGGGCTGCCTCAGGGCTGGCGTGCGACGCCGGCCACGCAGCCGGTGAGCTTTGCCCGCGAAGACGAGGCGATCACGGTACGCTTCGAGGTCGAGGTGCCGCCGTCGCCGATGCTGATGGCTGCGGCGTCGAAGCCCGGTGGCAGCAGCTTCCCCATCACGGCCAGGGTGCAGTCGGGCGGAGGTGACTATGCGCTCGGGTACCAGCTGGTCGAGTATCCACACACGACGCGCCGGCACGTGCTGGTGACGCCCGAGATTACGGCCAAGGCCGTCGATGTGGCGGTGAAGCCCAACCTGTCGGTGGGGTATGTGATGGGCGTGGGTGACCAGATGCCCCAGGCCCTCGAGCAGCTGGGTGTGACCGTGTCGCTGATTGGCCCGGACGAACTCGCGTGGGGTGACCTGACCAAATACGACGTGGTGATGACCGGCGTGCGCGCGTATGAACGCCGGCTTGACCTGCGCGCCTACAACCAGCGGCTGCTCGATTACGCCGCCGCCGGCGGTACCGTCATCGTCAACTACAACAAGTTCGAGTTCAACGATGCGCAGTATGGTCCCTACCCCGGTGTGGTGGGTCGTGAGCGTGTGACTGACGAGAATGCCGAAGTGCGCATTCTCGAGCCGACCAATCCGGTGTTCACCGGGCCGAATGCGATCGGGCGTGCCGACTGGACGGGCTGGGTGCAGGAGCGCGGACTCTACTTCCTCGACACCAACAAGCGCGACCCGCGCATGAAGGACCTCATCGAGTTCGAGGAACCGTTTGCGTATAACCGCGGCACCAAGCGCGGGGCACTGGTCGAGGCGCAGGTGGGCAAGGGCCGGTGGATCTATGTGGGGCTGGGCCTGTGGCGTCAGCTGCCGGCGGGCACTGACGGGGCCTATCGCATCATGGCGAACCTGCTGAGCCTGGGGCAGGCACCGAAGCCGGCGTCGCGCTAGTATCCGGCACCGGGCCGCGCATGCTGTCCGGCCGCACGCAAGACCGAGTGGGGAACAGGCGCCGGCGTCCTGACCGTCAGGGCGCCGGGGCCTGTGTTTTTTCCCGCCCGTGCCGATTCAGTTATCATTAACATTCGAGGGGAGAGCGACGGTATGCACGAGCATATCCTCCGCCGGATGGGATTCGGGGCCAGCCCCGACGATCTGTCCTACTTTGCCGACTTCACGCCGGCGCAGCTGATCGACGAGCTGCTGCACTATGCCGAGGCTCCGGACGGCACCGACGCCCTCATCGGGCACCCTGCGCATGCCGGCGTGACGGTGCGCGGTACCTTCTCGCCAGACACGGTGATCAACGACGCACGCCAGCGGTGGCTGTTCCGGATGATGCACACGCGGCGGCCGCTGCAGGAGAAGCTGGCGCTGTTCTGGCACCACTACTTTGCGACGGCGTATTCGAAAGTGGCCGGCACCTTCGGCAGCATCCACGCCACGAAGATGATGGATGCGGCGCGCCAGCCGAACGGCACGCGCGGGCAGGTGCAGATGTTCCGCGACATGGCCACGGGCAACTTCCGCGATCTGCTGATCGAGGTCGCCAAAGATCCGGCGATGCTGGTGTGGCTGGACGGCCGCACCAACATCCGCACGCGTCCTCAGGAGAATTTCGGCCGCGAGCTGATGGAGCTGTTCACGGTGGGTGTCGGCCAGCACACCGAAGCCGATGTGTATGCGGCGGCGCGTGTGTTCACCGGCTGGAACCTCGAGCTGGTGGTGGTGAACAATCGTACGGACGAGGTCAACAGCTACTACCGGTCGATCTACAACCCGGCGCAGCACGACACCGATCCCAAGACGTTCAGCTTCCCGATCTATCCGGACGGGTCGCGCACGATTCCTGCGAGGGCTGCCGCACAGGGTGTGCAGGATGGCCTGGATCTGATTGATGCCCTGGCTCGCCATCCGGCGACGGCCGAGCGCCTGGCGCGGCGGCTGTATGCCTTCTTCATCAACGATGTCGATGCGCCCGATGAAGGCCTCATCAGGCAGGCGGCCGAGGCCTATCGGACCAGTGGCACGTTCAGCATCCACGCGATGCTGCGGCGACTGCTGCATTCTCCCGAGTTCCTGAGCAGCGCGAACGTCTATCAGCGCTATGCGTGGCCCGTCGAGTATGTGGTGCGGGCGATCAAGGAAACCGGCTGGCGCGGACTGTCGGTGGATGCGGCCATCACGCCGCTGGTCAACATGGGGCAGTCGCTGTACGAGCCTCCCGACGTGAATGGCTGGGCCACCGGTCCCCACTGGTTCACGACCTCGTCGATGCTGGCGCGGCTCAACTTCGCGTCGACGCTGGCGACGAATCAGCGGACGAATCTGGTCCGCGAGGCGCAGGCGTTCCGTGCGTCACCGGAACGGGTGCTCGAGTTTCTGCTGGCGCGCTATCAGACGCCGGGGTTCAGCAGCGATGGATACAGTGCGCTGCACGACTATCTGCGGGCAGGCATCCGTTGGACCGGCACCGATGCGCAGCTGACGACGAAGGTACCCGGTGCCGTGCGGCTGCTGCTCGGCTCGTCGGAATTCCAGTTCGTGTAGGACACCTCATGCATCTGTCGCGACGCACGTTTGTCCGGGGCGGAGTCACCGCCTTCACCTATGGCTTCATCGCGCCGCACGTGCTGCAGGACGTGGCAGCCGCGCAGGGCCAGACCTCGCGCAACCTGGTCGTCGTATATTTGAGCGGCGGCAACGATGCGCTCAGCACGGTCATTCCCTATCGCGATCCGTTCTACTACTCGCGTCGCCCCAGCATCGCGGTGCCTGCAGGCACTGTGCTGCAGATCGGCCAGGATCGATCGGGTGCACACCTCGGGCTGCATCCCCGGCTGCGCGGACTCAAGCGCGTCTTTGACGGCGGCCGTCTCGCGATTGTGCAGCGCACGGGCTACCCGAATTCGAGCCGTTCGCACTTTACCGGCTATGACATCTGGGGCACGGCCAACCCGACCGCTCCTTCGGGGCCGGGCTGGCTCGGGCGGTATCTCGATTCGCTGCCCGGTCCGCTCGATCCGCTGGTGGCCTGGAACACCGAGCGCCAAACCCCGCGGCCCCTCATGGCCAACACCATGGGCATTCACTCGATTGTCAACCCGGCGACCTATGTGCTCGCCAGCCCGAATACCGGAGCCGAGGCCCTTGCCGAACGCGAGGCGCAGGCCCGCATTGCGTCGCATGTGCCGGTGGAACGTCCGCATCTGGCGTTTGTGAACGGCACCACCCGCGCGGCCCTGAACACGATCGATCGGGTGGCGACCGTGGCCGCGTATCGGCCGTCGGCCACGTATCCCACGAGCGGATTCGGCCAGGCGCTGCGGGCGGTAGCGGGCGCGATGAACCGGGGCATCGGCACCAGGATCTTCTGGGTGCAGACCGGCGGCTATGACACGCACGCCGGACAGGGCGTCAACACCGGCAGCTACTTCAACCTCATGGGTACGCTCGATGACGGATTGAAGGCGTTTCACGACGACCTGCAGGTGCAGGGGCTGTTGGGCTCCACGCTGGTGCTGATCTACACCGAGTTCGGCCGGCGCGTCTTCGAGAACGGCAGCCAGGGTACCGACCATGGCGCGGGCGGCGTGATGATGCTGATGGGCGGCGGTGTGCGCGGCGGCCTGCACGGCACGGCGGCAGACCTGCGACCCGATCCCCAGAACCCGACGCTCGAGAGCAGCGCCGGTGATGTGCGGCACGAGACCGACTTCCGGTCGGTGTACGCCAGCATCATCGATCGCTGGCTCGGCGCCGACTCGGTGTCGCTGCTGGGCGGTGACTTCCGCACCGGGGCGCCGCCCGTCCTCTGACGGCCGGCACCGGGTCCGGGTGCACGACACGGCCGCATCGCGGCCCGTGCGAGTACCACGACGCCGGGAACCGCCGGCGTCTCAGGGTCAGCGGCCTACGGCGTGGGCGGATCGATCTCCGCGATGGAACTTCGCAGCGCCGTTACGTCGAGGCGCTCGGTGTCGGCTGGCAGCGACCGGTGATATTCCACCAGAGGCCGATCGTCCGTCAGCAGCGGCCCCGGCCCCACGAACGCACGCATCGCATCGGGTCCCCCGGTATACCAGCGGCGCAGATCGTCGAAGGAGCTGAGGCCGGCTGCGGCAAGTGCCTCGCGCGTCTGAGGATCGCTCAACTTGCGTTCGAACGCCTCGCGGTTGAGTCTGAGCGGTTCGAGCGAACCGACCATGAGACTGCCGTCGAGCCAGAGCGTCGTGTGCGGAAAGACCTCGAGGAACGTCCGCATAATCAGGAGGTAGTGCGCACGCTCGCGTTGGCCAATCCACTGCATGGCGATGCCGCCCGGCTTCAGCGCCTGCCGCACCAGCTGGAAGTATTCCTTCGAATAGAGGCTGCCGGCACCCGCGTGAATCGGCTGGATGATGTCGGCCGTGATCACGTCGAAGCGCTCGCCCGACAGCAGCAGGAAGTTACGCCCATCGTCGACGCGCATGCGGGCGTTGGGACGGTTGAGGATGTCGTAGTTGATGTGGGCGAAGTAGGCCGCGGCCTTGCGCACACCCTCAGAGAGTTCGACGACCTGCACGTCAATGCCGGCATGCTGGCTGACCGCCCCGGCCGAGGCGCCACCGCCCAGGCCAATGACCAGGGCCTCGCGCGGATTCGGATGCAGGGCCACGGGCAGGATGCCGATCTGGCGATGCACCTTGACCATGCCCTGCGTGTCGTTGGCCTGGTGCAGACCGCCGACGCGCAGCACGCGCTCGAACTGTGACTCGTGCACACTGACGGAGGTCTGTGCACCCTCCTCGCGGAACACTTCGACGATGCCCGGTCCGATGCGGTCGCGCGTGGTGGTGACGTAGGGATCGGGCAGGCGCGTGGCCATGACGCCGGCCAGGGCCACCATGACGGCCAGTGGCAGCCAGGTGGCCATGCGCCGCTGCAGCAAGGCCACTGCCAGTCCGGCGACGGCGAACACCCCGGCCACGGCCACCAGGCTGAGCCGCGTGCCCAGCCACGGCAGCAGGAGGAAGCCTCCGGCCAGTGAGCCGATGATGGCGCCAAGCACGTTGACGCCGTAGAAGCGACCGACGAGGGCCGCACGCGCCGCTGCCTGTGACTCATCGTCGGGTGCGTCTGAGGGGGGTACGCCTAGGCGCAGCAGCAGCGGGAAGGACACGCCCATCAGCAGTGACGGCAGCAGGAACGACAGCAGGACCCGCTGCAGGGCTCGCATCCCGGACACCAGCGGCACGCCGGGCCAGGTCAGCAGTCCGAGACTCAGCACCACGCCCACCGCGGTGGCGACCTGAATCGCGGCGAGCCACAGCACCCAGTTGCGCGGACGCGACAGCAGGCGCGCGGCGGTCGCGCCCCCGAGGGCGATGCCCACCAGCACAATGGCGAGCGTGGTGGTAAAGGCGTATGTGGTGGCGTCGACAAAGAGCGTCATCAGCCGGAACCAGACCACTTCGAGCGCGAGAGAGGCCGCCCCGGACAGGGCCATCACCAGCCAGATGACGCGCGCGCCGCTGACAGGGGCCGTCGAGCCTGCGCCGGATGCATCGCCCGAGGGGCGGGCCGCGTCGGCAGGCGGAGCGACGGCACCCGAGTGGGACGCATCTGCGGCGGTGTCAGTGCCAGCGGCGAGTCGTCGCTGCAGGCCGAGGGCCGAGAGACCGACGAACGCGTTGAGGGCGGCGGCCAGCCAGAAGGTGGCCTGCATGCCAATGGCGCCGATGAGCACAAAGCCGGTGAGCAGGGCCCCCGAGACGGCACCGGCCGTGTTGACCGCGTACAGCGTGCTGACGTGTGACGAGAAGCGCGGTCCCTGAATGACAGACGAGGCACTGACGAGCGGCAGCGTGAGCCCCATGAGCACCGTGGGCAGCAGCAGCACGACAAACGCGCAGATGAACCTGATGAGCGTCTGCTGCGTGAAGGTGTCGGGGCCTGTGCCGTAGAACGCACGGAACACCGAGCTGGCCACGCCCAGCATGATCGGCGTGGCGAGCGCCGCGCTGCCGATGAGCAGTTCGACGATGCCGAACGCAGCGAGGGGCTGCCTGACGCGCTTCAGCAGCGGACCGGCGAGCCAGCTGCCGATGGCGAGGCCGGCCATGAAGGCGGCAAGCACGGTGCTGGCGGCATAGGCGGTGACGCCGAAGACGTACGAGAGCTGCCGCAGCCACAGCACCTGATAGGCCAGACCGCAGGCGCCCGAGCAGAAGTAGAGGGCGTAGACAGCGCGACGCGGCATTTGCAAAGAGTGTAAATGAAACACCCCGGCCCCGCTGCCCTGCCTTCAGTCGAGCAGGTCGCGCAGGGCAGGTTCGAGGGTGGGGAACCGGAACTGGAAGCCGTGCTGTTCAGCCGCGGCCGGCACCACGCGTGCGCCGGTCAGCAGGAACTGCGCGAACTCGCCGAGCAGCAACCGCAGTGCAACTGCGGGGGCGGGCATCACGGCGGGACGCCGCACCACGCGCCCGAGGATGCGACCGAACTCGGCATTGGTGACCGGGGTCGGCGCGGTGCCGTTCCAGACCGCCATCGGTGCGGCGGCATCGCCGTGGCCTTCGGCGAGCCAGGTGGCGAGGCGCACCCAGTCGTCGAGGTGAATCCACGGCATGAACTGCCGTCCATGACCCATCGGGCCGCCGACCCCGAGTCGGAAGGGCGGCAGCATCGATTTGAGCGCCCCGCCGTCGGGATGCAGGACGATGCCCGTGCGCAGGAGGTAAACGCGTGTGTCGGGCGAGGCCGCCTGGGCCGCCTCGTATTCCCATTCCACGCACAGGGTCGACAGAAAGTCGGCGCCCGGGGCGGTTGCCTCGGTGACGACCTCATTGTCGTGGGCCCCGTAAAAACCGATGGCGGAACTGGTGATGAACCGGCGTGGCCGCGGCGCGGCCGCCTTGAGGGCCAGCGCGAGGCTGCGGGTGGGCAGGATGCGGCTGGTGCGGAGCGCCGCCTTGCGCTCGGCCGACCAGCGGCGATTGGCAATGCCTTCGCCCGCAAGATTGATGACGACGTCGGCGGCGTCGAGCGCCGAGGTCCAGGGACCAGCGGTGCCGTCAGGCGTCCAGGCAACGTCGTGCGGGTTCCCGGGTCGAGGACGGCGGGACAGATTGAGGACCTGGTGCCCTGCGGAGGTGAGAGCGGCCGTGAGCGCACGCCCGAGAAAGCCGGTGCCGCCGGCGAGAACAATCGTCATAAACACACCAGCCCCGTCTTCTTGTGAAAGACGAGGCTGGCTGGCGTAAGGGTTCGGACAGACGGCGTCAGGCTCAGGCCAGGCGCACCTTGCGGGGGTGCTGCGAGTTGTCCTCGAGGAAGGTCTTCTTGACCTCGAGTTCGGCCTCGGTCGGTTGCACCTTGCCGGTGGTGTCGGTGGCGCGCGAGACGAGCGTGTGCTCGCCAGCGGCGGCGCCCTTCCAGGTGTAGTTGTAGAACTTCCAGCCATATTTGGCCGAGGTGGTAGTGTCGGGCGTCATGGCGACCCACTGGCCGTCATCGATCTTGAGTTCGACCGACTTGAGGGGCGTGCCGTCGTTGAGGGCGATGGCCAGCACCTTGTAATCGTTGCCCATGCGGGTGACGCGCGCGACGAACGACTTGAGCTGCAGGTGGGTGATGGCAGTCTCGACCCACTTCATCTCGCCGTTGATCATCTCGCCCTTGAGCGTGCGATACCAGCGGGCCTGGAACTTGCCGAGGTACTGGTCTTCCTGCACATGAATTTCGGAGAGCCACTTGACGTTGGGGGCGCCGTACCAGCCCGGCACGATGAGGCGCAGGGGTGCGCCCTGGTGGCGGGTGAGCGGCTGACCGTCGAGGGCGTAGGCCAGGAACGCATCAGAGGCGAGCGCCTTGTCGCGGGCCATGCTGCGGCCATAGTTCTGCTCGACGCTGAACTTCTGTGCGCGGAACTCCACTTCCTCGGGTCCCTTGTCTGCGCCGAAGAACACGATTTCGCGGGCACTGGCCTTGAGGCCGGCGCGCTCGAGCACGGTCTTGAGCGGCACGCCCGTCCAGCGGCCGTTGCCGATGAGGCCCTGCAGCGGACGCCGGTTGCCCGAGCACTCGAAGCCGGCGACGAGCTCGGTGCCGCCGAGCTTGCGCAGCTCGTCGACGGACAGCGATGCCGGACGGTCGACCAGCCCCGACACCTTGAGGCGCCACGAGGCCGGGTCGATCACCGGGTGTCCGTAGTGCTGGGTGGTGAAGAACTGATCGGCGGCGGTGTAGGGCGAGGTGATGCCCTGGGTGTTGAAGAGCCGGCGGTCGGGTGCGGGGTTGGCGTTGAAGTTCTCGGGCCAGTCGGCGAAGGGCACGAGGGTTTCGCCCTGGGCCATGGCGGGCAGTGCCCACTCGGGCAGGGTCACCATGCTCACCGCCGCAGCGGCCATTCCGGTTGTCTTCAGCATTTCGCGACGTGTCGTTTCGTGTGCCATGGTGCCTCGCATTCCTTTCGAACCCCGCAGTTGTATCACGACCGGCAACGGCCCCGCTATGCCGAACCGCCCTCGCGGGCCGCCCTGATGCCTTCGGCCTCGTCGACACGGCTCAGCAGCCAGGCCCCGGCCACAAAAAACCCGAGAATGGCGAGCACCGCCGACCGGCTCGACCCGGTGAGCGCCACGCTGATGGTGAAGACCAACGGCCCGAGCACGGTGGCGAAGCGCTCGGCCACGGCGAAGAACCCGAAGAACTCGGCCGACTGACTGGCAGGCACCATGCGTGCGAAGAGCGAGCGGCTGAGGGCCTGTGCGCCGCCCTGCACGGTGCCGACGAGCGCCGCCAGCAGGAAGAAGTCGGTCACGCTGTCCATGAAATAGCCGAGGACGGTGGCCAGGGCATACACGGCGATGGCGATGAACAGTGCGCGTTTGGTGCCGATGCGGCTGGCCAGCTTGCCGAGGAGCAGCGCGAAGGGAATGCCGATGAACTGCACCAGCACGAAGGCCCCGATCTGGGCGTCCTGCGGAATGCCGATTTCCGCCCCGTAAATCGAGGCCATGCGGATGATGGTCTGAATGCCGTCCTGATAGAGCAGCATGGCGAGGAAGAACAGGAAGGCCTGCCGGTAACGGCGCACCTGCTGGAACGTGCTGAGCAGCCGGAACCACGCATCGGCCACGACCGTTGTGCCGCGTTCGTCGCCCGGGGCCTGCTCGGCCGGAGGCTCGGGCACGCGGCGGAAGAGCGGCAGCGAAAACACCGCCCACCAGACGGCGACGGCCAGGAAGGACGCCTTCACGGCCGTGGCGGTGTCGGGAAAGCCGAACGTCGCCGGCTGCAGAATCCACGCGAGGTTGATGAGCAGCAGCAGCCCGCCGCCGACATAGCCGACCGCATATCCGGCCGACGACACGCGGTCACCTTCGTCGGCGCGTGCCACATGCGGCAGCAGCGAATCGTAGAGCACGATCGCCCCGGAGGCGCCGATGTTGCCGAGGATGAAGAGCGCCGAGGCGAGGCCGATCTGACCCTGGCCGATGAACACCATGGCGGCGCAGCTGAGGGTGCCGAGCGCAATGAAGCCGGCCATGAGCGGCTTGCGGATGGCGGCGCGATCGGCGATGGCCCCGAGCAGCGGGGCGAGCACGGCGATGATGGCCGTCGACAGGGTGGTGATGAGGCCGAAGCGCGTGGTGGCGGCGGCCGGGTCGAGCCCGGCGGCCGCATACGTGGCGAAGAAGCTGGGGAAGACCGCAGTGATGACCGTGGTGAAGTAGGCCGAATTGGCCCAGTCGTACCAGGCCCAGGCGCGCTGGGCCGGTGTGACCAGACCGGCGCGCGCGAGCACGGCGTCCACTGACACGGGCGATCCGGTGGCGGGCGGCATGGGTGGTGGCGCCCTCACTATACCCGCGCGTGCTCTTCTGCGGGATTCATGTTCGGGGCCGATGTGAGGGACACCGCGGGGTCGGGCTCAGGCCTCGGCGAGCCAGCGGCGGGCTTCATCCCGCGTCGGCACCCCGCCCATGGCCCCAGGCCGGGTGCAGCTGGCGCCTGCCACACGGTTGGCCAGACGCAGGGTGCGCCCGATGTCGAACCCTTGCAGCAGCCCGGCGAGAAACGCGCCGCGGAAGACATCGCCCGAGCCGGTCGTGTCGACCGGCTGCACGTCGATGCCGGGTTCATGCACCAGTGTGTCACCGACGAGCGCCAGGGCCCCGCCCTTGCCGAGCGTGACGGTGATGATGCCCGGCGTCCACGCCCGCAGCGCATGCAGCGCCCGCTCGAGCGTGGGCTCGTGCGTGAGGGCCATCGGCAGGTGCTCTGACAAGATCGGATGCGATGCCGCCCGGATGATGGCCTCGGTGTGCGGTGTGAGATGGTCGAGGTCGGTGACGACCGGCAGGCCCGCCGCCCGGGCGCGACGCGCCAGTTCCGCACTCGCCGCCGCATCCACATCGTCAACGAGCACGGCACGTGCCGAGTGCAGCGTCAGCACCGGGAGATCGGTGGCAGACAGCGTGAGTGACGCGGGACGATCCCAGAGCACGACGCGCTCGCCCGAGTGGTCATCGATGAGGATGACGGCGTACTGGCTTCCGCCCTGGCGCACCAGCGCGTGCGAGAGGTCGACGCCGTGCCCGTCGAGCTCGGCCCTGACGCGGGCGGCGTTGTCGTCGGTACCGAGCGGCCCGAGGTAGGCCGCGTGCAGACCGAAGGCGGCACACGTGGCGAGTGCGGTGGCCACCTGCCCCCCGCAGCTGACGGTGTGGCGCGAGACGCGCAGTTTGGAATGCAGACCGTGGAAATCGGGTGCGGCCGGCAGGCGGTACACCTGATCGACGGCGTGGGCGCCGAGCCCGAGGACGTCAAGCACGCCGGTAATGGTAGCCGATGCGCGCGCGGCAGACCGCGCTACAGTACACGGCTATGCGAATTGCCCCCTTCGGCGTCGAGATGTGGATGAACGAGTGCGAGACGCGTTGCTCGCACAATCTGGCCGAAACGTGTGTGGCGTCGCTCACCGTCGGTGAGCTGCTGTCGCTGGCTGCGCAGCCGGCTGAGGCGTTCGACGCGATGCGGCAGCTGCCTCTGACGTATGGAGCGATTGAAGGCAGCGAGGCACTGCGCGGTGCCATTGCGCGGCTGTACCGGGCGGTGACGCCCGCGCAGGTGCTGGTGGCGCACGGTGCCATCGGGGCCAATGGCCTGGCGTATCAGGCCCTGGTGGAACCCGGGGACGTGGTGGTGAGCGTGCAGCCCACCTATCAGCAGCACTACTCCATCCCCGAGAGCCTCGGGGCCGAGGTGCGCATCCTGCGCCTGCGGCCCGAGCAGGCGTTCCAGCCCGACCTCGATGCACTGGCCGGCCTGATTGATGCGCGCACGCGCCTCGTGGTGCTGAACAACCCCAACAACCCGACCGGGGCGCTGATGCCCGAGCCGACGCTGCGGGCCGTGGCGGCTCTGGCCGACCGCGTGGGTGCGTGGGTGCTGTGCGACGAGGTCTATCGCGGCCTCGACCAGCACGACCCGGGGACCACGGCGTCGATGGCGGATGTGTATCCGAAGGGCATCAGCACGGGCAGCATGTCGAAGGCCTTCTCGCTGGCGGGCCTGCGTCTGGGATGGATGGCGGGCCCGGCCGAGGTGCTGCACGCGGCGATGATTCACCGCGACTACAACACGATCAGCGTGGGCGTCGTGGACGACTATCTGGCCACTATCGCCCTGATGCAGGCCGACACGGTGCTGGCGCGGAGTCGGGCTATCACCCGGCGGAACCTCGCGCTGGTGCGATCGTGGATGGCCACGCAGCCGCAGCTGTCGTGGGTCGAGCCCGAAAGCGGCACGACCGCCCTGCTGCGCCTTCCCGAGGGGGAAGACTCATACGCGTTCTGCCGCCAGCTGCTGGCAGAGACTGGTGTGCTGCTGACCCCGGGACAGGCGATGGCGATGGAAGGCTGGGTGCGGATGGGCTATGCCAATCACACCGACGTGCTGACCGCCGGGCTCGAGCGGCTGGGCGCGTTCCTGCACACACGATGACGCCCGCGCGGGTCGGCAGGGACCCGGGCGGGCGGCGGAGTGATGATCGGTGCGCGGCGGATGCCGGGCGCGGATGCCGGGGCGAGACGGCTCGCCGTCGACTTACGAGACGCGTGCGTGGGGCTGGAGGCCGTTGCTGGCGGCAAAGCCGCGGAAGCGGTCGAACGACATCATCCCGTGCCGGTCGGAGGCCACTTCGAAGTTGCCAATCAGCGCGTCGAGCCACTCGGGCACGGCATCGCCTGTGCGGGCCAGGTCGGCGCGCAGTTCCATGAGGTCGTCCTTGGCCACGGTCGCTGCCGGTCGATACCGGTAGTCGGTGGTGTGACGGGCTGACCAGGAGGGCGAGAACGAGTGGCTGGTGGCGAGCTGCATGACGGTAACCTCGAGTCTGAAGCGGGGCGGTTTCCGCCTCGCACAGACCTAATCGGCGGGTTCCGGAAAAGCTTGAGGCCCTGACGAAAAAAATTTTCAGGCGCGAACATCAGGCGAAGACTGGGGCCCGACAGCGGGCCCGGGGTGAGTACAATCCGCCCGCATGACGACCCCTGACCGCATCGGCGCCGGCGGCTGGCGCATCGTGCTGCTGGCCAGCCTCGGCGGCACCCTCGAGTTCTATGACTTTGTGATTTTCGGCATCTTTGCCCGGGACATCGCCGAGGCGATTTTCCCCGCCTCGTCGGCCATCGCCTCGCTGATGGCCTCTTTTGCGGCGTTTGCGGTGGGGTATCTGGCGCGTCCCATCGGGGGCATTGTGCTGAGTCACTACGGTGACCGCTATGGCCGGCGCCGGGTGTTTCTGTGGTCGGTGTTTGTAATGTCGGGAGCCACGCTGGGCATGGGCCTCGTGCCGTCGTTTGCGCAGTGGGGGGTGGCGGCCAGCCTGCTGATGGTCATCCTGCGCGTCGTGCAGGGCTTCTGCCTGGGTGGCGAGCTGCCCGGGGCGCTGACGTACGTCGTCGAGACAGCGCCGCGGCAGGCCCCGCTGGTGTGCGGGTTTGTGTTCGCGTTCGTGACGCTGGGCGTGGCGACGGCGACGGGGGTGAGCGTGGGCGTGCGCACGTTCCTGCCGCCAGAGCTGATTCCCCTTTACGGGTGGCGGCTGGCCTTTATCCTGGGCGGACTGGGCGGGGTGCTGAGCTTCGTGCTTCGCCGCAATCTCGAAGAGTCACCCGAATTCGAGCGGATGAAGAGCCTGGCGTCGAAGCAGCCCTTCAGCGAACTGCTGCGCACCCATGCCCCGCAGGTGGTGGTGGGCACGTCACTCGTGGCCGGCACGGCGTGCTTCAACGGCCTGTTCTTCTCGCACCTGCCCGCCTTCCTGTCGGCCGTGCTCAAGTACGACCCGCGGCAAGCGGTGCTGTCGCAGACGGCCGGCGTGCTGGCGTCGGCTCTCGGCATCTTTCTGGCGGGCTGGCTGGCCGGGCGCATGGCACCCCGCCACCTGCTGCGTGCCGGTGTGGGACTGCTGGCGCTGCTGGCCGTGCCGTTCTATACGGCACTGGTCGACCGGTCAGTCGACCTGACGCTCATCTGTGTCATCGCCGGACTCTGCGCCGGGCTGACCAACGGCACGTTTGCCGTGATGCTGACCGATCTCTTTCCGACGCGCATCCGGTTTACGGGCGTGGCTCTGGTGTTCAATGTGGGCTTCACGCTGTTCAGCGGGATGGCACCGCTTGTCGCTACCTCACTGATTGGCCAGTCCGGGTTGCCGCAGGCCCCCGGTTACCTGATGGCGGCCTGTGCGCTGATTGCGCTGGTGGGCAGCCTGTGGGCGCCGCGCTACGGCGGAGCGGTGCTCAAGGCGTCGGTCTGACGGGGTGCGGGACTGCCACGACGGCCGAACTGAAGGAAGGGCTTCCCTCGCGGGGCCAGTGGTGATGTAGTGGAATCAGCGCGAAAGGCAGGACATCACCATGCATGACCGACTGACGATCTGTGCCGTGTCAGTGCTGATGTGCGGAGGGCTGTGGGCGTCGCCGGTGGCGGCGCAGACCACGCCGCCCTCTGTGAGCGTGTCGTCGGCGGCGGTGCGTGCCGAAGCGGCGCGCACGCTGGTGCCGCTGCTCAAGCCGGTGAAGCAGCGCGCCGAGTCGAAGGTGCGCGTGCAGACCGGCACCGGCTCGCCGACATCGCCCTTTGCCGGCCGGCCGACGACGGCCGTGTCGATTTCGGTCAGCGGCCGCGACACGCCGCCCGACCCCGAAGTCATGCAGGCTATGGATCGGCTGCTCAAGTGGAAGCCCGAAGACCGCGGCGACTCGCGCGAATCGCAGCTGTTCGATCGCTGGCTGGGCGAACTCGAGCGCCGCGCGACGGCGCTGACCATCAAGTCGGGGAGCGGGGCCTGCGACATCGAATGCGTGATGCGGACGATGACGGTCCTTGACGAGACGTGGGGCACCAGTCCGCGGCCACGCGACGAACTGCGCGACCAGACGCTGCTCGAAGCCCTGACGATGGTGGTCAAGGCGAAGTAGCGGACGCACGGTGAGTCACCTGGTTGCATGCGGCGGTGCCCCGGACGGGGCGCGGGCCGATGCGATGACGGTCACCGACCCAGGCAGATCACGAAACGGGAGGCTCGGCATGGCACGCACACGGTTTGCAGGACTCATCGCGGCATTGGCACTGGTCGCAGGCCTCGTGCCTGTGGCGGGTCAGTCTCAGGTACCGAAGACGGCAAAGCCCTATCGCATCGGCATCATCGGTTCGGGCCAGCAGGGGGGCAGCCTCGGCGAGCTGTGGGCCCGGGCGGGGCACGAAGTGTTCTTCTCGTCGCGGCATCCGGACACACTCAAGGATCTGGTGGCGCGCGCCGGGGCCACGGCCCGCGCGGGTCTTCCCGCCGCCGCCGCAGCATTCGGCGAGGTCATCGTCATTGCCGTGCCGTACGGCGCGCTGCCCCAGGTGGGGCGAGACTATGCGGCGGCGATGCGGGGCAAGGTGGTGGTCGAGCTGGGGAATCCACGCGAGGACCGCGACGGGCCGATGGCGAACGAGGCCATCAGGAAGGGGACGGGCATGGCCTCGGCCGAGTATCTGCCCGGCGTGCGGCTGGTGCGCACGCTGAATGCGTTGAGTGCAGTGCAGGTGCGGAACGACGCACATCGGGCCGGCGTGCGGCTGGGCGTGCCGGTGGCGGCCGACGACGCCGAGGCGATTCGCGTGGGGGTGCAGCTGGTGACCGATGCCGGGTTCGACCCGGTGGTGGTCGGCGGCCTGGCGCGCGCGCGGGAATTTGATCGCAACACCGCCGTCTATGTGAAGGGCATGACGGCGGCGCAGATTCGCGAGACGCTGAAGCTGCCGGCGCCGTAGGCGGTGCGGCAGGGGGGCGGGGCGCGGGTCCGGGAAGCAGGCGGGCGGCCCTCTTGAAATGGCTATAATAGCCATATGAAAAAGGCCAGCATTTCCGAGCTCAAGAACCAGCTCAGCGCCTACATCGACGGCGTCCAGCGGGGGCGGCCGCTTCTCATCGTCGATCGGGGTCGGCCTGTGGCCCGCCTGGAACCGATTGTTGGCGCCGGGGCTGGTCCGCAGGCCGATGCCCGCCTGGCCCGTCTCGAACGCGACGGGGTGCTTCGGCGCGGCAGGAAGGCCCTTCCCCCCCATCTTCTGGACGCGGTGCTGCCCTGCCCGTCGGCACAGGCATCGGCCGTGGCCGCCCTGCTCGACGAGCGTGAGGACGGCCGGTGAGGTTCTGGGATTCGTCGGCGCTGCTGCCGCTGCTGATTCACGAGACGACGACGGCGGGTGCGCGCGCCCTGGCCAGAAACGACCCGGCCGTGGTGGTGTGGTGGGGCACGCAGGTCGAGTGCGCGTCGGCGCTTGCGCGGCTTGAGCGCGAGGCGACGCTCAGCGCGACGGACATGGCGTGTGCGATGGAGGCCCTGGCCCAGTTCGCCGCGGCCTGGCACGAGATTGAGGCCAGTGACCTCGTGCGCGAGTGTGCCGTGCGGCTGGTGCGCGTGCATCCGCTGCGGGCCGCGGATGCGACGCACCTGGCCGCGGCCATCGTTGCGGCCGAGATGCGTCCCTCGAGCCTGGAATTCGTGACGGCCGACCGACGACTGGCGATGGCCGCCACGCGGGAGGGCTTCGTGGTGCGCAGCCTCGACCCGTCAGCGGCCTGACCGTACGACCGCGCGGGGCCCGACGGCCCTGCGCGACGGCCTCGGGTCAGCGCCCGGGCGGTGGGGGCGCCACCACGGCCAGCAGTTCCACCTCGAAGACAAGGGCCGCACCGCCGGGGATGTCCTGATTGCCGTTCTCGCCGTAGGCCAGATCGGCCGGGCAGACGAGGCGGGCCTTGCCGCCCACCTTCATGCGCTGCACGCCCTGCGTCCAGCAGGGAATGACGCGGTTGAGAGGAAACTCGGTGGGCTCGTTGCGCGCATACGAACTGTCGAACTCGGTGCCGTCGCGCAGCGTGCCGCGATAGTGCACGCGGACGACGTCGGTCGCCGCCGGGGCCTGCCCGGTGCCGGCAACGAGCTCGGTGTAGACGAGGCCCGACTCGGTGCGCACCGCGCCGGTGGCTGCGGCAGCAGTGGTGAGGTAGGCGGCCGAGGCGACCTTCTCTTTTTCGGCCACGCGCTGCCCTCGGGCCTGCGCGAAGTGCTGCACCCGCGGCCCCCACTCGTCGATGGACAGGGCCGGCGTGCCTGCGGCGGCCTCGGTGATGGCGCGCTTCAGCACCTCGAGTTCGGCGGCATCAAAGTCGAATGTCTTCAGCGAGCGCTGCACGAGCAGGCCGAGCGCATAAATCGTCTTCTGGTCGTCAGTCATCTCGGCCACCGGTTGGGCCTTCGGGACAGATGCCGCGCCAGCGGCCTTGGGGGCTGCAGGCTTTGCGGCGGCCGGGGCCTTCGGCGCGGGTGCTGTGGCGGGGGTCGTTGCCTGCGGCACACGCGGGGCCGGGGCCGGCTTGGGGGCGGAGGTCTGGGCGAAGGCCAGCGTCGGCAGCAGAACGAGTGCGGGCAGGATGCGCATCGGGGGAGCGTACTACCTTTTGCGAGGCGCGCGGGGGACGGCCCCGGGGTCAGCCGACGGGCGGCTCAACCACCCGCGCACATGCCCACGTGTGCGATGACCCGCGCTGGCGCAACCGACGGATCACCAGCACGATGTCCTCGCGCGAGTCGAGCGGCGCTCGTGGGGCGCGCGTCCAGAAGCACTCGGGATGATCGCTGATGGCGCGAGGTGCCAGGGCTACCGCTCGCGCCAGCGGCGCCTCGTCGCGGGCCGTGGGTGAGGTCATGCGCCCCGTATAGGGCGAGGCACCCGGCCCGGGCGTCGCGGCCATTCACCAGCAGTCACCGTGGCATCCCGCACGCCTCCCCCCGCGCACTCTTGCCGTCACGTTGTACCCGAGTCCAGTTCGAGCCGGCCCGTGTAGATCGCCATCCCGACGACGGCGTCGATGCCGAGGGCGTCGAGTGCGGCGATCTCTTCGTGCGTGGTGATGCCGCCGGCGGCAGTCACCCGTCTGTGCGTGGCCGCCTGCACCGCGGCGATGGCAGCCATGTCGGTGCCCTGCATCAGGCCTTCACGGTCGACGTTCGTATACAGAAAGCCACCGCACCACGGCTCGAGGATGCGCACCGCCTCGGCAGGCGTGAGCGGCACGGCCGACGTCCATCCCTGCACCACGACCTGGCCGCCCTTCGCGTCGACGGCTGCCTGCCAGCGACTCTCACCAACCGCCGAGGCCAGCGCCTCTGCGAAGGAGGTGTCGACCGGACCCCGATCACTGGCACGGAACAGCCGCGAGCCGACAATGACGGCCTGTGCTCCGGCATCAATGAGCGCCTGCGCCCGGTCGATGGATCGCACACCTCCGCCCACGCGGCACGGCAGCGCCGCGGCAATGCGACGCACGAGCGCGTCGTTGTCGCCGCGTCCCATGGCTGCATCGAGGTCGATGAGCTGCACCACCGGGAACGCCGAGAACCGGCGAATCCACAGGTCGATGTCGTCAGTGGCGATGGCCAGGCACTCGCCCTGAATCAACTGGACGATGCGGCCCTGCTGGAGGTCGATGGAAGGAATCAGCATGTGCGTGTACGACGGACAGGAATATCGCGGGCCGCCAGCAGTGCCTTGAGGTCGGCCACGCGGTGCGACTGAAAGTGGAACATCGACGCCGCCAGCGCCGCATCGGCGCGCCCTGTCGTGAAGACGTCGACGAAGTGCTCGAGAGTACCCGCACCGCCTGATGCGATGATCGGAATACCGCAGGCCTCAGACATGCAGGCTGTCATCTCAAGGTCGAATCCCTGTCCGGTGCCATCGCGATCGATTGAGGTGAGCAGGATTTCACCTGCGCCACGGGACTCGGCCTCGCGCGCCCATTCGACGGCATCGCGCTGCGTGCGGGCCTGTCCGCTGCGCGCATAGACGGCAAAGCGTCCGTCCTGCCGCCTGGCGTCGATCGCGACAACCACGGCCTGGCTTCCATACCGCGAGGCCAGCGTGGTGATGAGCGACGGCGTCGCCAGCGCGGCGCTGTTGAGGCTGACCTTGTCGGCCCCGGCCTCGATGATCGCGGCCGCATCTTCGTCGGTGCGGATGCCGCCACCCACACAGAGGGGAATAAACAGTTCAGCCGCCACAGCGCGCACCGTGTGGAGGCGAGCCTGCCGTGCCTCGATGGTGGCCGTGACGTCGAGAATGACGACCTCGTCAATGCCCTCGATGTTGTAGCGTCGCGCCAGCGCCGCCGGGTCGCCGGCATCGCGGAGGCCTTCGAAGCTGACGCCCTTGACGACACGGCCATCACGGACGTCGAGGCAGGCGATGATGCGCTTAGACAGCACGGTACCAGTTCCTCAGCAGGCGCAGGCCCACTTCACCAGACTTCTCGGGATGAAACTGCATGGCCGCCACCCGGTCGCACGCCACCACCGCCGAGAACGGCCAGCCATAGGTCGTACTGGCCACCGTGTCGGCAGTCAGCGGTGCGGCATACGAGTGCGTGAAATAGACCTGGTCACCCGTTTCGATACCCTCGAGCAGCGCCGAAGGACGACGCACGTCGAGCGAGTTCCACCCCACATGCGGCACCTTCAGCGCAGACGCCGCCGCGGCACCCTCGCACGTCGACAGATGCCGGCACTGGCCCGGAAACAGACCCAGCCCCGGCGTCTCGGCGCTTTCCGTCGAGCCCTCGAACATCCACTGCAGACCCACGCAGATGCCCAGCACCGCCGCACCGCGCGCGATGGCTGCCCGCACGGCGTCACGCCACGCGGCATCGAGACTGCGCGTCGCCCCGAAGTGACCCACCCCGGGGACGATGATCCCGATGGCCGCCTCGAGGTCGTCTGGACGCTCGGGCGTGACCGGTGAGGCCCCCACGGCGATCAGGGCCTTCCGCACCGACGTTAGGTTGCCCGCTCCATAGTCAACCAGCGCAATCACAACAGTTCCTTCGTACTCGGCAGCATCGTCGCCAGTCGTGCGTCGACGGCGCAGGCCGTCCGCAGCGCGCGAGCAAAGGCCTTGAAGCAGGCCTCGATCTTGTGGTGCGACGAGCGGCCGTACAGCACCTTGATGTGTACATTGGCGCGTGCGCCCATCGCAAAACCTTCGAAGAAATCGTGCACAAGTTCGGCCTGCAGATCGCCCACCAGTCGCGTGCGCACGAGGGTGCTCACCACAGTGTGCGGGCGGCCGCCGAGGTCGATGGCGGCCAGGGCGAGTGTCTCGTCCATGGCCATGATGAACGACCCGGCGCGGTAAATGCCGCGGCGGTCGCCGAGGGCCTGCGAGATCGCTTCGCCCAGCACGATGCCCACGTCTTCGACGGTGTGGTGCTGATCGACATCGAGGTCACCCTGTGCGTCGACGACCAGATCGAAGCCGCCGTGGCGTGCCACCAGGTCGAGCATGTGGTCGAGAAAGTGGATGCCGGTGTGGTTGCGGAACTGCCCCGTGCCGTCGAGCGACAGCTCGAGCCGGATGCGGGTTTCCCGGGTGTTTCGGTCTACTGTGGCGCTGCGCATAGGTCCTCGAGCGCCGCGAGGGCGCGATTGGTGTGCGCCAGCACACCGGTCGTGAGCCGGAAGCAGCGGGGGCACGAGGGGTCGGTCGAGCGGTCGCGTACGCGGATGCCGCGCGCCCGCAGGCCGTCGATCAGGGCGCGATATCGTTCGCCGCCGTCGATCAGCACAAAGTTGCCCGCACTCGGCCAGCAGCGAAGCCCGAGCCGCGCACACACGTCGTAGGTGCGCTGACGTGACTGGCGCACCTGGTCCACGTAGGCGAGACGATAGCCGTCGTGCTGCAGTGCCGTCTCGAGGGCCGTGACGGCCGGCGTGCTGAGTGTGAACACGGGCGTGGCCCGCTTCATCGGTGCCAGCAGTGCAGGCGCTCCGATCAGTGCGCCGATGCGCAGGCCTGCGAGGCCATAGGCCTTTGAAAACGTCCGTCCGACAATGGCGTTGGGCCATGAGGGCAGGGCGCTGATGCACGAGGTCTGGCCAAAGTCCTGATAGGCCTCGTCGACAAGCACCAGCGCATGCGGTGCAGCGGCACAGACCTCGGCAATGGCTCGGATCGGTATCTCGGAGCCGGTCGGATTGTGCGGCGTGTTGAGGATGATGAGGCGCGTCTGTGGCGTAATCGCGTCGAGCACCGCCTGCCGTGGAAACTGGAAGTCGGGGCCCGCGGGCACGATGACCGCGTCGGCCTGCATCGCGGCGGCAGCCTGCAGGTAGGGATCGAAGACCGGTGTCACGACAATCATTTCGCGTCGTGCATCGGGCGACCCAAGTTCGGCAGACTGGCGCAGGGCTGCGTGTGGCCGCAGGCCAAGGCATGCGACAGCCGCCATGAGGATGCCCTCATCGAGCCCGTTGGTCAGCAGGACCTCATCCGGCTGCACGCTGAAGCGCGCGGCGACGGCCCGGGTCAGCGCGGCCGTGTCTGGATAGCAGGCCAGCTGCGTGGCCGTCAGGGCCTGCAGGGCTGCCGCTACTTCGGGCGCGCAGCCGCCGGTGTGTTCGTTGAGATCAAGGCGCAGTGCCGACTCGGGTGTGGTGGGTTGAGGCATCATGCGCGCCTCCGTTGCGGCACGCGCGCGTCGATGCTGCGGGCGTGCCCTTCCAACCCTTCTGCCCAAGCGAGGGTCGTCACCGTCGGTGCCAGCCGCTTCAGTGCCGCACGGCTCGCCCGCTGCACCGTCACGAGGCGCACAAAGTCTGCGGCCGACAGGCCCCCGCGGAAGCGCGCCGCACCCGACGTGGGCAGCACGTGATTCGAGCCGAGGGCATAGTCGCCCGCGACTTGTGCGGTCCAGGGCCCGACGAAGATAGCCCCGGCAGATGTGACCTGCGCAGCCGTCGCCTCGTCTTCGACCACCAGATGTTCGGCGGCGGCCGCATTCACGAGCACCATGGCCTCGCGCATGGAACGACAGACGATGACACCGCCGTGCTGCTGCAGGGCGACACGGGCAATGCCGCGCGGTGGCAGCTGACGGGTCACTTCCCGGGCGATTTGTGTGGCCAGCCGGCGTCGAGTGGTGATGGCGATGGCGCGCGCATCGGGGTCGTGCTCGGCCTGTGCGATGAGATCTGCGGCCACCCACGCGGCAGGCGTCTCGCGCACGACAGTGATGATTTCCGAAGGACCGGCATAGAAGTCGATGCCGCACTCGCTGGCCACGAGCGCCTTGGCGGCGGAGACCCATCGGTTGCCGGGACCGACGATCTTGTCGACCCGGGGAATCGAGTCGGTACCAAAGGCCAGAGCGGCGACGGCGTGTGCGCCCCCGACCTGGAACAGCCGGTCAACTCCGGCCTCGAGTGCGGCGGCATACACCGTGGCATCGGGTCGCGGACACGCCACGCAGATCTCGCCAACGCCAGCCATGCGTGCAGGGACCACAGTCATGAGCAGCGACGAGGGCAGCGGATAGCGTCCCGCGGGCACGTAGCATCCCACGCGGGCCAGAGGCAGCACGCGCTGCTCGACCGACAGTCCGCGTGCGGGGCTGACGCGCACGGGCCGGGGCACCTGCGCGCGCGCCACGGTACGGAGGTGTTCGGCGGCCGTGGCGATGGCACGCCGCAAACCGGGGCTGACGCGCGAGGCCTCGGCGATCCACCGGGTGCGTGGCACTTCGATCGGGCCCTGTAGGTCATCAAGCTGCCTGGCGTAGCGTCGCAGGGCGGCATCGCCACCGCGACGCACGGCCTCGACAATCTGCCGCACGCGGACGTCGGTACGGCGATCGCGATGGCGCGTCGCGCGCAGCAGGGCGTCGACGGCACCGGTGTCACGGGAATCAATGATGCGCAGCATGGCTAGACGACGATCTTGTTGAGCGGGTATTCGACAATGCCCTGGCCGCCTGCGGCCTTGAGGCGGGGAATGAGATCGCGCACGGTCTTCTCTTCCAGAATCGTATTGACGGCCACCCATGCCGGGTCACTGAGCGCGCTGACGGTGGGCTGCTGCAGCGCGGGCAGCAGCGACAGAATCTGCGGCAGCTGCTGACTCGGCACGTTCAGCATGAGACCCACGCGGCCCTGCGCGTGGATGGCGGCATTGAGCAGCAGGGCGAGGTTCTCAATCTTCTCGCGCTTGCGGGGATCAGCCAGCGCGGCGGCATTGGCGACCAGCTGCGTGCGCGACTCGAGCACGGTGTCGAGAATGCGGAGGCGGTTGGCCCGCAGCGTTGATCCGGTTTCCGTCGCCTCGACGATGCCATCGGCGAGGACGGGAGGCTTGACTTCGGTGGCGCCCCACGAGAATTCCACATCGACCGACACGCCCTGGCGCGTGAAGTAGTCGCGCGTGACGCGCACCAGTTCGGTGGCGATGCGGCACCCCTCGAAATCGCGCGCCTCGCGGAACGGCGAATCATCGGGTGCGGCGAGCACCCAGCGCACGGTGCCGAAGCTCTGCTTGGCGTACACGAGATCGGCGATGGGCGTCAGGGGCGGCTGTTCGGGGTGGCCGAGTTCGTGCTCGCGCACCCAGTCGAGGCCGGTGAGACCCGCATCGAGCACGCCGTCGGCGACGTAGCGCGCCATTTCCTGGGCGCGGATGAGCATGCACGAAATTTCCGGATCATCAATCGTCGGGAAATATGACCGCGAACTGACGATGAGCTGATAGCCCGCGCGGCGGAAGAGATCGACGGTTGACTGTTCGAGCGACCCTTTGGGAATGCCCAGTTTGAGCGTCACGATGCGGCTCCCGTCCTTGAGGCAGTGGTGCACGGCCATTCGGTGGTGAAGCACGAGCGGGTGCCGGTGTGGCACACCAGTCCGTCGCCTTCCCGCTCCACCCGCACCAGCACCGTGTCATCGTCGCAGTCGGTGAGGATCTGGCGGACGGCGAGGCGGTTGCCCGACGTTTCGCCCTTGGTCCAGAGCGTCTGACGCGAGCGGCTGAAGAAGGTGACATAGCCGGTATCGCGCGTGCGCTGCCAGGCCTCGTCGTTCATGAAGCCGACCATCAGCACCTCGCCGCTCGTGCTGTCCTGCACGACGGCGGGGATGAGGCCGTCCAACTTGCTGAAATCCATTGCTGCACTCCTGAGTCCTGTTCGGGGGGCGGGGTTCCGGACTCGAGGGAGCGCACCGCTACGGCACAAAGCAAAAGGCCCGCTGGTCTCCCAGCGGGCCTGTGCGTGAAACGGTGTGTGTCTTTTCAGAGACGTGTTACGCGCGCATGCCAGCTGGACCATTTAGCGAATGGTGATGGTGGTGGCGATGGACGTGCGACACGAACGACACAGTGATGGAATGGTAACGCGAAGCACGCGCCTCATGCAAGCCGGTGCGCGAGGCGACCGCCGGAGGTGTGGGTCGTGAACCAGCCTGGGGTGCCGATCGGTCGATGGTCATCAGCGGCTGGCCGACGAGGGCATGGCCTTCCGCGGCAGCTTCTCGGGCGTGTTGGCGGCATGCCACGCGAACACGGCCGCAATGGCACCCTGCTGCGTGAGATCGTCGCGCTGCACGTGGTCGTAGGTGTCCATGTTCGAGTGGTGCGTGCGGGCCTGATACTCGAGGCGTTCCTGGATGAACTGGAAGCCCGGCAGGCCGGCCTGATCGAAGGGCACGTGATCGGTCGAGCCGACGCTTCGAGGACTGACGGCCTTGAAGCCGAGGTCCTTCACCGTCTCGCCCCAGCGCTCGAAGAGCCGCATGGCGCCGAGGTTACCCTGGCCCCACACGCCGACGATGCGGCCGGTGCCGTTGTCGAGATTGAAGTAGGCGGCGAGCGAGGTGTGCGCCGGTTTCGGCGTGTTCGTTGC
This sequence comes from Acidobacteriota bacterium, assembly GCA_016871195.1. Lineage (GTDB taxonomy): Bacteria > Acidobacteriota > Vicinamibacteria > Vicinamibacterales > UBA2999 > VFZN01. The sequence goes on along the minus strand of VFZN01000001.1, from coordinate 185,136 downwards.
GGTGTCGTGGAAGTGGCGATTGACGTAGGCGCGTGCCCCGAGCAGACCCTGTTCCTCGCCGGCCCAGAGGGCCATGCGGATGGTGCGGCGCGGCTTGAGGCCCAGCGTCCGGATGACGCGCACGGCTTCCATCATCGCCGCCGAGCCCGTGGCGTTGTCTGTGGCGCCGCCCGCATACGGATAGCTGTCGAGGTGGGCGCCCAGCAGCACCACTTCATCGGCGAGGTCGGTGCCTGGAATTTCGGCGATGGTGTTGATGCCGTTCCCCTCCGGGTGGGTCTCGGGGTGCATCGTGGTGGCGATGTTCACCTCGAGCCGCACGGGCTGCCCGCGGTCGATGAGCCGGATGATGCGGTTGTAGTGCTCGACGGCCAGCGTGGCCGAGGGAATGGGCACGAAGGCCTTCGGATCGCGGCTGCCGCCGTTGCCGGGGAAGATGGTGCCGCCGTCGACGCGCTGCTGCATCCACGACAGATCGCTGCCGCCCGGTGTTTCATCGCTGTCGCTGCCGCGCTCGAGCAGCACCGCCGCCCCTTCGGAGACGAGGAAGCGCTGCACCTGCGTGGCAAACGCCTGGAAGGCCCGCATCTGCTCGAGGACGCGTGCCGAGGGTGGTGCGGGTGATGACAACGGCGTCTGCATGGCCTCGGCCCACTCGGCCTCGCCCATGCGCAGAATGAGGCGACCTTCGAGCATGCGCACGGCGCGCACCGGCTGCATGACAACGATTTTGCCGCGGAGCTGTCCGCGATAGGGGGCGAGCTCGGATTCGTTCGTGGCCTTGAGGTACACCACATCGGAGGTGACCGGCCCGTTGGTCGACGGTGAATACCAGCGGGGCTGACCGACGAGTGCCTGGGTCTGGGGCGTCAGCAGATGTGCGGAAAAGCGTTCGATGGTCCAGCCCTGGCCGAACAGGAAACGTTCCTGATGCACGTTGGTCAGGCCCCACGCGGTGAACTGCTTCATGGCCCACTGCGACGCCTGCTCGAAGGCGGGGGTGGCCGTGGCACGCGGGCCGTAGACCTCGGACAGCCACCAGACGTGCTCCATGGCCTGCGAGCGCTGAATCGCCTCGGTGCGGATGCGGCCGATGGTGGCGAGATCGAGGGGATCGGCAGCGGCGGTCGGTGCAGCTGCGGTCGCAGGGGGACGCGGTGCCCCTGCGGGGCGCGGAGCCTGCGCCGACACCGGCGCGAGCGAGAAGGCAATCAGCAACAGCACAAGCAGGCGTGTCATCGGTGTCGGGCTCCCGTGGGCAGTTATGGCGGCCGGCAAATCTTCGCACAGGCGGGGCCTCGCCGGTGGCGTGACCTGACCGGTGCCTGCCGTCAGCCGACGTAGAATCGGAACGCGTCATGACCGATCGACTGAGAAAGCACCTGCGGCCCGTGGGGCTGGTGCTGGTGATGATGGGGGCGCTGGCCCCGCTGACTGCGCAGACGGCACCACCGGCACTGACGGTGAGTGTGGCGTCGAGCCTGTCCGATGTCATGGGCCGTGTCGTGACGGCGTGGCGTGCGCGCGGCGGTGGTGCAGTGGCGCTGAACGCCGCCGGTTCGCAGGTGCTGGCGCGCCAGATTGTGCAGGGCGCGCCGGTCGATGTGTTTTTCAGTGCCGATGCCGCGCAGATGAAAGTGGCTGCGGCCTCGGGCCGTCTGGTCGAAGGCTCGGTGCGCGTGCTGCTGACCAACCGGCTCGTGGTGATTGTGCCGGCGACGGCCGGCCCTGCGCGCCTGAGACCGGCCGACCTCACGATGCCCCGCGTGCGCCGCGTCGCACTGGGCCAGCCTGACAGTGTGCCTGCCGGTGTCTATGCCCGTCAGTGGTTCGAGGCCCAGGGGGTGTGGCAGGGCGTGGCTCCGAAAGTGGTGCCGGTGCTGACGGCCCGTGCGGCACTCGCGGCGGTGGCGGCGGGACGGGCCGATGCCGGCCTGGTGTTCGCGACCGATGCGCTGGCGAGTGCCGGGGTGCGCGTGGCGTACGAGGTGCCGGCCGCCGAAACGCCCGGCATCGCGTATCCGGTGGCTGTCGTGCGCACGGCGCGCGCGGCCGAGGCGCAGCGGTTCGTTGACTTCCTGCAGTCGGCCGAGGCGCGCACGCTCTTCGAGGCCGCCGGGTTCGGCGTGCGCACGCCCTGACGCCATGGACACGACGATCTGGGCCACGACCGCCTTCACGGTGCTGATGGGCCTGCTGTCGACGCTGGTGGCAATGCCGCTGGCGATGGGCGTCGCGTGGCTGCTGGCGCGCCGGCACTTCCGTGGGAAGCCGGTGGTGGAAACGGTGGTCACCCTGCCGCTTGTGCTGCCCCCGGTCGCGACGGGCTACCTGCTGTTGCAGATGCTCGGGGTGTCAGCGCCCGTCGGTCGCCTGCTCGATGCCATCGGAGTCGAGGTGGTGTTCACGTGGAAGGCCGTGGTGCTCGCGATGGTAGTGATGAGCCTGCCGCTGCTGGTGCTGACGCTGCGCACCGGCTTCGAGCAGATTGACCGCCGCTATGAGCAGGTGGCGGCCACGCTCGGGGCCTCGCCGTGGCGCGTGTGGATCACCGTCACGCTGCCGCTGGCCCGCCGCAGCATTGTCGTCGCCGCACTGCTCGGCTTCGCGCGTGCCCTCGGTGAGTTTGGCGCGACCATCATTGTGGCCGGCGGCATTCCAGGACAGACACAGACGCTGGCCGTGGCCCTGTTCACGTTCATTGAATCGGGGCGCGATGCTGAGGCGCGCGACGTGCTGTGGGTCTCGCTGGCCCTGGCTGCCCTGGCCGTGCTGACGGTGCAACTGCTGCGGCGACGCGAGGGGCAGCCGTGAGCGCTCTGGTGTGCGAGGTTCGGCTGACTCAGGGGCGCTTTACGCTCGAGGTGTCGCTCGAGAGCGACGCCCGCGTGCTGGGCCTGGCCGGGCCGTCGGGCAGCGGCAAGACCTCGCTGCTCGAGCTGCTGGCGGGGTTGCGCCATCCCGAGCAAGGACGCATCGTGGTCGCCGGTACGGTGCTGCTTGATACGGCACACGGAATCGCGGTGCCGGCCTTTCGTCGCCGCGTGGGCTATGTGCCGCAGGACGGCGCGCTCTTTCCCCACATGACCGTGCAGGCCAACGTGATGTACGGGGCCGTGGCAGTGAGCGATGCCGGTGCGCCCGATCGTCCGCAGGCACTGCCCGCGCTCGAAGCGGTGGCCGATGCCCTCGACATCACAGCCCTGCTGACGCGGCCGATCACGCACCTGTCGGGCGGCGAGCGTCAGCGGGTGGCGCTGGCGCGTGCACTGATGGCGCGTCCGCAACTGCTGCTGCTCGACGAGCCGCTGAGCGGTGTCGACCGCGCGCGGAAACTCGCGATTCTTCCCTACCTGCGTGCGCTTCGGGATCGGTGGCACGTGCCGATGGTCTATGTCAGCCACGACGCCGACGAGCTCGCCCTGCTGGCCGATGAGGTGTGCCTGCTCGAGGGCGGTCGCGTGACCCCGTCTGGTCACCGAGATTCGATACCGCGCTGATACCTGCGACGTCGTGCGATCGGCGACGCACCTCGTCTGCCGATGCGCGGTCACAGGCCGCGAAGACACATTCACGACGCGCGACGGCCGGTAGACGGGACCGACCATCCGCGGAGACCCGCCTCACGCTAGAATCGGCCGCATGCCGACCCACTGGATTGCCGCCCTCGCGCTGGCCTCGGCCGGTGCCCTGCTGTCGGCGCAGGTGCCCGCGCCTGCCGCTGATCCCCACCGCCGGTGGCTCCCGCTCGGCGACTTCCGTCTGGAAAGCGGCACGGTGCTGCGTGATGCGCGCGTGGCGTATGCGACGTTCGGCACGCTGAATACCGCGAAGGACAATGCGATCCTCGTGCCGTCGTATTACGGTGCCGACTATCACGGCTACGACTTCCTCGTGGGTCCGGGCAAGGCCCTCGACCCGACGCGCCACTTCATTGTGCTGACCGAGATGTTCGGCAACGGCTATTCCTCGTCGCCCAGCAACACGGCAGCACCGCAGGACGGCCCCGACTTCCCGGCCATTGCCATTCGCGACAATGTGGAAGCCTCGCGCCGCGTGCTGCAGCACCTCGGCGTCACGCGACTGCAGGCGGTGGCGGGATTTTCGATGGGTGCCGAGCAGGCGTTTCAGTGGGCGGTGTCGTATCCCGACATGATGGAGGCGATCATTCCGTGGTGCGGCACAGCGAAGACCTATCCGCACGGCATCGCGCGCCTGCAGAGTGCCATTGATGCGCTGACCGCCGATCCGGCATTCGACCGCGGTCGCTATCGCACGCCGCCGGTGGCGGGCATGCGCGCCTGGTCGTCGCACTGGGCCTCGTGGGTCTGGTCGCAGGAGTGGTGGCGGCGCGAACTGTACAAGCCGCAGCAGCAGACCGTCGCGCAGGTGATTGCGGCGCGCGCCGAGCGTGACCGCCTGCGTGATCCCAACAACCTGATTCTGCATGCGCGCACCTGGCAGGCCCACAACGTGGGTGACACGCCGGGCTTTGGCGGCGACCATGAGCGGGCGCTGCGTGCGATTCGGGCGCGGGTGCTGTACATGCCGTGCGAGACCGACCTGTACTTCCCCATCGGGGATGCGCGCTACGAGCAGCAGTTCCTCGCGCGGTCGACGTTCACGGCGATTCCGTCGCTGTGGGGGCACGCGGCCGGCGGCGGCAGCAACCCGGCGGATGCGACCTTCATCAACGACGCCATCCGCGCGTTCCTGATGCGTTGATGCGGAACTGGTGCGCCGGTCAGTACGGTAGGATGCGCGCCATGCGTTCTGTCTGGGTTGTGCTGCTTGTGCTCGGGGTGTCGGCGTCGGTCGATGCCCAGTCGTCCACGTCCACATCGCTGCCGCTGATTCGCGTGATTGCCACCGGCGGCACCATCGCCGGCGTGCAGGATGCCCCTGGCACATTGGGGGCGTACCGGGCCGGCACCCGCAGCGTGGGCGACATCGTGCAGAGCGTTCCCGAGCTGACGAAGTTTGCCCGCATCGAAACGGAGCAGTTCTCGAACGTCGCCAGCACCGAGATCATGCCGGCGCAGTGGCTGGCCCTGTCTCGGCGGATCAACGAGGCACTGGCCCGACCCGATCTCGACGGCGTGGTGGTGACGCATGGCACCGATCGCCTCGAAGAGACGGCGTTTTTCCTCTACCTCACCACCAAATCAGACAAGCCTGTCGTCATCGTCGGATCGCAGCGGCCGGCGACGGGCATCAGCCCCGATGGCCCGATCAACCTGCTGTCGGCCGTGCGCACGGCGGGCGCGAAGGATGCGCGCGGCATGGGCGTGATGGTCGTGATGGATGACCGCATCCTGTCGGCGCGCGAGTCGCGGAAGATCTATCCGCGCACCGGAGGATTCAGCGGCGGTGAGATGGGCATGCTCGGCGTGGTCGGAGGCGGCGGTCCCGAGTTCTTCTTCAGGCCGGCGCGCCGGCACGGTGCCGAGACCGAGTTCGATGTGACGCGCATCACGAGTCTGCCCGATGTGGAGCTGGTGTATTCCTATCCGGGCGGCGCAGGACCGAGGCTCGGGGCCGATACGGTCGGCGTGGTGGTGACGAGCACGGGCTTCTCGCCCAGCGAGCGAGACGCGTTCCTCGAGGTGCGCAAGCGAGGCGTGGTGATGGCGCAGGTCTTTCCGAGCGGCGAACATGTGCCCGGACCATCCGGCGGGGGCGGCGGCCAGGGCGCCGGCGCCCAGGGACAGGCGCCGCTGCCTCCCATCGTCAGCGTGCAGCACCTGCTGCCGCAGAAGGCGCGCATCCTGCTGATGCTGGCGCTGACGCAGACGAAGGACGCGCGCGACATTCAGCGCATCTTCAGCCAGTACTAGCCCCGTCGACGGGGCGAGGGCTATGGTTCCCGCGGGGCGTCGCCCCAGATGTGCGTGCCGAAGAACGCCCAGTTCTGTTCCATGGCGGCCCGGTTGGCTTTCGGCCGGGTCAGCCCGTGGCCGAATCCTTTGAAGAGCGCCAGGCGCACCGGCACGTTCTGATCGCGCAGACCCTGATAGAGCTGGAAGGCATTCGGCACCGGCACGCGCGGATCCTGATCGCCGTGCTGGATGAGTGTGGGCGTGCGTGCCTGCCGGATGTAGGTCATCGGCGAGGTGTCGGCGTAAATCTTCGGATCGTCCCAGGGCGTGGCCTTCAGGTACTGCCGCGTGAACGGATGGATGTCGGTGTTGACGTAGTACGTCATCCAATCGGAGATGCCGGCCCCGACAGAAATCGCCCTGAAGCGATCGGCATGGCGCGTCGTGAGAAATGCCGAGATATAGCCGCCCTGGCTCCAGCCCATGCTGCCGACGCGCGCCGGATCGACCCGACCCTGCTGCACGAGGGCATCGATGCCCGACAGCACGTCCCACGCGTCGCCGATGCCCAGATTGCGGACATTCAACGAACGGAATGCTTCCCCGTAGCCGGCGCTGCCCCTGTAGTTGGGTTCGAGCACCAGCGCGCCACGGGCCAGAAAGCCGTCGATCGGATAAAAGCTGGCGCTGGCATAGGGTTGCGGACGGGACACACCCGTGGGGCCTCCGTGAATGACCACCAGGAGGGGATGCCGGGTGCCGGGCGCTGCCGTGGCCGGGACGTGCAGCACGCCCTCAATCTCGGTACCGTCCTGACTCTTCCATCGGATGACTTCGCGGCGATGTGCGGGCCAGTCGGCAATCTGACGATGGGCATTGCTGAGTCGTTCGGCGCGGAGCAGCGTCGACGCCTGTGCGCGATACACATCGGGAAACCCGGTGGGCGATGCCCCGACATACGCCACCTGTGCCCCGTCCTGTGATACCGAGAACTGGCTGGCAATCAGGCCGGCGGGAGCCGGTACCCGACGTATGGTGCGCGTCGCCGGATCGACCACGAACAGTCCGGTTTCGGTGCGCTGCGACGCTGAAAAAAATACGCCGGCGGTCGTCCATCCGATGAGCGACGGGTCTTCGTCGAAGGTGGGCGTGATGCTTCTCACGGCGCCGGTCGTTGCCGTGACCACGGCCAGTTCGCCGTTCTGGAAAAAGTAGAACGGCTTGGCCATGGCGGTCTGGAACGCCACCTGCTGGCCATCGGGTGACCAGCGGGGATTGGTGTCGGGACCCTCCTGTGTCACCAGGGGCCGGCGTGAACCCGTTGCCACCTCGACCACGGAGATGTCGGCCGAGCCGCCGTCACCGGCATCGTTACTGATGCGATGGTCGAAGGCGATGTGTGAGCCATCGGGGGACCAGTCGAAGGCGCCGACCACGAAGGACCCCGAGGTCAGCACTCGCGATGCGCGCGTGTCGAGGTCGAGCACGTGCAGATGGCCGTAGCGGCGGTCTTCGTCTTCGAGAGTGATGTCGCCCCAGCGCTCTTCACGGGCCTTGAGGGCCTCGCTGACAGTGCCCGGGGTGGTGTACGCCAGACGACGCCCGTCGGGGGCCCAGGCAAACGCCGTCACACCTTCCTTGACGGAGGTGAGTCGTTCGGCCTCGCCGCCGGTAACATCGAGACGATAGATTTGCCGGGTGCCGTCCCGGTCAGAGATGAAGCCCAGGGTACGGTGCTCGGGGGCCCACTGCGGCTGCTGGCTTGACTTGGGGCCCCGGGTGAGCTGTCGGGCGTCTGTGGCGGTCGACCCGGCGAGCCAGAGGTCAGTCTCGTAGGAGTTGTCGGCCCAGTTGGTGCGCCTGACGGTGAAGGCGACGCGCTGACCATCCCCCGAGAGGGCCGGGCTGCCGACACGCTCAAGTTCGATCAGGGCGTCGATCGATGGCGCCGCCGGCGCCTGTCCGCGGAGGGGAGCCGACAGGAAGACCGCGGCGGCACACGCGGCGCCCAGAACGAGTGTGCGCAGGTGAGCCGCCGGAGTCTGTGGCATGGCGAGGCGTCAGCGGGTGACGTCTTCCCAGGGCAGGCCGGGGCGGCCGAAGTGGCCGTAGTTGGTGGTCTGCCGATAGATGGGCCGCAGCATGTTGAGGCGCTCGACGATCGCGCGCGGGCGGAAGTCGAACTGGGCCTTCACGAACTCTTCGGCGGCGCGTTCGTCACCGGTGCCGAAGGTGTCGACCTTGACCGACACGGGCTGTGCCATGCCGATGGCGTAGGCCACCTGCAGCTCGGCGCGCTTGGCGAGGCCGGCGGCGATGATGTGCTTGGCGACATAGCGGCAGAAGTAGGCGCTGCTGCGGTCGACCTTTGAGGGGTCCTTGCCGCTGAACGCTCCGCCGCCGTGACGGCCCCAGCCGCCGTAGCTGTCGACGATGATCTTGCGGCCGGTGACGCCGGCGTCTGCAGACGGACCGCCGTGGATGAAGCTGCCCGTGGGATTCACATACAGCGGAGCGGTGGCATTCCACCAGGCGCCGAGGACGCGGGGACCGAGATCCTCACGCACATACTCGGTGATACGGGCCTGGTCGGCTGCCGGGGTGTGCTGGGTCGACACGACGACGGCCGACACATACTTGGGTTCGTTGTTCTCGTAGACGACCGAGACCTGTGACTTGCTGTCGGGCCTGAGGAAGTCGACCTTGCCGGCCTTGCGGTCCTGGGCGAGTCCGTAGGTGAGCTTGTGCGCCAGCAGGATGGGCAGGGGCATCATCTCGTCAGACTCGCTCGTGGCGTAGCCGAACATGATGCCCTGGTCGCCGGCGCCCTGGTCGCCACTCTGGCTGGTTTCTGCGGTGACGCCCTGGCTGATTTCGTTCGACTGGGCGGTGATGAGCGAGATCAGCTTGAGGGTGGTGTCGCAGAACGGCTCGGAGGGATCGGTGTAGCCGATTTCCTTCACAGCCTGACGGACGATGGCATCGAAGTCGAGCGCGGCGTTCGTGGTGATCTCACCGGCGAGCACGACGTGGTCGCTCTTGACGAGCGTTTCGCAGGCCACGCGGCTCAGCGGGTCTGCGGCAAAGCAGGCATCGAGCACAGAGTCGGAAATGTAGTCACACACCTTATCGGGATGGCCTTCGGACACCGACTCGGACGAAAACGTGAACTGCGACATCGAGCACCCTTCTTCGAAAAACAAAACGCCCGCTGACAGTCAGTCGCGGGCGTGCGCGACTTAGATAGTGATATCGACGGAGTGTGTCCGTCGAGCGCGGCCCATCAAGTCAGCGGGAAAATCGCCGCGCGCACGAGGTCTGAGTATGGCTCAGGGCCGATGCCGTGTCAACGCATCGGCCCCCGGAGGTGACGGTGCCTATTTCTTGTGCGAGGCGATGTAGTCGAGCGCGAACTTCTCGAGCCCGGGAGCAGTGAGGCCGATGGCCTTGGCTTCCTCAGTCGCCCGGGCAACATCCCAGCCGTCCTGCATCACGCGCTTGACGAGCCACACCGCACCGACGCGGTTGGCCGAGGCGCAGTGCACGAACACGGGCTGGTTGGCCTTGTTGGCGACGATACCGAGGAACTGGTCGACCATGGCGGGGTCGGGCGCATTCCCGGCGATGGGCAGGTGGAAGTAGTTCAGGCCCAGGGCCTGGGCCTTCGCCTTGCCTTCTTCGACATTGGCGCCGGCTTCGGTGGCGACCCGCAGATTGACGACCGACTTGAAGCCGTCCGCCTTGAGCCCCTCGAGGGCGGCGGTTTCCGTGGCACCGCCGCAGGCGACGACCGCGTCGACCTTGGTGAAGTTGGTGACGCCTGTCCGCTGCTGTTTCTGCATCTGTGCTCCCACTCCTGCACTCATGGCCACGACAAACATGATCGCGACGATTCCGGTCTTGCGCATGCTGCTGCCTCCACAGGGGATTCTATCGCGAGTGAAAAAAAGGGCCACGCCGACGCGGCGTGGCCCGAGGGAGGACGGACGGGAGGGGGACTAGTCGCGCGGCACAGAGACGATGATCTGCTCCTGCATCCGCAGCGTGATGGTGGTGCCGGCACTGAGGCGTGCCTGGTCGGGGGTGTTGGTCATGGCCGCCGCCGTGCCTCCGGCGGCGCCGATGCCGGCGCCGACGGCCGCGCCGCGCTGGCCACCGAGAATGGCGCCGAGGATGGCGCCGCCGATGGCGGCTCCGCCCACCTTGGCGGCGGACTCGCCCGTCGCCGACTGTCCCTCGCGGATGACCGGATCGGTGCGAAGGGAGACTTCGGTGCCGTCGTTGAGCGTCAGGGTATGGAAGCGGATCGACAGGCGTGAGCGACCTCGCACGCGGCCCCCGCGGTCGACATCGAGAACCGACCCGGTGACCAGCGACCCGGCAGGGATCGCAATGCGGTTACCGACGCGGACATCGCGGGTGACCCGCGCAGTGACCCGGTCTTCGGTGCGGGTGTTATCGCTGGAGACGGTGCGCTCGATCTGCAGGCCCAGCACGGCATCGCGGGGCACGGTCAGGTCGATGTACTCGGGTGCGGGCGCCGGTTCAGGTGCCGCATCTCCCATCACTGGGGCCTCGGCCTGTACCGCCTGGCGCGCTTCCCACATCGTCCCGGCGTTCTGGGGGAGGGGCTGAACCGCGGAGGGCGCGGGAGGGACAGGCGGCACGGGTGCCATCGGACCCGTGGCCGCTGACGAGCCGGGACTTGGCGGTTCCGCCGACTCGCGTGAAGCGCGTGGCGAGGTTCGTGTGGCGACGCGCGGCTCGGAGGAGGAGGCGACGCGGGTGGCAATACGAGCGGGGGCCTCGTCAGGGCGGGGTTCGACGCCCGAGGCGGTTCTTGCGGCGCCTCGTGAGACGGCCTGGGTGGCTGTCGAAGGCGCGGGTGCGGCCGGTGTGGATGCCGCCGGGCCGGGTGCGGTGGTTGGCGCCATGGGCTCCGATGGTGCCGAGACCTCACGCCGTGACGCTGCGTCGACCGCCGGGGCGGCGCTCGCGGACGTGGCGTCGGGCGAGACGGCGGTGACCGGCGCCGCCGACTGTGCCAGCCGGACGGCCAGAAAACCGCCTACCCCTGCTGTCAGAAGACAGCCGATGCAGAGTGCCGCGAACACCAGTTTATTCATGCCCATGATGTGAACCTGTGACCTGCCCCCGACAGCAGCAACAACTGTGCCCGGGGAGGCTGTCCTCGGATGAGGATACGTCACCCGGTGCGGCATCGTGTCGCTGGGGACGGGTGTCCGGTGCAGGGGACAGGTTCCGGGCTGAACAACGGACCGGTTGCCTGTAGGATGAGGAGGTCATGGGTCTCCAACTGACAATGGTACTGCTGAGACGGGTCGTCATCGGGGTGCTTGGGCTGCTGTGTGCCGCGGAGGCCTCTGCGCAGCTGCGCCGGATTCCGGCAGAGGTCACGCCCCTGGTGGCGACCGACGGTGTGATCGCCGGCCCCCAGGCCCGACTGGCCCTGCAGGTCGCCCTGCCTAATGGCTTCCATGTGCAGTCGAACCGTCCCCGGGATGCCTCGCTCATTCCGACGGAACTGACCGTCGAGGCCACGGACGGCGTGCGGATCTCCGAGGTGGTATTTCCGAAGGCTGTCGACTTCGTCCAGGCCGGGCTGCCCGAGCCGCTGCTGGTGTTCGACCAGCGCTTTGTCATCGGCGTGGTGGTCGAGGTGGCCTTGGGTGTCCCCGCCGGAGTGGTGACTGTTCCGGTTCGGCTGCGGTATCAGGCGTGCGACGACACGATGTGTTACGCACCGAGCACGGTGCAGGCAGCGTGGTCGCTACCCGTGATGCCCGCAGGTACGCAGGTGACCGCGCAGCATGCCGAGGTGTTCGCGGCGATTCCGTTTGGGACGGGCGAGGTGCCCGGGGCGGCTGCGGTCCCTCTCCCGCGACCGACCACTCCGGCCGGCGGGGCCGATGATGTGCGGGCGGGACTCGTGGCCCTGGACCGGTTTTCGGTCGCCGCTACGACGGGCGGCTATTTGGGCACGGACGACTTCCTCGCATTCATTCGTGCGGCCGAGTCGGGCGAGCCACAGCGGGGTCTGTTCGAGGGCCAGGGACCGCTGGCCATCCTGCTTCTCGTGTTTCTGGGCGGACTGGCCCTCAACCTGACGCCCTGCGTGCTGCCGATGATTCCCATCAATCTGGCCATCATCGGTGCCGGCGCGCAGGCCGGGTCACGGCGCCGCGGGTTCCTGCTGGGGCTGACCTACGGGGCGGCCATGGCGGCCGTGTACGGCGTGCTCGGGGTCATCGTGGTGCTGACCGCCTCTACGTTTGGCACGCTGAATGCGTCACCCTGGTTCAACCTGGGCATCGCGGTGCTGTTCGTGCTGCTGTCGCTGGCCATGTTCGACGTGTTCGAGATCGATTTTTCGCGCTTTGCCGGATCGGTCGGAAACGGTGCCAGCCGCGGCACCTTCGTGCTGGCCTTCACGATGGGCGCGGTGGCGGCGCTGCTGGCCGGGGCCTGTGTCGCTCCGGTCGTGGTTCAGGTGGTGCTGTTTGCCAGCAATCTGTATGCGACAGGCACCACGGTCGCGCTGGCACTGCCGTTTGTGCTCGGTATCGGCATGGCCGTGCCGTGGCCGCTGGCCGGTGCGGGGCTGTCGGCACTGCCCAAGCCCGGGCCATGGATGGTGCGGGTGAAGCAGGGCTTCGGTGTGCTGATTCTGGGGACGGCGATGTACTACGGCTATCTCGCCTACGGATTGTTTGCCAACCAGTGGGTCGACTCGGCGGCAGTGGCCTCGAGCGTGGAAGAGAAGCTGAAGGCCGGCTGGCACGCCTCGCTGTCAGAAGGCCTGGCGGTTGCCGAGCGCGAGCAGAAGCCGGTGCTGATTGACCTGTGGGCCACTTGGTGCAAGAACTGCCTCACCATGGACAAGACGACCCTGGTGGACGCGGGGGTGACGCAGGCCCTGTCGGGATACGTGAAGGTGAAGGTGCAGGCGGAGCAGCCGGACGAGGCCCCGACCAGTGACCTGATGAAGCGATTCAGTGCGGTGGGCCTGCCGGCCTACGTGATTCTGCAGCCGAAGCCCTAGACGACGGCCGGGCGTTAGCGAGCGCGGGGGTCGTGGGCGCCGGTGGCCTCGTCGCCTCTGAGTGTCAACCGGCGAATTTGTAACCGAGCCCGTGCACCGTCACGATGAACTGGGGCACGCGCGGGTTCGGTTCCAGCTTCTGGCGCAGTCAGGCCACATGGACGTCGATGGTGCGGGTCGATGATGAGGCGGTGTAGCCCCACACGTCCTGCAGCAGTGCTTCCCGCGACAGCGTGGCCCCTCGATGTTCGATGAAATAGCGCAGCAGCTGGAATTCCTTGGCGGACAGATCGAGCGCTGTGCCGCCCCGGGTCAGTTCTGCCCGCCGCAGGTCGACCACCACATCGCCGAACTGATACTGCTCGGCCACCGCCCACGCCTGACGTGGCGCGGGGCGTCGCAGGGCCTCGATGCGGGCCAGCAGCTCGCGGACATCAAAGGGTTTGGTGAGGTAATCGTCGGCCCCGAGTGACAGGCCGGTGACCCGGTCGGTGACCTGCGACCGTGCGGTGAGCATCAGGATTGGCGTGGCCATGCCCTGCGCACGCAGGCTGCGGGCCACCTCGAAGCCGTCGATGTCGGGCAGCATGACGTCCAGGAGAATGGTGTCGTAACTCCGCGACTGCACCTGTGCCAGTGCCCCAGGGCCGTCACTGGCGATGTCGACGGCGTAGCCTTCCGCCGAGAGCCGGTCGCTCAGCGTCAGCTGCAATCCTGGTTCGTCTTCCACCAGCAACACACGCGGTGTGGTCATACGTGCCCCTCCGGAGACACTACCACGGCCGACGAGGCGGTCACCTCTGCAGACGCGGAGACGCCGAGCGCCCGCTGCGACACGCCCGGCAGGGACATTGACACCCGGGTTCCGGCGCCGGGCTCGCTGGCGATGTGGACATGCCCGTGGTGCGCCGCGACAATTCGCGCCACCAGATGCAGCCCGAGTCCGCTGCCGGGAATCCGCAGGCGCATGGCCGTGCGGCCACGGTAGAACGGTTCGAGCACGTGCACGCGGTCCTCGGGGGGGATGCCGAGTCCGCGGTCGCTGACCGTGAGCGTGACCATTGGCTGAGAGGGCGTTCCGGCATCGGCGCTGGCATGGATGCCGATCCACCGCGCCTCTCCCCCGTATTTGATGGCATTGCTGATGAGGTTCTGCAGGGCCGACCGCAGGGCCGGGGCGTCGCCGTACACAGCCGGCAGGGTGTCGGGCAGGTCGACGTCGACCCGCACCGACCGGGCATCGAGCTCGCCCTGAGACGCGGCCAGAGACTCGCGCACCAGCACCTCGACGGGGACGGCGGCATGGGGCAGCGCGGTAGAACCGGAGGCGATGCCCGACAGCTGCAGCACGCGTTCGACCGTCTCGGTGAGACGCCTGGCTTCCGCGTTGATCGTGGTGCCGTATGTGCGCACCCGTGCGGGGTCTGCCACGAAGCCGTCGGCCAGGTTACGGGCCGCGGTGTCGATCACCGACACCGGGGTGCGCAGTTCGTGGGACACCGCGGCGACAAACTCCACCTGCTGGCGTGCCAGTCGCTGGGCTCGCCGCGCCGATACGGCGATGAGCCCGACGGCTGTGGTGAGCAGCAGCAGAATGCCCGAGCTGAGGAGGAGGTTCCGGCGACGGACGGCCGACACGGCCTCGGCCAGCGACCCTGCCTGATGGGTGGCCAGCAACAGCCACCGTGATTCTGCGGCAGCGCCAGCCCCGGGGCGGAAGGGTTGCGGCTCATCGTCGGTTGGCGGCGGACCTAGCACCAGCTCGAGGAACATGCGGGGGGAGGGTCCCGATGCACCGGGGCCACGATTTTCGCCCGACGGGCCGATGCCCGTCGAGGCGACGACGATGGTGGGGCGGCGGCCAAGCAGAGGCTGGGCCACATCGGGGTTTCGGCTCACTGCCTGGGCCACGCCCGGGGCCGATTCCCAGATGGTGTGATGCGGCGGCTCGGCTTCGACGATCGCCACCCGATAGTCAGACCCCTGGTCGCCCAGGTGGAAGTGCTGCGCGGCTAGGCCGGGCAGTAGCGAGGTGGTGATGAAGTCGGGGTCGAGCCTGATGATGGTGGCACCGATGACCGAGAGCCTCGGGGCGGCGCCAGGGTTGTCGGGCGCGAGGAATTGTGTGGCCGGGCGCAGCAGGGTATAGGTGTCGGTGTGCGGGAGTGTGATGGGCTCGCGGCGTCGCCGGCGTTCGGGCCCGGGCCGGAGGGGCACCGGGCCGAGGCTGGAGGCGATGCCGTCCCTGAGGTCACCCAGTTCAGCTGGCCAGTCTGCCGCGTCGACCGCATGGGTGATCGGGTTCCACCGCCGTGCGCGGAGCTGGCGCGACCCACGAGTCTCTTCATCGACCACGAGGATGTCGTGAACGAGCCGGGTATCTGTCGCCTGGCTGGCCCACCGGTCATAGCGTTCGGCGTAGGCGGCCCACTGATTGTCGCGAATCGAGACGGCGTCGACCTGCAGGGTCTGCGCGGCGCGTGACACCTCCTGATCAAAACCGATGCTGAACTGAGCGGCTGCCGTGCGGATGCATGCGCTGCATGCGGTCGCGCTCGGCCTCGCTGACCTGTCCGAGCCATCGGTACTGCAGCCAGACCAGCGTCAGCACCATGACCGCCACCAGCGCAACGAGCGAAGACAGTGTCGACTCGCGGCTGAACGGGGAGTTCATCAGGCCGGAGTCTAGCATGCGGCCCGAGACCGTCCCGTCAGGCCGGCCCCCGGGCGGAACAGGAAGATTTTTCGAGTGCTTAAAAACTGTCATGGCCCGTTCCACGTCTATAGTGGTGGCCATGAACCTACACCTGCTTTGCACCGCGGCGCTGCTGGCGGCCGTCAGCACCAGTGCGCCCCTCCTTGCCCAGGACCGCGCAGCCACTATCGTCGCCGAAACCCGGCGCGCACTGGGTGGACCTGCCCTTGAGGCGCTGAAGACCCTCAGCGCGGAGGGGCCCTTCCGCCGTTCGATGGGCCAGCGCGACATGGAAGGCACCATCGCCCTGCTGCTGTCACGGCCCGACAAGCTGCGCCGGAGCGAAGAGATGGGCATGGGCGGGATGGTCAACGGCCCAACGGTCGAGCACATCTCGGGCTTTGACGGCACCGACGCGTGGGACGACATGCAGAATCGCGGCGGCATGGGTGGCGGCAACATGCAAATGGTGATTCGCGGGCCCGGGGGACCGGGTGGTCCCGGCGGACCCGGAGGCGCCCTGACCGAAGAACAGCAGGCGCAGGCGCGCATCCGCCGCATGAAGATGGAATTGCAGCGCTGGACCGTGGCGCTCCTGGTTGATAGCACGACCCCGTTCACCGACGGTGGCGTCGTCGAGTCACCCGAAGGCAAGGCCGACGTGCTGGCCATTACGGACGAGGCTGGTCGTCCGGTGAAGCTGTTCATCGACCAGGCGACGCACCTGCCGGTGATGCTGCAGTATCAGGAGATCAGGCCGCGCGTGATGATCGCCGGTGGCCCTGGTGGGCGCCGCGGCGGGCCTGGCGGCGGCCCCGGAGGTGGGCCCGGAGCTGCACGCGGCGCCGGGCCTGGTGGCCCGCCGCCCGGGGGGAACACCATGGCGGGTGGTCCTCCAGCCGGGGGCGCACCCCCTGCACCGGACGGACAGGATGCGGCCCGACAGCGCCCCACCGAGGAGGAGATGCGCCAGCGTATCGAGGAGATGCGGCGACAGGGTCCCCCCCAGCCGTCCCAGTTTGCGATGTATCTGTCCGACTACAAGAAGGTGAACGGCGTGATGCTGCCGCATCGTTTCAGTATCTCGATCGACGGCCAGCCCAACGAGGAGTGGACGGTCGAGAAGTATCGCGTGAACCCGTCGATCAAGCCGACCGAATTCGCCAAACCGAAGGGCTAGCATGCGCGGAATTCTGGTCGGGGTGTGGGTCTTCGTCTGCGGCCTGCTGGTTGCGCCTGCGTGGGCGCAGGGACCGGCAGGCACGGGCACACTGAAGGTATCGGTGAAGGATGCGACGGGACTGGCACTGCCGCATGCGGTCGTGACCGTGACCGATGCCTCCGGTGGCGTGCGCGACAGCCGCGTGGACGGCGAAGGTGTGGCGACGTTTGCCGGCCTCTTGCCCGGGGCGTATCAGGTGCAGACGTCGGCTGATGGCTTCCGCACCCTGATGCAGTCGGTGACGGTGCGCCGGGGTACGAACACCGCCGAGGCCACGCTGCAGGTGGCGCTGTCTGAGAAAGTGACCGTGGCGGAACGGTCAGCCGAGGAGCGCCGCGACAATGGATTCACGCAGACGCTGACGGCCGATGAAATCGACGCGCTGTCGGACGACCCCGACGAGATGGCCGAGCAACTGGCGCAGATGGCCGGCCCCGGGGCGCAGATTTTTGTCGACGGATTCCGCGGGGGACGCCTGCCGCCGAAGGATCAGATTCAGCAGGTGCGGTTCAATAGCAATTCCTTTTCCTCCGAGTATCACGACGCGGGCATGGTGCGCGTGGAAATCATCACGCGCCCGGGCATGGGCAACTGGCGCGGGCGCGGGAATCTCGGCTTCCGCGACGATGCCCTGAATGCGCGCAATGCCTTTGCGCCGATCAAGGAACCCACGCAGCAGCAGCGGTTCAACGTGTCGGTTCAGGGCCCGATGGTCAAAGGCCGTACCGGGATGTCGATTGGTGTGGACGGCAACTTCTCGTACGACTCGCGCACGATTCGCGCGCAGGCGTCGCCGTCCGCGGCTCCTGTGGCGGGGCTGGCGAAAAATACCAACGACGGACTGGGCATCAACGCCCGCGTGGACCACAGCATTGGCAGCAACGGGCAGCTGCGGCTCGAGTTCGACCACCGCACGACCGACCGCGAGAATCTTGGCGTCGGCGATTTCGATATGCCGGAGCGGGGCTACGACACGCGGCAGGTGAACGATACGGTTCGCCTGCGCAGCACCGGCGTCATTGGCCGCAAGGTCTTCCGTGAAACCAAGATCGAGTGGACCCGCAGCGACGGGTCGACCACGCCGTATTCCGATCTGCCGACGTTCAGGGTGAACGATGCCTTCACGTCAGGCGGTGCCGGCCAAAGCGGTGTGCGCAGCAGTCATGAGATCGAGTTCGCACAGAACATCGACTTCACCATCGGCCGGCGTCATAGCCTGCGCGCGGGGCTGCTGATCGAAGCCGGTCGCTGGCGCAGCACGCAGCAGCAGAACTTCAACGGCGTGTATGTGTTCACCAGTCTGGCCAATTATCAGCTGGGGGTGCCGGCCACCTATACGGTGCGCATCGGCGACCCGCTGGTGGCGTATTCGCAGGTCAAGGCCGGGTGGTTCGTGCAGGACGATTTCCGGCTGGCAAAGACGCTGTCGGTCAGCGTGGGGCTGCGGCAGGAGGTGCAGACGCAGGTGCGCGACCGGTTCAATATGGCGCCGCGTGCGGCCTTCACGTGGAATGCGAACCGGAAGACCACGGTGCGCGGCGGCTACGGCATCTTCTATGACTGGTACGAGTCGGACCTTCATGAGCAGACGATGCGTGTCGATGGCCGGCGGCAGGTCGACATGGTCGTGCGCGATCCGCTGTTTCCCTCGACGGGTGGGGGCGGCGAGGTGCTGCCGCCCAGCATCATCCGCGCGGCCGATCTGCGGCAGCCGATCATCCAGCAGGCGTCGATTGGTGTCGATCGACCGCTGACACCCACGGTGTCGCTGCGCGCCGACTACATGATGACGCGCGGCACCGGCGCGCTGCGATCGGTCAACGTGAACGCGCCAGTCAACGGTGTGCGGCCGGTGCCGTCGGCTGGCAACATCACCGACATTCAGTCGACGGGCCGCCGCGCCAGCGATCGGCTCACGCTGAGCCTCAATGCCCGCCACGAGCGGCTGCGGATCTTTTCGAACGTGATGTATCAGCTGGGCCGCGTGCGCAACCATGCCGATTCGGCGACGGCGCTGCCCTCGGACAGCATCAATCCCGACGTTGACTGGGGACCGTCGATGCAGGACATCCGCCATCGGCTTTTCGTCAACGTCAATGCGCCGGTGGCTTATGGTCTGAGGCTCGGATTCAACATGCAGATGGCCTCGGCGGCGCCCTACAACATCACGACGGGCCGCGACGACAACGGCGACACGGTGTTCACCGATCGCGCACCCGGCGTCGGACGCAACTCGGGTCGTGGGGCGGGCTCACTCAACGCGAGCCTGCGCATCAACAAGTCATTCGGCTTCGGTGGGACCGCGGCCGGCCCGGGGCGGCCGCCGATGATGCCCCCGGGAGCCGGCGCCGCAGCACGGACGCCGCGCGCGGGTGGGTCGGCCTCTGCACAGCGCGGCATGGGCGGCGGTCCTGGTGGCGGTGGTGGCGACGGGCCGCAGATCATGATCATGGAAGGTGCCAACCAGCGGTATCGCCTCGACGTCTACGCGCAGATTTCCAACGTGTTGAACTACGTCAACTACAACAGGTTCGTCGGCAACCAGCTGTCACCCTTCTTCGGGCAGGCCACCTCGGCCGGGGCGCCCCGACGCATCGAAGTGGGCCTGTCGCTGGGGCTCTGAGGCGGAAGGCGCAGATAGAATGCACGCGTGACTTCTGCAGTCGTTGTCGGCGCCGGCGTCATCGGCGCCACGGTGGCGTGGTCGCTGGTGCAGGCCGGCTATGACGTCGATGTGATTGATGCCCGAAGCCCGGGTGAGGGGGCCACGCGGGCGTCGGCCGGTGTGCTGGCGCCGTACATCGAAGGGGCCCCGGCCTCGCCGCTGCGGACGCTCGGACACGAGGGCCTCGAGCTGTATGACACGTTCGTGCAACAGCTGACGCGAGACAGCGGCCAGCCGGTGGTGTATGCCCGCGGGGGCACCCTCGAAGTGGCGCTGACCGTGCCGGAGGCCGAGCGACTCGGCACCGAGTCAGGGCTGCTCTGGCAGGCCGGTATCGAGGGCCGCTGGGTCCCTGCCGCTCTGCTCGACGAGGTCGAACCTGCCATCAACCGCGAGGCCACGGGCGCCCTGCTCGTGCCGATGCACGGCTTCGTGGGTGTGGGGTCGCTGACGCGCGCTGCGCTCGGGGCCGCGATGGCCAGAGGCACCCGTGTGCACACGCACACCGGTGCCGTGCAGATTGCGTCCGGTCCCCAGGGCTCGGCCGAGGTGCGCACGGCCTCCCGTACCTGGACGGCCGACGTCGTGGTCATGGCCGCAGGCAGCTGGTCATCGCAGGTGACCGTTGAGGGCGCCGACCCGGTGCCGGTGACGCCGATTCGCGGACAGCTGCTGCAGCTGCAGGCATCGCCCGGGTTGCTGCACCGGGTCATCTGGGGCACGGCAGGATATCTGGTGCCCTGGCCCGACGGCACGGTGCTGGCCGGCGCGACGGTGGAGGATGTCGGGTTCGATGAGTCGCTCACCGAGGACGGCTGTGCCGGTCTGCGGCAGATGGCGGCGGCGCTGATTCCGGCCCTGGCTCACTCGCCCGTGATTGAGGCCCGGACGGGCCTGCGTCCGAAAAGTCCTGATGACCTGCCCCTGATCGGACGTTCGGCAGTGGTGCCGGCCGTGATTTATGCGACCGGGCACTATCGGAATGGCGTGCTGCTGGCCCCGTACACCGCGCATCTCGTGCAGCGGCTCGCGCGCGATCCGCAGGCGGCGGTGCCTGCCGGGATGCGTCCCGACCGGTTCGGCGCGCGCCTCTGACCGGCGCCGCGGACCGGGCGTGTTTCCATCTATAGTGCTGGCATGTCTCGCCTCACTGCCGAAGAGTGTGCCCGCGTCGTCGCCGACCTGCCCGGCTGGTCGATCGAGGGCGATGCGCTGCAAAAGACGTTTGCCTTCGAAGACTTTCCGGAAGCCGTGCTGTTCGTGAGTGCGCTGGTGCCCGGGGCCGAGGCGAGCGATCACCATCCCGACCTCGCCATTCACTACCGCCGAGTCGTCGTGCGGTATTCAACCCACAGTGAGGGCGGCGTCACGATGAAGGACGCCGAGGGGGCGCAGATGGCCGACGAGGTGGCCGCCGCCCTGCCGCACCTGCGGGAATTCGGCGACCCGAGCTGACCCGCGCTGACCAGCACTGACGGGCTGTCGGTCGTCTGCGCGCGTCAGCGACCCTGCCCGGGCAGCGTGGGGATGATGGGGAAGATGCGTTCGAGGTCGTCGCCCGGCCGCGGAATGACATGCACCCCGACCAGCTCACCGACCCGCCGCGCGGCTGCGGCCCCGGCGTCGGTGGCCGCCTTGACCGATCCGACGTCGCCACGGATGATGGCCGTGACGAGGCCGGCATCGACCTTCTGCCATCCGACAAAGGTGACATTGGCGGTCTTGACCATGGCGTCGGCCGCCTCGATGAGGCCCACGAGCCCGCGGGTTTCGACCATTCCGAGCGCATCGCCGTAGTGAGGGGAGTCAGCCATGGCCTCATTCTAGCTGCGAACGCCGGGTCGTGGCTCGGATAGACTCGCACACAGCACAGACCCTGCCGGACCTGACCGGCATCAAGGAGCGTTCCATGCGCGTAATGACACAGAGACTGATGGTGATGGCCCTGCTGACCGCCGGGCCGGTGTCGGCCCAGTCCATTCCGGACGTGAAGCTGCCAGCCTCGCCGGCCGGACAGGCGTCGGTACAGGTGGCGGGGCGGTGGGAGACCACAGCCCAGGGCGGCCGTCGCTATGTGGATGGTCAGTGGATTCATGTGACCTACGGTCGTCCGCTGCTGCGCGGACGGACCGGCATCTTCGGCAGCGGTGCCGAGTATGGGAAGGCCATCGCTGACGGCGCCCCGGTGTGGCGCGCCGGCGCGAACGACACCACGCGCCTGACGACCCAGGTGCCGTTGCGGCTGGGAGGGAAGACCCTGCCGCCGGGTACCTACAACGTGTTTGTCGACCTCAAGGCCGGCGTGTGGACCCTCGTCCTGACCAACCAGCCCGTGCAGGCGAAGTACGACCCGAATGACAAGGTGAACCTCTACGGCGCGTACAACTACGACCCGCGCTTCGAGCTGGTGCGCGTGCCGATGACGGTGCAGGACAACGACCTGTCGTTCGAGCAGTTCACGATCGCGTTTGTGAACACGACGCCCACCGCCACGACGCTGGCGATGTGGTGGGATCGCACGCGCGCAACGGTCGCCCTGCCGGTCGCCACACCCTGACGTGCGCTGCACGGCCGGCGCTGCCCTACACCGAGGACTGCGATGTCACTGCCGACTGACGATTTGAACCGACGTGATTTCCTGAAGATCGGCGGTGCCGCCGTGGCGGCCGGCGCCTCGACGCTGTCATCGGTGCGCGCCACGGAGGCCCAGACGACGACGCTTCCGGTGGCGCCTCCGATTCCCCTGGTGCGCATCGGCATGGTGGGCATCGGGCTGCAGGGCGGCAGCCACCTTGAGAATTTCCTCAAGGTGCCCGGGTGCCGCATCACGGCGGTGTGCGACGTGCGTCAGGAGCGCACCGACTGGGCCACACAGCAGGTGGTGGCGGCGGGGCATCCGGCGCCACGCGCCTACACGCGCGGGCCCCGCGACTTTGTGCGGCTGTGCGAGACCGAAGATCTCGATCTGGTCTTCACGGCCACGCCGTGGGAATGGCATGTGCCCGTGCTGCTGGCGGCCATGGCCAACGGCAAGCACGGCGCCACCGAAGTGCCGGCGGCGATGACGATCGAGGACTGCTGGAAGCTGGTCGAATCGGCGGAAACCCATCGTCGCCACTGCGTGATGATGGAGAACTGCAACTACGACCGCCCGGAGATGATGGTCTTCCACATTGTCCGGCAGGGACTGCTGGGTGAGATTCTGCATGTCGAGGGCGGCTATCTGCACGACCTGCGCGAGATCAAGTTCGAGAAGAAAGACGAAGGCCTGTGGCGCCGGGCATGGGCGACGAAGCTCGACGGCAACCTCTATCCGACGCACGGCCTGGGCCCCATCGCCAACTGCCTCGACATCAACCGCGGCGATCGCTTCGACTATCTGGTGTCGATGAGCGGTCCGTCGCGCGGTCTCTATGACTGGGCGCGCGAGCACTTTCCCGCCGATGCCCCCGAGCGGCGCGAGCAGTACGTGTTGGGCGATGTGAACACCAGCCTGATCAGGACAGTGCGCGGACGCACCGTGATGGTGCAGCACTGCACGAACCTGCCGCGACCGTACAGCCGCATTCATCAGGTGCAGGGCACACGCGGCATATTCCAGGGCTATCCGAATCGCCTGTACATCGAGGGCCGCAGTGCGCCGCACCGCTGGACCGACGGCGCCGAGGCACTCAGAGACTATGACCATCCGCTCTGGAAGGATCTGGAGGCACGCGCGGCCGGGGCCGGCCACGGCGGCATGGACTACATCGAGGATTACCGCCTCATCAAGTGCCTGCGCGAGGGGCTGCCCACTGACATGAACGTGTACGACGCCGCTGCGCTGTCGGCGGTGGTCGAACTGAGTGTGCGGTCGAATGCCTCGCGGGCGCGCACGGTCGACTTTCCCGACTTCACGCGCGGACGCTGGCGCAGCTTTCCCCCGCTCGGCATCGTGGGGGTCTAGCGGATGAGGCTCACGCCGATCGACTGGTCGATTGTTGCGGTGTCGCTGCTCGTGTCGTTCGCACCGGCGGTGTGGCTGGCGCGGCGGGCCGGACGCAGTACCGCCGAGTTTTTCGCCTCGGGCCAGGCCGCGCCCTGGTGGCTCGTTGGCGTGTCGATGGTGGCCACCACGTTCAGTACCGACACACCAAATCTGGTGACCGATCTGGTGCGGCAGGGCGGCGTGGCGAACAACTGGGCCTGGTGGGCCTTTCTGCCGACAGGCATGACCACGGTGTTTTTCTACGCGCGTCTCTGGCGACGACTGGGCATTCTTACCGACCTCGAGTTCTATGAGCTGCGCTACTCGGGGCGCAGCGCGTCGTGGGTGCGCGGGTTCCGTGCGATCTATCTCGGGCTCTTCTTCAACGTGGTCATCATGGCCTCGGTGAATCTGGCGGCGGCGAAGATCGCCAACGTGCTGCTGGGCTGGCCGCTGGCGCAGACGCTGCTGGTGTGTTCGGTCATCAACGTCGCGTTTGCGGCGACCTCGGGCCTGTGGGGCGTGATGGTCACCGATTTCCTGCAGTTCGGGCTGGCGATGGGGGGCGCATTCGCGGCAGCGGTGTATGCGCTGCGACATCCCGCGGTGGGCGGGCTTTCGGGCCTGGTCGGGCAGATTGACCCGTCGCGGCTGGCGATGCTGCCCGATTTCTCGCAGTGGGACGTGGCAGTGCCGGTGTTCGTGCTGCCGCTGGCGGTGCAGTGGTGGGCCACGTGGTATCCGGGATCAGAGCCGGGCGGCGGCAGCTATGTCGCGCAGCGCATGCTGTCGGCCCGCAGCGAGCGCGACGCCATGGCCGGTACACTGCTCTTCAACGTGGCGCACTATGCCCTGCGGCCGTGGCCGTGGATCGTGGTGGCGCTGGCGTCGCTGCTGGTGTTTCCGACCGTTGACGACATCCGGCGTGCACTGCCGCATGTCGATCCGTCGCTCGTGGGCCACGACATGGCGTACTCGGCCATGCTGACCTTCCTGCCCGAGGGCGTGCTCGGCCTGATGGTGGCCGGGCTGCTGGCGGCATATGTGTCGACGATTTCCACGCACCTCAACTGGGGCACCTCGTATCTGGTGCACGACTGCTATCGCCGTTTCATCAGACCCGGGGCCGACGAGGCGCACTACGTGCAGATGGGCCGCCTCGTGACCGCCCTGCTGATGGCGGCGGCGGCGGGCATGACGCTGGTGCTCGACTCGGCGCGCGCGGCATTCGATCTGCTGCTGTCGATCGGGGCCGGCACCGGCCTGCTCTATCTGTTGCGCTGGTTCTGGTGGCGCATCAATGCGTTCAGTGAAATTGCGGCGATGGCGAGCTCGTTCGTGCTGGCGGTGATGATGTTCGCGCTCAAGGCCCGCGGATGGGACGTGCCCTCGCACGTGACGCTGCTCGGCACCGTGGCCCTCACGACGGTGGTGTGGGTGGCGGTGACACTGATGACGCCCCCCACGGATCACGACACACTGGTACGGTTCTATCGGCGGGTGCATCCGGCAGGTTGGGGCTGGACGCCCATCAGGGCGACGGCCGGTGACGTGATGGTGTCAGACGATCTGGGGCTCGCTCTGCTCGGATCAGTGAGCGCCTGCGCGTGTGTGTATGGGGCGCTCTTCGGCACGGGTCATGCGCTGCTTGGTCATACGGCCTCGGCCATGACCGCTTTCGGCGCCTGTGTCGCGGCAGGGCTGACGGCATGGTATGCCGTGCGGCGCGTGTGGCGGCAGTGAAGCTGATCGTCATGGCGCGTGGCCTCGGCACGCGCATGCAGCGGCGCGGTGCGACGGGGGGGCTGTCGGCCGCGCAGGCGACGGCTGCGCAGCGCGGGGCCAAGGCGCTGATGCCGGTGGAAGGTGCGCACGGCCGCGTGCTGCTCGACTATCTGCTGAGTCGTGCCGCAGATGCCGGCGTGACGCACGTGTGCCTGATCGTGCCACCCGAGCACGAGGCCTTTCTGTCGTTGTATCGGCCGTCGCAGCTGACCCGTCTCTCGATCGATGTGGCGGTGCAACCGACTGCCTTGGGTACTGCGCATGCAGTACTGGCGGCGCGCACCTGGGCGGCAGGCGATGACTGCCTCGTCGTGAACGGTGACAACCTGTATCCGGTCGATGCCCTTCGTACGCTCGTGCAGCATCAGGTGCCGGCCCTCGGAGCGTTCCCTGTGCGGTCGATGACCACGGGGCCGACGGCGCTGCCGCGCGAACGGCTCACAGGCTTTGCACTGGTGCAGGCGAATGCGTTCGGACGACTGCAGCGGCTCGTCGAGAAACCCGATGCGGACATGCTGGCAGGGGCCGGCGATGATGCGCTGATCAGTATGAACCTGTGGCGCATCGGCGCGTCCATCATGGATGCCTGCGCCGCCGTGCCGATGTCCGCACGCGGCGAGTATGAGCTTCCTGCCGCCGTCATGCTGGCCATGGCCGAGGGCACACCCGTCGATGTCTGCACGGTCGACGGCCCGGTGCTCGATCTCTCACGGCAGGACGATGTGGCCGGGGTGATGCGGGCGCTGCGCGATGAGGTGGTGCGGCTGTGACGGCAGAGGCATGGCTGGCACAGGGCTTCAGCGGCGCTGAGGCGCAGTCGCGAGCCGATCTGCAGCGCACAGTCACGGCGCGGTTTTCAGCGGTGCACGGGCGCACGGCGCGGTGGGGCTGGTGGGTGCCTGGCCGTGTGGAATGGTTCGGCAAGCACACCGATTACGCGGGGGGCGACTCGCTGGTGTCGGCGGTGCCGCGCGGCTTCGTCGTGGCAGCGCGCCCCAGAGACGACGACCGGCTGACGGTGCTGGATGCGTGTGACGGGACACGCGGTGAGTGGCAGACCGGGCGCGACGGCAGGCCACCCGTGCTGATCTCTCAGGCGGCACCCGGATGGGCCGTGTATGTGCAGACAGTCGCCGGCCGGCTGGCCGCCAATTTTCCCGATGCCCCTGCCGGCATCGACATCGTCGTGGCCAGTGATCTTCCGCGGGCCGCCGGACTGTCGAGTTCGTCGGCGTTCATGATCGGTGTTGCGCTGGCGCTCATCCGGCGCGGTGCGCTCGAGACGCACCCGTCATGGACGCCTGCACTGCGCACGCGGCTGGGTCTGGCGTGGTACCTGGGCTGCGTCGAGAACGGCAGCCGCTGGGGATCGCTTGCGGGAGATGCGGGCGTCGGTACACACGGCGGCAGCGAGGACCACGTGGCGATTCTCACATCGCACGCCCACACAGTCGGCCACTACGGGTATGTGCCCGTGCGTCTCCACCGCGAGGTGCCGCTGCCCGCCGGCGTCACACTGCTCGTGGCGACCAGCGGCGTGCAGGCCGAAAAGACCGGTGCGGCCATGGCGGCCTACAATCGCGCGGCCGATGCCGTGCATCGGATGCAGGCCTGGTGGAATCGTGAGACAGGCGACTCGGCCGTCTCGCTGATCGCCGTGCTCGCCCGAGCCGATGCCCCGGCACGCCTGCGCCGGTGGATCGCGACGCAGCCTGATGCGGCCCGGCTCGACGCCCGCCTGCAGCACCTGCAGCGCGAGCAGGCTTGCGTCGCGCAGGCATCACACGCCCTGGCCGATGGCGACGTCGTGAGCCTGGGTGACCTTGCCGCCGCCTCGCAGCGCGATGCCGAGCTGCTGCTCGGCAATCAGGGGCCCGAGACTCTGGCCCTGGTCGACATGGCGCGGCGCGCCGGTGCCTATGCCGCCAGTGCCTTCGGTGCCGGATTCGGCGGAAGCGTGTGGGCGCTTGTGCCTGACGGCGAGTGCGATGCGATCGCGCAGGCGTGGCGCGCGGCCTACGTCCGCGACTGGCCGTGGCATGCGTCGCGTTGCGAAGTGTTTGCCGCGAGTCCTGCACCAGGGGTGTGTGATGTGCCCATGCAGATGGCTACGTAAGGCAGCCACGTGCGGCGATGGGCAGTGCGGTGACGCTGTGGTGCGGATCGACTAGCCAGGCCTGGTCGACAAGGTTGGACACGACGCACGAATGGTTGGGAACGATGCGCACGAGGTCGCCCGGCACGAGCGCCTGATTCCCCGTGACGCGCACGGTGGCATGTTCCTCCGAGAGTCGCTCGAGGGTCAGTGACGGATCGGCCAGCTGTTCCACGTGGGCACCGTGCGCGTCGGGCCGGTGGCGCAGCACCACCCCGTAGCCCGTGCCGGGAGTGAATCCTCGGGCGCCGTCGCTGCTGAGCGTCTTGCTGCCCGCGTCGAGCACCACGCGATCGGGGGCCGGTGCCGAGACGACTCTGGCCAGCACCGTCAGCGCGCAGTCATCGAGTGTGCCTGCGCCGAGGCCGACCTGCGTGCGGTCGAGATAGACATAGTTGCCGGCACGATACTCGGTGAGGCCGGGTTGCGACACCGAGAACCGTGCCGTCGGCGTCGCACCGGCACTGAGCTCGGGCAGGGCGACACCCTGTGCGGCACACGCAGCCTGCAACGCCCGCAGCGTCGCCGCCTCCTCCTCGGCCATGGTTCGCAGGTCTGCCTCAGACGCGGCGTGATACGCCTGCCCGGCGTGCGAGAGCAGCCCGACCAGGCGCAGCCCCGGCAGCTGCGCCACCGCGGTGATGAAGGGCACGGCAGTGTCGGTCGCAGGGGCGATGCCGCAGCGGTGGAAACCCACGTCGATCTTCACCAGCACATCAACGGTCATGCCTGCCTCTGACAGCACGCGTGACCACCCGCGGGCGACGTCCAGATGATCGACGATGAACGAGACGTGTGTGCGGCGTGCGAGCGCCAGTAGCCGATCGGCGACGGCCGGATGCAGGGGATAGGGAATGCGGATGTCGCTGATGCCCGCGTCGGCAAAGACTTCGGCCTCGCTGAGCTTGGCGCAGCAGATGCCCACGGCTCCGGCCGCGAGCTGCCAGCGGGCCACGACCGGACTCTTGTGGGTCTTGGTGTGCGGGCGAAGCCTGAGGCCTGCAGCCGCAGTGGCCTGGGCGAGACGGGCAATGTTTCGAGATACGCGATGCTGATCGATGAGCACCGCCGGCGTGGGCAGCGTGGTGACGGTCACGTCGGGATCATGCCATGGAGTACCGTAGAGGCCATGGCCCTGATCGTGCTGCCGTCCTCGGGCCCCGAGGTCGAGCGCATTCTCGATGACACGTTTCCGCTGTGGCATGACGGACTGACGCGCGCCGCCTACGGCCGTTTCTGGACCGCGCAGATGCGCACACCGTGGGGGACAGGACATCTCGATCGCGTGGCCCTGCAGGATGGCCGGCACTTGGTATCGAGTGCCAAGCGCTACGACCTGGCCTATCGTGTCGATGGCCGCATCAGGCGCGTACTGGGAATTGGCGCAGTCTTCACGCCGCCGGCCTATCGCGGCCGCGGGGCCGCACGGCAGATGCTGACGCAGATGCTCGAGACGGCCGAGGCTGAGGGCTACGAATACGCGGCACTGTTTTCCGAAATTGCTCCGCGTTTCTACGAGCAGCTCGATTTTGTGCCGGTGCCGATGATCGACTGGCGGCTGGAGATCGATCGGAAGGACGGTGGGCCGCCGGCGATGCTCGTGCGCAGCGGCGAGGACCGCGACGTTCCCGGCATCGCCGAGATGCAGGCGACGCGCGGGGCCACGGCGCGCCTGTCGATCGAGCGCAGTGAAGACTACATCCGCTATGGGCTGGCCAAGAAGCGCCTGCTGGCGGGGCTCGGTGCGCCCGGTGGTCGGGCCGTGGAGTTTCTGGTGTCGGAGGAAGGACACCAGCCGGTGGCCTACCTCGTGTGCGTGGTGCAGGACGGGACGTGGACGATCGAGGAGGCGGGCGATCGCGACCCGTCAGGGGCCCGGCTGGGCGGCATGCTGCAGGTGATGCTGTCGCGGCATCCGGGCGAGACGCCTCCGGTGATTCGCGGCTGGTGGCCGGCCTCGCTGCGGCCGCCGCAGGTGCGTCTGTGCGACCCGCGGCAGCCTGATGAGATCTTCATGCTGCGGCCCCTCAAGGACCGCAGCCTTCCGTTGCCGCCGCTGTCGGCTGACGACATCGCGTACTGGCACGGCGATGTGTTCTAGGCGGCGCGCCTCGGTTCAGGCGAGCGCCTTGCCGTAGAGGGCCAGCAGCCGGCTCCACGCACGCTCGGCGAGCGGTTCGTTGTAGACCCCCGAGTCGGGTGGGCACCAGCCGTGCGCCGCATCGGTATAGACCTCGATCTCGGCGGGGCGCTTGGCGGCGTCGAAGGTGGCTCTGAGTGCCGTCTTGTCGTTCGGCGAGCGCTGGTCGTCATTGGCGGCAATGGCCACGAGAAACTGCGCCTGCGTCTTCGACGCCTGCACGTGCGGGCTGTTGGGCTGATCGGTGACGAGTCCGCCGCCGTGGAACGACGCGACGGCACCCACGCGGTCGGGCATGGCCGCGGCGGTACGGAACGCCATCGGTCCGCCCATGCAGTATCCCTGTGTGCCCATCTTCCGGTTGCGGGCCACGGAGGGTTGCTGGTCGAGCCACGCGACAAACGCGCGCGCGTCGGTCATGTGGGTCTGTTCATTGAGTGTGCGCGCCAGCGGCACCACGTCGGCAATCGGGGTCGCCGCACCCTTGACGGCCGTCGGCGACTTCTGGGTGCGATAGAAGGGATTGACCACGAGCACCGAGTACCCGGTCTCAGCCAGCCGCTTGCCCATCTGGCGCATCGCGCCGCGCAGGCCGAAGATATCGGGCCACACGACGACACCCGGGGCCGTGCCCGTGGCCGGATGGACAAAGTAGGCATCACACGTGCCATCGGGCGTGGTGATGCTGACCTCGGCCTCAATAACAGCGACGGCGTTGACGACCTGTGGCAGGGCCATGGCAATGCCGGCCCCGATCAGGGCGCCGAACTGCCGGCGCGTGACGAGGCCCCGCGCCTCGTAGTCGAGAGTGTCGTCGTCGAAGTGATCCTGATCGCACATGGGGCAGCTCCTGTGAAACGGTGAGTGTTCCGGGAAGACCTGTCAGCGGCGTGATCGATCGACAGCCATGCCGCCGAAGTACACCGCTGAAATTTTTCGCGTGTTGGTGATGTCGTCGAGCGGATTGGCATCGAGCACGAGGAAGTCGGCCGCCTTGCCTGCCTCGAGTGTGCCCGCGTCGGTGAGTGCCAGGAATGCCGCGCCGTTCTTCGTGGCCGCCGTGATGACCTGCATCGGCGTCATCCCTGACGCCACCATGTCGGCCATTTCCACATGCGGCGCCCAGGGCGTGTTGCCATCGGTTCCGAGCGCGATGGGCATGCCGGCGGCCGAGAGGCGCTTGAGATTGCGGGCCTGAATGCCGAAGGCCGCCTGTGCCTGCGGACGGTTGGTCGCCCCGGCCTGCACGCGCGTCAGTTCTTCGGCGGGCACCTGTCCCGACAACCAGCTGTAATCGGCGACGACGCCCCGATCGGGCAGGTTGGGAATGAGCACCACCCGTGGATGGCTCTTGACCAGTGCCATCAGTTCATCATCGACATCGGTGTCGCGGATGCCGTGTGCGAAGGCATCGATGCCGGCTGTGAGCAGGCCCTTGGCATCGCTGAGGTTGAAGATGTGCGCGGCGACGCGCAGCCCGCGGCCGTGTGCCTCGGCGATGACGGGGGTGTAGATCTCGGACGGCATCTTGCGGTACTTGCCGTCGCGATCGTCGACCCAGATCTTGATGATGTCGACCTTGAGGGCCGCCTGCTCCTGCACGGCCTTCCGGCCCTCCTCGGCGGTGGTGACCCAGTAGGGCACGTCGCTGCGGCCCGGCTCGGGCATCGTGATGCCGCGGCCGGCTGTGAAGAGCCGCGCGAGGCCCGGTGTGCGCTGTGCCCGGATGTCGAAGGTCGCTGGGGTGTTGTCGAGGCCGAGGCTGAGCGCCGCGCTGATGCCGAAGGCAGCGCGCTGCTGCAGATCACGCACGAGGGCATCGCGCGTCGTGCTGGTATGCACGTGCGTGTCGATGATGGCGGGCATCACGGTCTTGCCGGTCAGCGACACCCGGGCGGCGCCGGCTGGAACGGTCACACGGCCCGAGGGGCCAGCGGCCGTGATGCGTCCTCCGCTCACGACGAACGTGGCGTTCTCGATGGCGGGCCGTCCGTCGCCCACGATCAGGCGGACGTTGTCGTAGGCGGTGGCGGCGGGTGCCTGTGCGAGCACACCGCAGGCGCCTGCGGCGACGACCGCGAGCGCGACGACAGGTGAGAGCAGGCGACGCACGGCTAGATCTTCCGCTCGCGACGGGCAGCAATGAACGACTGCACGCCGGCCCGCACATAGAACAGCAGCACCGCGGCCGTTGCCAGCTGCGAGAGTACCGCAGGCCGCATGAGGTCGCCTCCGATGGCGGCGGGCACGGCGCGCGCCAGCACGCCGATCGCGCCAATCAGCGCCAGCGCCACGGCGGCGTGCATCATGTGACGCCTGAGGCTTTCCCGCTGGGCGAGCAGGGCCAGCACGGCGAAGACGATGCCGATGAAGGAAGGAATGAGCGCCGTAAAGCTGGTGCGCCCGGTCAGCCAGTAGCTGGCGAGGCCCAGAATCATCAGCACGAGACCAACGTAGCGGGTGGTAAGCGGCATGGGTCAGATGATAGCGAAAACGCCTGGTGAGCGACGGGTGCTAGGGCTCGGCGACGACAGGGTTGCGCAGCGTGCCGATTGACTGGATGGTGCAGGTCGAGCGATCGCCCGCCTTGAAGTAGACCGGGGTGGCGCGCGCGGTGCCGACGCCCGCAGGGCTGCCGGTCGAGATGAGGTCGCCCGGGTGCAGGGTCATCATGTGCGAGGCGTATTCCACCAGCTCGAAGACGGTGTGTGTCATGCGGTCGGTGTTCGAGTCCTGCATCACCGTGTCGTTGAGCGTGAAGGTCACCTTGAGCGACTGCGGATTGGGCACGAACTGGCGCGGGACGACAAAGGGCCCGAGCGGCGCAAAGGTGTCGTGGCTCTTGCCGAGCTGCCAGTCCGAGCCGTGGCGTCCGTCGGCGCGCCCGCCGCGATCGGAGACATCGTTCATGAGCGTGTAGCCGAAGATGTACTCGGCGGCCCGGTCGCGCGTGACGCGCTTGGCCGTCCGGCCAATCACGATGTTCATCTCGCATTCCCAGTCGATGCGATCGCGTCCCTTCGGCAGCACGATGGGCGAGTGGTGGGCGGTGATGGCGCTGTTGGCCTTCACGAAGAAGTAGGGATTCTGCCGGGGGTCGCCCGGGCGTCGTTCCCAGTAGCCGGGAATACCCTGTGCGACTTTCGGGTCCACGGCTGCGGCACTCTCAGCCGTGGTGCGCTCGCTGCGCATTTCCATGGCGTGTTCCTGATAGTTGACGGCGGTGCTTAGCAGCACGCGGGGCTGGGTGATCGGCGGAAGCACGGTCAGCGCCGACACTTTCATCGCCGAGGCCGGCGGATTGGCCACGGTGTCGGCGGCGACCGAGGCGAAGCGGGCGGCAGTGGGTTCGCTCCACTGGGCAATCAGGCCTTCGAGGGTGGCCGGCGTGCCGCCGATGGTGCGGTTGAGGTCGATGACCATCTCATCGTTGAGGACCATGCCGAGAAACGTGCGCGTCCCCTGCTGGAACATGCCGAGCTTGTACGGGGTGGGCGCCTGTGCGCCCTGGGTGACCAGGGTGGTCACGGTGGCCAGCGTGAGTGCGAGCAGAACAGGATGAACGAATCGACGCATGGGAAGCCTCCGGGTGCCGTCGGATCATACATCCGTGCGCACGGCGGGTCGGCGTTCGGCGTAGACTGTCGCCCTCATGACCGAACTGCGCCGCACGCTCGGCCGCTGGGACCTGACGGCCATCGGCATCAACCAGGTGATTGGCAGTGCCATCTTCCTGCTGCCGGCCGACGTGGCGCGGCTGGTCGGACCGTGGGGGCCGCTGGCGTTTCTCGTCATCGGCCTGCTGTCGATGTGTATTGCGCTGTGCTTTGCCGAGGTGGGCAGCCGGTTCGACCGTACCGGAGGCCCGTATCTGCCGGCGCGAGTGGCCTTCGGCCGCTTTGTCGGGTTCGAGGTCAGCTGGATGATGTGGTTCACGCGGGTGACCAGCCAGGCCTCGGTGGTCAACGGCCTGGCGCTGGCGCTGGCCTTCTACTGGGCCCCGCTGGCCGAAGGCTGGCCCCGCATCCTGCTGATTGGCGGGCTCACCTCGGTGCTGACGCTCGTGAATGTGGCGGGCGTTAAGCAGTCGTCGCTGGTCGTCAACCTGCTGACCATCGGCAAGCTCCTTCCGCTGGCGCTGTTCATCGTCCTCGGCATCTGGTTCGTCGATCCGGCCAACTTCACGCCGCTACCGTCAGTGACGCGCGAACAGTTCGGGACGACGGCGCTTCTGTTGATCTTTGCGTTTGGCGGCTATGAGGTGACAGGCATTCTGGCGGGCGAGGCGGCGAATCCGCAGCGCGATGTGCCGTTTGCGTTCGTGATGACGCTGGCCGTCGTGGCCACGGTGATGACGCTGACCTCGGTGGTGGCCACAGGCATCCTGCCCGGCATCGCCGACACGCGCACGCCGCTGGCGGACGGGGCGGCGTTGATCCTCGGCGGTGGCGGTGCGCTGCTGGTGTCGCTGGGCTCGTCGTTCTCGATGGCGGGCCACAACATGGGCGCCATTCTCAATGCGTCGCGGTCACTGTTTGCGATGGCCGAGAACGCCGACCTGCCGCGCTGGTTTGCACGCGTGCATCCGCGCTATCGGACGCCGGTGAATGCGATTCTGTTCACGTCGGGAATGGCGCTGGCGCTGGCCCTGTCCGGCTCGTTTGTGTTTCTGGCGGCGGTCAGTGCGGTGGCGCGGCTCGTGATTTATCTGGCGGTGAGCCTGTCGACGCTGGTGTTGCGCGGGCAGCCAACGTCGGCAGAGATGGGGCCGGCCCTCTTCACGACGCCCTTCGGCATCGTGATTCCGGTGGTGGCGGCGCTCGTGTCGTTCGGCATCCTGTTCGGGGCCACGTCGCAGCAGCTGGCGGCCGGAGCGGCGGCGCTGGTGGCCGGCGGCATCCTCTACGCCATCGCCCGCCGGGGCTAGCGGTGCCCCGTGTCGAGACGGTGTGTGCGGCTGGCGCGGACGTGGCCTCCTAGCGGTTCTCTCTGGTGCGGCGCCAGTTTTCTTGTGGTAATTCAGCGGCCTGCGCCACCAGCGGCTCGTTGAGAAAGGTCACCAGGGGCACCAGTGCCCGGAAGGTGCCAAGCACGGTGGCGTAAAAATCGGGTGCGGTGGCGAACGCGGCCGGGTCTTCACGCCAGCCGAGCCACTGCGCGTACCTGAGCCACTCGGCGGCCGGGTGCGTGGCCGCCCACCCGCGCGGCACGCGTGTCTGCTGGCGTCCTTGCAGCCCCCCGATCCGCGTGAATGCCTGAGCGCGCACAATGCGGCGGAACCGGTCGGTGTTGTCGGCAATGTGCGTGCGGATGGCCAGTCGCTGCGCGGTATCCGGGGCCCAGGCTCCGCCGCCCATCCACACGCCCGTCGGACTCACTTCCAGATAGAGGCCGGCGCCCTGCAACCGTCCCAGGGCCCGATGCGGAAATCCGGCGGCGATATTCGTCTTGAGCGGGGCCTTGTTCTCGCTGAAGCGGGTGTCGCGCCACGGGCGGAACATCGAGCGGGCCGGGTCAGCCACCAGGTCAGGGGCGATGCGCCGGAAGTCGATGGCCAGCTGTTCGACCAGGGCCACCATCGGCTGGCGAACCTCGGCGTCGTATTCGTCGCGGTGCGCATGAAACCAGGCGCGGTCGTTGTGGCGTACGAGTCGCCGAAGAAACGTCAGCGTGCGGGCCGTGAAGGCCGGTGCGGGTGCCGCCATGCGCGCCATCGTAGCAAACGGTTACCATGACCGGGATGCAGGCGCTGATCGAGGCTCTCAGGGCGCAGCTGGGCGATCGGGTGTCGACCACCGATGCCGTGCGCGACCACCACAGTCATGCCGAGTCGTGGCACGACCCGGCCCGGCCCGATGCGGTCGTCTTTCCGCTGTCGACCGACGAGGTCGCGGCGGTCGCGCGGCTGTGCCACGCCCACCGTGTGCCGATGATTCCGTTCGGCATGGGCAGCGGTATGGAAGGCCATGTGAACGCTGTGCGCGGCGGCGTGTCGATCGACACGACCCGCATGACGCGCCTGCTGCGGCTCAGCACCGACGACCTCGATGTCACGGTCGAGGCCGGGCTCACGCGCAAGGGGCTCGAGCAGCATCTCAGGAACACGGGCCTCATGTTTCCCATCGACCCGGGGGCCGACGCCACCCTCGGGGGTATGGCCGCCACCCGCGCCTCGGGCACCACGGCGGTGCGCTACGGGACGATGCGCGACAACGTGCTGGGGCTGGCGGTGGTGCTGGCCGACGGGCGCGTCATCCGCACGGGCACCCGGGCGCGCAAGTCGTCATCCGGGTACGATCTCACGCGGCTGTTCGTCGGTTCGGAAGGGACGCTGGGCATCATCACCGAGGTGACGCTGCGGCTGTTCGGCCGACCCGAGGCCGTGGCGACGGCGATGTGTCCTTTTCCGTCACTCGAAGCCGCAGCGCAGACGGTCATCCAGACGATTCAGCTCGGGATTCCGGTCGCCCGCATCGAGATCATCGACGCCGTGCAGCTGGCCATTGTGAACCGCTTCTCGAAGACGGCCTATCCCGAAGTGCCGACGCTGTTTTTCGAGTTTCACGGCACCAGCCGCGCGTCCGTGGACGAACAGGCCGAAGCGGTGCAGGAGTTGGCGCGCGAGCATGGGGCCACCGCGTGTGCGTGGACCTCGACACCGGAAGATCGGGCGCGGCTCTGGCAGGCGCGGCACGATGTCTACTATGCGACGGTTGCCTCGCGGCCGGGTGCACGTGCGCTGACGACGGATGTGTGTGTGCCCATCTCGCAGCTGGCCCCCTGCATCGTCGAGACGCAGGCCGACGCCGACGCCAGCGGCCTGGTGGCGCCGCTTGTGGGCCATGCGGGAGACGGCAACTTCCATCTGATTCTGATGCTCGACCCGGGGGATGCCGCCGAGGTGGCGCGCGTGGCGGCGTTCACCGAGCGGCTGGTGCACCGGGCGCTGCGCATGGGCGGCACCTGCTCAGGTGAGCACGGGGTGGGCCTGGGGAAGATGAAGTACCTGAAGGCCGAGCACGGCGAGGCGCTGGACGTGATGCGGACCATCAAGCAGGCGCTCGACCCCGACGACCTGATGAACCCGGGGAAGATGCTGCCCGACCCGTCGGTGCCCTGATGCGCTGAGGCGCGCGGTCGCATCCGGTATCCTTGACAGTCTGCCCTGTGCAGACGAGTGCACCCGACCGATGTCCAAACGTCCCGTGGAACCTTCCCTGTTCGATGACGCCGCCCCGGCCACCGGAGGCGCGGTGCCGCCATCTCCTCCGACGCGCGGTGGCGGGGCCCCGCCGGCCGATCCGCCCGAGGCCGTGCCGCTGCACGAGGCGGCGCAGACGCGCTATCTCAACTATGCCCTGTCGGTCATCACGTCGCGGGCGCTGCCCGATGTGCGCGACGGGCTGAAGCCGGTGCAGCGCCGCATCCTCTACACGATGTGGCAGCAGAACCTCACGGCCGATGCCAAGCACCGGAAGTGCGCCAAGGTGGTGGGCGACGTGATGGGCAATTACCATCCCCACGGCGACTCGGCCATTTACGAGACGCTGGTGCGCATGGCGCAGTCGTTCTCGCTGCGGTATCCGCTGGTGGATGGCTCGGGCAACTTCGGATCGCTCGACGGTGACGCGGCCGCGGCGATGCGCTACACCGAGTGTCGCCTGGCGCGGCTGTCGGACGAAGTGCTGCAGGAGATCGAGCAGGAGACGGTGGCCTTCCGCCCGAACTACGACGGCACGCGGCAGGAGCCGGTGGTGCTGCCGTCGCGCATTCCCAACCTGCTGGTGAACGGGGCGACGGGCATCGCCGTGGGCATGGCCACCAACATTCCACCGCACAACCTCCACGAGGTCTGCACAGCGCTCGTCAAGCTGCTCGATGACCCCGATCTCACGACGGCGCAGCTGTGCCGCTGGGTGAAGGGCCCCGATTTTCCCACCGGTGGACACATCCTCAACTCGCCTGACGAACTGAAGGAGATCTATCGCACCGGCTCGGGATCGGTGCGGGTGCGGGCCACATGGGAGCCGGGGCTCGTCACGCGCAGCAGCAAGCTGCTGCACATCACGAGCGTGCCCTACGGTGTGAACAAGGCGCAGCTGGTCGAGCAGATCGGCGATGTGGTGCTCAGCCGGAAGATGCCGCATCTGGTCGACGTCCGTGATGTTTCGACGGACGATGTGCGGATCGAGCTCGAGCTGAAGGCGGGGGCGGACGAGCAGCTGGTGATGGCGTATCTGTTCAAGCACACGTCGCTGCAGAGCACGTTTGCCGTGAACCTCACCTGCCTGGTGCCCACCGAGAATGCCGAGGTGGGTCGCCCCGAGCGGCTCGACCTGCGGCAGATGCTGTGGCACTTCCTCCACTTCCGGCTTGAAGTGGTGACGGCCCGGCTCGGGCACGAGCTGGCGCAGCTGCGTCGTCGCATGCATGTGCTCGAGGGCTTCGAGCGGGTCTTCGATGCGCTCGACGAGATCATCCGCATCATTCGCCGCTCGGACGGCAAGGCCGATGCGGCGCAGCACATCATCCAGCGGTTCGGCCTCGATGCCGAGCAGACCGACGCGATTCTCGAGCTGAAGCTGTACCGGCTGGCGCGGCTCGAGATTCAGGTCATCCAGCAGGAGCTGCGCGACAAGCGCGCGCGTGCGCAGCAGATCGACGCGCAGCTGGCTGACGAGTCGAGCCGGTGGACGCTCGTGCGCGACGAGCTGGAACTGGTGCGCCGGACGTACGGGGACGGCAAGGCCGACCGGCGTCGCACGCTCATCGAGGAAGCCGCCGAGGTCGAATACTCGGCCGATGCCTTCATCGTCGATGAAGACAGCATTGTGGTGGTGTCACGCGATGGATGG
This sequence comes from Acidobacteriota bacterium, assembly GCA_016871195.1. Classification (GTDB taxonomy): domain Bacteria; phylum Acidobacteriota; class Vicinamibacteria; order Vicinamibacterales; family UBA2999; genus VFZN01. The sequence continues at coordinate 146,770 of VFZN01000001.1, read as the reverse complement.
ATCAAGCGCCAGAAGGAAGTGAAGGACCTGGCGTCCACGCGACTCAGGGAAGGCGACAGCGTGCTGGCGGCGCTGGCAGGCAGCACGCGCGCCACCGCCGTGTTCTTCACCAACATGGGCACCGCGTACACCTGCCGGTTTGTGGATGTGCCGGCCTCGACCGGGTACGGCGAACCCGTGCAGAAGCTGTTCAAGTTCAAGGACGGCGAGCGCATTGTGTCGGCCTACAGCCTCGACCCTCGCGTGCGGGGTGACATCGGCGTCATTCCGGCATCCGCCGACGCCGCAGCGGTTGACGTGCCGCCGGTGCATGCCGTGGCGGTGACGAGCGACGGTTACAGCCTGCGGTTTTCGCTGGCAACATTTGCCGAGCCGAGTACGCGCGCCGGCCGTCGGTTCGCGCGTGTGCCCGACGGTGTCGAGGTCGTGGCGGTGGACCGGTGCACCGGCAGTGAGACGGTCATCGCGGCGACACGCGAGGCGCGTGCGATGCTGTGCGCGGTCGGAGAGATCAATTTCCTATCGGGCCCGGGGCGCGGTGTCATTCTCATCAAGCTGCACGAGGACGACCGGGTCATCGGGGCGCAGGCGTCACGGGGCGATCGCAATCTGATGACCGTGGAGACGTCGCGCGGGGCCGAACAGACGATCAGCACCGCAAAGTATGACGTGACCGGTCGAGGGGGACGTGGCCGCGAGCTGATGCAGCGCGGTCAGTTCATGCGGGTCATTCCCGAGGTGGTCACGCTCCCGGTCCTGCCGTCCTGAGCGCCGGGAGCGCGCCGGGCCCCTGCCGCCGGCCCTCTCCGCGGACCGCGTGAGGGCACGGAGGTGCACGCCGTTGATGGGTCCGCCTGTCAGGGGGCGGTGTCGAGTGCGGCGACCAGCTGATCGATGGTGGCATCGCTGGTGGCCCAGCCGCAGACAAAGCGGACCACACCGGGGCCGAGCGACGGCCAGTCGAGAAACTCTGCACCCTGCGCGCGCAGGTGCCGCGTGGTCCGCTCAGGGAGTGCCGCAAACACCAGATTGGCTTCCACGGGCTGCACGAGGGTCACGTCTGTCCGTTGCGCGAGGAGCTGCGCTAGGCGGGCCGCCTGCGCGTTGGCGTGGCGCGCCAGGCGAAGCCAGAGGTCATTCGCAAAGTAGGCCTCGAGTTGTGCCGACAGGAACCGCATCTTCGATGACACATGGCCTGCGCGTCGGCGCCGGTGCTCGAGTTCCTCGAAGCGGTCGCGCCTGAACACCACAATGGCCTCGGCCGTCATCGTGCCGTTCTTGGCGGCGCCGAGCGCGACGGCGTCGATACCCGCACGCCATGTGAGGTCGGCCGGCCGGCAGCCCAGGGAGGCGACGGCGTTGGCAAACCGTGCACCGTCCATGTGCAGGGCCAGCCCCAGCGAGCGGGCCTGCTCGCCAATGGCCTGCACGGCGTCGACGGTATAGACCGTTCCGGCCTCGGTGGCCTGCGTGATCGAGACGACGGACGGATGGGCCGCGTAGAGCGTGGCGGTGACGCGTGCCTCAAGGGCGTCGGGTGTGATGCGGGCGTGGGGCGCGTGAATGGTCTGCAGCCGTGCGCCGCCGGTGAAGAACTCGGGGGCACACCACTCGTCCCGCGCGATGTGCGCGAGGTCATGGCAATAGATGGCGCCCCATGGCGGTGTGAGCACCGAGAGGGACAGGCCGTTGGCGGCAATGCCTGTCGACACGGGCAGCACGAAGGCCTCGTGCTCGAACAGATCGGACACCCGGGCCTGCAGGCGCGCCGTGATGGCGTCGGCACCGTATGAGGCATCGGTGCCGGTGTTTGCGCGCGTCAGGGCATCGAGAATTTCCGGCGCGCATCCGAGGACGTTGTCTGACTTGAGATTCATGGCCGTGCGTCTGTCGGGAGGAACGCTGTACGCAGCGAGGGCCGGGGGAGCACCCCGGCCCTCGTGCGGTGAATCACCCCTGAGATTACCGCTTGGCGATGTTGAGTTCGCCGAGCTTCTTCACCATGTCGGGTCCGGACGAGGCCGGCGCGACGGTCTTGTCGATGTGGAGGATCTTGCCGTCGGGCGCGATGTAGAACGTCCAGCGGCGGGCCAACCCGGCCGGACTGAGCACGCCGTACGCCGTGGCCATGGCCTTGGAGACGTCGCTCAGGATCGGATAGTCGGCCTCGTGCATCTGGGCAAACTTGGTGTTGTCCTCGAGGTTGTCGACGCTGACCATGTAGTAGTCAACGTTGTATTGACGGATGAGTGCGCCGCTCTCACGGAGCGACTTGCATTCGGCCGTTCAACCACCGGTGAATGCTTTGGGGAACCAGGCCAGCACCACCGCCCGCTTGCCCTTCGAGGCCGCAAGGCTGTGGGTCTTGCCGTCTGAGCCGGGCAGCGAGAATGCCGGTGCGGCATCTCCCACCTTGAGCTCGGCAGTCTGTGCCTCGGCGCGGCCGGCACTTCCGACCAGAACACCCAGCGCCGCTGCCAGTCCGACGAACACGGACTTCACGCGCATGAACGTTACCTCCACCGCGCGATGCTACCAGAGGAGCGGTCTCATTCCCAAATGGGCGACGGGTACAATCAGGGAGTGTTCAGGGGAGGCAGGCGCTGGCTGGCGGGGACAGGCGTGGCCGTGGGGGCGGCGCTGGGCCTCGCGCTGCTTCTGCTGCACCTGCCCCCGGCCCGGGCGCGCGCCCAGGCGTGGGTCACCGACTGGCTGGCCCGCGAAGTCGGCCTGACCCTGCAGTCGGGCGCGTTCACCTACAACCTGCTGACCGCGACGGTGTCGCTGACGGACGTGCAGCTGGCCACGGCGGGACGCGAGGACCGGCCGTTCCTCACCGCACGGCGTGTGACTGTGGATCTGTCCCCGGCGGTCTTCCTCGGTCGGGTGGTGGTGTCGGATATCGCGCTCGAGAGCCCCCGGGTGTTGCTGTCGACCGATGCCGGAGGCGTCAGCAACCTGCCTGATGGAGACGGTACGCCGCCATCTGAAGACCCGCTGGCCCTGACGGTGCGCGGGCTGCATGTCAGCGATCTTGGGTTCGTCCTGGAAGATGTGCCGGGCGGCGAGCGGTTCTCGGCCGATGGTGTGACCATCGCGCTCGAGGCGTCGCCGGGAGCCGGGAGTGACAGGGCCAGCGGTCCCGTGGCGCTGACGCGCGGACTCCAGCTGCGCTGGCCTGATCGCGTGCTTGACGTGGCGCCGCTCGTGGCGCGCGTGGCGTTCGACCGGCACGAGGTCGCGCTGCTCGATGTGCCTGTGGATGCCCGGCTCGGCCGCTTCGGTCTCACCGGACGCATTGTCCGTGTGCTGGATGCCCCGGCGCTTGACCTGCAGTATGCCGGCCAGCTCGACACTGGCGCGTTTGGCCGATGGATTGACTTCGGGTTTCCGCTCGACGGCATGGCCGATGTGCGGGGCGCGGTGTACGGGCCGCTCAGTGAGGCGGAAGCGAGCGGACGCGTCGACAGCCCGCGACTGGCCGTGGGTGACGAACCGCGACTGACGGCCGGCGGCTCGCTGCTGTACACGTCGGATGGCCGGATCACGCTGTCGCGGCTGGTGCTGGCACCGGAGAGCGGCGGCGAGCTGGCGCTCGATGTGGACATTCCCCCCGGGTCCGACGACGGCAGTCGCACACGCGCCACATTCAGTGATGTGGATGCGCGGGTATTCCTGCGCATCTTCGAGACGACGGTATTGCCGGTGGCCGGACGTCTCGACGGTGAGGCGCTGTTTGTGGGGGGCGCGCAACCGAGTCTGGCGCTCGAGGCGACGGCGCGCCGGTTCCAGAGCCGCCGCACGACACCGGTGGCAGGGCGTGCACGCGTCGACATCCGGAACGGCCGCTACACCATCGCACATGCGCTGCAGGCGGATGGCGTGTCGGCGGATGGCCGCCTGGCGGGGCAGTTCGATTGGGATGATGTCATGCGCAGCACGCTCGGGGGGCAGACGCAGGTGCGCGTGCGGTCGCTGGCCGGGGCCGACCGGTCGCTGCAGCCGCAGGGTTACCGTGTGCCGGCGGCGGTGCGCGGCTCTTCGGGGACGCTGCAGGCCGCAGTCACGCTGGCGGGCCGGATGGCGTCGCCGCGTGTGGCGATCGATGCCTACTCGCCGGCTCTTGGCCTGCCCGGGCTTGGCGATGTCGAGGTCAGGGCGCGGCTCACGGCCGACCGCCAGCGCATGGACGTCGAGCAGGTGTCGGTGTCGCGAGGATCGACGGTGGCCTCCGGTGAGGTGCAGGTCGATCTGAGGCGCGAGCAACTGCGCGGCACCATGCGCATCGACGTACCGACGCTCGATGAATGGCAAACCGGGCGTGATGAATCGTCGCGACTGCGCGGCGCCCTGATGGCCGAGGCGACGATTGGCGGCACGCTCGAGGCCCCGGCCATTGACGTTACGGTGCAGCCCTCGAATCTGACGCTGGCCGGAGAGGTGCTGCATCTGGCGACCGGTGCCGTGCGTGTCCGCGCTGAAGATGTGTGGCTCGATGCCTTGCGCATCGAGCAGGGGACCGGTGCACTCGATGCGACCGGCCGTTACGGACTGGACGACACGCACGACCTGTCGGTACGGCTGTCGGGGCTCTCGTGGACGGGGGCTCTGATTGAGGACGTGCCGTCGCAGGTCATCGCGGACGGCACGTTCGAGAGTCATGGTCCGCTGACTGCGCCCCAGGGCCACGGGCACTTCACGCTGCGCCTGTCTGGGGGTGTGGTGGGCGATCTGGTGAGCGAAGGCTCGGCGACGGTCACGCTCAACGGCCGCGAGGCGCGCGTCGATGTCGACGCGCCGGCGCTCGGCGCCTCGGTGCACGGTGCCATGTCGCTGGAGGCACCCTATGCCTACACGGGCACGATGGTGGCCGACCGCCTGTCGCTCGGGCGCGTGGCCCCGCTGGTCGATGCCGTGCCGAATGCGCTGACGGGCCGTGTGTCATTCGAGGCCCGCACCAGCGGTGTGTGGAACGATCCGGCCGCGGCAACGGCCGACCTCACCGTACGTACGCTCGAGGCGCAGCTCAATGGTGTCGCTGCCGCCCTCCGCGCGCCCGCGCGCCTGACCTGGACGCCTGAGGTGCTGGCCGTCGATGGCCTGCAGGTCGCGCTCGGCCAGAGTGTCGTCACAGTCTCAGGGTCACAGGCCGGACGCGGCAGCGGTGTACTGGCCGCCCGGTATCAGGGCACCGTGCAGGATGTCGCCCGGGCCGCAGAGGCCTTCGGAGTCGAGCTTCCCGTCGACGTGACGGGTCGCCTGCAGGCCTCGCTCGCAACCACCACACGCCCCGAAGACCTGCGGGTATCGATGGCCGTTGACGCCGGCACCGTGGGCGCAGAGGGCGAGAGGCTCGTCGATAACCTGGCCGTGCGCGTCTCACTCGAGGGCGACGAGTTCCGCGTCGACGGCATCAGCGGCCAGTTGCAGGTGGCGCGTGTCAGCGGACCCTTCACGGTGACGGGTCGCGGGCGGCTGCCGAACCTCGACCCGCGCGAGGCCACGGGGCAGTTTGTGCTCGAGCGTGGCGCCTTCGATGCCGGCGGCGTGGCCGTGACGCAGGTGCGGCCCTCGACCGTGTCGCTGACGCGCGGCATCGTGTCGATGGACGATGTGGCGTGGGAGGCGCTGTCGACGCGCCTCTATCTGGAAGGCAACGTCGATTTGCAGCCGGCGGAACCGGCGCTCAACCTCAACCTCAGCGGCGTCGCCATCATACGCGTGCTGTCGGCGGTGCTTCCCGACGTCTCGGTGGACGGCGTGGCGGATGTGGCCGTCTATGTCGGCGGCACACCACGCGTGCCCGACCTTGCGGGCACCATCACGCTGCGCAATGCGGAGTTCGGGCTGCAGTCACCGCGCCTCGTCGCCACGGGTGTCACCGGTCCCATCCGGCTGGCGGGCAATCGCGTGACGTTCGACGGGCTCAGCGGCGAGGCCAACGGTGGCCAGGTCAGCCTGACCGGGCAGGCGGTGGTCACCAGTGGCGGCCTGCAGGAGGCAGAAGTCACAGTGGTGGGTCGAGGTATCGGGGTCGAGTACCCGGTGGGTCTGCGGAGCGAGGTCAATGCGCAGTTGACCGTCCGTGCCATCGGGGGCGATGTGTATGACCTCAGCGCCCGGGGCGATGTGCATATCAGGCGCAGCGGCTTCACCGATCCGATCAGTCTCGCGGCGCTGTCGCGTGCCGCGTCAACCTCCGGCGTTCAGCCGGCGCCGACGCTGATCGACGGCATGCGCCTCGACATTGCGGTGACGACCGACGAGGACATCCGCGTCGACAACAACTATGGCCGCGTCGACACCGGTGCGCAGGTGCGCCTGGTCGGCACCTATGCACAGCCGGGGCTCAGCGGGCGGGCGACCATCCGCGAGGGCGGGACGCTCTATGCGGCGGGACGGTCGTTCACGCTGGTGCGCGGCACGGTCTCGTTCACCAACCTGTCGCGCATCGAACCCGATCTCGACCTGCAGGCCGAGACTCGACTGCCCGGGCAAGGCACGGTCACCCTGACACTGCAGGGCACGCCGCAGCGGTTCTCGTACGAGCTGCAGTCGGAGAACGGCGGCAGCGAAGAAGAGATCGCCACGGCGCTGTTCGGCGGCGCCGTGACGGGCAGCAATGCCCTGACACTGCTGTCGAGCGATCTGTTGGGTGTGACGGGTCGGCAGATCGGGTTCGACAGCGTGCGCCTCGACCGCGGCGATGTGGTGCGCGACGAGTTCCGTGAAGATCCCAGCCTGCTCTTCCAAGACAACGCCAACCCGGTCACACGCCTCACGTTCTCGAAGCGCGTGCGCGACACCGTCGAGTTTGTGCTCTCGCAGAACCTGCGGCAGAACGGCAAGACGACATTCGTGGTCAGCTACTATCCCCGTCCGACCCTCGAGGTGCGCGCCATCTCGCGCGACGACGGCACGCTGGGAGCAGGGGTGCGGCACGATGTGACGTTTGGTGGAACGAAGCGGACGTCGGTTCGGCTGTCGCGCCCCACGGTGCGCGTCGCCGGCGTGGCGATCACCGGCGACTACGCGCCTGTCAGCGAGCGCGAGTTGCGGCGCCGCGTGCGACTCGTGACGGGTGGACCCTTCGACTCGTATGAGTGGCAGCGTGACCTCGACGCGCTGCGCAGTGTGCTGATTGCGCAGGGCTACGCCGAGGCCCGCGTGCGCGGCGAGCGTGAGACGCGGGAGGATGGCCGTGTCGAGGTGACGTACGCCATCGCGCGCGGTCCTGAAACACGGCTTGAGGTGGAAGGCGTGGCCGTGCCGCCGCGGCTGGTCACCGATGTGCACGACATGTGGAGCCGGGCGGTGTTCGATCGGTTTGTGGTGCAGGATGCCGAGGCGCGCGTGCGACGGCTGCTGCTGACCCGCGGCCAGATGACCGGCGAGGTCAGTGGCACGATGGTGGTGGAAGGACCGGTGAAGACCGTACGGGTCACCGTGACCCCCGGTCCGGTGTCGGCCAGGCGCGAGCGCATCTACGACGGCAATGGCGGGGTGGGCCGTGACGCGCTGGAAGACGTGGTGACGCGCGCGGGTCTTGCCGTGGACGGGTGGGCCGACCGCTCGAAACTGGCGCAAACGCTGCAGCAGTACTACCGGTCCATCGGTTACCTCGCAGCCACGGTCGCGGTCGATCCTCCGGTGATGCAATCCGACCGGGTGGTGCTGCCGGTGCATGTCGTCGAGGGGCCGCGCGCTCTGGTGGGCGATGTGCGCTGGTCGGGCGTGCACGACTCACGCCTGGCAGACATGACTGATGCAGCCGAACTGCGCAGCGGCGACCCCTACACGCTGGCCGCCGTCGGACGCGCGCGCGATCGCGTGGATCGGCAGTACCGGCAGCGGGGCTTCAACGATGTGTCGGTGACTGTGGCTGCCGCCCCTGGCCGCCCGGGCACCGTCGACGTGAGCCTGACGGTGACGGAAGGTCTGCGGCAGGTGCTGCGTCGCGTCGACACGCGCGGCAGTGCCCGTACGCGCGACGGGGTTGTGCGTGGCGCGCTGCGCCTGCACGAAGGCGAGCCGGTCAATCTGGATGAGTGGGCTCTGGCACGCAAGCGCGTGTTCGACACGAATGTCTTCCGTGCCGTCGATATCTCGCCGGAACCTGACGGCACCCCCGAGGGGGGCGACCAGCCCGTGATGGCCGTGGTGACGGTGGAAGAGTACGCACCGTGGCGCCTGCGATACGGAGCACAGGCCGATCGCGATCGCGAGGTGGCCGGCGAAACCGGGCGCGTCGATACGACGGTGGGCGTCATCGGTGAACTGCGCAACCAGAACGTGTTCGGGCGTGCGCTGACGGCCGGCGTCGCCACGCGTATCGAGCGCGACTATCAGCGCGCCAATACCTTTCTGCAAAACGCAAGCTTCCTGGGCTTGCCCGTCCGCACGGGTCTGTTCGGCGCCGTGTCGCGCGAACGCATGCGGTTCGAGGGCGATGTCGTCAGCATCACCGATACGGCGAGCCTCAGTCTCGAGCAGCGCTGGCGGCGTCGCCGCGGCTGGGAAGTCACCTACGGCTATCGGATTGAGACGAGCCACACGTACGACCCGTCGCCCTCGCCGCTCGATTTTTTTCCGCTGGATGAACGAGCCACGGTGGGCCAGGTGACCGCAGCGGCGCTCATCGATCGCCGCGACAGTCCCGTCAACGCGACACGCGGCACGTTTTCGTCGGTGTCCCTTGAGCAAGCCGCACGCGGCCTCGGGTCGGATGCCCGCTACGGCAAGGTGTTCGTGCAGCAGTCAGGCTTCCGTTCATGGGGGCCGGTGGTGCTGGCGGCGCGTGTCCTTGCGGGCACAGGCTTCGGTCCCGACGATCTGCTGCCGGTCGATCGCTTCTTCGCCGGCGGCGGCACGACGGTGCGCGGCTACGCGGAAAACGGCCTCGGGCCGGTCGGGCCCGACGGCAGCCCCTCGGGCGGGCGTTCGATGCTGGTCGTCAACCAGGAGGCGCGGGTGTCGCTGGGCCGCTGGCTGAGCGCGCTCGCCTTTGTCGATGCCGGCAATGCGTTTGACCGCGCACAGTTCTCGACGCGCGACCTGAGCCTCGGCTACGGCGTCGGCGTGCGGCTCAACTCGCCGATTGGTCTGCTGCGCCTCGACTTTGGCATTCCGGCCACGACCCCGACCAATTCGAGGCGCCGGGCCAACCAGATCGGGTCGGGTCGCTACTACCTCGGCTTCGGCCACATCTTCTGAAGCCGCCGCGGGCGTGCGTGCGTTACTTGAGTGCGCGCAGCAGCGCCTGCACGGTCGCCGTGTCGGCCGATGCCGGTGCCAGCTGCAGGAAGCGCCGATAATGCTCGGCCGCCTTCGAGAGGTTCCGCTGACGCTGATACGCGCGCCCGGCGTAGTAATGCGCGTAGGCAAACGCAGGCTGCAGGTCAATCACACGGGTGAACGCCCTGGTTGCCGTGGGAAAATCGCTGTTGCCGACCGCCGCCAGACCGAGCTGGTACTGGGCAAAGACATGGTCGCCGTCGAGTGCCACGGCCTGCCGCGCGACCTCGAGCGCCTCGGCGTCACGGTTCGAGAACAGGGCCACGGCCGACCGCCCAATCGCCGCCCACACCGCATCGTCGCTCGCCTCGAGCCGGTGCATCTGTGCCGAGGCCCCGTCGAGATCTTCGCGCTTCTGCAGGGTCATGCCGGCGATGAAGATATCCTCGGGGGCCGGCTCGGCGCCGTCGGCCACACGGGCCAGCACCGCGTCAAACTCGCCGGATTCAAACAGCACCTGTGTCGAGACCACCGGCACCTCTGGCTGCGCCAGCGCCGTCACCCCCAGCGCCACCAGCAGTGCCGGCAGCAGACACACAGACGAGCGTCGGTATAGAACCATACAGGCATCTTACCGGGGGCCGACCCGTTCAGGCATCTGCTACCATCGCGTGAGGTTCTCAAACGCGGAGGTCGTGATGCGTCATTGTGTGCTGTGTGCGCTTGTGCCCGTGCTGATGGTGGTGACCCTGGTATCGGGTCGTGCGCAGGCGCCGTCGGTGTCTGGTGCATGGATCTTCACGGTCGACACCGGACAGGGCAACGGCACGCCGACCATCGTCTTCAAGCAGGACGGCGAGAAGCTGACGGGCCAGTATAAGGGTCAGCTCGGCACCTCGGAACTGGAAGGCACGGTGAAGGGCTCGGCCATCGAGTTTTCGTTCACCATCAATGTGCAGGGCCAGCAGGCCCCGGTCACCTACGAAGGCACCGTCGATGGCGACACGATGAAGGGCACGATGAACATCGGCGGCATGCTGAACGGCAGCTTTACGGCCAGGCGGAAATAGCGGGCCGCACCGTCCGCCGCACTCTGCGGGTATACTGAAGATCGAGCCACGTGACGCAGCCCGGGCTCCGGCGGTGAGATGTCAGCGGCAATCGGCCGTGGCGCTCACGGCGCTTCTTCCCTCAAGAGATCCATCGGAATGTCTGATCAAAAACTGAAGATTGCGGTGTTCATCGACTTCGACAACGTCGAGATCGGCGTGAAGACCACCCTCGGCCTCCCCTTTGACATCGGGGCCGTCCTCGAAGCCATCAAGGAACGCGGCGAAATTGTCACCAAGGTCGCCTTCGGCGACTGGAAGCGGTCGGGCGACTACGGCCGCGCGATGTCGAATCACGCCGTGCGCCTGGTGCAGCGCGTGATGACCCCCGGCGGCGACAAGAATGGCGCCGACATCAATCTGGCCCTCGATGCCCTCGAGATGGCCTTCACCCATGCGCACATCAACGCCTTCGTCATCGTCGGCGGCGACAGCGACTTCATCACGCTCGTCGAGAAACTGAAGCAGTACGACCGCAAGGTCTTTGTCGTGGGCGGGCGCGCGTTCACCAGCCAGGTGATGCAGAAGAACTGCACCGAGTTCATCGCCTACGAGAACATCGTTCCCGATCGCCGCGTACAGGCGAGGGCCGACCGTGGCGAACGTCCCCGCGGCGGCAGCGGTCATGCTGCGCAGAGCCTCGAGGGCGCTGTAGCACTCGTCAAGCGTGCACTGCAGGTGCTGGCCGACCGCGAAGTGTCGCCCCAGCTGGGCCTGCTCAAGAGCACTCTGCTGCAGCTCGACTCGTCATTTTCAGAGCGCGACTACGGTTCGGGCAGCTTCCGTGACTTTGCCGACAAGCTGGCCCAGCAGGGCATCGTCGTGCTGCGCCATCAGGGCCGTACGACGCTGGTTGAGCTGGCCGACGGCCGCGCCGACGACTCGGCCGAGGCACCTGCGCTGCCGATGGCGGAACCCTCGGCAGAGGCGGCGTCCGCGGACGATGCCGCGCCGGCGGTTGGTACCGATGCCGTCGCCACGGGCGAGGCCGAGGCACCGTGCCGCAGCGACAGCCCGTCGCTCGGTGAGGGCGTCGCACTGGTGCGCCGCGTGCTGGCCGAGGCCACCACGCCTCCCCGATGGCCGATGTACCCGCGACAGTTCAAGCAGTTCCTGCGTGCGGCCGACATTGCGTTCGACGAGCGCAAATACGGATCAATCGCCGACCTCATGCGGGCGTGCCAGAAGGATGGCCTGCTCAAGCTCGAGCGCGATCGCCAGGGCGCATTGCGTGTCTTCAGCGGCGCGGGTATCGCGGCGCGCGGGCCCGTGCCCCATGGATGGGCCACACTGGCACCGGCCGGCCAGACCGAGCCCGCTGACGATCTGCAGGAAGAAACGGGCGAAGGCCCCAACCACCAGCCTGTGCTCGGCCACTCAGCCGGCCACGTCGGTCTGCCCGATGACGACATCGGCAACCGCATCGTGGGCGGGGCCAGTGATCCCACCCGCGAGCTGCTCGGCACCGTCGGCGGCGGCCGCCCGCCGGTGCCCGCGGGTGACGACGACGAGATCATCGACGAACCGCAACCGCCCGAGCTGGCACTGACGGCGACCCGCGGACGCCGCACGGGCGCGGCCCGCAAGCGTCCCGGGGCGGCCCGGAAGACCAGCGCCCGCAAGGCCCCCGCGCGCGCCAAAAAAACCTCGCGCTAGCGATACACCCACTCGACAAAGCCCTCCTGGCGGGTCCACTGCACACGACGCAGGGCCCGCCGGTGATGCGGCTGGTGGAAGAACACGAGAATCTCCTCGTAACGCGACCGATCGTCGCGGGTGATGACCTCGGTCAGCTCAAGCGCATCTTCCGGATCGCGCGTCTCGACGTCCAGCACCAGCATGTGATGGGCCGTCGTGCGCCTGGCCACACGATAGCGTGGCCCGGACGGGGGCATCAGCCACCATCCCAGCCCCACGGCAGCCGCCAGGACCACCGCCGCCACACCGAATCCCACTATCCGCGGATGCACGGTCTCCACAGATATCACATCGTCACAGGTGCACGGGGTTTCCCGTAGAATCATCGGATATCGTGTCGACGACGTATACCGCCAAAGACATTACGGTGCTCGAAGGCCTCGAGCCCGTCCGCAAGCGCCCGGGCATGTACATCGGGGGCGTCGGCAGTGCCGGACTGCACCACCTGGTGTGGGAGGTGCTCGACAACTCGATTGACGAGGCGATGAACGGACACGCCTCGAACATCAGGGTGACGCTGCATCGCGACGGCACTTCAATCACCATCGAAGACGACGGCCGCGGCATTCCTGTCGATGTGCATCCGACGACGAAGAAAAGCGCGCTGGAAGTGATCTTCACGGTGCTGCATGCCGGTGGCAAATTCGAGTCGGGCAACTACAAGACCGCGGGCGGGCTGCACGGCGTCGGCGCCAGCGTCGTCAATGCCCTGTCACGCGAACTGGTCGCGACGGTGCGCCGCGATGGTGCGCAGTGGGAGATGCGGTTCCGTCAGGGCAAACCCGAGGGCCCGATTCGCAAGGTCGGTGCGGCGCGCGGCAGCGGTACCACGGTGTTTTTCCGTCCCGACGCCACCATCTTTCCGAAAGTCGAGTTTGACGCGCAGACGATCCGCGAGCGGCTCGAGGTGGCCAGCTACCTGCACCGCGGCGTGAAGGTCACCTTCGAGGAAGAAGCGCAGGGGCGGAAAGAGACGTTCCAGCATGACGACGGCCTGGTCGACTACCTCAGGAAGATTGTCGGAGAGCGCAGCGCGAAGCCTGTGCACGAGGCACCCTTCGTGCTCGAGAAGGACGGCGTCGTCAAGCTCGAGCTGGCGTTGCAGTGGACCGAATCGACCGACGAGCATCTGCGCAGCTACGTGAACGGTATTCCAACGGCGTCGGGTGGCACGCACGAGAACGGGCTCAAGGCCGGACTCGGCAAGGCCGTGCGCAACTACATCGACACGCACAACCTCTCGCCGAAGGGCGTCACGCTGACGGCCGACGACATCCGTGAAGGGACGACCGGCGTCTTGTCGGTGTTCATCGACGAGCCGCAGTTCCAGGGGCAGACCAAGGACCGCCTCAACAATCCCGAGGTGCTGTCGGTCATCGACGGGCTGGTCCGGCCCGCACTCGAGCAGTGGCTCAACCATACCCAGTCGGTGGCCGAGGCCATTGTGGCCCGCATCATCCTGGCGGCGCGCGCCCGCGAGGCCAGCCGTGCCGCGCAGCAGGAGGTGGTGCGCAAGGGGCCGACGGCCGGTCGTGTCAACCTGCCGGGAAAGCTGGCAGACTGCACGAGTCCGGGGTCACTGGCCAGCGAGCTGTTCATTGTCGAAGGCGATTCGGCAGGCGGCTCGGCCAAGCAGGGCCGCGACCGCGCGCGGCAGGCCATTCTGCCGCTGCGCGGCAAGGTGCTCAACACGGAAGGCGTATCGACCGCGAAGGTGCTCGAGAACAAGGAGCTGGCCGATCTGGTGACGGCACTCGGGTGCGGTGTGGGCAAGCAGTTCGATCTGGCGCGCATGCGCTACGGCAAGGTGATTCTGCTGGCCGATGCCGACTCGGACGGGCACCACATTTCCACGCTGCTGCTGACCTTCCTCTTCCGCCACATGCCGCAGCTGATTCAGGCAGGCCGCGTGTATCTGGCGCAGCCGCCGTTGTACCGCATCGATATCGGTAAGGAAACGCACTGGGCCCTTGATGACGCGCAGCGTGATGCCATCGTGAAGCGGTCCGGGCGGAGCACGCCCGAGATCACGCGCTTCAAGGGGCTTGGCGAGATGATGCCCAAGGTGCTCTGGGAGACGACGCTCAACCCGCGCACGCGCCGGCTGCTGAAAGTGCAGGTGACCGATCAACTGGTGACCGATCGGGTGATGAACGAGCTGATGGGCAAAGATGCCTCGGCACGCTTCCGCTTCATCATGGAGCGGGCCGAGGATGCCGGTGAAATTGATGTGTAACGACGAGCGGTGGTGCGGCGGCTAGGCGCCGAACCACTCCCAGAACGTCGTACCCCCCATACGGCGTGCGACCGCCTCGGCCGGCAGGCCCTCGGCATCAAGGGCCCATCCCTGGGCCGCCGCCTGCAGCAGCAGAAACACCGCCCGCACTTCATCGAGGCCCCATCGTCCGCGTGCGGCGGACACCCGTGAGGCAAACGCCGCATCGCCCATCGGATCGTGATCGAACGGCTCGAGTTCGGCGAGGCCCTGCAGGATGCGATCGCGGCGGGTTGCCAGCGGCAGCTGCGCAAATTCCTCATGCGGAATGGGGCGGCCCAGCACCAGCGTCTGTCCGCCCATCCCGCTGGGAAACTCGAGGCGCGCGTCGGTGCCGCTGACCGGCAGGCCGCCGCAGTAGCGCAGGGGCACGATGGTTAGACCGGCACTGAGCGCCAGGTCCGCCCAGACGGAGCTGGTCTTTCCCACGGGCTGCCGTCCGTGGGTGGCGCGGGTGCCCTCGACATGCACCATCAGCGAACGCTGGCCGCTCATGGCGGCCGCGGCCATGTCCGCCACACGCTCGGCCATGTCTTCCCTCCGCTCCCGGTCCACGTAGACGATGGCGGGGCCGTGACGGTCGTCGTTGAGGCCCATGGCGAGGCGCCCGACCCAGGTGTCGCGATGCTCGCTCTTGGCGAGTGTCAGCAGGGGACGACCGATGACGGCGGGCAGCACGGTGCCGGCGAGCACCGATTCGACGGCCACCTGGTGATTGGCGACCAGGAGCAGCGGACGTCCGTAGAGGGCGGCGATCGCCGCGGGATCAATGAGGCGGATGCGCTGCACGAACTGTCGGCTCGCCTCGAGAAACAGCGGCTGCAGCGACGGCTCGCGACTCTGCCAGCGGGCCGCGTCCCACCACCGCTCGATGCGGGCCATGTCGAGCGCCGGGGGGGCCACGTCTCGGACAGTGGCACTGTGGCTGGCTGCTGACACCTGCACCCGGTAGTCGAGCAGCGGGAAGCACGGCGATGAGACACGACCGTCTGCCGACACCGACAGATCGCGCGGGTGCGCTTCCAGGCGCAGCGCGGCGTGTTCGCGGGCGGCCACCGCCGTCACCGGAACGTCGTCTGCGGAGAGACCGTAGAGCGTCCGCACCGTGCCGGGCACCCAGTCGGCGGAGGCGATGGCCTCGGCGGTCAGGGTCGTGGTAGTGCCGTCGGTCTCGCTGAGCCGCGCGCCCGGCACATACCGTCCGTCACGCAGGAACGCGAGGCGGTCGGCGGCGGGCAGTGTGCCGAGCCGCGTGGCGGGGAAGCAGGCTTCGACCAGCCGCAGATCGGCCAGCACTCGTCCCTTGTGAATCCACTGCACATAGACCCGGGGAAAGCGCGGGTGGCCCCACACCCCGTCAGGCCGCACGCGCACGTCGATGGTGCCGCTCGCGGGCAGCGGCGCATAGAGGCGGAAGCGTTCGATGCGCGCGGGATAGGCCACCTGCCCCTCCGCGACGTCGGGAAACCACAGCGGCATCGCATCGTGCGGCACGCCGTGCAGGGCGGCATCGAGCACGATGTGCGACACGCGCTCGCGGCGGTCAGCCTCGGGATCAATCGTGAGCGTGAGATCCGCGCCGGCCGATGACCGGCGGCCCGATACGACGCGGTGGTAGGCCGGTCCGTGGAACATCGCTCCACTGGCGTACGGATCGTCGAGTGGTGCCGCCTGCTTCGGCAGGGCCGGCACGACGCGCGGGGCCGGTGTGGCCTCGACGCACAGCTGGCCATCGGCGAGCGGACGCCCTCCCTCGGCGATGGTGATGTGCGTGCCGTTGCGGCTGACGGCCAGACTGCGCGGCGCATCGAGCACGAGCCAGCGCCGCAGCGTGAGGTCGTCGACACCCACGGCATCGCGCGCACAGTCGAGCGCGGTGCTGATCATCGCCATGCCCGGCAGTACCGGATCGGCAAAAGTGGGTCGATGATCGTTCCACCACGGCTGCGTCTCAGGATCGAGGCGACGCATCTGTGCGCGGCCCTGCGAAGGCCGCACGAACGAGACGCGCAGGCCACGCAGGCTGTAGATGCGCCGACCGTCAACCCACACCGAGCCTTCGGCCTCCACGGTCCAGCGGTCAGCCGTCTTGTCGATCGGCTGCGCTGCCAGTGTCAGTGACACCAGCTGGCTTTCCGGCAACACCTGGCCGCGGAACTGCCAGATGCCCTTGTCGCCCGACACCATATCGGCAAACTCACCGCCAGGTATCGCCTCGACCGCACCGTCCAGCAGCAGATGCGCCTGGAGCAGCTGCACGAGGGCCTCGACCCCGAGCGAGCCCGGCTGCACCGGATCCTGAAAGAAGTGCGCGCGGAAGAACCACTCGTCAGGCCGCACGCTCTTTTCGCCACGCAGCCGGGCGTGGCCGTCGGCCCCGATGCGGCGTTCGGTGACTCGTTCGCACATGCGCAGCGTGTCTTTCGGCAGACAGGCCTGCGCGGCGGCATCGAGCCCGGTCAGCAGATCGACACCTGACCGTGCATCGGCCAGGGCCCGTTCCTCATCAGAGGCCGTCAGGCCCGCCTGTCCCTCGAGCGCCGCCTTCGGGAAGAACCCGAATGCCGTGGCCAGCTCGTAGATCAGTTCGTCGCCGACATGGCAGGTGACATCAAAGCTGACGAGTGTCATGCCGCCCGCGCGGGCCAGCGACTTGAGGCGGCTCTTCACACGCAGGCAGCCATCGTCGTGGCGCACGGCGCGGTGCAGCGTGCCCGCCCCGTCGAGATTGCGGAAGAACACCTCGTCACGCTCGTGTACGGCGCAGCCGACATACGAGGCCAGCCAGCCGCAGGGCTGCAGCGCCGCTTCGACCAGCACACACACCGGCATCTGCCCCGTGGGATGCGCCGCGAAGTACCACGCATCGGGAGGAATGTCGTAGGCCGTCTCGACGACCACGCCGGCGTTCATGCCGCCAGGCGGATGGCTGAGCGAGGTGACGCGCGAGATGAAGTGATAGGGCGGTGCCGGCAGCCGCGGCACGCGGCGCGTCGGTGGCAGACTCGCGTAGAGGGCCCCGAAGGCCTCGACCGGATCGCCGTTGGCGCAGGCCAGCAGTGACGCCTGACCGTACCGGAAGCCGTTGTGCTCGGCCACAGGTTCGCGATCGGCAGGCACGGCAGCCAGCTCGCGCGGGCCGAACGGATTGTCGGGCGTCAGGCGCAGCGCCATGCGACGGCAGTGGAAGGCACGCAGCCCGTCGACCGTACACATGAGATCGGCGATGAGCATCGGCTCGGGGCCGCTGATCACCTCGGCGACATACACCTCATAGATGACCGAGGTGGCCTTCGGCGTCACCTGCCCGCGGCACCGCAGCAGATAGGGCCGCCCCTGCACCGGCTCGAAGCGCCAGCCATCGTGCTCGATGGTGTAGCCCAGTGCCGCCATGTAGAACGCCATCGTCTGCAGACAGCCTTCGAACATCAGCGTGCCCGGCATGCACGGATCGTTCTTGAAGTGCCCGGGGAAGAACCACTGATCGGGCGAGATGCCGAGTACGGCCCGCATGTATCCGCGGCCCCAGGGGCCGCCGTGCAGATCGAAGGCCTCGACGCGATCAAACAGACGCATCGGCCCATCGGGAATGCGCGGCGTGCGCGTGTGGCTGGCCCCACGGACGAAGCCCTCACCGAAGGCATCGACGAGGCGTCCCTGCGCGAAGGCCCGCACGCGATCGGCATCGTAAGCCGCGTCCGGCACCACGCCCGGACGCGGGCCGTCGAGCGGTGCGTCAGCCGCCGGCACGTCATCGGCCGGATCCCACAGTACTCCGGCGCTTTCGGCGAGTTCCTCGTCGGTGAAGAACCCGGCCTGCCCGTGTCGCACGCTCAGGCGCACCTGGTCGTCGATGCGGCAGTCGTAGTGGAAGAAGAACAGCCCGATATCGCCGTGACGCGCATGCGAGTCGATGTGAATCTCGTAGCGCAGTGTGTCGCCGACGGTCGGCAGTCCGCCGTGGAACGTCAGCTCGCATCCCAGCAGGCGATAGACACGCTCGCCGCGATCGAGCAGGTCGATGCCGAGCCAGCTGATGAGGAACAGATCCGCCTGGCCCGACTCGATCATGATGCCGGTCGGCATCCGGTTGTCGTAGAGGTACCACGAGTCGGAGCGGACGTCGGTTTCCGTCCACACCGTGCCCGTCTTCATGCTGGCGGGCTCGCCGACCATGCCGGTGATGCGATCGGCGAGGAGCAGGGGCTCCATCGGCATGCGCACCTGCCGGCGGTTGCGATCCTGCGGAATGAACTGTGGTCCGAAAATCTCGGAGATGGTGCCACCGGCATGAATCGCCAGCTGCTCGCGCGTGAAGGTCAGGGTGCCGGGCGGCGGCATACCCGCACGGCGTGTGGGCGCAGCCTCGGGTGCCGGGTTCGTCGCAGGCGCGACCACTGCAGCGGACGCGTCGGTCGCGATGATGTCGGCGTGGCCGTGGGCCGTTGCGTGTGCCGCCCCTGTGGATATGCCGGCGACAGGCTCCGCGTCCGCAATCGGCGCGACAGAGGGAGGCAGCGCCAGTACGGCGGACTGGGTGGACGAATGCGGTAGGGCGTGCAGGTAGCTGACCGCCAGCTGCTGCACCTGCAGCAGCCCCCGCTGAACCGTGGCCAGCGCCTGCAGCGCGGCAGAAGGATGCGTCATATCGACACTTTCAGGAAACCAGGGCCCGTCAGTGGCGGGCAGGACGATGGGTTCAACGGCAGCCGATGCTACCGGATGCAGGCGCGAGTCGAGCGACGGTATGAGCGTGGGGGCCGGCACAAGCGCGTCGTGACTGCCGATGCGGTGGAACACCGGTTGCGGCAGGTGTCCGTGAATGCGAATGGTTGCGGCTCGCGTGCGTCCGCGATCGACCGGGGCAATGACCCGGATATCTGACAGCAGGGCACGCCACGCACGCAGATCGACACGGTGACCGGCGGCAGCCACCGTGGCCAGCGCATCAGCGGCCTCGTGCAGCGTGCCCCGCGAGCCATCCATCGCCGCGCTGTCGTGTGTGCGGCCCTTGAGAATGTGATCGATCCACGCCGTGCACGCCGCGCGCGGGCCCAGCTCGAGAAACGTGCGCACGCCGTCGGCATACGCCTGTGCCACGGTGGGATGGAAGCGCACCAGCGACCGGGCCTGCGTCGTGAGCATCGTCGCGCAGGCATCGGACGAGGGCTCGTAGGCACGGTTGATGGCGTTGGCATACAACCGGGGCGAGGTGAACGAGCGGGTCGTGCGGTGGTGCACGGCATACCAGGTCTCGGCGAACGGATCGAGCTCGGAGCAGTGCACCAGCAGATCGTGGTGAATGGGCACGGCACTGGCCTGCAGCGCGTCGATGACCGCGAGGCACTGGGCCTCGTCGCCCCCGATGACGGCATCGCGCTCGTGGTGTTCGATGAGCACGCGTACGCGCGGATGCCTGGCCACCTCGGCTTCCAGGGCCTCGACCGGATGCGTGACGCGATAGCAGCGCCATGACACCGGCGCCGCATCGGAAAGGTTCCAGGCCGTGCGCAGTGTCTGATAGTGCCCGGCCAGGTGCCGGTCGTACATGCCCGAGGTGCGCACGTCGGCAAACAGTGCGTCGGGATCGGTCCATGCACGCGTGGCCATGATCGCGTTGGTTTCACCGCTCGACAGGCCGAGACAGGCGTCAGGGACCACGCCGAGCCGCGCCAGCAGCAGCGCCTGCGACTGACTGACCAGCGTGGCCAGCTGCAACTGATCGATCAGCGACAGGGCGGGCTGCGCCAGCAGCGCCGGCAGCGAGGCGGCGAGGTGCGGGGCCATGGCCCGCAGGTCGTCGCCGACCGCCGGCAGTGCACGCAGCAGCGTGCGCCCTGCGCCCGGATAGGCGGCGGCTGCGCCCGTGAAGACCAGGGCCAGTTCACCGGAGGTCCCCTGCGGCGCCTCGTCGACATCGGGCAGCGTCGGCACATCCTCGGCGAGCCCCTGCACGCGCGGTGACTCGACGCGCCATCCATGCAGGGTCAGCACCTGATCGGCACCCACCCAGGGCTGCCGCGGATCGTCAGGCCACAGGGCGTGGCGGCAACAGAGTGCCGCCGTCGACAGCTGCAGCAGCGACTGCGCATGCCCGCCATCGGCCCAGGGCACGACGACGGTGTCGGTGTGACGGTCGCCGGTGGCGGGTGTCAGCGTGGCCAGCACGTCGCGGGTGCCGGTCTCGCCGGCGCGCATGATGACCCAGACCACACAGGTGTCGGCGAGTGACGGATCGTCACCGAAGGCGCCGCCGCTGGCGTCGACGGCTCCGACCAGGGCCGCATCGATGTCGCCGCACCCGAGGGCATCGGCCGCCAGACGCAGGGCCTCGGTGCCCGAGGTGCTGCCCGCACTGACCACCATGCCCGGGCCGCGCGCATCGAGCGCACTGTTGAGCCGGTTGGCCGGCATGTTCGGCATCGTCCCCAGCACGCCGGCGGCCTGCAGGGGTGACACCACCGCGTCACGTTCGGCCTCGCTGGTGTCGCGGCCGAGATACTGCGACAGCCGCCAGCGGCAGCCGTGCCGGGCACCGGCAGGGTCGACATCGGTGCCGACAAAGATCCCGAGGCGGTCACGGTCGATATCACCGAGGTGCGCGCGCAGCGACTGCGCGGCACGCAGCAGCAGCACCTGCTGCGGCAGGGTCTGCTGGAGATCGGCTGGGGGAAAGCCTAGGCCCTTGAGCTCGAGATCGATGGCGCCGGTCCGGCGCGTGGCGGCATCGAGCGACAGCAGCACGCGCAGCACGCTCGTCACGTCAGCGGCCGCACCGACGGACATCTCGCAGGCTACCAGCGCCAGTGCGGGTGCTGTCGATGGTGTCTCTGCCACCGGCGCGGCCTCGCGGCGTGTCGCGGGGCGAGGGCGCGCGGTGCGGCGCAGGTCGTCGGCTCCTTCGGGCCCTTCCAGAACGGCGTGGGCATTGCACCCGCCAAAGCCGAACGCATTGATCGCCGCTCGTCTCGGGGCATGCCCGGGTGTCCACGCATCGGCGGCATCATGCAGGCGCAGGCGGCTGCCCTGCAGGGCGTTGATGGGATGGGCCAGGCTGACGAGAGGCGCTGGTGGGCGCTGTGCATGTTCGAACGCGCCGAGCAGTTTGAGCACGCCTGCTGTGCCACTGGCGGTGATAAGGTGCCCGAGCTGCGCCTTCAGCGAGCCGATGGCCATCTCGTGTGCATCGCCGAAGACAGCGCGCACGCTCAGAATCTCTTCGCGGTCACCCACGAGGGTGCCCGTCGCATGGCATTCCAGCAGCTGGATGTCGGCGGGGGTGAGCGCCGTGCCTTCGTAGGCGCGGCGAATGGCACGCTGCTGTCCGACGGTGGCCGGATGCAGCAGGCCCGATCCGCGCCCGTCGTTGCTGAGCCCGACTCCGCGCACGATGCCGTAGATGCGATCGCCGGCGGCGACCGCGTCATCCAGACGCTTGAGCACGAGCGCGGCCGCGCCCTCTGCCGGCAGCAGGCCATCGGCCTCTGTGCTGAGCGGAGCGCTTCGGCCCGTGCGGCTCAGCGCCGACAGGGCGGTGAAGCCGACGTGCAGGAACAGATCGTCTGCCGCATTGAGGCCTGCGGCCACCACGAGATCGGCCTGACGCGACTCGAGCAGATCGCAGGCCGCCGTGAGGGCATAGAGGCCCGAGGCACAGGCGGCGTCGAGAGCGAAGCGCGGACCATCGAGGCCGCACGCGGCGGCGGTCCATGACACGGCCCCGTACTGTCCGGCGAGTGCGGGACTGTCGGCGTCAAGATCGCCGCACCACCGGCGGGCTGCAGTGTCGGCGAATGTCCGCGTGGCATAGCCGAGCGAGCCCAGCACGAGACCTGCGCGTGCGCCCGGCGACTCGATGCCGGCCTCGCGCAGCGCCTGCCGTGTGGCGTGCAACAGCCAGCGCCACCCTTCAGGCAGCGCGGCTAGCTGTTCGGCGCCGACACTGAAGCCCTCTGGCGACCACACGCGGTCGAACCCGCTGACATAGCCGCCGCGCGCGCAGGCCGCCGGCTCGCGCGGGTCGTCGCACACGGCAGCGGGCGACAGCCCCCACATCGCCCGCGTGCTCGGGCCGGTCAGGTCATCGCGCGACAGGATGCGCTGCCACAGCGTTGAGGTGTCGAGAGCGCCGGGCAGTACGGTGCCGCGACCGACCACGGCGATAGGCATGACACGTGCGCTCATGATCCGTGCACGTGCATCACGATGCCGTCGAGTGACAGCAGGGCCGCGCCAGTGGCAAGGTCGAAGAATCTCGCATTGGCGGTCAGCTTGAACGCTTTGTCCTTGCGGCACTCGAGCACGCAGCCCACCTCGCCCTGTGCAGGCCAGGCCTGCCACACGCGGCAGCGGCCGATGCTGGTGGGCAGGCTGTGCCGCCCGTCACGGGCGACGCCCCACACGCGCAGCAACTGCAGGGCGCCATCGAGCGCGGCCGGGTCGATCTGCCACTCGTCGGGCCAGCCCATGGCGCCCGCCGTGGAGAGCCGCGCGGCGATCCGGTGGTCGTTGCACACGGTGATCTCGCGAATCACCTGGAACGAGGGTCCATGAAAGAGGGCCGCGGCATACGGCGTGCGGCACACCTCGGGCAGTGCGGTCGCGTCCTTCGCGGGCAGCGTCGTGACGTCCGGTCTGGCCTCGCGGGCGTCGGCGCGCTGTGCGGTGGCCTGATACGCCGGACGGCCTTCCGGATGCACCAGCGACACCTGCACGTCACCACTGACTCCGGCGGTGACGCGCACGTCGAGTTCGGCCTCGCCATCACCGAGCACCACGCCCTTGACGAGACGCAGATCGCGCAGTTCGCAGGCCTCGCCGAGGTGTTCGCGTCCCACGCCCATCAGCGCATCCAGGGCCATGGTCATGGGCAGGACGATGGCGTGTTCGATGCGGTGGCCGTCGAGCAGGGGCCAGCGTGCCTGTGAGAGGCGGAGGCGTTCGACGGGCGGCGCGTCCATCTGGTCGAGACCGCACCCGAGGATGACCTGGGTGGCGGTGCCGTGAGCGAGTTCCTGCACGAGGGCGCGTGCCCCGTCGTGCTGAGGAATCAGTGCGATGCCGCGGGCGGTGAAGTGGCGCGCGAGCGACTCGGTGACCATGCCCCCGGCCCACGGGCCCCACGCGGTCGAGACCACGTGGCACCGGGGACCGCGTCGCTCCTGTTCAGTGGCGGCGAGGGCATCAAGCACGGCGTTGGCGGCGGCGTAGTCAGACTGGCCGGCGTTACCGCTGTGTGCGGCGACGGAGGAGAAGAAGCAGATCTGCTCGAGCGGATCGGAGTCGCACGCGGCGAGCAGGGCGTCGACGCCGTCGAGTTTCGGCTGCAGGACGCTGGCGAAGTGTTCCGCGGTCTTCTCGCCGAGGCGCTTGTCGGCGAGGACCCCGGCACCGTGGATGAGTCCGCGGAACGGACCCCAGGCGATGCGGGCCTCGGCGACGGCGGCGGCGACGGCGTCGTGGCGGGCGACGTCGACGGGGGCATAGCGGACCTCGGCCCCGGCCTGTTCGAGGGCATGGATGGTGGCCCTGATTTCACGCTGTCCAAGGATGGATGCGACCTGCCGTCCGATGGCGCGCAGGTCGGGCCTGGGGCCAGCGGCGGCGATGAGGGCGCGCTTGAGGGCGGGCTCGTCGGTGAGGCCGGCGCAGACGGCCGGCTCGGGCTCGAGGCGCGAACGCCCGAGCAGGAGGATGCGCGAGGCGCCGGCCTGGGCGAGCGCGACGGCGCAGTTCGCCGTCACGCCGCGGGCGCCGCCCGAGATGACCCACGGGCCGGGCGTGAGGCCGCGCGCCGCGCCAGCGGCCGGCCCGGCCACCCGGGTCCGCACGTGGCGGCGCGCGCCGAGGCGCACCTCGCGCGCAATGCCGCCGCCGCACAGGGCGTCGGCCACCTGCGGGGCCGCGTCCACCAGCGTCGCGGGGGCGGGCGTGTCGAGGGTGAGTGAGAGCCAGGCGGCCTGCCACTCGAGGGCCGCCGTCTTCACGAGCCCGGCGAGGCCCGCCGACAGGGGCGAGGCCCCGGCGAGGCCGACCAGCAGGCGCGGCGGCACGGGCCGCGCGGCCAGGGCGGTCAGATCGGCGAACGCGCGCGCCAGGCCGGGGTCGTCGGCGTGCACGGGCACACGGGGCGCGGCGGCGGGGCCGTCGGACAGGCCCGCGTCGGCACCCGTCGTGGCGGCAGCGGCCGCCGAGGCCCCAGCGGGGCCGGGGCGCTGTGCGTCACCGGCCCCGGCCCCGGCGCCGGCGTCGGCGTCGGCCAGACGTGCGGCGGCTGCCGAATCCGGGGTGCCTGAGGGGCCCGCGGCGAGGCCGCCGGGGGACAGCAGCCCGTGCGTGACGACGACAAGGTCGGCCGTCTGGGCGTCGGCGACGGTGACCGCCGTGCCCCGCGCGGCCAGGGCGCGCACCAGCGCCTCGGCGCCGGCGGCTCCGCCGCCGCCCGCGGCGTCGCTGAGCACCGCCAGCGTCCGGCACGCCGGAAACGCCGGCACCGGCGTGCCGGGTGCCGACACCGGCAGCCACTGCACGGCACGTCGTTCGACAGCGGAGGCGGCCGCCGGTCCGGCAGCCGCAGCTACCGGGCCGCGGCCTGCTGAGGGTCCGCGGGGGCGCCTCCGAGCAGCGCCAGCAGGTCGCTCACCAGACGCACATCTGCCGGCGACACCTTGCTCGCATCCAGCCCGGGCACCCGGTCATTGACCGCCCCGAGAATCTCCACGCGCTTGATCGAATCGATCCCGAGGTCGGCTTCCAGATCCATCTCGGGCGACAGCGCATCCACCGGATACCCCGTCTTCTCGGCAATGATCGCCAGCACCGTCGACGACGAGCCGCCGGCAGGGGCGGCGGGTGCCGCGGCCACCGGGGCGGCCACCGGAGCGGGGGCGGGCGCCGGAGCAGGGGCCGCGACAGGCGCGGGGACGGAAGCAGCGGCAGGGGCCGCCACCGGGGGCGCCGCCTGAGCGGGCGCTGCCGCGGCCACCGGTGCCGGCATCGGCACGGGCACCGCAACAGGCGCCGGCGCGTACATCACCGGGGCGGCAGCCAGCGCCGCCGGGGCCACCGGCAGGGCCGACCCGCCCAGGCCGCGCAGCGTCATGCTGAAGCTTTCCAGCAGGGCCTGCTGGGTCAGGCGCTGGGCCTCGAGAATCGGAGACGCCCCTTCCGCGGGACGGAGGACAACAGGAACAGACGGCACGGTGTGATCAGACATGGTCGGCACTCGCGAAGCAGGCACACTCGATGAAACACCAGACGACGCCCCAGGCATCGGCGCAGGTGCGCCAGCCGCAGGCACAGCCGGAGACACGGCCCCGGACATCACAGGCCCCCCGGTCGGCACGCCTGGTGCCGCCCCTGGGGCGTTGGTCACAGCCGACAGCGGCGCGACCGGCACGGAACCGGCGCTGCCGAGTGGCACTTCCATCACCCGCTGGGACGGACGCACGGGCGCCTGGCCCGGCAGCGGCGGATAGGGCTTGCCGAGGTTCGCACCGCCAACCG
This sequence comes from Acidobacteriota bacterium, assembly GCA_016871195.1. GTDB lineage: Bacteria > Acidobacteriota > Vicinamibacteria > Vicinamibacterales > UBA2999 > VFZN01. Next base: position 120,949 of record VFZN01000001.1, on the reverse strand, counting down.
AGATGACGGCCGGACCGGTGGGCGGCAGCGGCGCCGGCGTCCAGGTTCCGGTCGAGGCGTGCAGTGCGGCAAAGTCGAGCCGAAGCCCGAGTACCGCCAGCTCGCCGAGGCCGCGCCAGAAGGCGCGCAGCCCGTGGGTGCCGGGGGTGTCGAGGCTGAGCGCGACATGGTCGCGGCCCTTCAGGCACCGTGACGCCAGGCCGGTCAGCACCGCACCGGCGCCCACCTCCACGAACACACGGCAGTCCTGCGCATACAGCGCGTCGAGACTGTCGCGGAACCGCACCGGCTGCGCCAGCTGATCGGCCAGCTGCGTCTGCACGGCCTTGGCCCCCGTCGGATACGGTTCGGCCGTGGCATTGCCGATGACGGGCAGTGTCGGCGGCGCAAAGCGGCGCGCACGCACCGCCGTGCCGAAGGCCGAGGCAGCCGGGGCGACCAGCGGCGAGTGGAACGCCGCCGCCACTTTCAGGGGCTGGAAGCTCAGATCCCGGGCCGAGAGACGCGCTTCGATGCGCTTGAGGCTGTCGACCGGTCCGCTCAGCACGGCCTGCTTCGGATGGTTGTCATTGGCCAGCACCAGCGACGCGTCGCCATGCTCGTCGAGCACGGCACGCACGGTAGCGGCATCGGACGCCACGGCCAGCATGCTGCCGAGGGAACCCTCGCCGCCTGTCGCACAGGCTTCCATGGCCGCGCCGCGGGCTCTGGCCAGCTGCACCAGGGTGGTCGCGTCGAAGACGCCGGCCGTGTGCAGGGCCACCAGCTCGCCGAAGCTGTGTCCGGCTACCGCTGCAGGCTTCAGACCCAGACGGTGCAGCAGCGCCAGCTGGGCGAGGCTGGCGGCCGCCAGCGCGGGTTGTGCCTGGCTGGTGGCGCGCAGCTGCTGCTCGTGCGCCTGCACCCCGGCCTCGTCAAAGGCGGCGCGCGGGAACACCACATCCCCGAGCGCGGGTGTCGATCCGTCAGCGGGCAGCGCGGCATCTGCCGCTTCCCACGCCGCGAAGGCGTCGGGGAAGGCGATGGCCAGGTCGCGTCCCATCTGCACGTACTGGCTGCCCTGACCCGGAAACAGGAAGGCGACCGATGAGGCCGCAACCGCCGGGCCGGTGCCCACCACGCAGTGGGTGCCCCGTGCATGAGTGACCGTGCCGCCCAGCAGCGCCGACGCTTCGTCACAGGCGGCTGGCAGGGTGTCGCGATGGTCAATCAGGAGGGCCACACGCACAGCCGCACCCGGGTCGAAAGCGGTGTGGCTCTCGTGTGCCGCATTGGCGAGGGCTGCCGCACTGGTCACCTGTCCCGGCAGTGCCGCCAGGCGCGCCCGCATGGCGTCGACCGACGCCTCGCCGAGCAGCCACAGGTGCACGGGCGAGCCGTCGAGGCGGGCGGCCGCATGCGTCCCGCGATATTCCTCGAGGGTGACATGGAAGTTGCTGCCGCCGAATCCGAAGCTGCTGACCGACCCGCGCCGCGCCTCACCGGTCCGCGCGAACCACGGACGCACGGTGGTGTTCAGGTAGAACGGGCTGTCCTCGAGCTTCATCGCCGGGTTCGGCCGCGCGACCTTGATGGTGGGCGGCAGGATCCGGTGGTGGAGGGCCAGCGCCACCTTGACCAGGCTCGCCGCTCCGGCGGCCGCCTTGGTGTGCCCAATCTGCGACTTGACCGAGCCCAGGGCGCACCACTGGCGCACCTCGGGCCGTGCAGGGCCGAACACTTCGGTGAGCCCGCCGAATTCCGCGGCATCACCTGCAACCGTACCAGTGCCATGGGCTTCGACGAGTTCCACAGTCTCGGGGCCGTAGCCGGCGTTGTCGTAGGCCCGGCGCAGGGCCATGGCCTGCCCCTGCGACCGCGGGGCATACACGCTCTTGGCACGGCCGTCAGAGCTGCTGCCGAGGCCGCGAATCACCGCATAAATCTTGTGGCCGTCGCGCTCGGCGTCCTCGAGGCGACGCAGGGCCAGCATCGCCACACCCTCTCCCAGCATCGTCCCGTCGGCCTGATCGCTGAAGGGACGGCAGTCGCCAGACAGCGACAGGGCGGGTGTCTGCGAGAAGCACAGGAACATCAGCACGTCATTGAGGGCATCGACGCCGCCGGTCAGTACCGTGTCGGCCTGTCCGCTGCGCAGTTCGTTGATGGCCATCGACAGCGCCGCCAGTGAACTGGCGCACGCCGCATCGAGCGCGCAGTTGGTGCCGCCCAGATCGAAGCGGTTGGCGACGCGCCCGGCAATGACGTTGCCCAGCAGGCCGGGGAACGTGCTTTCCTGCCACGGCACGAACTGATCGGCAATGGCATCGCAGGCCTTGTCGAGCAGCGATTCGTCCATGCCGAGGTTCCGCAGGCCCTGCTTCCACATCGGCCGCGCCATGCGGCCCGACATGTGGGCCACCAGCTGGGTCGTCGCGGCCGCGCCCAGAATGCAGGCCGTGCGCGTACGGTCGAACCGGCCCGGGGTGCCATGGTCGGCGTCAGTCAGGCAGCGCTGCGCAATCAGCAGCGCGAGCAGCTGCGCAACGTCGGTGCTGGGCAGGGTCGACGGCGGCAGGCCGAAGCCGAGGGCGTCGAACGGCTGATGCGGAATGAAGCCGCCGCGCTTGCCGTAGGTCTTGTCCTTGGCCCGCGGCTTCGGATCGAAGTAATCCTCGATCCGCCAGTGCTGTTCGGGCACGTCACTGAAGCAGTCGCGCGCCTCGAGCAGGCTCTGCCAGAAGCCCTGCAGGTCGTCACTGCCCGGCAGCAGCGACGCCAGCCCGACAATGGCAATGGAAGTGGAACTCACTGCGCGTTCTCCTCGGAAAGGGGGGCGGTCATGAAGGCCGCCTCAGGCACCGCCAGCCCTGCGCTGCGCAGTTGCTGGGCGCGCGTCAGACGCACGGCCCCGGCCAGCAGGCTGCGCCCGATGCGCGCAATCGTGCGGGCCGATGGCGCTGCCAGCGCACTGCCGGCCGTCCAGGCATTGAAGGCCCCGATCGCAGGGCCGCACCAGATTTGGTAATCCTGCTGCCGATCGGCCACACCTTCGCGGGCCCAGCGGTTCGAATTGCCCAGATACCAGCGGAAGATGAGCGCCATGCGGTGATGCGGATCGCGCGCCGCGCGCTCGAGCTGCGCTGGCTCACGGCCCTGCCAGAAGCGTTCGCATTCTTGCCAGATGTCATTGAGGCTGGCGCGGAAGACCTCGCGCTCGAGCTTCGCGCGGACGTCGGCAGGCAGCGCGTCGATGCCCCCGTGTTCGCGGTACAGCTCATACAGCCGCTTGCCGCGCTGTGCGAACAGGGTGCCCCGCCGCAGCACCTGCACCTCGACGCCCATCTCGAACATGTCGGCCGCCGGAGCCATGATGACGTCGGCCAGGCCGGCCTGCGCGAGCATCGCCCTCGCCAGATCAGAGGTGCCCGATTCGATGGCCAGCTGGTTGACCGTTCCGGTGACGACATAGTCGGCACCCAGCGCAAACGCGGCGGCGACCGATGCCGGATCACCCAGCCCGCCCGCCGCACCGATGCGCACCGGGCGGGGCCAGCCACCCTCGGGTGTCAGGCTGTCGCGCAGCTGACGGATGACCGGCAGCAGCACGGCCAGCGGACGCCGGTCCGTATGCCCTCCGGAATCAGACTCGCACGTCACATCGTCGGCGACGGGCAGGAGGGATGCGAGGCGGGCCTCCTCGGCGGTCAGGGCCCCGCGCGCGACCAGTGCGTCGAGCAGGGGGGCCGGCGGCGGCTGCAGGAAGTGGCGGGCCACTTCGGCGCGGCTGATCTTCGCCATCACACGGTGCGGACGCACCACGCGGCCCTGCGCATCGAGCCGCAGGCCCGTCGAGGCATAGCGCACGATCGCGGGCGACAGGCTCATGAAGGCCGAGGCTTCGATGCGGGTCACGCCGCGCGCGAGCAGCGCATCGACCAGGGCATCTTCGAGCGCGGGCTGATCGGGCGAGTGAATGACATTCACGCCCCAGGCGGCACCGGGCATGTCGGCGAGGCGCGCGGCGATCAGCTCGACTTCGCGCACGACGCGCTCGAGGCTCAGACCGCCTGCACCGTAGAAGCCCAGAAAGCCCGCACGAGCGGCGGCGACGACCGTGTCCATCGAGGCAATGCCGGTGGCCATCGACCCGGTGACGTACGGAAAGCGCGTCCCATGCTCTTCGCAGAACGACCGATCACCCAGCCACTCGGCATGCAGGGCCGGCAGCAGCGCATGCACCGCGACCGCGTCGGGTGACGATGCGGCCGATACGCCACCCTCGAACGCCACGCCGAGCCGCAGCCCGCGGGCCTCTGATCGGCCGACCACCCACACGGGACGCCACGGCTCGGCCATCGCCTGCAGCAGGCCGTAGGTACCGAAATCAGGAGGATGAGCGGCCGACGGCGTCAGATACGCCAGCGGTGCCATGGCGGTGCGCAATTCAGCGGGCACGACCCACAGAGACTACCGGGGGGGGTGGTCGTTGTAAGGTAATATTTTTGTCATCGATTCACCGACAGACGCTCCCTCCAAACCCCCTTCCATGGCCGACTCGGCGACTGCTGCACAGAAGTGCTTACAATCCTTCGATCGTTCACTGGTTGAAGGCCCGGTCGGCGCCGCAGTCTGGAAGCTGGCCTGGCCGACGATGCTCCAGAACATCATCGCCGGACTGCAGGGCGTCGTTGATCACGTGCTCGTCGGTAACCTCATCGGCTATACCGCCAACGCGGCCATCGGCGTCAGCTGGCAAATCTTCCTCATCGTGATCGTGTTCATGGCGTCGCTGTTCACCGGACAGGCGGTGCTGGTGGCGCGGTTTGTCGGGGCCAACGAACCCGACAAGGTCAATCGCACGGTGTATCAGGCGTTCCTGACAGCGATGGCCATGTATCTGTTCATCATGGCGCCGGTCGGGTACTTTGCCTCGCCGCTGCTGCTCGATATGGTCAACGCCGCGCCAGAGGTGAAGGCCCTGGCGCTGCCCTTCCTGCGCATCAATTTTGTGTTTGCCATCGGCATGATGCTGTTCTTCATGCTCAGCTCGGCCCTGCGCGCGGCCGGTGATGCACGCACGCCGCTGTTTCTCGGCGTATCGATGACTGTGCTCAATCTGCTGCTCAACCTGGTGCTGATTCCCAAGTTCGGCACCGCAGGATCGGCGATGGGCACGGTGCTGGCAGCCGGCATCGTCAGCATCGTGGCGATTGTCCTCGTGTTCCGGGGACAACTGGTCATCCGGTTCTCGAAGGACATGGACTTCCGCCCCGACTGGGCCGTTATCCGATCGCTCTTCCGGTTCGGGCTGCCGACCGGCGTGCAGGGCATCGCGATGAACGTGGCCGGCGTGCTGCTGCTCCGCTTCATCGGTTCGCTCGAGCAGAGTGCCGCGGCGCAGGCGGCCTATGCAATCGGGTACACCGAGCTGTTCTCGCTCATCACGTGGACATCGGTCGGGCTGATGGGAGCCACCGCCACCGTCGCCGGGCAGAACCTCGGCGCCGGGCATCCCGAGCGGGCCATCGCCGGTGTGCATGCGGCCTCGCGCATCGGCCTCAGCGTCGCAGCGATTGTGGGTTCGGCGTTCGTGATTGCGCCCGAGTTGCTGCTCGGCATCTTCGGGGCCACCGAACCTGAGGTCACACGGCTCGGCGTGCAGCTGCTGCGGTATCTCGCCGTGTCGGGTTTCTTCATCACCATTGCACTCACATACAACGGCGGGCTGCAGGGCACGGGCGACACGCGAAGTCCGCTGTTCATCACGCTGGCCTCGCAGATTGCCATTCCCCTCGGCATGTGCACGGCCATCCAGTGGGTGCGCCCGCTCGAGGCGCACGACATCTGGCTCGCCATTGTGCTGGGCCATGTCACACGCGGCCTGCTCACCTTTCTGCGGTTCCGCCAGGGCAAGTGGCGGCAGATTAGAGTCGAACTCGACAGTGCCCGTACCTGACGCGAGGACACCATGACCATTGACGTATCAGCCGCCCGCCGCCGGGTGCCCCTGCCCGAGAACGATCCCAACCTGACCTATCGACCCGGGTCGCCGGAACGCGCCGAGCTTAAGGCGCGCCTCGCGGCGATGGCCGGTGAGGTCATCGACATTCCGATCATCATCGGCGGCCGTGAAATCCGAACCGGCGACACCGGCACAGTCGTGATGCCGCACGATCACGCCCACGTGCTGGCCACCTGGCACAAGGCCACGCCGGCCCTTGCGGCCGAGGCCGCCGCGTCGGCCCTCGAGGCACGGCGCGAGTGGGCCAGCTGGTCGTTTGACGATCGCGCGGCGGTGTTCCTGCGCGCCGCCGAGCTGCTGACGACGACGTGGCGCTCGACGCTCAATGCGGCCACGATGCTCGGTCAGTCGAAGACGGCGTATCAGGCGGAAATCGATGCCGCGTCTGAGATGGTCGACTTCTGGCGCTTCAACGTGGCCTTTGCGCAGGAGCTGCTCGACGAGCAGCCGATCAGTTCGCACGGCGTGTGGAACCAGAGCGACTATCGCGGCCTCGAGGGCTTTGTCTACGCCGTCACACCGTTCAACTTCACCGCCATCGGTGGCAACCTGGCCGGTGCGCCCGCGCTGATGGGCTGCAGTGTGGTGTGGAAGCCTGCGGCCACGGCGCTGCTCGGCAATTACTACACCTACAAGCTGCTCGAAGCGGCTGGTCTGCCGCCTGGTGTCATCAACCTTGTGCCCGGCGATCCGGTCGCCATCTCGGAGGTGCTGCTCGATCATCGCGACCTGGGCGGCATTCACTTCACCGGCAGCACGGCCGTGTTCAGCAGCATGTGGACGCGCGTCGGGCAGAACATGGGCCGCTACCGCAGCTATCCCCGCATCGTCGGCGAGACCGGCGGGAAGGATTTCATCGTGGCCCATGCGTCGGCTGATCCACAGGCCTTGGCCGTCGCCGCCGTGCGCGGGGCGTTCGAGTTTCAGGGGCAGAAGTGCTCGGCCGCCAGCCGACTCTATGTGCCCCGGTCGATGTGGCCCGACGTGCGCGACCGCATGGTCGCCATGATGCGCGACATCCGCATGGGTGACGTGCGCGACTTCCGCAACTTCATGGGCGCGGTCATCGATCAGAAGGCGTTCCACCGCATCAGCAGTTACATCGCCGATGCCCGGCAGCATGCGCGTGTCATTGAGGGCGGTGGCTGTGACGACAGCCGCGGCTACTTCGTGGAGCCCACGCTTGTCGAGACCGACGACTCGGCCTACCGCCTGCTCTGCGAGGAAATCTTCGGGCCGCTGCTCACCGTGCATGCCTACGACGATGCCAGGTGGCACGAGACGCTGGCGATTGTCGATCGCACGTCACCGTATGCCTTGACCGGATCGGTATTCGCACGCGACCGTCAGGCCATCCGCGAGGCATCGTCGGCGCTGCGGAACAGCGCGGGCAACTTCTACATCAACGACAAGCCCACCGGTGCGGTGGTCGGCCAGCAGCCGTTCGGGGGGGCGAGGGCGAGCGGCACCAACGACAAGGCCGGCTCGAAGATGAACCTGCTGCGCTGGGTGTCGGCCCGCACGATCAAGGAAACGTTCGTGCCGCCCACCGACTATCGCTATCCGTTCATGACTGAGGAATAGCCGGCGATCGGTGTTATCGTTGGAAGTTCGCCATGCGACACCATCACGAAGCCGCCTCGGCTGCCACCGTACTGTGGGTGCTGGCCGGTGTGCCGGCCGCCATCAGCTGGGGATCGGCGGTCATCAGCCGCATCACCAGGCGTCCGCGCTGAGGTGGCGCGTACGGCTCAGGCTGGCTCGGGCCTGACCGTGGTCTGATCGGCGTGCCGGTCGGGCGGCCACGCGATGTGGTGCTCGACCAGCAGCCGCTGCAGGTCGTCAGGTAGCGGGGCTTCGAGCGTCAGCCCTTCACGGGTCACCGGATGCATCAGCGAGAGGCGCCAGGCGTGCAGCGCCTGGCGGCCCCGGCCCGGCGTGTCTGCACGCCCATACGTCGGGTCACCGACAATGGGCCAGCCCTTGTGCGAGAGATGAACGCGCAACTGGTGCATGCGCCCGGTGACCAGCCGGCACTGCATCAGCGACACACGCTGGGTGTCACGGCCCGCATCGTCGTCTGCGGCTGCGGGTGAGGTGGCCAGACGCTGGTAGCGCGTGACGGCCGGTTGCCCGCCGCGGTCGGTCACCGTGACGCGACGGCGATCCCACGGATCGCGATCGAGGGCGAGCGTGATTGTGCCGCGGGCCGGTGAGGGCAGCCCGTGCACGAGGGCGAGATAGTCTTTCTCGATGCGCTGCGCGCGCATGTCGCGCTGCAGCGCCGCCACCACTTCGGCGCGCTTCGCCACCAGCAGCAATCCCGAGGTCATCTTGTCGAGTCGCGTCAGCAGGGCGGGGCTGTCGCCCGAGGGCCAGTGCGCCGCGCGGTGCAGCAGGCCGTTCAGCAGCGTACCGGTGTCGTGCCTGTACGACGGATGCACCACGAGCCCTGCGGGTTTGTTTACGGCCAGCAGGTGGGCGTCCTCGTAAATCACGTCAAGGGGCACGGGTTCACCGCGGGGCACCTCGCGCCTCCGCACATCGTGCATGTCGACACAGAGGCGATCGCCTGCTGCAACGCGCCAGGCCACGCGTGGCACCGGATGGCCGTTAATGGTGACGCGGCCCGACTCGATCCAGCGCTGGATGCGGGCGCGTGACATCTGCGGTTCGTGCCCCAGGTGACGCAGCAGCACGAGATCGACGCGCACACCGGTGTCCCCGCGATCGAATGCGATCGTGCGCCAGGCGGGTGCAGTCGACTCGCGCGTGTCAGCGACACGTCGGCGGCGGCGATGGGGAATCAGCAGGGCGGCGATGATGACGATTGTACGGCGCGGACGGGCATGGCGGGTGCTGCATGCGACGCACGGGAAGAGACCTGTGCGTCGGTGCCATGCGGACGAGGGGCATAGAGCGCCCTGAACTCATGCGTCCGATCTGTGCCGAGCGGTGCGGCGCCCTCGGGAGGTATCTGGTGTGGCGCGGTGTGGTCGCCGTCTCCGGTGGTCGGTGTGACGCGCGTGCGGGCGCCTTCCGACGTGCGTGTGGCCGCAGGTTTCGTGAGCGGCTGGCAGCTGCGGACCGGGTCCCGTGACGGAATCGCGGCGGGCATGCTCACCACCAGAACCGTCCTCGCCGCGCTCGCCGTGCTGTGCGGCGTGTATGCCCTTGCGATCGCGCTGACTGATGGCTTTGTGCTCAGGTGGGGACCGGTATACCTGGCCCTCGTCACGTTGACGCCGCTCGGCATGCGTCCCCGTCACGACCTGATGGCCATCGCCTCAATCACCGCGCCGGGGCTGCCGTGGATCATGGCCGGCATGAAGGGGCTGCTCGGACACTGGGCGGCATTCATCGTGGCACCGCTCGCAACAGGCGTGCTGGTCTGGTGCACATTTGTCATCGGCAGGCGTGTGTCGACACCGGGCATCGGTCTCGGAGCCGCATGGCTGGTGGCCACGAGCCCGACGGTGCTCAGCATGGGAAAGTCGGTGATGAGCGACGTGCCGGCGGCGGCGGCCTGGGCTGCAGCCATGGCGGGAATGCTGGCGGGTACGCCACGGACTGTGGCCGGTGCCGGCGTCGCCGCGGGCGTGGCAATCACGATCCGGCCCAACCTAGGACCTCTTGTGGTCGTGCTGCTGGCCTGGGGACTCTGGCGCGACCTCAGGGCACGCCGGCCGGCGGTGCAGCGGCTGGTGCTGTGTGCGGCACCGGCGGCCGTGGGCGTTGTCGCCGTGGCCCTCGTCAATCAGTCGGTGAACGGCTCGCCTGTCGAATCTGGCTACGGCGATCTCGGTCAGCTGTTCTCGCGGGCGCATCTTCCAGTGAACCTTCGTCGTTACGGCGCATGGATGATCGAGACGCAGACGCCGCTGGTGCTGGCAGGTCTCGCCGCGCTGTGCGTGCCTGTGCGCCGGGTGTGGAGGTCAGGCGCAACAGGCCCATCAGGTGCGCTGCTCCAGGGTGGAATGACTCTGGCAGTGATTGCGGCGTATGCGGCCTATACCCCGTTTGATGCCTGGTGGTTCCTGCACTTCCTGCTGCCGGCCTGGCCAGCCATCCTGGTGGCCACCGTCATCGCGGTCTTCTCGGTCACGTCTGTCGTGCGCCAGGGTCACCTGGTGACCGCGCTGTGCGTGGGCCTGATCGGCGTGTACACGGCATCTGCGGCGGTGCGCCTGGGTGTGTTTCCGGCCGGGGAAGGCGAACGTCGCTATGCCACGCTCGCGCAGTTGGTCGCTGGCGTCACACGTCCCGGCAGCGTCGTAATTGCCGGGCCGTATGTCGGTGCGGTGCGCTACTACGGCGGGCGCCTGTCCCTGCGGTTCGATCAGCTCGACCCCGCCTGGCTCGATCGGACGGTGGCCTGGCTGCACGAACAGCAGCGCCCCGTGTTCCTGTTGCTGGAAGACTCGGAACTGCCCGTGTTCCGTGAACGATTCGGTGCGCATAGTCCGTTGGGGCAGCTGACGCTGGCACCGGTGCTGGCGTATCGGGCCCCGCACGTCGAGGGTACCGCCCTGCTGTTCGACCCGTCGAAACCCGACGGTCCCACCCTGCGCGTTCCCGGCGTGAGTGACCCGAGGCCACGGTGTCCTCTGCCCCCACCGGCCCCGTCGTTCACGGTGCGTCCCACGGAGGGGCCTTCGTAGCGCGGCCATCGCCGCTCGACCGGACGCGCTGGCACCTCACGGGTTTCCAGGCGGCGGCTCGTCACGCGCAGTGCGTTCGCGTGGCCATGCCTCGCACAACTCGCCCGCGGCGAGTACATCACGCCCCACTCACGACGGTGACGCGTGCAGCCGTGCGGGCTCAGTTCATGGCTGCGGCTGCGGATGTGGCGGCCAGCAGCGGGATGCAGATCAATGCGCCGAGAGGTCCTCCGATGGAGCCAACCAGAAGACCTAACGCAGCGCCGCCAGTCCCGGCGAGCATGCCCACGGCCAGTCGCTCTCCCCCTGACCGAAGCGTCGGGCGCTGCTGCGTGGCAGGCTGTGCGAGGGCGGCGGGTGGGTGCGATGCGTCGAGGGCGAGCGGTCGCGCGTCAATCACCGGCACCGGTGCAACCAGCGGGATGGCTGCCAGTGTCAGCGCCGTGGCACCGGGGGCAGCGGCGTCGGGCGACACCACGGCCACCTGGGCCGACGCGGTCGTTACGGAGCAGAGCAGCAGAACGGTTGCGACGTTCACAGCGTGTCGGGTCATCAGCAGTCTCCTTCATGAGGAGAGTGCGCAGGTCGGCTGAAAACCGGCTCACCGGGCGCGATTAGCGCTCGCGCTTGAACTCGCGCAGCATCGCCGCACGGTCGAGCGCGACGCCGTTCAGGTAGACGTCTTCGATGCGGCGGGTGTTGTTGATCGCGTCGAGCGGATTGGCGCCGAGCACCAGCAGATCGGCACGCTTGCCCGGCGCCAGCGTGCCGAGATCGGCGAGGCCCAGCAGTGCCGCCGGACGCGACGTGGCGGCGATGATGGCCTCAGCGGGCGTCAGACCGGCCTGTGCCCAGCGTGACAGCTCGTGATGGTCGGCCCACCCGAACGCATGTCGGGCATCGATGCCGGCATCGGTGCCCAGCACGAGCCGCGCGCCGCTGCTGATGTACTTCGGAAAGTTGATGGCCCACAGCCGATCGCGATTCAGGGCTGCCGGTGAGGGAGGGGCGCAGTCCTTGTTCCTGATCTCGTCGAGCACATGTGCGGGATAGCTCTGGTCTACGAACGGATCCCGGTTGCAGGCTTCGCTCCGATCACTCAGCCCCACCACCGTCGTCCAGTAGGGACGCTGTTCGCGGAGCAGGGCCATCAGTTCCTCGTCAAGTGGTTCACCGAGGGCGGTGTGCACCAGCACATCTGCGCCTGCCCTGACGACCGCCTTCTGGTCAGCCATCTGGATGGCATGCGCATGCACCGTCATGCCCAGCCGATGTGCTTCGGCGATGACCGCCTCGTAGACCTCGGGTGGCATCTTGGGATACGTGCCGCGCCGATCATCGACCCAGATCTTGACGTGGCCGATGTGTGCCGCCGCCATGCGCTGCACCGCGGCACGCGCCTCGTCGGCGGTCGAGATCTCGGTCACGGCCTTCAGCACGCGGGTGCCCCTGAGCAGGATCGCATCAGGTCCGCCACCTGGGGGCGCCATGCCCGGCACCGCCAGAAAACGGGACGCCGGAGGAAACTGCCCGGCCTGCTGCGCCTTCGCAAACGCGAGTGATTCGGCGATCGGGCTGCTGCCCACCGTCTGTGTGGCCGCCACGCCGTAGAACGCCTGTCGTCGCAGGTGATCAAGCACGGTGCGTTCGGAGTAGTTGTCGGCACCCCAGCTGCCGAAGCCCTCGTAGCCGATGTGCACGTGCGCGTTGATCAGGGCCGGCATGAGTGTGCGGCCGCGCATGTCGAGACGGGTGGCCCCTGCGGGAATGGCGACACGTCCGCTTTCACCAATAGTCGTGATGCGCCCGCCTTCGACAAGCAGCGTGCCGCGTTCAATGGGGGCCGACGCGTCGCCGATGATCAGCCGGCCGCCGTCGAAGGCGATGACGGTCGGCTGCGCACGCAGCGCGGCAATGAACGCGACGAGCACCGCAGCAATCGCACCGGCACGGCGGCAGAACATCACAGGCTCCTTTTGGGAATGCGGCAGGTCGCCTGCCACGGGCGGCCTGAGTCTACCGGAGAATCCGGTCGATTGATCCCCGGTGTGCGGACGATTCCTGCGGATCCGCGAGTGCACACGCCGGAATGCTGTAGACTTCCGCCGGGCGGCGTCGCATGAACGTTGGTCATGTCCGCTGCCGGAGGAGGGTGCCGGACATGACACGTCGAGCCGCAGGTCTTCTGGGTGCGGTCGCAGCGCTGATGGCAAGCGGGCTCACCCTCTCGCTGCTGGCCGCTGCGACGACCCCGCGGCTGTTCTTCCTGGATATTCGCGGGGGGCGTGTCCTGTCGATGACGCCCGATGGCAGCGATGTCCGCATACTCGTGGACAAGCGCACGGAGAGCCCCGACGGGATTGCCGTCGACGTGGCCCACGGGCACATCTACTGGTCCAATATGGGCAGGGCGAGTGAAGACGACGGCTCGGTCATGCGAACGTCCCTCGAGGGAGGGACGGTGACGACGCTGGTGCCGGCAGGCGGCACATTCACCGCCAAGCAGATGAAGATCGATGAGAAGCACGGGAAGATGTACTGGGCCGATCGCGAAGGCATGCGCATCCAGCGTGCGAACCTGGACGGGTCGCAGGTGGAAACCCTGGTCGTCACGGGGAAGGGCGCACAGGATCGGCTTGACGCCGCCAACTGGTGCGTGGGCATTGCGGTCGATCCTGACGCTGGCATGGTGTACTGGACGCAGAAGGGGGGCGACAATGCATTCCGTGGCAGCATCCGCCGAGCCAGGATGGACATGCCCCAGGGACAGACGGCCGGCACGCGCACCGACATTGAAGTGCTCTTTGATGCCCTGCCAGAGCCCATCGACCTCGACCTCGACCTGACGGCCCGGATGATCTACTGGACGGACCGTGGCGATGCGCCTCGTGGAAACACCGTCAACCGTGCGCCGATGCAGCGGCCTGCCGGGGCCGATCCCAGGCACCGTACCGACATCCAGATTCTGCTCGGCGGTCTCGATGAAGCCATCGGTGTGGCGCTGGATGTCCCGGGCAACCGTCTCTATGTGACCGACCTGGGTGGCAACGTGGTGTCTGCCAGGCTCGACGGAAAGGGTCGACGCACGCTGGGTACCCGCATGGGCATGCTGACCGGGATTGCATTTGCCCACGTGCCGACCCCCGGTCCCCGGTCGACGACGGCCCCGAAGCAGTAGGCCGCAGCCACGGGTGCTGCCGAGAGCAGGCGGCCTGCGCCTGCGGAGATGCGGGCCGCCAGCTCCGGGCAGGTGCCAGCGTCCTGCCCGGTTGGCGACGTCGTAGTCACGGGTCGAGCCCGGCCGCTGCGATCCGATCGTGGCGAGGCCTTGCGAATCGCCATGCTACGATCGCGGGCGTGATCTGGCGCGTCGACTCCTGGACCGGGAAACCGTACGCTCAGGACGTCGGCTACGACGATCCCGAGGCGCTGCGCGCGGTCGTCGGCAAGCTGCGCGGGCTGCCACCGCTGGTCACCTCATGGGAAGTCGAGCGCCTCAAGGAGCTGGTGGCCGAAGCGCAGGAGGGCAAGCGCTTCCTGCTGCAGGGCGGTGACTGCGCGGAAACCCTCGCCGACTGCCAGCCGGCGATCATCGCCAACAAGCTGAAAATCCTGCTGCAGATGTCGCTCGTGCTGATCCATGCGTCGAAGCGGCCTGTCATTCGCGTGGGACGGTTGGCCGGGCAGTACGCCAAGCCCCGATCGAACCCCACCGAAACCCGCGACGGCATGACCCTGCCTAGCTACTTCGGTGATCTGATCAATCAGTCCGACTTTACGCCTGCGGCCCGACGTGCCGATCCGCGGGCGCTGCTCGATGCATATGGCCACGCGGCCATGACGCTCAACTTCGTGCGCTCGCTCGCCATCGGCGGGTTTGCCGACATGCATCATCCCGAGTACTGGGACCTCGGCTTCATGTCGCGGGCTGACCTTCCCGATGCCCTGCGCGCGCAGTACCGCGAAACCACCGAGCGGCTCGCCGCGGCGCTGCACTTCATGGAAGCCATCGGTGAGCGCGCGGTCGAGGAACTGACGCGCGTCACGTTCTATACGAGTCACGAAGGGCTCAACCTGCACTACGAGTCGGCCCAGACCCGCACCGTACCCCGGCGCAGCGGTCACTATCTGCTCACGACGCACATGCCGTGGATTGGCGAGCGCACCCGGGAAATCGACGGCGCGCACGTCGAGTTCTTCCGGGGTATCGAGAACGTCGTGGGCGTCAAGCTCGGGCCGCGCGTCGCTCCTGATGACGCGGTGCGGCTGTTGGAAGTGCTGAGCCCGAAAAATGAACCGGGCAAGCTGGTGGCCATCACGCGCATGGGGGCCGCCGAGGTCGAACGTCGGCTGCCGCCCCTGGTCGAGGCCGTGCGCCGTGCCGGACGCCGCGTGCTGTGGGTGTGTGACCCGATGCACGGCAACGGCATGACCACCGTCACGGGGCTCAAGACGCGGAGCTTCGACGACATCCTCGCCGAGCTCGAGCGCACCTTCGACGTGCATGCCGCGCTCGGCACTGTCCTCGGAGGTGTGCACTTTGAACTGACCGGCGAGGATGTGACCGAGTGCATCGGTGGCGGATTGAGCGAAGCCGATCTCGATCGGCGGTATCTGTCGGTCTGCGATCCCCGCCTCAACTATCGCCAGGCCCTCGAGCTCGCACTGCGTGTCGGTGCGAAGATGAGCGCCGGCGCCAGGGGCTGACACCCCCCATCACCGGTGGCCGCGCGGTGACAGCTGGAGCGCCGTGGCAGTCACACCCAGCATCGATTGGCCCAACCCAATCACCGCGACACGCAAGAAGAAACAGACGCGGTAGGAATTCCGTGTGCAGGAGCCGCGCGTAGAACGCTGAGCCGGCCTGGCAGGCGCCAGCGAGAGACCACGTCGCGATATTCGCGTCATAGACTCTTGTCGCCGGCACGGACGCGGCCGGCACGCCTCGCTCAGAGTGTGACATCCCCTCGGATACAGACCACCACATCACCGCCAATCCACACATCGACGCCGTCGTGCGCGACGTGAATGCGGCCGGCACGACCCAGGGCCGCGCCCTGCGCCGCCACATACTGCGCTGGCGCCAGTCCCGCCCCAATCAGCCACTGCGCGAGGCCGGCGTTGAGGCTGCCGGTCACCGGGTCTTCGGCCACGCCGTGACCCGGCACAAACACCCGCACCTCGAAGGCCGCGTCGTCACCGGGCGCACACGCACCCGCGACGCCCAGCATCAGTCCTTCCAGCTGCGCGATGTCGGGACGCAGCTGCCGCACCACTTCGGCTGAGGGCAGCATCACGGCGCACCAGCCCGGGCCGTTGTCGACCCACTGGTGATGCCGCACCTGCGCAGCGTCGATGCCGAGTCCCCGGCTGATGCGTTCGACGAGAGAGGCATCGAGTGGACCGGTGCGCCGGAGGGGAGGCGCGGCAAACGCCAGCCGCGAGCCGTCGCGACGGACGCGAACCAGGCCCACACCGCACTCCTGGGTCACCTCGTTCGCATCCCTGGGCATCCCGCCGGCATCGAGCCACGCCGCGCAGCTGCCGAGCGTGGGATGCCCGGCAAACGGCAGTTCGCCCCCGGGCGTGAAGATGCGCACACGGTAATCGGCCCGAGGGTCCGTGGGCGGCAGCAGAAACGTGGTTTCCGAGAGGTTGGTCCATCGGGCGAAGGCCGCCATGGTGGCCTCGTCGATGTCGTGCGCGTCGTGCACCACCGCCAGGGGATTCCCGAGGAGCGGCGTCGCGGTGAATACATCAAGTTGGTGGAAGCGGCGGGTGGTTGGCATAGGGCTGGCCGGGCTGAGGACTCGTCCGATTCTACGGGATTGGAGGGCACGGCATTTCCCGTAGCCCTCCCGCACAGGGTCTGCTAGGATGCGCGCCTGGAGGTTCACGCATGGGATTCGGCAACATGGACATCGACCGGCGTGCGTTTATCGCGAGTCTCGGCGGCCTGGCCGTCGTCGAGCGGATGGACTCGGAAACGAAAGCCGAAGCGCTCGAACACTACATGGTCGAGCGGCTCGACGAACTGGCCGGAGGGCTCCTCCCCGAGGCGGAACAACTGCTGCCCTCACCCGCCGATGCGACGGTCAGGCGCGGCGTCGGCAGCTTGTTCGCGCCGATCGGGCCCCCGGGGAACCAGCGGATGCCCACGCTCGCGCCGATGTCGGCCAAGCCGACACTCGAAGAGTTCTTCGAGAAGCGGTTTTCCCCCGCCCGGCACGTGCTGCAGAGTGCAAACCGGGCACTCAAGACCGGTATGAGCGAGGAGATCGTCATGGCGTGCCTGCTGCACGATGTGGTGCAGAACCTCGTCAAGGTGGACCACGCCTGGTGGGGCGCCCAGATGCTCGAGCCCTACGTGTCCGAGAAGATCAGCTGGGCCATCCGCTATCACCAGGCCCTGCGGTTCTATCCGGATCCGGCGCACGGCTACGAGTACCCCGAACTCTACAACCGCATCTACGGCAAGGACTACGTGCCGCAGGAGCACATCAAGAAGGCGTATGAGTACGCCCGCAAGCACAAGTGGTACTTCGAGGCACGCATGATCACGGTGAATGATCTGTATGCCTTCGATCCCAGCGTCGAGGTGTCGCTCGACCCGTTCATCGACATCATCGGGCGCCAGTTCAAGCAGCCCAAGGAAGGCCTCGGGAACGACAACAGTGCCGTCGCCCACATGTGGCGCACGATGATGTTTCCCGACAACCCCCTCTAGTCGTGTCCGGCGGGACGGGGCCGAGTCGTCCGGTCCCGCCTGCCGGCACGGGTCGCTGGTCGCCTGTGCCTGAGGGCGTGCTTCGCCCGTCGAGGGACCGGTCACCGCCAGCGTGCCCGGGTTCCCGCACCTGCGGGAGCGATGCCTGCACCGGATCCTGCGGAGGTTTCCCATGCGTCCGTCTTCCCCTCTCACGCCCCCCTCCCTCGTGTCTCGTCGCGACCTCGTCAGCCTCTGGCTGGGTATGGTCGCCGCCGCAGCCCTGCGACCCGCACAGGTTCCGCTGTTTGCCACGGGCGCGCAGGCGCCGGCATCAGGTGCCCTCGCGCCCTACGACGCCCGTGTGTTGCCCCGCGGCATCCGCTCGCGGTTTGTTGACGGGGTGAATGGCCTCCGTGTGCATGTGCTCGAAGCAGGCTTTGAGACCCCCAATCGACCGATGCTCCTGCTGCTGCACGGATTCCCCGAACTGGCCTACAGCTGGCGTCAGGTGATGGGGCCCCTCGCCGACGCCGGCTACTACGTCGTCGCGCCCGATCGCCGAGGCTATGGACGGTCGGTGACCACCCTCACGAACTACGACGATGACCTGGGGCCGTTCGGCACGTTCAACCAGGTGCACGACATGGTGGCGCTGGTGTATGCCCTCGGGCATCGGTCCGTGCATGCCGTGATCGGCCACGATCAGGGATCACCGCAGGCAGGGTGGTGTGCGGTCATCCGGCCCGATCTGTTCCGCTCGGTGGTGATGATGAGTGCGCCCTTCGGCGGCACCGCGACGCTGCCGTTCAATACGGCCAATGGTGCGCCCCCGCCTCCGCGTCCGGCGCCCGACACCATCTACGACGACCTGGCCCGTCTGTCGCCGCCGCGCAAGCACTATCAGCGCTATTACCAGTCGCGCGAGGCCAATGAGAACCTGTGGCATCCGCCGCAGGGACTGCACGCATTTCTGCGTGCGTATTACCACATGAAGAGCGCCGACTGGGCACCGAACCAGCCGCAGCCGCTCGCCGGGCGCACGGCGGCCGAGTGGGCCCGGCTGCCCCGCTATTACGTGATGGATCTCGCCGTCGGCATGGCGGAGTCAGTGGCACCCGAGATGCCGACACCGCAGCAGGTGGCGGCGTGCCGGTGGCTGCGTGATGCCGACCTCGCCGTCTATACCGCCGAGTATCAGCGCACCGGATTTCAGGGCGGGCTCAACGGCTATCGCTCAGGTGGTGGTGATGCCGCGCTGCGCGTGTTCGCGGGTCGGAAGATTGACGTGCCGTCGATGTTCATCGGGGGCCGCCAGGACTGGGGCGTGTATCAGAGCCCCGGTGCCCTCGAGCGCCTCGAGTCGACGCACACGACGCGCTATGCGGGCACGCACCTGATTGACGGTGCCGGCCACTGGGTGCAGCAGGAGCAACCCGCCCGCGTCGTCGAACAGCTCGTCGCGTTCCTTGCGCAGAAGTGAGGCGCACGCTCATCTGTCCGCGCGGCCCGCGCCTGCTTCGACGGCCCCTGGAGCCATGTCACCGCCGCCGAGCGCGGTCGGCGGCTGATGAAGCTGTCGGCCGCCGTGAGGTCTACCAGCGTGTTGTCAGACCAACACCCAGGATACGGCCCTGCATGATGCTGTTCGGTACGAGATAGGAATTGCTCAGGGCGTTGGTCGTGACGAAGCTGATGATGGCGTCGGAGTTGTTCACGTTGAAGACCTCAATCACCGGCAGCAACGAGACGCGCCCAATCGTGAAACGGCGCTGCAGTTTCAAGTCGAGCTGAACGATGCGTTCAACGAACGTCGCTCGCTCTGGCTCGAGATAGACCACGAGCGAACCCTGGCCGAAGGTACCCGTCGGCATGATGATTTGATTGGCGGGACACGGGGCCGGGCATGTCGCCGGATACCGTGTGACCCCGCGCGTCACATTCATCAGGCGTGAACTATTGGGGCTCTGGTTGCTCTGAAACGCCATGCTCAGGTCAAATCCCCACCCGATCTGGCGCGTGCCTGACAGCTTGAACTGGTGCTTCCAGGGGATATCCAGCACGAAATCGTCGCAGAAGGCTTTGGTGGTAAAGGTCGTCCTGGATCCTGCGGCTGCGTAGTTCGGATCATCGGGCGCGGTGCATGCACGCTGGCGCTCGCGCTCCATGGTGTAGCCGCCGAACACCTGCCCTCCGCCAGGGATGCGCCACGTGAGATTGGTCATCAGGGCCTGGTACTGACGGCGCCGCTGGGGGTCGTACGTATCGAGGAAGCGTGCGGGGCGCGCCTGCGCGGCGACACTGCGCGCGAACACCTCGAACGGCTGACCGCGGGCCGGATTGTAGAAGGTGAAGGGCGTGTAGTCGGCGAGAGTCCAGTTCTGGTTGATGGTGGTCGTCAGATTGCGGAACTCGCCGCGATACACAGCACCGGATAGCGAGAATCCCGGGAGGAGCTCATGCTGCACTTCCACGGCGTTTTCAAAATTCCATGTGCGTGGATAGCGGCCGTATTCATTGAGGGCGGCGATTCCAAAATTGGGGGAGAGCGCCGTGAAATCAATTTCACATCCCACCCTGGGGTATCCCGTGCAGCCGCGCTCTCCTTCCGCAATATCATTGCCGTTGGCATCACGCCAGGGCAGCGTGGCGGTTTGCGACAGCAGCGGGTTGTAGTTCCCTGCGATGCCGGTCGTCCGGATCTGGTTGTAGCGGTTCAGCGAGTACTTGACAGCCGTTCGACCGTTACCAAACACGTCGAGAATGGCAGAGAAGCGGGGCGCCCAATCAGTCCAGTTCGGCAAGTTCTCGATGGCAGAGAAGCTTCTCGCGGGAACGAATCGGCCGGCTGGCGACTCGGAGGCCAGCACCTGCGCCTTGATCTGCTCCCATCGGATGCCGGCGTTGACGGTCAGGCGCTTCAGCCGCCACGAGTCCTGGACGTAGAAGCCAAGGTCTCGATTCAGGCGCTCGCCATAGCGAAGTGGGGTGTTCCGGATGATGACGCTGTCGGGCACCGAGAATCGGATGCCAGTGGCGTTACTGCGGTACTGCTGCGTCAGGTCCGCATTGGCATCGACGGTGTGCCAGAAATCACCCCAGGTCAGCTGCGCACCCGCCTTGAAGCTGTGCGAGCGCCACAGGTACGAGAGCGACGCCTGCATTGCATGGCGTTCGGGGCTTTGCGTGTTCTGCGCCGTCGCTGCGGTTCGACGACCGCCAAGGTCACTTTCGAGACGCGACGCACCGGCGAACCAGGCTGCTGTGCCGCGAGGTTGCTCGACGCCGTCCTGATAGCTGTTGGTGTAGTACTCGAGATTCCGGGAGTAGCCCGCCTCCAGAAGCATCGCGTTCGTCAGCGTCGATGTGTACTTGATGGCCCCTGTGTGATACGCGGGCGAGAACCACTGCAGCGACGCCTCTTCAGGATCGTCGTTGCTCTGCATGTCGTGGCCCCGGTACTTGTCAATCTCGTCGAAGTACGCAGACAGCTTGCTCCGGCTTGAAATCTGCCACGTCAGCCGTGCCATGGCGCTGCCGATGTACTGGTCATCCAGGCCGCGACTGCCGTCATTGAAGAACGTGTTGGCAATGTAGTTGTTGACCGTGAAATACCGGCCGGACGTGAAGAACCACAACCGATCCTTCCGGATGGGGCCGCCGAGCGAGAGGGTGCTGTCAAGAATCCGGTCGATGGCATTACCGGCCCGGAGCCCGCGGGCCACGTGGCGGTCGGTCAGATTGCTCGACTGCCAGTTTCCCGGTCGATACGAGGCCTTCAGGTCACCGCTGAAGCGGTTGCCACCCTCGCGGGGGATCATGTTCATGCGGACGCCCCCGGCAGAGGTATCTGCCGAGATGCCGCTGACCTGGATGCTGACCTCTGAATTCATGGCGTCGTTGAAATAGCTCTGGACGGCACCATCAGACTGCAGGCCATTGACGAGCATCCCGTCGACCAGCATAGTGGTGTTCGACGTCGACATGCCTCGCACAGACATGTAGGTTTGCTGCATGGCGCGGGCTCCGCCAGTGTCGGGCAGATTCAGGCTGACACCCGGCACGAGCTGCGCCATGCCCTGAATGCTGCGCCCGGTGGGAATCGAATCGATGGCCTCGCGGTCGAGCACCTGCGCGCGCGCAGCCGTCGTCACGTCGACAACGGGCGCCGCCCCTGTGACGGTGATCGTTTCCTCGAGAGCGCCAACCTTGAGGTCCGCGTTGACCGTGGCGGTGAACTCGGAGGCCAGCAGCAGATCGTCGCGCCGGAAGCTGTTGAAGCCGGGCAGGCTGAACGTGACGACATAGGTTCCGGGCCTGAGGTCGACAATGCGGTAGGTCCCTTGCTCGTCGGTGACAGCCGCTCGGGTCCGCTCGATGAGCGCGTCGCTGGTCGCCTCGACCGTCACCCCGGGCAAGACGCCCCCTGACGAGTCTCGAACCACCCCGACAATGGCGCTCTGGGCGCCAGCAGCCACCGGTGAGCCCACGACAATCAGGGCGAGAAGCGTCGCGCGCAGACCGTTCGACATCAAATCCTCCTGGCTGGCAGGGCAGCCCGAGTCGCGGAAGTCCGTGGTGGTGCGGGAGCGAGTTCGCGGCAACCTAACGCCTTTTGTCGTACGCTGTCAAGGTTCAGATGCCGCGGGAGCTGGCGCAGAATAACGCCATGGCGCTGAACGTCATCAATCACCAGTCACAGTCCGCGCTCTCGGGCGCCACCCTGTCGGTCATCGATCCGTCGACCGGCGAGGTGTTTGACACCATCCCTCGCAGCGCAGCCGAAGATGTCGATGCCGCCGTCCGCGCGGCCCGCGCCTGCTTCGACGGCCCCTGGAGCCATGTCACCGCCGCCGAGCGCGGTCGGCTGCTGATGAAGCTGTCGGCCGCCGTCACGGCCCACGCCGACGAACTGGCCGCCCTCGAGCAGCGCGACTGCGGCAAGCCCACCCGGCAGGCCCGTGCCGATGCCACCGCCCTCGCACGCTATTTCGAGTTCTATGCCGGCGCCTGCGACAAGCTGCACGGCGACACCATTCCGTTCCTGGAAGGCTACAGCGTGCTCACCTGGCGCGAGCCGCACGGCGTGACCGGACACATCGTGCCGTGGAACTATCCGATGCAGATCTTCGGTCGCAGTGTGGGTGGGGCCCTCGCTGCCGGAAACGTCTGCGTCGTCAAGCCATCCGAAGACGCCTGCCTGTCACTGATTCGCGTGACGCAGCTGGCCGCAGAGGTCGGCTTTCCCCCCGGTGCCCTCAACATCGTCACGGGGCTGGGGCATGAGGTGGGCGATGCGCTGGCCCGCCACCCGGGCATCGATCACATTTCGTTTACGGGCAGCCCGTCCGTGGGGACGATCATTCAGCAGGTGGCTGCCGAGCGGCACTGCCCGGTGACGCTGGAGCTCGGTGGCAAGGGGCCGCAGATCGTATTCGCCGATGCCGACCTCGACGCGGCGGTGCCCGCCATCATCAACGCCATCGTGCAGAATGCCGGCCAGACCTGCTCGGCCGGGTCGCGCCTGCTGATCGAAGCGCCCATCTATGAAACGCTGCTGGCCCGCGTGGGCGAGGCGTTCCGGGCCCTGCGTGTGGGGCCGGCTGCACTCGACCTCGATGTGGGTCCCCTCATCCGCAAGTCGCAGCGGGACCGTGTGCGTGCGTTCCTGGCCGAGGCGGACGACGCCGGGGTGACGGTGGTGGCGACCGGCACGGTACAGCCCGATGTGCCAGCGGGCGGGTTCTATCAGGCACCGGTGCTGCTGCGCGACGTGCCCCCGACGCATCGGCTGGCGCAGGAGGAAGTGTTCGGTCCCGTGCTGGCAGCGATGTCGTTCACGACGGAAGCTGAGGCCGTGGCCCTTGCCAACTGCACGCGCTTCGGCCTGGTGGCCGGTGTCTGGACGCGCGACGGCGGCCGGCAGTTCCGCATGGCCCGCCGTCTGCACAGCGGGCAGGTGTTCATCAACAACTACGGCGCCGCCGGCGGGGTGGAACTGCCCTTCGGGGGCGTGAAATCGAGCGGCTACGGACGGGAGAAAGGACTCGAAGCCCTGCTGGGCTTCACGACACTCAAGACGGTGGCGATCCATCACGGGTAATCCCCGTGCCGGAGGAGGCCGAAGTCGGTCAGGGCGTGACGGCGAGCAGCTCGACCTCGAACACGAGCATGCCCCGTGGTCCGTTGGCTTCGCCTTTGTAGGCGAGCCGCTCGGGAATCCAGAACCGCATCTTGTCGCCGGGCACCATCAGCTGCATGCCTTCAGTCCAGCCCTCGATAACGTCGCCGAGGCCGAAGGTGGAACGCTGGCCACGCGGCAGCGAGCTGTCAAACACACTGCCGTCGGTCGTCCAGCCTGTGTAATGCACGGTCACGCGGTTCTCGCGCGTGGGCTTCGGGCCGTTCGGATCACCGCGACGGATGTACTTGTAGGCCAGGCCCGAGGCCGTGCGCTCGGCATCGCTCGGCGGCGCAGCCACGTCGGCCGGGGCCTGCTTGTCAGGGGGCCTGATAATTTCAATCAGCTCGACATCAGACACGACCGCGCCCTGCGGCCGGCCCGCCATGCCGTCGTAGGCCAGATTTTTCGGAATCCACAGGCGGCGCTTCTCGCCGACCGTCATCATCCGCACACCCTCGTTCCAGCCCTTGATGGTCTTCGGCAGTGCATAGGTGCCGGTCATGCCGCGCGAAATCGAACTGTCGTAGGTGCGGCCATCGGCGGTCCAGATGGTGAACTGCACCGTCACATAGTCGTCTTCGGCAGCCGTGGCTGTCCCCTGGCCGGGTTGCAGCACCTTGTAGCTGAGACCCGACGCGGTCTTCTGCGCATCGGCCGGGGGCCGTGCCAGATCGGGCGGAGCCGGCACCTGACTCATGGGTGCCTGCGCCGAGACGCCGACGGTGGTCAGCGCCAGCAGCGCAGTGGCGATCAGTCTCATGGCGTTATCGTACCCGAACCCGATGCGGCTCACCCTTCCACCAGCAGCAGGGCCGGGTCTTCCACAAACTCCTTGACCTTGACGAGGAACTGCACAGCTTCGCGTCCGTCGACGATGCGGTGGTCGTAGCTGAGGGCGACGTACATCATCGGGCGCACGACGATCTGCCCGTTGACCACGGCGGGGCGGTCGGCGATCTTGTGCAGGCCGAGGATGCCCACCTGCGGCGGGTTGAGGATGGGCGTGCTCATCATCGATCCGAACACGCCACCGTTGGTGATGGTGAACGTGCCGCCCTTGAGGTCGTCGAGCGTGAGCAAGCCGTCGCCTGCGCGCTTGGCGAAGTCGCGGATGCCGTGCTCGATGTCGGCGAACGATCGCTGATCGGCATCGCGCAGCACCGGCACCACCAGACCGCCTTCGGCGCCGACGGCGATGCCGATGTCGTAGTAGTGCTTGTAGACGATGTCGTCGCCCTGAATTTCAGCGTTGATCGCGGGGAAGGCCTTGAGTGCGCCGACGACGGCCTTGACGAAGAACGACGAGAGGCCAAGGCCCACGCCGTGCTTCTTCTGGAAGGCCTCCTTGCGGCGCTCGCGCAGTGCCATGACGGCGGTCATATCGACCTCGTTGAACGTGGTCAGCATGGCGGCGGTGCGCTGGGCCTCGACGAGGCGGCGTGCGATGGTCGCGCGGCGCTTGGTCATCCGCTCGCGCGTTTCGCTGCGCGGTCCCGCCGGGGCGGCGGGTGCGGTGGCACGAGCGGGCGCCGGGGCCGCCACGGGGGCCGCCACTGGTGCCGGGGCCGGGGTCGCGGCACGCAGCACATCGTCTTTGGTGACGCGCGGACCGGAGGCCGGCACGCGGTCGAGGTTAACGTCATGCGCCCGCGCCACGTTGCGGGCCGTGGGCGTCGCCTTCACATCGGCGCGCGTGTCGGCGGCGGCGGGTGCCGCCGGGGCGGGCGCGGCCGCTGCCGCCGCCGAGGCGGCCTTCGCCGCTGTGGCCGCGTCGACCGCATCCATCACACCCAGCACCTCGCCGACCTTCACGTCGGCACCGGCCTCGTGTGCAATCGACACGATGATGCCTGCACTGTCGGCGTTGACTTCGAGGTCAATTTTCTCGGTCTCGAGTTCGACCAACGGGTCGCCGGCCGCCACGACATCTCCCACCTTCTTCAGCCATTTGGCGACACGCGCCTCGACGACCGATTCACCCAGCACAGGAACGACGATGTTTGTCATGACAGATTCTCTGCAGTCCCTTCGACTGACTTACACCTGCCTCGACAGCACGCGGTCGAGGGTCCTGGTTTCGGCCTTCTGATCAAACACGCCATCGACCATGGCGCGCTGATTGGCGGCGTGCCACGTGGCAAAGCCTTCAGACGGGCTCGAGTTGCGCACGCGGCCGATGTAGCGCAGCGGCCAGCGGCCGTCGATGAGCTGCTCGAGCAGCGGGCGCACAAATTCCCAGGCGCCCATGTTCTCGGGCTCTTCCTGCACCCAGCAGACATCCTTCAGCTTCGAGTACTTCTGCAGCAGGGCCGTGATGTCGGCGGCGGGGAACGGATAGAGCTGCTCGACGCGGACGATGGCCACCGAGCTGTTGTCCTTGCGGGCCTCGGCCGAGAAGAGGTCGACGGCGACCTTGCCGCTGCACAGCACCAGGCGTTTGACCCAGGCCGGGCTGCTGATCGCCGCATCGTCAATGACGCACTGGAAGCGGCCCTCGGCCAGGTCGCGCGGCGTCGAGGCCGTCATCGGGTGGCGCAGCAGGCTCTTCGGCGTCATCACGACCAGGGGCAGCGGGTCGGAGTGCAGCAGCAGCGCCTGGCGCCGCAGCAGGTGGAAGAACTGGGCGGCCGTCGTGCAGTTGGCCACGCGCATGTTGTCGTCGGCGGCGGCGTTGAGGAAGCGTTCGAGGCGACCGCTCGAGTGATCAGGGCCCTGGCCTTCATAGCCGTGCGGCAGCAGCAGCACCATCGAGGGAGCCAGCCCCCACTTGGCACGACCCGACGTCACAAACTCGTCGAGGATGGTCTGTGCGCCGTTGATGAAGTCGCCGTACTGGCCTTCCCACAGCACCAGACGGCCCGGTTCCTGGATGTTGTAGCCGAACTCGAAGCCGATGGTGGCGTTCTCGGTCAGCGGGCTGTTGTGAATTTCAAACGATGCCTGAGCCGCAGGGATGCGCTGCAGCGGAATGTGCTTCGCGCCGGTGACGGCATCGTGCAGGGCGGCGTGACGGTGCGAGAAGGTGCCGCGTTCGACATCCTCGCCGGTCAGGCGAATCGGAATGCCGTCGGCGAGGATCGACGCATAGGCCAGCTCTTCGGCCGTGGCCCAGTCGATCGTCCGCTCGCCCGCGTCGGCGAACATGCCCTTCCGGCGTTCGCGCCCGCGCTCGAGCTTGCGGTGGATGGTGAAGCCCTCGGGCACCTGCATCAGCTGCGTGTTGAGCGTCGCCAGCGTCTCGAGCGGCACACCGGTCACGGCACGCTGCGCCTCGGCGGCATCGGGAATCGCGGGATAGTCGGGGATGAAGTCGCGTTCGGGCTTGAGCTCGGCATACGCGCGTTCCATCGATCCGAAGTGCTTCTGCACCATGGCGTCGGCATCGGCGGCGGTGATCACGCCCTGCGCCGTGAGGGCTGCGGCGTACTGCTCGCGCACCGTCGGATGCGACGTGACGCGGCCGTAGAGGGAGGGCTGCGTGAAGGCCGGCTCGTCGCCCTCGTTGTGCCCGTAGCGGCGGTAGCCGACCAGGTCGATGAGATAGTCGAACCCGAAGCGGTGACGATAGGCCCACGCCAGGCGTGCCGCCTCGATGCAGGCGACCGGGTCGTCGGCGTTGACGTGGGTGATGGGAATCTTGAAGCCGCGCGCCAGGCCGCTCGTGTAGCTGGTGCTGAACGATTCGTGCGGGTCGGCCGTGAAGCCCAGCTGGTTGTTGGCGATGATGTGAATCATGCCGCCGACGTCGTAGCCCTGCAGCCGCGACAGGTTGAGCGTCTCGGCCACGATGCCCTGACCGGGGAAGGCGGCGTCGCCGTGAATCAGGATAGCCAGCACCTCGTGCTTGCGGCAGGTCGGCGCGCCGGGCTGCCGGGCGTCGGTCAGGGCCGCGCGGGCCATGCCGTTGAGCACCGGGTCGACGGCCTCGAGATGGCTCGGGTTCGGCGGCATCGACACGATCAGCGTGTCGGGGGCGGCACCGTTGCGGGCCACGCGCGCACCGGCGTGATACTTGACGTCGCCCATCCAGCCGATGTCAACGCGGCCTTCCAGTGAGAACAGTGGTTCCTTGAACTCGGCCAGAATCTGCGCGTAGGGCTTCTGCATCACGTGCGCCAGCACGTTGAGGCGGCCGCGGTGCGCCATGGCAATCATCACGTGCTTGACGCCGGCCGAGGCCGCGTCGTTGATGATCTCGTCGAGGACGGGAATCATCATGTCGAGCCCTTCCACCGAGAAGCGTGTCTTGCCGGTGAACGTCCGGTGAAGGAACCGCTCGAAGCTGTCGACCTGTGTCAGGCGGTCGAGCAGCTCGCGCGCATTGATCGCCGAGTGGGGCGGGCGGAACTGGCCCGACTCGACGACCTCGCGGAGCCATTCGCGCTCGGCGGGGACAAACACGTGATGGAAGTCGTGGCCCGTCGTGCTGCAGTAGGTGGTGCGCAGCCGCGCGATGGCGTCAAAGGCGTGCGCGGCGCCGCGCGCCGCGGGGCCGCCGATGATGTCGGCGGGCAGCTGGCGCAGCGTGTCTGGCGACAGGCCATGCGCGGCAGGGTCGAGCGACGGGTCGCCCACGGGCTGGTGGAAACCGATCGGATCGAGGTGAGCGGCCAGGTGGCCGAAGCGGCGGATAGACTCGGCGAGGGTGTAGGCGGCGATGCCGGCGCGCACCGTCGTGCCGTCAGCCGGTGCCGCAGTGCCGGCCGCCGTCGAGGTCGTCTCGGGTGGGGGACCACCGGCGGCGAAGGCCTGGCGCGTGGCCTCATCGACCGACTGGGGATTCTGCTGATAGCGTTCGTACAGTTCCAGCACGTACCCGGCGTTGGCGCCGGTAAACTGTTCCCACGGGTTCATAAGTTCATTATCTTAGGCGAACGGCCCGTTCCCATCCACGTCTGTCACGTATTCCATTCATTGAAAAATCATATGCACCCACGACCGACCTACGACGATGCCAATTTGATCCTGCGGTTGTATGAAATGCGGCGCGAAGACCGGATGCGGAAGGCCCGCGCCTGGTTTGCCTCGACGTGCAAGGGCGTGCATACCTTCGAGGCCCTGATGGCCATCGCACCAGGAGGCAGCGAGGAAAACGCCTCGTTCCGCATGGTGGTGTCGTACTGGGATCTCGTCGCGTCGTTCGTGGCGAGCGGAGTGCTGCACCGCGAGCTGTTCTTCCAGAGCGGGCGCGAGCTGCTTGTCGTGTGGGTGCGGCTGCGCCAGCTGCTGCCAGCGCTCCGCGAGACCTACAAGGATCCCAACTACATGCGGAACCTCGAGGCGGTCGGGCACGAGTTTGCCGAATACATGAAGGCCAGCGACGCCGCCGCGTACGACGCGTTCGTCGCGCGCATCAGCTAGCGGCCAAGGCCGACGCCGAACTGAACGTGCAGGCGGGGGCGGCCGCCGCTGAGCGGCCAGCCCACGTCGAGCGAGGCCGTCCGGCCGCCGAGCTGCAGAAAGAGCCCGCCGCCGGCTCCCCAGGTCAGCGCCTCATCGCGCAGCCGCACACCGGCGGGCGACACGGCGGCGCCATCGAGGAAGGCCCGCAGCCCGGCGCGGGCCAGCGGGGTCAGTCCCCCCGCAAACCGCACCTCGGCAGACACGGCCGTGACGTTGTCGCCCACGGCAGCTCCGGGACGTACGCCACGCAGGTTCAGGGCGCCGCCGAGCAGCGCCTGCTCCCAGGCGGGCAGCTGGGCCGAGGCCCTCGTCGTTCGGGCCCGCAGCGCCAGCACCACCGACCTGACCGACCCGCTACCCGAACCGCCGCCGGCGTCCTGGTCCGCATCCCCGTCCCCGTCCTCATCGCCGTCGGCAGGTGGTGCCGTGGAACGGACGGTGACCAGTCTGATGAGGGGCAGCGACACGGCGACATCGGCGCTCGTCCTGCGAATGGGTGGGACCGATCGTCCATCGAGCTGCAGCCAGTCGACGCCCGCCCCGGCCCGCATGCCCAGAGCAGTGGCGTAGTCGTCAGCCCGCGGGTCGAAGACGGTCGCGACACCGCCCGACCATTGCCGCGCGTCGGTGCCGGCAAACCGCACCAGGCTGCGGCGCACGTCTCCTGACACCCGCCACCAGCTCGTCGGCGACAGATCGGCCCTGACCCACCCGCTGCGCCGCGTGTCGGCCACGTCGTAGAACGGGTTGACGCGGCGGTCGATGCCGCCGCCGGCCCGCAGTTGCCCGCGCAGCGGATCCGTCAGGGTCCGGGCCGCCTCGATCGCGGCCTTGCGCTCGCCGCCCCAGGTCAGCGGGGCCGAGATGTTCAGGTTCCGCCAGGGGCGGTCGACAAGGGTCGGTCGCAACCCGTACGTCGCGCCATACCCATCGTCGTACTGCAGGATTGGGCCGAGCATGAGGGCGGCACGGAGGCGGCGTGCGAGGCCGGGTGAGAGGACGCGGTCGCTGACGCCCGCTCGTTCCGTGACGACAATGACCACCATCACCGGGCCTGCCGGATCGAGCGAGCGCTGCCGGACCTGCACGGACACGTCGGCGAATCGACCGCTCTCGCGGAGTCGGCGCTCGACCTGGGCGACGAGGGCCGCCGTCGCCGGTTGCCCCGGGGTGAGGTCCGCCAGCGCCAGCACCTGGTCGGTGGGCGTCGTGTGATTGCCGTGTACCAGCACCACTTCCACCACCCCCTGCGCTGAGGCCGAGCCAGCCCAGAGGAAGACCAGTGCGACACGCAAAAGGGCCCGCAGCATGAGCGCGCTCCGGACTACTTGACCAGGCGGGTCCCGACGTCTGCCCGTCTGTGGTTGGTGTACGTCAGCCGCCAGCGTCCCTCGACAGGCCCGGCCGGCGACTGCATGCGGACCATCGTCTCGACAACGGTCGGCAGCCAGACATCCGGCAGCACCTCGGACAGGGTCATCGTCGTGCGCCCTTCGGTGATGCGCACCAGCCACTGACCCGGGAGGAAGCCCAGGTCGACATCATCGAGTTCGTACCGGACGATCTGCGAGATCGCCGGGTCGATCCAGAGCGTGACCAGCACGGCCTTGTTGACGCGTTCCGTGATCCGCTCGTCGCGCTCGCGGGCGCGGCGGTTGGGGCGCGCCCGGCCAGACTGGAACAGGGCCGTGGGGTAGTACTCGACCTTCATGACCTCGCGGCCGTTCAGCGTTTCCCGACCGACCAGGCCGTAGCGGCCGGGCTCGTGCTTGAGGTCGAGCAGGACCGAGTTGTTGACGAGGAAATACGGCCGTACGGCGGCGGCCAGTGCCTCGGCCGTGTCATCGCCTGCGGGCGCTTCGGCGGCGTCCTCGCGGGCAGACTCGTTCTTCCGCCGGCGTTCGTCGCGCCGTCGTTCGCGCGTGATGAAGTCGGCCTCCTCGGTCCGGCGTTCGGCCTCGCTGACGGTCCGGCCATTGACGCGGAGTGGGCTCCGCACAAAGACGCCATCGCGGGGGAACCACGCATAATCACGGCGCTCCGCGAGAATGCGCGCTCCGGTCGGCCCGACCACTTCGGCCTCGGAACGCTCGTCGAGGACGAACTGCGGCAGGGCCTTCCAGCTGGTGTCACGGCGGGCCAGGGCCCGGGTCATCAGGGCGTCGAGGTCAGACTGCGCCGTGCGCACCGGCACGGTGGTGGCGCCCAGCCAGGCGAGGACGATCAAGGCGACCAGGCAGGGAAGATATGCTGGGGGCCGTATGCGTGTCGTCATGTTCGGCTCCGGCGCGGTTGGAGGTTACTTTGGGGCACAGCTGGCGCGGGCGGGACACCCTGTTACGCTTATAGCACGCGGGCCACACCTCGAGGCCATTCGCACACGCGGCCTCACGGTGCAGAGCCCGATGCTGGGTGACTTTACCGTGCAGGTGCGCGCCGAGTCAGACCCGGCCACCGTGGGGCCGGTCGACGTCGTGATCGTCGCCATCAAGACCTACGACAACGCCTCGGCCTACCCGATGATTGCGCCACTGCTGGGGCCAGACACCGTGGTGCTCACCCTGCAGAACGGTGTCGACAATGTCGATCAGCTGGCGGCACTGTACGGAGAGGCCCGCGTGCTCGGCGGCACGACCTATGTGGCCACGGCCCTCGAGGCGTCCGGGCGCATCGTGCAGACCGGTGTGCACCGGTCCATCATCTTCGGCGAAGTGTTCGGGGCCCGCGGTCTGACCCCGAGGGTCGAGGCGCTCGTCGCGGCATTGTCGATGGCCGACATCGAGGTGCGTGCGGTGCCGGATGCGCGCACGCCACTGTGGGACAAGTTCGTCTATCTGGTGCCCTTCTCGGGCTTCACCGGCGCGGCGCGCCTGCCGATCGGTTTCCTGTGGTCGTCACCGCAGGCACGCGACATGTTCTATGCCGCCGCGCGCGAGGTGTCGGCCATCGCACACGCTGAAGGCATCACCCTGTCGCCCGATCGCTGGGAGACGCTGCAGCACTACATGGATCACATTCCCCACAGCACCCGGTCGTCGCTGCTCATCGATCTCAGCCAGCAGAAGCGCATCGAGGTCGAGGCGCTGCAGGGCGTGGCCCTGCGCAAGGCGGCGGCACACGGGGTGCCCACACCGATCATCGCCACGCTGTATGCCGCGCTGCGTCCCTGGGCGGTCGGCACGCCCCAAGCCTGACGTGCTGTTGTGCTGACCACCGTCTCGTTTTCCCTGATGGCCCTGGCCGCAGTGGGCGGCGTCGTGGCCGGGACCCTAGGCGGCATGCTTGGCCTCGGAGGCGGCGTGTTTCTCGTGCCGCTTCTAGTGCAGGGGCTCGGCGTGCCCATGCCGCAGGCCGTGGCGGTGAGCCTGACCACGGTCATTGCCACCTCGAACGCCGTCTCGGGGGCCGCAGGCAGTCGTCCGCTCATCAACCTGCGGATGGGCCTCATGCTGGAACTCATCACGGCGGCGGGCGGTCTGCTGGGCGGCGTCGCCGCCACGCTGCTGCCGCAGCGCACGCTGATGATCACTTTCAGTGTGGTGATGACCCTCATGAGTCTCATCACCTTCCTGCGCCGCGATCACCAGAACGCCCTGCCTGAGGATGCCGACACTGGTCCATGGGGAGGTCGCTATACCGACGCACAGACCGGACGCCTCGTCGTCTATCGGCTCGAGCGCATGCCGGTGGCGATTGGCACCTCGTTTGTGGCCGGCACACTGTCGACCCTGTTGGGGCTCGGGGGTGGCGTCATCAAGGTGCCGGTGCTCAACGCCTGGTGCGGCATTCCGATGCGTGTGGCCTCAACGACATCGGCCTTCATGATCGGCGTCACCGCGACGTCAGGGGCGCTCATCTATTTCGGCCGGGGGCTGTTGCTGCCCACGCTCGCCGCCGCCGCCGTGCTAGGTGTGCGGGTCGGATCACTGATCGGCCTGAGACTCGCCCGCATCTGGCCCCCCCGTCGACTGAAGGTCATGCTGGCCATCGTCCTCGTGCTGGTGGCGGCCGTCATGATCGCGAGGCTGCCGCAATGACCCGCCTGTTTGCGCTCACAGGCCTGGCCACCACGCTGCTGCTGGTGGCGGGCCTTCTGGCCTCGGGACTGTGGCCTGACCGTGCGTGGTCCACGCAGCTCATTCACGTGGGTCTGCTCATGCTGATGGTGACGCCCATCACGCGGGTCGTCGTGGCGTGCATCGGCTATGTGCGTGACGGCGATCGGTTGTCGGCGCTGCTGACGGCAGCGATCCTGGTTCTGGTGGCTGCGGGCGGCTATCTCGCGACGCGCTGACACGCATCAGGCCACCGGCCGATACGGGACGAGGCTGGTAAAGTGGACGACGCGATGCTTGATGTGATTTCGCGTCCCTGGCCCTGGTACGTTGCCGGGCCGCTCATTGGCCTGACCGTGCCTGTGCTGCTCATCATCGGCAACAGGAACTTCGGCATCTCGTCGAGCCTGCGCCATCTGTGTGCAGCCTGTGCACCGGCGGGCCTGCCCTTCTTCACGTACGACTGGAAGGCCGAACGCTGGAATCTGTTCTTCGTGGCCGGCGTGATGCTCGGAGCCGCGCTGGCCACATGGGGCCTGCCCGATCCCGAACCGTTTCAGGTGGCGGCTGAGACCCGAGCGGCCCTTGAGGCCCTCGGCGTGCGCGACTTCAGCGGCGTCATGCCGCGCGATGTCTTCGGGCTGGAACAGGTGCTGAGCCTCAAGGGGCTCGTCTTTATGGGCATCGGTGGCTTTCTGGTCGGTTTCGGCACGCGGTGGGCCGGCGGATGCACGTCAGGCCATACCATCATGGGCCTGTCGAGCCTGCAGTGGCCGTCACTGGTCGCATCGATCGCCTTCATGGCCGGCGGGTTCTTCGGCACGTGGGTCGTGCTGCCGCTGGTGTTCCGCATCGTGGGAGGCGAGTGAGGGGCATGCGCGGTCACCTGCGATATCTCTTCGTCGGCATGATGTTCGGGGTGGTGTTTGTGAAGGCCGAGATCGTCTCATGGTTCCGTATTCAGGAGATGTTCCGGTTCGACTCGTTCCACATGTACGGTGTCATTGGCAGCGCCGTGGCCGTCGGCATGGCGTCGGTGTGGCTGATCCGGCGCGTGCCCATCACCACGCTGTCCGGAGATCCCATTGTGATCAGGCCCAAACGGTTCACGCCGGGCGTGGTCTACGGCGGCCTGCTGTTCGGCACGGGATGGGCACTGACAGGCGCGTGTCCCGGTCCGCTGTTTGCGCAGGTGGGCATGGGTTACGGTGCCATCCTCGTCACGCTGCTCGGTGCCACAGCTGGTACGTGGGTATACGGGGCGATGGAACGCCATCTGCCCCGTTGAGCAAACGCACCGGCGCAGCGTTCCCGCAGCGCTTCGGGAATCAGAGGGAATCCCGACAGCACGTGCCGAAATTCGTGCGTGCTCAATCCATAGAGATCCGCGACGCCGGCATTGAGGTCGGCATAGGTGTCGGGCAAGGTCTCGGCATCAGCCACCTCGCCGAGCGCGCGCGCCCACACCGCCAGCTGTGCCTGCACATCGGATGACGGCCGCGGCACCGGAAGCCGGGCCATGATGCTGGCAGAGACGTGCACGTTGACCTGCAGCCGCACGAGATAGTTGACGACGAGGCTGTTCAGCAGACCGACGAGGCACCAGGCCTCGTCATCGGCGAGCGGACGCCGGCTGCAGAAGACGGTGTGTGTCGAGACGACACCGGGAGGAAGCCGCGCGGCAATCAGCGTCACACGATTGGTGCGCGAGGCCACGTCGCGATAGCCCACGCGCACGGCACCGGGGCCGGGTCCGGTGCCGAGGCGCTGCTGCACCGCTGCGCGATCGGCCTCCCGAGTGCTTTCGCGGTCGTCGAGACGGAACGCCCGCACATGGCGGCCCGTTACCGGGAAACAGGCAAGGGAGATGCCGACCGCGTCAGGCCTTGGTGAATTCGACGGTGACCGACGTGCTGATGCCACCGCGTGCGCTGAAGTCGCCCATGATGGTCATGCGGCGCGGCTGGCACACGCCGACGAGATCGTCGAGGATCTGGTTCGTCGCCGCCTCGTAGAAGATGCCGCGGTTGCGGTACTCGAGCAGGTAGTACTTGAGCGACTTGAGCTCGACGCACGTGGCATCGGGCACGTATCGGATGCGGATGGTGCCGAAGTCGGGGAGCCCGGTCTTCGGGCACATCGACGTGAACTCGGGGCAGTCGATGGCGATTTCGTATTCGCGTTCGGGCCGCGGGTTGGGAAAGGTTTCAAGCAGCGCTACTGGATTGTCAGCCACCATGCGATTGTGTACTGATACGAACGCCGGGCGCAATTGACAGCATGCGTCCCCGGCGATAGCATCCACCTCGCCTGAGCACCCGACACGCAATGGAGACCACGATGGCCGAGGCCCGGCGCATGGGCAAGTCTGAACTCTACGCGCACTTCGCCGACCGTTTCGACATGAAGCGTGCGGATGTGCGCGCGATTTTCGAGGAGCTCAATGCGCTCTGCGAAGCCGAACTGCACCGCGCCGGCGAATTCACGGTGCCCGGCATGGTCAAGGTGGTGCTGCAGCGGCGCAAGGCCCGCATCGGTCGCAACCCGGCGACGGGTGAAGACATCCGCATTCCGGCCAAGACGGTTGTCAAGGCCCGCATCATCAAGCAGCTCAAGGACGCCGTCCTTCCTCGCCGGTAGCCCGGCCCCGGCGACATGCCGTCGCTGTAGGATGGGCACATGACCATTGCCCTGGGCCTCGCGCTGATGGCGCTGGTGCTCGCGGTGGCGTCCCACCTGCGCGCACAGGCGCTGGCCCGCCGCCTCGATGTCCTGACCGAGCTCTACTGGGAACTCAAATACGACCACGGCACGCTGAAGGCCCAGGTCAATCCCCCGGTGCCGCCGGCGTCGGCTCCGCCCCCGACGGCCTTCGTACCACTCACGGCCATCAAGAAGTCAGGCGCATGACGAAGAGAAGGCAGGTGGCGTCGCTTGACGCTGCTGCGGGATCCAAGCGACAGTGAGAAGTTACCGGCTGCCGTGACGCGGACGTCTCGCGGCATCCCTTGCAAGGAGTGATGACTGTGGCCCATGAGTTTGATGTTGTCGTGGTGGGTGCGGGCACCGGCGGATATGTCGCCGCCATCCGCGCGTCGCAGCTGGGGCTCAAGGTGGCTGTGGTCGAGAAGCAGAAGGCCCTGGGCGGCACCTGCCTCATCTGGGGCTGCATTCCCACCAAGGCCCTGCTCGAGCATGCCCACGCACTCAAGATCGCCAAGGGCGCGGCCGAATGGGGCCTAACGGGCGTCGACGGCAAGGCCGTCGGCATCAGCATGCCGGCCGTGCATGCGCGCAAGGACAAGATGATCACCGGGCTCACCGGCGGCATCGAGATGCTCTTCAAGAAGAACAAGATCGAGTGGGTCAAGGGCACGGCCCGCCTCACCGGACAGGGCGGCGTCGAGGTCACGCTGCACGACGGCACCACGCAGGCCCTCGGCGCGACGAAGGAAATTATCGTCGCCACCGGTTCGGCCCCGCGCAGCGTGCCGGGCATCACCGTCGACCGCTCGAAAATCATCTTCAGCGACGAGGCCATTCACCTCGACCATGTCCCGACCTCGATTGCCATCATGGGCAGCGGCGCCGTCGGCGTCGAGTTTGCGTCGATCTTCCGCAGCTACGGCAGCGAGGTGACCATCATCGAACTGCTGCCGCGGCTCGTGCCGGGCGAGGATGAGGCCATCTCGGCCGACCTCGAGAAGACGTTCAAGCGGCGCGGCATCAAGGTGCACACCGGCATGAAGGTGACCAGCGCCACCATCACCGACACGGGCGTTACCGTCGAGATGCAGGCGGCCGATGGCAAGACGCAGACGGCCACCTTCGAGCATCTGCTCGTGGCGACCGGCCGCGGCCCGGTCACCGAGGGACTCGGCGCCGAGGCGCTCGGCCTCCGCATGGACCGCGGCTACATCGTCGTCGACGACCTGTTCCGTACGAACGTGCCGGGCATCTCCGCGATCGGCGACGTCATCACCATGGGCGGACCGCACTATCAGCTGGCGCACGTGTCATCGATGGAAGGGATTCTGCTGGCCGAGCGCATCGCCGGTCACCACGTGACCCCCATCAACTACGACCACGTGCCCCGCTGCACCTACTGTGATCCGGAAATCGGCAGCGTCGGCTACACCGAGGCGCAGGCCCGCGAGAAAGGATACGACGTCACGGTGGGCGTGTTCCCGTTCCGTGCCCTAGCCCGTGCGCGCATGGCCGGTGAGACTGATGGCTTCGTGAAAATCGTCGCCGAGAAGAAGTACGACGAAATCCTGGGCGTGCACATCATGGGCCCCCGGGCGACCGAACTGGTGGCCGAGGCCGTGATGGCCCTGCGGATGGAATGCACGGTCGAGGAACTGGTGAAGACCATCCACGCGCATCCGACCATGTCGGAGGCCGTCGGCGAGGCCTCGCACGCGGCGCACGGAGCGGCCATCCACATTTAGCGCTGGGACGATTGCACCATGTCCACACCCGTACTCATGCCCCAGATGGGCGAGTCGATTGCCGAAGGCACGATCGTCCGATGGATCAAGAAAGTCGGAGACAGCGTCGATCGCGACGAACCGCTGTTTGAAATTTCCACCGACAAGGTCGATGCCGAAATTCCTTCGCCGGTAGCCGGGGTGCTCCTCGAGATCACGGCGCGCGAGGGTGAGACGGTACCGGTCAACACGCCGGTGGCCACCATCGGGGCTCCGGGCAGCCGGCCGGTGGCAGCCACGGCCGCACCAGCTGCGGCCGCGTCGGCGCCTGCTGCCACAGCTGCGCCGATGACCAGCGTCGATGCGCCTGGCCCTGTCGCCACATCGGCCGTCACGGGCGGCGAGCGGCAACGGTCATCACCACTGGTGCGCCGCATTGCCAAGGAGCACCAAGTCGACATTGCCCGCGTGCCCGGCACCGGTGCGAACGCCCGCGTGACCAAGAAAGACATCCTGTCGTTCATCGCCCGTGGCGACATGGCCACGGTGACCGCCGCCCCGCCCCCTGCCTTGGCCGCCTCGGCACACACGGCCGCACCGGTCATGCGACTCGCCGGCGATCGCGTCGAACCGATGTCGGTCATGCGCCGCAAGATTGCCGAGCACATGGTGGTCAGCAAGCACACCTCGGCCCATGTCTATTCGGTGTTCGAGATCAACTACTCGCGCGTCGATCACATCCGGCGCACGAAGAAGGACGAATACGAACGCGAGGGTCTCAAGCTGACCTACACCACGTTCATTGCCAAGGCGCTCGTCGACTGCCTCCACCGGCATCCGATGCTCAATGCCTCCATCGACGGGGCCAACGTCGTCTACCGCGGGTCGGTCAATCTGGGCATCGCCGTGGCGCTCGAGCACGGGCTGATCGTGCCCGTGATCAAGGGAGCCGAACAGCTCAGCCTCATGGGGCTCGCACGGGCCATCGAGGATATCGCCGACCGCGCACGCGCGAAAAAGCTCAACCCCGAGGAAGTGCAGGGCGGCACGTTCACCCTCACCAATCCCGGCAATTACGGCGCGCAGTTCGGCCTGCCCGTCATCAACCAGCCGCAGGTGGGCATCCTCGGCGTCGGCACCATCGAGAAGCGCCCGGTCGTCATCGACGATGCGATCGGCATCAGGCTGATGGGATATCTGGCCATGGGCTTCGACCATCGCCTGGTGGACGGGGCCGTCGCCGATCAGTTCCTGGCCGACCTCAAGAAATCGATCGAGCACTTCGATCCGAATCAGGCCTAGGCGGCCATGCGCACCCTTGATGTCCGTCGGCTCGGCGTTGTGCCGTATGCCGACGGGCTGGCGCTGCAGCAGCAGCTGGTCGATGACCGGCGGAACGGACGCATCGGTGACACCCTGCTGCTGCTTCAGCATCCCCATGTGCTGACCATCGGCGTCCGGAAGGACGGTCACCAGCACGTGCTGGCCACGCCCGAACGTCTCGAGGCGCTTGGCGTCGAGGTGCACGAGACGGGCCGCGGCGGTGACGTGACCTATCACGGCCCGGGCCAGATCGTCGGCTATCCCATTCTCGACCTCAATCCCGACCGTCGCGATGTGCATCGCTACGTGCGCGATCTGGAAGACGTGATGATCCGCGTGTGCGACGGCCACGGCCTGACGGCCGACCGCATCGCGGGTCGTTCGGGCACGTGGGTGATGTCGCCGGAGACAGGCCCCGAAAAAATCGGTGCCATCGGCGTACGCGTCTCGCGCTGGATCACCAGCCACGGCTTTGCGTTCAATGTGAACACCGACCTCACATACTTCGGCCTCATTGTGCCGTGCGGCATCAGCGACCGTGGCGTGACCTCGCTGCAGAAGGCCACGGGACGCACGCACGATCTCGCCGCCGTGGAAGATCAGCTCGTCGCCGCCTTCGCCGATGTCTTCGGCCGGCAGCCGATTCACGGATAAACTGCCCGCCGTGCCCGGACGCTATCGCGGCGAACTCTTCTGCCTGCTGGGGTCGCTCTGCTTTGCCTTCAGCGGCACGGTGGCCAAAATTCTCCTGCTGAGCGGCCTGTCGCCGTGGCGCCTCACACAGGTGCGCTGTGCCGGGGCTTTGCTGCTGCTTGGGCCAGTCATGCTGCTGTCACGCGGCCCGTCGCTCCGCATCGCGCGCGCCGACCTCATGCGCATGGTGGTCTTCGGCGTCGTGGGTGTTGCCGTCGTTCAGGCCCTCTACTTTGTCGCGATTGCCCGGGTCTCGATCGGCATCGCCCTGCTGCTCGAGTTCACGGCCCCCGTCTGGATTCTGCTGTACCTGCGATTCTGGAAGGGGGTGGCCGTGCCGCAGGGCCTGTGGCTCGCTCTGGGCCTCAGCCTCTCGGGTCTGCTGCTCATCACCGAAGCCTGGCAGGGCCTGAAGCTCGACGCGGTGGGCGTGGCCGCAGCGCTGCTCGATGCCCTCGCCCTGGCGGTGTATTACCTGCTTGGGGATCGGCTCAGTCGCAGCTATTCAGGCATGACCCTCTCGGCCTGGGGCTTCGCCGTGACGACGGTGATGATGGTGATGCTGCAACCCTTCCACACCTTCCCCGTGGAGGTGCTGTCGATGCCGCTGCCGCTGCTGGGCCGCTTTGCCCACCTGGCCCTTCCTGGATGGGCGCTGCTGACTTGGGTGGTGGTGTTCGGCACAGTGGTGCCCTACGTGCTGGTGGCCAACGGATTGCGGCTGCTGCGGGCATCGACGGCCAGCCTGCTGGGCATGACCGAGCCGGTCATGGCCGGCCTCATCGCGTGGTGGTGGCTCGGCGAGGCCCTGACGCCGGTCCAGCTGGCCGGCAGCGTCGTGGTCCTGGCCGGGGTGATGGCCGCCGACCGTGTGCGGTCAGCCGTGGCAAGTGACTGATGCTCAGGCAGTTACGGATTATTTTGGAAGGTGCGCCCCGGCGGGAATAAACCGGGCCCGCCGTGGGGTTCCTACCTGCTGACATCAATAAGCAGAGGACCACACCCCATGCGCGAACACACTCCTGACACCGTACTCGTCGATCGCCTCCGCAGCGGAGATGATTCGGCGCTGGCCGAACTGGCCAACCGTTACACCTCGAAGATCTACCAGCTGGCCTTCCGTTACGTGAAGAACCGCGAAGACGCCGAGGAAGTCACGCAGGACGTGCTGATGAAGGTCTACCAGAAAATCGACCTCTTCCGGGGCGATGCGGCACTCTCCTCGTGGATTTACCGCATCACCTTCAACACGGCCATGTCGCGCCTGCGCAACACCCGCGCGGCCCGGATGGCGGAAGTCACCGAGATTCCCATCGGCACCTCGAACGAGGAACTGCCCGGCAGCATGCGCGCGCTCGACCCGGCCGACTGGTCGGCGCTGGCTGACGAGGAGCTGCTGCGACAGCAGCTGCGCGAGCGCTTCGCCGAGGCCGTGGATGCCCTGCCGGCCATCTACCGCACGCCGGTCATCCTGCGCGACCTCGAGGGTCTCAGCACCGAGGAAGCCAGCCGCCGCCTCAAGCTCAAGGATCAGACGCTCAAGTCGCGTCTGCACCGCGGGCGCCTCATGCTGCGCAAGCGGCTCGAGGTCTTTGCCGACGGCCTGTCGCTGCACCGCCCGGCCGAGGTCTACTAGGCCGCCACGGCTACTGCGCCTGCGTCGCCGCAGGCTTATGTCGACACGACGGAGTCGAGCCGGGTCTGGTCTCGACCCGTCAGTGTCGGCACGCGCACAGCCCTGATACCCTGTCGGCCAAGCGTGGCCGGAAGGATTGCGGGCTGTCCCGTTCCTGTCACTCCGCGTACCAGCGCGACCTGCACACACACCAGCTCGCCATCGTCACGGAAGAGGCTCTCGGCCACTTTCGCGGCGGCGCGTCCCAGCGCCTGCGGACCGGGTGGCCACAGAGTGGGGAGCCGCTGTTCGATTCGCCTGATGGCCGGGGACGTCAGCACGTCGGTGGCGCAGCGGCCGCTGATGCTGCAGCCTTCCCACGGCACAATCAGCGACGCCGGTGCACGCCCCAGAATGGCCGCGGCTACTTCATCAGGTCGACATCGGGCTTCGTCGGCGATGAGGGCGCGCAGGGCGCCTCTCAGGGCTTCGGGCGCCGAGCCGACGATGCGACCGGTGGCGATGCCGCGTTCGGTGACGGCGCGAGCGATCACCAGCTCGGCGTCGGGGGTGGCCACCAGCACGGCGCTTTGGGCCGCATGTTGGGCGATGCGCAGCAGCCGAGGGAAGACGGCATCGGCCGGTGGATCGTGCGGGTATGCCGTGGCTTCGTCGGCGATGACGACCAGCGCGGCCTGGTTCAGCACCGCGTGGTCATCGGTGCCGCGGATGTCGGGCGCGCTACGATCCACCGGGGCGCTCTGCCGCAGGTCGAGGGCCTTGCCCTCGGCCACACCGCGTCTCGAGTCGACGATGACGACCGGAGCGCCGAGGTGACGGGCGCCGATCTGCTGCGCCACCGCGCCGCCGACATCACCGGCCCCCAGAACGACGATGAACACGGTAGGATTGTAGCCGCATGGGTGCAGTCTCTTTCATCACGGGCGGTACGCGGGGCATCGGCCTGGCACTCGCGCACCGGTTGCTGGCGCAGGGGCACAGCGTGACCGTCACCGGCACCACCGCGTCGGGTGCCGAGCGCACACAACGGCAGCTCGAGGCGGCCCGCGGTGGTCCGGGTCGCGTGATGGCCATCGCCTGCGATGTGCGCGACCGCGCACAGGTGGGCCGTGCCGTGCAGGGCACGGTGGAACGCTGGGGCGGCCTTGATGTCGTGGTCAACAACGCGGGCGTCGGCGTGGGCCAGCCCATCAGCGAGCTGCCGCACGACGAGTGGGACCGCATCATCGACACCAATCTGACGGGTGTGTTCAACGTGTGTCGCGCGGCCATTCCGCACCTGGTGGCGCGCGGGGCCGGGTGGATCATCAATGTCAGCAGCCTCGCCAGCCAGAACCCGTTTGTGGGGGGCGCCGCGTATTGTGCGTCGAAGGCCGGGCTCAACGCGTTCAGCGATGCGCTGATGTTCGAGCTGCGGCACCAGAACATCCGGGTCAGCACGGTGCTGCCCGGGTCGGTCGCCACCGATTTCATGGGGCCGGCCTCTCCGTCCGATGCCGACTGGAAACTGTCTCCTGATGATGTGGCGCAGGCCATTGAAGACCTGCTGCGCCATCCCCTTCGCAGCCTGCCTGGTCACGTGGAACTGCGTCCGACACACCCGCCCCGGAAGAAGTGAACGCCGCAGTATCGGCCGTGCCTGCCACACGGCCGAAGACGAACAAGTGGCTGGTGACGCTGTCGATTACGTTCGGCACCCTCATGGGGGCCATCGACGCCTCCATCGTCAACGTCGCGCTGCCGCAGATTCGCGGGGCTGTGGGCGCGACCCTGCAGGAAATCACGTGGATCAGCACCGGGTATGCCGTGGCCCTGGTGCTGGTGATGCCGCTGACGGCGTTTCTCGGACGGCGCTTCGGACAGAAGCGTGTCTACATGGCCTGTCTGGTCATGTTCATCGTGGGGTCGATGCTGTGCGGCCTGGCCGAGTCACTGACCGCGCTGGTGATTTACCGGGTGATTCAGGGCTTCGGGGCCGGCGCGCTGCAACCCACCGAGCAGGCTATTCTCCGGCAGACGTTTGCCCCGCATGAACAGGCGACCGCCATGGCCCTCTTCGGCATGGCGGTCATGCTCGGACCGGCGCTGGGACCGACCCTCGGCGGCTACATCGTCGACAACTATCACTGGTCGTGGATCTTCTTCATCAACCTGCCGGTGGGCCTGCTGGGCCTGTTCATGGTGGCCTCGTTCGTCCACGAAGATCCCGAGATTCTCGAGCACAACCGCATGCAGGCCGCGCGCGAGCGGGGCAATGTCGACTGGCTAGGCATCGCACTGCTGTGGGTGGCCCTCGGCATGCTGCAGTACTTCCTCGAGGAAGGCAACCGCAACGACTGGTTCGATTCCCGCGAACTGACCATCGTGTTTGTGGTGGGACTGATTGCGACGGCGGCGTTCATCGTGCGCGAATTCACCACGCCGTTTCCCGCCGTAGACCTCAGGCTCTTCAGAGACCCTGTGTTCATGTCGGGCACGCTCATCGGCGGACTGATGTTCGCCATGCTGCTGGCGAACATGTTCCTGCTGCCGGTCTTCATGCAGGAGCTGCTGGGATTCACCGCCGTGCAATCGGGGCTGGCCCTCATGCCGCGCACGCTCATCATGATGGCCGCCGTGCCGATGGTCGGTCGCGTCTATAACCTGGTGTCCCCGCGCGTCATCGTGACGGTCGGCGTGCTGATGTTCTCGTTCAGTTCGTGGCGGCTGAGCCACCTGACGCTCGACTCAGGCACCGCCGATATCGTCGGGCCGCTGCTGATTCAGGGCGTGGCGTTTGCGTGTCTGTTCGTGCCGCTGACGACCGTGTCGCTGTCGAACGTGCCGAAGCACAAGGCCGCCGACGCGACAGGGCTCAATTCCCTGTTCCGGCAGATGGGCGGTGCCGTCGGCATCGCCATCTTCGCCAGCTTCATCGACAACTACGCCAAGCTGGCCCGCGGCGGCATCGATGCGCAGATGACGCTGACGCGCCCCGAGGTGTGGTCGCGCATGCAGATGCTCGAGGGGGCTTTCCGCGCACGGGGCCTCGATGCGGGCGCGGCCCACGATGCGGCGATGCGTGCCATGACCGGCACGGTGATGCAGCAGTCGGTGGTGCTGGGCTTCGAGCGCATCTTCATTGTGGCCGGCGCGCTGTTCCTGCTGGTGATTCCGATGCTGATCTTCCTCAAGGCGCCGGCGCGGCC
This sequence comes from Acidobacteriota bacterium, assembly GCA_016871195.1. Lineage (GTDB taxonomy): Bacteria > Acidobacteriota > Vicinamibacteria > Vicinamibacterales > UBA2999 > VFZN01. The sequence goes on along the minus strand of VFZN01000001.1, from coordinate 76,666 downwards.
GGCGGGGCCGAAACCTGATGTGCATGTGGAGATGTGACCGATGAGTGAACCGACAACGTCAGGCACGCGGCCGGCAGGCGCGGGAGGCGGCGACAGCCGCAAGGCCTTTCTGGTGCTGGGGGGGCTGACCCTCATGGTGGCCACCGCCCTCGGTGGTTACGCCTGGCTGCATGCCGGGCAGGAGACGACCGACAACGCGCAGATCGAGGCCGATGTGGTGGCCGTCACGTCGCGCATTCCAGGGGTCATTGCGACAGTGGATGTGCACGACAACCAGACCGTGACCAGGGGCATGGTGCTGCTGACACTGGATGATGCCGACATCAGCGCACGACTCGCGCAGGCCAGGGCCGAACGTGAGACGGCCATGGCGCAGGCAGCCGGAGCACGGGCCCAGGCACAGGTGGTGGAAGCCACGGCGCGCGGAGGATTGCAGGGGGCCGAAGCACAGGTGGCGGCCTCCACGGCGGCCGTGCAGTCAGCCGAGGCGCAGATCGGCGCGGCGCAGGCGGCGGTCAGCCGCGCCGAGGCCGAGCTGGCCAAGGCGGCGCGTGATCTGGCGCGGGCGAAGGAACTGGTGGCGGTCGATGCCATTGCCACGGTGCAGCTCGACGCGGCGCAGCTGGCCAGGGATGCAGCCGATGCCTCGGTGCGTGCAGCGCGCGCCAACCTGACCGCGGCCACCGAGGCCAGGCAGACGGCCCAGAGCCGTGTGGGTGAAGCGCGGGCCCGCGTGGCGCAGACCCGCCCGGTGTCTCAGCAGATTGCGGCGGCGCAGGCGGCCACGGCCCTGGCCGAGGCGCGGATGGCCGCCGCCGAGGCGGCAGTCAGGCTGGCTGAGCTGCAGCTGTCGTACACGAAGGTAGTTGCTCCGGCCGACGGCGTGGTGACCCAGATCGGCGCGCGGCCCGGAGGCATGATTCAGATGGGGCAGCCGCTGGCGCAGGTAGTGCCGACGGCCACGTATCTCGTCGCCAACTTCAAGGAAACGCAGATCGATCGCATCCGTACCGGCGATCGCGCCGAGGTGCATCTCGATGCGTATCCGGGGCGCCGCTTCGAGGCCAGCGTCGAGAGCCTGTCGGGTGGCACCGGGGCGCGATTCTCGATGATTCCTCCCGATAACGCCACGGGCAACTTCGTCAAGGTGGTGCAGCGCGTGCCGGTGCGTCTGACCTGGACGGCGCCACCCGATGTCGAACTGCGTGCCGGGTTGTCGGCCTCCGTGACGGTGTCTGTCAGTGGAAAGTGAGGGCGTGATGCGCCGTGTAGTCATCGCACTGAGTCTGGTCGGATTGGCGGCAGACCCGGCAGCCGCCCAGTCGGGTGCCATGCTGGCCGGAAGTGTGACGGAAGGAGAGGTGCGGGCCGAGGTGCTGCCGCTGTCGCTGTCTGATGCGGTGGCGAGAGGACTGCGCACCAACCTGGGCGTCCTGGCCAGTGCGCAGCAGGTTGAACTGGCACGCGGGGCCGAACAGCGCACGCGTCGCGAGCTGATGCCGCAGGTGAACGGACGGATCGCCGAATCGCGGCAGACGAACAATCTCGCCGCCTTCGGGTTCAACATGTCACTGTTCCCCAGCATGAGTTCGCTCGTCGGGCCTTTCAATATCTTTGATGCCCGCATCTATGCGTCGCAGCAGGTTGTCAACCTCAGCGCACGCAGCGATGCGCAGCGCGCGGCCTTGGTCGTCGATGCGGCAGAGTTCGACCGGGAAGACACGCGTGAGTGGGTCGTCTTCACCGTGACGCGGCTCTATTTGCAGGCGGCCGCGAGCGGCGAACGCGTGGCCACGACCCGCACACAGGTGGCCACGGCCGAGGCGCTATCGAAGATGGCGACCGATATGCGGGCCGCAGGCACGGTGCCCGGCATCGATGTGGTGCGCGCCGGCGTGCAGGTACAGGAGCAGAAGCAGCGGCTCATCTCCGCCGAGACCGAGCACCGGCGGCTGCTGCTGCAGCTGCAGCGGGCGATCGGTGTGCCGGTGGCCCAGGCCGTGAACCTCACCGACCGGTCACTGGTCTTGTCCTCGCCTCCGATGGATATCGCTGCCGCGGTAGCGCTGGCCGCCGAGCAGCGCGCCGACTATCGCGCGGCCACCACGCGGTTGCGCGCGGCCGAAGCGGCCCTGACGACGGCGCGGCGCGAGGCATTGCCGTCGCTGGCGGTGACCGCCGACGTGGGCACCATCGGGACGTCGGCCTCGAACGCCCTGCGCACCTACGCCATGGCCGGAGCCGTGCGCGTGCCCATCTTCGATGTGGGACGCCGCGGGCGCGTGGCCGAGTCGATGGCGGCCCTCAAGCTGCGGCAGGCCGAGGCGGCCGATTTCGTACAGCGCCTCGAAGCCGATGTGCAGACGGCGTTTCTCGATCTGCAGGCCGCCGAGCAGCAGGTGACCGTCGTCGGTGAACGTGTGGCTCTGGCCAACCAGGAACTGGCGCTGGCCCGCACGCGGTTTTCCGCGGGCGTGACCAGCAACCTCGAAGTCATTCAGGCGCAGGTCGCCGTAGCGACGGCCACCGATCAGCAGATTGCCAGTGCCCTGGGCCTCAACCTGGCCCGGGCACACCTGATGAAGGTACTCGGCCAGACGCCCTGAGCCTGGCCGGCACGTCAGCGCGGCACTGGGCCCTGAGCGCCGCCCGTCCTCGGGCCGAACTGTTCCCAATACGGAGTCGGCAGCGGACGGTTGTCGGGCCACACCATCCGCAGGGTGTCGCCTTCGTAGAGCTCGCCGTTCTTCATCACCAGGCGGATGGTGTTGGTGTGCCTGATGTTGTCGAGCGGGTTGCGGTCGAGCACCAGCAGGTCGGCCATCTTGCCGGGCTCGAGTGAACCGACATCCTCGTGCATGCCGATGGCTTCGGCACCGAACAGCGTGACCACGCGCAGCGTTTCGTGCGGTGTGAGGCCGTTCGAGCCCAGGTTCCATGTTTCCCAGTGCGCACCGAGCCCCTGCAACTGCCCGTGACTGCCGAGGGCGGCACGGCCGCCCGCATGAACGATGTCGGCCACCTGCCGGCCGATCTTCGTGTGGCCGTACTCTTCGGGAAGGAACCACTGCGGCCGCCGACGGATCATCGTGTCGAGCAGCTCTTCGGGAATGTAGCGCTTGAGCTTGGTGTCGCCGTTGGTATTCTCGGTCTCGAAGTAGAAATTCTCCGACCAGGGCGCCCCGTAGGCCACGAGAATCGTCGGCGTGTAGAACGTCTTCGTGCGGGCGACAAAGTCGACCACATCGCGGTAAATCGGCATGATCGGCAGCGAGTGTTCCTGGCCCGAGTAGCCGTCGGCCATCTGCGTCAGGTTGAGCTTCAGGTCGAGTGAGCCTTCGATGGTGGCCGTGATGCCGTATTCCTTCGCGGCCTCAATCAGCCACTGCCGCACCAGCCGGTCGCCGGCCACGTACTGCTTGATGGTGTTGGTGCGGTACGCATCACGATACCGCTTCATGAATCGGAAGGCGCTGTCGCGATCGTCGATGCCCGACGTGCCGAAGATGCCCGGGCCGGTCGCGTAGACGCGCGGGCCGGGAATCATGCCGGCGTCGACCATGTCGGCATAGGCAAAGACATCGGGTGTCGACGTCTGTGGATCGCGCGTGGTCGTCACGCCGTACGCCAGGTTGGCGAGATACTGCCACACCTCGGTCTGGTGCAGGCCGCGTGGCGTCCACATGTGCGCATGCGCGTCGACCAGGCCCGGCATGATGGTCTTGCCCGACACATCGATGCGTCGGGCATCGGCAGGCACGCGCAGCGTGCCCCGCGGACCGATGGCCGCGATGCGGTTGGCCGTGACGAGAATGTCGCCGCGGGTAATGACTTCGTCGCCCTTCATCGTGATGAGGCGAGCGCCGGTCAGCAGCACCGACCCGGAAGGCCGCGCGCGCGGCCGCTCGACCACCACGTCGAGCGTCGAGGGGGTGCCCTCACCCGTGGCCGCCTGTCGCGAGAACACAGCACCAAGGGCCCACGTCACGTCGCGACTGTCGGCGGTCCACTGCACATAGTCGCCGCCCTCGGGCGAGAGCCGCGTCACGGGCACCGTCGTGTCAGCGCGGCCCTGGATGCGCACGTCGACCGTTTCACGACCGGCACGCGGCATCGGCACCACCACATGACGGCCCTGCAGCGAGGCCACCACCCGCGTGCCATCAGGTGACAGGCGCAGTTCCTCAGCAGGCGGCGGCGTGCTGCCCGGTCCGCTGCCGGTCACACGCAGCAGGATGCGGCGGTAGTAGCCGCTGATGTCAATCGACTGCAGGCCGCGGCTGCTGCTCAGATAGATGCGGGTCGGCTGCGCCTGCACAAAGTGCGGGCGGCGGCCATTCTGGGCGGCTGCCACGAGCGTCGAGGCACCACCGGCCGCAGGCATCCACCGGATCTCGAGCGTGTTCGGGGGCGAGATGCCGCTGATTTCCCCGATGCCGTCGCCGTCATGGTGCGGGTCTTCCTCGGGCGGCGTGTCGCGCAGGATGGAATACAGCTGATCGCTGACCGCCCCGGACAGGTACACGATGCGGGTGCCGTCGGGCGTGACAGCGGGATCGAGGTAGTAGCCCTCATGCGGGGTGAGCGTCTCTGGCGCCCCACCCTCGGCGGATACCCGCTTGATGTGGCCTCCTCGCGTGGTCCAGGTGGTGTAGACGACGGCGCGGCTGTCGGGCGTCCATGTCGGCATGAACTCACCCTCGGTGATGCTGCCTGACGACGGTGTGACCGGCAGCGTCGTCAGCAGTCGGGGCGTGCCCGAGGGCAGGTCGAGCACATACAGCCGGTTCATCGCACTGAACACCAGGCGGCGGCCGTCGGGAGATACCGTCGGCCACCGTACCAGCCGCGCACGCACGTTCGGGCCATCGTCCATACGGACCGGCGTGTAGACGCGGGGCGCGATCTCGGCTTCGATCGGCACGGTCATGGGAATGACGCGAGCGGCGCCGGTGGCCATGTCGACGCGGTGCAGCTTGCCGCCGATGGGCACGATGAGCGACTGCCCGTCAGGCATGAACGTATAGCAGGGCAGCGTATCGCGCGACGCACGCGACTCCTGATCGTCACGAGTGATCGGCCAGAGCAGCCAGCGCTCGGCTCCCGTGTCGAGGTTGCGGACGCGCAGGCCCGTGTCGGTCTTGTAGCGCGTGCCATAGACCAGGTGCCGGCCATCCGGTGACAGCACTGGGCGCATGGCGCTGCCCTGGGCATTGGTGATTTGCGTGACGTCGCCAGTCTCGCGGTCGTGGCGATAGATCTGCCAGAGCGGGAACCGCGCGTTATAGGTGAAGCTGCCCGTGCGCTGGGCGTAGTAGATGAAGCGTCCGTCTGGCGAGACCACCGCACCCATGCGGTTGGCGGGCGGCGCGGGAGGCGGCCCGGTGCTCTCGGGACCGGGCTGCGGGGGAGGGGCTGCGCCCACGCGCACACCGTTGCCGCCGTCACGGTGATAGAGAAAGAGCCAGAACGTGCCCGGGTCAGGCGGACGCGACTTCGAGACGACGACATACTGGCCATCGGGTGTCCACGCGGGCGATGTCATGATCTGCGGCCGGTCGCGTGTGAGCCCGTCTTTGGACACCGCGCGCGGGTTCCGGCCGTCGGCGTCTGCGATCCAGAGATTCTCGACGCCGGTACGATCGCTCAGAAAGGCGATGTGCCTGCCATCAGGGGAATAGCGCGGTTGGCTCTCGAACGACAGGCCACCCATCAGGCGCGTCGCCGTGCCCCCGTCGACCGGCAGCGTGTAGAGATCGCCCAACACGTCGAAAATGAGCGCGCGGCCGTCGGGGGAGACATCGACCGAAGGCCAGGTCACCTCGTCGGTCGTGAAGCGCAGCGTCTCTGCCGTCTTGAGCACGAGCCCCTGCTGCCGGGGGGCGTCCTCGGAAGAGGCCGGGGCAGGCGTCTGGGCCTGCTGCGCGCGCAGGCCGACAAGGGGAAACATCAGTGCCGCCACCAGCGACACCGCGAAGATCAGACGGGGAAACACCATGGCGGCCTCCTCCCAGAGGCAGGCGCAATTGTAGCCGGGTCACGGCTGCGGGTCTGCGACCGCGCACGCCACCGGGCGCCGGCCTTCCATATGTCTGGCCGCCGTCTGGTCTGCTGTTATGCGGCTCCGCGAGGCCACGCGCGGGTGGAAGCCGTCTCGATACCCTGCGCAGATGCGCCGGAGGTCGATCAGCGGGCCCCGGTCTGCCGCATCCAGTCGAGCACGAAGGGATTGCTGCGGCGTTCCCGTCCGATCGTGGTGTCGGGGCCGTGCCCCGGAAACACCACCGTGTCGTCGGGATACGAGAACAGCACCTCGGTGATCGCGCGCATGAGCGTGGGATAGTCGCCGCCCGGCAGGTCGGTGCGTCCGATTGACCCGGCGAAGAGCGTGTCGCCCACGACGAGGCCCTCGCTCGCAGGGGTCTCACCGGTGCGATTGAAGGCAAAGCACACGTTGCCCGGGCAATGCCCCGGGGTGTGACGCAGCGAGACGTCGTAGTCGCCGACCGTGCCCCACATGCCGTCGCCGGCGAAATAGTGATCGACCGGCGGCAGCGGCTCGATGTCGAGGCCGAACAGCCGGCCCTGATCGACCGCCGCGGCATAGATCGGGCGGTCATCGGGGTGCATCCAGATGGGCACCTGCAGCTCGCGGCGCGCACGTGCGACGCCCGACACATGGTCGACGTGGGCGTGGGTCAGCAGAATGGCCACGGTGTCGAGCCGCTCAGCGCGGATGTGCGCGAGCAGGTCGTCGACCTCATCGCCGGGGTCGATCACCACGACCTGTCGTGTGCGTTCGCAGCCGATCACCAAACCGTTCTTCATGAAGGGCGGCACGGCAGCCGTGTACAGCAGCATCGCTCAGCTCTCTTGCACCGTCAGCGTGACGCGGCCGACCGTGAGGGTGTCGCCGAGCCTCAAATGTGTGGGTCGGTCGATGCGCGTGCCATTGACATAGGTGCCGTTGGTACTGCCCAGGTCTTCCACCGACAGCGTGCCGGCCGCGGAGGCGGTCACCCGGCAATGTACGCGCGATACGAGCGGATGGTCGATGATGAAGTGTGCCCCGGTTGCGCGACCGACGGTGCGGATGTCACCGGCGGACAGACGGAAGGACACCTCAGGGTCGGACCCATGAAGCTGCCACATACGCCCCTCAGTGTATGCAACCTCCGGGGTCCGTGCGCACGCAGGATGTGTGGGTGCGGTGTGGTCCCGCGCAGGGAGGCACCGCATCGGTGCGGCATGGCATCAGCGGCGGCGCGATGATCGGCCCGCACGGGAACCTGCGCCCTCGGGCGCACGTCTATGCTGGATGTCATGTCGTTGCGTCGTGTGCTGGTGCTGGCAGGCGTGGTCGTCGCCGTCGGTGGAGCCTGGATGCTCTATCAGCGGGCGAACGCCGTGCCCCCGATTGATCCGTCGAAACTGGCCACGGTCGAGCGCGGACCGATGGTGCGCTCGGTGGTCGCCACGGGAAAGATTGAGCCGATCACCAAGGTCGAGCTCAAGTCGAAAGCCAACGGCATCATCGAGCGGCTGCTCGTCGATGTCGATCAGCAGGTGCAGGCCGGTCAGGTGCTCGCCGAGCTCGACAAGGAAATGCTGCGCGCCCGCCTGCGTGAGGCACGGGCCAATCTCGAGGCGGCCAGCGCCTCGCTGCAGGCCGCCGAAGCCCAGGAAGCCAAGAGCACCGTCGAGGCCGAAGCGCCCGATGTGGCCTTCGCCAAAGCCGCGGTCGACCGTGCCACCACACTGCAGGCCCAGCAGCTGGTCTCTCGCGAGTCACTCGATCAGGCCGCCTCGGCCTATCAGCAGGCCCTCAACCGCCAGCGTGCCGCTGCGTCGCAGCTGCTGATTGCCCGGGCCCGCGTGGCCGAGGCCCGCGCCCAGCAGGCGCAGTCACAGGCCGCCGTCGAGCGTGCCGAAGAAGAACTGGCCAATGCCACGCTGCGTGCTCCCATTCACGGTACCGTGCTCACCCGCGATGTCGAGGTCGGCAGCGCCGTCTCGTCGATTCTCAATCTGGGGGCCAATGCCACGCTCGTCATGACCCTCGGCGACATCGGCCAGGTGTTTGTCCGCGGAAAGGTTGACGAGGCCGACATCGGTGTCGTGCGGCTGCAGCAGCCGGCACGCATCACCACGGAAAGCTTTCCGGGCAAGACCTTCACAGGCAGGGTCACCCAGATTTCCCCTATCGGCGTCGACAAGGACAATGTCATCACCTTCGAAGTCGAAGTGTCGATCGATAACAGCGATCACTCGCTCAAGGCCAACATGACGGCCAATGCCGAAATCGTTCTCGAGGAACACGCCGACACACTGCACATTCCGGAAGCGGCCATCACCTACGATGCCCAGCGCGCCGCCACCGTTCAGGTGTACGACGCAACGGCCTCCGGTGGCCGCCGCACGGTGCCAGTCACCATCGGCATCAGCAACGGCACGCGCACCGAAGTGCTCGACGGACTGCAGGCCGGCGACCGCGTGGTGCTGCCAGGCTGACACGCGCTCGGCACCATTCCCGGGCTTCCCGTCATGCGCGACGCTATTACCCAGGTCTTCGACAATCTGCGGGCCCACAAGCTCCGCAGCATCCTGACGATGTTCGGCATTTTGTGGGGAGTGGTGTCGGTCGTCATCCTGTCGGCGACCGGCGAAGGATTCCAGCAGGGCAATCAGGCTGTACTCGAGCAGTTGGGCAGGAACGTTGCGATTGTCTGGGGTGGCCGCACCACCATGCAGGCCGGGGGCGAGCGTGCCGGCACGCTGGTGCGCCTCACCTACAGCGATGTCGAGGCTGTCAGGCGCGAAGCCGCGCTCGTGGCGGTCGTCAGTGCGGAAATCAACCGCACGCTTCGCATCAAGAGCCGCTTCAACGATACCTCGCTGCAGGTGCACGGAGTCGAACCGGCGTATCAGGGCATCCGCACCATCGACGTCGATGAGGGGCGATTGCTGAGCGAGGCCGATGAGTGCGAAGGCCGTCGCGTGGCCCTCGTCGGTGCAGAAGCCTGGGAACAGCTGTTCGGTAACCGACCGTCCATTGGCGAACGTCTCCTCATCAGGGGCATGCCCTACACCATCGTCGGCCGCATCCGGCGGAAAGATCAGGACAGCAGCTACAGCGGCCAGGACAACAGCAAGCTGTTTGTGCCGTTCACGGCCATGGCGCGCGACTTTCCAAGGCCGGACGTCCCGCCGGGGACGCTGTCCCAGATTCTGGTGGCCCCGCATCAGACCGTGGTCGATGCGCTGCCCGGGGTGCTCGCGGCACGCACCGGAGCCATTCGCGACATCGACTGGCCGCTCGAGCGCAACGTGCGCGAGGTGCTGGCCAGACACAGGGGCTTTGACCCGCGCGATCGCGATGCCATCCGGGTGTGGGACACGTCCATCGAAAGCCTCATGTTCGGACGCATCATCAGCGCCATGAAGCGTTTCTTCAGCATCGTCGGCGTGATCACGCTGCTGCTGGGCGGGGTCGGCGTGATGAACATCATGCTGGTGGCGGTGCGCGAGCGCACGCGGGAAATCGGCGTGCGCAAGGCGCTCGGTGCCACGACGAGCGCGATTCAGCGGCAGTTTTTCCTGGAAGGCCTGCTGTTGACGCTGTTCAGTGGTGCCCTCGGGTTCATGCTCGCGGCGGGCATCATGCTGGCCGTCAATCAGTTGCCCATGCCTGCGCGCTTTGCGGGAATGGTGCTGACCTGGCCATCGGCACTGCTGGCCATCGGTACGCTCATCAGCGTGGGCGTGATTACGGCCACGTATCCGGCGCGGCGTGCGGCGCTCCTGCCGCCGGTCGAGGCGCTGCGCTACGAATCATCATGACCCCGCCCTTCCGTGACATCGTCAGCGAGGCCGTCATCGGCCTCTCGAGGAATCGCATGCGGGCCGTGCTGTCCACGGTCGGCATAGCCTGGGGCATCGTGTCGGTCGTGATGCTGCTGTCGTACGGCAACGGCTTCCGGGACGCGCTGGCCCGCGGATTTCGCGGAGCCTTCGGAGATGCGGTCGTGGTGCTCTGGCCCGGGCAGACCAGCCAGCAGGCCGGCGGTGAGCGTGCCGGCAAGCGCATCCGGTTCACGGTGGCAGATGCCGAGGCCGTGGCGGCTGTGCCGTTTGTACGCCACGTGAGCGCCGAGGCGTGGCGGCCACTGCCGTTCCGCTGGGGCGTGCGCCAGGCCACCTACACCGTGCGGGCGGTCGAGCCCGCGTATGCCGAGATGCGCAGCCAGTGGCCTGACAGCGGACGTTTTCTGGAGCACGAGGATGTGCGGCTGCAGCGGCGTGTCGCGTTCATCGGCAGCGAGGTGACCCGCAAGGAGTTTGGTGGCACACCACCGGTCGGTCAGCACATCCGCATCGGCGGCCTGTCGTTTGAAGTCATCGGGGTGCAGCGGCAGAAGGTGCAGCTGTCCAACTACGGCACTCCCGATGGTGAATGCATCTACATCCCCTACAGCACGGCGGGTCAGCTCTGGAACACGACGTACATGGACGTGATGGTGTACCAGGCGGTCACGCCGGCGCTCGAGGCTGAAGCGACCCGAGGCGTACGGCAGGTGCTGGGTGATCGCCTCGGGTTTGTGCCCGGGGACACGAGGGCCCTGGACGAGTTCGGGTCGACCAAGGCCTCGGAAATCACCTCGGGCATCGTGATTGGCCTCAAGCTCGTGCTGGGGCTCATCGGTGTGCTGACGCTGGCCATCGGTGGTGTGGGCGTCATGAACATCATGTTCGTGTCGGTCAACGAGCGCACACGCGAGATCGGGATCCGGAAGGCCCTGGGGGCGCGGCGCGGCGCCATTCTCGGTCAGTTCCTGCTCGAGGGACTCGTCACCGTCTCGTTCGGCGGTGTGGTGGGGATTGCGCTGTCGTATGTGCTGGTGTGGCAGTTCAGCCCGCAGCCCTTCCTGTCAGAGATTCTCGACGACCCCTCGCGCGGATCAGACATTTATCTCGCGCTGTCACCAGACCTGCTGGTCGTGTCGACGGGCATCCTCATGGTGGTGGGCCTCGTCAGCGCGGTGGTGCCGGCCGTGCGGGCGGCACGACTCGACCCCATCGAGGCCCTGCGATACGAATAGACTGCCTCCATACGCGATGTCGACGCCATCATCGTCGGGTCGGGTTCCGGGGGACTGACGGCCGCGCTGGCGCTGGCACGCGCCGGTCGCCGGGTCATGGTCTTCGAGCAGCATTACCTGCCCAGGGGCTACAGCCAGACCTTCTCGGTCAAGGGCTTTCACTTCAGTCCAGGCATTCACTATGTCGGGGCTCTCGATCCGGGCGGCAGCCTTCGGCGCATCTATGAAGGACTCGGGGTGGCCAACGACCTCGAGTTTTTCGAGCTCGACCCCGACGGTGACGACCGCGTGTTCGTGGGCGACGACCGCTTCGACATTCCCAAGGGCAAGGAGCATTTCCGCGATCGACTGATCGAGCGGTTTCCCTCGGAAGCCGACGGCATCACCCGTTACTTCGATCTGGTCACGCGGATGATCGACGAGATGGGCTACGCCACGCCCATTCACAGTGTGCGCGAGGCCGTGTCGGTGCTGAGGCATGCCCGCACGCTGCTGCGCCACGGCACGCGGCCCCTGAGCGATTTTCTGGACGACTGCACGCATCACCCGATGGTGCGTGCCATCCTGTCAATTCAGGCTGGCGATCATGGCATGGCACCGGGGCGTGCACCGACGGCGCTGCATGCCGGCCTGCAGGGCTACTACTTCGACGGCGGTTGCTACCCGCGCGCGGGCGGTCACCACATTGCCGACACGCTCGTGGCACACATCAGGGCGCATCGCGGCGAGGTGCATCTGCGCACCGACGTGGCCGCGATTCTTGTCGAGCAGGGCGAAGTGCTGGGGGTGCGGCTGGCTGACGGGCGCGAGGTGCGGGCACCGCTGGTCATCTCGAATGCCGATCCCGGCGTCACGTGGGGGCGGCTCGTGGCGCCCGAGCATCAGGGGCATCGTCTGCGTCGCCGCGTCAGGCACCTGCGCTTTTCAATCTCGACGCTCAGCCTGTTCATGGCGGTCGACATGGATTTACGCGCGGCCGGCATCGACAGCGGCAACATCTGGTTCAGCCGGACGCCGGACATCGACGCGGTCTATGGCCTGGCAGACCTTCACCATCTCACCGGCCAGGAAGTGGTGCCGGGCCTCTTCTTCAACGCCACCACGCTCAAGGACCCCACCATGCGCCGCGACGGCCTGCACACGGTGGAAGCCATGACCGTAGCGTCTGTGGCGCCCTTCGAGCCGTGGCTCGACACGCCCCGCGGGCAGCGGCCTGCCGAGTATTACCAGCTGAAAGCCGACCTCACCGAGCGCATCCTCGACGCGGTCGAGTGCTTCCTTCCGGGCCTGCGCGATCGGGTCGTGATGCACACGCTGGGCACACCGCTCAGCAACGTGCACTACCTGCACGCCACTGATGGCGGCATCTATGGCACCGAGAAGACCGTGGGCAATCTCGGGCCGTTCAGCTTCCCGACCGAGACACACATCCGAGGGCTGTATCAGTGCGGGGCCAGCATCATTGCGCCGGGTATCAACGGCGTGACGCACTCGGGCCTCCGCACGGCCGCCGCCGCGCTTGGCTGCGAGCCAGACGAGCTGCTCACCGCGACGGGGCAGTCGCTGCGTATCTATCCCGCCGAACACCCCGAGGCCTGGCCCGATCATCTGCGTTGAGCGGCGGCCAGAGCGCGGGCCTGTCGTATGCTAGCCCGGCATGTTCCGGGTACTTTTCGTGGCAGGCGGGCTGGTCGGCCTGCTGGTGTCGGCCGCTGCGGCGCAGACGCCGGCGCAACTCGAGGTCATGAAATCTGATCGGCGCGCGGTCACCGCCGAACGGTTACGAGACGATGAGCGCATCGTGCTCGATGGCGTTCTCGACGAAGCCGTCTGGCAGCGCGCCGTGCACGCCGGCGAGTTCGTGATGCAGGATCCCATCCTCGGAAATGCGCCGACCGAACGCACCGAGGTGCGCTTTGCCTTCAACCGCGATCACCTCTACATGGGCGTGATCAACTTTGACTCGGAACCTGACAAGCTGCAGGGCAACACGAAGAAGCGCGACGAATTCCTCAGCGCCGACGACCGATTCATGTGGACGATGGATACGTTCCTGAATCAGCAGACGGGCTATTTCTTCGAGATGAACCCGGCGGGCCTGATGGCCGACGCGCTGATGGGCCCGGGCGGATCGAACAACCGCGAGTGGGACGGCATCTGGAACGCGCGTGTGCGGCAGAGCGAGATCGGCTGGGTCATCGAGGTCGATATTCCCTTCCGGTCGCTGGCCTTTGACCCGAATGCGCCGGCGTGGGGCATCAACTTCCAGCGCACGGTGCGACGCAAGCAGGAAGAACTGCTGTGGACCGGTATTCAGCGCAATCAGGGACTGCGTCGCATGGCCAATGCCGGCCTGCTGGTGGGACTGCAGCAGCAGGTGAGCGAGGGGCGTGGCTTCGAAGTGCGGCCGTACACGTCAGGCTACCTGACCGACGGGCAGGGGCGCACGCCACCGCTTCAGCGGACATCTGTGGGTGATGTGGGTGTCGACGTGGCCTACAACATCACGCCGTCACTGCGCGGCGTGGCCACCGTGAACACGGATTTCGCCGAGACGGAAGTGGACTTGCGGCGAGTGAACCTCACGCGGTTTCCCATCTTCTTTCCCGAGCGGCGCACGTTCTTTCTCGACGGCGCGACGTTCTTTGATTTCCCGGTGACGGCGTTCTTCTCGCGGCGCGTCGGGTTGGTGAACGGCGAGCCGCAGCCCATTGTCGGCGGCGGCAAGCTCACCGGACAGGCGGGGCGCAGCGACATCGGGGCCCTCTATGTGCGCACGGCCGAGCAGGACGCCACTATCGGGGAGCACTTCCTCGTCGGCCGCTTTCGGCGTCGCCTCTTCGAGCAGTCGTATGTCGGGGTCATCTACACCGGTCGCGATGACGGGGGGGCCACGTCACAAGGCATGAAGCACACGGCGGGCATCGATTTCCGTCTGGCGACACGGCGGTTCCGCGGCACGAAAAACCTGAACGTGACGGGCTACTACGTGCAGAACTCGTCGACGGATGATCGGGGCAGCGCCGCCTACGGCGTGTCGTTCGACTATCCGAATGACATCTGGGAACTCGGGGCCGATTTCCAGGAGGTGCAGCCCGGGTACGACCCGGCCGTGGGGTTTGTGCCCCGCAGGGATTTCCGGAGGTATGCGCCCGATTTCCGCTGGAACCCGCGACCGAAGGGGCACCGCTATATCCGCCGCATGGGCATGGGCGTGCGGCCCTCGTTCTTCACGGATCTCGAGGGACGCAAAGAGTCGATCTACGGCGATATCCAGCTGTTCCGGATGGAACTGCATTCGGGTGACAACTGGGATGTGAGCGTCACGCCCACCTATGAACGGTTGAAGGACAACTTCACGATTGCCCCGGGTGTCGTGCTGCCCCGCGGGGCCGAATACGAGTTTGTGCGCTACCAGATCCAGGCCAACACGGCCAATCGGCGCGTCGTGGCGCTGCGACCGCGGTTCGAGTGGGGCACGTTCTTCTCGGGCCGGCGCACCGAACTCGAGCTGGGCGTCGACGTGCGGCCGATGTCAGGCGTGCGCGTCAACACGACCTACGAATACAACCGGGTCAGCCTGGCAGAAGGCACCTTCGATACCAGGCTCTGGCGGGTCGTCGCCGACACGCAGGTCAGCCCATTCCTGTTTCTCGTGAACAATGTGCAGTACGATTCGGTCAGCGGCATCCTGGGGTGGCAGTCACGGATGCGGTGGATTGTGATGCCGGGGAATGACGTGTTTTTCGTCTACACCCACAACTGGCTCGACACGCACGACCCCCTCGATCCGCATGCGACCCGCTTCAGCACGCTCGATCGGCGGGCCGCTGCCAAAGTGGTTTATACGAAACGTTTCTGACCGGGGAGCCCCATGGCCAACCTGATCACGATCTTCGAAGAGACGGTGCGGCGCGACGGGGCCCGGGTGGCCGTCGAGGTGCAGCGCGCCCAGGCCCTCGACCGTTTCACCTATCGCGACCTCGATGCCCTTCGGCTCGACCGGCTGCGGCAGCTGCGGGAGTGCGGGGTGCAGCCAGGTGACCGGTGCGCGATTCTGGCGCACAACGACGCGCACTGGTGCGCGGCCTACCTGGCCGTGCTGTCGGCCGGGGCGTCGGTCGTGCCGTTTGATACCAACTACTCGGCCACCCAGGTGGCCACAATTCTGTGCGACTCTGGCGCGCGCGTGCTGTTTGCCAGCGAGCGGCTCGCTCAGGTGGCGACCGACGCCCTATCCAGTCTACCAGCCGTGCTGCGCCTCGATGTGCATGCGCCCCTAGGGCCGTCAGCGGCATCCGACCTGCCTGTGCCCGGGCGCGAGGTGACGCCAGACGAGACGGCGGTCATTCTCTACACCTCGGGTACGACCTCCGACCCGAAAGGCGTGATGCTGACCCACGCCAACCTGATCGCCGAGCGCGATTCGGCGTTTGCCGTGGTGAATGTGTCGTCCGACGACAGCGTGCTCGGCGTGCTGCCGCTGTTCCACTCGCTGGCACAGCTGGCCAATCTGCTGCTGCCATTCGCGGTGGGTGCGCGCGTGGTCTATCTCGAGACCCTCAACTCGCAGGAACTGGTGCGCGCGCTCTCAGAGCGGCGCATCACGATCTTCGCGTGCGTACCGCAGTTCTTCTACCTGATTCACGAACGTATCATCCGTGAGGTGCAGCGCAAGGGCCCCGTGGCCACGCGCGTGTTCCGCACGCTCATCAACACCAGCTTCCGCCTGCGCCGACTCGGCATCAACGCCGGGCCGTCCCTCTTCGGCAAGGTGCACGACATCATGGGCCGGCAGATGCGGCTGTTTGTGACCGGCGGGTCAAAGTTTGACCCGGCCATCGGCCGCGACCTCTACGCCCTCGGCTTCACGATCCTGCAGGCGTACGGCCTCACCGAAACCAGCGGAGCGTGCACCATCAATACGCCCGACGAGGCCCATGTCGACACGGTTGGCCGCCCGCTTCCCGGCACCGACATCCGCATCGTCCCGCGGCAGTCGGGCGACGAAGAGCATGCCGACGGCGAAGTGGCGATTCGCGGGCCGCTCGTGATGAAGGGCTACTTCAATCGGCCTGATGCGACCGCCGCCGTGATGCAGGACGGCTGGTTTCTCAGCGGCGACCTCGGGCGCATGGATGCGCAGGGTCGTGTGACCATCACGGGCCGCAAGAAGGAAGTCATCATCCTGGCCAACGGCAAGAACATCTATCCCGAAGAGATCGAATCGCACTACCGGCAGTCGCCGTTCATCAAGGAACTGTGCGTCACGACCATTGCCCAGGATGACAAGCCCGCGGGCGAACGTCTCTATGCCCTCGTCGTGCCCGATATGGATGTACTCAAGGAGCGCAAGGTCGTCAACGTCGGCGACATGCTGCGCTTCGAGATGGAAGGGCTCGGCGCGAAGCTGCCGTCGACCAAGCGCGTGCTGGGCTACGAGATCACATTCGACCCGCTGCCGCGCACCAGTACCGGCAAGCTCAAGCGGCACGAAATTGTCAGGCGCCTGTCGCAGGCCCGCGCCGAGGCAGCGGCACCGCCCGAGTCAGCGGGCGACGCGGGTTGGCCCGAGGATGTCCATACGCAGAGAGCGCTGGCGATGGCGCGTCAGCGGGTGGGCGAGGCCACAGTGATGCGGCCCGGCTCGAACCTTGAACTCGATCTCGGGCTCGACTCGATGTCGCGTGTCGAGCTGCTCAGTGAATTTGAGCAGAGCTTTGGCGTGAAGGTGCCCGAGGAAGAGACGCACCACATCTTCACGCTGGGACAACTGGTTGATGCCGTACGCCCGCGTGAAGGCGCGGCGGCGGCCGCGGCTGCGCCCGCGGAATCGTGGGCGACGCTGTTGCGCGACCTGCCGCCCGACACCGATCCGGTGCTGAAGAACGTGCTGGCCAGTCGGCCGCTGCTGCGGCCGCTGCTGTTCGCCGGCAGCCGGCTGCTGCGACCCGCGTTCGGGCATGTCGAGGTCACCGGGCTCGAGCACCTGCCGCGCACCGGCGCATTTCTCATCTGTCCCAACCATCAGAGCTATGTCGATGCGTTCGTGCTGCACAGCGTGCTGCCATTCTGGGTGCAGGCGCGGCTCTTCTTTGTGGGTGCGGCCGAATACTTCTCGTCGCCCGTAACGGCGGCGATGGCGCGCGCCATCAACCTCGTGCCGGTCGACCCCGATGCCAACCTGGTGCCGGCGATGAAGGCCGGGGCATTTGGTCTCAGGCACGGTCGCATCCTCGTCCTGTTTCCCGAGGGCGAGCGGTCGATCGACGGCACCGTCAAGCGCTTCAAGAAGGGCGCCCCGATTCTGTCGCGTCATCTCGACGTGCCCATCATTCCCGTGGCCCTGCGCGGCGCGTACGAGGTGTGGCCGAGGAACGAGTCGTATCAGTGGCGCGGTGCCCTGCCCGGCCAGCGGCACCGCGTGCGCCTGGCCTTCGGTCCGCCGTTCAGGGTGAGGCCCGACGAGACCGACGCCGAGGCCGCTGCCCGGCTGCGCGCGGTGGTCGAGGCGATGTGGCAGGCGATCTGACCGCCACCTGACCGCTATGGCCGGGCGGGGGCCACGGCCATCGTCTTTGAGAGCCAGGTGCTGATCCCCGAGGTCACGGCCGGAGCGACCTCGCGTCCGCTGAGCGACGAATATTCGCTGACCTCGCCGGTGGTGGCCGGCACGAGCAGGTGATTGATGCCCGGCAGCCGGAGCAGCTGCGCGTCGGCCTTCTTCTTCCGCTTGAGCGCCAGCGCCAGCAGTGTGTCACCGTGGTGGGGTGGCACCTGCGTGTCGAGCTCACCCTGCACCACCAGCAGGGGCTGATCGACCCGGGTCATGGCTTTTGCCGGATCGAAGCTGAGCAGGCTCTGGAACCACTGCGAGTCGGCTACGCGGCGCATCTCATCGGGAATGCCTTCCCAGCCAGTGCCTTTCAGCACGGCAGCGTGGATGCGCTGCTGCAGATCGATCTTCTCGGCACGATCAGCGTCAGAGGCCTTCATCAGATCGAGAGCGTGGCGCTGTTGTTCGAGAATCAGCTCGGCGCCCGTGGTGCCGGGCCCAGCCACCAGCACGGCAGCCCTCACGCGCTTCTCGCTCGCGGCCAGCAGCATGGCGACCGCCGCACCCTCGCTATGGCCCACCAGAGCGAGGCGTGTGCGGTCGACCTCAGGGCGTCGCTCGAGCCACCGGACGATGGTGCGTGCATCTTCGGCGTAGTCGGCCAGCGAGGCCGACTCGGCACGGCCACCGGTCTGCCCCACTCCGCGCTTGTCGTAGCGCACTACGATGAAGCCGGCATCGACCAGGCCGCGTGCGAGGTGGCCGAAGATGGGAATGCCCGCGACGGTTTCATCGCGGTCGACGAGTCCTGACCCGGCAATCAGCACGACCGCGGGTCGCAGGCCCATGACGCCCGGAGGTCGGGTGAGGGTTCCGGCGATGTTGAAGCCTGCGGCGGGAATGGTGACGCGTTCGTCGGTGGGCAGCGAGAACTGCGCCGTGCGCGTGGCGGCCGAGGCGATGTCTTCGCGGCTGAGCTCGAGGCTCTGCCCCGGAATGGTCATGCGCAGCAGTTCACCGCGGCTGACTGACGCCCACAGCGTGACCTCGATGGCCCCGGCGGGCGGGGGATTCTCGACCGACAGCGTATAGCGGGTTGCGGGAATCGACTCGCGTGGCGTGTCGATGCGCTCAGTGGTGATGTTGCGCACGCGAATCGGTACCTCGATCTGCGGCACCACATAGCCCTGCAGCGTGTCGCCCACGCTGCGTCCGCGCAGGCGCTGGACCAGCACGGCATACGACCCGAGAAACGTGTTGGGTAGCACGATGGTGGTTTCGGCGACGGCATCGGTCTTCTGCGAACTCTGGCCGCCGGCAATCACCGTGCTGACGGCCTGACCCTCGGCAAAGCGGGTGCTGAGCTCGATGGGGGTGCCGCGGGCGACGCTGGTGACCTGCGCCGAGACGGGACGCCACTGCGCGTCATACCGGATGTCGACCATGTCGGTGGTGATGTCGATCGGCGCCGCCAGACGGCTGGTGCCCGACACGCTCGTGCCATCGGCCGTCGTCGTGATGCGCACTTCTTCGCGGCCAATCGGCCGCTGCTGCAGGAAGACCAGATAGCTGGCGGTGTCCTGCCGGGCCTCGGCGGGCGTGGAGACGAAGACACAGACACAGGCCACCGAGGCCGCGGCCATAAGACGCATCAGCATGCAGGGGTTCCTCATCGGGGCCGGTAGAATCCTAGTGCATGTGGTCTCAGGATGCCTACGACGGGCGTGTAACGGGCCTCAATCGGTTCGACCGACGGGATCGCGGTGTGCTGCAGGTGACCGGGACCGACCGCGTCGACTGGCTGCAGGGGCTGGTGACCAACGATGTGCGCCTCGTGACGCCGGGCCACCGCGTGTATGCCGCCTGGCTGACCCCGCAGGGCCGCATGATCACCGACCTGTGGCTGGTGGGCACAGACGCGGCCCTGCTCCTCGATGTGCCTGCGCCGCTGGCGTCGTCGCTGGCCGCGCGTCTCGACGGTCTCGTCTTCTCGGAAAATGTGCAGGTGACCGATGTGTCGGCCACCATGCCGGTATCTGAATTCATCGGGGCCACGGACGCGCATGGCGTGTCGGTATCCGGCGTCGCTGTCAGGAGCGACGTGTACGGTCGCCCCTCGGTGGTGGTATACGGACCGTGGCGACCGGTGGCCGACGAACAGCAGCTGCCCCAGTTGCGCGAGGCAGAGCCATCCGGGCTCGAGGCCCTCGACGTGCTGCGTATCGAATCCGGAGTGCCCGCCTTCGGCCGTGACATGGACACCGACACCATTCCGCTCGAAGCCGGCCTCGAGTCGCGAGCGATCTCCTTTACCAAGGGCTGCTATGTTGGGCAGGAGCTGATTGTGCGCGTCACTCAGCGTGGCGGCGGCCGCGTCGTGCGCCACCTCGTCGGGCTGCAATCCGATCGGCCCCTGAGCCCCGATCTGCCGCTGCCTCGTGATGTGCAGGTGGCGGGCCGCAGTGTGGGTCGGCTCACCAGCACGGCTGTCTCGTCGCGCCTCGGGTGCGCCGTGGCGCTGGCGACACTGCACCGCGACCATCTGACGCCCGGGCATCAGGTCGAGGTCGCCGACACGGCAGGCCCGATCACGGCGCGTGTCGTGACGCTGCCGATGACGGGGCACTCGTGACCGCGCTACTGCGCGAGGTGACCGTCGTGGCGGCCGTGATCGAGTCGGACGATGCCTTTCTGCTGACGCGGCGGTTGCAGGGCACCCACCTCGAAGGACTCTGGGAGTTTCCCGGGGGGAAAGTTGACCCCGGGGAGTCGCACGACGCGGCGCTGCGTCGCGAAGTGCGCGAAGAGCTGGGTGTGCCGTGCGACGTCGGTGCCCTGGTGCAGGCGGTCTCCCATGCCTACCCGGAGAAGGTGGTGCACCTGCACTTCTACCGGTGCCGCATCGAGGGCACTCCGCAGCCCATGCTGGGCCAGCAGATGCAGTGGGTGCCGCGGGCGGGTCTCGCGCAGCTGATGTTTCCTGACGCGGACCGCGCGCTGATTGCGCAGCTGGTGTCGGAAGGGCGCTAGCAGTCCAGCGGATACGACCGGCAGTGCTTCCGCATGGGGCACACGAGGCATCGCGGCTTGCGCGCGGGACACTGCATCGCACCGAAATCCATCAGCGCCTGATTGAAGTCGAACGCGTCCTTCTGTCGGGGCACCAGTGTTTCGGACAGCGCCCACAGGCGCTGGGTCATCGCGTGGCTCTTGAGTTCGCCCTTGCCGATGAACACGCGGAACAGCACGCGGGCCACGTTGGTGTCGAGAATAGCGGCACGCTGCCGGAACGCAAAACTGCGGATGGCCCCGGCGGTGTAGGCCCCAATGCCCTTGAACGACAGCAGCGTGTCGGGGTCGGACGGCAACTGGCCCCCGTGTTCGTCGACGGCCTGCCGTGCAATCGACTGCAGTCGGTGCGGCCGGATGTTGTAGCCCAGCGGATACCACGTGCGGACCAGGTCGTCGGGGGGGGCGTCGGACAGGGCCTCGAAGGTCGGGTACCGATCGAGCCACTCGTGATACTTGGGCAGCACGCGGTCCACCTGCGTCTGCTGCAGCATCACTTCCGACACGAGAATGTGGTACGGGTCGTCGGTACGGCGCCAGGGTAAATCGCGCCCGTGCCTGCGATACCAGGCCAGCAGCTGCCGGCGGAAGCGCTGGCGGGCGGCGGGTGGGGGCAGCGGATGCGGCCGTGAACGGCGAGGGCGGGGCACAGGAGGCAAACCGGGGATGAGGCCGAAGCCCTATAATTGTCGCACGTGAAAATCTATACAAAGACCGGCGACACCGGCGAGACGAGCCTCTTCGATGGCACGAGGGTCAGCAAGACCCATCCCCGGGTGGCCGCCTACGGCGAAGTCGACGAGCTGCAGGCCTCGATCGGCATGGCCCGGGCCGCCGGTCTTCCGGACGACCTCGACACCATGTGCGTGACGATGCAGCGCGACCTGTTCGCGGTGGGCGCACAGCTGGCCGACCCCAGGCACCGCATCGCTGACCGCGTCGAGAAGGCGCATGTACACGAGGCGCACATCGCGCAGCTCGAGCGGTGGATCGATGTGCTCGATACCGAGCTGCCGCCGCTGCGGCGCTTCATTCTGTCTGGTGGCGGCCCGGCCGGCGCGGCGCTGCACCTGGCGCGTGCCATTTGCCGTCGCGCCGAGCGTGCGGTGCTGCTGCTGGGGCCCGATGCGGTCGACCCGGTCATTCAGGTCTACCTCAACCGTGTGTCCGACCTGCTCTTCACCATGGCCCGCGCGGCCAATCATCGTCGGGGTGTGACCGAGACCGAGTGGTAGCCCGGCTGTCTCCGTGAGGATGCCGACGGGCGTCCCGATACCTGTGTGAGAGGAACGCAACCATGACACCTGCCCAGATTGATGCGCTCATTCACATGGCGGTCTTTGCCGCCACGCCCGAAGAGAAGGGCGAGGCGCGCCAGGCGATTCTCGAGGCGGGCGCTGCTGCGGGCATCCGCTTCGCGTCGATTCACGGCCTCTACATGGCGATGGGCCGGGGCGAGGTGGGTGGGTTCACGGTGCCTGCGATCAACGTGCGGGCGATGGCCTACGATACAGGCCGTGCCGTGATGCGGGCGGCGCGTCGCCTCGAGGCCGGGGCGTTCATTCTGGAAATTGCGCGGTCGGAAATCGGCTACACCGAACAGCGTCCGCACGAGTATGCGGTGGTCATGGTGGCGGCGGCACTGCGCGAGGGCTTCCGAGGGCCGCTCTTCCTGCAGGGCGACCACGTGCAGACCAACGCGAAGAAATATCACAGCCCCGACCGCGACAAGGAACTCGACACGCTGCGCGCACTCATCCGCGAAGAGATGGCGGCAGGTTTCTTCAATATCGACATCGACACCTCAACGCTGGTGGATCTCGACCAGCCCACTCTCGAGGCGCAGCAGGCCGTCAACTGCGACCTGGCGTCCGATTTCACGGCATTCATCCGCGCGCACGAGCCCCAGGGCGTGACCGTGTCGGTTGGCGGCGAGATCGGTGAAGTGGGCGGAAAGAATTCCGACACGCACGAACTGCATGCCTTCATGACGGGTTTCAATGCCGCGCTGGCACGTCGTGCATCCGGGGCGGTGGGCATCAGCAAGATCAGCGTGCAGACGGGCACGGCCCACGGCGGTTTTGTGGGACCGGACGGCAAGGTGCGCATGGACGTGAAGATCGACCTCGTCGCGCTCGAAGAGCTGTCGTTGGTGGCGCGCACGGCCTATGGCCTGGGGGGGGCCGTGCAGCACGGCGCCTCGACGCTGCCGGCCGAGGCCTTCGACGCGTTCCCGCGCGTGGGTGCGTGCGAGATTCACCTCGCCACGAACTTCCAGAACATGGTCTACGACCACCCGGCGTTCCCGGTGGCCCTGAAGGACGAGATGTATGCCTGGCTGCGCGAGCATGCGCAGGAAGAGCGCAAGGCGAAAGACACCGAAGAGCAGTTTATCTACAAGACGCGGAAGAAGGCGATAGGGCCGTTCAAGCGCCAGCTGTGGACGTTGCCAGAGGATGTTCGCGCGGCGATTGGCCAGAGCCTCGAAGATCAATTCGTGTTCCTGATGCAGAAGCTGTGCATCGGCCACACGGCCGGGGTGGTGGCGAAGTACGTCACCCCCTACATGGGCATGGCGACGAAGGCCGAGACGGTGGCCGCAGCCGCCGGCCGCATCACGTCCGCCGAGCGGAAAGCCGAGGGGCTGGCCGACTAGGCGGCAGGCGGTCGCCGATTGAGACGTGTGCCTCCCGAACTCGGGCGCCGGCCAATCGATGGACGTGCCAGTGCCGTCTTCAGCTCTCCCTTGCAGACCATGTTCGTGGCATCAGCACCACCTCAGGCTGACGAGACGCGAGAGCGCCTTGACCACGTGCGAACGACCCTGGCATCTATCAGGAGCGAGATTTCAACACCATACAGCCATACAGAAAGTTCTCTATACTCATCGAAAGGTAAGGTAGCCCGATAGCACGGGGGCAGAATTGAAAGAAGCCCCCGCGAGTCGGGCTTTGATGGGCCTGTCCACAGCCGAGGGCCAACGTCATCTGACCGTTCGGCGCCATCCGAGCGCAGGCTCGGTGCGATATGACGCACTGGATCAACGAACTTCTGTCGGTCATAGGCACCGTCTTCCCGGACGCTCTCGTTGCGACCGATAGTGACGGGTATGTGCTGGCGTGGAATGCGGAAGCCGAACGCCTGCTGGGCTATTCGGCCGGTGAGATCGTCGGGAAACCTGTCACGACTATTGTTCCCGACGACCTGATCGCCCCGACAGCTGACTGCCTGAAGCGGTTGCGTCTCGGCGAGCGGGTCGGTCCCCTCAACACCATCCGCATCTCCAAGAGCGGCGCTGCGGTGCCTATCTGCCTGAAGGCGGTGCCACTCAACGGACCGGATGGCACCGTGTGTGCGACGGTGCGGATGCTGTCCCGGCAGTCGTCGCGCGGACCAGCACACCCCGACGCGGACGAGCTCGACGAGCAGCGGCTGCATCTGCAGAAGTCCGAAACCCTGGGTCGCCTCGCTGCCGGACTCGCGCACGATTTTAATAATTTTTTGACGCCGATCCTGGGCTACGGCGAAATGCTGGCGACGGCGCCCGGGCTGAGTGACGGGTTGAAAGCGCACGCGCATGAAATTGTGGCGAATGGCCGTCGGGCGGCACTGCTGACGCATCAGGTGCTGTCCTACGGACGGCGCAGGGACATCTCGCCGCAACCGGTGCATCTCAATGCCGCGGTGGCCGACATGGAGCCCACGCTGCGAACCTGCGTTGGTGAGTCCATCGAGTGCCACCTGCAACTCGATCCCGAGGTGTCACGCATCCATGCCGATGTCGGGCACGTGCAGCAGGCCCTCATGAACCTGGTCATCAATGCTCGCGACGCGATGCCCCATGGTGGACGCCTGACCGTCGAAACCTGCAGGCGTACGGGGGAAGGTGGGGAATCGCTGAACGTCCTCGCGGTGCACGACACGGGTACCGGGATCGCCGATGAAGTACGGGCCCGGCTGTTCGACCCCTATTTCACGACAAAGGGTGACAGCGGCACTGGTCTCGGCCTGCCGACTGTGGTCGAGCTGGTATCACGATACGACGGGCACGTATCCGTCGAGAGCACCCCCGGCGCGGGCTCGGTGTTCCGTTTGTCGTTTCCTGCGGTCTCCGGTGCCACCACGGCCAAGGGCGAATCCCTGTCAGCCACTGTCGGCGCCTCACATCCGCCGCTGGCTGGACATCCGATGGTGCTCGTCGTCGAAGACGACGCCGGCGTTCGGCACTTCATCCGTGAGGCCCTGGTGTCGCTGGGCTATCAGGTCCTGGAAGCCGAAACCAGCCTGGCGGCGCTGACGCTGGCCAGCGAGCTGGACGCCCTCGACGCGCTGGTGACCGACGTGGTGTTGCCCCACCTGACGGGCACCGCTCTAAACGCACGCCTGAGAACACGGTTTCCCGCCCTGCGGACGGTGCTGATCAGCGGTCACCCTGAGCACGTCGTGCGGGGTATTGGCCTCGTCGACAGCCACTGCAGGCTGCTGGAAAAGCCTTTCACTGCTGGGCAGCTCCACAGCGCCATCACCGACGCCATCTTGCCTGCCACCCAGTAGCGGCTGGGGCCCGGGCGGCTACCCCAAGTGTGCGCGCAGGGCGTCGCGGGTGCTGTGGAACGCCAGCGCGTCCCACGGAATCTCGTCGGGTGCGAACCATCGAGCCTCGAGGCCCTCTTCGTCCACCTCGAGCGTGCCGCCGACGGGCGTTGCCCGATAGACGATGATGACGGGCACGCGACCGGCGTAGGAATAGACCCCGAGCAGCTCGCCCAGCTCGACGTCGAGGCCCGACTCTTCGCGGGCCTCGCGCACGGCGGCGAGCGTCACCTCCTCGCCGCGATCGACATAGCCGCCGGGGAACACCCACAGGCCGTAGCCGGGTTCGATGGCCCGACGAATCAGCACGATGCGTCCGTCCGGGCCGGCAATGATGGTGCCGACGGCGAGCTTGGGGTCGAGGTAGAAGACAAAGCCGCAGGCGGCTGCGGTGCAGACCAGTCGCGCCGGTTCGCCCAGGCGCAGCACGCGCGAGTCGAGCGGGGCGCCGCAGACGGGGCAGAACCGGTAAGTCTCGACCATGCCCGTCAGTATAAGATTTCAGGGCCATGTCCATCCTGAAAGTGGCGCGCATGGGGCACCCCGTGCTCCGCGCGCGAACCCGCGTCATCGACAAGCACGAAATCCGCACCGAGGTCTTCCAGAAGCTCGTTGACGACATGATCGAGACCATGGAGGAGTACTCGGGCGTCGGCCTGGCCGCACCACAGGTGCACGAAGGCAAGCGCCTCTTTGTGGCCCTGCTCGACCCGTCCGGCCGCGGCGAGGGCGAGCCGATGGTGTTCGTCAATCCGGAAATCACGCCGCTGTCTGACGCCAGGGTCGACGGATGGGAAGGCTGCCTCAGCATCCCCGACATCCGGGGTCGCGTACCCCGGGCACCCCACGTGAAGATCAGCGCGCTCAACCGCGAGGGCAAGCGCTTCGAACTCGAGCTGCGCGACTTTCCGGCCCGGGTGGTCCAGCACGAGGCCGATCACCTCGACGGCGTGCTGTTCTTCGATCGCATGCGCACGTTCGAATCGCTCACCTTCATGGAAGAGTTCTCGCGCTACAAGGCACAGCCCGACGAGGAAGACGACGAGTAACGGCCCGCGACGCCCCCCCGATCTGCCCCCTCGCCTATACTGCTGCCCGATGTCTGCGTTCACGACCGCGCCACCCCGCGTCACCCTGCTGAGTGCGCCGGTGGCTCCCTACGACGGAGCCATCGCGGCGGCGCGCACGTGCTATTCGCCCCGGGTCATCACGCGCGATGAGGTCACCGAACGCCAGCGCGATTCCATCGGGCCGCTGACCTTCGAGGGCGGCCATCACACCGTCTTCCAGCACGCGCATTTCGAATTCGGGCTCGAGAATGTCTCGCGCCAGTTTGTGTGGAGCTTTCTTCACGCGTATCCCTTCTACAATTCGGAACAGTCGAGCCAGCGCTATGTGAAGCTGCGAGAGCCGCGGGCGTTCATGCCGCCGCTCGAGGGCGAGGCGCGCGATGTCTTCGAGCAGGCCGTCCTGCGTGCGTGGGACGCTTATGCCGAGCTCTCAGCCCTCCTCAAGGACGATGCCTGGGCCATCCTGAAGGAATTGCGGTACGTGCGGCCCACCAACTCGCCGGCGCGTCTGGCAACCGTCGAGCGCGAGGCCGAGAAGAAGGCCATTGAAACCGCACGCTATGTGATTCCGATCGCGGCGTTCACCTCGATGGTGCACACCGTGTCGGGGCTCGTGCTGCATCGCCTGCACCGCATGATGAACACCGCCGATACGCCGTACGAAGCCCGCATGGTCATCGGGGCGATGGTCGACTTGGTGCGCGAGGTCGACCCACTGTTTTTCGAGAAGGTCGGGCTCGCCATGCTTGAGCAGGAGCGCCTGCCGGAACTGGCCATGCCGCGCCCAACCGAATCGGGGGATGCCTTTGCAAGGGAATTCGACCGACGCCTCGGGGGGCGAGTGTCGCGGCTGCGCGACTGGTCAGCCGGCGCCGAACGCGTCGTCGCCGATGCGGTGCGTGCGACGTTTGGGCTGACGACGGCCGAGCTCAGCGACCATGAGGCGATCGACCGCGTGATGAACCCGGCACGGAATCCCTACCGCATCGACATGCTCAACGTATCGCATCACTCGCCCCTGATGCGATCGCTCAATCATCCCTCGTATGTCTTCGAGAAGCGGCTCAGCCACACCGCCGACTCGCAGGACCAGCGGCACCGGATGGTGCCCGCCTCACGGCCGATGCTGACGTTTGCCGACACCCGTGAGCCTGACGTGATTACGCCGCGGCTGATCAGGCAGAACAGCGCGGCGGAGGCCGTGTATCACCGGGCCATGGCTGACGCGTGGACGGCCAAGAATCGGCTGCTGTCGCTCGGGGTACCCCTCGAGTTTGCCCTCTATGTGCTGCCCAACGCCAAGGCGCTGCGCATGGTGGAATCGGGATCGTTCCTGTCGCTGCAGCACAAGTGGACCCTGCGCACCTGCTTCAATGCCCAGGAAGAGATTTACCTGGCCTCGATGGACGAAATCTCGCAGGTGCAGGCCGTGCATCCCCAGTTGGCCCGCCACCTCGGTCCCCCCTGTGTCCTGCGCAACCGTATCGTGTCGCCGCGCTGTACCGAGGGCACGCACTTCTGCGGCGTGCCGGTGTGGCAGTCGTTTCCACACGCCGAACGACGGCTGTAGGGCCGCTCACGCTAAGATCAGGGGGCCGTGTCGCCCCTGGTCATCATTTTCCTGACAGTCTTCATCGACCTGCTCGGCTTCGGCATCATCATTCCACTGCTGCCCTTTTATGCCGAGCGCTTCGGGGCGACGGCGTTCGCCGTCGGGCTCATCAGCACGAGCTTTTCGCTGATGCAGTTTCTCTGGTCACCGGTCTGGGGGCGCCTGTCAGACCGCATCGGGCGCCGGCCCATCATCCTGCTCGGGCTCGCCGGGTCATGTGCGTCGTACCTGATGCTGGCGCTCGCCGAGTCCCTGCCCCTGCTGTTTGCCGCGCGCATTCTCGGCGGCATCGCCGGTGCGAATATTCCGACGGCGCAGGCCTACATCGCCGATATCACGACACCCGAGCACCGCGCCAAGGGGATGGGTATGGTTGGTGCGGCATTCGGGCTCGGATTCATCTTCGGGCCAGCCATCGGCGGACTGCTGAGCCGACTGGGGCCCTCGATGCCGATGTGGGTGGCCTCAGCCCTCTGTGGCTCCAACCTGCTGGCCGCCTGGTGGCTGCTGCCCGAGTCGCACACGACGCGCGATGAGGCGCGGCCCGCGCTCGGCCGACTCGAGGCGCTGCGGCGCGCGCTGGGTGATTCGCGGCTCACCGTGCTGCTGGCGCTCTACTTCCTCGTGACAGCAGCATTCTCGGGCTTCGAGTCGACGTTCGCCCTGTTCAGCGAACGACGCTTCGGGTTTACCGTCGGCACGCTCGGGTATGTGTTTGCGTTTGCGGGCATCACGACGGCTATCGTGCAGGGCGCCCTGGTGGGCAGGGCTGTTGCGCGACTCGGCGAAGCGCGCCTCATTCCTCTGGGCATGACGGCCATTGCCGCGGGGCTGCTGCTGATTCCGGTGGCGGGCAGCGTACCGATGCTGCTGCTGGCCGTGGCCATCCTGTCGGCTGGCAGCGGCTTCAACGGTCCGTCGCTCAGTTCCCTGGTGTCAAAGCTGACGCACCCCGACGACCAGGGCGGCATGCTGGGCTTGGCGTCGTCACTGTCAAGCCTCGGGCGCGTCGTGGGGCCCGCGTGGGGCGGCTGGCTGTTCGACCACTACGGCATCGGTGCACCCTACGTGAGCAGCGCCATGATCCTGCTGCTGTCGGTGGGTGTGGCCGTCACGCAGTTGCGGAGGGTGTGAATGCGTCGCAGGCAGGCGATATGGGTGAGCATGCTGCTGCCGGTTACGCTGGCCGTGTCGCAGGCACAGGCGCCGTCGGCGGACGAGGTGGCACGTCGTGTGGATGCGCGCGACACGGGCCGCGACTCGCGCCTCGAGATGACCATGCGGCTGTTCGATCGGCAGGGGCGCGTGCGCGAACGCGCGCTGGTGGTGCAGGCCATGCGCGCACAGGGACGCGAGGGCGACCGCATGCTGGTGCGCTTCCAGTCGCCTACAGACATCAGGGGCACGGGCTTTCTTGTCTGGGAACATCCTGATGCCGATGACGAGCGCTTCCTCTACCTGCCGGCCCTCGGACGTGTCCGCCGCATTGCCGGCGCCGAAACACAGGAAAGCTTCGTCGGCAGCGACCTGACATACGAGGACATCGGTGGGCGTGAACTCGATCACTACACCTACACGCTAGTACAGGGCCCGTCTGCGTGGACAGGGCCTGATGGCCAGTCGCACCCGGTGTGGCACCTCGAGTCTCGTGCACGCGCGGCCGATGCCGCCTATCCCCGCGTGGTGTCGGTGGTACGCCAGGACATTCTGATGATCGTGGCCGCCGACATCTTCAACCGGCGCAACGAACGTGAGAAGTCGTACGAAGTCAGGGCGCTGCGGCAGTTTGACGGCATCTGGACCGCTACCGGACTGTCGATGGTCAACCATGGGCAGCGCACACGCACCGAACTCACGGTGACGACGGCCCGTTACAACCTCGGGCTGACGGCGGCCGCCTTCACGCGCCGTGCGCTCGAGACACCATAGGGCCAGGCCTGCACACTGATGGTCTGGCATCCGCATCGACTCGCCCATGCGATTTTCAGGTGGCGTCTGCCGCTGTCGGGCCTCATCATCGCGGCGGCGCTCGCCCTGGCGACACAGGCCGACGTCGTCACCATCAACAACGACCTCAGCGCGTGGGTGGCCAGGGACACGCGCGAGTATCAGACCTACGAGCGTTTCATCGAGGAGTTTGGCGGCACGCGCAACGTGATCGTGGCCCTAGAGGGCGAGATCTTCAGCGTGGACGGCCTGCAGGGTGTCGACGCGATCACCCGTGCCATCGTCCAGATTCCCCTCGTGCAGCAGGTCTACAGCCTGTCGACGGCCAACATTGTTCGGCCCCTGCCCGCACGGGAAGACGATGCGGGGGTCATTGAGGTCACACCGCTGCTCGGCGATGATGTCACCGACCCTGGCGCCGTTGCACGCATCAGGCGTGAGGCCCTCAGCGATCCTCTGCTGCGAGGCGATCTGGTCTCACAGGATGGCCGCGTCACGGCGATTGTCGTGGTATTCGATGAACGCCGCATCGACGAGGCCCGCGGCGACACGGTGACTGCTGTGGAGGACGCGGTACGTCGACGGCTGCCGCCCGGCTTCAAGGCTCACTTCAATGGCTCCCTCGAAATCAGCGAAACCTACAACCGCGTCACCGTCGCCAACACGCGCCAGCTGACGCTGCCGATTCTAGGGGTGACGCTCCTGGCACTGTACGTGCTGTTCCGCAGTGTGCGGACCATGCTGCTGATCGCCACCGCCATCGGCGTCTCGGTCGCCCTGACGATGGGGCTTTATGCGGTGCTGGGGTTCCAGTTCAACGTGCTCACTAGCATGCTGATGCCGCTCATCGTGGTGCTCGCCATCGCAGACGACGTACACATCGTCCAGCACTTTACGGAGGTCTGGCGGCAGACGGGCGATGCGGCAGAGGCGTTTGTGTCGTCGATCGTGCACCTGTTCGCGCCGCTCATCGGTGCCAGTGCGACAACGGCGCTTGGGCTGCTGTCGCTGGCAACGAGTGACGTGGTGGCGGTGAAGACCTTCGGCATCGGCGCCGCGATCGGCGTCATGTTCGATGTGCTGGTGTCGCTGGTGCTGGTGCCCACCCTGATGATGTGGATGCCGCCGCCCGTCGCGGCCCCGCCGCAGGACTTCTGGTTCAGGGAGCCCCTCGCGAGGGCCGGACGCGTCGCTTTCGGACGCTGGCGCATCGTGCTGATGGCAACGGTGCTCGTGGCCATGGTGGCTGTGGCCGGCCTGCTGCGAGTGCGCGTCGACACGAACCACATCAACTTCTTTCCGTCGGAGCATCCCATCACCACTTCGGCCCGGGTGATCGATCGCGACCTGTCGGGCATTTATACCTTCGACGTCCTGCTGGAAGGCCCTGCCGAGTCGATGCGGCAGCCAGACACGCTGCAGCGCATGGCGCGCCTGAGCGGGCAGTTGCATGAGTTGCCGAACGTGCGGAAGGTCACCTCGCTAGCCGACTATGTGCAGCGAGTGCATCAGCAACTGGCTGACGGGGCGCCCGAGGCCGCGGTCATTCCCGATTCGCCCGAGGCCGTCGCGCAGGAACTCTTTGTGTTTGGTCTCTCGGACGAGGGACGAAGCGAGCTGGCGCGGATGGCGGCCAGCGATTATTCGCGCGCCCGCATCAGCGTCAAGCTGGCGTCAATGAGTTCCGACGTGGTGTTTGCGCAAATCGATCGTGCCGAGCAGCTCGCACGGACGGCCTTCGACGGTACGGATCTGCGCACCGAGGTCACCGGATCGGGGCGCATCTTCGCGACCCTCGACCACTATATGGTTGATTCACAGCTGAGCAGCTTCGCGACCGCGTTTGTGACGGTGTTCGCAGTCATTTTCCTGATCTTCCGGTCGATACGCTTCGGGCTGCTCGGCATCGTTGCCAATATCCTCCCCATTGTGATCGTGATGGGCGTGATGGGTTGGCTCGGCATCTCACTGAACATTGCCACCATCATGGTCGCCAGCGTCACGCTCGGCATTGTCGACGATGACACGATTCATTTCATCAGTCGCTATCGGCGGGAAGCGGAAACCGGGGCCGACACGGCCGAGGCGGTCGAACGGGCGACCACCCACGAAGGCCGCGCGGCGCTCACCACCGCCATCATCAATACCGTCGGATTCGGGCTGCTGGCCTTTTCGCCGTATCGTCCGACGGCCTGGTTCGGCGGACTGCTGGCCCTGACCATGGCCGTGGCGTTTCTGACCGAGGTGCTGCTGGTGCCTGCGGTGATTGCCGCCCTGCCACGCTGGCTGTCGGCGCCGGTCGTGGCGATGAGGCTGCGGTCGTCGTGACGTGGATCGGATGGGCGGCCCTGTTGCTGGGGATGCTGGCACAGACCGCAGGGGCGCAGGGGCGGCCGACAGGCGTGGTGGGGGTGACCGCCGATTCGCTGCCGCGGGTTCAGCGACCGGGAGGCATCGGTGAACGCGGCGCACACGAAGTGCGGTGGCATGCGACGGCGCGTACCGAGTGGACGCAGGGACGCCTGAGGCTGACCGCATCGGGATTCTTTGATGCCCTGGTGGCGCGTCGCCAGTCGTCCACGATTACGACGGCGGCCATTGTGCGTCCTGAGGATGTGGTGGCCGAGCTTCGGTTCGACAAGGCCGATGTGCGAGTGGGCTATGGCCGCGTGGTTTGGGGGCGGCTGGACGAGGTGCAGCCCACTGATGTGATCTCACCAATCGACCTCACGCGTTTTTTTCTCGACGGGCGCAGCGAGGCGCGCCTGGCCGTGGCGCACGCGCGCACCCGATGGATTCCTTCCGAACGCTTCCAGATCGAGACCGTGCTCGTTCCGCAGTTCAGGCCCTCCACCTTCGACCAGCTCGACGAGTCGTCGTCACCATTTTCCCTGAGGCCCACGAGCGTCTGTGCCGTGGCGGGCTGCGTGCCGCTGACGTTCGAGTCCCAGCGCCCCGACGTGCGGTGGTCGCACCTGCAGGGCGGCACCAGGGCGAGTGTGACCACGGGGCGGGTCGACTGGGCGGTCAGTGCCTATCGGGGATTTGAAGGCCAGGCGCTCTACGACGTTGCCGTGCCTGCAGTGGGGGACGGACAGCCGGCCGCGCCCGTGCTTCACGGGGTGCACCCGCGCTTCACCATGCTGGGGGCAGATGCCGAGACGGTGAAGGGCGAGTGGGGCGTGCGCGGCGAGATGGCGTGGTTTCCGTCGCGGTCGCTGTCGGTGCGCGATGGCGAGCCTGCAGTGGCGGGACAGTCGCTGTCAGCCGGTGTGGGCGTTGACCGGAAGGCCGGCGCCTATCGGGTGGCGGCCAACACGGTGTGGACACGGCGCGCCCCGGAGCGTCACGCGGTGACGCACGATGTCACGGTCGTCGGCATTCTCGAGCGCAACTTCGCACGCGAGACCCGCATCCTGCGCGCGGTCGGCGTCGTTTCGCCGGATGAAGGCAGCGGTTTCGCCCGTCTGAGTACATCCGTGAATCTGCGGGACGGCTGGTGGGTCGATGCCGTTGCCGGCATGTTCTGGGGCGCAGGCACGGACGCGCTCAGCCGTCTCAGATCTCGCGACCTCGTCTCGCTCCGACTGAAGGTGTTCTATTGAGAGTTTGCACCCTGCACGCGCATAATCCCGGTCCCATCACAGGAGCCGGCAACTGGACCTACGTGGTGCCAGGCGCCCGTCCGTTGCTGATCGATGCCGGCGTCGGTCACCCCGACCATCTCGACGCCCTTGATGATGTACTGCCGCAGGGAGCCTCCACGGTGGTCGTGACGCACGCGCACAGCGACCATGCCTCGGGTGCGCCCATCCTGTGCGACCGATGGCCGGCCGCGTCGTTCTGCAAGATCCCCTGGCCGGAACGGGACCTGGCCGCGGTGCCGTGGCACGCCATCGGCGACGGTACAGTTTTCGAGACCGAGCAGGGCCCGCTGCAGGTGCTGCATACGCCGGGGCACGCGCCCGACCATCTCGTGCTCTGGCATGCGGATACTCGGACGCTGTTTGGCGCCGATCTGCTGCTGGCGGGGACGACCGTCACCATTCCGGCCCGGCATGGGGGTGACCTGTCGGCGTATCTGGCGTCGCTGCGTCGCATCAGGGCGCTGGCCCCACGCGTGGTGTTGCCCGCCCACGGGGCCGTCATTCACGACGCGGTGGGATTGATCGACCGGTATCTCGACCATCGTCAGCAGCGTGAAGACCAGGTGCTCGCCGCCCTGGCGGAGGGGCGCGACACGGTCGAGTCGATTGCCAGCCGCATCTATGTGTCGCTGGAACCGGCGCTGGTGCCGCTGGCGCGTGAGGGCGTGCTGGCGCATCTGCGCAAGCTGGCCGACGATGGGCGGGTGTCTGTGGAGGGAGATGCGTGGCAGCTGCGCGGTTGAGCTGGCGCGCCTGACAGCGGTTTGCGCCGGCCGGGACGGCACTGGTAAGCTGAATACCTCTTTAAGCGCGAACCTGAGAGTTCGCAAAGAGGAGCCCATGAATCACCCGACTGCAGGGGTCGCGCCATGCCGATAGTCATGGATGCTGACCGCATCGCGCGTGCCATCACGCGCATGGCCCACGAAATTTTCGAGCGCAATCAGGGCATCGAGGGCGTATGCCTGGTGGGCATCCGCTCACGCGGTGTGCCCCTCGCGCGGCGCATCGCGTCGGTGCTCAAGTCGGTGACCGGGCATGATGTGCCCACGGGAACGCTCGACATCACGCTGTACCGCGACGACTTCACGCGTGTCACCGCCGGCTCGCAGCCCATCGTGCGCAGCACCGACATTGCCTTCCCCATCGAAGACCGCACGGTCGTGCTGGTCGACGACGTGCTGTTCACGGGGCGGACGACGCGTGCGGCGCTGGACGCGGTCACCGACTTCGGGCGGCCGCGGGCCATTCAGCTGGTGGTGCTGGTCGATCGTGGTCACCGCGAGCTGCCGATCAAGGCCGACTATGTGGGCAAGAACGTGCCCACGGCGCGATCGGAACAGGTGCACGTGCGGCTGGTCGATATCGATCCGGTCGATGAAGTGGCCGTCGAGGCGGGAGTCTGACGCGTATGGAGACCGTGGTTCCGGCAACCGCCCTCAGTCAGCGACACCTGCTCGGCATCGCCGAGCTGACGCCGGCCGAAATTCTGCTCATCCTCGACACGGCTGTCGCCATGAAGGAAGTGGGGCAGCGCGCCATCAAGAAAGTGCCGACGCTGCGCGGGCAGACGGTGGCCAACCTGTTTTTCGAGCCCAGCACGCGCACGCGGACATCATTCGAGGTGGCCGAAAAGCGCCTCAGCGCCGACACCCTCAGCATCGCCGTCAGCACCTCGAGTGTCGTCAAGGGCGAGACGCTGATCGATACCGTGCACAACATCGAAGCCATGTCGCCCAGCATGATCGTGCTGCGGCATGCCTCGTCCGGCGCGGCCCATCTGCTGTCGCGCGTGTGCCGGGCCCGCATCATCAATGCCGGCGACGGCATGCACGAGCATCCGACCCAGGCCCTGCTTGATGCCTTTACGATTCGTGAAAAGAAGGGGCGCCTCGCCGGATTGAAAGTGGCCATCATCGGCGACCTGCTGCACAGTCGCGTATTGCGGTCGAATGTGCTGCTGCTGACACGCCTCGGCGCCGAGGTGTGGGTGTGCGGGCCCGCCACCCTCATTCCGGCCGGACTCGAACACCTGGGCGTGCACGTGACGACGCGCGTTGAGGAGGCCGTGGCTGATGCCGATGCCGTGATGATGCTGCGCATCCAGCTCGAGCGGATGCAGGGGCACTTCTTTCCCTCGCTGCGCGAGTACTTTCTCCTGTTCGGGCTGACCGAAGAGCGGCTGGCCCTCGCCCGGCCCGATTGTCTGGTGATGCATCCCGGTCCGATCAACCGCGGCGTTGAGATTGCCTCTGACGTCGCCGATGGACCGCAATCGGTCATTCTCGAGCAGGTGGCCAACGGCATCGCCGTGCGCATGGCTGTGCTGTTTCTTCTGGCAGGTGGAGTTGAACATGAAATGGTTGCTTAAGGGAGCCCGGGTCGTTGACCCGGCCAATGGCGTAGACGGGCAGTTCGATGTGCTGATCGACGGCGACCGCATTGTGCAGGTCGGGCGCGATCTGCCCGAGGCGCTCGCGGCTGATGGCTCGGTGGTGCGGCTCGCGCCGCGCCTGGTGATTTGCCCGGGCTTCATCGACATGCATGTGCACCTGCGCGAACCCGGACAGGAGCACAAGGAAACGGTGGCGACTGGCGTGCTGTCGGCCGTTACCGGTGGCTTTACGGCCGTGGCCTGCATGCCGAACACGCGGCCGGTGAACGACAGCGCCGGCGTCACGCAGCTCATCCTGCAGAAGGCCCGCGAAGCCAACCTGGCGCGGGTCTATCCGATCGGCGCCGTATCGCGCGGGCAGAAGGGCGAGGAGCTGGCGGACATTGCCGAACTGCACACCGCCGGCTGCGTAGCGGTCACAGACGATGGCCTGCCGATTTCGACGGCGCTGCTGGCGCGGCGCGCTCTCGAATACACGCGGATGTTCGGCATGCCGGTCATCGAGCATTGTGAAGACCAGTCACTCAAGGGCGAAGGCTGTGCGCATGAGGGACCCGTGGCGGCCTCGCTGGGGCTGAAGGGCATTCCCGGTGCGGCTGAAGCAATCACCGCGGGACGCGACATCCTGCTGGCCGAGATGACCGGAGGTCATGTGCACATCGCGCACATGAGCGCGTGGACGACGCTTGAGGCGGTGAGGCAGGGGAAGAGCCGGGGCGTGAGGGTGACGGCCGAGGTGTGTCCGCATCACTTCACGCTGACCGACGACCTGCTGGCGGCGCCGGTGCCCTACGACACCGACACCAAGATGAATCCGCCACTGCGCGAGGCGCGCGACCGGGACGCGATGCTCGCGGGCATCGCAGATGGCAGCGTCGATGTCATCGCCACAGACCATGCGCCGCACCATGCCGACGAAAAAAATGTCGAGTTCGACAAGGCACCGTTCGGCATTGTGGGCCTCGAGACGGCCGTACCCATCTGCCTCGACCGTCTCGTCGGCGCCGGCGTTATCGGATTGCCTCGGCTCGTCGAGATGATGTCAGTCAATCCCGCCCGCATCCTCAACGTGCAGGGCGGGTCACTGGTGCCGGGCGCCGTGGCCGACATCACCATCCTCGACCCCGACCTGCGGGTGACTATCGACCGGGCTGCGCTCAAGAGCAAGTCGAAGAACACGCCGTACCATGGGTGGACCTTTACCGGCGGTGTGGCCGCCACGATCGTCGGAGGCCGGGTGGTGTTCGGCAATCAGGCGGCCGGATGGCCTGCGGAGGCGCGCTGATGGACGCGCGCCAGGCAGAGATCCGGCGGCGTGCGGCCGATGACCTCCGCACGCATCAGGTCGTGCTGCAGGGACACTTCGACTACGGCAACGGCTTCCACGGACCGCTCTACCTCAATCCACATCAGCTGTTCCGGTCACCGTCGGTCATCTGGCGTGTGGCGCAGGACCTGATGGATGTGACGCCGTGGGACATGCTGGAACAGGCCGACGTGGTCGCCGGGCCGTCTACGGGAGGCGCACTGCTGGCGCACACGATCGCCGGGCTGCTCGATGGCCGGCGTCCGATGGCGCGGGCACGCTGTGAGTTTGCACCATTCAGCACGCACGAGGGGACACTGCAGCTGAGTCCCTTCTATGCGTCACTCATCCGCGGACGCCGCGTCGTGCTGGCAGATGATGTGCTCAATACCGGTCAGACGATGGCGCGGTGTGTCGAGCTGGTGCGGCAGGCCGGCGGCACCGCGCTGGCGATTCTGCACATCATCGACCGGTGTGAGTCGCAGGTGGCACTGCCAGAGCCTCGCGTCTCGCTCATCGAATACACAGCCCCGCCGAACGTGGCGGCCCGCGAATGCCCGATGTGTGCGTCGGGCATTCCGATTACGCAGTTCTGAGGGCATGCCCCCATGGTGCTCAGCCGGGTGGTGACACGCACGAGCGCGTTAGCGGCACTGGCCGTAGCCGCGCTGCCGATGGTGCTGGCGGCACAGGTTCCGTCGCCCGCATCGGCGGCGGCCGCCGGCGGCCGGCCGGTGGTGGCCGCTGCATCCGTGCTCGAGCCGATGCGTGTCGAGGCCCTGATGGCGACCGTCAGGCGGCTGGCATCCGAGGAGTTTGGCGGACGCGCAGCAGGCACCGAGGGCAATGCCCGCGCGAGGGCATATGTGCGCGAGCGGTTCGTCGCCGCGCAGCTGCAGCCAGGAATTGGCGATCGCTTCGAGCAGACGTTCACCTTTACGCCGCGGGCGCGCGGTGGCGCGACGGCGATGCCGGTGGCCGGCACGAACCTCATCGGGCGCTGTGAGGGACGCCGGCCCGACCTGCCAGCGATCGTGCTGTCGGCTCATTTCGACCACCTGGGTACACGGGCCGGGCAGCTGCACCCCGGGGCCGATGACAACGCGTCGGGTGTGGCGGTGCTGCTGGCCATCGCCGAGGTGTGTCGCACGGCCCCGTTTGCGCGCACGATCATCGTGGCCGCTTTCGATGCCGAGGAAAACGGCCTTCAGGGGGCGCGGGCGTTTGTCGATGCGCTGCCGGTGCCTCGCGAACGTCTCGCGCTCAACGTGAACCTCGACATGGTGGCTCGTGCCGACAATGGCGAGCTGTATGCGGCGGGCACACGCTACACCCCGTTGCTGAAGACGCTGCTGCAGCCTGTGGCCACCCGTGCGCCGATCACGCTTCGCTTCGGGCACGACGACCCGGCCACCGGTCGTGACGACTGGACGCAGCAGTCTGACCACGGGGTGTTTCACACGGCAGGTCTGCCCTTCGTGTATTTCGGTGTGGAAGATCACGCCGACTATCACCGGCCCACCGATACGCCAGACCGCGTCAATGGCGAGGTTTTCGCGAAGGTCGCGGCGACCATTCTGGATGCGCTCCGCGCGCTGGACGCCGGGTGGCCCGTTCTGTAGGTCGCGGCCCCGGGCGCGAGGCGCTGCTGCAGCTCAAGCCGCGTCTCGACGCCCTCTATGCCGCGTACGACGTCGAACATGTAGTGTCTGATCCGATCTGGGTCGTGCGCCGCTATCCCGAGGCCGCCGACCGCGAGGTCGTGGCCTTCTGCGCGGCTGCGCTGGCCTTCGGTCGCGTGCAGAGCATCCTGCAGTCACTCGAGTCGCTGCTCGAGGTCATGGGTCCGCGGCCCGCCAGGTTTGTGCAGGAGTTCGAACCCGTCAGGGATGGCCGGGCTCTGGCCTCGCTGGGTCATCGGTGGATTCGTGGCGTCGACCTCGTCGCCCTGCTGTGGGTGCTGCGGCAGATGATTGCGCGGGCGGGTTCGATTGAAGGCTTCTTTGCCGGGGGCCACCCTGCAGAGGCCGTGACGGTGGCTGAGGCTCTCGAGTCGTTTTCGCGCCGGGCGCTCGCGCTTGATCTGACGGCGGCCTACGGTCGCGTGCCGGCACGGCCAGGGGTGGCCTATTTCTTTTCGCGGCCGTCGACCGGTGGGGCATGCAAGCGCCTCAACCTGTTTCTCAGGTGGATGGTGCGTGCTGACCGTGTCGACGTCGGGCACTGGACGCACGTGCGACCGTCGCAGCTCGTCATTCCCCTCGATACGCACGTCATCAGGGTGGGCCGCTGTCTCAGGTTGACGCGCCGCGTGACACCAGGCTGGCGCATGGCCGCAGAGATCACGACTGTGCTACGGCAGCTTGATGCCGATGACCCCGTGCGGTATGACTTTGCCCTGTGCCATCTAGGCATGATGGACGCGTGCGGCCTCGGCACGGCCCGGCGCGACGAACACTGTCCGCTGCGCGGGGCGTGCCATCCGGTCATGCCCCGGCGCCGCCGAACGGCCTAGCGGCCGGTGTATGCTCGCGGCACGCATGATGTCCCGCTTCTCACGACGTGGAGTGCACGGTGTGCTGTGCATGGTGCTGGCCGCGCTGGCGTTCACTGGCGGCCTGGCACAGGCGCCTCCGTCACCCGGGTTTGACCTGATCATCCGTGGCGGCACGATGTTCGATGGAACCGGCGCACCGGGGGTGCGCACCGACGTCGGTGTCGTGCGTGGTGCCATCAGGCAGGTGGGGGATCTCTCGGGTCACACCGCGACCCGCGACATCGATGCCCGCGGGCTCTACGTGACGCCCGGCTTCATCAATATCCATTCACACGCCACGGTCGCAGGCCTTCGGACGGGCGTGAACATGCTGGCCCAGGGCGTGACTACCGAGCTGCTCAATGCCGACGGCGGCGGCCCGTACGATCTGGCCAGTCAGCATCGGACGCTCGCCGACGCGCCGCTGGCGCTGAACGTGGCGACTTCGATCGGATTCAACGCGGTGTGGGCGCAGGTCATGGGCAGCACCGACCGTCGGCCCACGGCCGATGACACGGGACGGATGCGAGCGTTGCTCGAGCAGGGCCTGATGGCCGGCGCGTACGGGGTGTCGGCGGGCCTCGATTACAAGCCGGCCTACTACGCCACGGCCGAGGAAGTGACGCAGATCATCGACGTGGCGCGCCCCTGGCGGACGTTCTTCACCAATCACGATCGCCTGACGCCCGAATCGGGCTTTAGCTCGAAGGTGGGTGTCGCCGAAACGCTGTCGGTGGCCGCGCGTGCCGGACTCATGCCCATCGTCACGCACATGAAGGCCCAGGGCCGTGAACAGGGGACGGCCCCGGCACTGCTCGCCATGATGCGCGAGACGACCGTGCGCGGCACCTACACCGCGGCCGACGTGTATCCCTACCTGGCCGGACAATCAGGCCTCGGCGCGTTGCTCATTCCCGGGTGGGCGCTCGAGGGTGGCCGTGACGCGATGCTGGTCCGCTTTGGAGATCCGGTGCAGCGACGGCGCATCGTGGCTGAGGCCGAGGAGGCCATGCGCGCACGATTTGGCGGGCCCGAAGGCGTGTATGCCACCGGACAGCAGGTAGAACTCGTCGATGCCATGCGATCGTTCGGCACCTTGTCACCGGGCGAGGCCCTGCTACGGCTGCTTGAGCAGCGCGACGGCGGGGCGATTCTGCGATTCGGCATCGAGTCTGATCTCGTCGCGATCCTCAAGGAGCCAACGGCATCGGTGGCCTGCGATTGCGGAGCCGTTGATGGTCGGGTCTCGCATCCCCGTTATTACGGTACGTATCCGCGCGTGCTGGGCCGGTATGTGCGGGAACAGCGAGTGTTCTCGTGGGAAGAAGCGGTGAGGCGCATGACCGGCCTGCCCGCCGCCACGATCGGCCTCGTCAATCGCGGATGGCTGGCCCCTGGAATGGCGGCGGACATCACGGTGTTCGACCCGGCGACGGTCATCGATCACGCGACCTTTGCCGACCCTGCGGCCATGCCCGAGGGCATCAGGCACGTCGTCATCAACGGCGCCCTCGCGTGGACCGAGGGACGGCCTACCGGCGTACACACGGGTCGGGTGCTGACCCGCGGACGCCATGAACCGAGCCGGCCGCAGCCCACTACGGGTCGCATCCGCGTCGCAGGGCGCGCATCGACGGATGCAGTCGAGGTCGACATCAGTCTCGACTGGGCCCCCGGCGACCGCGGTGCGCGTGGCCGGCTGCAGATGACGGATCAGGCCACCGGGCGCCGCGTCAGTGCCGACGCCTTTGGTCCCCTGCACACCACCGGCGGCTGGACGGGCGTCACGTTCTATGCGACGCCGGGTTCGGCATACGCCGGTGCCCTCACGCTGACGCTCGACCTTGTCACCGACTCCGGCACCCCCTCGACGCGGCTGACGATGGTCGGCGAGGACGGCGTGTCCACGGCGTATACCCTGCCGGGCGACGCGATTCGCGTGTCGACGGCGCCTCGGTAAGGAGCGGCGCGGACGGTCATGCTGGTCAATTGTGTTGCCTACCGCGACGGCGAGCGCGTCGCCGACATTCCGCTTCACCAGATTCGCAGCACCCTCGACCAGAGCAACTCGTTTGTCTGGGTGGCGCTGAAGGATCCGGACGACGAGGAGCTACGCACGCTCGAGGACGAGTTCGACCTGCCCGAGCTGGCTGTCGAGGATGCCCGCCACGGGCATCAGCGTCCCAAGCTCGAGGAGTACGGTCAGGCACTGTTTGTCGTCCTGCATGTGGTCGAGCGGAGCCATGACGAAGTCACCCACGGCGAAATCGCCATCTTCGTGGGCCCGACCTATATCGTCTCGGTGCGCCGCGATACCGAAGCCGGCTTTGCCGACGTGCGGCGCCGTTGCGAACTCGAGCCCGAGCTGCTGCGCCATGGGCCAGCGTATGTGCTGTATGCCCTGATGGATGCGGTGGTCGATCGCTACTTCCCCGTGCTCGATGCCCTGACCGAAGAGGCCGAGGACATCGAGGAACTCATCTTCAACGGCCAGAACACGCGTGCACAGATTGAAGCGCTCTATCTGCTGAAGCGCAAACTGATGCTGCTGGACCGTGCCATCAGTCCGCTGCTCGAGGTGACCGGCAAGCTGCATGGCGGCCGTGTGCCTCCGGTGTGCGCGGGGCTCGACGATTACTTCCGTGACGTCTTCGACCATCTGCTGCGCCTCAAGCAGTCGGAAGAGAACCTGCGCGACATGACGACCACGGTGATGTCGGTCAACCTGTCGCTCATCACCATCCAGGAAAACGAAGTCACCAAGCGGCTGGCCGCCTATGCCGCGCTGGTCGCGGTGCCGACGCTCATTGCCGGCGTGTACGGCATGAATTTCGAGGTGATGCCCGAACTGCAGTGGCGCTGGGGCTATCCCGCGGCGCTTGCGGCGATGGGACTGATTGACGCCTACCTCGTCTATCGGTTCCGCAAGGCCGGCTGGCTCTAGCCGCGGTCGGGCACGCGCGCGGCGCGTGACACCACGTCCTGGTAGACCGCGAAGGTGCGATCGACCAGTTGGTCGACGGAGAAGTGCTGGGCCACGTGGCGCCGACCGGCCTCGCCGAACCGGGCGCGCCGTTCGGGGTCGGTCATCAGCGACACGATGGCCTCTGCCAGCGCGGACGGATCGGCCACCGGAACCAGCAGGCCTGTCTCGCCGTCGACGACGGCCTCGGGAATGCCGCCCGCGCGCGTGCCCACGACGGCCAGTCCCATGGCCATGGCGTCGAGCACCGTGGACCCCAGGCCCTCGGTGACCGAACTCATGACGAAGAGGTCGGCCGATCGTGCCAGCGCGAGCACATCGTTGCGGAAGCCCGGCAGCCGCACGGCGCGTTCCAGATGCAGACGCTGCACCTGCTGCTCGAGCGGGCGCCGCAGTTCACCCTCGCCAAGAATTATCAGATGCAGGTCGGGGATGCGCTTCATGGCTAGGGGAAGGGCGTCAAGCAGAAAACGCTGTCCCTTGTGGTCGACGAGGGCTCCGATGTT
Source organism: Acidobacteriota bacterium (assembly GCA_016871195.1). Taxonomy (GTDB): domain Bacteria; phylum Acidobacteriota; class Vicinamibacteria; order Vicinamibacterales; family UBA2999; genus VFZN01. Next base: position 33,347 of record VFZN01000001.1, on the reverse strand, counting down.
CACAAGAACCGGCACACCGTGCGGCAGCCAGAACTCCTGATGCAGGTCGGTGGGCGCCATGCGCCCGATGCGTTCAACGTCGATGCCGTCGTGCACGACGCTGATACGGTCGCGTGCGATGCCGTCGGAGTACAGCATGTCGGCAATGGCCTGTGACGCGGCGATGAATCGCGCCACCTGCCGATGTTTCCAGCGTGAGAAAGAATTGCGGTTGAGGTGGAAGTCGACGCGGCGTGCCGCGACCAGCTGCGGCGCCGGTGCCACGGCGCCGAACGACAGGGCTGTAGCGGCGGTCGCCAGCCCGTGCGAGTCGTGGGCATGCACGATGTCAGGACGATGCGCGGCCAGCAGCCGTGAGAGGCGCCAGGCGGCCGTGAGGTCGATTTCCGACGAGGCGCTCAGACCGATGCGATCGGGCGTGTCGGGCGCACGCCTGTACAGCTCGCCATCGGTTGGGGCCACCAGCAGCGTGCGGTGCCCCCGGGCGCGCAGCCCCTCGACGGTCAGGAGGGCCTGTTGCTGTCCGCCGCGCCAGGTCCGGGCGGTGTCGAGGTGGAGGCTGACCACAGTTCCCACAGCTTGGCGTACTTGAGACCCACATAGCGGGCATTCATGGCGGAAATGACGAGACCGGGGACGCCGTCCCGGAATCCGCCCCGCAGCAGGTAGTTGCGCAGAAATGCGGCCGGTGGATGCAGCAGCAGGTCCCACCAGTGTGCACGCCGCTCGCGCTCGAACATCTGGCGCGCCGCCAGCGACGTGTAGTGGTTCATGGTCTGCCAGTGATGCGCGATGTCGCGGTAGGCATAGTGCAGCAGCTCGCCGCTCAGCGTGTGCACGGCGCCGTCGGCTTGCACCGATTCGTGCACCAGGTGGCCGTCCCACCGCGCGCGCGCGCGGTGATAGAGGCGCAGCTGATGGTCGGGGTACCAGTCTGTTGACCGAATCCATCGGCCGAGGTGCCAGGTGACTCTCGGCACACGGAACCCGGCAACGGTATCGGGCGCCGAGTCAAGCGCCGTGCGCATCTGATCGGCCAGCGCCGGGGTGACCCGCTCATCGGCGTCGAGCGAGAAGATCCAGTCGTGGGTGGCCAGTGAGGCCGCGAAGTTCTTCTGTGCGACGTAGCCCGGCCACGCCCGCACGACCACGCGGGCCGCACACTCGCGCGCGATGGGCACCGTGTCGTCGGTGCTCTCGCTGTCGACCACGATGATTTCGTCGGCAAACGCAAGCGACTCGAGGGCCGCCCGGATGTGGGCGGCCTCGTTCCGGGTGATGACGATGGCCGTGACGGGCGGCACGGCCTGAGAGTGTAGCAGGGGTGCCGTTACTGCTGGCGGAAGCCGCCGGCACCCGTCGACGCAGTGCTGCCGGTGGTGGTGCCTCCGGTGACCCCGGCCGTCGAGACGGCCGTCACCCCCGCGCCGCCGGTGAGCGGCACGTCCTGGGCGGTTTCGAAATCGACTGCCGACTTGCTGTAGTCGAGCAGCGCCGACAGCTCGTTGTTGCGCGCCTGATTGAGGTCGCGCTGCGCCTGAAAGACTAGGAAGCTGGTCGACGTGCCGGCGGCCAGCTTCTTTTCTTCGGCCTCGAGCCTGCGCTCGGCCAGCGTACGCGAGGCGCGGGTGGCGTCGACGCGCTTGGCATTGGTCTGCACCTGGCGGGCCAGCTCGCGAATCTGCGAGGCCACCTGCAGCTCCTGGCTCTGCAGCTGCTTGCGGGCCTGCTGGTCCTGCAGCCGGGCACGCGCGAGGGCGGCTTCGGTGTTGGCCTGACCGATGGGGTAGGAGACCTGCACGCCGAGCGTCCATGTGGGGAAGTTCCCTGTGAACATGTCCTTCAGTGTGGCGCCGAAGCTCTTCTCGACCTGCCCGATAATGGGGCCGGGGAAGCCGCCGGGGCCGCGGATGAACGACGTGCCGCCGACGCCCTGCGAGAAGTACGCCAGCGAGGCGCTGACGTCGGGCATCGTCTGGTTCTTGAAGAAGCGGATGTTCACGTCGTTCGATTCAATCTGCTTGCGCGAGGCCACCAGGTCGGTGCGCGACTGCAGGGCGCGGGCGATCGCGGCATCCGTATCGACGGCAATGGCGCGGAACGACACGGCGTCGGCCGGTTCGATGTGCATGCGCCAGAAGTCGGGCTGTCCGGGGTTGAACACGAGCGTGCGCAGGCGATCTTCGGCGCGGGCAATCGCGGCCTCCGCCAGGATGACGCTTTCCTCGCGCTGGGCCACCTCGGATTCGCCCTGCACCAGGTCGATGGGGGCCACGGTGCCGATTTCGACGCGGGCCCGGCTGTCCTTGAGCGACTGCCTCGCCAGCTCGAGCGACTGCTGCTGCGCCCCGAGATTGCTGATCGCGAAGACCAGGTCGTAATAAGCCGTCTTGACGTTGCGCGCTGTCAGCGCGATGGACTGCTGCAGCTGGACACCGGAGATTTCACGGGTCTTCTGACTGATGAGCAGCTGCTGCCTCGTGCCGTCGATCTTGAAGTTGCGCAGCAGCGGCTGCGTGTAGTTGAGGCTGACGTTGGCGGACAGCTGCGGGTTGAAGTTGGTGAAGATGTTGTTGGTCGTGACGCGGTTGTTGTTGAGCGACACGTTGTAGTTGCCGCCGAAGCGGTTGAGCGCGCCGAGTCCGAACTCGTACCGCGACGTGTTGGTCACAATCTCAAGGTTGTTGCCGGCGAGCAGGCTGACCGGTGGTTGTGTCTGGTCGTTCCAGTTGATGTTCGAGGTGAATGTGGGCGTGTAGCCGGTGCGTACCTGCGCCACGCTGAGGTCCTGCACCTGCGGGGTGATGCGCTCGACCTGCAGGTCGAGATTGTTTTCGAGGGCCAGCGCCACGGCTTCGTCCATGCTGATGCGCCGCGCCTGACTGGCGTCGCCTCCGGTCGTCTGGCTCCAGGCCATCCCGACCCCGGACAGTGTCAGCCCCAGCAGAATCAGCGTCACACTCAGCGCGCGCTGCGCCATTCCTCGTGTCCTCACGGCCATTCCACACTCCCTCGGAAACAATTCCGCTTTTGTTAGACGTCGATAGGCCGCGGACGGTTCAGTGAGTCTGGCTATACTACCGGGCGATGACTGACGCCGATGTGCTCGCCACCTTCCGCCGCTCGGGTGCACTGCTCGAGGGTCATTTCAAGCTCTCGTCGGGACTGCACAGCCCCGGCTATCTCCAGTGCGCCCGCGTGCTGATGTTTCCGCGCGACGCCGAAGCCCTCGGCGCCGCCCTCGGCGCTCGCGTGCGCAGCCTCGGGGCCACCGTGGTGCTGTCGCCCGCCATGGGCGGCATCGTGATCGGGCAGGAAGTCGGCCGGACCCTCGATGTGCCCGCCCTGTTTGCCGAGCGCGTCGAGGGCACTCTGGCCCTGCGGCGCGGGTTCGCCCTGGGGCCTGATGATCGGGTCCTCGTCGTCGAGGACGTGGTGACCACCGGGGGGTCGACCCGCGAAACCATCGACGTGGCCCGGGCCGCCGGCGCCACCGTCGTGGGCGCCTGCTCGATCGTCGATCGCAGCGGCGGACAGCCGGGGCTCGACGTGCCCTTCCACAGCCTGCTGCCCATGGCCCTGCCGACCTATCAGCCCGAGGCCTGTCCGCTCTGCGCGCAGGGGCTGCCGGTGATCAAGCCCGGATCGCGTCCGGGCGCTGCGGCCCGCTAGCATGGACGCCGCGGGCCAGCGGCCGACCCGCACGCTGGCGCTGACGGTGGCCTACGAGGGCACCGATTTCGCCGGCTGGCAGCGGCAGCCCGGGGCACGCACCGTGCAGGAGGCGCTCGAGTCGGCGCTGGCGATCATCGAGGGGCAACAGGTCGGCGTCGTCGCCGCCGGCCGCACCGATGCGGGCGTGCATGCGCTCGCCCAGGTCGTCAGCGTTGACGTGACCAACCGCCTGCCTGCCGCGACGTTGCAACGTGCGCTCAATGTGCGCCTGCCCGGGGATGTGCGTGTCACGCAGGTGGCCGAGAAGCCCCCGGGCTTCAACGCCCGCCGCGATGCGCGCAGCAAGGCCTATCGCTATACGCTGCTGCTCGATCCGTCACCCTCACCGTTTGTGCGGCGCGTCGTCTGGGCGATGCCTCCGCGGCTCGACCTGACGGCCATGCATCAGGCGGCGGCGATGGTGGTCGGCGAACACGATTTTGCCGCCTTCCAGGCGGCCGGTGGTGATGTGCGCACCTCCGTGCGACGCGTGCTGCGGTCGCGGCTCCGCATGGGGCCAGGGCCACCCGCCTGCGTGCACTACGACATCGAGGGCACGGGCTTTCTGCGCCACATGGTGCGCAATATCGTCGGCACGCTGGTCGAGATCGGACGCGGACGCTGGCCGGCCGAGTATATGCACGAGCTGCTGGCGTCGCGTGACCGCCGGCGTGCGGGAGCCACGGCCCCGCCCGAGGGGCTGGTGCTGGTGCGGGTGCGGTATTGACGCCGCGCACACGGTGCGACCGACGGATATAGAATCAGGGCAGTCTTTCATGTCACTCGAACGGCTTCTGGCGTCGATTCCGGAGGGATCGGACGATGCCGCGCTGGCCCGCCAGATTCAACCGGACCGCCTGCCGCAGCACGTAGCCATCATCATGGATGGCAACGGCCGCTGGGCCGAGCAGCGCCACCTGCCCCGGGTGGAAGGACACCGCGCCGGCATTCAGAGCGTGCGCGAGGTGGTGGAGACGTCGGCGCGTCTGGGCCTCGAGGTGCTGACGCTGTATGCGTTCTCGATCGAAAACTGGAAGCGTCCCGCGGCGGAGGTGTCGGTGCTGATGACGCTCCTGCGCCGTTACCTCCGCAGTGAACTCGACACGCTCATCGAGCACGGCATCCGGTTCCGTGTCATTGGTCGTGCGGACGGGCTGCCCACGGAAGTGCTCGAGGAACTGCGCGAGGCCGAGGCGCGCACGGCCGTGCACCGCGGCCTGCAGTTCAACATCGCGCTCAACTACGGGGGCCGGGCTGAAATTGTCGACGCGGTCAAGGCGGTGCTGGCTGCACGCGTTGATCCGGCGACCCTCGACGAAGATCGGTTTTCGCAGTGGCTCTACACGGCCGGGCAGCCCGACCCCGACCTGCTCATCCGCACCAGCGGCGAGATGCGCATCAGCAACTTTCTGCTCTGGCAGATTGCCTACGCCGAGATCTACGTGACCGGCACGCTGTGGCCTGACTTCCGGCGCCGCCATCTGCTCGACGCCATCCTGGCGTATCAGAAGCGCGACCGGCGGTACGGAGGCATTGCGCCTGTCGTGGCCCAGTCGACCCCCTGATTTCCGGTATGACACGCATCCTGAGTGCCCTGGCGATGGCCGCGCTGACGCTGGCCGTGCTGTGGTCGCTGCCACCGACAGCCCTGCTGGCGATGGCGCTGGCGGTGACCGCCGCCGCCTTCCGCGAGTGGCACCGCATGGTCACCGCCACGGGCGCCGCGATGCCGTTCTGGCCCACGCTCGTGGCCACGCTGCTGACGTGTGCGATGGTGCCGTATCCGCATGTCAGCCCGCTTCTCGTCGTGTGGGCCTTGTTCCTGGTGACGGCGCTGGTTGTACTGCGCTCGCCCGTCACGGGGCCTGCGACGCTGACATCGGTGGCGGTGGCGGTGCTGACGCCGCTCTATATCGGCTGGCCGCTCGGTGCGCTGGTCGCACTGCACGCCGGTCGGGGCCGTGACGCCGTGTTCCTGCTGCTCGCCACGGTCGTCGCCAGTGATTCGGCCCAGTACTACGTGGGACGGACCTTTGGCCGGCATGCCCTGGCGCCCGCGCGCAGCCCCAAGAAGACCATCGAGGGGGCCCTGGGCGGCGTCGTCGTGGCCCCGCTCGTGCTGATGACGCTCGGGCGGATGTGGGCACCAGACGTGGCGACACCCGTCCTCGGGCTCGTGGGCCTCCTGATGGTCGTGGCCGGCATCACCGGCGATTTATTCGAGTCGATGATCAAGCGCGCGGCCGGCATGAAGGACAGCAGCACGCTGATTCCCGGTCACGGCGGCGTGCTCGATCGCATTGATGCCCTGCTGTTCACGGTGCCGCTGCTGTACTGGGTGCTGCGGTGAGCCGACCCGTGATTCGCGTGGCGATTCTGGGGTCGACCGGGTCGATTGGCACCAGCGCGCTGTCGGTGGTGGCGACGCATCCTGATCGGCTGGCGGTGGTGGCCCTGGCCGCCGGTGCCAATGCCACGCAGATGGCCGCACAGGTCGAGGCCCACCGACCGCAGGTGGTGGCCATGGCGACACCAGAGGCCGCGTCCGCCGTGATGGCGACCGGTGTCACGACTCCGCGTGTGCAGGCAGGGGCCGAGGGGCTGCTGGCCGTGGCGACGTGCCCCGATGCCGACATCGTGCTCTGCGCCTCGTCCGGTACGGCGGCGCTGGAAGCCGTGCTGGCGGCCATTGACTGCGGCAAGACGATTGCCCTGGCCAACAAGGAAGTGCTCGTCATGGCCGGTGGTCTGGTGATGGAGGCGGCACGCCAGAAGGGCGTGGCGGTGCTGCCCGTCGACAGCGAACACAATGCCATCCATCAGTGTCTCGAAGGACAACGCGCATCCGAGGTGCGGCGGCTGGTGCTGACCGCCTCAGGTGGCCCCTTCCGGGGACGCCGGCGCGACAGTCTCGCTACCGTCACCGCCGCCGATGCGCTGCGGCATCCGACGTGGAAGATGGGCGCGAAGATCACTATCGACTCGGCCACACTGATGAACAAGGGCCTCGAAGTGATCGAAGCGCACTGGCTCTTCGGCATGCCTGCGTCGGCGATCGACGTGGTGGTGCATCCGCAGTCGATCGTGCACTCGATGGTCGAACTGCGTGATGGGTCGGTGCTGGCGCAGATGGGCATCACCGACATGCGCCTGCCTATCCAGTATGCGTTCTCCTATCCCGAGCGATGGGACGCGCCGGTGCCCTTTCTCGACCTGACCCGCGTCGGGCCCCTCGAGTTCCAGCCTCCGGCATGGGATGACTTTCCGTGCCTGCGGCTGGCCTATCGTGCACTGGAATCCGACCGCAGCCTGCCCGTGGTACTCAACGCGGCGAACGAGGAGGCGGTGGCGGCCTTCCTCGACGGGCGCCTGGGGTTCAATGCCATTCCCGACGTCATTGCCGAGGCGATGGATGCCCACGTGCCTGCGCCGGTGACGACCCTGGCTGATGTGCGCGGCATCGACCGCTGGACCCGGCAGCACGTGGCCGACCGCATCGCGGCGTTACAATCGACATAGAGGTTTCCGCCTGTGACGACCCTGCTGGCGTTTGCGTTTGTCCTGGGAGTGCTGGTCTTCGTGCACGAGCTGGGCCATTTCATGGCCGCCCGCTGGAACGGGGTGCGGGTGCTGACGTTCTCGATCGGCTTCGGCCCGCGCATCTTCGGCTTCCGGCGCGGCGACACCGAATATGTGCTGAGCATCATTCCGCTCGGCGGCTTTGTGAAGATGGCGGGCGAATCGCCCGACGATCCGCGTGCGGGCCAGCCGGACGAGTTCCTCTCGAAGACCAAGTGGCAGCGGTTCCAGATTCTCATCATGGGCCCGGCCATGAACCTGCTGCTCGCCGTGGTCGTGATGGCCGTGGTGCTGATGCAGGGCGCGACGACCCCGTCTTACCTGCGGAAGCCGGCACTGGTCGGCGTGGTCAGTGCCGGGTCACCGGCAGAAGTCGCCGGCGTGCGCCCCGGCGACCTCGTGACGCGGCTCGGCTCGGCCGAAGTGTCGACCTGGGAACAGCTCGAGCTGGCGGTGGCGGCGCGGCCCGACGCCGAGGTCGATGTGGTCGTGATTCGCGACCGGCAGGAAGTGCGGTTGCCGATTCGTCCGGCCACGACCAAAGTGGGCCCCGGGGAATCGCCGCAGTTCGAGGTCGGCACGATCGGCGTGCTGCCCGATGTCTATCCGGTGATTCGCGACGCCCTCAGCGGCCAGCCGGCCGCGGCTGCCGGATTGCAGGCCAACGACACCATCATCAGCATCAACGGCCGGCGCATGGTCTTCAGCGCGCAGGTCTCAGAGGCCATTGCGTCGACGACCGACGGCCCGGTGCGGGTCGAGGTCGAGCGGGCCGGCACACGCCAGACCATCGAGGTGACGCCGGTGCGTGAAGGCGACCGCCCGCGCATCGGCATCAGCATTGGCGACGCCGTCGAAACATTCACGCCCACACCGCTGCAGGCCGTCGGCCTCAGCGTGCAGCGCAATGTCGAGATGTCGGTCACGATTCTCAGGACGCTGCGCGACCTGTTCACCGGCGAAGCTTCGCCCAAGCAGCTGATGGGCCCGGTCGGCATCGCGCAGCTCTCTGGCGAGACGGCCAAGGCCGGCTGGGTGGCGCTGCTCGGCCTGATGGTCACGCTCAGCCTCAACCTCGGCCTGCTCAACCTGCTGCCGATTCCCGTGCTCGACGGCGGTCACATCTTCATCATGGCGCTCGAAACGATCGTGCGTCGCGACTTCAGCGTCGCGGTCAAGGAGAAGCTGCATCTGGCCGGCTTCGCCGTGCTGATGACGCTCATGGTGACGGTCATCTACAACGACCTCACACGCATCGCCTGGCTCGAGCGCCTGATGTTCTGGCGCTGAGCCTACGGCCGCCGCAGCACCTGCCCGGGCCGCGTGCCCGTGTGCGTCCCTTCGTCCAGCACCACGGCACCGTTCACGATGACGGTGTCGATGCCTACGGGATACTGGAAGGGATTGTCGAAGTCGGCACGGTCACCGACGGTCGCCGGGTCGAAGATCACCACATCGGCCCAGCGGCCTGGCGTCAGGCTGCCCCGGTCGGTCAGGCCGAGAATCCCGGCGGGCAGCGACGTCATCTTGCGCACGGCCTCCTCGAGGCTGATCACGCCCCGCTCGCGCACATAGCGTCCGAGCACGCGGGGAAACGTTCCGAAGTTGCGCGGATGCGGCACGCCGCTGCGCAGCGGACCTTCGATCGACAGCGCCGAGCCATCGGATCCGATGGCCACCCACGGCTGCTGCATGGCGAGCTCGACGTCGGTCTCGTCGATGATGAAGTAGACGCAGCCGACGGCGCCCCGCTCCTCGATGAGCAGATCGAACACGAAGTCGAAGGGATCTTTGCCCGCGCGACGCGCGGCCTCGGCAATGCGCAGGCCTTCGTACTGGCGGTTGGGTGAGGCCTCGTCGCGACCGCGGCCGATCGAGGCGAGCTGAATGTTGTCCCACGAGCCCGCCGACTGATAGCGGCTTTCCCAGTCAGGATTCCGGTCTTCCATCTCGCGGCGGATGCGCGCGCGCAGTTGCGGGTTGCGCAGGCGTTCGGCCATCTTGTCGGGGCCACCGTCCTCGGCCCACTGCGGAATCGTCGCGGTCAGGCTCGTGCTGCTGGCAATGTACGGATACTGGTCGGCCGTAACCCGCACACCCCGCGCCCGCGCGGCCTCGACGAGCGAAACGACCTCGCGCATGCGGCCGCGGTTGGCCTGGCCGGTGACCTTGATGTGGAAGACATGCACGGGCATGCCGGCCCGTTCGCCGATGGCGATGGCCTCTTCGATGCCCTCGCGCAGTTTGGCGCCGTCGTAGCGCAGGTGCGATGCGTAGAGCCCGCCGCGCGCCGCCGCCACGGCCGAGAGCGTGGTCAGTTCATCGAGGGACTGGTACGCGTTCGGCGGATAGATGAGGCCGGTCGACACGCCGAACACTCCCTGATCGAGTGCCGTCGAGATCAGCGTCTTCATCGTCTCGACCTGTGCGGGCGTCGGTGTGACGTCGGCGGTGCCGACGGCCAGTTCGCGCACCTGGCCGAGGCCGATGTACGAGAGCACGTTGACGGAAATGCCCTGGGTCTTCAGATGGGAAAAATATCCGGCGAAATCGGTCCAGGGCTGCGAGGGCGACGCCGCGTCGCGCGGGGCAATCGAGCCCGACTCGCCAATGACTTCGGTCGTGACGCCCTGACGGATCTTGCTGTGCGCACGGCCATCGGTGACCAGCGGCATGTCCGAATGGCTGTGCATGTCGATGAAGCCCGGGGCGACCGTGCGGCCCTTCGCATCAATCACCCGTGTCGCCGTGCCCGGGACCGCCGTGTCGACGGCCACGATGCGGCCATCCTTGATGGCCAGCTGTCCCGCGCGGGCCGAAGCACCGGTGCCGTCGATCAGGCTGGCGTTGGTGATGAGCAGGTCGTATGCCGGCGCCGGCGGCGGCGGCGTCGAGCATCCGGCACCGAACGAGGCAAGCAGGAGGGTGGCCACACGGCGGTTCACGGTGAGGTCCTTTCGAGACGGGCGGCCGCAGGGTGCTGCCGCGGGCTGATTCTAGCGCGAGGGCGCGAAGTAGCCGCGCCTCGTGCGGACAGAGGTGTTCGGGCGGGCCACCTGCACCTGCAGTCGCCGCCATGTCCCGTCACGGCGCGGATTGTTCGAGGCAAATCCCATGGCGTACTGGCTCGAGATTTCGTCGGCAATCTGCCCGTAGATGGCCGGCAGCTCTTCGGGCTTCTGCACAAAGAACGCCTTGCCGCCGGTTTCCTGCGCCAGCTGCCGCAGCACATACGCCGCCTCGCGGAACCCGCCGAGGGTCATCGAATCGTCGGGCTGCAGGCCGATCGTGTAGATGCTGGTTTCAGACCGCTTCGCCAGATCGAGCACATCCTCGAACTTGATGAGGCTGGTGGTATCTTCGCCGTCAGACAGCAGGACGATGGCCTGGCGGTGGACGTCTTCGCGCGTCTGGTTCCTGATTTTGGCCAGCTCGCGCAGCGCGATGTAGACCGCCTGATACATCGACGTCATGCCCCCCGACTGCGTGCCGCGGATCGCCTGCTCGAGCAGGGCCTTGTCTGCGGTGAACGCCTGCGCCACGGTGACGCGGTTGTCGAAGTCGATGATCTGCACCAGGTCCTGGGGACGGATGCACTGCGCGAATCCGACGGCCGCATCCTGGGCAATCTGCATCCGGCTTTCCATGCTGGCGCTGGTGTCGATGAGCAGCGACAGCGCCACCGGCAGGTTCTCGCGGCTGAAGATCAGCACATCCTGGCGCACCCCGTTTTCCAGCACCGTGAACTGGTCCTTCTCGAGATCGGTGATGAACCGTCCCTGACCATCGGCGACGGTCACGTTCAGGGTGACGACATCGACACTGGCGCGGAAGATGTCCTGGCCCGAGACGGTGGCGGCCATCGCTGCGACGAACAGCGTGACGGCGAAGAGGCGCAGGATGCGGAACGACAGTGCGGACATCGTGGTGGCCGAGCGGAGTGATCAGGGGGCAGCGCCGCGCGTGCTGTCTGCCCTCGGGCGAGTATAGTGCGGAGTAGACTGCCGGGGTCATGTCCACGCCTCCCTCTACTGCGCGCCTGCTGGGTCAGCTGAGCACCGTCGGGTTGTCATTCGTGATGGCCCTGGCGCTGGGCTTCGGCGGCGGCTACTGGCTCGACGGCTATCTGGAGACGGCACCGTGGCTGGCGTTTGCGGGGTTCTTTCTGGGTCTTTCGGCCGGGGTGCTCAACGTGTACCGGGTCATGCAGGCCACGATGGGTGGCGGGGGCGGCCGGGAGCGGACGGGGTGACCCGCCGCGTGGTGCTGTGGACGTGCGCCCTGTCGGTCTGTCTGGCGGTGCCCGGAGGGCTGTGGCCCTCGGGCTGGCGGTGGGCGGGCGGTGTGCTGGGCGGGGCGGCGCTGCTCGGGGCGTCGGCGTGGGTGATTCGCGATCTGGTCGAGGGGCTGATGGGTCGGGCCGATGACGCGGGGCGACGCGCCGTGGACGCGGGTGGCCCGGCAGGCGGACGCCCGTCCCGGCCGGTTCCGGCAGTGAGCTGGCTGCTCGTGAAATGTTTCACACGGCATGTTATGCTCGCACTCGCGGCCTACGGTATGATGGTGCGTTTGCAGTTTGACCCGGTCGCGCTGGTAGTGGGGGTCACCGCGCCAGTGGCGGCAGTCGCTGCCGAAGCCGTCAGGCTCGGGCACCGGGGGTCGTAACAGGTTCAATGGTTTGCGTGAGGGAGGCGTTCGCTGTGAGCACACGACGGTCAGTGCTGTCCATGATGTTCGGGTTCTTTGTTCTCGGCCTGGTGGCTCCGGCCCATGCGCAGGAGGCCGCTGGCGCGGTCGCTGACTCGGGTCTGGTCCAGTGGTCGATCATCACTGCCGGCTTTGCGCTGGCCGTGGCCGCGTTCGGTGCAGCGCTGGGGCAGGGTCGTGCCGTGGCCGCTGCCGCCGAGGCCATCGCGCGCAACCCCGGGGCCGCCGGCGAAATCCGCGGCGCGCTGATTTTGGGTCTTGTGCTGATCGAGTCGCTCGTGATTTACGTGCTGCTCGTGACGCTGATTCTCTTCTTCATCAAGCCGTTCGGCGGCTAACACGCTCGGCCCCGGTCTGCCGTGGCCGGCACGGCCTTTCCCGACGAGTGGCGCTTCGGGCCGTTCCGGTCCGCAGCCCACTCGTTTTCCTCGTCAGCGGCAGCCCGTGTCCTCATCCCGACCAGGCGGTAGCCCCGCGCTCACGCGCTTCGACCTGCTGCTCTTCCTGATGGTGTCCATCTGGGGCGCCAATTTCTCGCTCGTCAAAATCGCGCTCCGCGAGTTTCCGGAACTCGTCTTCAACGCGTTACGCCTGCTGATTGCCTCGAGTCTCTTTCTCGGTGCCATCTGGTGGCAGCAGCGCGCGACGCCCCGCCCGGCCCTGACGCGCACCGAGTGGCAGCGCGTGGTCGTGCTCGGCCTCATCGGGCACCTGGTCTACCAGTTCCTGTTTCTCGGAGGCCTCAAGCGCACGAGCGTGGCCAACGGGTCGCTCATCATGGGCACGACGCCGGTGATTGTGGCCCTGCTGTCTGCCTGGACCGGCCACGAGCGCATCAGCCTGCAGCGCTGGATCGGTGCAGCTATCTCCTTCACCGGCCTCTACATCGTCGTCGGGGCGCAGGCCGGCGCGGGCAACCCGATCGGCGACCTGCTGGTGCTGGCCAGCACCGTCTGCTGGGCCACCTATTCCGTGGCCTCGGTACCGCTGCTGAAGAAGCACTCGCCCATGGTGGTGACCGGCTACACGATGACGGTGGGGGCGACGGCCTACACACTGGCAGCCGTGCCGGCCCTGCAGTCGATGGACTGGGCGCAGGTGTCGATGACCGGGTGGGGGCTGATGGTCGCCTCGGCGGTCTTTGCCCTGGCGCTGGCCTACCTGATCTGGTACTCGAGCGTGCAGCGCGTGGGCAGCACGCGCACGGCGGCGTGGAGCAACCTGACGCCGGTGATGGCCATGTCGATTGCGGCGCTATGGATTGGCGAGGGCCTGGCGGTGCGGCAACTGGCGGGTGCCGCCGTGATCTTCGCCGGGCTCATCATGACGCGGCGGGGATGACGGCCCCGGGCCGTCTATCCACGCCCGACGGATTTCTGATAGAACTGCCGGATGCGTCCAGTGGCAGGCCCCCTGCCGCGGCGCGTCCCTGGTACCGGCCTCCGCGACTCGCTGGTGAGTCGTCGGGCCGCAGGAGGAGCGTGTATGTCGCGTTGGTCAATCGCAGCCCTGGCCTGTGTGCTGGCGCTGGGATCCGCGCTGCCCGTGCAGGCGCAGGGCGGCGGAGCAAGCAGTACCGGCACCATTCAGGGGCGCGTGAGTGACGCGCAGGGCGCCGTGCTCCCGGGCGTGACGGTGACGGCCACCAGTCCCTCCATGCCGGGCGTGCAGTCGACTGTCAGCAGCGAGAGCGGCACTTACCGCTTTCCCGCCGTGCCTCCGGGCGTCTACACCGTGACCTATGAGCTTGCCGGCTTCAACACGCTCAGGCGCGAGGGCGTGCAGATTGTGCTGGGCTTCACGGCGGCGCTGAATGTCGAGCTGATCCTGGCTGCGGTGCAGGAGACGGTGACGGTCAAGGGCGCCTCGCCGCTCATCGACGCCACCTCGACGCGCGTGCAGCAGAACTTCTCGCTCGACAACCTGCGGTCGATTCCGAACGGCCGCGACATGTGGTCGCTGCTGGCCGTGACCCCGTCGGTGCAGATGGCGCGCATCGATGTGGGCGGCAACCGGGCCGGCACGCAGACGGGCTATCAGGCCTACGGCTTCAGCGGCCAGGTGCGTGTGCTCATCGAAGGCATCAACACGACGGAAGGCACCGGCGGCGCGGGCTTCTACTTCGACTATTCGTCACTCGACGAAGTGTTTCTGGGGACGTCGGGCCAGGGCGCCGAGATGCCCAATCCCGGTGTGCAGAGCCAGTTCATTGCCAAGTCGGGCGGCAATACATTTGCCGGCGAGGCCTACTACGACTGGTACAACAACCTGCTGCAGTGGTCGAACCTTCCGGATCGGTACCTGACCGCGCAGAAGGACGGGGGCTTCGGCATCCGCAAGGGGTCAAACGAGATCGATCGCTACTATGACCGCGCGGTGAACATGGGCGGGCCGATCGTCAAGGATCGCATCTGGTGGTTCGGCACCTATCGCGAACAGTTCAACGCGGTGCAGCAGCCCCAGTTCCAGTTCGATCAGACGTTCGACACACAGCTCTGGAATCCGGTGGGCAAGGCCACGATACAGCTGAACAGCCGGAACAAGCTCATCGGGTACTACCAGTGGGGGCAGAAGGTGCAGCCGAACCGACTGCCGTATGCCTCGGACATCTACCGCAGCGCCGACACGACGCTGCGGCAGGACTCGGGCAGCTGGGTGTGGAAGGCCGAGTGGAACAGCACCATCACCGACCGGCTCTACTTTGAAACCCGCGTCGGCGACTTCGGCTACTACTTTCCGCTCATCGCCAACAGCGACCAGGCATATTTCTGGCGCGACACGGGTGCCGGCGAACTGGCCGGGGCGCAGCAGAAGTGGCAGATCGATCGCGACCGCAAGCAGGTGACCACGGCGTCGACGCTGTTTGTGGATGCCGGCTGGGGCAGTCACAGCCTGAAGGTCGGGGGCGAGATGCTGCTCGAGCAGGGCTGGGAAGGCTATCAGCAGCAGTACGGCGGCAACGTCGGGCACTTTTACGCAAACGGCGTGTCATCGTCGATTGAGATTGCGCCGCCCACGGCGCGCGCCATCGGCGGGCTGAAGAACAACGACAACGGCGACCTGACCTCGCGTGCGGCACTCGATGTGTGGGGCGCCTTCATCAACGACACCTGGCAGGTGGGACGCCTGACGCTCAACGCCGGCGTGCGCTATGACCGCTATCGCGGGTGGCTGCCCGAGCAGCAGCAACTGGCCTTCTCGCATCCGCTGCTGCAGCTGCCGGCCGCCACGTTTGCCGAGCGCGAGCTGTATGTATGGAACCAGTTTGCGCCGCGCGCGGGCGTGACGTTCGACCTGACGGGCGACGGCAAGACGCTGTTCAAGGCCAATTACGGGATGTTCTGGCACAACCCGGGCGTGGGCGTCGGCAGCAGTGCCAACCCGAACACGGCGGGCAAGTTCCGCAGCTACGCCTGGACCGATCGCAACGGCGATCGTGTGTGGCAGTCGGGCGAGGAGGGCGCCGTCACCGGACAGGCACTGGCGGGGGCCATCCAGCTTGATCCGGCCATCAGGTCGCCGCTGACCCATGAAATCAGCACGTGGCTCGAGCGCGAGCTGACCGGCACGATGGGCATCCGTGGCGGCTTCGTCTACAAGACGCAGGCCGATCTGATTGCGACCTACACGCCGCAGCGGTCGCTGCTCAGCGGCGCCTACAGCGTGGTGTTTCCGTTTACCGACATCGGGGCCGATGGACGTGCGGGTACGGCCGACGACCAGGTCATCGCGCTGCGCGGCCTTCCGCGTATTTATGAAGCCAACTTCCCCCTGACGCGGGTCGTGCAGAACGTCGATCAGGATGAGAACTTCAAGACGGTCGAGCTGGCGTTCACGCGCCGCTACAGCAACAAGTGGTCGTTCCAGCTGGGCGGTGCGTACACGTGGCTGCAGTCGTTCCTCAACGGGTATCCGGTGCATCCCGACCAGCCCGGCATCCAGAGCACGACCCAGTGGAGCGTGAAGGCGACGGGCAGCTACGACCTGCCGTACGGCATTCGCGTGTCGCCGGTGCTTCGCCATCAGTCGGGGGCGAACTATGCCCGTGCCATCTCGGTGCCCGGGACAGCGGCGTCGGCGTTCGGCCTGGTGGTGCCCACGATGACCATCTACGCCACGGCTGCCACGGATTTTCGCGTCGACAACATCTGGGTGCTCGATACGCGCGTCGAGAAGACCCTGGCGCTGACCGGGCGCATCAGGGCGCGGCTGTTCCTGGATGGCTTCAACCTGACGAACAGCCATGCGTCGGAAACAATCACGCAGACGACCGGGGTGAACTTCCAGCGCCCGGCCGCCATTCTCGCGCCGCTGACCGGACGCATCGGCGTGCGGTTGCTGTGGTGAGACCCGCGGCGTCCTGCGGGGCGCCGCGAGCGCTGGCGTCGGGCGCTGCGGCGCCCGCCCCTGCGAGGCGTCGGCGATGACTGATCGCGCCGTGACCTACGGCAGCTATCTGGCCATCGATGAACTGCTGACGCTGCAGCGTCCGCGATCGGACGGTCCCGAGCACGACGAACTGCTGTTCATCGTGATTCATCAGGTGTACGAGCTGTGGTTCAAGGAGCTGCTGCATGAGCTTGACCATGTCGTCGCCCTGCTCGAGGCCGGTGATCTGGTGCGGGCGCAGCACACCCTCAAGCGGATTCTCACCATCCTGAAAGTGCAGGTCGGGCAGCTCGACATCCTCGAGACGATGACACCGCTCGAGTTCCAGTCGTTCCGCGCGAGGCTCGAGGCGGCCAGCGGGTTTCAGTCAGACCAGTTCCGTCAGCTCGAATTCCTCCTCGGACACAAGTCGTCCGCCGTCGTCAGCCGCTTTCCGGAGGGCAGCCGGGCGCGCGTGGCACTCGAGCGACGCTTACAGGCGCCGACGCTCTGGGATGCGTTTGTGAGCCTGCTGGCGCGGCAGGGATTTAGTGTGCCGGCAGCGGTGCTGGCGCGCGACGTCACCACTCCGGTGGTTCCCGATGCCGAACTTCAGGCCGAGCTGGTGCGCATGTATCGCAACGATCCGGGCATGTCGGCGCTGGCTGAACGGCTGGTCGATCTGGATGAGGGCCTGCAGGAGTGGCGCTATCGCCACGTCAAGATGGTGCAGCGCACCATCGGCATGAAGCCGGGCACCGGGGGATCGAGCGGCGCGGGTTATCTGCAGTCGACGCTGATGACGCCGCTGTTTCCCGACCTCTGGGCGATTCGGTCGCAGCTCTGACGGTTGTCGACCGACTGCCGTGAAGCGGTCAGTCTACGGAATGCTGAATCCGTAAATCCATCTCGCTGGATCGCGCGACGCGGGCGAGTGGATTTCCTCGGCACGATCGCTGAAAACAGGCCCGAATTTGCATGTGTCATAAGGCAGGTGCGCGGCACGATCATTGCTTCTGCATTACGTGTAACTTCGGCGTGACCCGCTCGCGGGACGCCACCTGTTGTGAGAGCCCCACCCTCTAGTGATTGGCTCACGGGGCCCGGAATATCGGGCCCTCTTTTTTTGTACGGCTGATCCGAGCGGTGCGGGTGGCGCGTGCACGCGCGGTCGTCGGTAACCAACGGGGCGCAATGACAAACGGCCGGAATGCGTGAGTACTCCGGCCGTTGTGGTGATGTGACGGTCGCCGGGAGGCGACCCGCGGGCATCGCCGCGGCGATGCTTACTGCTTCTTGAGCTGCTCGACCAGCGCCTTGGCCTGTGCGGCCTCGGCCGAATTCGGGTCGACCTGAATCAGCTTTTCCATGATCGTGATCGTGCCGGCGGTGTCGGCCTTCTGCAGCTTGGCGAGGCCGAGCTTGAAGAGCGGCTTGCCCCAGTTCGGATCAATCTCCGCGGCACGCTCGTAGTGCTTGACGGCCTCATCGGTCGACCCCTTGGCGAACATCACTTCGCCGAGGGCATAGAACACTTCCTTGTTGGCGCTGGTCGACTGGGCGGCCGTCGTCAGGGTGGCTTCGGCGCCGGCGAGGTCGTTCTTCTCGAGCAGCGTCATGCCGATTTCGATGGTGGCCTTGTCCGTGTTGGCATCGCCGGCGGGAATCTTCTTGTAGGTGGCAATGGCCTGGTCGTACTGCTTCTGCATGCGGTAGAGACCGCCAATCTGCAGCTGCAGGGCGGTGAGGGCCGGCACCTTGGCAATCATGGCCTCGTAGATGCCGATCGCGCCGGTGTAGTCCTTGGCGTTGATCATGGCCTCGGCCTTGGAGAGTTCGGCCTGCAGTTCCTTGGTGTTGGCACCGCCCAGTGCCCCACCGCCACCGGCACCAGCGCCAGGAGCGAGTGCGAAGTCGACCGGCGGCATGGGTGCGCCGATGGTTTTGATGGGCACGTTGCCGGCCTGGGGCTGGAAGCCCGGAGCCGACGCCGTGATCTTCCAGACGCCCGACTTGAGGCCGATCATCGAGTAGCGACCTTTGTCATCGGTCGTCGCGGTGAAGGATGACGGGGCTGCGGCAGGGTTTTCGGCCACGACGGTAGCGCCCTTGATGGGCTGGCCGTTGGTGTCCTTGATGGTGCCGCCGATGCGACCGGTCTGCGCCAGCGCGGGGAGCACCGACACGACCAGCGCCATCACTGTCGCACTGAACAGAGTCTTGAAATCACGCATTGATCTGGGTCTCCGAGGCGATATCCGACGACACGTCCAATGCCAGAAGTATATGTTATCCGCGTGCACCTCAGATCCTTTCCCCGCCGCGCTGGCCTGCTGCTGGCCCTTCTTGCGCTGACGTCGCTGCCACTGTCGGCCCAGAGTCCAGTGGGGCGGGGGTCGACCCGCAGCGCGGCGGCGCCCGCAACGCCTGCGCTGAGCCCCCCTGGCATTCCCGGCATCGACCGCGTGGTGAACGAGGCGATGCAGGCCGGCCAGATGCCGGGCGCGGTGGTCATGGTGGGCAGACGTGCGCAGGTGCTGCATGCCCGGGCCTACGGCGACCGCGCGCGGGTGCCCTCCCGGGAAGCGATGACGCTGGATACGATTTTCGACCTCGCATCGCTGACCAAAGTGGTGGCCACCACCTCGGCCGTCATGTCGCTGGTCGAGCAGGGACGCATCCGGTTGAACGATCCGGTGTCGACGCACGTGCGCGGGTTCGAGCGGTTCGGGAAGGGGCCCATCACCGTCGGGCACCTGCTGGCCCACACGTCGGGCCTGCGTCCGGATGTCGACCTGGCCGACCCATGGACGGGCTACGACGCCGCCATCGAACTGGCCCGGAACGAAGTGCCCACCGCGGCCCCCGGCGAACGCTTTGTCTACAGCGACATCAACTTCTTCCTGCTGGGCGACATCGTCCGGGCGGTCTCGGGAGAGACGCTCGATGTCTATGTGCGTCGGCACATCTTCGAGCCGCTCGGCATGCGCGATACGGGATTTCTTCCGCCGGCGACCCTGCGGTCGCGCATAGCGCCGACCGAACGCTGCGACACGCTCGATGCGTGGCCCTGTCGGCGCCCGACGGCCGAGCCGCTTCGAGGCGTCGTGCATGACCCGACTGCACGGCGCATGGGAGGTGTCGCCGGGCACGCGGGCCTCTTCGGATCAGCCCCTGATCTCGCCCGGTTCGCCCAGATGCTGCTCAACGGCGGCACGCTCGGGGGGCGGCGCGTGCTAGCCTCGGCGACCGTGGCGCGCATGACATCACGCGCGACGCCACCCACCATGCCGGCCGTGCGGGGGCTGGGGTGGGACATCGACACCTCGTATTCGTCGAATCGCGGAGAACTCTTCCCCGTCGGGTCGTATGGGCACACCGGCTTTACCGGCACCAGCCTGTGGGTCGACCCTGCCTCGGGGGGCTGGGTGGTGTTTCTGGCCAGTCGCCTCCATCCCGATGGCGTGGGTGACGTTACCCCGGTGCGCGCGCGGGTGGCGACACTGGCCGCGGCGGCCATGCACGAGGCGGGCCCTGCGCGGCTGCAGGTGCCGTCGCTGCCGACCCCGACCCTGGCGATGGCCAGTGTGCCCGCTTCGGCGCCTGCCGCCCCGGTGCTGACGGGCATCGACGTGCTCGCCCGCGACGGCTTTGCGCTGCTGCAGGGGCGGCGTGTGGGTCTGGTGACGAATCACACGGGCCGTGACCGCACGGGGCGCAGCACCATCGACGTGCTGCGTGATGCCCTCGGCCCGCGTCTTGTGGCGCTGTTCAGCCCGGAACACGGCATCAGGGGAACGGAAGACCGCGAGGACATCGCCTCGTCTACCGACGCGGCGACGGGCCTTCCGGTGCATTCGCTCTACGGAGACACACGGAAGCCGACGCCCGAGATGCTGCGCGACCTCGACACGCTGGTGTTCGACATTGCCGACGTGGGCAGTCGGTTCTACACGTACCAGACCACGCTTGGTCTCGTCCTCGAAGCCGCTGCGGCCGGGAAGAAGGCCGTCATCGTCCTCGACCGACCGAACCCCATTAACGGCTGGCAGGTCGAAGGGCCGCTGCCCGATGCCGACATCGCGTCGTTCACGCTATATCACCCGATGCCGGTGCGCCATGGCCTGACCATGGGCGAGCTGGCGACGCTGTTCAACAGCGAGAAGACGCTCGGCGCCGATCTGACGGTGGTGCCCATGGCCAACTGGGTGCGTGATGCGTGGTTCGATCAGACGGGCGTGCGCTGGGTCAATCCCTCGCCGAACATGCGCAGCCTGACGCAGGCGACGCTCTACCCGGGCATCGGGGCCATCGAGTATTCGAACATTTCCGTGGGGCGCGGCACCGACCAGCCCTTCGAGCAGATTGGGGCGCCGTGGATTGATGGCGCCGCGCTGGCGGCTGCGCTCAACGCGCGTCGCATTCCCGGCGTCCGCTTTTATCCGGTGACCTTCACGCCGTCGACCAGCCGCTATGCCGGCGAGGTGTGCCAGGGCGTGTTCATGACGGTGACCGATCGCGGCGCACTGCCCTCGGTGCGTCTCGGGCTCGAGGTCGCCGGTGCCCTCGGCCGGCTCTATCCCTCGCAGTATCAGCTGGCGAACACGTCGGTGCTGCTGGGGTCACGCCTGAGCCTCGAGCGCGTCGTGCGCGGCGACGACCCGGCGGTGGTGGCGGCCGGGTGGGCGGCAGACGAAGCGCGGTGGCGTCAGGTGTGGGCGCGCTATGTGCGATACCGCTAGAGGCGATAGAGCATCCAGTAGACCACCACGCCGGTGACCGACACGTAGAGCCACAGGGGCAGCGTCCATCGGGCGATGCGGCGGTGCTGGTCGAAGCGCGACGACAGCGCGCGCGACAGCGACATCAGAATCATCGGGACGATGGCGGCGGCCAGCACGACGTGGGTGATGAGAATCGTGAAGTAGACGACACGAATCGCACCGACGCCGGTGAAGGCGACCGAGCCGACGTTGTAGTGGTAGACGAGATACGACGTCAGGAACGCGGCCGACACGCCGAAGGCCGACAGCATGCAGAGCCGGTGGGCGTGTCGCTGGCCTGTGCGGATGAAGTACCACCCGGCGGTGAGCAGCACGGTGGCAAGGGCGTTGAGCGAGGCGTTGAGCGTGGGCAGGTCGTAGACGGTCATGGGTGCGGGCTCGCGGCGATGAGCGTGTGGCGGTCTAGTGTGAGACGTGATCCCACACGAGTAGGCCCCAGAGCAGCGACAAGTAGAGGATGGAACCGAAGAACAGCCGGCGCGCGGCGGCCTGTGAGCGCACCAGCGAAAACTCGAGGCTCAGCACCAGCAGGCACGCCCCGAGCACCACGGCCCCGGCGAGATAGTAGGCCGAGGCCATGCCCATCAGCGTGGGCATCAGGGTCAGCGGCAGCAGGCCGGCGGTGTAGAGCGAGGCCTGGCGTCCGGTCGACCGTCCATCGGGATGAATGACGGGCAGCAGCGGCATGCCGGCCCGTGCGTATTCGTCGCGATACATCCAGGCGATGGCGAGAAAGTGCGGCATCTGCCACATGAAGACGATGCCGAAGAGCACCCAGGCTTCGGGCGTGAGCTGATTGGTGGCGCCGGTCCAGCCGATGACGGCGGGCAGAGCGCCGGGCAGGGCACCGACGATGGTTGAGAGCGAGGTGCGGAATTTGAGTGGGGTGTACCACCACACGTAGCTGACCAGCGTGGCCAGTGCCACCGCGGCGGTCAGCACGTTGACGAAGACGGCGAGCTGCACGAGCCCGGCGATCGAGAGGACGCGGCCAAACCACGTCGCCTGGCCGGTGTCGAGTCGGGCGTCGGGCAACGGGCGCAGGCGCGTGCGGGCCATCAGTCGGTCTGACTCGCGTTCCCACACCTGATTGAGCGCGGCGGCGCCGCCGGCGACGAGTGCCGTGCCGGTCAGCGTGTGGATGAACGGGGCCGGGGCGAGCGGCCCGTCGAGGCCGAGCCGGTAGGCGGCGGCCGTCGTCAGCAGCACGAGCAGGTTGAGTCGGGGTTTGGTCAGTGCCAGAAAGTCGGCGAACCGCGAAGGCACGGCCATGTCTGCATTATGGCACTCGGTGCGGCGGAATCGTTCTTGACGGTCGTACGAATCAGCCGCTAACATCTGAGGTCTTCCCTACGTGCCGGTATCGTCTAGGGGTCAGGACACGTGGTTCTCAGCCATGTAACCGGGGTTCGAATCCCCGTACCGGTACCAGTTAACTCCTTGCTTGGCCGCATACAGGCGCCCTGACACCCAATCCTTGAACTCCTGCCCCTCCAGGGGGAGGGTCCGCGTCCACGGCTGCATCAGGACCGTCACAAACAAGTCTCCCGCCCACCGGAACAGCACCAGGGCGGACGTCAACGTGCGCAGGAACTTCTCAAAAGGCCGACCGGCATGGTCGGCACGACCGGCAGGCCGAGCGGCCTTGGGCTCCGGTGTCGTCGTCGGAATCTTCTTGTGCGTCATCTGGTCTCCTTTGTCTGCCACTCACTGATACCATATAAAGTATTTATATGGTTTCTTCGAGTTTCCTTGAACACCATGATTGCGCCTTTGAATCTGGCTGATTCTGTGTTGACACTTTTTGTGGTGTCACAATGCACACTTAAAGATTCTGAAAATAGTTGACTAATGACACGATAAGTCGTTGACTGTCTGTGTGTCAGCCGCGACATTCGGCCTCACGCTCGGTAAGCGATATGCCGACTCTGAAGCGGAGTTGGTGCTTGTGCAGACCGGTGACGGAGAACTCCCGCCGCTCGAAGCCCGGGCCTATGAAGGCGCCGTGCTCGACGTGGCCGTGCTGGAGCCGCATGGAGAGGCCATTCGGAGATTCGCGGAATCGCGCGGTTGGCTCAACGCACCGGTGTCCTTTGCGGTCGTGCAAGGATTCCCCAGGTTTACGGTGGTGGAGCCGATTGCCGATTGGGTGGCGGCGATTCAGGCACTGCACCCGGTGGTCATGCAGTGGGTAAAACTGGGCGAGATGTTCCAGGAATTCGAGCGCCGCGGTGACGCGGAGATTCTGCCGATGCGACACCTTCCGCAGGTGGTCGACGCAACGGTCAGGGAACTTCACGGGTTCTGGAAACGCATGACTACCTGTAGGGCTGACATTCAACAGCACGTAGAGGCCGCGTTACTCCCGCTTGTAGGGGCGGAACCGATGGGCATGACTCTGAGGGACGGGAGGTGGCAGCCGATTCCGAAAACCCTGCATCAGGCGCTGTGGGTCAGCCTTGGAGACATGTCGGGTTCTTCGGCTGTGTCACTCCGAAAATGCAAGCAGTGCAACAAGTGGATGCGCATCGGCAAGGGTGGCTTCTCGAAGAACCGCGAGTTCTGTTCGAACACCTGCAAGCTCCGCCACCACCGCGCCACGAAAGCCGCCCCGCCACCGTAGCGCGACTGGCGGCCCCTCAGCACCGTGCGCCGCCTGCCAACGCCCCCCTGGGCGTCAGCCTGCGACACCCCACCGCCCATCCGTCCAGGCGTCCAGGCACGTTTCTACTCTTTCTGAGTTCACTCCCTCATTCTTCCCCCGTCGATAGTCCGTATGAAGTGGCTGTTCCGATGACATGACGGTTTCTATCAGACGCTGGGGCAGATCACGTGGCTGACTCCCGACGGGACCATCCTCATGACCGGCCAGTCGATCATCGCGAGCCGCGCCGGCTGCGCCAAGATCGACCTCGATGGCTGCCTGATCTGGGCCGACGCTGGCGTGCCCAGCCTGACAGCGGATGACAGCGCCGGGGATGCCTTCGGCAATTCGTATCTCGTGCACGGCCAGTTCGTGGCCGGTGGCGGCACCGTCCGCGAGAAGCTCGACGCGCCGGGCGCGCCGGTGTGGCGGCTTGCCGCGTTCAACGGCGCCGGCCTCACGCCTGTTCGACGCGATTCCCCTGCTGCGCGCGCGGCCGCCAGCGTCTCACGCCCGGCTGCTGGCCGACGCTCACGTTCCCGATTGACATCTGCGCCCGGATCGACTAGAACCCCCACAGTCCGCCGGTGTCATCGTCGGGTCGTTCCATGTGCGTGAGGAGGATCGGTCATGCGTCGCAGCCTGGTCATTGCATTCCTGCTGGTTCTCGGTGACATCTCGGTCGCCTTCGGGCAAGCCACCACGTCGGGCACGGGTGCCATGAACGGCCGGGTGCTGGACGACACCGGCGCCGTGATGCCGGGCGTCACCGTCACCATCACGAGCCCGGCGATGATGGGCGAGAGAACCGCCGTGAGCGACGCCGAGGGGCAGTACCGGTTCACCGCCGTGCCGCCGGGCGACTACGTGGTGCAGTTCGAGCTGGCCGGCTTCCGGACGGTGCGCAACGAAGGCATCCGGATCAGCACCGGCTTCACCGGCACCATCAACGCCGAGATGAAGGTGGCGAGCCTCGAGGAGTCGGTGACTGTGACCGGACAGTCGCCGGTCGTCGACACGTCGGCCACGCAGGTGGGCACCACGTTCAACGCCGAGCAGCTCGCGGCGCTGCCAACCTCGCGTGACTACTTCTCGCTGCTGGCTGGCTCGCCGTCGGTGCAGATGAGCCGCATCGACGTCGGCGGCAGCACCAACGGCACGCAGCAGGCCTTCGTCTCCTACGGCACCTCGGGCCAGGTGCGGGCCAGCATCGAGGGCATCAACGCCACCGAGGCCACGGGCGCCTTCGGCAACTATCCCGACGTCGGCGCCATGGAGGAAGTGGTCATCAACCAGGCGGCGCACACCGCCGAGGCGTCGACCCCCGGCGTGCAGTCGCAGTTCATCAGCAAGTCGGGCGGCAATCAGTTCCGCGGCACCTACTTCGGCGGCTACTCGCACGAGAGCTGGCAGGGCACGAACATCGACGACGACCAGATCGCCCGCGGCCTGCGCGGCAGCGGTAATCTGGCGGCCGAAGCTCTGAACCGCCTGTCGTCGTACCGCGACAACAACCTCGGGTTCGGCGGCTACGTCGTCAAGGACAAGATCTGGTGGTACGGGTCGTATCGCAACCAGGACATCAAGGCCCGCTTCGCCAACTACGCGGCCGGCCCGCAGCAGACCATCCTCAACAACTTCAGCGGCAAGCTGACCTACAACCTGTCGCAGAACAACAAGTTCATCGCCTACTCGCAGCCCTCGCAGAAGCTGCAGCCGCAGCGCTTCGACTCGTTCCTGCTCGGCGTCGACACCGGCATCAACACGCTCGAGACCACCTGGAACCAGAACTTCTGGGCCTGGGTGCACAAGGCCGAGTGGAACGGCGTGCTCGGCGCCAACGCCTTCGCCGAAGTACGCGTCGGCCAGTACGGCTACGACTGGGACAACACGCCGAACGGCACCGGCCGGCGCTACGAGGACATCGGCAACAACCTGCTGGCGGGACGGAACAGGAACTGGGGGCGCGACAGGAAGCGCGATCAGGTTCTGGGCACGGTCAGCTACTTCAAGAACGGCTGGCTGGGCGAGCACAACTTCAAGGCCGGCGGCGAGGTCTTCGACGAGGCGGTCACCGACATCTACGTGGACGGCTACGAAGACGATGTTCTCCACGTGCTGAACAACGGCGCGAAGATCGAGGTGTATCTGTTCCAGCCGGGCGAAGCGGTCGGCAAGCTGCGCACCTACGGCACGTTCGTGAACGACACGTGGCGGGTGAGCAACCGCCTCACCCTGAACCTCGGCGTGCGCATGGATCGCTACCGCGCCTACCTGCCCGAGCAGGAACACGGCGTGAGCCGCTTCAACCCCACGGCCATCCGGTTCGCGGCCAACGACAGCATCATCGCGTGGAATCTCTTCGCGCCCCGCATCGGCGTCACCTACGACGTCTTCGGCGACCAGAAGACGGTGCTCAAGGCCAACTACGGCCAGTACTGGTGGAACCCAGGCGCCGACTTCGTCTTCAACGTCAGCGAAAATTCACCGGCCTGGTGGCGGCGACACGCCTGGACCGACACGAACAACAACAACCGCTGGGATGCCGGCGAGGAAGGCCGCCTCATCGACAGCCGCGGCGGCCGCGCCGCCGAGTCGATCGACCCGAACCTGAAGAACGCGCGCACCGACGAGATCGCGCTCTTCCTCGAGCGCGAGGTGATCGCCAACTTCGGCGTGCGCGCCGGCTACGTCTGGCGCGGCAACCGGAATCTCTACCAGCGCGAGAATATCAACCGGCCGATCAGTGCCTTCACGGTGCCGTTCCCGGTGCGGGACCCCGGTCCGGACGGCCGTATCGGCACCCCTGACGACGGCGGCACGATCCAGGCCTTCGATCTCGATCCGGCGTTCCGTGCGCTGCCGGTCGTTAACCAGACGCGCAACTCGGATCTGAACACCGGCGACTTCCACACGTTCGAGATCACCGGCACCAAGCGGATGAGCAACCGCTGGAGCGCGCTCATCTCATACGGCATCACCAAGAGCTACGACAACGGCTTCTCGGCCTTCCAGGGGAACGCCGTGCGTCAGAACACGCTGCCGGCAACACCGAACGACCTCATCAACACCGACGACGGCCGCTTCGAATACACGCGCGCGAACTTCAAGCTCTCGGGGACGTATCAGGCGCCGTGGGGCGTGAACGTCTCGCCGATGGTGCGCTACCAGCAGGGGTACCCGTTCGGCCGCACATTTGCGGCGACCGGCTTCTTCGTGGGCAACGTCCGCATCCTGGCCGAGCCCATGGGCACGCAGCGCCAGGACGCGATCGTCATCACCGACCTGCGCGTCGAGAAGGAAGTCGGCCTGGGCACGTTCCGCAAGCTCGGGATCTTCTTCGACCTCTACAACATGTTCAACGAGAACCCGGCCCAGAACCTGCAGTGGAGCTCTGGCACGTCGTACAACCGTCCGCTCAGTGTCGTGCCGCCGCGTCTGGCGCGCATTGGCGCGAAGCTGACGTTCTAGGCGCGGCGCCGCGCCGCGCCCCGCCCGCGGCGGCGGCTGTCGACGCGTCATCGTGCCGACCGGCGGAGCACCTCGCGGTACGAGGTGTCGAGCCGGTCGAGTTCGTGCTCCCAGGTGCGGCGCTCGGCCCAGCGACGGGCGCCGTCGCGCAGCGCCCGCTGCAGGGTCGGGTCGGCGACGAGGCGCATCATGGCGGCGGCGCAGGCGGTGGCATCCGGACGATAGGCCGTATTAGCGGCCTCCCGGTGAACGGAAGGCCTGTGCTCAGACCCAGCTTTCAGACCCAGCCCCCATTCCTTTCGACGGCAGCGTGGCGCTGCCCTGTGAAAACATCTTGAACGTGGACTCGAACATTCGGCTCGAGGTGTGGAGATCCCGCTCGAGAAAAATGCCGCCATAGAAAGAGCGGAAGAAGCCGTCGACCATCGATGGCGTGAATCCCGCCCGCTCGAGATAGCGCGCCGTAGTCATGTCCTCGTGCGCAGCGATGTCTTCAACAGAGACACTCGTCAGCCGGGTCTTGAGGGCCGCGACCCGCAGCTTGTCAGCCAACGACCCGACCTGAGCGAGAACGCTTGCAGTGAGGTGCCGGGGTTCACGGGTTACATCCATGACGCGTTGCATGCCGGACGGCGTGTAGATCAAGGCGCATGGTTTGAATGCCCGAAGGTCCAGGCTCTGCTGGTTCAGCAGGTGTCCCGCTTCGGGATAGGCGTCCAGAAACACCTGGAACCCGCGGTCCAGCAGAAACCCCTCCATTGGATCGGTCCTGACCCGCCGACGTCGTAACTGCGCTCGAAGATGGTGGTGCGGACACCGGCTTCCTGCAGCCGGATGGCGCAGGCCAGGCCGGCCAGGCCGCCGCCCACGATCAGCACTGTTTTTTCGGCGGCGCTCAATGGCGAGACAGGAATCCGAGGTCCGGCTGTCATTTCGGCTGGTAGTCGCGCGCCATCATCGCCTGACGGATACCGTCCGTATCGCCCGGCTTCATCTGCCGAAACTCCCTGATTGTGAAAAACAACCCACCCATCAACAGGCCGAAGGTCACGAAACCAACCGTCAGAATCCAGAGATCCATGGTTATTGCCTTGCGGTCCGCAGCAGCTGAACATAGATGCCTGCCGCCAGGATTGACGGCACCCACAGCCCGACGAAGACGCCGGCCTCCCGGTTTGGCGGCCAGAAGGCGCCGAACCACAGCGACACCGAGAACAGGAAGGAGATGAACGCGGCGCCGAGAATCATGAAGTCCTGGATCTTGAACATGCCCGTAACACCTTTCTCAGAGAGCGCTCATCGATGTTGGCCGCTACCGGCGAACTCAGGGCGCGATAACCACAGCTTATAGGAATAATTTGTTTCTGCAGAGTTAAATGCCGTCACTTCGAAAGTCGTGTGAGCCAGCAGACAAAAGGCCGCCGATATTTGCTTCACAGGAACACGTGTTCAGATGCTGGCCGTGCAGGTGCGGCTCGCGCCGTGCCGCCGAGCACCACCGTGTTCTTATTGAGCAAAATCTTGTCGTAGTAGCACAGTCTTCGAACTGTGGCTCACCGCACGCTGGACAACGAACTCTTCCGCTACGAGATTGGCGGCAAGCTCAAGGCGCTGCGACTCAAGAAGAAGCTCGGGCTGGTGGACCTCGGCCGGCACTCCGGACTGTCGCCCGCGCTGCTGTCGAAGCTGGAGCGCGGCAAGATGACGATAGGCCGTATTAGCGGCCTCCCAGTGAGCAGGCCCCCGTGGCCCCCAGAGGGCCCCGCGCGCCTGCATTGACGACAATCCCGAGCCCTGTGGGGGGCTGGCCGCCCCCCCCCACCCCCCGCTCACCGGGGCGCGGGCGCGCCCCATCGCTGGGGGGCCGAGGCCGATCGGGCCGGCGACCTGCGGTATCGGTCGCGTCAGCGACGCAGCAGGGCCGTGCTCACGAACCCGGCGACGGCGCCAACGAGGACTAGCGCGAGGTCTTGGCGACGCGCGGCATCACCTGTAGCATGAGCCGCCGAGGCAATTGTTACGACAACGCGGTGATGGAGGAGTTCTTCTCGACGGTCAAGAGCGAACTCGGCTTGTAGTTTGACAGCTCCGGCGAAGCCACGACCCAGTCGCTAGACAACAACAAAGCGTTCCTCGCGCAACGGCGTCGGCAGTCTCTGCGGGGCGAATGAATCCGGCAGCGTACGGACAAAGGATGACTTACGCAGCGTAACTAAACCGTCCACCAGATCGGATCAAGCACGATGAAGAATAGGGCCCGCAGAGGAAGTAGGCGTCCCATGTCGCTCTTGTATCGCTCTGTCTGACCAACCATGAACCCGCAAGACCCAGGGTGTCCTTCCTGGGAGTCTTGCTTTATAACAATACGAGGAGTGCGGGAGAAGCACCAAGGGCCCCGGGGCACAGGGTGCCCGCGGGGCCCTTGAATGGCCGTGCGTGTCGTGGCCGTGCGGCCGGTCAGGGGACGAGGACGAGCAGCGCGTTGGA
Organism: Acidobacteriota bacterium; assembly: GCA_016871195.1. Taxonomy (GTDB): domain Bacteria; phylum Acidobacteriota; class Vicinamibacteria; order Vicinamibacterales; family UBA2999; genus VFZN01. Next base: position 3,593 of record VFZN01000001.1, on the reverse strand, counting down.
GGTCGGACTGACCTGCGTCCCGTCCGTCGTGCGGACCCGCACGTAATACGCCCCGGCCGGCACGTCCGCCAGCCGCAGCGTCGGCGTCGCACTCGTCGCCGCCACCGTCCACGCCGCGTCATCCGCCGCCTGTGCCGCCCGCACCTCCAGCACATACTGCGTAAACGCCGTCCCGCTTACCGGCGCGCCCCACTGCAGCGCCACCGTATCGGCCTCCACCACCCCCGCCAGCGACGTCGGCGCCCCCAGCGCGTCCGTCTCCGCCAGCGGCACCGCCGTCCCCGTGACCAGCGTCGGCGCCGGCACATCCGCCGAGGTCACCGTTAAGCGCACCTCGTTCGACGCCGCGCTCAGCCCCAGGATGTTCATCGCCTTCACCCGCACGTAATACGTCCCCGGCGGCACCCCGGCCGCCGAAAACGCCGTCAGCGTGCTCCCCGTCGCAATCCCCGGCACGATGTCCGACCGCCCTGGGCCCGTCCCCGCCTCCAGCACATACTCCGTCGGCGGCCCGCCCGTCGCCGGCGCCGTCCACGCCAGCGCCACCGTCCCGCCCGTCACCGTCGCCGTCAGCCCGCTCGGTGCGCCCGGCGCCGCCGCTACCCCGCCCACGCTGAACGACGCTTCGTTCGAGGGCCCGCTCACCCCGAAGCTGTTCGACGCCCGCACCCGCACGTAATACAGCCCGTTCGGCACCCCGCCCACGCTGAAGCTCGTAAACGGTCCAAGGTTCACCGTCGCGATGTTCGATTGGCTGGGCGCCGAGCCCGCCTCCAGCGTGTACCCCGTCGGCGCATCGCCTGTGCTCGCCGCGATCCACGTCAGCTGCAGGCTCGCCCCCGTCACCGTCACCGTCAGCCCCGTCGGCGGGCGCGGCGCCGTCCCGGTGCTGCCCACCAGCACCTCCACCTCGTTCGACGGCCCGCTCGCGCCAAAGCTGTTCGCCGACCGCACCCGCACGAAGAACCGCCCGTTCGGCACCCCGCCCACCACAAATCGCGTCCCGTCCGTCACATGCAGCGACGCGATGTCTGACCGCCCCGGCGCCAGTCCCGCCTCCAGCACATACCGGCTCAACGGCTCGCCCGTCAGCGGCGCCACCCAGTCAAACGTCACCGTGCTGCCCGCCACCGTCGCCGTCAGCCCCGTCGGCGCTGAGGGCAGCCCTGCTGCCGACAGTCCGGGCTGCGTCACCGTCAGCGCCTGCCCGCCCACCGTCACCGTTGCCGTACGCGCCGCGTCCGACGTCGTGCGTGCCGCCGTCAGCGTCATCGTCGTGTTCACCGTGCCGGCCGCGCCGCTCGTCGGCGTCACCGTCAGCCACGGCGCCGTGCTCGTCGCCGTCCACGCGCTGCCCAAGGCGCTGGTGAACGTCACCGTCTGCGTCCCGCCCTCGCCTGGAATCGTCACCGCGTTCGGCGCAAACGAATATTCCGTCGCAAACTGCGTGACCGTCACCGTCTTGCCCGCCACCGTCACCCTCGCCGTCCGCGCCGTCGACGTCGGCAGCGGCCCGGCCTTCACCGTCACGCTCCCGCTCCCCGTCCCGCTCGTCGCCCCGTCGAACGTCAGCCACGCCGCGCTGCTCGTCGCCGTCCACGGTAACGCGCTCGACGTGCTCGTTACCGTGATCTGCTTCGTGCCACCCGTCGGGCCAATCCCCGGATACTCCGGCGTGAACGACACCGCCGCGCCGGCTTGAATGAAGCTGACCGAGATGCCGGCCACGTAGGCACCGGCGATACGCTCACTCGTTCTGGTCGTCGGCGCCACTGCAAATGCCACGGTGCCGTTCCCCGTCCCACTCGCGGGCGACGTGGTAACCGTCAGCCAGGCATTGTTGCCGGGGTTGATTACCGACGCCGTCCACGGCAGCCCTGCCGCTACGGCGGTCATCGTCACGGTGCGCGACCCGCCGGATGCGGGCATTTCGTACTGCGTGGAACTCAACGCATGGGAGGCCGTCACCGTGCCTGTCCACGCCAGATTGGCCTGCTCATCAGAGTAGGTGAATCCAGGCGACAACATCGCCATGAACACGGAGCCCGATTGCGGGCCGGGGCGCAACGCTTCGGGCGAATACCGGAACACAAACGTGCAGCTCTCCCCCGGTGCAAGTGATGTCACGGTGCCGACGGAATCGTCCGAGCCGTACTTGCATGTCCCTCCCACTTTTTTGACGTCGGTTGGACCTTTGGTGCCTCCCGACCAGCCGTAAAGCGTGGAAGGGGACTGGTTCGTAAGCGTGAATGTCTGAGCCGGCCCGCTGCTACCCACAGGAACCGAACCGAAGTTAAACGACGATGGAGTCAGGCTGAGCGCCGTCGTGCCGCGGGCCTGCGCCGACCACCCCACGCTCGCGAACACATCGCACGTGCCGATTGCGAGTGGCGAACTCATCCCGAACTGCCAGCTGCCGCTGTGGATTTTCTTGACCGTGGGAGTGAAGCGGAATTCGTACGTGCAACTTTCCCCTGGACCAAGCTGGGTGACGCCGCCCAAGTTCGCATCGCTGCGGCAGGTGCCGCCGACAATCGGCAACGAATCACCAGAGGGCCCTGAGCAGTAGCCATTGAGGGTGTACAACGTGCCAGTATTCCTCAGCGTGACCGTCTGCGTGGCGGACGCTCCCAGTGTGACGGCATCGGCCGAGTCGCTACCGAATCGTATGGTGGAGGGCGAAATCACCAGCTGCCCCACCTGAGAGTTCGTCTGCTCGGTCGCCAAGATCACGGCACCCAGCGCCGCGAGCACCAGAGCAACACCACTGCGCACACGACGATTGAGACGCATCGAGACCCTCTTTGTTCCGGTCTTCCTGTGGAGACCCACGGGAGACGAAAGGAAGCTTACCAGATCATCCGTAGCACATAGGTGCCTGAAGCCCCGTCGGCCCGAGGGTGGAGGGCCGGGAAAATTGTGCGCCGGCTTTCACGCCCCCCGACCCACCCCGGGGGCAGGATGTAGGGGGGTGGGCGCCGTCTCCACAATGTCTCCAACACGGGGGGCCACGGGCGGCGACCGGAGGCGACCGCCGTCCACCGCGGTGCCAGTCACCGGGCGCACCCTCAGCAGCCCGGCGCCGCCGGGCACCTACAGCTTCACCGTGGCGGCGCAGAACGCCTGCGGCGCGAGCGCCGCCACCAGCGCCCAGACCGTGACGATTCCCTAGAGCCTACCGGGCGACCGTTCCGCTCGGCCGGGCCCCTCTCCTCCGCGATACCCCGGTCTCGTCGACCCGACGGTCGACGGGGTCGGAGCAGCGCGCGGAGGCTCTGATGTGCGCCGGTGGTCTCACGACGCAGACGGTCGGGGTGGCTGAGATACGATCACCCGTCGGCGCCACGGAGGCGTCCACATTTGCGGGAGACGTCCATGCGTTGTCACGTGATCCGACTGAGTATCGTCCTGGGGTATTCGCTGCTAGCAGCGGTATCGGCGTCGGCACAGACCGTCGGGACTTTTTCATGGCAGCTGCAGCCCTACTGCAATCGATTGACGCTGACCGTCACCCAGCAGGGCGGACAGTATCAGCTGGACGGGACCGACGTGGATTGTGCCGGCACGCCCTCTGCCGCACGCGGGATGGCGCT